>CAWJZC010000025.1:0-392019 GCA_963847195.1 uncultured Chloroflexia bacterium | reverse complement strand
GGAACCGCTGGCACGCGCTCGATGCGCTCGGTCTCGCCCTGCCGATGATGGGCTACCCGCAGTCGGCGGAGCGGCAACGAGGGGGAGCGGCCGGCGCGTCCAGCGCTTCGAGCGCGGCTGGTTCGGTACGCAGGATGCGCCCGACCCGTGGGACATCGTCGCCCTCCTGCCCGCCGAATGGCCGTCCTAACCCCCATCTGCCCAGAGGGCGCCCGCTTCCCGCCTCGGGAAGGGGTCACTCTAATTAATTGCCGCCTTGCCACTAACGATGTACCTACCCCGCATCGCTCCCCCTCCTTTGCTCCATGGCAAAGGAGGGGGCTGGGGGTGAGGACCATCACCGATGCGGTGGCACGGGGGCCGGTGCCACGACCGAGCCACCCGGCGGTGGCTGCACCGGCACCCATCCGAACGCCCCTGCGGTCGCGGCTGATGTGCCGGTGGTGATGGACTGTTCGGATCGAGCGGCCCAGGCGGAGCAGGATTCGGCACGACGGCCGGCGGCCCCGTGGTATCTACGGGCGTAGCGGGCTGAACTAAGAATGTATACGTATCGGTAGACGTCGTGTACGTACCGTCGAGATGGAGGATGCTGATATGAGGAGTGAAGGGCTGTCCCTCCTCGTATGTTGCATCCGGTGCGACGGCGTAGATCTGTATCCGCCCGTCTGCCCTCTCGAAGGACGCCGCTTCACGATCGTCGAAGAAGACTCGATCTCCCGGTCTAAATCCTGCACCGTTGATGATGACAATGTTCCCGCCTCCCGTAGGACCGCTGGGCGTAAAATCGTCTATCCTCGGCGTCGGCGTGTATGCGGTCACATTGGCGAAGATGGTCACCTTGTGCTGTCGTAATTCAGCACCACGAGCCCACTCTTACCGGAGGTATCAAGCGCGACTGGGGTAACAGCGATCGGGCCATCGATCGAGGAATCGGGGATCGAAACGAAGGGGTTGAACCCACCGCTGCCATTCGGTGTGTGGATATTCAGACTATTATTCTCTCGCCTGCTCGTCACGCCGAGGCTTGGGCCGTTCCCGTCCAGATCCACGAACGTCGCGCCCCCCGCTCCGTCGCAGGTCGGAAAACTCCCCTTGAGGATGCAGAAGGGACGTGCGTTCGGCTTGCCACACTGGAAGAGATCAATCATGTTCCCCCCGGGCCCCGTATTGATACAGGGCACCGCGATCACGGGTGGCTGACCGGCGACCAATGTCGCGACGGTGGCGGCACCGGAAAATGGATGGGTCGTGTACGGAGACCCGGCAGCGGCTGCGAATCCCGCGCTCGGCGTCTGGTTAATGACGAAGAGTTGGTCGTTGATCAAATTGCCGCGTGATGCAACGAGATCGAGGTAGCCATCACCGTTCAAGTCGAAGAGCTTGACGGCAAAGAGGGCCGTCGGGATCGTCCACGAGGGGCCGGTGCGGAATGTGCCGTCACCCTTGCCGAGAGATATTGATCGTCCCCGTATTCAGGGGCGAACTGGCGACAGCAGCGTAGACGATGTCTAGGCTTGCCGTCTCCATCAATATCGCCGGTGGCGATCGCACTCGCAGCCACCGAATGTCGTCACGACGCCCGGGCCGAGCGTGATCGTCGTGCTCCCCGGCGTCGTGAGGTTCGGAAAGATCGTGAAGTAACCACTCAGGCCAGAGGCGACAATCGCCGGTTTGCCGGTATTGAAGAAATCGCCGATGAGGACATGGAAAACGCCGCCGGGGACGGTGATCGGTGAGTTCGTCGCGGGGGAGAGGGCGCCGTTGCCGTTGTTGAGCAGGACCGTGATGGTGCCGTCGCCGGAGTTGGCAATAACGACGTCCGCGTAGCCGGTGCCGTTCAGGTCACCCCGAGCCATCGAATACGGCTGGTTGCCGGTGCTGTAGCCGGTTATGGTGAAGGAAGGGGAGAGGGGGACGGCGTCGCCGCAACGCGCGGCAGATGCAGGAGCGAAGTCGCGCCCCCGGCGAGCAGGGCAGCGGCCCCGCCCAATACTTGACGACGGCGCACGAGGCGCGCGGGGGAGTGCATGCATTTCCGCCTTTCTCAGTGCTACCACCAGATTTCTCTCGCGAACTGCGTGACTCTGAAAAGTATATATTCGCCGGTACCCGCGCCGCATCCGTGGAACCGCGTAATTGTGCGGCCTTCTCCGCGCCGTATCCACGCAGTTATCCCACGCAGTTGCCCGCGCGAATGTGCCGCGCCGGGGTGGACTGTGCTATTCTGTGCATGACGCAGTGGACAGATCATAAGGACGCGGCCATGACGGCACCTGTTTCGTCTCCGAGCTTCGGGGAGCGGCTGAGAGCGTACCGGATCGCCGCCGGTCTCTCGCAGGCGGCGCTGGCGGAGCGGGCCGGAGTGAGTGTCCGCGCCGTCAGCGATCTCGAACGGGGCGAGCGCCGCGCGCCATACCCGCGCACTATCGCGCGCTTCGCCGCCGCACTGGGGCTCTCCGATAGGCGAACATGCCGCCCTCGAAGCCGCCGTGTCGCGCCGGCGCGGCCCGCTCATCGCCGACGCTGCCGCCCCGCTCGTTCCCGGTCGGTTGCCGGCGCCCGTGACGTCGCTGATCGGGCGCGATGAGGAGGTCGCGGCTATCCGCGCAACGCTGACGGGTGGGGAGACGCGCCTCGTGACGCTGACCGGCCCCGGCGGGGTCGGCAAAACGCGTCTCGCTCTCGCGGTCGCCGCCTCCCTCCGTGCCGCCTTCCCGGACGGCGTCTGGTTCGTCCCGCTCGCGGCGATCACCGACCCCGCGCTGATCGCCCCGTTCATCGGTCAATCGCTCGGCATCCGCGAAACGGGCCATCTGTCGCCGCGCGCGGCCGTGCTCTCGGCACTCGCGACGCGCCGGGCGCTGCTCGTCCTCGACAACTTCGAGCACCTCGTGGCGGGGGCGCTGCTCGTCGCGGACCTCCTCGCCGCGTGCCCGGCACTGGTCGTCCTCGCGACCAGTCGCGCGCCGCTTCACCTCTCCGGCGAGCGTGAGTGGCCGGTGCCGCCCCTGCGGCTTCCCGATGCTGCAGTGACAGACGTGGCAGCGGTCGCGCGCGCTCCGGCGGTCGCGCTCTTTGTCGCGCGGGCGCAAGCGGCGCCAACATTCGTTCTGGACGCCGCGAACGCTCCGGCGGTGGCGGCGATCTGCGCCCGTCTGGACGGCCTGCCGCTCGCGCTCGAATTGGCTGCGGCGCGCGTCAAACTGCTGCCGCCGGGTGCGATGCTGGCGCGACTGAATCGCCGGTTGGACGTGCTGACGGGCGGATCGCGCGATCTGCCCGCGCGGCATCAGACACTGCGGGAGACTATCGCATGGAGCGACGCCTTGCTCGACGCGGACGAGCGGCGCTGGTTCGTACGTCTCGCCATCTTCACAGGCGGATGCACCCCCGAGGCGGCGGAAGCGGTCTGCGGCCCCGGGGCGGGCGACCGGCGCGCTCGATGCGCTCTCCTCGCTTATGGATAAGAGCCTCATCCGCCCGGTCGGTGGGCCGGATGGCGAGCCGCGTTTCGCGATGCTGGAGACGGTCCGCGAGTATGCACGGGAGCAGCTCGCCGCAACCGGCGAGGAGGAGGCCATCGCGGCCTCCCACGCGCGCTGGTTCGCGCACCGCGCGTGGGATACCGTGGCGCGCATCATGGGTTCCGAGCAGGCGGTGTTACTCGACCGTCTCGAAGCCGAGCATGACAATCTGCGTGCCGCGCTCGGATGGGCAATCGAGCGAGGAGAGACGGAGACGGCGGCGCTGCTCGCCACATCGCTGGCCCATTTCTGGGAGGTGCGCGGCCATCTCACCGAAGGGCGCGCGTGGCTCGCACGTGTGCTCGACCGCTCCAATGCCGGTGGTGATTCGGCAACCCGCGCGCAATTGCGCTACGCGGCGGGGAGGCTCGCCAGCGCGCAAGGCGATTACGTGGCAGCCCGTATCCATCAGCGGGAGAGCGCGGCGATTTTCCGGGAACTGGGCGACGTGCAGGGGCTCGCCAGTGCCCTCGGGAGCCTCGGGACGATCGCGGAATACCATGCGGAGTACGCAACGGCGCGCGCCTGTTTCGAGGAGAGCCTCGCCCTTCTCCGCCAGGTAGGCAACGGCCGTAGTCTGGGGCGCGCGCTCAATGGATTGGCGCTCTTCCGCTATAAGCAGCGCGAGTATGATGCTGCGTGGGCATTATGGGAAGAAGTACTCGGGATGTGGCGCGCCCTCGGCGATGAACTGGCCGTGGCAATCACCCTCAATAACCTGGGACTGGTCGCCCGCGACCGTGCGGAGTACGAGGTGGCCCGAGAGTTGTACGCGCAGAGTCTCCCCATCTTCCGGGCGCTGGGGCACCGCCGCATGGTCGGGAAATCGCTCGGCAATCTCGGCATCGCGGCGCAGGATCAAGGAGATTTCGCGGCGTCACACGCGTTCCTCGCCGAAAGCCTCGCCCTCTTCCGGGACCTCGGCGACGTGGAAGGGATCGCCGATCAACTGGACGGCTTCGCGCGATTGGCCCGGCGGCGGAACCAATTCGAGCGGGCCGCGCGGCTCTGGGGCGCGGCGGCGGCCGTCCGCGCCGGGGCGACGATCCGCCTCTCACCGCGCGAAAATTCCGCGCAGGCGGACGACATCGCGGCGACACAGCAGGCACTCGAAATGCCCCGCTGGGCAGCCCTGTGGGCGATCGGTCAGGCTAGTACGATGGAAGGCGCGATCGCCATGGCGTTAGGTGGCAGATCAGAAGCGCCTGCTGCCGAACTGCCATCCCCCTGCGACGGGGCGCGGCCGATATCGCCGTCCGGCAGGCTGACCGCGCGCGAGGCGGAAATCCTGTGGCTGATCGCGGCCGGCAAGCGGAACCAGGAAATCGCCGACGCTCTCGATGTGAGCGTGCGCACGGTCGAGCGCCACATCACCAATCTCTACCGGAAAATCGACACGCGCAGCCGCGCGGATGCCACAGCGTTCGCATTGCGCCCCCCGCAGTCATAGCGGGCAGCATTATTATCGCCGCCCACCTTGCCCTCTATCCCCCGTAGCGCCAGCGATAATAGTGCTGCCCGACGTTGCCGAACTCGACCTTGAACGGGTCCGGGTTGGCGGCGTTGTAGGTGAGGACGCGCCGCTCGAAGGCTTGCATCAGCACGCGCCGCTGCACGCCCGCGACTTTCACCTGCACCCAGAAGGGCTGCGTGATCGCCAGACCGACCACCTGCAGGCCGATCCGCTCGCGGAAGTCCACGAAGATGCGCGGCACGGCGTACCCGGTCGCGCTATCGGTCGTCGCGATGGCGGCGGCCGCGTCCTGCGGGACGTTCGCCGCCGCTTGCGGGCCGCTGGGGGTCAGTTCGGTCTGCACCGGGGAACCGGCGGCGAGGCGCTGCGGCGGCAACGGGGCGGTCAAGTCGCTGTAGAGGGGGAAGACATTGTCCAGATCGCCCGCAACCGGGATGCGCGCCGGGTCGTGGCTCTCGAACGCGGTATCGCCCACCTGCCTCCGCCCCGAGATCATCTCCTTGACGAGCAGCCCCGACGTGACGAGGCCACCGGCCCCGGCGCTGCCGGTCAGCTCCATCCGCCCCTTGTCGAAATACTGCACGAGTCGCTTGCCGCGAATCAGGTAGAAGGGGCACGGCTGATCGGGGCGACAGACCGGCCCCGCCACCCCTTCCGCGTACGTCTCGACCATCCCGTCCGTGGCATGGTCGAGCGGTCCCCAGAAGTTCGGCGTAGTCTGCTCGTCCTGCCGCCAGCGCTGATCGAAGGCGGGCGTGGCGAACGTATCCGCCGCCAGCACATCGTTCGCCATCAGGCAGACGAGCAGCGCGACGATCACCAGCGGCAGTGCGGATCGTGTGGACATACTGGGCCTCCCGTGCGGTGCGGCGGATTCCGTAGCATACGAACGACGGCGATCGGTAATTGGTTCCCGATGCGTCCGGTTGATCATCGCACCCGGCACACGACAGCGCGAACGCAAATACTCAGAAGAGTATATGACGCGCGGCATCTTTCTCTTCCGGTAAATTGAATGGTCGCCCGAGAGTAGTGGCTCAATCTGGTCGTGGCTGTGCCTGTCGGTCCGCGAGGCTGCGAGGCTGCGACGGCGATTGATCCCCTGCCCTCCCCGCGCGCGGGGCTAGCCTGTCTTGACGGTGGTGCGCGCCTTTGGTACGTTGGCTCCGAGATTCATCAACTGACAAACGCGAGCCCGACGGAGGTAGCGATGCGCGCCACGGCACATCTTGTCATATCCCGTCCCCGATTCTGGGTGCGTGCGATGGTCTTGCTGTCGTTGCTCCTGCCTGGTATCCCCCTCTCCGTCCGTGCCGCCGCGCCGACGACCGCCCAGACGCCCGTCCCGCTCTCCCGTCCCGGCACCCTCGTCGGGCGCACCGGCGCTACCCAGTCCATCACTATCGCTGCGGGGCTCAAGCCCACCAACCCCAAGGCGCTCGATACCTTCATCGCCGATCTCTACGACCCCGCCTCCCCCCTCTATCACCGCTATCTCACCCCACAATCCTTCACCCAGCGCTTCTTCGATCCGGCCGCCCGCACGCAGGTCGTCACCTACCTCCAGTCGCTCGGTCTGACGGTGAACGATCCAGGGATCGGGGCGGTGATCGACGCGAGCGGGACGGTGGGGCTGGTAGAGCGGGCATTCAGGGTGACGCTCTCGGATTACCGCGATGCGAAAGGGCACGTCTTCTTCGCGAATGACGTGACCCCCGCGCTCCCCGTCTCGATCGCCAACGTGATCGATGGCATCGTCGGGCTGGACAACGCGCCCGCAGCGGCGCCTGCGTCTCAAGCTAGCCCTGCGGTCGCCGCGCCGCCGCTTCCCGATGCGCGGCTGGACACGCCCGTGCGGCAGAGCGTCTGCGCGGGGGCGCAGAACGTGGCGAACACCTACGGAGGGTTGCTCCCCGCGCAACTCGCGACAGCGTACCACCTCTCCGATCTCTACGCGCAGGGCTACCACGGCGAGGCGCAGACGGTCGCGCTCCTCGAGTTGTCGGATTACCACGACAGCGACGTGGCGGCGTATCAGGCGTGCTTCGGGACGAACGTGCCGCTGACGCGCATCCTCGTGGACGGAGGACCGGCGGGGGCGAGCCAGTACGATGGCGAGGACGAAGTGGAACTGGACAGCGAGATGCTGACCGGCCTCGCACCGCACCTCGCGGGCATCCTCGTCTACATGTCGCCGCCCGACAACCTCGCGCTCCTACATCAGTACCGGAAGATCGCGAACGATAACCGCGCGCCGGTCGTCAGCATCAGCTGGGGGAATTGCGAGGCCCTCTCGCCCTTCTCCGCCATCAGCGTCTACCACATGCCGCTCGCGCAGATGGCGGCGCAGGGGCAGACCGTCCTCGCCGCCGCCGGGGACTTTGGCTCCACGGGCTGTTCGACCTCCACAAACGGGAACCCGCATGTGATCTCGACGACTTTCCCGTCGGACGATCGGTATGTCACCGGCGTCGGTGGCACCCACCTCACCATTGACCCGAACACCGGCGCGTGGACCGGCGAGACCGTCTGGAACGACTACCCCACCGCCGGCGCGGGCGGCGGTGGGATGAGCGTCTACTGGGGCCGCTTCCCGTGGCAGCGCGGCCCCGGCGCCGACAACAACCCCCTCAATCCCAACGGCATGCGCATGGTCCCCGATGTTACCGTCCTCGGGGACCATCAGTACATCGACTATGAGCAAGGGGCATGGGATGGAACAGGCTTCGGGACGAGTTACGGGGCGCCAGACTGGGCGGCGGGCGTCACCCTCATCAACCAGTACCTGCTCGCCCACGGCAAGACCCGCCTCGGCTTCGCCAACCCCGCCCTTTACGCCGTCTTCAACTCCCCCGCCGCTTCCTCCGCCTTCCACGACATCACGACCGGCAACAACTGCTTTGATTCCGCCTCCACCTGCATCGTCAGCCCCAATGCGCAGCCGAACCAGTCCGGCGATCTCTACACGGCCACGACTGGCTACGACATGGCGAGCGGCATCGGCTCTCCTCAGTTCGGCAACCTCGCCGCCGCCCTCGCCGGCGTCCCTCTCAGCCCGACGATCGCGCATATCGCGCCGAATAGCGGCCCGGCGGCGGGTGGCAACACCGTGACGATCACCGGCACGAACTTCGCCGCCCCGATGGGCGTCTACTTCGGGCCGCCGGACTTCAACACCTTCATCCCGGCGACGAACGTGGTGGTGGTGAACGCGACGACGATCACGGCGACGGTGCCGGCGAGCACGGGGGAGGCGGCGGCGGACGTGACGGTGGTGTCGGGGCCGGCGCTGGCGCAGATCACGCTGCCAGGAGGATACACGTACCTGCCGGGGCCGCTACCGGGGGTGCAGCCGGTCGGGAGCGGGGGTGGCAGCCCGGGGGCGCTGCCGAACCCGCGCACGCGGGGGCCCACGCAACCGGGGACGGTGAACCCCCTGCCGCCGTCCCGTCCCTGAACGCCATCGGCGAGCGGGCGCGATCATCGCATCGGGCGTTGCCGACAGAGAGGGCGGGATGTCGCCCAGGCAATCCGATCGCATACCGTTGGCGGGGACGTGTGCCGGCGAGGTCAAAGCTCGCCTCGCCCACCTGGATCGCCGTGGACCGCAATGACACCACCGGCACTATCGCCTACGCCACCTTCGGCGGCTTCGGTGTCGGCCACGTCTGGAAGACGATCAACGGCGGCACGAGTTGGACGAATACCACCGGCAGCCTGCCGGACGCACCGGTGATCGGGCTGGTCACCTACCCGATCAATGGCGGCTCGGCCCTCGTCGTCGGGACGGATGTCGGCGCATTCCTCTCCACGAACGATGGCACATCGTGGTCGGCGCTGCAGAGCGGCATGTCGAACGCCAGGATTGACCAGATCTTCACCGATAACGCGCTGACGACGCTCTTCGTCGCCACGCACGGGCGCGGCGTCTGGAAGATGCCGATCGCCTCCGACGCCTTCGTCGCTCCGACCGTCGCCGGCATCAGCCCGCCGCTCGGCTCGCCCGCAGGCGGGACGCCCGTGACGATCACGGGGACGGGTTTCCGGGCCGGTGCGTCGGTCGCCTTCGACGGCATTTACGGCGAGAACTTGATGCCGCTCGCGCGCATAATAGCGCGGTAGGTGTGGATAAACGCCACGCCATCGGCCGGGGAGTAGGCGACGGTGCGCTCCCCGGCCCGTTCCACGCCGGGGATGTAGCCGCACTGGTCGGCACGCGCCTGGTGGTCGAAATCCACCTCGATGCGGAAGCCCGCGCGGGGTCGCCACGGCCGGGCGTCCGCCGCCCGCCGCGTCGCCTCCTCCGCGCCCTGCCGGATCAATTCCTGCGCGCGGGTCGGGTGCAGGTGGATCGCGCTAAAGGTGGAGTACCCCTCCTTGACGACCACGCCGACGATCTGCTCGCCGAGTAGCTCCTGCACCTGCGCCACTGCTTTGTCGTCGCCCGTGACGAGCGTCACCGGCACGCCGAAATGGCCCGCGACGAGCGCATTGATGCCGAACTCGCCCGTCGATCGCCCGTCGATGCGGACATCATTGACGTATCCCGTCCAGGTATGGGCGAGGGGCGCGGCGGGCGTCCCGGCCTTGGCGTGGTAGCCGGTGTAGAAGAGCGCGCCGATGCCCTCCTCCTGAATGCCCTGCACCATGCCATATTCCTTGTCGTTGCCGGTGATGAAGCGGATGCGCGGGTCCAGTTCCTCCGGGATGAGGTTGCGCATCCCGTCGTGCGACTCGTTGACGATCACTTCCTCCGCCCCGGCTGCCAGCGCGCCCTGGACGGCGGCATTCACCTCGCGCGTCAGCCGCAGCCGCGCCCGCTCATACTCGGCGGTGGAGGTCGGTTCCCCGCCGTACTCGGGCGGCGTTACCTGTACCCAGCTCGTCACGCCGCACGTCCCCTCCATGTCCGCCGAAATGAGCACCTTCATCGTTCCCTCCCGCTCGAATCGTCCCGCATCCCTCACTAGTGTGACACTCTACCATTGATCTCCGGTGGGGCGCGGCGCACACGATCATCCACGACAGCGGTCGTTTGTTATATTCTTCCCACATCAAGCCGCGCGCCACCCGCCGCTGCGACGGAACCGAAGAGGGGCCCGTGCGATTATTGCAGGGAGAGAGTGTCGAGGATGTCCTCGCCGATGGGCGGGGCGTCATTGAGTCCACCTCATAGCGCGACGTGAAGATGGTCGGACAATTCCAGTCGATCGTGGCATCCTCGTTGCAACCGTTGCGTTACCCGCCGCAGAGCGTCGTCTCACGAGAACAAGGGATGCAGATGATCCAAACTCCCTCCCTCTACGAGAGCATTGGTGGCGACGATACCTTTCATCGCCTCGTGGACGCCTTCTATCGCCGCGTCGAGGCGGACGCCTTCTTGCGCCCCCTTTTCCCACCGGACCTCGGGCCGGGCAAGGAGGGGCAATTCCTCTTCCTGACGCAGTATTTCGGCGGCCCGCAGCGCTACACCGAGCAGCGCGGCCGTCCGTTCCTGCGGATGCGCCACATGCCGTTCGCTATTGGCGAGCGTGAGCGAGATGCCTGGGTCGGCCACATGCTGGCCGCCATCGACGAGGTCGGCATCCCCGAGCCGCACCGGGGCATCATGCGCGAGTATTTCGAGCGCGGGGCGACTTTCATGATTAACCCGGCGCCCGCATGAGCTGATTGCAGTGCCTTGCGCCGAAACGAACACCGGTCAGCCGAGCCCGGCGGTATCGAAGTATTCATGCCAGTAGACGATGCGATCGTCGCGCAATACGAAGACGATCGCGTCATCGACGCTACGCCGCAGTCCGTCCGCGCGCCGCGTCTCGGACCAGGTCCATTCGAGGGCGCCCTGATCCCCATCGACAATCACCCGCGTCAAGTCGGCATCGATGTCTGTATATTCGGCGAGATAGCGCGTATTGCTCGCCCGGAGCGCGTCGAGTCCTTCCAACCGGACGCCCGGCGCGATAAGGACGACATCCGGTGCGTAGTCCGCCATGATCGCATCCAGATCACCTTCCCGCCACGCGCGCGCTCGCCTGAGCAAGAAGGCGCGGACCTCATCGCGTGTCATGGATTCCTCCCTCGCTAGCCGCCGCGCACGGGGCAGTCGCCTTGATGCGGAAATGGCGTGCAAGGCGCGGGCCAGCGACGCTTCCCCTCCAACGCATCGACACGTGCGCAGGTTTGAATGGGGCCACATCGCCGCTCAGCGCGTGGTTTGCCGCGTTGTGCTGTCCACGCATTGCGCCCACTGGCCGGTGAGTAGGAACTGGATATCGCCCTCGAAGCGGGCGATCTGCGTTTCCACGGTCGGTTCGAGGGCCGGGGTAGTCGGGACGGTCACGGCGAGGATGTAGCGGAGCGGATTGCCCGGCGTCGTGACGACCAGCGCGTCGAGGCGGACGCCGGGGCGGTCGGCGGACGCCGGATAGATGCCGCCGATCCGCTCGACCGTCAGTCCGCAGGAGACGGCGTCCGCCGGGTGCCACGGGTTGTGCGCGCCGCGTTCATTGAGCAGGGCGAGGACGTCTGCCGCGCCGTCGAGCGTCGCACGGTCGCCTTCGGTGATCTGGAGCAGGTACGTGAGGGCCGCGCTCGTTGTCGTGCTCAACATGCCGGTGGTGAATGCCTCGGCATCGAGCAGGCCGTGGTGGACCGTCATGCCCCGGACGCCGAGCGCACTCAGGTAGTCGGTGACGACCGCCGCCCCCGCCCGTACATGCTCCCGGCTCGTGTCCTGGCCGCCGCCGAGCCGCCCGAGCAGGATATTCGCCGCCACATTGTCGCTCTCCACGATCATCAATTGGGCGATCTCGCGCACGGTGTGGGCGCTGCCCGGCGCGTTCCGCAGCACGCCCGTCCCGCCGACGATGTCGCCCTGCTGCACCGTGATCGGCGTTTCCCATCTCACATTCGCCTCGCCGGTGCGGATGCGGTGCGCCAGCGTCAGGTAGATCGGCAGTTTGACGGTGCTCGCCGGGTATTCCGCGCGCGTGTCGTCGAGGTGCACCTCCCGACCGTCGAGGGCGATCAGCGTGACGCTATTCGTCGCGGGCAGATCGCGGGCGCGGATCGCCTGCACCTCGCCGGTCAGGGTGCCGCTCGGCGTGGCGGCGGGCGCGGTCGGGCCCTGTGCCGGGGGTGTCGGTCGAATAAGCGCCGGTGTCGCGGTCGCGGATGGCGATGCCGGGACCGCCGTCGCGGTGGGCGGCGGGATGGTTGGCGTCACGGTGGGCGGGAGCGGCGTCGCTGTCACGGTTCGGGGCGCGATGGCGGTCGCGGAGGCCGGGGGCGGGATGCGCGCCGTCGCGGTGCCGGTCACGCTCCCGCGCGGGGCGGTACGGGCGATGGCGAGCACGATGACCGCCGCGACGATCAGCACGAGGGCGAGGCTGCCGGGACGCGCCCGCCGTCGCCGCACCGGTCTCAGGCCGTCGCGACCGCGAAGACGTTCTGGGAAATCGCACCCGCTTTGGCGCCGATCTCCTGATTGGTCGCGGTCGATTGATTGAGGAAGACGAGCACGTAGGCGCCCTTCTTGTCCGGGTAGAAGATGCCGGCGTCGTGCAGGACGCCCGACGCGCCATTCGCGGGCGGGATTTGCCCTGGGAGATGGACAATCGTCGGGCGCGGATTGAGGCCGCCGCCGAGATAATCCCACTCCGGCTTATTCTGCTGACCGATGGCGTTGACGAGCGACATCGAGACGCCGCGATTGATGATGTTCCCCCGCGCCAGTTGCGCGAAGTAGTAGGCCATGTCGCCCGCGGTCGTCTCATTTTCCAGTCCCGCCTTGCGCGCCGCGTCGTCCGCGAGATGGCGGCGCAGGGCGGTGTGCGTGAGGCCGATCGTCTTGATCGTCCCGTTGATCGCGTCCATGCCGAGGCGGTTGATGAGCAGATTGGCGGCGGTATTGTCGCTCTCGGCGGCGATCAGGTCGATGCACTCCTTGATCGTCGTCGCCGCCCTGGCGATTCTGCAAGACACCCGTGCCGCCGACGATCTCTTCCTGGCGGATGGGCAGCGTGTCGGCCAGTTTCAGTTTGCCTTGATCCACCTGGTGATACGCCTCGGTGATGATGAAGAGGTCGATTAAGGCGGCGGCGGGATAGACGCGATCCGGGTCCACCGAGGCGCGGGAATCCGAGGCGACATCGATGTAATAGGCGCTGCTGCCGGCGGGGAGATTGGTGAGGACACGCTGCACCTGCACGCCTTTATTTGGCCCGACCGTGGTCGGCTGCACGATGCCGGGCGTCGTCGCGGTCGGGAGCGCGATGGGCGTCGCGGTCGCCGGGATCGCCGTTGGCGCGACGGTCGGCCTCGCTGGGGCCGTCGCGGTGGCTGGGGGCGGCGTCGCGGTTGCCTGGATCGTTGCCGTCGCCCGCGCGATGCCACCCGTTGTCTGACCGGCCCCCGGTGCGCCCACACCGACGAGCACGGGCGGTGTCGATGTGGCGACCGCGCCATTCCCTGTGTCGCGCAGGAAGAAGACCGCGCCGCCCGCCACGCCCGCCGCAGCGAGGCCGCCGAGGCCGGTCAAAAAGGCGCGGCGGCTGAACCGCTGCGACGGGACCGCTTGCGGCGCGGGCCGCGGATACATTGACGACCGGCGGTGGCGCGGGCGGTGGCGGGGTCGATACGCCGCCGAGCGGCGCGGTCAGGACATGCGTGGCGTCTTCCGGGGCGGCGACCGGGGCCCCCGGCGGCTGACTCGCGAAACGCAGTCGGGAGGGCGTCTCCGCGTCGGCGTCGAGCATCCGCTCGATGGCGGCGATGGCGGCCCCGGCGTCGCGCATCGAAGGGTAACGGTCTTCCGGGTCGGTGGCCGTCATCCGCTCGATCAGCGCGGCGACGGGCGACGGCTGCGCCGCGAGGAATTCCGCGACCTCCGGCTTGCGCAGCCGCCGATAGACCCGCCCGGTCAGCATCTCGAAGAGGACAAGTCCGAGGCTGTACTGATCGGCCGCCGGGCTGACATAGGCGGTGGTGCCCGCCTGTTCCGGGCTCATATAGATGGGAGTGCCGGGGTGGCCGATCGTTGTCTGCGTGCGGCCCGAGACATCGTCGATCTGCGCGATGCCGAAGTCGCCGACCTGGGCGCGCCCATCTCCGGCGATGAAAATATTGGCGGGCTTGATGTCGCGGTGGACGAGGCCCGCGTCGTGCGCCGCCTGCAGGCCACGCGCCGCCTCCGCCGTGATGCGCAACGCGTCATGCGAGCGGAAGCGGCCCCTGCTTGATCCGCCCGGCCAGCGTGCCGCCGGAGACGTATTCGAGGATCAGATAGAGCGTCTTGTCCGCGTCGCTGACGAAATCGTGGACGGTGACGAGGTTCGGGTGCGAGCCCATCCGGGAGCCCGCCTCCGCTTCCCGCGTGAACCGCTCTTCGAGGCGGCGGAACTGCTCGGGATCGGCGGAATAGAGGGCGCGCCGCAGCGATTTGATGGCAACGCGCCGCTTCAGGCGCGTGTCGAACGCCATCACGACGGTGCCGAGCCCGCCCTCGCCCAGCAACCCATCGACGCGATAGCGGTCGAGCAGAAGGGCCGGGCTGTCCGCTCCGTCAATAGCGCCGGTCATCATTGCCACCTCATGGGATCGTGCTGTGTCGTCCGCGCGCACTATAGCGGCGCGGGTCTGGGCTGGCAAGCGAAATGGTGGTGTAGGTTTTCAGCCTGCGTCCCCGAATAAGCAGGCCGAAAGCCTACGTTCCCACGAGAAAACCCGCTCGGGCCCGAGTATCAGAAACGACCTTCGTCGTGCGGTCCGGCCCATCCATACGAACGACATTAGTCCGGCGGACGTTCCGTTTCGGCGGCGAAGGCGGCGAGATAGCGGCCGGGCAAGTCGTGGCCGAGGATACCGGCGAGGAATTGCGAGGCGGCGGCGACGTTGGCGATCTCCACGCCGGTCTCGATGCCGAGCCCGTGGAGCATGTACAACAGGTCCTCGGTGGCGAGGTTGCCGGACGCTCCCGGCGCATACGGGCAGCCGCCGAGCCCGCCCGCCGCGCTGTCGAAGCAGGTGATGCCCGCCTGAAGACCGGCGTAGGCGTTCGCCAGCGCCGTGCCGCGCGTGTCGTGCAGGTGCAGCGCGATTTGCTCCACCGGCGCGACCTGCGTGAGGAGCGGCGCCATCTCGGTGATCTGGTTCGGCGTTGCCACGCCGATCGTGTCGCCGATGGAGACTTCCGCTACGCCGAGGGCGAAGAGCCGTTCGGTCACTTCCACAACCTTTCGGGGCGGGACATGTCCCTCATAGGGGCAGCCAAACGCGGTGGAGACATAGCCGCGCACCGTCAGCCCCGCCGGGCGTGCCCGCTCCATCACGGCGGCGAAGGCGGCGAGCGATTCGTCGATGGTCATGTTGATATTGCGTTTCGTGAAGGTCTCCGAGGCGGCGGTGAAGAGGGCAATTTCCCGCACACCCGCCGCCAGCGCCCGCTCGAAGCCGCGCATATTCGGCACGAGCGCCGGGTAGCGCGTGCCGGGTCGTTTCGTGATGGCGGGGAAGACCGCGTCGGCGTCCGCCAGCGCCGGGATCGCCTTTGGGCTGACGAACGAGGTCGCCTCGACGACGGGCAGGCCCGCTTCCGAGAGCAGGTCGATGAAATGGATCTTCGCCTCCGTCGGTACGAAAACGGCTTCATTCTGCAACCCGTCGCGCGGGCCGACTTCAACGACGCGAACGAACATGAACCTCACCCCCGGCCCCTCTCCTTTGCTTTTGGCAAAGGAGAGGGGAGTCCAATGCTAGATGTATGGGCCACGGTGCATCGAGGTCGCGGCGAGGATAATTACGATAGCGCCGAGCAGCCCAATGAGCAGACCCTTCATCGTAAGCGTGCCGTGCGCGATGGCGACGATGATGCCCGCCGCGAAGAAGGCGGCGACCGGGATGACGGCGGGCGGGATGCGGCCGTCACGCATCGGTCGCATCCGCTTCCAGTTCGACGAGCACCGCCCCGCCGGTGACGCGATCGCCCTGCGCGGTGTTGATCTGCTTCACGCGGGCGATGCCGGGGGCGACGATCGTGTGCTCCATCTTCATCGCTTCGAGCACGATGAGCGGCTGCCGCGCCTGCACCCGCTCCCCCGGCTTGACGAGGACGCGCGTGACGATGCCGGTCAAGGGCGCTTTCAGGTCGCTCGCGCCTTCAGGTGAGACCGTCGCACCCCCGGCAATCTGCTCCGGGCTCGGCAGCGCGGCCCGGCGGATCGGGTATGCCCGGTCGCGCCAGGTGATGGTGAACGCGTCCCGATCCGTAGCGTCCTCGCCAAGCGTGAAGGAAAGCGTGGCCGCATCTCGCTGCACGAGGAGACGTGCGCGGGAGGGGCGGGTGAAAAGAACCGCACCCCCGACCCCCTCTCCATCGCGAGCGATACGAGAGGGGGGGCCGTATTGATCGCGACGAGCCAGGTGTCGCGTTCCGCGTCGTGGTCGGCGTGGAGGATGTAGCGTGTGCCGCCACTCTCGTAGATGCCGTGGATTTGCGCACTGCCGAAGCGGAGGGGGCCGACGCCCTGCCACGGGTTTGTGGCGGCGGGATGCGGGGCGGCATGGTTCGTCGCTTCATAGCCCGCGAGGGCGAGGAGGATTTCTCGCGGCAGTGTTTCTCGCCCGGAAGGATGCCAGTGCTCACTGAGGAAGCCCGTATGCGTCTCGCCCGCGCGGAAAGCGTCGGTAGCGATGACGGCGCGCAACTGCGGCAGGTTCGTCACGATACCATCGATGCGGTAGCCGGCGAGCGCCTGCACCATGCGCGCGATCGCTTCGCCCCGCGTCGCGCCGTGGGTGATGACCTTCGCGAGCAGCGGATCGTAGTACGGTGTGATCGTCACGCCTTCGTAGAGCGAGCCGTCAATTCGCAACCCCGGCACAGCGGGTTCAACCAGTCGCGTGACGGCGCCGGTTTGCGGTAGATACTCCTGCTCCGGGTCCTCGGCGTAAACGCGACACTCGATGGCATGCCCGGTCAGCGTGACATCGGTCTGTGTGAAAGGAAGCGGCCGGCCCGCCGCGACTTCCACCTGTAGCCGGACGAGATCGAGCCCCGTCACCCCCTCGGTGACGGGGTGCTCCACCTGCAGGCGGGTGTTCATCTCAAGGAAGTAAAACGCCCCATCGGCATCGAGCAGGAATTCGACCGTCCCCGCGTTCACATATCCCGCTGTGCGGGCCGCCGCGATTGCCGCGTCGCTGAGCCGTTGGCGCAGTTCCGGCGTGACGGCAGGCGAGGGGGATTCCTCGATCACCTTCTGGTGTCGCCGCTGGATGGAGCACTCGCGCTCGCCGAGCGAGACGACAGTACCGTGTGCATCGGCGAACACCTGCACCTCGACGTGGCGCGGGCGAACAATCAGTCGTTCGAGCATCACACGGTCGTCGCCGAAGGCGCGGTGGGCGGTACGGCGGGCCGCCGCGAGGTTCTCCGCGACGCTCGCTGCCTCGTGGACCTCGCGCATCCCCATGCCGCCGCCGCCCGCGACCGCCTTGATGAGCAAGGGATAGCCGATGCGCTCCGCCTCGGCGGCGAGCGTCGCGTCCGCCTGGTCGTCGCCGGTGTAGCCGGGTACGGTCGGCACGCCCGCCGCCGCCATCAGCCGCTTGGCGCCCGCCTTGTCGCCCATCGTGCGGATCGCCTCGGCGGGCGGCCCGATGAACACCAGGCCCGCCTCCATGACAGCCCGCGCGAAGGCGGCATTCTCGGAGAGGAACCCGTAACCGGGGTGGATCGCCTCCGCGCCGCTCTGTTTGGCGGCTTCCAGTACCGCCGGGATATTCAGATAACTCTCTAGCGCCGGGGCGGGGCCAATCTCGTACGCCTCATCCGCCACCTGCACATGCAGCGCCGTCCGGTCCGCCTCGGAATAGACGGCGACAACGCCAATCCCCATCGCCCTGAGCGTCCGCGCAATCCGAACGGCGATCTCCCCTCGGTTGGCGATTAGTACCTTGCCAAACAATCCAACCCCCAGATGAACCGCAGAGGCACAGATGCTACAAAGAATAGTGAGAAGAGTACATCAGACACCGAGCACCTATCGATGCGCCGAGTTCTTGTATCCATATTCTATTCCACTCTCCTCATATCCACTGTGTTCTCTCTGTGTCTCTGTGGTTCATTCGTTTCTGCTCCACGATGGAGAGCGGCGGTCGAGGAAGGCGCGCAGGCCCTCCTGGCCCTCGGGGCTGGTACGGAGATGGGCGATCAGGGACGCGGTATAGGCGCGTTGCTCGCCCTCCGCCATGCCGGGGAGTTCCTGCACGAGTTCTTTGGCGGCGGCGAGGGCGTACGGGCCACCTAGCAGGAGCATGTCTGTCTGCTGAGTGACAGCGGCGTCCAATTCATCGGCGGGCACGACGGCATGGACAAGGCCGATTCCCTTGGCGCGGGCGGCGTCGAATCGCTCGCCGGTGAGGAAGAGGGCGCGGGCCTGCGACGCGCCGATCTTTCGCACCACGAACGGCCCGACGGTCGCGGGGGCGATGCCGAGGCGAACTTCGGAGAAGGAGAAGCGCGCGACGTCCACGGCGACGGCGACATCGCAGCAGGCGACCAGCCCTACGCCCCCGCCGAAGGCCGCGCCGTTCACCCGCGCGACGACGGGTTTCGGGCAGCGGTCGATGGTCGCGAACGCTTCAGCCAGTGCGCGGGCGTCGCGTTCGTTCTCGTCCGCCGTGAACCCTGCCGCCGCCTGCATCCACGCGATGTCCGCACCCGCGCTGAAGGCCGACCCCGCGCCCGTCAGCACGACGACGCGCACCGTCTCGTCCGTCGCGAGCGCGGCGAAGCACTCCCGCAAGCGGGCGATCAGTTCGCCATTGAGCGCATTGCGCGTCTCCGGTCGGTCGAGCATAACGGTCGCGACATTGCTTTCATGGCTGACAGTGAGCATTTTTTACTCCTCTACCGGCCTCAATCATACAAGGAGAAACGGGCCGAGACGACAACGATTACCCCAAGCAATCCCATCTGCCGTCCCGCCAGCGACGGAACAAGTGGTTTGTGATCTCCTCAACCCCTCGAACCGAGCCATTCATAAGGGCTTGCATCGCGAGGAACTCTCGCGGATGCTTCACCAGTTCGGTGATCTCTTCCGCAATCGGTGTCAGATTGTCTCTGGTGAGATGGTGCAGGACAATAATACCCGCGTGCGAATGAGGAACACCCCAGTGGTGCCATGCTCCATGCAGTAACACATAAGCAGCCCTGTTCAGTGTCAGGAAAATCGCTCCCTGCATTGCCGCAAACAAGAGTTGTTCGTAATCTTTCGCGGAGTTTACCTCGTTGCTGATATGCCCAGGCGTCCAGGGCCTTGGAGATGAACTCCGGCCCGTTGTCCACCGCCAGCCGTTTGGGTAGCCCGATCGTCGCCTTCAGCCGGTCCAGCACCGCCACCACCTGCTCCCCTTGATCGAGAAATCGGCCTCGATCGCCGGGCTCACACGGCTCACGTTATCCACTACCGTAAAGACCCGGAACGGGCGCCCATCGGCGAGGCTGTCGCGCAGGAAATCGATGCTCCACCGCTCGTTCGGTCGCGCGGCGGGCGGCAGGTCACCCGCGGCACGCTCACCCGTTTCTTCGGCCGCTTGAGGCGCAGCGAGAGCCCTTCCTCCCGATAGAGCCGATAGACCCGCTTCGCGTTCACCCGCCACCCCTCCCGCCGCAGCAAGATGTGCATCCGTCGATAGCCATAGCGCACCCGCACCGCCGCTAACTCCTTGATGCGTTGCCGCAGCGGCGATTGATCCCGCGCTTGGCTCCGATAGCGCATCGTCCGTTTGTGGCCTGCCTGTGTCGTAGTCATGGCAGTATGCCCGTAGCGGACGAGCGTTTGCGCGAGCGCTTCCGGTGTGTCTTCATCGAGATAGAATGCGGCCATCAGTCCGCGTCATTTTTGGCGAGGCGGTTATCGATCACGGCGCGGTGGCGGAGATAGAATGCCCATGCCGCCTCCACCTCTTCGCGGCTGATATGATAGAGCGTCGCCACAGCGTCGGCGTCGTTGTCGTTGACGTGCATACTGCCGATGATCGCCCACACAGGGATGCCCGGCTCCTTCAGCCAGTACTCGTCGATCCCGGAATCGGATGGATGCGGGCCGATGTGACGCATAATCAGCTTGTCTGTCTCCGTTTGAGTCAGTTCACGAACCACGGCACTATCCTGCCTTCCTGCTTCTCCATTATCACATACGGAAGACGCCCCAGGTGGTCTCGGGGATGGGAGCATTCACGGAGGCCGCGAGACCGAGACCGAGGACGAGGCGGGTGTCGGCGGGGTCGATGATGCCGTCGTCCCAGAGGCGGGCGGTGCTGAAATAGGGGTTGCCCTCCTGCTCGTAAGTGTCGAGGATCGGTTGCAGGAAGGCGGCGCGCTCCTCCTCCGTCAGCGACGTGCCGTGTGTGCGGAGGTTGTCCTCGCGGACGGTCAGCAGGACGTTGGCCGCCTGCTGGCCGCCCATCACGGAGATGCGCGCGTTTGGCCACATCCACAACTGGCGCGGCCCGTAGGCGCGGCCGCACATCGCGTAGTTGCCCGCGCCGAAGGAGCCGCCGATCACGACGGTGAACTTCGGCACCGCCGCGTTGGCGACCGCCATCACCATCTTCGCGCCGTCCCGCGCGATGCCCGCGTTCTCGTATTGCTTGCCGACCATGAAGCCGGTGATGTTCTGCAAAAAGACGAGCGGGATCTTCCGCTTGGCGCAGAGTTCGACGAAGTGCGCCCCCTTCTGCGCGCTCTCAGAGAAGAGGATACCGTTGTTCGCGACGATGCCGACCGGGTGGCCGAAAATATGCGCGAAGCCGCAGACGAGCGTCGCGCCGTAGCGCGCCTTGAAGGGCTGGAAGCGGCTGCCGTCCACGATGCGCGCGATCACTTCATGCACATCGAACCCGGCGCGCGCATCGCTCGGCACGATGCCGCCCAGTTCGGCGGGGTCGTATCGCGGCGGCTCCGGCGGCAGGATAGGCCACGGGGCGTGCTTCGTCCCTTGCAGGTTCGCGACGATGGCGCGGCAGATCGAGAGGGCGTGCTCGTCATTGACGGCATAATGATCGGCGACGCCGGACAGCGTCGTGTGGACTTCCGCGCCGCCCAGCTCCTCGGCGGTCACTTCCTCACCCGTGGCGGCCTTCACGAGGGGCGGGCCGCCGAGGAAGATCGTCCCGGTGCCGCGCACGATGATCGTCTCGTCGCTCATCGCGGGCACATACGCGCCGCCCGCCGTGCAGGAGCCCATCACGGCGGCGATCTGCGGGATGCCCGCTGCGGAGAGCTGCGCCTGATTGTAGAAGATGCGCCCGAAGTGCTCGCGATCTGGGAAGACATCGGCTTGCAAGGGCAAGAACGCGCCGCCGGAATCGACGAGATAGATGCACGGCAGGCGGTTCTGCGCGGCGATCTCCTGCGCGCGCAGATGCTTCTTCACGGTCAGCGGGTAATAGGTGCCGCCCTTGACCGTCGCGTCGTTGGCGATGATCAGCACCTCGCGCCCGCAGACGACGCCGATGCCCGTGACGATGCCCGCCGAGGGCGCGTCGTTGTCGTACATCTCCCAGGCGGCGAGCGGGCTGAATTCGAGGAAGGGCGTGCCGGGGTCCACGAGGCGGTCGATCCGCTCCCGCGCCAGCATCTTGCCGCGCGCCCGGTGCCGTTTGATCGCCTCCGCGCCGCCTCCCGCCGCCACCTGTCGCAGCCGCTCCCGCAACTCTCCGACGAGCGCGCGCATGGTCGCCGCATTCTCCCGGAAGTCCGGCGCGTTCGCATCCACATTCGTTGGCAGCACGGGCAAGGCGGCAAGCGGTGAATCTTCCGTGGTCATCATCGGCATAGTGTACCTCACCCCCGACCCCTCTCGTACGGAGCCATCGCCTAAAGGCTTCGGCATATTGCGGTTACGGAGGCGATGGAGAGGGAGAGAACTGAATCAACGACGTGCCTGCGCTTTTCTCTTTTGTGCCCTCCTCTCCCGCATGGCGGGGAGGGGCTGGGGGCCGGGGCGAATCTCCGTATCTTCTCCTCGGCGTAATCGCTGTAGCCGCCGGCGTACTCGGTCAGGTCGCCGTCGGCGATCTCGTAGATGCGGGTGCAGATGCGGTCGAGGAAGTAGCGGTCGTGCGAGATGGTCAGCACCGTGCCGTCGAAGGCGTTGAATCGCCTCCTCCAGCACCTCGGTCGAGGCGATGTCGAGGTGGTTGGTCGGCTCGTCGAGTAAGAGGCAGTTCGCGCCGCCGATCATCAGGCGGGCCAGTTGCAGGCGGCTCTTCTCGCCGCCGCTGAGCTTGGCGATCACGTCCGTCCCCTGCCGGTAGTTGAAGAGGAAGCGGCCGAGGATGCCCATCGCCGTCTCCTCCGTCATCGGCTTGACGGCGCGGATGCAGGCAATCGGCGTCTCGTTCGGATTGAGGACATCGTGCTGCTGCGCGTAATGGCCGAGGCGGATGGACGGGCCGATCCAGACCTCGCCCTCGGTCGGCGGATCGAGCCCGAGCAGCATCTGGACGAGCACCGACTTGCCCGCGCCGTTGCGCCCGACGACACCGACCCGCTCGCCCCGCCAGAGGGTGAAGTTCAGGTCCGCCAGCACGATCTCGTCGCCGAAGCTGCGCGAGAGGTGGCGACCTTCGATCACCTTCTGCCCGCCGCGCTCGCCGGACTGGAAGCGCAGGCCCATCCTGCGCCGCTCCATGACCGGCCGCTCGACCTTCTCCATCCGGTCGATCTGCCGCTGCTTGTTCATCGCCTGCTTCTTGTGCCGCTCGTCCAGCACCATATTCGCCCAGAGTGTGAAGCGGGCGACCGCCTCCTCCAGCCGCTTGATCTCCTTCTGCTGCGAGACGTAGTCCTGCTGCTGCTTGAGCATCGCCAACTCGCGCTGCGTCATGTAGCTGGAGTAGTTGCCCTGATAGAGCGTCAGGCGGCCGGCGTCCAGCTCGGCGATCTGCGCGACCGTGTCGTCCAGCAGGTAGCGGTCGTGCGAGATGAGGATGAGCGTGCCGCCGTAGGAGCGGATCACCTCTTCGAGCATCGCCTTGCCGGGCAGGTCGAGGTGGTTATCCGGCTCGTCCAAGAGCAGGATGTCCGGCTTCGCGATCAGGCAGCGGGCGAGGCCGACCATCTTTCGCTGCCCGCCGCTGAGCAGCGCGACCGACTGGTCGTGCGCCTCCGGCGGCAGGCCGAGGCGGATGAGCAAGTCCCGCGCGTCGCCCCGGAAGCGCGGCCCGCCTTCCTCCTCATACCGTTCGAGGATGGCCGCCTGCCGCTCCAATGCGCGGCCCATCGCGTCCATATCCGCCGCGCAGGCCGGGTCGGCGAGCGTCGCCTCGACCGCGTCGAGTTCCGCCTCCATCGCCAGCAAATCCGCCCGCCCGCCGATCACCTCGTCCATCGCCGGGGCGGTCGTCTGCTCCGCATACTCCTGCGGCAGATAGGCGACGCGGATGCCATTGCGCAGCGTACACGCGCCCGCCGTCGGCGTCTCAATGCCCGCGAGGATGCGCAGGAGGCTGGACTTGCCCGCCCCGTTCGGCCCGACGAGGCCGATCTTCTCGCCATCATTGAGCGTCAGGTCCAGCCCATCGAAAATCCGCTGCGTCCCGTACGTCAACCCGATCGTATCCACCCGCGCAATCAGCATGATGCACCCCCAGCCCGATCGCATGGGGAGGGAAAATGAACCACCAAGACACCAAGAGCACCAAGAATACCAGGAGAGAGAAAGGGGGGGACGAACTCTCCCACTCTTTCATCTTCTTTGAGCATTCTTGGTGCTCTTGGTGTCTTGGTGGTTCGATTAAAATCCGACGAATGCTCGATTCCCATGATGGGTTGCTCCTCCGTGAAGGCAGGAGCGGCACACGCGCATCAGCCGCGCCGGGATGCGCGGTGGCGGTGTGCGTGGTTCCTGCCGCGTACCCGATGCACCGGATGGGTTACGCGGCAAACCTGGCTGATTGGGCGCTCTTCCACGAGAGCCAGTGGCGCTGGGCAAGGACCTGTTGCACCGTCAATCTCCTTCGGCGCGTATCCTACACCGCATGTGGGTGTGCCGCAAGCACGAAATACGGCCATGCTCGCGGGCGACGTGGGCGTCCGTAGCGGCAATCTTCCAGGCTGCGTGGTGGTGCAAGCAGGATGCTTGTCTCTACGGGCATAACGCCCCCATCTCGTGGCCGGCTGGCTTCGAGACGCTTCCGACGGCCATGATTTGGACGCTTCCAGCATATCGCCTGTGCTATCATGGCGGCACCGGCGAAGCTTTGGACCCAGGCATGGGCAGGGGAATCTCACGAGGGAGGCAGCGCGATGGTAACGTGGCATCATGCCCACCGGCCCGCGATCATGGGGGCGGATCAGATGGTTTCCTCGACGCATTATCTGGCGACGACCGCCGGGCTGGAGATCCTTAAGGCGGGCGGCAACGCGACGGATGCGGGCGTTGCGGCGGGCCTCTGCATCAACGTGCTTGAACCGGCCCTGACCAACATCGGCGGTGTCGCCCCGATCATGGTCTACGAGGCGAACGCACGGCGGGTCGGCACGATCAGCGGGCTGGGGCGCTGGCCCGCGAAGGCGTCTATCGCCTGGTTCATGGAGCACCACGGCGGCGATATGCCCGTCGGCATCCCGCGCACCGTCACGCCCGCCGCGATGGGCGCCTGGCTGCACGCCCTCGCCCGTTACGGCACGATGACCTTCGCCGAGGTCGCCGCGCCCGCCCACCATCTGGCGGAGCGCGGCTTCCCAGTCTATCCGCGGCTGGCGAGCATGATGGCGGATGAGGCGGCGCAGATCACCGCCTGGTCCTCCTCGGTACCGACCTTCCTCCCCAACGGGCGCACACCGCGCGTTCGCGAGGTCTGGCAGCAGCCCGATCTGGCGCGGACGTTCGCGCGGCTCATAGCGGCGGAGCGCGGCGCGGCGAACCGCGAGGCGGGGTTGGAGGCGGCGCGGCGGCTCTTCTACGAGGGCGCAATCGCTGAAGAGATGGCCCGCTTCAGCGCCGAGCAGGGCGGCCTGCTGACCGGCGACGATCTGGCGCAATTCCGTGTCGGCGAGGAAGCGCCGGTGAGCGTTCCCTACCACGAATACACCGTTTTCGCCTGCGGCCCGTGGACGCAGGGGCCTGCCCTCCCGCAGTCGCTGGCGATCCTCGCGGGGTACGACCTGCCCGCCCTCGGCCACAACAGCGCCGACTACCTGCACGTCGTCGCCGAGGCGCTTAACCTCGCCTTCGCCGACCGCGACAAGTTCTACGGCGATCCCGATTTTGTGCAGGTGCCGATGGAGGGGCTGCTCTCGCCGGAGTATGCCGCGACGCGACGGGCGCGGATCGATCCGGCCCGCGCCTGGGGCGAGATGCCGCCCTTCGGCGACCCGCGACCCTTCATGGCGGCGGATACCGCGCATCTCGACGTGACGCCCTACCGGCCCGAACTGGTCGCCGCGCCGCCGGGGCCGGACACCGCCTACTGCTGCGTCGTGGACAAGGACGGCAACGCCTTCTCCGCCACGCCGAGCGATAGCGCGATGTCCAGCCCGCTCGTGCCGGGGTGCGGCTTCGCGCTGTCCTCGCGCGGCTCGCAGTCATGGCTCGACCCGCGCCATGCCTCGTCGCTGCAACCGGGTAAGCGACCGCGCCTGACGCCGAACCCCGCATTGGCGCTGCGCGACGGCGCGTTGTTCATGCCCTTCGGCTGCCCCGGCGGCGACGGGCAGACGCAGGCGATGCTGCAAGTCTTCCTCAACTGCACGGAGTTCGGCATGAACCCGCAGCAGGCGATCGAGCAGCCGCGCATCATCTCCGAGTCCTTCCCTAACTCGTTCTGGCCGCACGGCTACCACCCCGGACTCCTGAATGTCGAGGGCCGCATCCCCGCCGCTGTGCGCGAGGAATTGGCGCGGCGCGGCCACGTCGTCAATGTCTGGGACGATTGGAGCGGAGCAGCGTGCAGCGTCTGCGCGATCATCGTTGATCCCGAGACCGGCACCCGCATCGGTGGCGCCGACCCGCGCCGCGAATCCTACGCCCTCGGCTCGTGACGCGGAAGCCGGGGGAACCACAGAGGCACAGAGGCCACAGAGAGGGAAAAGAGAAAACAGGATTTCTTCTTTGTCTTTGCTTTGTGGCCTCTGTGCCTCTGTGGTTCAATCCCCGTTTCCACTATTGAGGGAGAAACGCAATGGAACATACCGCGCAGTCGATGATTGAAGGGGAGGATGCGTCGTATCAGCCGGTGCCGCTCGACTTTCGGCGGCTGCCGGTGGCGGAGAGCCTGGCGCGGTCGCGCGCCTTTCTGGCGACGATGCGCGGGCGGCGCAGCGTGCGTATGTTCTCGACCGATCCGGTGCCGTACGAACTGATCGAGAATGCCATTGCGGCGGCGGGCACCGCGCCATCGGGGGCGAACTGCCAGCCGTGGACATTCGCCGTCGTCTCCGACCCCGCATTGAAGCAGCGTCTCCGCGAGGCGGCGGAGGACGAGGAGCACGATTTCTACGCGCATCACATCTCGGACGAGTGGCGCGCCGCCCTCGCCCCGCTCGGCACGGATTTCCGCAAGGCACACCTGACCGAAGCGCCGTACACGGTCGTCGTCTTCGGCCACGCCTATGGATTGGAGCAGATGCCGGACGGCACGGAGCGGCAGTTCAAGCACTACTACATGCAGGAATCGGTCGGCATCGCCGTCGGCTTCTTCCTCGCCAGCATCACGCACGCGGGGCTGGTCGCCCTGACGCACACGCCCAGCCCGATGGCCTTCCTCGCCGACGTATTGGGCCGACCGCGCAACGAGCGCGCGTATGTCGTCATCCCCGTCGGCTACCCCGCCGAAAATGCGACCGTCCCGAAGCACGCCCTCGCCAAGAAGCCGCTGGACGAGATACTGGTGCGGTATTGAGGGCAGAAGGTCGAGGGTAGAGGCGGTTATGCCCAGAGGATGTCGCGGAAGGCGCCGTCAGGATCGAAGCGGGCGAGGCCGAGGGCGAGCGGTTCGGCCCCGGCGGGGTCGCGCTCCTGATCGGCGAAGAGCAGGGGGAGGAGCGGGCGCGCATTGTCGATCAGCGGGAGGTCGGGCAATTGCTCCGGCGAGAGCCAGGCAAGCGTCCCCTCCGGGCAGGTCGGGAGGACACGCGTTGTCAGTGTACCGGTGAAGTAAAGGAGCGTCGTCAGCGGCGCGCCGGGACGGGCATGGAAGACGACGCGCCGGAGCGTGAAGTCCGTCACTGCGTGCGCCGCGATGCCGCTCTCCTCATGCAACTCGCGCAGGCCGGACGCGGTGAGGTCGCCCATTTCCCCCGCTTCCACTCGGCCACCCATCCCCGTCCAGCGCCCCGGCTGCACGCGTTTCGATTCCGCCCGATGGAGCAGGAGATATTCCCCAGCATGACGGAGCACAATGATCGTAAACAGCACCGCTCCATTTGGCTTCTCGATACGTTGCAAATGTTCACTCATTGTATGTCATCATATTCCTTGTATCCCTCGGTGTTCTCTGTGTCTCCGTGGTTCAAAATCTCTATTTCGCTGTGCGGCCACGGCGGGCGCGGAGCATTCCGGCGCAGATGCCCGCGCCGTAGACGAGGCGGAAGACGGGGAGGGCGCGTTCGCCCGCTTGTGCGAGTGCGCGCCAGCCTTTGCCGCGCGGATTGAGGGGGCAGTATCGCCAGAATTCCCCCACGGTCTGTGGGACGGCGGCGCTCGCGCCGATCCAGCGGGCGTGGCCGTAGATTTCCCGCAGCCGCGCCGGGTTGGTGTGATAAACCACCGCGCCGGGGGCGGCGACCGCCAGCGTGCCGAGCCGTTCGGCGAGCGAGAGGTCGTCGTCGTAGCCGCCGGCGACGAAGCCGCCCGCCGCGAGGAAGGCATCGCGGCGGACGGCGCGGAAGACGGCCTGCCGGTCGGGGTAATCGTCCGGCAGTTTGCGGGTGACGGGCAGGCGCTGGTTGATGTTCCAGAGGCGGGCCCAGCGCTCCTGCGGGTTCGCGACGTACTCGGCCGCGTGGAAGGTGCCGACTGCCTCGCCCCGCGCGATCGGCGCGACGAGGCGGGCGAGGAAATCCCTGGGAAAGCGCATGTCCGCGTCGACGAAGCAGAGCACGTCGCCCGTTGCCGCCCGCGCGCCCCGGTTGCGGGCCGCGCCGCTCCCCTCGTGCGACTGTTCGAGGAGCGTCACGCCGCCGAAGCCGCGCGCGATCTCCCGCGTGCCATCCGTCGAGCCGTCGTCCACGACGATGATCTCGCGCGGGCGGTGCGTCTGGTCGAGCAATGTGCCGAGGCAGCGGGCGATCACGCGCGCCTCGTTGTAGGCGGGCACGACGACGGAGACGGTCGGCAGTCGTAACGATTCCATGCGCGGCAGTATACTCGCCACGCTGAAAGGAGCAGAGCGGCATGGAGATCACGGTGCACGAGGGCGAGGACGATGCGCGTGTGCGCCCCTTCCTCGACGCGCAATGGACGATGGTCGATCCCGCGCCGTGGACGGGCGCGCACTGCGTCATCACGGCGGAGCGGGACGGGACGCTGGTCGGCGTCGCGACGTGTGGCATCGACGCGGGCGTGGCGCACCTCAGCGAACTGATGGTCGCCCCGGCGGAGCGCAACAACGGGCTCGGCGCACGGCTCCTCGCCACGTTTGAGCGGTGGGCCGCCGCGCAGGGCGCGCACAAGATGACGCTGCACACGCGGCACGACGGCCTTGCGCGACCTTTCTACGAGCGGCACGGTTGGCATGTCGCCTGCGTGATGGAGAATCACTATCTGCGCCATGACTACGCGATGATGGTGAAGGAGCCGGAAACGCCCTAACCCCATCCCCTTCCCCATACTGCCCACCCTGTCCAGAGGGCACCCGCGCCCGGAAGGCGAGCTTCCACACAACGGCGGGAAGTGGCGGTCGCTGGTATACTTGCGGCGCAGACCGCTCATTAACGGCCGCTCGCGGGTGCCGTATCGTTGAAACTGAGGTACTACGTGTCGTATTTGTACAGCAATCAGCCGACCCCGTATAACCCCGATCCGCCGCCGATGCTCACGCCGGAGCAGTTCCGCGAGATCGCCTTCCGGCTCGAAGCGGAGGTGGGGCATCTGATGGTCGGGCAGGCGGAGGTCGTGCGGGCCGTCCTTACCTGCATGATCGCCGGGAGCCACGCGCTCCTGGAGGGCGTGCCCGGTCTCGGCAAGACGATGCTCATCCGCACCTTCGCGGACGCGCTCGATCTCCAGTTCAGCCGCATCCAGTTCACGCCCGACCTGATGCCCGCCGACATTACCGGCACGAATATCCTCGCCGAGAACGACGCGGGGCGGCGGACTTTCCAATTCCAACCCGGCCCGGTCTTCGCGAATATGATCCTCGCGGACGAGATCAACCGCGCCACGCCGAAGACGCAGTCTGCCCTGCTCGAAGCGATGCAAGAGCGCACCGTCACGGTCGCGAACACGATCTATCCGATCAATCGCCCCTTCTTCGTCCTCGCCACGCAGAACCCGCTGGAGATGGAGGGGACGTATCCACTGCCCGAGGCGCAATTGGACCGCTTCATGTTCAAGCTCGTCGTCGGCTTCCCGCGCGCCGAGGAGCTGGGCGAGATTCTCCGCCGCACGACGGGCGGCTTCTCGCCCGAGGTGAATACCGTCGCGACGGGCATCGACATCATCCGCATGGGCGATCTGGCGCGCGAGGTGCCCGTCGCCAGCCACATCAACGAATACGCGGTGCAACTGCTGCTCGCCACGCACCCGGAACAACCCGGCGCGCCGGAGAGCGTGCGCCGCTTCGTGCGGTACGGCTCCAGCCCGCGCGGCGCGCAGGCGATGATCCTCGCCGGCAAAATCCGCGCTCTCCTCTCCGAGCGGCTGGCCGTCGCGCATGAGGATATCCGCGCGGTCGCCTACCCGGCCTTGCGGCATCGCATCATCCTCAACTTCGAGGGCGAGGCGGAGCGCATCACACCGGACGACATCGTCTCGGACGTCATCGCGGCGGTGCCGGAACTCGTCAACGCGTAAGAGGCCCTAACCCCCTAGCCCCCTTCCCCACGGGGGAAGGGGGAACAGATCGTGGCATGGGGGATCGATGATTCGCGTCGTGTTACCGGAAGAGCGAACGGTATGGGAGGAGCGCGTCGCGTTCGCGTGCCTGCCGCTCGCGGATTGCGTGCTCGCGCTCTCTCTGCTGGCGAACAATGCGGGGGGAGGCAGCAAGGCCGGGCCAGACCATCTTTCCGCGCTCAGGGAGCGGATTGAGCCGGAGCGGATGCGCGCGATCACTGCGTCGTTCGACGCGACATTGCCGATCGGCCTGCTCGCGCTCGATGCCGTGTGGACAGTGCCGGATGGCAGTAATCCCACGGCGCTAATCGAAGCGGTGCGCGCTGTGCCGGATACGGCGGTCGTCGCCCATGCGCTTGCCTGCGGCGGCAATCTTCGAGCGGACGCGCCGCGCAGCCCTGGTCTGCTCCGCTCGCTGATCGACGATCCCGTGTGGGCGACGGAGTATGTGCAGCGTTTCCTCTACCCCGCGCCATCCGACCCAATGCGCATCGCCGATGCGATTACCCATCCGGCGCGGGAGCGGCAGCGGCTCGCGGATTTGCTTGCCGGCCTGTTCGATGATTTCTTCACGCCGCTCCTCCCGGAATTGTACGCAGCCGAGCGGGCCGCGGAGGCGCGAATGCGCGCCGTCTTTCGCGACGACCCGGCAGGCTTCGTCGCCGCGCGCCTGCCGGACGCGGGGTGGCAGGCGCGCGCTATGCCCCGTCTCCTCTGCTGGCCGTCGGTCTTCCTCGGCGCCGGCTGGGCGACTTTTCCGGGCGACCATCCGCCCGATGCCAGGGGCGATAGGCCGATATATCCCATCGCTTATGGCGCGGATGTGCTGCCGCGTCCTCCCGATAGATCGGGCGCACCGGGCGCGATTGTGCCGGAGATCGCTCCATCGGAGACCTATCAGGATGTCTACCGCCTGCTCGCGGACCCGGCGCGTTGGGCGCTCATACAGTTGCTTGTCGCCGCGCCACGCTACGGGCAGGAATTGGCGGAACTGCTCGGCCTCAGCATCGCCACCGTTTCGCACCATCTCAACGGCCTGAAGCGGCTCGATCTCGTCGATATCCGCCGCGACGAGCACCGCCTCTATTATCATCTCCGCACCGACCGCCTGCGCGCCTTGCTCGCGGGCGCGGAGCAGCAGTTGCTGCGGTGATGAGAGGGTCAATGCGGTACGTTATACTGGTAGGATAGCGAAAGGAGCTTGCGATGTTGGCAGAGTATTTCCATATAGCGCTACGTCACGCACACTACGAAATCCTGCCGGATGATGGCACGTTCTACGGAGAGATTCCGGGCTTTCAAGGGGTTTACGCCAACGCGGAAACGCTCGAATCCTGCCGCGATCTCCTCGCCGAGGTACTCGAGGAGTGGACGCTTCTCAGGGTCGCACGGCATCTCCCGCTGCCCGTTATTGAAGGCATTGTGCCAACAATCCCGGCACCGGTCTGATGCCACGTCTCGGTCCAATCAAACGAAAAGACCTCATCCGCTATTTCAAAGAGATCGGATTTGAAGGCCCTTACTCCGGGAAGCGGCATCAGTTTATGGTGAGAAATGATGTTACTGTCTGGTTGCCGAACCCGCACGAGGGCGACATTGGGCGGGATTTCCTTGCGCGGATTCTCCGACAAGCAGGCATAGAGCGTGATGAATGGGAAGCGTTGTGAGCGGTGCCGAAAGGGAGTGCGTTAAATGCACGAGACACCGGAAGACATGCAGCGGTTGCGGGCGCTCCTTGATAAAAGCATCGAGCGGGCGGGTCCATTCCTGCGTAGCTCGTTCGAGATGCCGGAGCATTCGCTCTCCGCGGAGCAGGTGACGCGCTATTTACAGGGCATCCAGAATGTCGCCTTCGCCACCACGACCGCGAAGGGGGAGCCGCGCGTCGCGCCGATTGGATCGCTCTTCTTCCGGGGGCGCTTCCATATCCCGACTGTCGCAACGGCGGCGCGGACGCGGATGGTGATAGCCCGCCCGGCGATCAGCCTCACCCATTACGTCGGCGATGATCTCGCGATCATCGTCCACGGCAGTGCGACGATCATCCCGGTCGATCACCCGGATTTCGCGACGATCGAGGGGATGCAACGGGCGGCGAGCGGTTCGAGCGTGCGCGACTGGGGCGAGGGCGTCTATCTACGCGTGGAGGCGGAGACGTTCGTTACCTTCGCGCGCTACCCGGAGCAGTTCCCCAGCGAGGATTGAACGCGCACGAACCGGCTTCGTTAACAGGGGAGTCTATGCGGATTTATCCACAGTCCGGGAGCCCGTGGCGGTGCGGGCACTGGAACGGCTCGCCGCTCGAAATCGCCGTGACCGGGATCATGCGGCGCGTCCCGCCGGGCGAGGCATACCATTACCACAACTTCCACGAGTACTATGTCGTGCTGCATGGTCGGGCGACGCTCTGCGTGGAGGGGGAGGATGTGCCCATCGCGGCGGGGATGGTCGTGATGGTGCAGCCGGGCGAGCGGCACCGGGTGACGTGGATCGACCCGGACGAGGGCGCGCGGTGGATCGTCATCAAAGAACATTCCGCGCCGGATAGCAAATTGATCGTCCCGGAGCATGTGCGACAGAGTGCGGATATCCGATGATTGCGACGCTTCGCGCGCGCTTCATGGCGGAGATGATCGTTACGGGCGTTCCGCGCCGCGATGTCCCGGCCTTCCTGACGCGGCACGGCTTTCCGCAGACGGCGGCGCATGTCCGGGATGTCGCGCAGGAGGCGCGGCGAATCGCGGCGATCGCTCATCTGGATGCGGACGGCGCGGAGCGGGCAGGATGGTTCCACGATGTCAGCGTCGTACTGCCGCTGGACGAGCGGATCGCGGTCGCGCACGCCTGCGGCGTGGACGTATTACCCGAAGAAATCGCCTTCCCGATGATCGTGCATCAGAAACTCTCGGTCGTCTTCGCGCGCGAACTCTTCGGGGAACGGGATGCGGCGGTCCTCAGCGCAATCGGCTGCCACACGACATTGCAGGCGGATGCGTCGCCACTCGATACCGTCGTCTTCGTTGCGGACAAGATCGCATGGGATCTACCCGGCATCCCGCCGTATCGGAACGCGCTGCTCACGGCGCTCGATGCCTCGCTCGATGCGGCGGCGCTCGTCTATCTGCGATACCTTTGGGAGCGGCGGGAAACGCTCGGTGTCATTCATCCGTGGTTCCGGGCGGCGTATCGCCAACGCGCCGCGCGGTAGACAGTAGTCAGTTGGAACACTCCGTATCAGAGCGACTTAACACTGCTCCCCGACGGGAAAAAGGGAGCGGTGTGCGTTGCCGTTACCGTTTACCGGTGGCTTACCGGCCCGTGGGCGGTGAGCTACCGGGGCTGCGCGATGGCGGTGCGGGGCTTGGATTACTCGAACCCGGGTTAACCTCCTCCTGCCCGAGTGTTGCCGTTCGTGGTCGTCGTGGTCGTCGCTGCATCGTACTCGTAGCCCTTGGTCAACGTATTCCCCTGATTACTCGCATTGACGACGCGGACATCCACGAAACCCTCCGTCGCGTGTGCCGGCGTCTTGACGGAAATCTGCGTGCCGCTGAGCACCTGGATGTCTGTCGCGCGACACCGCCGAAGGTAACAGTGTCGCCGGTAACGAAGTTCGTTCCGGTAATCACGACCGTCGGGCCGCCATTGACGGTCCCCGTAGCGATGTCCATCGCACTGACTGTCGGGATCGGCGCGCCGACGGTGAACGGATTGCTCGTCGCCGGAGTCAACGCGCCGCTCGAAGCGACCAGTGTATCCCCCGTTCCTGCCTTGCTGACGGAGACGTTCGTGAAGGTGGCCACACCGCTGACGGCGTTAACCGTCGTCGTGCCACCGAGTATGGCGGAACTGGGGTTCGTGCCGAGCGTGAGCGCGACGGGGCCGGCGAAATTAATGCCGAGATTGCCGCTTACGTCCTCCGCTTGCAGCGCCGGCTGCGTCACGAGCGGCGCGGTCGCCGGGCCACCGACGGGCTGCGTCGTGTAGACCAGCTTGGTGCCGATGCCATAGTGGATCGTGCAGGTGTCGTTGCCGCACCACGGCGTGAACGTGACATTGTCGGTGACGGCGTTCCCGGTGCCACCGACGTTTGTCGCGTGCGCCGGGCCGGTCAGCTTCCCCCACCAGTTGTTCGTGGCGTCTACCGCGACCGAGGCCGCGTTGTTCACGCCATCGCGCAGGTTGCCGGAGATCGTGTTGGCATGGATCGTCACGGCGCTCCCGTCACACCACCCGCACGTACTTCGACACCATCATGTGTGTTGCTGGTGAAGCTATTGTGCTCGATGTCGATGTTCTGGTTCGGGCCGTACCCGTAGAAATCACCGATGAGGACCGCGCTGCCTGGGAAGTTCGCGCCGACATTCCCCGCGTTCGAGACATTGTTCCCCGTGATATGACACCATTGACGCCACCGGCGATGATGATGAGTGACCCCAGGGACGTACTCGTGCTGGTGTTGTTGCTCACCGTGACGTTGGCGGAGTTCACGAACGAGATATCGCTGTCGGCGTTGTTATTGCTGAACGTGATGTCGTGCTGCGGTACCGACAAGGCCGTTGAATGAGGCCGCGCCACCTTGCACGTTGTCCACGAACGTGTTGTTGTCGATCAGGATATTGACGCTGCCCTGATCCGCGTAGATCGCGTTCCCGCTTGCGGCACCGTCCCATTGTTGTGCTGCATCAGGTTCTGCTTGATCTGCGTCTGCGTCGTCCCTTGCGAGTTTCCGTAGAGACCGATCGCGTTGTTTTGAATGATGTTGTTCAGCACCTGATAGCCGCTGTGGGTGGCGCTCAGGAAGACACCGGTGCTGCACCATTCGGGTCATTTGCGGTGGCGCCGGCATTCTGTACCGATGAATCCGTCGAGGGTGATACCGTCCACGTTCAAGGAGAACCCGTGGGGCCGCCCTTCGCATCCAGAATCGTTTCCGCACTCGGCCGCGCCGCGGCCGGTGCGGGCGTCCACGCCGTGCTTCGCGCCGTTGATCGTGAGCGCCTTACCGACCGTCACCGACTCGGTGAATGTGCCCGCCGCCGCGCTACGGTGCCGCCCGTCGCCGCAGTTACCGCTGCCTGAATCGAGGCGAACTGGCCAGCGGGAGCCGTGGTCGTGACGGGCGCGAACGAGGCGCCGGTGAACGAGCCGGGCGTGCCGCTGATCGTGCTCCACCACGGGATGAAGTTCACATTGGCGGAGACACTATTACCCTGCGAACCGACGTTGAACATGTTCGTCGCATTTGCCGGACCGTTCGCGCTGCCCCGGTAATTCTTCGTCATCGTGATCGGCGTTGAGGTCGTATTGTTCACGCCAATCGGGTTATTGTGGATGCTGTTCGAGTCGCCGCTTATCTTCGCGATAAATGGTGTGGTCGTGGGATCGAGTTGTAACTGAACGCCCGCAACTGCCGCGTTCTTGATCTCATTCTTCGAGAGGGTGCCTTGAGAGTTGCCGTCAGTGCCTTCTACGTTCGGATTGAACGATGCTACTTCGACGCCAACGTTGCTGCCTGTGATCGTATTGCCATTGACCGTTGCAGTGCCTTCGTCGAGGAAGACGTTCTCGTAGCGGTTATTCGTGAGTGTATTACCGGTGATCTGTGATGGCGTTGGCTGCGCTACGATGTTCTTCCTAGGGCCCGGATCGCTGGGGATCGTCTTCCTATGTGCGGTAGTGCCGTTCACCTTGCTGATCGCATTACCGGCAGTTGACTGCGAGAAGTTGTAAATGCCGATATCGTTGCCCGTCAGTGAGTTGCCCTGGATCGTCAATCCGTCGGAGTTGTAGATCAGGATGCCTGCGGACTGCGTGGCGAAGGGATCCGGGCCACAGCCAGCCGCTGGATCGGGGTCGTCACAGACGTTGTTCGTGATTTGATTGTTCGTCACGGAGCCCGTCGCGCCGCGGCTGATCTGGATGCCATTCATTGCGATAGCCTTGGACAGCGTCGTGTTAGTACCTGGGCCAGTGATGATATTCTGATCCACCGTGCTCGAACTGTTCGCGCCGTCGACGACGATGCCGGTTTTCTGGTAGCCCGTGATGGTCACGTTACTGATCGTCGCGTGGCCGACTGACTGATCGAGTTGCGTCCGACCCGGATGGCGTCGCCTTGCTGGCAGCCGTAAGAGGCGGGATCGCTATTGATGATGTTCGAGACCGTCGCGTGGCTGAGGTGGAGTGTTCCGCCATCATAGACCGAAACACCGAAGAAATCGGCGGCGCAGTTGCCCGCGAATGGCCAGGGGCCATTCAGCGTGATGCCGGACATCGTGACCGTCGCGTTGTTCGCCAGCGAGACGAGCGAGTAGCCCGTCAACCCGGCGGGTGCGGGAATGTTCGAGGTCGGCGCGGCCGGGACTTGGATGGTGGTCGTTCCCGCGCCATCGCCCGTCAGGGTTAGGTTCTTGGTGAGGTTCACCTGCTCGGTGTACGTGCCTGCATGGACGAGGAGCGTGTCTCCGGCAGCGGCCTGGGCCAGCGCGCCGTTGATCGTCTTGTAGGCGCAATTTGGGTACACCGCGTCCGCGACTGCCGCGTTGGCGCTGCCGTTGCAGATGCTGTCATTGCCGTCGGGGCGGACGTGCAGCGTCGCCGGTGCACCACCGGGCTCGAAGTCGAACTTCGTGCCATTGACGACGATATTGTCCACGTTGCCGTCGAAACTCGAGTAGCCGGACCCGGCCTTGATACCAAACTGGCCGGTGCCTGATCTGAGCATGACAGCCGCATGCGGATATACCGCGAGGAGATCGGCCATGGAGCACTGGGCTGCGGCGGCTTGGGTGCACATGCCGGGGTGAGCGGGTACACCGCGAGATGCATACCAGTTTTTCGCCGAATCGAGCGCATTCCAGGATTGCCACGCATTCGGGACAACCGGCGACCCATTGTTGAAGGCGGGAATATAGACGAATCGGCCCTGGTAGCAACTCCCAACCGGGTCCTGTGGACGGATGAGTGTAGAGCACGGGGCGCTTGGATCGAAGTCGATGTCGAATTCGAGCGCGACGCTGCGGGCCAGTGTCGGGTTCGACGGATCAGGCGTCACGTAAGTATCGAAAGTCAGCGTAGTTAACGAAGTGGAAGTGAGCGAGGTGCCCGCGAATTGCTGTCGTGGCGAGGAACTCACCACCCGCCTGATTACCGAGGACGAAGTGCGCGCTCCCCGTCCCGGTACCACCGGACGGGCCAGTGACGAACGCACCCGACGAAATGCCACCGGAGTGACCCTCGACATCGGAACCCTCAAATACCCAGCCTTCCAAATTCCCGTGCGTAATGACGGTCGATCCGGTGGCTCCAGCCGAACCATCGCCAATTGCAAGCGACATGAGCATGAGCGCGATACCAATACCAACCAGCCGAAACGTCCTCATCCAGACCACCCTCCCCTTACAGAACCCCAACCCGTCCTTTTCGCCTCACATCACCGTCCCTGTGAATGTACGTACCGTTGAACCTGTGAGTAACTTTTGACGAAAGGCGTACGTGCTACATCTATTTTGTAGAACGGTAACAGTATAGGGGTAATATCGCGAAATGCGCAAGTGATCTAAATAAAGAGACAGAGATTGATTTGTATATTCGGATAATAACGTCATTCTGGAATATACACATGAAGGAACAGCCCACACCGGCAAGTAGTTGCTTTGGGCAGACGATCCTCGCCGCCGATTGACACGATTTCTTCCCCGGCGGCACAATGCGCCCATTGGCCCTGTCGGTCATACGGGATGTGCAGCCTTAGTGCGCTCCCGGTTTGTCGTGCATGGGTTGGGGCGGCATACCGGATGTTAGCGGCGCGCCGCCGAAGACCCGCAAGGAGATGTCGGGATGGCCCGGATTCATTTCATTGATGTCACCAATCGTGACGGCGTGCAGACCTCGCGGATCAAACTTTCCAAGTTCCAGAAGACGATGGTCAACTGGTATGTCTCCAAACTGGGCGTCTATCAATCGGAATTCGGCTTCCCATTCAGCGATCACGAATTTCACTATATCCAGGGCAATCTCGCCCTCCAGCGTGCGGGCGCCTTCGGCGCCATGATACTGGAGGGCTGGGTGCGCGCGCTGCGCGGCGATGTGGAGAAGGCAATCGCCGTCGGTTGCACGGACCTCAATCTCTCGATGAGCACGTCGGATTTGATGCTGCAACTGAAGTTTCGCGGCAAATTCGACCGTGCCGCCGTCATCCGCGAAATGGAGGAGGCGGTGGCGGCGGCGAAGGCGGGCGGCGTCCGCACCGTGGGCGTCAACGCGGAGGACGCGAGCCGCACGGACATCGCGCAGTTGATCGAGTTCGCCCAGGCGGCGAAGGCGGCGGGCGCGGTGCGCTTCCGCTATTGCGACACGCTCGGCTTCGACTCGCCGCGCACGATCTACGACCGCATCACCCGACTGGCCGAGGCGGTGCGCATCCCGATCGAGCCGCATTGCCACGATGACCTCGGCATGGCGAATGCGAACAGCGTCTTCGCCGCCCAGGCCGCAGTGGATGCGGGCGTGGATGCCTACATCAACGCGACCGTTAACGGCAACGGCGAGCGCGCAGGGCAGGCCGACCTCCTCTCCTGCATCCTCGCCATCAAATACGCGAACGGATTGCAGGGGTACGAGATCGGCGAGACGCTCGATCTCTCGTGGGCGTGGCGGCTCGGCAACTATGTCGCCCGCAGCTACGGCCTGCCCGTGCCGATCCGGCAGGTCGGCATCGGCGCGAACGCCTTCGCGCACGAGAGCGGCATCCACGCCGATGGCGCGCTGAAGGACCGCCACAACTACGAGCTCTACGACTACGAACTGCTCGGCCGCCCCGAGGTGGACGAGGTGCCGACCGGGCGCGTCATCACGACCGGCGAGTACGGCGGTCTCGCCGGTTTCAAGTACGTCTACGAGCAACTCGGCGTCACCTTCGCGGATAACGACGAGGCGGCGGCGGTGCTGGAACTCGTCCAGGTCGCCAATGGTCACAATCAGAAGCCGCTCCTGCCGGACGAACTGCGCTTCATCGCCGCACACCCGGACGCAGTGCGCACGATCCTCACGACGAGCCCGTGGCGGAGTAGCGGGAAGCCCGCGGCGGGCAGCGTGCAGCAGGCGGCTGCCGACCAGCGGATTGCAACAGCGTGACGGATCGAGGCTTCGCCGCTCGCTATTCACGGTGCGTATGATCGCGCCGTCTCGGCAATGGTCGGTGACGGTGAGTTTTAGCCTGCTGCAGCAAGGTGCGGCAAGCTAAAACCCGCCGCCACGGGTACGCTTGATCCCCGTATCCTCTTCCTTCTTCAGACATCCAGGAACGCGGCCAGTCACCCCTGACCGGCCGCGTTTTTTGTGCCGCGCCCCTTTCGAGCGCGTAGGCGGGTGATACCCGTCACATTTTGCATATTTACACCGTTATCCAGAATAGAGATATGAATGTACTCAAGTCCATATCCTGCTGTGGCTGTGAGCACGACAAAGGGGTGATTAGCGCATGAGATGCACCGGGGGCCTGTGGTTGAGGGGACGATCCGCGCTCATCAGTCTGCTCCTCGCCGCGATGGCGTTCTTTAGCATGGCCAATGCGACGACACTGGACGCCGCGCCGCCCGCTCCGACGGCTCGGACAGATACGGCGACCGCCGAGCGTACGGGCGCGGGCGTGCCATCGCCGCTGCCGACGCAACGGACAGCGGACGGCCGCGAGGCAGTCGCGAATCGGATCGTTGTCGGCTTCCAGCCCGGTGTCACGGATGCCGAGAAGGACGCGGTCCATCGGACGGTGGCGCGCGCGACGACCGTGAATCCGCTGCCCACCAAGCGCATCGGCGACGACGCGCAGACGGTCGATGCCACCGGCGCGCCATCGCTGGACGATCTGATCGCCTCATATCGTACCGATCCGCGCGTGCGTTACGCGGAGCCGGATTATATCGTCCATGCCCTCGATTTGCCGAACGACCCCCTCTTCCGCGACCAGTACGGCATGGCGAAGATCCAGGCACCCGCCGCCTGGAGCGTGACGCACGGCGCCGGGACGGTGAAGATCGCCATCCTCGACTGCGGCATCCATGAGAATCATCCCGATCTCGTCGGCAAGGTCGTCGCGCGGCGCGATTTCACTGCCAGCCCGAATGGCACCGATGACCAGTGCAATCACGGCACGCATGTGGCGGGCATCGCCAGCGCGGACACGAACAATGGTACCGGCGTCGCCGGGGTCGGCTACGACACGCGCCTGCTGAATGGGAAGATCCTCAGCGATGGCGGCGTCGGCTACGATTCGCAGATCGCGGACGGCATTCGCTGGGCGGCGGACAACGGCGCGAACGTCATCAGCATGAGTCTCGGCGGCGCCGGTGCGTGCTCGCAGACTTTTCAGGATGCGATCAATTATGCGTGGGGCAAGAACGTCGTGATCGTCGCGGCGGCAGGCAATAGCGGGAGCACCGGGCTCTTCCAGCCCGCCGACTGCACGCAAGTCGTCGCCGTCGCGAGCACCGACGCCAGCGATGCGAAATCCAGCTTCTCCAACTACGGCCCCTGGGTCCATGTCGCCGCGCCCGGCTCGCTCATCTATTCCACCGTCAATCCGAACCTCAATGGCGGCAGCGAATACGCCTCCTTCAGCGGCACCTCGATGGCGACGCCGCATGTCGCCGGTCTGGCGGCCCTGATCTGGGCGACCGGTTGGGGCACGAGCGCGCAGGCGGTCGTGCAGCGGCTCGAAAGCACGGCGGACCGCATCCCCGGCACAGGCACGAATTGGCAGTATGGACGGATCAACGCGCTGGCCGCTGTCGCCAGCGACGCCGCGCTCCCGACGGCCACCGGCCTGACTCCGAGCACAGTGACGGCGGGCAGCCCGCCCTTCACGCTGACAATCACGGGCACGAACTTCCGCACGGGTGCGACGGTGCTCTGGAACGGCGTGTCCCGCCCCGCCCTCTCCGTCACCGGCACCCAACTGACGACCAGCGTCGCCGCGGCGGACGTGCTGACGGCCGGGGTGGCCACGGTCGCGGTCGCGAACAGCGATGGCACGGTCACATCGCCGCTCACCCTGACGATCGCCGCCGCGCCGCCGCATCCGGCCACGATTGGGCCCGCATCCGGCCCGGCGACGGGCGGCACGGCGGTGACGATTGCGGGAACGGCGTTCCAATCCGGCGCCACGGTGACCTTCGGCGGCGCGGTCGGGACGGTCACCGCCGTCACGAGCACGCAAATCGTCGTGACCGCCCCCGCGCACGCATCCGGGAGCGTCGATGTCGCAATCACGAATCCGGACGGTCAGGCCGGCGCGATGCCGAACGGCTTCACATACATCGGCGCACCGACGGCCCGGCCCGGACCGGTCGTTGGGGCAGTCCCGGCGGCGAATCCCGCGTCGCGCCCTGCCCCGCCCCCGCCCGCGACCTCGGGCGCCAACGCCTCCGCTCCGGCTCCCGCGCCGATTCCGACATCGCGCTGATGCGCTGATGCGCAGTAGCGAGTAACGACTGGCGAGATGAACCCATCCCGCTCGTTACTCGCTACTCGGTGTTACACTAACGCCGACAGAGTGGCGTCCGATGGCGTACGCCGTTGATACTCGCATGGGAGGGAGTGCCGGATGAGTAATGTTCACATGTTTGTGGGCACCGCTGTGCTCGTTCTGTTCCTGGTGGCGACGATCCTCTACGCGATCGGCATCGCCGGGCGGACGATCGCGGCCGGCAAATATATCTCCTACCTCGCCTCGCTCTTTCTCCTCATCCAGTATCTGCTCGGCATCGGCCTGCTGACGAGCGGCAAGCGCAATGTGGTGCTCCACTATCTGTTCGCCCTGATCGTCCTCATCCCGGTCGGGATGGAGCACGGCTACGTGCGCAAGCGGTTCAGCGGACGCGAGCAGGCAATCAACCTCACCCTCGTCTCCGCCGCCGCGACGATCCTCGTCCTCGTTACCTTCCTGATCGGCCAGAACAACGCCACGTAAAAAGATGTGAGCGGCATCATCGCGGGGCCGCGACTCACATGCCACTACATTCGGGTGATGCGCCGCCATCGCGATCGGCGATGTGGTATCGTCGTGTATCATGGCGCGGGTTTCAAACCCGCTTAGATGCGCGCTTTGGGGACCGGTGGCGTGGGGAAGTGGGGACATTGGGAAGCGGGGACAATGGAGAGTATCGTCGCGCGACCGGGCGCGCTGGCTTGTCCTGGTCGGCGTGCTGGCCGCGACGTTCGCCGCCTCGATAACGGGCGGCGCCTCCCTCAGTACGCGGCACCTCCCGCGCCGTCGGTGACGCCGAATTCCGCGCCGCCGGGCCGCGATACGACGGTCCCGCTGGATCCCGCACACACCGTGCAGCGCGGCAACCAGACGATACAGGTGCAGCCCATCCGGCGCACCCGGACGGCGGACGGCCATGAGGTGGTCGCCGATCGCATCATTGTCGGCTTCCGCCCGGGCGTCAGCGACGCGGAGAAGGCGACGTACACCGGCAGGTCGCGAAAGCGCCGGGCACGCCGAGTCCGATCCCGCTCAAACGAGTCAACGCGAGCGCGCAATACGTCGATGTCTCCGGCGCACCGTCGCTGGATGCCGCGATCCAAGCCTATCGCGCCGACCCCCGTGTCGCCTACGCCGAACCGGACGTCATCCTCCGTACCGCCGACACGCCGAACGACCCGTATTTCGGCCAGCAGTATGGCATGGCGATGATCCATGCCCCCGCCGCGTGGAGCGTGACGACCGGCTCCGGGACGGTGAAGATCGCCATCCTCGACTGTGGCATCTACGAGGCGCACCCCGATCTCGCGGGGAAGGTCGTGGCGCGGCAGGATCTCACCGGGAACCTCTACGGGAGCGGCACGGATGATCGCTGCAACCACGGCACGCACGTCGCCGGAATCGCCAGCGCGGACACGAACAACGGCATCGGCGTCGCCGGTGTGGGCTACACGACGGCGCTGCTGAACGGCAAGGTGCTGCAGGAGCAGTACGACAGTTACGGCAACCTGCTCGGGGGGCAGGGAAGCATCACCTGGATCGCTGCCGGGATACAATGGGCGGCGGACAATGGCGCGAACGTCATCAATCTCAGCCTCGGCGCGCAGACGCCGTGCGAGCAAACCCTGCAGGACGCGGTCGATTACGCCTGGGCGCGCAATGTCGTGGTCGTCGCCGCAGCGGGCAATGATGGCCTGAACGAGCAATTCGAACCCGCCGATTGCACCCATGCCGTCGCGGTGGCGAGCACGGACGCGACGGACACGAAGTCGTACTTCTCCAATTACGGCCCGGGGGTCCCAGTGGCCGCGCCCGGCTCGGCCATCCTCTCCTCGATCAACCCGAATATCCCCGAAAATAACGGCAATTTCTACGGCACGAAGAGCGGCACCTCGATGGCGACGCCGCATGTCGCGGGGCTGGCGGGCTTGATTTGGGCGACCAGTTGGGGCACGAGCGCGCAGGCCGTCGTCAATCGTCTTGAATCGACGGCGGACGCCATTCCGGGGACGGGCACGAACTGGCAGTATGGACCGGATCAACGCCGCCGCCGCTGTCGCGCCTCCCCCGACTCCCGTGTCGCGCCCCGGCCCATCGCTCTCGACTCCGCCGCCCGTCACGAACCCCGTTCCACGCCCCTTCGCCCCGCCCAATCCCGCAGTCGTCGCGCCTACCCCCGCGCCCGCCCCGCTACCACCCGGCAGGCGATAGCAACGCAGGCAATCGCAGCTCGCTTCGCGCGGTCGTATCAGTATCGGGTCGTGCCGGTGGTCGTGTTCAAGAGCCACTCCTGCGCATTGAAGGGCGGCTCGCCCTCGGGGTGCGGGATGGGGCGGTAGCGGCCATCCGGGCCGAGTTGGCGCGCTTTGTCGGTGTCCCGCAGGTACGTCTCCAGGATGTCGTCGCGGATGTGCGCGCGGATCGTCGGGTCCTCGATGGGGAAGAGCACCTCGACGCGCCGGTCGAGATTGCGGGTCATCAGGTCCGCGCTGCCGAGATAGATCTCCTCGTGGCCGTCGTTGCCGAAGAGATAGATGCGGCTGTGTTCGAGGAAGCGGCCGAGGATGCTGATCACGCGGATATTCTCGGAGAGGCCCGGTACGCCCGGCCGGAGGCAGCAGATCGTCCGGCAGATCAGGTCGATCTTCACGCCCGCCTGCGAGGCCCGGTAGAGCGATTCGATCATCTCCTCGTCCACCAGGTTGTTCATCTTGAAAATCAGCCGACCCTGCGGGCCGAGCGCCGTCTCGCGCTCGATCAACTCGAAAATGCGCCGCCGCAGGTTGACCGGGCCGACGAGCAGTTTGCGGTACTCGCGCTGGTCCGAGTAGCCCGTCAGGTAATTAAAGAGGTCCGATGCGTCCGCGCCGATCTCCTCGTTCGCGGTCAGCAGGCAGACGTCCGTGTACGTCCGCGCCGTGCTCGCGTTGTAATTGCCGGTGCCGAGATGGACGTAGCGCCGAATGCCGTCCTGCTCGCGCCGCACGATCAGCGCGACCTTGCAATGGACTTTGAGGCCCATCATCCCGTACGCGACGTGGACGCCTTTGCTCTCTAATGCGCGCGCCCACTCGATGTTGTTCTCCTCATCGAAACGCGCCTTCAGTTCGACGAGCACCGCCACCTGCGTATCCTCATCCCGCGCCTCCCCGAGCGCCTCGACGATCGGGCTGTCCTTGCCGACGCGATAGAGCGTCTGCTTGATCGCGCGCACATTGGAGTCGGTACTCCCCGCCTTGATGAAATCGACGACGGGCACGAACGAATCGTACGGGTGGTGGAGGAGAATGTCGCCCTGGCGGATCGTCGTGTAGATGTCGCTGCCATCCCGCAGCACCGGCGGCACGAGCGGCACGAAGGGCGGGTCTTTCAGGTCCGGCCGATCGATGCGCAGCAATTGCATCAAGTCGCCGAGGCCGAGGTAGCCGTTCAGTGTGTAGACGTCGGAGGGATGGACTTCGATCTTCTCCATCAGCCAGTTGCGCAATGTCTCGGGCATCGTCGCGTCCACCACCAGGCGCACGGCGAAGCCGAACGAGCGGCGCTCCAACTGCTCCTGGATGCTGAGGAGCAGGTCTTCCGCCTCGATCTCCCGGATTTCGATGTCCGCGTCGCGCGTCACATGGAATGGGTACGCCGCGACGATCTCCTTGCCGGGGAAGAGGGCCGGTAGGTTGGCGATCACCACCTGCTCCAGCCAGGCGGAGGCGCGCGGCCGGTGGATGCCGGAGGCGTCCCGCATCGGCGCGGTCGTCGTCACCGGCACGAAGCGCGGCAGCGACTGCGGGATCTTGACGCGCGCGATGTGCTCGCCCGCCTCATCCCGCACGACGACGAGCAGGTTCAGGCTCCGGTTTGAGATATGCGGAAAGGGGTGGCCGGAATCGACCGCCAGCGGCGTGAGGACGGGGAAGACCTCGTGCAGGAAGTACTCGGTCGCCGCGTGCCGCTGGTTCTCAGTCAGTTCGTCGTAGGTGAGCAGATGGATATCGTTCTCCGCCAGCGCGGGGATGATGACATCGTTCAAATAATGGCACTGCGACTCCATCAGCGCGAAGACGACCTTGTGGATCTCATGCAGCGTCTCGCGCGGCGTCATCCCGTCCCGCGCGATGTCGGCGGAATCGGCCTCCACCTGCTGTTTGAGGCCGGAGACGCGCACCATGAAGAACTCGTCGAGATTCGTGCTGAGAATGGCGAGGAACTTGACCCGCTCGAGCAGCGGCGTATGCTCGTCCCGCGCCTGCTCGAAGACCCGCCACTGGAAGGCGAGCAGCGAGAGCTCGCGGTTGATGTACCACTCCGGCGCGGTGAGGTCTTCAACCAACTCGGTGGTGGGTGCGGCGGGTTGCGTGCGTGCGGGCGCTGGCTCGGCGGTCGTCTTCGGCGCGGGCGGGCGGCGGACGAACCGTCCATTTGTGTCCCGAACCCGTACCACCGTCCCTGCCATGCCGCTTCCCCCTTATTCGCCGCCAATTGCCTCTACGGTAGCCATCGCGGTGCGCGCTGTCAACCGTTGTGCCGTGAACAAATACGGCCCACGGGCGAAACTCCGGGGCGCGCGGAACCGCCGTGATAGACTGGGCGTTGGTGTGGAGAGCGCGGCGCGTGCCCTGATGAGCAAGAGGAGAATGTTTATGCAGCAGCAGTCACCCCCGCAGGCCCCGGCCATCGATCCTCGCGCCACCTCGACGGCGTTCGAGATTCACGGCTTCAATATCCGCTACAACATGGGCGTCGTGCGCGGCGTCACCGTCCGCTCGCGCTCGATCGGCGGTCAGATCGGCGCCGCGTTCCAGACGCTCAAAGGCGGCAACATCACCCTGCTCACCGAACTCGCGGAGCAGGCCCGCCAGGAGGCGTACCAGATCATGACCGCGCACGCCGCGCAACTGGGCGGCAACGCAATCATCGGCATCCGCTACGACAGCTCCGAGGTGATGGAGAACGCCACCGAAGTGATCGCCTACGGCACCGCCGTCTGGGGCGAGTGGCAGCAGTAGCCCGCTCCCATTGCGATACAATAGGGATCGACCCGTACGGCGTCGCGTTCCAGGATCGATGGAGGGGCGATGGTCACGGTTCTGTCGGACATCCCGACCGCCCACGGCGGCACATCCCACGTCACCATCCATGATCTGCCGATTCCGGGCACTATCGTCTGGTACGCGGCGGATGTCGCGCTGCCGTCTGGCGAACACGTCGAATGGCGCTTCGGCTATACCCACCACCACGCGCGCACGGAGGCAGAGGCCGGTCACATCATCACGCCGGAGACCTTCACGCGATTCATCCGCGAGATTGTGGCGCAGCGCCTACAGCACGAGCCGCTGCGCCACTACCCCGATCTCGCCTTTGGCGAGAACCGACCACTCCCACCGCGTGCCTTCGGTCTGCCCGATGACGAATTGCGCGATTACACCGATGTATCATTCGATGTGCCGCTCAAGCAGGACTTGGCCGAAAAGTGGTTTGGGAGCGCCGCCGGATATGGGCCGGAAATAACGCCGGAAGAATTCCGGCAGTTTCGCGACGAAGCATCGCGCGAATGGGAACGGGAATGGGATGAAGAGAACGGCGAAGTGACATCCGGCGATGGATGATCCCGTCGTTCTCGACACGCATCCGCTCGTGTGGTATTACACCAATTCGCCATCGCTCTCCGTCGTCGCACGGAGAATCATTGACGAAGCATTTCTCGGCGAACGCACGGTCTTTGTACCAACCGTCGTTGTGACGGAAGCAATTGGCGTCGACGCGAAGCATCACCTACATATTGATTTTCGAGCGTTTCTCGACGATCTGGCAGGAACGGGATTCCGCCTACTACCGTTCGATGAGCCAATTCTGCGGCGGTATCTCACGATCACACCGCACCTGGACATCTTCGACCGTATCATCGTGGCGACTGCGCTCGTATACAATGCGTCGGTAGTGACGAGGGACGAGAAGATCGTCGCAAGCGCCACCGTGCCGGTGGTTTGGTAGTTGGAGGGAACAGCACATGGCGTACGATGTCACACTCATCCCCGGTGACGGGATCGGGCCGGAAGTGGTCGAGGCGGCGCGGCGCGTGCTCGACGCGACGGGCGTCGGGTTCACCTGGCACACGGCGGATGCAGGGCTGGACGCGTTGGAGAAGTATGGGGACACGCTCCCCGAGGCAACGGTCGAGAGTATTCGCAAGACGAAACTTGGGCTAAAGGGGCCGATCACGACGCCGATCGGCACCGGCTTCCGCTCGGTCAACGTCGGGCTGCGGCAGGCGCTCAACCTGTACGCGAATGTCCGCCCGGCGCGCATCTTCCCCGGTGTGCGCACGCGGTACGACAATGTGGACATCACCGTCGTGCGCGAGAACACCGAGGACCTCTACGCGGGCGTCGAGTTCGACACCGGCACGGAGGATGCCCGCAAGGTGATCGAGGCGATCAACCCGCTCACGAAGCGGAAGCTCGCCGCGTCCTCGGCGATCTCGATCAAGATGATCACGCCGGAGGCATCGCGCCGCATCGTTACCTATGCCTTCGAGTATGCGCGCCAGAACAAGCGCCGCCTCGTCACCGCCGTCCACAAGGCGAACATCATGAAGTTCACGGACGGCCTCTTCCTCCATGTCGCGGAGGAAGTGGCGAAGGAGTACCCGGACATCGAGTTCAACGACCGCATTGTGGACAATGTCTGCATGCAGCTCGTCCAGCGGCCCGAGGAGTACGACGTGCTCGTGCTGCCGAACCTCTACGGCGACATCGTCTCGGACCTCGTGACGGGCCTCGTCGGTGGCCTCGGCATCTCGCCGGGCGCGAACATCGGCGACGGCGTCGCCTGCTTCGAGCCGATCCACGGCAGCGCGCCGAAGTACACCGGCCAGAACAAGGCGAATCCGACGGCGGAAATCCTCTCCGGCGTGATGATGCTCCATCATATCGGCGAGCATGAGGCGGGCGATCGTGTCGAGCGGGCCGTGCGCCGCGTCATCGAGGAAGGCAAATCCGTCACCTACGATTTCAAGCCGAACCGCGACGACCCGACCGCCGTCGGCACCTCGCAGATGGCGGATGCAATCATTGCAGGCGATGGGCTGAGCGGCCCTAACCCCCTGCCCCTTCCCCACTGGGGAAGGGGCGGGGGTTCTTTTCGCTTGCATCCCTCCCTTGACGCGGCTGGTACAATGAAAAGTCCGGTGCGCCGCGTGTGGCGGCGTTTGGCATGTCCATCGCGCCTCGTTGGGAGGGTGCCTTCGTGCGTCTCTACTACGAAGTCGCCCTCCGTTCCTACCGCCGCTGGATTTCCTACCGCGTCGCGACGGTCTCCGGGATCATCACCAACGGTTTCTTCGGCTGCGTCCGCGCGTTGATCTTCGTCGCGCTCTACCACGCGCGCGGCGAGATCGCCGGGTACGATCTGACCGATGCCGTCACGTTCGTCTGTCTCGGTCAGGGCATGTTGATGGTGCTCTACCTGTGGGGCTGGTGGGAGGTCGCGGACTCGATCAAGACGGGCAGTGTCGTCAGCGATCTCTCCCGCCCGTATGACTACTACGCCTACTGGCTGGCGCGGGACATGGGGCGCGCCGTCTATCATCTGCTCTTCCGCGGCGTGACGTCATTTGTGGTGATCGCCCTCTTCTTCACGGTGCGCCTGCCGCCCTCATTCGCGCAGTGGCTCCTCTTCGCGCTCAGTGTCGTCCTCGCCGCCGTCACGTCGTTCGCGTTCCGCTTTATCGTCAACATCAGCGCCTTCTGGCTCCTCGATGTGCGCGGCGTCGGCAGCGCGGCGGCCATCACGGCGACGCTCTTCTCCGGCTTCGAGGTGCCGCTCGTCTACTTCCCCCGCTGGCTGCGCGTCGTCAGCGATCTCCTGCCCTTCCGGGGCATGATGCAGACCCCGGCGGACATCTTCCTCGGCCACCTCACCGGCGCGGGCGCACTGGCGGCGTTCGCCACGCAGGCGCTCTGGTGCGCGGCGCTCGTCCTCGCCGGCCGCGCACTGGTCGTCGCCGCGACGCGCAAGGTCGTTGTCCAAGGGGGATAACGATGTACTGAGTACTGCGAGTGCCCATTGGGCGGCATGAGTGCTGAGTGCTGAGCGATTGGTGAAGTGCGATGAACGACGAGAAAGCACACAGGCGTATATCAGTTGATGCCAAGGCGCCCCTATTGCCACGCCCCGACGCACTCAGTACTCATGCCGCCCAAAGGGCACCCGCAGTACTCACTACTGAATTCGCGCTCTACCTCCGTTTCATCGGGGCGCGTATCCGGTCGCAGATGCAGTACAAGGTCTCGTTTGTGCTCGATGTGGTCAGCCGCTTCCTCGTCAACGGTCTGGAACTCGCCGCCATTTTCATCCTTTTCGACCGCTTCTCGTCGCTCGGCGGCTGGGGTGTCGGGGAAATCGCCTTCCTCTTTGGGCTGGTCACAGTCTCCTTCGCCCTCCACGAGGTGGTCGCGCAGAGTTTCGAGGATTTCAGCCTGACGGTGAAGCAGGGCGAGTTCGACCGTATCCTGCTCCGGCCCATTACACCGCTCGTGCAGGTGCTCGCCTCGGACTTCCAACTGAAGCGGCTCGGGCGCGCGCTCACCGGAATCGTCGCGCTCGCCCTGGGGATCGCGCGCGTGCATATCACCTGGACAGTGGGGAAGGTGCTCTATTTCCCGGTCGTCATCCTCAGCGGCGTGCTGCTCTTCGCCGCCATTGACCTGATCGGCGGCACGCTCTGCTTCTGGACGGTCGAGCGGACGGAAGTGATGAATGTCTTCACCAACGGCGGCGTCTTCGTGTCCAGTTATCCGATCCAGATCTATCAGGCATGGATTCGCCGCACCTTCACCTTCATCATCCCCATCGCCTTCATCGCCTATTATCCGGGCCTCTATTTTCTCGGTCGCGCGGACCCGCTCGGCCTGCCGCGCTTCATCTCGTTCCTCACGCCACTCGTCACGCTCGCCTTCTGCGCGGTCGCTCTCTGGTTCTGGTCGTGGGGCGTGCGCCATTATCAAAGCACGGGGAGCTGAGAGAGGGAAGGTGATGGCATGGATGAATCGGTGATCGTCGCGGAGCGGCTGGAGAAGACGTATCGGGTACCAGTCAAGGCGAAAGGCGGCGCGCTCAGGGCGCTCGTCTCGCGCGGGACGCGGGATGTGCGCGCGGTGGACACGATCTCGTTCCGCATCGCGCCGGGGGAGATGGTCGGCTACGTCGGGCCGAACGGGGCGGGCAAGAGCACGACGATCAAGATGCTCACCGGTATCCTCGTCCCGTCGGGCGGGCAGGTGCGCGTGGCGGGGCTGGACCCGACGCGACAGCGGCGCACCCTGGCGGCGCGGGTCGGCGTCGTCTTCGGCCAGCGGACGCAACTCTGGTGGGATTTGCCGCTCATCGAGTCGCTGGAACTGCTGCGCTACGTCTACCGCGTCCCGGCGGCGCGGTTCGCGGAGAACCTCGCCGCTTTCCGGGCGGTGCTCGACCTCGACGAGTTCTTGCAGACGCCGGTGCGCCAGCTCTCGCTCGGCCAGCGGATGCGCGGGGACCTGGCGGCGGCGCTCCTGCACGACCCGGCGATCCTCTATCTCGACGAGCCGACGATTGGCCTCGATGTGGTCGCGAAGGGGCGCATCCGCGAGTTCCTGCTGGAGATCAACCGCGAGCGCGGCGTGACGGTGCTCCTGACGACGCACGACATGGCGGACATCGCCCACCTCTGCGCCCGCATGATGATTATCGACCACGGCCATTTGCTGTACGATGGCAGCGTCACGGCGATCCGCGACCGCTTCGGCACCGAGCGGACGCTGGTCGTCGATCTGGAGACCGACGAAGCGGGACCGCTCGTCGGCTTGCCCGCGGAGGAGATTCGCGCGGACGGCCTGCGCCGCTGGCTCCGCTTCCGCCGCGCCGACGTGACCGCCGCCGGGTTGATCGCCGCCGTCACCACCCGCTACCCGATCCGCGACCTGACGATCGAGGAGCCGGAAATCGAGGACATTGTGCGCCGCATCTACCAGGAGGGGATGAGTAGCGAGTAACGAGGAGATTCCGCTCCCTTCTCGCTATAGGACTTACGCAGTTCGTGGCAAGAAACCTGGTGGTAGCAGGCTTTCCAGCCTGCATCCCGACCCGAGGGGCAGGCTGGAAAGCCTGCTACCACCGAGGAAAACGATTCCAACCGCGTAAGTCCTATCGCTACTCGTTACTCGCTACGACGAAGGAGTCAGATGCCCTATCCGACCCAACATCTCGCCGTGACGATCCCATTGATGGCCGCGATGCCGCCCGGATACCGGCTGCCGGTCTTCATCGGCGGTGTGCTGATCGATGTCGACCATTTCCTCGATGTCGGGTTGCATACGGCGGGTGTGGCGCGGAACCGCACCTTCGTGCCCTTTCACGGCATGGATGTGATCGCGGCGGTCGCCCTTGTCGCGGCCTGGCGAAAGAGCCCGACGCTCGGTGCGGTCGCACTCGGTATGGCGCTCCATCATATGATGGACTATGCCACGGAGCGCGATTGGGTGAAAGTCTCCCTCCTCTGGCGCGCCAAACGCCGCTTCTTCGCCCCGAAAGTCCGCCGAGGCTGGGAAGCGCGCTCCCCGCTCACCTGGCTCTGAAAATGCTTTGAACCGCGAAGGCGCGAAGAGCCCTCTTCGCGCCTTCGCGGTTCGATCGACTTCTACGACGGGAGCCAGGGGCGGCGCTGCGGGGGCTGGAGGAAGCCCTGGCGGCCGGTATCTTTGACGTGGTAGAGGTGGCCGTCGATCGTCGTGATATAGAGGGTGCCGAGGTCGGCGTCGCCGAAGGTGCAGTTGGTGGGGCGGCCGGCGGGGACGGGATGCTCCTCCAGCACCGTGCCGTCGGGCGCGAAGACGGCGATGCGGCAGCCCGGCCCGCCGAGTTCCCAGCCACAGGTGGCGACGATGTTCCCCTCCGTGTCGAAGCACATGCCGTCGATGCCCCGGTTCGCGCCGAAGTCGTGCAGCACGGTGTACTGACCGAGCGAGCCGTCTTCCTCGATCGGGTAGCCGCGCAATTCGCGCTTCGCGGTCTCGACGTAGTCGCTCTGCGCGACATAGAGCGTGCGCTCATCCGGGGAGAGGAGGATGCCGTTCGGGCGCGTGGTGTCGAAGGTCATGCGCTCGATGGCCCACGGCGTGGAACCGTCGCCGGGCGGCGTGATGCGGTAGACGGAGTCGTGGTCGAGGACGCGACCCTCCTGCACCCCGTAGCGCGGGTCGGTGAAATAGATGCGACCGCTGCGATCCAGCGCGAGATCGTTCGGGGCGTTGAGTCGCTTCCCCTCGAATTCGCTGACGAGGATCGATTTTGTGCCGTCGGTGTCGTAGCAGGCCATCCTGCCCGCAGTTCCCTCGCAGGCGAAGAGGCGGCCATCGGGCGCGAAGAGCAGACCATTCGTCCCGCCCGTCTCCGTATAGACCGTGGTGATGCTTCGGGCGGCGGGGTCGTAGCGGAGGATGCGATTCTGCTGGATCGCCGTGAAGAAAAGTCCGCTGCCGTCCCACGCCGGACCCTCGGTGATCGTCATCGGCCCCGCAAGCAGTTCAAATGTCCATGCCATCGCACGCCCCCCTCTTGCACCCGCCATGCGCGCCGCTCGCGCACCGTTCTGTGCGCGTGAGCATAGCAGAGAGGAGTGCGGAGTTCGAAGGTCGAAATGGGTCGAGAATCTTCATCGAACCCTGAGTTCCGGATTTCCCCCCGCCATCCACGCGGCGATTTCCGGCGTAGACAAGGGTAGAGGGGGACAGTACACTCCCGTCCGGAATGCGGCTTCATCGAAGGAGGCACCTCAGTGGCGACGACCGTTTCATCCCCGCCTGCATCCTCGACCGACGAGACACCCGAGGTCCAGTCGCTGGTTGCCGCGTGGTACGCGGGCGCCATCGGGCGGCGCGATTTCCTGATGCGCGCGACTGCCGCGCTCGGCACGCTCGCCGCCGCGACGACGCTGCTCGAAGCCTGCGGCGGGAAGGGCCCGACGGCGACACCCTTCGCGACGACCGCCCCGACACCGCGCAGCCGCTGCCTCGGCTCCTCCATCAGTCGCCAGCGCAAGTGCGGCCAGTGCGGCCGCTGCGACGACCGCCCCGACGACTGCGGCAAGTAGCGCCGCAGCCGCGACGCAGGCGCCACCCGGCACGACCGCCGCCGGTGCGAGCGCCGCCGCCGGCACCCGGCCCGCCGGATCGTCCGCCGCGTCCTCCACAACGACATCCGGCTCGGCGGTGGCGGCGGCTGGCACGCCCGTCGCCACCGGGGTGCCGGCAGACGCCGTGAACGCGAAGATGGTGCAGTTCAAGAGTGGCACGGCGGACATCATCGCCTACGAGGCGCGCCCGAAGACCGGCACCGGCCCCTTCCCAGGCGTGATCGTCATCCATGAAAATATGGGGCTGACCGACCACATCAAGGACGTGACGCGCCGTCTCGCCAAGGAGGGGTACGTCGGCCTCGGCGTGGACCTGCTCTCGCGCCAGGGCGGGACAATGGCGTTCAACAACCCGCAGGATTCGACCACCGCGATCGGCCAACTGAGCGACGAGCAGATGCTCGGCGATGTCGGGGCGGCGGTCGCCTATCTCAAGGGTACGGGTGTCGGCGCACCGAAGGTCGGGATTACCGGCTTCTGCTTCGGCGGCCGGATCGTGGTCATCTCGGCGGAGAAGGTGCAGGGGCTGGATGCCGCCGTCGCCTTCTATGGGCAGCTCAGCACCAACAATGCGCCGAATCGCGTCGATCCCACCAAGGAGGCCGCCAGCCTCACCTGCCCATTGATGGGCAACTACGGTGCGCTCGACCAACTCGCACAGGCTATCCCGGCCTTTCAGGATGCGGCCAAAGCCTCCGGCAAGCCGCTCGACTTCAAGGTCTTCCCCGGTACCGGGCATGCCTTCAACAACGATACCCGGCCCTTCGCGAACGGCTTCGGCTACGTTCCCGCCTCCGCGCAGGAAGCATGGACGCGCACGCTGGCGTGGTTCAAGAAGTATTTGGCGTAAGGGAAACCCTCCCCCCAGTGCGGGAGGGGGACTCGTCTCAGCCTTTCGTCGGCGGTTCGTACAGGCACGGGGCGCGCTCAGGTCTATAGGAAGTGCTGCGAAAGCATCACATGGGTTCCCCCTCCCGCGTCGCGGGAGGGGGACGGGGGGTGGCCTCCCCGGTCAGAGGAGGTAGAGGACGGCGAAGAGGATCACCCAGACGGCATCGACGAAGTGCCAGTACATCGCGGCGGCTTCGACGGCGAAATGATGCTCGCGGGTGAAACTGCCGCGTCGGGCACGGATGTAGCAGATCATCATGAGGATAATGCCGACGACCACATGGAGGCCGTGGAAGCCGGTCAGCGTGAAGAAGGTCGAGCCGAACGTGCCGCTCTTGAGCGAGAAGGGGGCGTGCGTGTACTCCCATCGCCTGGCCGCTGATGAAGATCGCCCCGAGGATGGAGGCGAGGATGAGGCCGGTTTTCATCCCCTGGCGGTCGCCCCGGCGGATGGCGAGGTGCGCGCCGTGCATCGGCAGGGCGCTGGAGAGCAGGATCGCGGTATTGATCGTCGGCAGGAGCAGTTTGAGCGGTTCGATCCCTTCGGGCGGCCACTGACCGGCGCGGACGCGCAGGTAGAGGTAGCCGATAATCAGGTTCGCGAAGAAGATCACTTCCGAGGCGATCATGGCGAGGACGCCCCACCATGCGATGCTCCGCCCCTGCCCGGCGACTTCCGGCTGTGCGAGCGGCGCGCGCTTGATATCCTGTCGTGCCGCTTGTGAGACTACCATACGTCCAGTATCCCTTCTCGTGGCCGGATAGCGCCGCTCAGATGGTGCGCTCGGCGGAGGTCATGCTCGTGGTGGAGGCCGGCCCGGCGGGGGTCGTATCGACATTGCCGCGCTCGCGTACCTGCTGCTCGGTGAGCGTCAGGACGATGGCGCCCTCCTCGATGTGGTCGATGGCGGAGCGCGACAGATACCCGTACCGCGTCGGGATCCAGCCCTGCTTGACGAGCGGCGAATCCTCCGACGCATGGGTGATGCGCCCGACGAACCGTCCGTCGCTCGTGATGACGCGCGCGCCCGGCACCAACTTGTCCTCCGGGTCGCCGCCGCCGATCACCGGGACGCCCGTGAGCGGCGTCGGCAGGCTCTCGCTCCCCTCAAGCCCCCAGGCGATCATCACGATGAGGACGAGCAGCGCGCCGACGGCGGAGATGACGAGCGTGCTGAGGAAGCCGATGAACATGATCGTGATGCAGCCCGCGAGCACGATCGGCCAGAAACTGGGCGGCGGGATGTGGATGTGCTCGTGCTCCTCATCGTGGTCGTGCCCGTCGTCGTGCCCGTGCGCGTCCCCATGGCCATCATGGGCGGCAAGCGCCATCCGCTCTCTCTCCTGCTCGTGCTCCGCACCCTGCACTGTTATGCCCTCCACACGCGCTGAGCGCCAAGAACGCGGTCCTCAGCCCTCGGCCCTTAGCCCTTCGTTTAGTGCTCGCCGCGCATCCAGTCCTGATCGTCCGGGTGCTTCGCGTCCCAGAGAGGGCGGCGCGAGCGCACCACCGGCGTCTTGATGAAGTTGTACTCCGGCGGCGGTGAGGCGGTGGCCCATTCGAGCGTCCAGGCATCCCACGGGTCCGCGCCCGCGCGCTCGCCGCTGCGGAAGGAGAGGACGAGATTGATGACGAAGAGAAGAACGCCGAGGGCGATGATGAACGAGCCGATCGTCTCGATGAAGTTGTAGACCGTCCAGCCGAGCCCCTCGTGATACGTCCACTGACGGCGCGGCATGCCGAGCAGGCCGAGCATGTGCATCGGGAAGAAGGTCAGATTAAGGCCGAGGAAGATGAACCAGAAGTTCCAGACGCCCAATTTCTCGCTCAACAGCCGCCCGGTGATCTTCGGGAACCAGTAGTAGATCGCGGCGAAGATGCCGAGCGCCGTGCCGCCGAAGAAGACGTAGTGGATGTGCGCGACGACGTAGTAGGTGTCGGTGATCTGCCAGTCGAAGGGCACGACGGCGAGCGAGACGCCCGAGAGGCCACCGATCGGGAACATCAAGAGGAAGCCGACCGAGAAGAGGAGCGCCGTCTTCGTGACGATGCTGCCGCCCCAGAGCGTCGCCGTCCAGTTGAAGACTTTGACGGCGGTCGGGATAGCGATCAGCGTCGTGGAGGAGGCGAAGAAGGCGAGGGCGACATCCGGCAGGCCGGTCGCGAACATGTGGTGGACCCAGACGACGAAGGAGAGGAAGCCGATGGCGACCGAGGACCAGGCGATGAAGATGTAGCCGAAGATCGGCTTGCGCGAGAAGACGGGCAAGACCTCGGAGATGATGCCGAAGACGGGCAGGATGAGGATGTAAACCTCCGGGTGGCCGAAGGCCCAGAAGAGATGCTGCCAGAGGAGCGGGTCACCGCCGTTCTCCGCCTTGAAGAAACTCGTGCCGAGATGGCGGTCGAACAAGAGGAAGATCGCCGCCGTCGTCAGGCTGGGCAGTGCGAAGAGGAGGAGAAAGTTCTGCACCAGCGTCGTCCAGACGAAGAGGGGCAGCGTATTGAAGCGCATACCGGGGCAGCGCATCTTCAGTGTGGTGATGATGACATTGATCGAGCCGGCGATCGAGGAGATGCCCAGGAGCGTCAAACCGGCGGCCCAGAAATCCATGCTGTGGCCGGGGTTGAACTGCGGCTCGGTCAGCGGCGCGTAGGCGAACCAGCCGGAATCCGGCGCGCCGCCGAGGAAGAAACTGCTGTTGAGGAAGATGCCGCCGAAGAGGAGCATCCAGAAGCCGAAGGCGTTGAGTCGGGGGAACGCCATGTCCCGCGCGCCGATCATCAGCGGGATGAAGTAGTTCGCGAAGCCCGCCAGCACCGGGATGATGAAGAGGAAGATCATCGTCGTGGCGTGCATCGTGAATACTTGGTCGTATTGCGTCGGGGTGAGCACCTTGCCGTTCGCGGTGGCGAGCTGGGTGCGGATCAGGAGCGCCTCGACGCCGCCGACGATGAAGTAGATGACGCCGAGGAAGATGTACATGACGCCGATCTTCTTGTGATCGACGGTCGTCATCCAGTCCCAGATGACCGCGCCCGGCTTCTTGCCCGGTGCATAGGTCCGTTCGGGCGCGACGGGGATTCTTGGTGAGGTAACGGTCGCCATACGATGACTCCTCTTGGGTCGGCCCGCTTACTTGAGGCTTTCGAGATAGGCCACGATTTTATTGATGGTGTCGTCATCGAGGCCGAGGGTCGGCATCTTGTTATCGGGCTTGACATCCTGTGGGTTGTGAATCCAGCGGGCCAGATTCTCCGGCGTATTCTCCAGTGTGCCCGCCGCGATGTAGGCGCGGCTGCCGATGTGGGTCAGGTTCGGCCCGACCTTGCCGACGTTATAGCCCTGCACGCCGTTAATCATGTGGCAGCCCGCGCACGCCTGCGTGAGGATCGTCTGCGCGCCCTCGGCAGCGAGGCCCGTTTGGCCGGTCGCGGCGGGCTGCTGCTGCCCCTTCACCCATGCATCGAAATCGGCGCGCGATTGTGCAACGACGATGAAGTTCATGTTGGCGTGCTCGGGGCCGCAGAACTCGGTGCATTCGCCCCGGTAGGTGCCCGCTTTGTCCGCGCTCAGCCAGAGGGTGTTGTTATGGCCGGGGATGGCGTCCCGCTTGCCCTGGAGCGACGGCACCCAGAAGGAGTGGATCACGTCGGCGGAGCGCAGATCGAGATGCACCGGCTCGCCGACAGGGATGTGCAACTCGTTGCCGGTGAGGATGTTCATCCCCTGATAGTCGAACTCCCACCACCACTGATGGCCCGTCACCGTGACGGCCATCTTCGTGCCGCTCGGCTCCGAGACGTTGATCATCGTCGTCAGCGTCAGGACGAGCAGGACGACGAGGATCATCGCGGGCGCGATGGTCCAGGCGATCTCGATGCGGGTGTTGCCGCTGATTTGCTTCGGATCGGGGTCTCCCGCCTTGCGGCGGAAACGGATCAACGAGATGATGACGATCCCGCCGACCAACCCTTCGATGGCAACGGACATCCAGAACATGATCCACCAGATGCGGTTGATCAGGTGCGAGGGGTCGCTGGACGGGTTGAGCTGCGAGTGGTTGCCGCCCCATGTACAGGCGGAGAGGAAGACGGGCAGGACGAGTGCGAGAAGCAGCGAGAACGATGAACGCCGGGACGTTGAGGGCTTCAAACGGAATCCGCGCATTATCACTGTCTCCCCCGAATCGCGCCATTGCGAAGGGCTTCATGCTAACACACGACCGTCATCACCGTCGATGAAGGCTCGGCTCCGGGACGTAGCGGCGGAGCGAGACCGTGTGCGAGACCTCGACTGTTATGGGCATGATAGGAATGCCGCGCGGCGGTGTCAAGGAATACACCGGCGCCGGTGCGATATTGATTGCCCTCGCCACATGGCGCGTGACATGGAATGCCGGGCATTGCTGTGGTGGCTCTGTGTGAAATGGGCGGGAAGCGCCCCGCGACGCAGACGCCCCCGGATGGCTACGGTTTGCCGCCCGCGTCGGGCCATTTGTCATCCTCTTCGGGGTCGCCGTGGTAGCCGCCCTCGATATAGTCCTGGACGATGGAGGTCATCCCGTTGGCGCGTCGCCCGCGCAGCGGCGTGAGCGCGGGTTTCTCGATCGGCGGGAAGAGGCGCGCGAAGAATCGCTGGATTGCTGCGAGCATATTCTCCATCGCGGGCCACCCCTTCTCTCGTGCGCATTCTTCCCCGAGAGGGCCACTGCCTGATCTGTCCCGGCACTGTGCCTACGATACGGTGCGTCCATGCGCCCCGCAAGGCCCCCGTATGACGCGGCAACCGATGGGGTGGATTCCCACGGACCTCGTCGGCAGGCGAATCGCGTCGGCCACATGGACGCTGCCGGAGAGGCGGGGCTATACTGGCAGCGCCGGGACGCACCATCGTTGTTGCGGGCCAGCACGCACCGAATGAGGTTGCCGGATGTCGATACGCGCCCATTGCCCCGCTCGTCTGACCCGCCGCTGGCCGCTCTTTCTACTCGTCGGTATCGTCGCGTTGCTGCCGACGACGGTCTCCGCGCACGGTGGGGGCAGCGGAGGGCCGCTCTCGTTCCAATTCAACCCGGTGATCTGGCTCGCCCTGATCCTGGTCGGCGCGGCCTACTTCTACGCGACGGGGATCGTCGAGCAGCGCGACCCGGAGGCGGTGACGCCCCGGACGCTGTGGTTCTTCCTCGGCGGCCTCTTCATCATCTTCATCGCCCTGCAATCGCCCATCGACAAATATGCGGACAACGCCTTCTGGGTGCATATGATCCAGCACTTGCTGCTCATCCTCGCCGCGCCGCCGCTGCTGCTGCTCGGCACGCCCGCCGCCTTCATCGCGCCCTTGGGCAAGCACCCCGCTCTGCTGAGCGTTGCGCGCGTCCTCGTCCACCCCGGCGTCGCGTGGCTCATCTCCACCGGCGTTTTCCTCGTCTGGCATATCCCGTCGCTCTACAACGCGGCGGTCATCGATGTGAAAGTCCACGCCTTGGAGCATCTCTCGTTCTTGCTCACGGCGATCCTCTTCTGGTGGCCCGTCTTCAGCCCCTCGCCGCTGCTGCCGCGCCTCTCCCGCGCCAATCAGGTGATGTATCTCGCCCTCAGTTGCCAGCCGAATGTCGTGCTCGGCGCGGTGCTCGTCTTCTCGCCGCACGCCTATTACGGCGTCTACGCGGGCGCGCTGCAACTGGGCAACATCACCCCGCTCGCGGACCAGCAGATCGGCGGCGCGATCATGTGGGTGCCGGGGAACATGATCTACCTGGCGATCATGAGCAAACTCTTCTTCGACTGGTTCAATGAGAAGGAATCGGCGCAGAGCGCGGAGGTCGAGGCCCGCAGTCCAGGATAGTTCAGCTTCCAGGGAAATTCCCCGGTCCGTATCCTGCTCGATCTCTGCATCGAACACATCGGCGCCTCGGCGAAACAGAACAGCGTGTTCCCTTACGCTGGGGCATCGTCGGCGACGACGAGGATGTCGACGGTGCGGCAGAGGCGCAGGATGCGGTTGACCGTGCTGCCACGCACCATCTCCTCCCAGCGGCTCTTCTGCGGGTGGCCGATCACCATCTGCGTCACCCGCTGCTCGCGCGCGAAAGTCGCCAGCGTCTCGGCGATATCCCGCCCGTCGAGCGTGACGACCGTCGCGCCGAGGTCCTCGGCCAGTTCGAGCGCCTTCTGGAGGGTCGCCTGCCTCTCCGGCGTCAGATCGTCCGGCGTCTGGACGGTGACGACCAGGAAGTCCGCCTTCAGCCCCCGGACAAGCCGCCAGGCGTGCCGGATCAGCATCGCCGCAACGGGCCGATGATCGATGCAGACCATCACCCGCTCGGTGGTATGCCAGGGAGCGGTGATCGCGTGGTCGCCCATGTACGTCTCGAGCTTGGCATCCACCCCCTCCGCGACGCGGCGCAGCGCCAACTCGCGCAGCGCGGTGAGATTGCCGGTGCGAAAGAAGTTTTCCAATGCCTGTTGCGCCCGCGCGGCGGGGTAGATTTCGCCGCCGCGCAGCCGCTCTTGCAGGACATCGGGCGGGCACATCCACCAGTTGGATTTCGCTGGCGGCGTCGAGTACGCGATCGGGGATCGTCTCTCGCTGCCGCACGCCGGTAATCCCGGCGACGACATCGTGCAGGCTCTCCAAATGCTGGATATTCAGCGTGGAGATGACGTTGATGCCCGCCGCGAGGAGCGCCTGCACATCCTCATAGCGCTTGGCATGCCGCGAGCCGGGCGCGTTCGTATGCGCGAGTTCGTCCACGAGTGCCACGCGCGGGCGGCGGGCGAGGATGGCGTCCGTATCCATCTCTTCGATCGTCGACGCCCTTGTAGGTGATCGTCCGGCGTGGGATGACGTCGAGCCCGGCGACGAGGCCCTCGGTCGCGGCGCGACCGTGCGTCTCGACGAACCCGACGGCGACATCGACGCCCTGCTCGATGAGCCGGTGCGCCTCTTCGAGCATCGCATAGGTCTTCCCTACGCCCGGCGCCGCGCCGAGATAGAGGCGCAAATCGCCCTGCCCGTTGCCATGGTAGGGCAGATGCTCCTGCTCGCGGATACGGGCGAGCAGTTCGTCGGGATTCGGGCGGCGCGGCTCTTCCTTCATGTAACCATCCTCCTTGGCACGGCCGACCAGGTACGGGATCGCTGGAACGCCATCTATCTCACCCCCTTCTCCGGCGATCACATCGGGAACCGTGGAATACCGATACCGTCGCCACTCCGTGCTTGGCGATGTCAGGCCGGCACACTGGGCTTGCCGAAGGCGGCGTCCAACGCCAGATTGAGCTTGAGGACATTGACGCGGGGCTGACCGAGGATGCCGAAGGTCCGGCCATCGGTATTGTCATCCACCAGCTTCTGCACCGCGTCCGCAGTGACCTGCTGCCCCGCCTGCTGGCGATTCTGCACGATCGCGTTCACCTGCAAGCGCGCCGATTCCGGCGTGATATGCGGGTCGAGCCCGCTGCCGGATGCCTCAACGAGGTCCGCCGGCACCGTCGTCGCATCGGGGAAGGAGGACTGGATGCCCGCGACATTCGTCGCGACCGCGTCGTGCTGCGCTCTTGCTCGTCTGCGAGAGGTTCGACGCCGCCGAACCGCCATTCCCGGCGTCGTAGGGCGCGGGCGTGCCGCTGCTCGCGATCGCCGAGGGGCGATTCTGGAAGTAGAAGGGCTGATACTTCGGGTCGAGCGCCTGCCCGATCAGCGACGAGCCGACCGGCTGACCGCCCTGCGGTGATGATCGAGCCTTGCGACTGCCGCGGGAAGGCGATCCGCGCGATCCCCGTCATGATCGAGCGGCGCGACGACGCCGAGCGCGAGCGTGAAGATGACCATCGCGATCAGCGCGGTCTTGAAATGGCCGAGCGCGCCGGGCGTCTCGATCGGCCGCTCCTCCTCGTCCCGGCTCCGCCCGAGCAGCGTACGCATCGCGCGTCAGCATGTTTCGTTTTGTGTCTTCGTTGCCATCGCGAGAACCCTCTCTTCTCGCTCCCTGCCTCGCGCGCACGGCGGGACTGCGGATCAGGTCAGATGCAACACCGTCAGGATCGACATCGATCGAGTTTGATGCCGACGAACGGCGCGATGATGCCCCAGAGGCCGTAGATCGCAGGTTGCGCCGCAGCGTCGCCGCCGCCGGTTCGGCGCGATACGTCACGCCGCGCAGCGCGAGCGGGATGAGCAGGACGATGATCACCGCGTTGAAGATGATCGCGCTGCGATCGCGCTCTGCGGCGTCTTCAGGTGCATCACATTCAACTGGTTCAGCTCCGGATACGTCGCCGCGAACATCGCCGGGAGGATGGCGAAATACTTCGCCACGTCGTTGGCGATGCTGAAGGTCGTCAGCGCGCCGCGCGTCATCAGCAGTTGCTTGCCGACGGCGACGATGTCGAGGATCTTGGTCGGGTCGGAGTCGAGGTCCACCATGTTCCCCGCCTCCTTCGCCGCCGCCGTGCCCGTGTTCATCGCCACGCCGACATCCGCCTGCGCGAGGGCGGGGGCGTCGTTCGTGCCGTCGCCCGTCATGCCGACGAGCCGCCCGTCGCTCTGGTTCTCGCGGATGATGCGGATCTTGTCCTCCGGCTTCGCCTCCGCGACGAAGTCGTCCACCCCCGCCTCGCGGGCGATCGTCGCGGCGGTGAGCGGGTTGTCGCCCGTGATCATGATCGTGCGGATACCGATGCGGCGCATCTCCGCGAACCGCTCGCGGATGTGCGGCTTGACGGTGTCCTTGAGATAGATGACGCCGAGCACCTCGCCATTGTCCATCACCGCGAGCGGCGTGCCGCCCTCCCCGGCGATGCGGTCCGAGACGGTCTGCAAATCGGCGGGCGGGTCCGCCGCCTGCCGGAGGACGGCGTCCACCGCGCCCTTCATCGTGCTGCGGCCATCGAGCCGTGATCGCCGCTCATCCGCGTCTCGGCGGTGAAGGGGACGAACTCGGCGGTGTCGAGCATCCGGCGATCGGCGGTGAAGCCGCGCTCCTCCGCCAGCGCGACGATGCTCTTGCCCTCCGGCGTGTCGTCCGCCAGCGAGGAGCGGAGGGCGGCATCGGTCACCTCCGCCTCGCGTATGGCCGCCGACGGGGATGAATTCAGCGGCGAGCCGGTTGCCGTAGGTGATCGTGCCCGTCTTATCGAGCAGGAGCACGTCGATGTCCCCCGCCGCCTCGACCGCGCGCCCGGACATGGCGAGGACATTGCGCTGCACGAGCCGGTCCATCCCCGCGATGCCGATGGCGGAGAGGAGGGCGCCGATTGTCGTCGGGATGAGCGCGACGAGCAGGGCGATCAATGATGTGACGCTGACGCCGTGCCCCGAGTAGATCGCGAAGGGCTGGAGGGTGACGACGACGATCAGGAAGATCAGCGTCAGGCCGGAGATGAGGATATTGAGCGCGATCTCGTTCGGCGTCTTCTGCCGCGCCGCGCCCTCCACCAGGGCGATCATCCGGTCGAGGAACGTCTCGCCGGGGTTGGCGGTGATCTCCAGCAGCAATGCAGTCGGAGATGATCTGCGTGCCGCCCGTGACCGAGGAGCGGACATCGGTGCCCGGCTCCTTGAGGACGGGGGCGGACTCGCCGGTGATCGCCGCCTCGGAGACGTAGGCGACTCCTTCCAGCACCGCGCCGTCGCCGGGGATGATGTCGCCCGCCTCGACGCGCACGCGGTCGCCGCGCCGCAGTTGGCTGGCGGGGACGACCTCGATATCGCCGGTGGCGGCGACGCGCTTGGCCGTGGTGTCCCGCCGGGTGCGGCGCAGGGTATCGGCCTGTGCCTTGCCGCGCCCCTCCGCCATCGCCTCGGCGAAGTTGGCGAAGAGGACGGTGAACCAGAGCCAGACGGAAATGGCGAAGACGAATGAGAGCGTCGCAACCCCGCCGGCAAAAAGGCCCTTGAAGAAGACGACCGTGGTCACCACGGAACCAACTTCGACCACGAACATCACGGGATTGCGCGCCTGCAAGCGCGGATCGAGCTTGGTGAACGAACCGATCAGCGCGCCCTTGATGATCTCCGGCGTCCACGCGCTCGTGGTGCGGACGCGCTTCATATCGGTTATCTCTTCCGGTGGCGCCTGCGGTGGTGCTTCAGTGACAGCCATTGGTGTATCCCTCCCCCTCAGAACAGCTTGCCGGCGCGCAGCAGCAATTGCTCGACAATCGGGCCGAGCGCGAGCGCCGGGATGAACGAGAGCGCGCCGACGAGCAGCACCGAGCCATCCAGGAGGCCGACGAAGAGCGGCCCGGTGGTCGGCAGCGTCCCGGCGGTCTGCGGCACGCGCTTCTTGGCGACGAGCGACCCGGCGATGGCGAGCACCGGCAGGATGGCGAGGTAGCGCCCGATCCAGATGCCGACGCCGAGCATCGTGTTCCAGTAGTTCGTGTTCGCGGCCAGCCCCGCGAAGGCGGAGCCGTTGTTGCCGATCGCCTCGGACCAGGCGTAGAGGATTTCCGACAGCCCATGCGGCCCGGCGTTGGCGAGCGATTCGGTGCCGGCGGTGATGACCGAGGAGATAGCCGCGCCGATCAGGAGGCCGAAGGCGGCGAAGAGGATGTACAGGGTCGCCATCTTCATCTCGTACGCCTGAATCTTCTTGCCGAGGAATTCCGGCGTCCGCCCGACCATCAGGCCGCCGATGAAGACGGCGATGATCGCGTAGATGAGCATGCCGTTGATGCCGACGCCCACGCCGCCGAAGATCACCTCGCCGAGCATGATGTTGAACATCGGCACCATGCCGCCGAGCGGCGAGTACGAGTCGTGCATCGAGTTGACCGAGCCGTTCGAGGTGACGGTGGTCGTCACCGCCCAGAGCGCCGACGGCGCGATGCCGAAGCGGACCTCCTTGCCTTCCATGTTCCCCTGCGCCTGCGAGACGCCGGTGTCCGCGAGCGTCGGCGCGGCAGCCTGCTCGGCGGGATAGACGACGAGGATGCCGGCGATGTAGATAATCGCCATGGCGACGAAGACGATCAGCCCCTGGCGGAACTTGCGCACGTAGCGCCCGAAGAGGAAGGGGAACGCCGCCGAGACGCTGATGATCGCCCACGTCTCGACGAGGTTGGAGAAGGGCGTCGGGTTCTCGAAGGGATGGGCGGAGTTCGTGTTGAAGAAGCCGCCGCCGTTCGTGCCCAGTTGCTTGATCGCCACCTGGAAGGCCGCCGGGCCGCGCGCCAGTACCTGCTGCGTGCCGTCGAACGCATTGGTCACGGTCGGATAGCCGGCGATCGTCTGCACGACACCCTGCGACATGAGGACGAGGGAGACGAGGACGGCGAGCGGCAGGAGGATGTAGAGCGCGCCGCGCGTCAGGTCCACCCAATAGTTGCCGATCGTGCTGACATTGCGCCGCCGCCAAGCACGGCAAAACGCGACCGCGATCGCCATGCCACCGGCGGCGGAGACGAAGTTCTGCACGGTCAGCCCGGCCATCTGCGAGAAGTAGGAGAGCGTCGTCTCGCCGCCGTATGCCTGCCAGTTCGTGTTCGTCACGAAGGACATCGTCGTGTTGAAGGCGAGCGGTGCGTTCATCCCCTTGAAGTGCTGCGGGTTGAGCGGCAGATGCCCCTGCACCTGCAAGAGCACGAATAGCAGGACGAAGCCCATGATATTACTGGCGAGGAAGGCGAAGGCGTAGGTCGTCCAGCGCATCTCCTTCTTCGGGTCGGTGCCGATGGCGCGATAGAAGAGCCGCTCGGGCCTGCCGAAGACTTTGCCGAGCAGCGTCGGCTGCCCGGTGTAGACCCGGTAGTAGTAATCGCCGAGGGGCTTCGCGGTCGCGAAGATCAGCGCGACCGTGACGATAATTTGGAGCCAGCCATTGAATGTCATCGCACCCCTCCCCTAGAAACACTCCGGCCGGATCAGCGCATAGAAGAAATAGCCCGGCGAGCAGCACGCAGATGACGAGCAAGAGAATGTCCGGTCCACCCACGGCGATCACATCCTTTCCGCAGCGACGACGAAGCCGTACGCAAGCGCGCCCAAAACGACCATGACCAGGACAATCAAGACTTCACGAAGCACGATGCATCTCCTTTCAGGCATGACAACATATGGGGTGGGATGAGGGTGGGAAGAGCCGCGAACATCAGCCGGGGCGCATCGCGACACGATCGCGCACGTCACGAGGCATGTTGCCCCTCCGTCTTCTGTGCGCGATGCTCAACGACCGTCCCCGCGAGCGCGGGATTAACCGCGATGACGTGCAGCGCCGCTAGCGGTGTGGCGGCATCCGACGCGACCGCCGCGGAGCGTGGTGCCGCCGTCATCGCCGGCCCGACGAACCGCACGTTGCACGGCGCGCTCCGTATCACGGCGGGGATGACGCCGAAACGTATGGCCAATACGCCACGAATGCCGGGCGGTACGGCGAGCAGGAGGCATTCCGCGCGCGCATTGGAGAGCCCGGCGAGGATCGCGGTCCCCTGATCGCGCGCCTGCACGCGCAGGCAGCGAAGATGCACACCGGTGGGGGAGGATGCGACTCGGCCACTCTCTCGCGTGTGGACGATGCGCCGCTCCGCCTGGCAGACCTGCTTCCAGATCTCGCCCGCTCCGACATCGAGGGGAAGAGAGGTGGGGACGATCACCGGCGCCATCACCGTCACGCGGTCGCCCGGCCGGGCAATCCGGCAGGCTTCGTGAAGGGACGCTTCGGTGCGGGCCACATCAAAATAAGGGATGAAAAGATGCATCGTGCCATCACTCCTGTCCGCGCGGCGGCCCGGCAACCCCACCGTCGCGATCAACTCGATCAAACAATCCATCGGAAAGGGTTTCATCAGCACGGCATCGGGCCGGAACTCCGCGACGCGCTTCGCGGAGGGCGGCACCGCCGAATAGACAATCACCGCCGGGTGCTGGTGCATCGCCCGCAGCCAGCGCAGCACTTCCCACCCCGTTCCGTCCGGCAAATTGACATCGAGAACGATCACATCGGGGATCTGCGCCATCATCTTCACGAGCGCCTCACCCACCGAATCGACCGCGATGAGGCGGTAACCACGCTCTTTGATGTTGCGCGCGATAATCATGCGCAGCGGCGCCTCATCCTCAACGAGGAGGATCGTCCGGCCCGTCGCCGGCGGTGACGCCTTCATGGCGGGTGTTTCCTGGCCTTGATCGAACATCCATCTCGCTCGTTCCTCATACTCCCCACATGGGCGATGGCAGCGCCGAATACCGCCAATGACAGGGTACGGCGGCGGGCATCAAGGGCGTGTTAAGGTGGAGGCCAGAAGCATAAGAGTTTCGTAAAGGAGCGAGAAAAGGGAACCTCGACTTCCCCCCCTCCTTTGCCTGACGCTGCGGTTGCCTGACGCCAACCTACCCGGCCCGAGGGATTATGGTCGGGGCGACGGCAGCAGGTTCGGTTTGGCGGGGTTGCTCGACCCCAGCGGTGGCCGGATCGGGGGCAGTAGCGCCGGTGGCCCGCCGAGGTTCGGCCCGAGCGGCTGCGGCGCGGGCAGGGGGTTCGGCGTCACCGCAGCCTCGAACGCGCATTCTTCGCGAGCGGTGGACAGATGCCCCGCGCGCGTATGCGGCGGTTGGGGACTGCGGGCCCTCAGGACGGCTGTTGACAGGGGATGGCGATGGGAGCACACTTTCCCTTGCGATGGGCGCAACGTTGCGCTCCGGTCGCATCCGTAAACGTCCTGTTTAGGGATTTGTTGGTCGCCGATGACCGACCCACACCAGCCACGCGATTTGCTGGTCACGGAGGGAAGTCCATGGACATTCGCCACACCTCGGTGCGCGCTCGTCGTCGCGTCCGGTTGCTGCGTGGCCGCTACCAGAAGGCGTGCGGATGAGCACGCTCACCTCCCGCTCCCCCCGCGACACGAAGGCGCGCATGCGCCGCTTCGCCATTCCCTTCCCGGTCCTCGCCATCGCCACCCTCTGCACCGCCTGGGCGGAAATCTTCTGGGGCGGTGTCGTCCGTTTGAGCAAGAGCGGCCTCGGCTGCGCCGATAACTGGCCCTTGTGCAACGGCAAAGTCTACCCTTTCTGGGAGCAGCCCGTCCTGATCGAATATATCCACCGCCTGATCGCCGGGCTGATCAGCGTCCTCGTCGTCGCGCTGCTGGTGATCGTCCTGCGTAACCGGCGCGACAATCGCTGGCTCGTCGGCTCCGTGCTCCTCGCGGTCGCGCTCTTCTTCGTGCAGGCGCTGCTCGGCGCGATCGTTGTCTGGTTTAATCTCAAGTCCGGCCTCGTCATGGCGCACCTCGCGACTTCGATGCTGCTGCTCGCCACGCTCGCCGTGCTGACGGTCAATGCGCTGCCGCGCCCGCAGCCCATACGCGGCGCGCGGCCGGTCGGCTTCGACCGCTTCCCATTTCTCGCCCTCGGCGGGGCGCTCTTCGCCTACTGCGTCCTCCTCAGCGGCGCGTACACGACGAGCGAGCACGCGGGCGCGGCCTGCACGACATGGCCCTTGTGCAATGGGCGGCTCGTGCCGCTCGATGGCACGCTCTTCGCGACCGGCGTGCAGATGGCCCATCGGCTCTTCGCCTATGCGCTAGCGATCATCCTTGTCGCACTCTTCCTCCGGGCGCGGCGGAACGCGCGTGCGTTCCCGCTCTTCGTGCGGTTGACGGGGCTCGCCTGCGGATTGGTGCTGTTGCAGATCGTCATTGGCGTCGCGCAGGTCGTCAATCTGCTACCCGGTTGGCTCGTCGCGCTCCACATCGGCAACGCGGCGGCGCTCTTCGCGACGCTCGTCCTCACCACCGGGTTCGCCTTCCGCGCCGGTTGGGCAAAAGCAAGTGATCCGGGCATCGGTGCCGGTGACGCGATGGACGAAGTGCCGCCTGCTGAGGTGGAGCGGGAACCCTCGCTGGCGTCGCTCTATTTCAAGCTGACCCGCCCGCGCGTCATCCCGCTGCTGCTCGTCACCACCCTCTGCGCCATGCTCGTCGCGACGCGCCACGCGCCGTCGCTCGGCCTGATTGTCGTCACCCTGCTCGCCGGCGCCCTGATGGCGGGCGGCGCTCACGCGATCAACGCCTACATCGACCGCGACATCGATCTGGCGATGAAGCGCACGCGTACCCGCCCGGTCGTCACGGGCGCGATCCCGCCGCGCATGGCGCTCCTCTTCGGCATCGCCCTCGGCGCGCTCGGCTTCGCGCTCTACCTCGCCTTCGTCAATCCCCTGAGCGCCGCCCTCGGCCTGGCGGGCCTGCTGTTCTATGTCTACGTCTATTCCCTCTGGCTGAAGCGACGCACGGTGCAGAACATCGTCATCGGCGGCGCGGCGGGGGCCTTCCCGCCCCTCGTCGGCTGGGCGGCGGTGACCGACCACCTCTCCTTCGCCGCCCTCGTCCTCTTCGCGATCATCTTCCTCTGGACGCCGCCGCACTTCTGGGCGCTCGCCATCCTGATCCGCAAGGACTACGAGGGCGTCGGCATCCCGATGCTCCCGGTCGTCATCGGCGAGGAGCGGACGGCACGGCACATCGCCGTCTACACGGTCATCCTGATCGGGGTGACGCTGCTCTTGGCCATCGGGCAGGTGATGGGGACGCTCTATATCGCCGTCGCCGTGCTGCTCGGTGCGGGCTTCCTCTACTACGTGGGGCGGCTCCTTAAGGAGACGAATAAGGCGTCCGCCAAGCGGGTCTTCGTCTACTCCAACCTCTACCTCGCGCTGCTCTTCTTGGGCATGGTCGTCGATCATGCGCTGCGCTAGGAGTTCCGCCCTAACCCCCCAGCCCCCCTCCCCACGGGGGAAGGGGGAGTGAGGTACCGCCTGTGACATCTCCTGCCCCGACCGCCACCGTTGACCCCGAGGCGCGCAATCAGTATCTCTCTATCGCGGTGCTCGGCCTCGGCATCTTTATGGCGGCGCTGGACCTGACGATTGTCGCCCCCGCCTTCCCAGCGCTGGAGCAAAGTTTCAACGTCTCGGCGCGGGCGATTGCCTGGGTGATCGGCATCTACGCGCTCTTCAATGTCCTCAGCCAGCCGACGATGGCGAAACTGGCCGATCGCTACGGGCGTCGCGCCGTCTACCTCGTGGACGTGGCCTTTTTCGGCTTCGGCTCCTTCCTCGCCTTCCTCTCGCCGAACTTCGGCATCTTCCTGCTCGCCCGCGCCATTCAGGGCATCGGGGCGGGTGGTATCTTCCCGACGGCGAATGCGATCATCGGCGACACCTTCCCGAAGGAGCGGCGCGGCCTCGCCTACGGCGTAACGGGCTCGCTCTGGGGCATGGCGGCGATCATCGGGCCGAACCTCGGCGGCGTCCTGACGCAGCACGCCTCGTGGCACTGGCTCTTCATCATCAACCTGCCGCTGGCGGCGATCGTCTTCTTCCTCGGCATGCGCGTCCTGCCCGATGTGCGGCCGGGCAAGCGCGGGCCGCTCGACGTTCGCGGCCTCGTCTACCTGACCTTCTCGCTCGTCGGCCTGATGGGCGCGCTGAACGAGATTCGCGGCGACGATTTCTGGCACAGTCTCGTTTCCCAGTCGGTGCTCTTCTCCTTCTTCGCCTTCCTCTGGTTCGGCTATCTCTTCGTCTTCACCGAGCGGCGCGCGGAATCGCCGGTCATCCCGATCGCGCTCTTCCGCCACCGCGACCTGCGCATCACGGACAGTCTCGCGGTGATCGCGGGGATCGTCGAGTCGAGCCTCGTCTTCATGCCGACGCTCGCCGTGATCGTGCTCGGCTTCAGCACGGAGAAATCGGGCTATTTCCTCACGCCCGCCGCCCTGACGCTCGGCTTCGCGACCCCGGCCGTCGGCATCATGCTCGACCGCTACGGCCCGCGCCCGGTGCTCGTCGCCGGCACGCTGATCACCGCGCTCGGCCTCTTCATGCTCGGCACGGTCGTCACCAATACCTGGACCTTCCTGCTCGCCCTGATCGTCGGCGGCATCGGCCTCTCGTCGCTGCTCGGTACGCCGCTCCGCTACCTGACCGCGAACGCTGTCGGCACGGAGGAGCGCGCGACGGGCATGGCCGTCCTCTCGATCAGCACGAATGTCGGCATCGCCGTTGGTTCGGCATTGACGGGCGCGATCATCTCGTCGCAGCACGCCAGCCACCCGGTCGCCTCGATCCACCGGGCCTACATCATGCTCGGATTCATCACGCTGTTCGCCGTGCCGATTGCCGCGCGCATCCACCGCCGCACCCCGGAGCAGACCGCCGAAGTCCTCGCCGCCGCCGCCGAGCGCAAAGAGCGCCGCGCCGCCCGTCGCGCCGCCAAGTCCGCCACCTCCACCACCGGCGACGACTGAAACGGGTTAATCCCTCGGTGTATCGCTATAGGCTGAGGCGCTCACGGCGGGGGCGGTGCCGTCTGATGCGGGCTCGCCGGGGAGCATGACCGGCACCGGCATATGCTCGTTCGCGAGTTGCTGCTTCAGGCTTTGTTTCGGGAGGAGAAGGCTGATCGCGGCAGCAAACGCCGTGCCGATGGTGAGCAGTTTGAAGACATCGCTCACCGCGTTCGTGCCCGCAATCAGGCCGAGAGTCGCGGGCGAGCGGGCGGCGTCCGTCGCGCGCTGCACGAGGGCGGAGGCATGGGACGTTGTGCGCTGCACGAGGATGGTCGTCACAACAGCGGTGCCGATCGAGGAGAAGATCTGCGCGGAGGCGTTGTAGAGCGACGTCGCCTTGCCGAGCGCACGGCCGGTGATCGAGCCGAGTCCGACCGTCTGCAAGGGCAGGTTGGACCAGCCGAAGCCGATGCCGCGCAGGAAGAGGATCGGCACAAAGAAGCGTGCGCCGCTGTCCGGCTTGACGGCGACCAGCCAGAACGTTGCCCCGGTGAGGATGAGGAGCCCGGCCGTCGTCAGCGCGCGGGGGCCGATGCGGTCGTAGAGGCGGCTGCCGAGCTGGATGCCGATGATCGCGCCGATCCCCTGGCCCATCAGGATCAGCCCCGTCTCCACGGCGCTGCGACTCTGGAACTGCTGCAAGAAAATGGGGATGAGCAGGAAGCTGCCGAAGACGATGCCGCGCACGACCCACGTCACGATCGAGGCGATGCGGAAGTCTCGCGTGGCGAAGAGCCGCAAATCGAGCACCGGGTCCTTGACGACGAAGAGTTCGAGCAGGCTGAAGAGGGTGAGTGTGAGCACGCCCGCGCCGAGCAGCACCCAGACGAGCCAGTAGCCCCAGCCGTTGATGATACCGTTCGGATTCTGCGGGCTGATCGAGCCGCCGCGCGTCTGGCTGACGAGCACGAAGGCATAGACGACGAGGACGACGCCGACAATGGAGAGGATGAGACCGCTGTAGTCGAATCCGGCGCGCGTCGCACCGGGGACGGCCTTCTCGTCCGGCCGGACGATGCGCGCGAGCAGGATGAGCGTGATGATGCCGATGGGGACGTTGATGAAGAAGATGCCCGGCCACTTCAGGCCGCTATCGACGATCAGGCCGCCGACGGTCGGGCCGAGCGCCGGGGCGAAGAGGACGGGGATGGCGATCACGGCGGAACTGGCGGCGCGCTCCGCCGGCGGGAAAGCGCCGAACGAGATCGTCGTGCCGAGCGGGAAGAGCATCCCGCCGCCGACCCCCTGGATGAGGCGGAAGATGATGAGGAGATTGAGGCCCTTGCTGCCGGTGGCGACGTGGGGCGAGAGCCCACAGAGGAGGCTGCCGATCGTGAAGAGTGTGAGCGCGAAGATGAAGACCCGCTTCACGCCGAAGCGGTTGCCGAAGTACCCCGTCACGGGGATGACCGCCGCCTGGACGAGGATGTAGCCGGTGACGACCCACTGGACGGCGTTGATCGTCGTCTTGAAATCCCGCTCCATCGAGACGAGCGCGACGTTGACAATCGTCGAGTCGAGCACCGCCATGAAGAGCGCGAGCGCGGCGGTCAGCGAGACGGCGTATTTGTACTGGATCTTCAACCGGCCTGTTCCCTTCTCATGCGATGCCCAATGCGGCAATGTTCCGTCAACGGCGATAGGAGCCGATTATTCCCCTGATACACGTCCCGCCCCTCTCCATCGCGTCGAATTTTTCGACGCAGCCACGCAGCCACGGAAGCCACGAGCCGCAAGCCATGAGCCACGGACGGAGACCGCACCGGCACACCTCCCCATGAGTCGACCGTGACGGGAGTGCCTCCGCGTGATTCTTCGTTCCTGCCGGCCCGCTGCCGTCTCTATTACTCTCTTCGCCTTTGTATCCTTGACGCATTGCCTAACCTGTACATACTAGGCAGGGTACATCCCGCATGGCGACTCGGGGAGCATTATCGGGGCCGATTCGCTCCGACGTCGTCTGGTGTTCCTGGCGACATCGAGGGAAGGAACTGAGATGCAACGCATCGTGGCACACGGGTCTCGGCGCTCTCTGGTCGTTATTGTCCTGGCCGCTTCCTTCCTTCTTCAGGGTGTCGCGTCGCCCGTGGGAGCGTCCTCGCCCATTGGGCAGGGAACGGGCGCAACCGGGCCGCTTCGTGCCTGGCCATCATCGTCGGTGCAGCGCGCCCGTGCGACAGCGCCCAAACATCGTTCGAAGGCCGCTTCACTCGGGACGGCCAGCGTCACCGGCTACATCGTTACGACGATCACCGATGAGAACTCGGCGATCGGTGACCCGGCCAACTGCCCGTCCGCCAATAATTGCTCGCTGCGCGATGCACTGGCGGCCATTGCGGCGACCCCGTCCGGGCCACCTAACCCCTCGTTCGCGATCACCTTCGCGGTCAGCGGCGCGATCATGCTCAACGGCTCGCTGGTGGTAGGCACCGTTGATCCTACCGCGAGTGTCGCGATCAACGGGCCAACGAGCGGCCCCCCGGTCATCATCGACGGCACCAACGCGGGCGATTCCGCCTTCGTCATCCCGTGCGGGTGCAGCGCACCGGGGCCGGTAACGGTGACGTTTACCTACCTGACGATCCAGAATGGCTCGACCGTCAATATCGATGGCGGCGGCGCAATCGACGATGCCGTGGGCGCCGGGCTGAACGTCGATCACGTCGCGTTCATCGGCAACTCGGCGGGGCCAGTCGGCGGCGCGATTTCCGCCTTCTTCTCTCCCTCCTCGATCACGAATAGCACGTTCACCAACAATAATGTGTTCGGCAAGGGCGGCCAAGGGGGTGCGATCTGGTTCGATGGTGGGATGAACGTCGTGTCGAACACGACCTTCACGGGCAACACCGTCTCGGGCGATCAGTCGGGGGGCGGGGCGATCTTCTTCACGCAATACGACGCGCCCGGCTCGTTGGCGCTGGACCACGACACGTTCGACATGAATCGCGTCGGGAGGACCACCGGGGCAGGATTTAACGCCGGCGGCGCGGTCACCATAGAGAATAATTCATTGAGTGGGCCGGATACGACGACGACGGTAACCAACACGATATTCACTAATAACAAGGTCATCTCCGGCGCGGGGGCCTTCAGCGGCGGTGGCGCGCTGGCGGCGGCGGATACCGACATCATGCTCGACCATAGCGTTTTCACGAACAACTCCGTCACGGGGGGCCAGTTCACTATCGGCGGCGCGCTCTATCTGACGGCAACGCCGCCGTTCATATTCGCGCACGTGCCGACCACCTCCCTGACGACGAGCGCCTTCACCGGGAACAAGGCGATGACAACGCATCTCTCGAGTTTTGGATTCGGCGGTGCGCTCTTCGCCGCCACAAACGTCTTTGTCACGAACAGCACCTTGACGGGTAATCAGGCAGGCAATGTCGCCAGCACCGGCAACGCGGGCGGCGCCATCTTCGTCACCGACAGTCCGGGCGGGCCATCTCCCGCGAACATCGCGCTGGCGAACGACACGATCGTCGCCAACCGCGCGTTCGGCGTCAGCGCCAGCGGCGCGGGCAATACGTCGTGCCGGCCCGACATCGGCAGTTGCGGCGGCGGGGTCGCCATCTCCGCGTCGAGCGGCACGACCGCCTGGGTAACCAACACCACGATCGCCAACAACATCGCCATCGAAGGTGGCGGCATTGAGGGCGACGCCGATCCCAGCGTCGTATGGTTGGTCAACTCGATCGCCTCCGGCAGCACGAGTGATGGCACAACGGCGATCTCGGACCTTGCGGGATCATTCGCTTCCGGGCATAGCACAAACAACGTCGTCCAGAGTGCGGGCAGCGCGACGGGCATCACCGGTTCGGCGGTCGGCGTCGCTCCTTTGCTCGGCCCGCTCGGCGACTACGGCAGCACCATACCGTTGCCGGACGGCGCGCACCCGCAGACGCTGCCGCTGCTCCCCGGTTCGCCCGCCTTCGTCGCCGGGGATGTGACGACCTGCGCCAACAATCTCGCCACCGCTCCGGGGGCGACATCACCGTTTGGCGGGGGCGCCATCGACGAGCGCGGTGTCACCCGTCCGCAGAGCACGGCGTGCGACATCGGCGCGTTCGAATCGAGGGGCTTCACCCTCACCGCCGTGGGCGGTCCGCAACAGGCCCCGATCAACACGATATTCCCGGCGGCGCTTAAGACGGCGCTTGTCGCCAAGGATCCGGGCGCACCCGTTTCCGGCGGGGGGCCGGTCGCGATCGCCTTCACCGCGCCGTCGGCCGGCGCTACAGCCGTGCTGAGCCCCGCGAATCCGATGACCGACACGAATGGGGCCACGAGCGTGCAGGCGACGGCGAATGGCACACCGGGCTCCTACGCCGTGACCGCGCAGGCGGCGGTTCCCTACATCAGCGGGACCGCCACATTCCCATTGATCAATCAGGCGACGACGACGCTTGCCGTGGCGACCGCGACCGCGTTCTTCGCCTCGACCGATCAGAATGTCACCCTGAGCGCGACGGTCTCTGCCAGCATCCCGGTCAACGAAGGAGCGGTGACGTTCACCGTCACGCAGGGCGCGACGACGACCGGCACGTCGGCCACCTCCGCCACGGTGGCAAACGGCGCGGCATCGGCGACCTTCGTGCTGCCGGCGGGCACACCCGCCGGCACGTACACCATCACCGCCGTCTATCACTCCGCGGCGGCGCCCCCGAACTTCTCGAACGGCACCGGCGTAGGCACGCTCACCGTCACCACGGCGACGCTCACCAGCCTGGCGGTCAGCGCGCCGATCGCCCCCCCAACTGTTAAGGTGGGACAGCAGGCGCAACTCACCGCCCTCGCAACCCTCTCCGACGGCTCGACGCCCGACGTGACGGGTCAGGGGCGCTGGACTTCGGACCACCCAGAGATCGCCCAGGTGGACGTGGCGACGGGAAAGGTGACGGGAGTCAGTCAGGGTGCGGCGACGATTACCGTGGCATACACGCTGGGCGGGGTGACGAAGACGGGGAGCATCGTCCTCACGGTCGGGGCGCCGATCTTCATCGGAGTGCAGCCCGCCTCGCTGCCGCAGGGGCGTCCGCCCGGCGCGCCGGGCGGCGGGGGCACGCCGGCGCCGGCGCCGGGTGGTCGGTGAGGCGCCCCGGCGCCGCGGTCGATTCGCTTCCCATCCGTATGAGGAGGATGTGATCGGTTTGCCAGAGGATTTCCAAGCCATCGTTCGCGCGCCGGTGCTCATCGCCTCGCCGCTGCAAAAGTATCGCACGGAGCCGGGGCGGCACGTCGTCCACGACGATCTCGTCCTGACGGCGATGGGCGGGGATGGCCCCGACTTCAACAACATGGCGGTGCTCGGTCCGATCGCGCCCGAGCGAGCCTTCGCGCTCGCGGATGCCTTCTTCGATACAGGCTACTGCGTCACCGTCGAGTCCGAGGTGGCGGAGCCGGTAGAGCAAGCGCTGCGGGCACAAGGATGGGACCTCGATGAAGAAGAACCGGCACTCGTCCTCGCGCCGCTTCCCGCCATTCCACCCACGCCGCCCGACCTGGCCATCCATCTGGTGACGACCGATGCGTCATTCGCGGATTTCATGACCATCTCGCACACCGTTCATCGGTGGGTCCCCTCGCTCCGCGCAGCGATGGACCCGGACGTGGCGCTCCTCGTCGGCTACGTCGGCGATGAAGCGGTTGCCACGGCGCGGCTCGCCTGTTACGGCGATGTTGGCGAGATCACCGGCGTCGTGACCATGCCCGCACACCGGCGGCGCGGCCTCGGCACGGCGATGACATGGGCCGCCATCGCGGAAGGTGCGCGGCGCGGCTGCACGGCGATGACGCTCACCGCCTCCGAAATGGGCTACCCCGTCTATCTCCGCATGGGATTCGTGCCGGTCTGCCGCTTCCGCACCTATCTGCCGCCATTGCCCACGCAGGAATAACGAGGATCGTAGGCATTTCCCGTCGAATGTTCACTCCCGATGATGCGCACCCATCTCCGTGAGTGGTATGACCGCGTCGGGAAAGGCCGCACTCATCCGTAAATGACCACCGAGCGCGGCGATGTAGGTGCTGACGGTCGCCAGTTCGAGATTTTCGCCACGCTCGATCTGTGAGATGCGCGCCTGCGAGAGACCGAGCGTCGCGGCCATCTGCTTCTGCGTGATGGCACGCCTTTTACGGAGGTCAGCGAGGCTGAGCGCCGTGTAGATATCCTGCTTGTAGGCATCGACGCGCGCGCGGCGTTGCGGGTCGGCGTTGATCTCAGCGCGTAGGTCCTCGAACGTCTTCGTCATTGTTTTGTCCCTTTGTTACGCATGTGTGCAAGATGTTCGTCATAGATACCATCGGCAATGGGGATCATCTGCTTGTACCACGCCGTCCAGCGGTTCGTCTTATCGCCGCCGATGAGGAGGATGGCCGTCCGCATCGGATCGAAAGCGAACAGGATGCGGATATTCCCAATCGGTGGCCGCAACTCCTTCATGTTCGCATGGGCCGATCCCTTCACCGTATCCACCAGCGGGCGTCCGAGTCCGGGCCCCTGCGCTTCGAGGACTTCGATGGCCGCAAGGATCGCGTCTTGCTCCTTCTCGCCCAACGCCTGTAGCCAGTCGTTACACTGGTCGGTTGTGGCCACCCTCCATACCATGCCGACAGTGTAACAACGACGGAGTAGAAGTCAATCCTTATATCGTGCCGATAACGGACACGACATTTGCTGGAGTGCATTTACCCCGGTCTTGCGCGTTTCCCGCGTCGCTGGCATCATCACGCCATCTAGGGTGTAAGTCACCCAACAACCAAAAGGATGTGTGCGATGCGTGATAAGCAGCGGTATCCTCGTGTTCCCCGTGGGTATGATCGGCGGAGTCTTCTCCGCATCGCACTGGGAGGGGCCGCTGCCGCCGCGAGCGGCGCGCTCCTCGCCGCCTGTGGCGGGCAGGCCGCGCCAACCGCGACCGCCGCGCCGACAAAAGCGGCCTCAGTGGGCGCATCCATCGCGCCGCAACCAACCTCTGCCCCGGCCGTGACCGCACCCGCCGCCAGTGTCGCGGCGGCGGCCAGCGGGACTGCCCGACCGGCAATCGGCGGCAAGTTACCTTCCCCCGCGGCCAATGTGCCTGATGCGTACCTCACGCCGCCCGCGCCCTTCAAGGCGGTCGCCGTCTTGCCGGGGAGGGGCGGCAAGGTGTCGATCACCAAGGCGTCGCAGCGGCCGCCGGCCATCGCCCACGATCAGAATCAGTGGTGGCAGGAACTCGACAAGCGCGTCGGCGCGACGCTGGACATCACCCTCGTGCCGCTGCCTCAGTACACCGAGAAGGCGACGGCACTGATCGCGTCCGGCGACATCCCGGACATTCTGCTCATCTCGCCGCTCTCCGCGCCCGACCAGTACAAGGCGGTCCAGCAGGGCGCATTCACCGACCTGACGCCGTATCTGACGGGCGACGCGCTCACGGCGTACCCGAACCTCGCGCAATACCCCGCCTCCGCCTGGAAGAACGCCGCGATCAAAGGGAAACTCTACGGCGTGCCCCGCCTCAGCCTGGCGGTCGGCCCGGCGCTCCTCTATCGGCAGGATTGGGCGGAGAAAGTTGGCATCCCCGCCCCGAAGAACGCCGACGATATCCTCGCCCTCTTCACGGCGATGACGAAGAACGACCCGGACGGCAACGGCAAGCCGGACACCTGGGCGCTTGGCGGGCAAGGGGCCGACTGGAGTATGCCCTTCATTCGCGGCATGTTCCGCGTGCCGAACGGCTGGCGGCTGAACTCGGACGGTACGCTGACCAACCAGATCGAGACCGACGAGTTCAAGCAGGCGATTACCTTCGCCCGCAAGCTCTCTGACGCGGGCGTCTATCACCCGGACGTCGCGACGTTCAACAAGGCGCAGGCGACGCAGGCGCTCATTGCGGGCAAGATCGGCGGCTATGCGGACGCGCTGACGCAGCTGAACGGCGACATTCGCACCCGCTTCGAGGCGAAGCGGGTCAACCCGGCGGCGAATCTGGCTGCGCTCGTCCCGCCCGGATTCGACGGCGGCAAAGGCGTGACGTACAACGGCGCCGGGTTCGGCAGCATCGCCGCCATCCCCGCCAAGCAGGGCAAAGACCCGGAGCGCGCGAAGGAATTGCTGCGCATCCTCGATTACTTCAGCGCACCATTCGGCAGCGAGGAGTACACCTTCCTCACCTTCGGCATCGATGGCGTGGATGCGACCGTCCAGGCGGACGGGACGCGCGTCCTGAGCGACCGCGGGCTGGCGGAGATCGGCGAGTTGGGCACGGTGGTCGTGCCGCCGCCCGTCTTCTACTTCCCCGCCGATCCCGGCGACGCGCCGTTCATGCAGAACGCGGCGGCGCAAATCGCCGCGCTCGGCATCGACAACCCCGCGCTAGCCGCCTTCTCGCCGACCAATGCCGCGAAGTCCGCCGAGTTGAACCAACTCGGCATTGACCGCATCACGGCGCTCATCACCGGCCGCGATCCTATCACCGCGCTCGACCAGTACATCAAGGACTGGAAAGCGCGCGGCGGCGATCAGATCCGCGCCGAACTCCAGCAGGACCTGAGAGGATAATCCCCGCCGGGGACCGGCATCGTATGATGCGGCCGGTTCGCGTGGTTTCTGATTGCTCGTGGCGGTAACATGGCGAGAAAAGGAGCAGAAAGCAGGAGGAACGCGCGGTATGGCCGAACAACCGATGGATCTCACGATGCGCACCGCGCTGTCGCGGCAGTTCGGCGCGGCCATCGACATGCTCGACAACGCCCTGGTGGCCTGCCCCGCCTCGCTATGGGGCGCACGCCTCTGGAGCGCGCCCCAGGGCCACCCCGTCCCGCCGTGGCTCCCACCGGACTTCTCGGCGTTCTGGTATCTCGCGTATCACACGCTCTTCTGGCTCGACCTGTATCTCGCGGGCGCGCGGGAGGAGGACTTCGCGCCCCCCGCCCCCTTTATCTGGACCGAGGGCGACCCCGCCGTATCGCCCGAGCGGCCCTACACGAAGGAGGAGGTGCGCGGCTACCTGGCGGGGCTGCGGCGCACATGCCACACCACGTTCGCCGCGCTGACGGACGCGCGCGCGCGCCAGACCGTCCCCCGCTACGGGTGGGCGCGGGGGCAGGCCGTCAGCTTCCTGGAGTTGCAGCTGCTGAACCTGCGCCACGTCCAGGAACATGCGGCCCAACTGAGCCTCTTCCTCGGGCAGCACGGCATCCCGGACGAAGCGCTCGGCTGGGTCGCGCGAGCGAAGGGTGACCCTGACAGCGACTGAGCCCGTGCGGAGCCGGTTCGGAGCAGTCGCGCTATCGCCTCACATCAGCGCGCCAGCCGCGGCACGTTCGGCCCCCGAGACGGCGGTCGGCGCATCCTCGCGGACGGGTGCGTCGGTCGGGGCGGCGGAAGGCTGATTGGGGATGACGCAGAGGAAGCGGAGCGGCGTCGGGCCGGTGTTGCGGAACTGGTGCAACTCGTTCGGCGCGGTATAGCAGGAGTCCCCGGCGCGGAAGGGTACGGCGCCCGCCTCCCCGACGATCTCGCCCTCGCCTTCGAGGATGTAGACCTCGTGCTCCCACGGGTGGAAGTGCGAATGGGCGGCGCAGCCGACCGCTACCTCGAAATGGCGCAGCGCGAAGGTTGGCGCGCCCGTCTCGGCGGTGAAGACCTCCCGCAGCGTCACCCCCACCGTCCCGTACGCCTCCATCGGCTTCGGCGCGACCTCCGTTGTTTTCACGACGCGCATCGCTCGCTCCTTTCGGCTATTGCCCGCCACCGAGATAGCGCAAGGCGACTGCGGCGTGCATTGCGACCCCGGTGGCGAGGGCGTCCTCCTCGATGTCGAAGCGGGGGTGGTGGTGGCCGTAGGTCTTGCCCGTCGCCTCGTTGCGCACGCCCAGACGGTAGAACGCGCCCGGCACGGCGTTGAGGAAGTAGGACATATCCTCCGCGCCCATCCCCGGCTCGGAGTCCTGCACGCGCTCCGGGCCGACGACCTCCAAGGCGACGGACTTGACCAGCGCGGCCATCTCGGCGTTGTTCACGAGCGGCGGGTAGCCCAACGCATACTCGACATCCGCCGTGGCGCGGAAGGTCTCGCAGATGCCCCGGATTACCTGCGGGATGCGTTCCGCCAGCAATGCCCGCGTCTTCTCGTCGAAGGTGCGGATCGTCGCCTCGAAGTGCGCGTCCTCCGGGATGACGTTCGAGACGGTCCCGGCGTGCAGCGTCCCGACCGTGATGACGGCGGGGGAGAGCGGATTGACCTCGCGGCTGACCAGCGATTGCAGCGCCACGATGCAGTGCGCGCCGATCACGATGGGATCAATCGCCATCTGCGGCCGCGCCGCGTGTCCGCCCAAGCCCCGAATCGTGACGATCGCGCTGTCCGCCGCCGCGTTAACCGGGCCGCCCAGCACGGCGACCTTCCCGGCGGGGATGTTGGATCCGACATGGATGCCGAAGGCGGCGTCCACATGCGGGTTCTCCATCACCCCCGCCGCGATCATCGGCGCGGCGCCCCCGGCGTTCGCCTCCTCGGAGGGCTGGAAGAGGAATTTGATCGTCCCGGCGAATTCTCCCCGCCGCCCCGCCAGCACCCGCGCCGCCCCCAGCAGCATCGCCGTGTGCGCGTCGTGCCCGCACGCGTGCATCGCGCCGGGATTCTCGCTCTTGTACGGCACGTCATTCAGTTCGGTGATCGGCAGGGCGTCCATATCGGCGCGCAGCAGCACGGTCTTGCCCGGCCCCTTGCCGCCATGCAGGATGCCCACCACCCCCGTCGTGGCGATCCCCGTCTGCAGGTCATCGAGGTTGAGGGCGCGCAGCCGCTCGATGACGAGACGGGCGGTATTCTCCTCGTGGAAGCCCAACTCGGGGTGCTGGTGGAGGTAGCGGCGGTCGGCGACGACGCCGGGGGCGATCTCCTCGGCGCTCTCGCGCAGGTCGGCAACAGTGACCATCGGGGCATGTCCTTTCCGTAGCGACGACAGCGGTGGGAGCAGGTTGGCGACCTGGGCCACCCAAAGTGCCGCTATCGTACCGGGTCACGGCGAAGCGCGCCAGATTTGCCCACCCTCAGGATGTATGCATCGCCGAGCGATGATGCCGATTCAGGCAGCGGGTCAAACATTACCGGAGAAATCCTCCTCGGACCGCATAGCGGCGAACGAGGGGAAGATATGCAGGCGGAGGTCGCCGACCGCGATCGTCTGGCTGTCGGCGTTGGCCGGTGCGCTGGGGAGCGGCGCGTCGCGCAGGCGGGCGAAGAGCGCGCCGAGCGGGTTGCGATCGTCGGGGCCGAAGGGGCCATCTCCGACGATTTGGAGCACCTGCGGCCAGCTCCCCCAGGCGGCGCGACGGTCCGGCTCGGGGCCGCCGGTGAAGTGGGCGAGGTAGCGCCCGAGCACGAAAACGGAGACCTTCTGCACATGGAAGCGCTTCGCGGCGCGCTCGTCGAAGCGGGAGAGCAGATCGTCGGGGCCGTGGCGCTGCACCCACTCCAGGATCGCCGAGACCTGGCGGTTGGCATGGAAGAAGTTGTCGCGCTGCCGCTGCCGCTCCTCGACCGAGCGCGCGAAGGGGTCCTGCGCTTTCAGCTCGAAGACGCCGAGCGTGCCGGTCTTGCGGTCGAAGATGAGGGCGTCGAGGTCGGTGCGCGCCGCCCCGCCCCGCTTCAGTTCGACCCGTCCCGCGCTCAGGACGAAGCGCCGGTCGCTGAAGAGTCGGTAGAGGTCCTGCCGGAAGACTCCCTCGCGCAGGTGGGCGCTGTTGTGATACTCCCGCGCGTGGCGGCGGCGCAACTCGCGGGCAAGGAAGATCAGAGGCTCGCCGAGCAGCCCGCGTGCCGACCAGACCACCCGATTCTCGTCGAGGCGGATCAGCGGCGGCGCGGCCTGGCCCGGCAGAACGCTGTGATAGGCGGCGTTGTCGCGATCGAGGATGAAGGGCTGGAGCGCCTGCCCGATCGTCGCCGAGTCGGCGTCAAGCGCGGCGGCCAGCGCCGCGATCATCGCCCGTTCGTCCTGCGGCGTGGGCATGGGCGTGGAATCATCGTCGGGCGCGCGGCGGTCGCGCTCGCGGTGGAGCCAGCCGATCAGCATCGCCAGAATGTCGGTGTACTGGCCGAAGGTCGCGCCGCCGATCGCCGCGTCGGCAGGATAGCTGTGCTGGCTGGCGAATCGGGCGACGTAGGCGTGACCGAGCCGGCAATAGTAGCGGTCGGTGGCCGGGTCGCTCGCGACCGAGTCGGCTGATTCGGCGGTTGTCATGCCTTCCTGGCCGAGGAGCGCATGCATCCGGGGTCGCTCGCTGAGGAGGGTCGCCAGGCGCGGGGCGACTTGGCGCGCCACATGCGCCGACCACCAGTCGAAGTCGGCCCGCTCGCGCTGCTCGGTCGAGAGGCGCTGGCTCGTTGCCCAGGCGACGAATGCGCGGGGAGCGCGCTGCTGCAGGTGTAGATGACCGGAGGCGCACTGCGCCAGCGCCAGGTCGGCGAGCGCCAACCGGTCGCAATCGGCGAGGAAGTGCTCGGCCCAGGCGGCGAGCGATGCATGGTCGCCGAGAACGTCGCCGCCCTCGTCATCCTGCCGTTCCAGGCAGAATCGCAGGGCCAGATTCCAGCCCGGTCGTGCGGCCCGCGCGAGCTCGCCATCAGGGGCCGTCGTATCCCCGGCGCGCAGGAGCGCCAGCAGCGCCCGCGCGCGGCCCGGCGGCAGCGTGGCGGCGACCGTGGCGCTGATTTCTGCCAGCACTTGGCGGCAGCAATCGAGCGGCGTCACCGGCCATCGCTCGCGAACGATCCCCATGCACCGGCGTCGGTCCGCAGCGCATCGTTTCCCCGCGTGCAATACCTCGCCGTTGACACCGCCCGCCCCCTCGCCCTCAGCCCCGAATCCCTCCCGCCTACCGTATCACAACTGAAGGAGCGCCCTATGCTATCGTCTTGCGCAGATAGAGGTCCACGAGGCCCATGATGAGGGGAGAGGTGACGCCAAGCAGCGGCACGATCAGCCGCACATCGGCGGCGACAGGGTTTTCGAGCATTCGGGCGACGCGCCCGCCGAGCCAGGCGCCCGCCATCGTCACCGGCACGGCGAGCGGCAGGAGCAGGAGCGTCAGCGGATGGCCGGCGCCCCAGGTCAGGTAGGTGAGGATGCCGAAGATGCCGCCCGCGACCGCCCACGCCCACCGCTCGCGCATCCCGGCGCGCAGCGCGAGCGCGAAGGCGACGGCGGCGGGTAGGAGCGGCGGCGGCAGCCAGTTGCGCGCGTCGTGCGAGACCGGCAGGTAGCGGTCGAGGCGCACCGCCGCCGCGTGGTTGCCGAGTAACAGGAAGGCGGAGAAGATGACGACCACCGCGAGCAGGACCTTCGCGCGCCGGTCCACCCCGCGCACGAGGGCGAGCGCCGTCCCCATCCAGAGGGCGCCGAAGAGCAGGAAGGCCGGGTTCGTCTCGGTCAGATTCGCGGCCGCGTAAATCCGCCGCACATGTGCGATGCCCGTGCTGTTGCTGAGCGCCGGGAGGGTGGCGACGGCGCGGGTCTGCGCCTCCAGCACCGCCGGGGTCATCGTCTTGTGCAGCGGGCCGAGGAAGGGAGTCATCGAGAAACTGAGGATCAGCCAGCCGAGCGCCACCGCCGTCGCCCATCCGAGAGGCCGGTAGGGGCGGAGCGCGAGGCGGCAGGCGATGAAGCCGAGCATCGCGACGAACCATGACCAGCCGAGCATTGCGTGCGGCATCGACCACGCCGTCTCGTCGAGGCCGAAATTCGTGTGCCAGTAATTGTCGAGCGCCAGCCCCGCGAAGCCGAGCATCGCCAGTCCCCCGGCGGTAATCACCAGCGCGCCCGGCACCGGGAAGGCGAAGAGGCGCATCCGAAAAGCCGTCCCGAACCACGGGCGCAGTTTCGGCGAGAAGGTCAGCCCGGCGACGAGCAAGATCGTGACGATCGTCGAGGTGTAGATGAAGAGATGCGGCGGCGAATAGAAGGTCTCGAACTTGTTCCGCGCGTGCCACGCACCATCCCATGCGAGGCCGATCGTGACCGTCACGAGCATGAAGATGAGCGCGAACCAGAGCCGGCGGCCCGCGCGGTCCACCGCCGTCGGCGCATCGAGCAGCGGTGCGCCGGTGGGGACCACCATCGTTACTCGCAATTGCTCGCCTCCCGGATGACGCGCAGCCGCGGGGTCGCTGCGCCGTATGACCCATTGTCACGTTCCATCGTACGGGATGAAGATTGCAAGGGCGCGATGAAAATGTAAAATTCCCCCGCGCCGGTCGCCGTGTCGACTCTTCGCATCGCCATTCGTCGGTGGACGATCTCCGAGCCCTGCCCGGCATGGCGCAGTATGCCGTGCTGCACGCCACCATCGCCGAGTACCGCCAGCAATTAGGCGAGGCCGCAGCCGCCATCGCCGCCTACGATGCCGCCCTCGCGCTCACCGTCACCGAACCCGAACGCCGCTTCCTTCACCACCGGGCCGCGTCTGGTGTTGCGTGAAGTGTCGTGGCCTCTCTGATAACGCCCGTATATATCGACGGCTTGCTCCCCCTTCCCTCGGAGGGAAGGGGGCCGGGGGGTTAGGATTCCCCGGCGGGAATGGGCAAGGAAGTGGCCCCTGTGGGGACAGGGGCCAGGGGAAGAGGAGGAAGGGATGAGCGAAAAATGAGGGTCAGGAGTTGAAGAGCGGCAGCGGCTGATAGGTGCCGCCGGGGAGTACGTCCGTCGGGTCGAAGCCGAGCCAGTTCTGGAGCATCGCGGCGTAGACCTGCCGGAAGTCCTGCTGGACCTTCAGATTGCCGTTGTCGAGGTCGACCAGGCTGGGCGTGTCGCCGTAGATGCCGCCCTTGACGCTGCCGCCCATGACGAACATCGGCGCCGCGCTGCCGTGGTCGGTGCCGTGCGAGGCGTTCTCTGCCGGGCGGCGGCCGAACTCGGAGAAGGTCATCAGCGCGACATTGTCGCCGTGGCCGTGGGCCGTGATGTCCTGCCAGAACGCGCCGAGGCCGTCGCCAAGATACTGCATCAGCCGGTCGTGCGTGGCGCGCTCATTGGAGTGGGTGTCGAAGCCGCCCGTGGCGAGGTAGAGCACCCGCGCACCGACGCCGCCGTGGATCATCTGCGCGACGGTTTGCAAACCCGCGCCGAGTTGCGTCTTCGGGTAGGCGACCGCCGGGGTGTAGCCGACCGCCACCTTCGCGACCCCCGCCATCGCCTCCTGCGCGATGCCGTGGCTCGCCGTAATCAGTTTCGCGTATGTATTCTCCTCGGTCGTCACGCTGTTCATGTAGTCATAGATCGCCGAGACCGCGCCGGGATCGATCTTGCCGACCGGCTTGTAGACGAAGTCTTTCAGCGAGCCGCCGAGGGCGATGTCCGTCGGCTGCATGCCGACGAGCGCGCGGGGTGTCGTCACGCCGAGCGAGGCGGCGACCAGCGCCGGATGGTTCGAGAGGTGGTCGAGCGCGTGGCCGATCCAGCCGAGCGAGCCGACGTTCTTGTCATCGGCGGTCATCCAGATTTCTGTGCCGCGGAAGTGCGAGAAGTTCGGGTGCGGATACTCGACGCCTTCGACGACGGCCAACTGGCCCTTGTTGAAGATGTCCACCAGCGGCTTGAGGCCGGGGTGCAGGGCGAGGGTGTCCGAGATCGGCAGCACGTCGCTCACCTTCTGGCCGATGGTCGGGCGCAGTTGCTGATACGCCGGGTCGTTGTAGGGGACGAGGGTATTCAGGCCGTCGTTGCCGCCGCTCAGTTGAAGGACGACGAGGGTGCGATCTTCCGGGTTGGCGGGGATGCCCGCGCCCGGCGTCAGGTTCGGGACGTACAGAGGCGCGGCGCTCACATCATTGGCGAAGCCGCGAAAGAGCGGGATGCCGCTGGCGGCGAGGCCGATGCCGAGGGCGCTGCCCGCGCCATACTTGAGGAACTGGCGGCGGGAGGGCATAAATGGTTCGCGTTCGTGGTCTGACATTTCGTTCGCTCCTTCTCGTGGACTAACGGGCCTGGAAGCCCGGCCCGGCAAGAATCACTTGGGCTATGGCGCGGCGTCCTTCGGTGGCGGCCCCCAGCGCGGCCAACTTGCCGCGGACATCATCGGCAATCGGGATGCCGCCGAGCCGGTCGGCCAACTCGCCGATCCACGCATCGTCCGCCTTGCCGGAGAGCGCGCCGCTCTTCATGGCCATCCCTCCGGCGAGATTGAAGCGGAGCACCTGATTCGACGGGCTGATCCACGCCGGGCCGTTCGGCCAGCCGCCGACATTCGGCGGATAGAAGAGGCGCATCCCCTGCTGGTCCAGCATCGTGACGATTTGGTCATTGGTGACGTCCGATTCCAGCCCGCGCACCGCGCCGATCGTCCAGGCGGCCGGGTTCTTGATGTGCGCGCTCGCCGCCCGCTCCGGCGTGAAGGCGTCACTGAGGAAGAGGGCGCGCAGCACGCTGCGTATCTCGCCGCCCGTCGCGTTCCACGCATCGAGCATCGGCGCGAGGTCGGCATTACCGGGGTCGTCGCCGACGAACCAGCGGAAGAGCTTGCTGCTCAGGTACTGCGCCGTCTGTGGCTTCCCGGCGAGCAATCGGGAGAAGTCGTCGAGGTTGAAGGCGCCCGTCTGGCCGAGGATCGTCTTCGCGCCGCTGTCGAAGCGCTTGGGCGCGAAGGCCACCTGACCGTCGTAGGAGAGCGTCCAGCCGGTGCTCGCCCGTGCGCCCTCGCGGACATCTTGTTCCGTGTAATTGCCGATGCCGAGCGTGAAGAGTTCCATCACCTCGCGGGACCAGTTCTCGTTCGGGTGCCCCGTGACATTCTCGCGCCCATCGAGCCAGACGAGCATGGCGGGATCCTTGGAGACGGCGATGAGGAGATCGACGAACTTGCCCGCGCCCATCGCGCGGAAGAGCTGATTCTGCTGGAGCATGTATGCGGGGCGGCGCACCTTGTCGTTGGCGGTGGCGAAGTGGTTGTGCCAGAAGAGGGTCAGGTTCTCCTGCAAGGGCGTCGGGCTGGTGCGCATCAGCCCCGCCCACCAGGAGGATGCCGTTTTAATACCCTGTTGATTCGCTTGATTAATCTCTTTCGCCAGCGCCGTCTTCTCGTCGCCCGTCAGTTTGCCTTTCGGCTGGGCGGGCCATGCGGGAAGGTCCGGCGCGCTCGCCGGTACGTCGGGGTAGTTGAGCATATCATCGACCGCACCGGCATACCCCTTCGCGGTTGCTGCATCGATCTGGGCGGGAGTGGCCCCCATCCCGGCACGCCAGAGCAGCAATTGTACACGTTCACGATCGCCCATCAAAGCCTCCCGTTGATACAAAATTCATTGTGGCATCATGCATCACTCACCCCACGCGATTGCTCCGGTCGGGCGCCTGTTCCCGTGATGCCATCATGCGTTTTCAATCGTCTCACGTATGAGCGCGGCGGAACGTTTCATTTTCTTCCCAACCCCGGCCCCTTCCCTCGCAGGGAAGCGGGCGCCCTCTGGGCAGATGGGGGTTGGGAAATACATCACCGCGTCTGATAGCCCGGCCCGGCGAGCAGGATTTGTGTGACGGCGCGTTTGCCTTCCGGGCCGCTGCCGAGGGCGAGTAGCCTGCCGCGCAGGTCGTCCGCGATTGGGATGCCGCCGAGCCGGTCGGCGATCTCGTCGAGGAAGGCGCCATCCGCCTTGCCGGAGAGCACGCCGACTTTGCCGACAAGACCGGCGGCGAGGTTGAAGCGGAGCACCTGATTGGAGGGGCTGATCCACGCCGGGCCGTTCGGCCAGCCGCCGACATTCGGCGGGCGGAAGATCGTCATCTCCTGCGAGGACATCAGGCCCGCCAACTGCTGCCCCGTGATGTCCACGCCCAGGCCACGCAGGATACCGACCGTCCAGGAGACGGGATTCTTGATGTGGGCCGTCGCGCGCTCGGGCGTGAAAGCGTCGCTGAGGAAGAGGGCGCGCAGCACGCTGCGTATCTCGCCGCCCGTCGCGTTCCACGCGTCGAGCATCGGCGCGAGGTCGGCATCCGTCGGCCGATCGCTGGCGAACCAGATGAAGAGCTTCCGCGTGATGTATTTGGCGGTCTGCGGCCGGTTGGCGAGCAATCGGGAGAAGTCGTCGAGGTTGAAGGCGCCCGTCTGGCCGAGGATCGTCTTCGCGCCGCTGTCGAAGCGCTGCGGGTTGAATGCCACTTTGCCATCGACGGCGAGTGTCCAGCCGGTGCTCGCCCGCGCGCCCTCGCGGACATCTTGTTCCGTGTAATTGCCGATCCCGAGCGTGAAGAGTTCCATCACCTCGCGGGACCAGTTCTCATTGGGATGCCCTTTGACATTCGATTGGCCGTCGAGCCAGACGAGCATGGCGGGATCCTTGGAGACGGCGATGAGGAGATCGACGAATTTGCCCGCGCCCATCGCGCGGAAGAGCTGGTTCTGCTGGAGCATGTACGCGGGGCGGTCCACTTTATCGGTCGAGGTGGCGAAGTGGTTGTGCCAGAAGAGGGTCAGGTTCTCCTGCAAGGGCGTCGGGCTGGTGCGAAGCCTGTCCGCCCACCAGTCGAGCAGCATCTGATTGCCGGTGCCGCGGGCAGCATTGCGCTCCCGCTGGGCGGCGAGCACGGCCTTCGTGTAATTCGCCTTCTCATCCGCACCGGTGACGACATCCAGCGCGATTGGCCACGGCGGTAGAGGTGGCGGCGTGGCGGGTTGGTCGGGATAGCCGAGGACAACCTTGACCGCCCGGGTATAGCCCTGCGCGCCGGCGGCGTCAACTTGCGCCGGTGTCGCGCCGAATCCCGCCCGCCAGAGCAGGAGTTGCACCCGTTCTCGCTCGCCCACGCTCGCCCCTCCACTTTCTTGCCCAACACCGAAAACACGCGCCGTGCGTGCCTTTCCTTGATGACACGCGCGGAGAGGCCAGAGCGTTTCGTTCTCCCGCCGCATCGTAAGAATGCGGTAAGAAGTTGGCAAGCGATGGGTAACGCCCCCGGCGCATTCTTACAGTATCGATAGGCGTCTCGCCGATCGTCGATCAGGGGGTGCGTCCCGTGCAACCACGCGTTTTCGCTGTTATCCCTGCACTGAATGAAGAAGCGGCCATCGGTCACGTCGTCCGCGTCCTGGCACGCGACCTCCTCGATGAGGTGATCGTCGTCGACAACGGCAGCACGGATGACACCGCCACCGTCGCATGGGAGGCGGGCGCTGTCGTCGTCAGCGAGCCGGAACGCGGCTACGGCGCGGCCTGCGCGGCGGGTGTCGCGCTCGCCCGGCGCCTCGGCGCGGAGATCATCGTCCTGCTCGACGGCGACGCGAGCGATGTGCCGACCGACCTGGCCGCTATCCTCGCGCCCGTCCTGGCCGACGAGGCGGACCTCGTGATGGGCTCGCGGGCGCGGGGCGCGGTGGAACGAGGCGCGCTGACGCCGCAGCAGCGGTGCGGCAACTGGCTCGCGGCGCGCATCCTCCGGCGCTACGGCCTGGCGATCACCGATCTCGGCCCTTTCCGCGCCATCCGCGCCGATGCCCTCGCCACACTGGGGATGCAGGAGCGGACGTACGGCTGGTCCACGGAAATGCTCGTCAAGGCGGCGCGCGCCAGGCTGCGCGTGCGCGAGGTGCCGGTCTCGTACCGCAAGCGCGCGGCCGGGCGGTCGAAAGTCGGCGGCACCGTGCGCGGCAGTATCCGGGCCGCTATCGTCATCCTCGGCGCCGCCTATCGCTACGCGGGCTGGAGCCCGAACCCCCCAACCCCCTTCCCAACACGGGAAGGGGGAGTCGAAGCAGTCGCAGGTGCGCGATGAGGATTCCCGTCAGGTGATTTTGAACATTGGGTATTTTCCCCTCTCCATCGCGGGCGCCCTTTGGGCAGGTGAGAGGGGGCAGGGGGTGAGGTTTCCCATGAGTATAGCCGTTGAGCCGCGTCGCGCATTGGTGATCGGGGCGAAGGAGCCGGTGCCGGGGAGGGTGAAAACCCGGCTCGGGCGCACGATCGGTGATGCGCGGGCGGCGGCGTTATATCGCGCCTTCCTCGCCGACATCGCCGCGCGTTTCCGCCGCACTGCCACCGGCGCGGCGCGAGGGTACGACGTGCTCTGGGCCTTCGCGCCCGCGACCGCCGATTTCCCCGCCCTCGTCGGCGCGGCGGACGGCTACTTCGCCCAGCAGGGGGCGAACTGGACGGAGCGGCAGCAGCACATTTTCCGCTGGACGGCGGCGCATGGCTACGACCGGACGGTGCTGATCGCGTCCGACTCGCCGCAACTGCCCGCGCGCACCGTCTCCACCGCCTTCGCCGCGCTGGATGCGTCGATGGCGGTCCTCGTCCCCACCTACGACGGCGGCTACAGCCTGATTGGGCAGCGCGGCGGCGTGGACATCCTCGGCGCGGTGCCGATGAGCACGACGACCGTGTATGACGATCTGCGGGCGAACGCGCGGGCGCGGTATATCACGCTGCACCCCCTCGCGGCGACGTGGGATGTCGATGAAGTGGCGGACTTCCGGTACCTCTCCGCCTATCTCGCCGGGCCGCACGACGCGCCGGAGACCGCCGCCGCCGTTCGCCGTATGGGTCTCTGGGACGCCGCCCCGTCCCGGTCATTCGTTCCCCGCCCCGATGACCGCCTGAGTGCGGCGGGAGGGGAGGAGTGATGGCGACCGCCCTCGTCACCGGCGGCGCGGGGTTGATCGGCTCGCACATCGTCGATCTGCTCGTGGCGGAAGGGTGGCAGGTGCGCGTGCTCGACAATTTCGAGCCGCAGACGCACCGCAACGGCCCCCCTGCCTGGCTGAATTCGCGGGCCGACTATCAGACCGGCGATGTCCGCAGCCGCGACGATCTGCGCGCCGCGCTGGATGGCGTGGAGGTGGTCTTCCACGAGGCGGCGTACGGCGGCTACATGCCGGAGATCGCCAAGTATATCGAGGTGAACTCATACGGCACCGCGCTCCTGCTCGAAACGATCCGCGACGCGCGTCTGCCCGTTCGCAAAGTCGTCGTCGCTTCCTCGCAGGCCGTCTACGACGAGGGCGCCTATCGCGGCAGCGATGGCGCGATCTTCTTCCCGCAAGCGCGCGCCCTCGCGCAGTTGGAAGCGGGCGTCTGGGAGGTACTGGACGCGACCGGCCGCCCCGCGACGCCCGTGCCGACGCCGGAACGGACACCGATTGGCGGGCAGACGGTGTACGCGATCTCGAAGGCGGATCAAGAGCGGCTCGTGCTGGCGTGGGGGAGGCAAACCGGTACCCCGACCGTCGCGCTCCGCTACTCCTGCACCTACGGCCCGCGCCAGAGCATCTTCAACCCGTATACCGGCGTGATCGCGATTTTCTGCACGCGCCTCCTCAATCATCTCCCGCCGGTTATCTACGAGGATGGTCGGCAGACGCGCGATTTCTGTTTCGTGGAGGACATCGCCCGCGCCAACCTGCTCGCCGCCACCGACGCGCGCGCGGATGGCGGCGTCTTCAACGTCGGCAGCGGTGTCGGGACGGCAATCGGCGACCTGGCCCGCGCGCTGGCGGACGCGCTCGGCGTGCCCGTCGCGCCCACCTTCCCCGGCGAGTACCGTCCCGGCGAAATCCGCCACCTGGCCAGCGACATCGCCCGTATTGCCGCCCTCGGCTGGCAGCCCCGGACGCCACTGGCGGCGGGCCTCGCCCGCTATCTCGATTGGATCCGCGCCCAGGGCGACATCGCCGACTACTTCACCGCCGCCGCCGCCCAACTCCGCGCGCAACGGATCGTCCATACCGCCCGGAGTGTCGCGGAAGTGGGAGAATGAGGGACGCATCGCGAGCGCGGCGAACGAAAGGCGACGACCGTGGAGACGACGATCACCGAGAAAGATGTCGAATGCGCGTCGCCCGTTCCCAGCCCGCAACTGATCGGTGCGATCGCCGCGCTCTGGATGACGGCGGCGATGCTCGGGCACCGCCTCTTCTTCGGTATCGCCTCGGCGCCGGGGCTGATTACCGAGCGGATCGTCCCCCTCGTGCCGGGGCAAACATCGGGCGATATCCTCGGCATCGTCGGCCAAATCGCGAAACTGATCCCGGAACTCTGCGCCATTGGCGCGCAACTGATCGTCGGCGCGGGCGTTGCGGGGTGGTACGCGCGCACCTGGGGCCGCGAGGATGCACCGGTGTGGCGGCGATGGATGTTCGGGCCGCTCGTTGGGATTGGCCTCTGGGTCGTCACCCTCGCGGCCCTCTGGCCCGTCATCCCCGAGAACTACCACGGCCACGCGCTTGCCACCGGGCGCGCCTTGAGCATTGTCGCAATCCTCTGCGATTACCTGCTCTTCGGTATCCTCCTGCCCGTGCTCTCCATGCTGGCGCGGCGGCAGGTGGCTGACGAGACGGCGACAGAGAGCGGCACGCGGTCGGTGGCGCGGCGGCAGGCGCTGACCTTCGTCGGTGCGGGCGCGCTGGTGGCATTCGGTGCGTTCTCGCTCGGCCTCCAACGCATCTCGACGCTCGGCTACGACGGGCATCGACCGAAGCGGCCCGTCCAGCCCGTCACCGACAACGCGACCTTCTACAGTGTGACGAAGAATCTCGCCGACCCGCAGATCAGCGATGCGGCGATCTGGCAACTGGCGATCGACGGCGACGTGGCGAACCCGATGACGCTCTCCTTCGCGGACCTCAACGCACAGCCCGCCGCCGACCTGACGGCGACGCTCGTCTGCATCGGCAATGTGCTCGGCGGCGGCCTCATCAGCACGGCACAGTGGCACGGCGTCCCGTTGCAGCAACTGATCGAGATGTCGAAGCCCGCCCCCGGCGCCACCGAAGTGCTCTTCACCGCCAACGACGGCTACATCAATACCATCGAGTACGACAAGATCGCCGCCGAGGGCGTCATTGTCGCCTACGCCATGAATGGCGAGCCGCTGCCGCGGAAGCATGGCTACCCGGCGCGAATCATCGCGCCGGGGCGGTACGGCGAGAAGCACGTCAAGTGGGTGACGCGCATCACCGTCCAGAAGAGCCACGCCAGGGGCTTCTACGAGTCGCAGGGGTGGGATCGCACGGCGGTCGTCAAGACCCTCTCGCGCATCGACTTCCCGGCCAAAGGGGACGTAATCGCGCCGGGCCGGGCGATCACGATGCAAGGCATCGCCTTCGGCGGGCTGCGCGGCGTGAGCAAGGTGGAAGTGACGGCGGACGGTGGCGCGACATGGCAGCCCGCGACAATCACGGCGAAGCCCTCGCCGCAGTCGTGGGTGCTCTGGGAGTACTCCTGGACGCCGCCGAAGAAGGGCAATTATATGCTCGGCGTTCGCTGCTACGAAGGGAACGGCACACCCGGCGCGACCGAAACCAACGCGAGCGGCTCGTTGCAGCCGACGAAGGAAGAAGGAAACTTCCCGAGTGGCGCGGCGGGAGTCCACTTCATCGACGTGACGGCGCGGTGAGCGGCCCTACATCCCTGCCCCTTCCCCACACCTGCGTCCCGCGACGGCGCCGCACTTTACGAACGGAAACCCTGAACCGCGAAGGCGCGAAGGACGCGACAGGGAGAGGAGAGGAAGGGGGTTTGTTTCTCTTCCCTTCTTCGCGTCCTTCGCGCCTTCGCGGTTCAACTCCCGGATGCGCGGCAGAAGGAGCGGGCGATAGAGGCGAGGATGTGGCTACATGTCGCGGTGGACGAGATGCTGGCATATTCGACGGCAGCGTGCGCGGCGGCGAGGGTTTCGGCGGCGGGGTCCGCTTCCGCGCCGGGGCCGAAGAGGACGGACTGGATGCCCGCGCCGTCGAGAACCTGCGCGTCCGTCCAAGCGGGCATGCCGGTATGCGGGGGTGTCGCGCCAAGCAGCGATGAGGCGGCCGTGTCGATGGCGCGGACAATCGGTGCATCGTCCGGCACCTCGAGCGCCCCCCGCTCGAAGAACTGCGTGTAGGTCGCCGTGAAGTCGGATGACGCGGCGCGCAGGTCGGCGAGGATCGATTCGATCTCGTCGCGGACGGCGGCGGGCGTCTCGCCGGGCAGCATCCGGCGTTCGATCTCCAGCGTGCAGCGGTCCGGGTAGGTGGAGAGTTCGACGCCGCCGGAGATGAGCGAGCAATGCAGCGAGGCCCGCCCGAGGAGCGGATGCGTCCGCCGCGGCAGTTCCGTCCGGTCGAACGCCTCCAACCGGGCGATGACGCGCCCCATCAGCGCGATGGCGTCGATGCCCGCCGCGTAGGCGCTGCCGTGCGCGCCGTGGCCGATCGTCTCGATCCGCCCCCAGGTGAATCCCTTGTGCACGTGGACGAGGGCGAGATTGGTCGGCTCGGTGACGATACCCGCCGACGGATGCAGGCCGCGCTCTCTCAATTTGCCGACGAACTGCTCGACGCCGACGCTGGCGTACTCCTCGTCCGCGACGAGGCCGAGGATGAGGTCACCATCGAGCGGCCCGGCGGCGGCAATGGTACGGGCCGCATCGAGGATCGCCGCGACGCCGCATTTCATATCGAGCGCGCCGCGTCCATAGAGGCGGTCGCCCTCGATGCGGCCATCGAAGGGCGGATCGGTCATGTTTGCGACGCCGACGGTATCGATATGCCCGCAGAGGACGAGGCCGGGCGCGTCGCCCCGCCGCGCGCCGGGCAGGACGGCCATCACACTGGCACGACCCGGCGCGGCCTCATCGACGTAAACCGTGAAGCCGGACGCACGCAGATAGTCGGCGATATATGCCGCGATTGTCGCCTCTCCCGCCGCGCCCGGCACGAGGCTCGGATTGACCGAATCGATCCGTACGAGGTCTTGGAGTAAGGTCGCAACTCCTGATGCCGTCTCTGCCATTCGCCTACCCTCCCACTTTCGTCACCGATCGCGCCGGGATTGTATGCCGACGCGAACGTTGAGATACAAGCGCGAAAAGGAACGCATCGCCGTTCCTCCCTGTTATAGTTTGCTGCGGTGTTCGTCTGGTGAGTCGTTATCCAAGGAGCGTAACCGATGGACAATGCGGTCCATTCCCTGCTCGATACGGTGCTCGCTGCGCACCCTTCCGCCCTGATCACGACAATTGCGGAGAATTCGCCGCAATTCACCGAGACGCCGTATGCCTTCGGCCGCAGGTCAGACACCCTTTCGCTGGCGTACGCCGTACCGGAGGACTCGGCGGCGCATCGGGCGTTGCGGCGGCGGAATGGCGTCGCCTTTCGCATCGGCACGCCCACGGATGCGGCATGGCTGGAAGGGACGGGGCGCGCGGTCATCGTCCATGACCGCGTCGTGAACGAGGAATTGCTCGCACAGATCGACGCGCGCACCGAGCAGGCCGCGAAGCGGGGAGCACGGACACAGCGCGCCGTGCGGATCGTGCCCGAGACGGTGACGGTCGCCACCCGGCGAGATGGCGCGGTGCATACGCAACCGATCTCCTTCGCGCCGGGCGCGCAGCGATGGGGCTATCCGGGGAGCACGATCAATCAGCGATTCGAGCGTTTCGCGGCGGTGACGCGCGCCAATGTCGTGCCGGTGATGGCGATGCCGGTGAGCATCGGCGCGGCGCTGGCCTGGAAGCGGGAAGGTGTCTTCCGGCCCGTGCCCTTCGCCCTGACGCTCGTCGGGGCGGTCGCGGCGCACCTCGCGTCCAACGTGACGAACGACATCTTCGACTTCCGCTCCGGCGCGGACGAGCGGGCAATCGCGATGGCGGCGGAGGGGACGCTCGATACCTCCTCCGGCGCGCTGACGGGCGGTATTCTCACCGAGCGGCAGGCGAACCTCGTCGCGGCAGGGCTCTGGGGGACGGCGCTCCTCTGCGGCCTCGGATTGACAAAGACGAGCGGCCCGGCGGTGCTCGGCCTCGCGGCGGCCGGGTTCGGCCTCGGCACGCTCTACGTCGCGCCCCCGCTCGCCTATGGCTACATCGGCCACGGTCTCGGCGAGGCGGGCATCCTCGCCTCGTTCGGCCTCCTGCCGACGCTCGGCTCCTACTACACGCAGAGCGGCAAACTCGGCTGGGCGCCGGTTGTTGCCGCCCTCCCGCCCGGCCTCTTCACGACCGATGTGCTGCTCAATCATCACTTCTTCCACTGGCGCTCCGACAAAGCGGCGGGCAAGATGACACCCGTCGCCATGCTCGGCGAAGCGCGCGCGGCGCAACTCTCGCGCGGCATGGTGATCGCTGCCTGCGCCTCCGTCCTCATCGGCATCAAGGCGAAGGTCTACCCCGTCACCGCGCTCGCCGGTCTCGCCGCCGCGCCCCCGGTATTGGAGAAGTTGGGCGCGGTCGGCGCGGGGAACAACGGCCCCGCCTTCTACGGCGAGATGATGGATCGCACCGTTAAGGCGAGCAGTCGCATGGGCCTCTATCTGCTCGGCAGCCTCATCCTGAGCGGTCTTTGGGCGCGGTTGCGCGGCACGCAACGCCGCGATGCTGCCCCGACGACGGCAGGTGCGTGATACAGTAAGAAAAGCGATACACGCGAAGGCGAAGGAGCGAGAGATGCTGACGAAATATATCCAGGCTGCGATGCGGCGTGCGCACTACGAAATCTTGCCCGACGACGGAACGGTGTTTGGCGAGATCCCTGGCTTTCAAGGCGTCTTGGCGAATGCGGATACGGTCGAGGCATGTCGGGAGGAATTGCAGGAGGTGCTGGAAGACTGGTTGCTGCTCAAGATTGCTGACCACGACGCGCTCCCGACCGTTGACGGCATTAGCCTCGTCATCGAAGCAGTGGCAGCGTAATGCCGCCACTCCGTCAATCAAGCGCGTCGATCTCATCCGCCATTTGCGTCAATTCGGTTTCACCGGATCACGCGCGGGTACGAAACACGAGTTTATGCAGCGCGACGAAGTGAAAGTCACCATTCCCAATCCGCATAGCGGTGACATCGGTGTCGGCTTACTGGCGCGTATCCTCCGTCAAGCGGGCATCAGTCGCGAGGAATAGGAACGGCTGTAATGTCCGTTGCTCGATACGAATGGAGAAAGCGGAGACGATGACGGAACCTGAGCAGGCGTATCAGATCACCCTCCGCGTCGGAGAGCGGGAATTCCCGTCGACGCTGAAGGCCATGGATATCTTCCATGAGGCGTTGGAGCACGCGATCCCGGCGGAGTTGCGGCGCGGCCACCGCCTGCGCATCCGCACACCGAAGGATGAGATCGTCTACCCGGACATGTTCGTCGGCGAGACGGTTGCGCACTTCGGAACGGAAACCTTTATTGTCCATGCCGAGCCGTTGACCGGCGCCCCCGGCCCGTTCCGCACCCTCGCCTTCGACCACCTCGCGATCACCGTCGCGGATCGCCCCGCCGCGCGGGATTTCTTCCACACCGTCGTTGGTATGGCGATCATGCGCGACGATCCGCATCAGACGGTGCTGACCACGGGCCTCACGTCGCTCTTCATCTTCGGTACGCAGGTCGCGCCGCTCTCGGACGGCATCCCCTCGCGCTGGCATCACCTCGGCTTCATCGTGGACGATCTGGAGCGTTGCTACCATCACCTGCGCGCGCACGGCGCGGAGATCGTCTCCGATTTCACGCTGCTGGAGCGGGACGAGCGCTGGTCGCTCTACTGCCACTACCGCAATGGCGACGTCGTCTTCATGCTCCAATTCTCCGAGATCCGCGACGGGTACCGGGGCGTCGATACGGACGCGACCGCCTTCATGTACGACTACCTGCGCGGGCGGTATGGCGTGCGCTTCACGGACGGCGAGTGAGCGCCGCCGCGATCGCGCAGGGCATCACAGCCGAACAAGCAACCGCCTTCCTCGCGCATGACCCGGTCGGCGGCATCGAACTGCTCTGCGCCATCCGCTATGACCGCGACGTTCGCTGTATCGGCGCGGTGCGAGACGGCGTACTCGCGGGCGTCCTCGTTGTCACGCGGGAAGATGACGATGCGCTGGCGGCGCGATTTGAGGCGGCGGATACCGAGACGCTCCTGCCATTGATCGCCGCCTGCCCGCGCGGTGTGCGGCGGATCGCCGTGCATCGCCCGTGGATGCTCCCCGCGCTCGTGGCCGCCTTCCCGCTCATGCCCGGTCAGGAGAGCGAAACGGTCTTTGCAGCGGCCGCAATTAATCCGCCGCCTTCGTCGTTCGCCGCCCGGCCGCTGACGCTCGCGGACGCGCCGCTGATGGTGTCGAGCGCGGCGATGGGCGGCGGCACGCCATTCGTTGAGGCGCTCGCACGCGGGTTCCGGCCCTTCGGCATCATCATCGAGAACCGCATCGTCGCCCATGCGTGCGCGGCGAATGGGACGGCGTGGACGGAAGAGGTGATGTCCGTCTGGACGGCCCCCCGGCGGCGCGGTCAGGGATTGGCGACGGCGGTCGTCGCGGCGGCGGCGGCGGACATCCTCAACCGGGGCAAGACGGCGATCTACGTCGCGGCAGTGGCAAATCGCGCCTCGCAGCGCGTTGCGACCAAAGTCGGCTTCCAATCAGCCTATGACACGACGACATATGCCATCCGGCGTTGATGCCGGTTCGTTCACGTCGTCAGCGCCCCCTCCATGACCGGGGGGCCGGTCGGTGAGGCGGCGGGCCGGCTCTCGGGCTCCGCGGTGATCACGACGGCGTGGATGCCATTGAGGTTGCCGGGGAGCACGAGCCGCGTCTGGTCACCGCCGCTGAAGGTGCCGGCATCGACATACGAGCCGTCCTGCTTCTGCAGCCAGACGCGATAGGTCTGCCCGGCAGCAGTGCCGGGGAAGCCTTTGGCGAGGAAGACGACCTTGCCGCCGTCCGCCGAGGATTCGATCAGCGTCGCATTGGCGTCGGGCGCGTTCGCGGTGCCCGCCATCGTGTAGGCGTGGACGCCCGAGGCGGCGAAGCGCACGATATCCCGATCCCGATTCGCCTGTTGCACGTCGCGGTGGAGGCTGATGTTCCAAGCGCTGAGGCCGATCACCGCGATCAGCAGGGCGGCTGCGGCGAGCCAGCCGGGAGGGATGGCGACGCGTTTCCGCTCCCGTGTTTCGGCAAGCGCGATTGGCGCGGACGCCCCCGACGCGGCGGCCTCGCGTGGCTCAGCGATGGCGGGCGACGGTCCCGCGTCGCCCATCTCGGCGCGGGCGGCGGCGAGCACGCGATCTTTGAGCGCGGCGCTCGGGCGGGCGGGCACGGCGTCGGGGTCGGCGTAGATTTCCGGCAATACGGCGGTAATCGACGCGAACTCGGCGTACAGCCGGGCGGCCTCGGCGTCGGCGGCGATGAACGCGCGCGCCTGTGCCGCCTCGGCGACGGTCGCGCCGCCGAGCGCGTACGCGGCGACGAGCGCGTCCCGCTCCGCTCGCTCGTCTGATCCCTCGCCTGGTGATTCGTCGTGCGCCGTGTCGCTCATGCTTCCATGTGCTCCCGTGTTGCCGGTGCCAGTGTTGCTCGCATCTTCTGCATCCCGAGGCGGATACGGCTCTTGACGGTCCCGAGGGGGATGCCGAGCCGTTCCGCCACCTCACTATTCGAGTAGCCGCCGAGGAACGCCAACTCGACCGCTTCCTGCTGATCCGCCGGGAGGAGCGCCAGCGCGGCGCGCACCTGCGTCGCGTCCAGGCCGCGCCGCACCTGGGACCAGACATCGTACGCATCGCCCGCCGGCAACTCGACCGCCATCTGTTCGATCGGCTCGGACGACTTTTGCGGTTTCAGGCGGCGCACCGCATTCAGCGCGCGGTGATGCACGATGCTGAAGAACCATGTCCGCGCATTGCCGCGCTCCGGCTTGAACGACGCCGCGTACCGCCAGAGGGCGAGGAAGGACTCTTGCACGACATCTTCCGCCAGGGCATGATCGCCGCTCATGATGCGATAGGCGAGGGCGAACGCCGGCCGGTGATGGCGGTCGTAGAACGCCTCGAAGCACGCGAGCGCCCCAGCACCGCCCGCCGCCATCCCGGAGACGAGCGCATCGTCCATCAGACTATCGCCCACCGTCACCACGACCATGCACCTGATTTCTGTACAGTACTACTCCGGCCCATGCGTCGCGGATCAATCGCCACCTCGCCCGACGCCGCAAGGGGCGAAACGGCGTGCAGTATAGCACGGAGCATGGCGCTAACCCCCCTTCAACCCACCGGGAAGCGTCTCGAAGCCGGCCGGTCGAGCGAACGATCTGGTAGCGTGAGCTACCGCCCATTTCCCCGCCCCTCGCGCGTGACCTGTAGACGTATTCTCCCCACCGAGAGGGGAGCAAGAAAGAACCCCATCCCGATGCGGGAAGGGGTAAGGAGGTGGATTATCCCGGGCTACGCCACATGACGCTGCATGCATACCGCGCGACGGCGTCAAATGTCGCCTCACCTCACCCCACCTTGCGGGGACGAGCGGCGGTTGTGCGACCATCTCTGCAACGGACGCGGCAGCGGATGTCCGTCGCCTCTGGTGTGTCGATCACCCGCACGATCTCCAACTCGACGCACGACAGCAGCACCTCGAACAGGCGACGGCCACCGCCGAACAGCACCGGGATATGATATATCTGCACCTCGTCCAGTACCCCCGCCTCGAGTGCCCGTTGCGCCGTGTACGCACCAACATCTCGGGAGACCCTAACGCGCGCGCACTGGGTAGCGCAGATGGGTGACGCCGACGCCGACGACCACCGTCGGATTGCCGAGGAGTATCGGTGCGTTCCGAAGCCGGTCGAACAAGGGGATCCCGGAGCCCAGCAACACCGGGGCGAGATCGATCTGAAGCTCGTCGAGCAGGCCGGCGTCGAGCAACTGCCGGATCGTCTCGCCGCCATGGACGCCCACCGCGCGGCCTCCCGCGGCAGATTTAGCTTGCGCCACGGCGCTTTCCACCCCTTCGGTCACGAAGTGGACGGTCGATCCGGGGCGGGGCCAACCATCCGGCACCTGGTGCGTGACGACGAACGCCGGTATTCCCCACGGGTGCTGACCGCCCCAGCCTTCGGCTTTATTGAAGGTGCGGCGGCCGGTGAGCATCGCACCGACCTCGCCCATCAATGCCCGCAGGTGTCCGGCGCTCGCCGCGGAGACGTGGAAGGTGAAGTCCGGACTGGATGTGGGCACGTCGACATCGCCCGCGAAGTACCAGTCGAAAACCTCCGCGACGCCGTCGCCGGTATCAGCGACGTACCCGTCGAGCGACATGGACATGAGTGCGATGACCTTGGCCACTGGGTCCGCTCCTCCCTCGTTCGCCCTGGCATCTGGATAGCGACCCGGACACCCTGGCTCCGGGAATATGACGACTTCGTTGATCCCCTGTCGATTCCCACCAAGGCATCAGCAGGGACGGCGCGTGGCGCCACGATGCTCACGTTCGGCAGCCCGTGCGGACACCGATATCGGTTAGTCGTATAGCAGATCCCAAGATCGACACTGCCGGAGGACGGGGCATCGTGGCTTGCCTACCTGATTGCCAATCTCCGTGCAGGCTCATGGCTCTTGCTCATTCGCGGTGAAACGGAACGCGCTGTGATCGCAAGCAGATACAGGGAAATGGAGACCCTGATCGGCACATGCGTCCACACCGCGCCCGCGCTCGTGATTCTCCTTACGATGCTTGCGACAACGGGCAAACAGCATTCACCGTCAATGAGCAAGAGCCAGGCTCATGTGGCTTTGTTCAGATTATCTCCCGTTACTTCTTGATCTGCCAGTAGGCGATGTTCCACGCATCGTAGTCCCACGGGGTCGGGTTGGTGTTGATGAGGTCCGCCCGCCGACCGTCCACCGAGTGGCGATCGACAATGGGGATCTCGACCCAGTGATTGACGATGTAGTCGTTGCACTGAATCTGCAACTGCGCGCGCTTGTCCGGGTTCAGTTCTTTGGCGAGTTGATCCGACGAGTGCGTCGTACTGCGGGTCGCTGAAGCGCGTGTAGTTCGGCAACGACCAGTTATTCGACTTCTGCGCGATCTGCGAGGTCGTCCAGTTCTTGAACCAGTCGCCCGCATCCGGGACGGTCGGGCTGCTGGTGTACATCTCCATGTCGTGCAAGAAGCGCGCGTCCGCGTCCGGGTTGTCCGGCTGGCCGAAGAAGACGCTGGAGTCGGCATTCTGGATATCCATCTGGATGCCGGCCTGCTGGAAGGACTGCTTCATCACCTGCTCTTCCTTCTCGCGGACCGGATTGACCGTCGAAGCGAAGGTGATGGCGAATTTGACGCCATTCTTGGCGCGGATGCCGTCCGAACCCTTCACCCAGCCCGCCTGGTCGAGCAACTGATTCGCTTTCGCCACATCGTACGAGCACTTCGTGTTCTTCGATACCGTCTGCGGCGGGATGCTGGGCAAGATATTGCAGGTGGCGTTACCGGCTGGGCCGTAGAGGTTCTTGGCGATGCGAGTCGCGGTCGATCAGGTACGAAACCGCCTGCGCGCACCATCGGGTCCGCGAAGAAGGGGTTCTTGCTCTGCGGGCTGCTCTTCTCCCCGTTCACGTCGGCGCGCGGGTCGGAGAAGTTGATGAGGACTTTCTCGACGCCGCCGCCGGGCGTGAGGTTCAGTTTCGCGCCGCGCGTCCGTCAGTTGCTTGAGGGTGGACGGGTCCACCTGGAGGTTCCAGGCGAAGTCCGCCTGCCCGGTCTGGACGGCCTTCGCCGCCGTCGCTGCGTCGCCGCCGCCCTTCCAGTCAACCGCGTCGAAGAACGGGGCATTCGGCTCGCGGTAATTCTCGTTGATGACGTACTGGACGTTATCGCCGGAGGTGAAGGACTTCACCTTGTACGGCCCCGTGCCGATCGGCGCGGTATTGACCGAGCAGTTCGATTTGTCGGTGCAGGTATCGACCTGTGCCTTCTGCAGCACCGGATAGCCGCCCGCCGCGAAGGGGAAGTACCACGTCGCGGTCGGCGCTTTGAAGGTGATCTTCGCCGTCGTCGCGTCCGGCGTGTCGATGCTGGCGATCGGCAGGAAGGTCGCGATGTCCGTCGCGCCGTTTTCCGGCTTGATGATGTACTGCCACGTCGCCTTGACATCGGCAGAGGTGAAGGGCGTGCCGTCGGACCACTTGACGCCGTCCTTCAGCTTCCACGTCACGCTCGTGCCGTCCGCCGCCAGTTCGCCGTTGGCGGTGGAGGGAATCTCCTTCGCGAGGACCGGGATGTCCGGCGTCGCCGCGTTGATGGAGAGGGTCGCGAGCGGCTCCTCCACGACGCGGGAGGCGTCATCGTCCTTCGTGCCGTGGGCGAGATGGAAGTTGAGGATGGTCGGCGCCTGCCAGTAGAGGACGTGGAGCGTGCCGCCGCCGCCGCGCTTGGTGGGAGCCGCGCCGCGCGGGTCCGCGCCCGTGCCCGCCGCCGTGGTGCCGGAAGCCGCACCGGGTGCGGTCGTGCTGCCGACAGCGGCGGTACCGGATGCCGCGCTCGCCGCTGGCTTCGTCGCCGCCCCGGCGCCCGTCGCGGCCGTTGCCTGTGTGGCCGGCGTACTGGTCGCGCTGCCGCCGCAGGCGGCGAGGAGAAGCGGAAATGCCATCACGAGGACCGAGAGTTTTCCCAAAGACCGAATGACCCAATGACCCCACTGACCCCGCATACACTGTTCCCCTTCCGATAGCAGGAAAAAACCGACCGCGCACGTGACTGCTCCCGCACATCCGGCGCGGGGACGTATGTTATCGCATAATCAGGGCCACTATTGATAGTATCCCCGGCCGGATACGGCGACACCTCCGATTCCGCATTGCGCTGAATTCCCGATGCGCCCGTGCCCACAAATCGTTACAATAGGGACGAGGTACTCGTCGCCTATCGTGGGGATGTACTGTGCGCTCCGATGGTGTGCAGAACGGGGAGGGATGAGGATGCGTCGTCAGCGGTTCGTGCTCTTGATATTGACCCTCGGACTACTGGCGGGGGTGTCGCCCGCAGGCGCCGCACCGTATTCGCAAACCGCACAACAGGCTTCTCCTGCCATCGTGTCACCCCTATCTGCAATTCAAACGGTCTTCATCATCCTGATGGAGAATCATAACTGGGCCGATATCCACGGTAGTCCCTCCGCGCCGTATATCAACGGCTTGCTGCCCCTCGGCGCACATGCCGAGCAGTATCTCAACCCGGCCGGGATTCATCCCAGCGAGCCTAATTATCTCTGGCTCGAGGCCGGTACGAACTTTGGCATCCTGAACGATGCCGAGCCTGCCGCGAATCACCAAAGCACGACCCAACATTTCACGTCCCTGCTCACGAGCGCCGGTGTCTCTTGGAAGACCTATCAGGAGAATATCGACGGGACGAGTTGCCCGCTGACGACCGGAGGGATCAACGGGAAGTACGCCGCCCGGCACAATCCCTTTGTGTACTTCGATGACGTGACGAATACGAATTCCCCCGTCTCCGCGAATTGTATCGCGCATATACGGCCATACACCGAACTCGCGACCGACCTGACGAATCACACGGTCGCTCAGTATAACTTCATCACACCTAATGTCTGCGACGACATGCACGACAGCGGCGGGTGCGCGACGCTCGATAGCATCAAGAATGGGGATACCTGGCTCTCGCAAAACGTGCCCACGATCCTCAACTCCGCGGCCTATCAGAATAATGGCGCGCTATTCATCACCTGGGATGAGGGCGAAGGGGGAAGTGACGGCCCGGTCGGCATGATCGCGCTCTCGCCTCTGGCGAAGCAGGGGTATGCCAACGCACGCGCCTATACGCATAGTTCGACGCTCCGCACATTCGAAGAAATCTTCGGGGTGACGCCCATGCTGGCGGATGCGGCTAATGCGACCGACCTGAGCGACCTCTTTCATCTCGTGTCGCCGCTCCCCCTGCCGAGGCCCCCCGGATCAATCGACCCGCCGCCGATCCCTCCATTGCCGCCAATCCGGCCACCGTCCGCCCCGACTGTCTTCGGCCCCCCGGCGCCGCTGCCGCCGGCCCGATAGCGCGCGAGTGCCGTGACAACGGGTCCGCCGGAGGCAAAAGGCAGCGCCCAAAAGAAAGCCCCCTCCCGGTTTGGGAGGGGGCGATGCGTGGACGATCGTACTACGGCTTAATCCAGTGAGCGGTGTTCCAGAGATCGGAGTCCCAGGAACTCAGATTGACCCCTTGTAAGCCCTTCACGTAGGCGGCGAGACCTTTCCGCGCGACGAGCGGGATGACCGCGTAGTCGTTCATCATGATCGCGTCGGCCTTCTTGAAGAGTTCGACGCGCTTCGCAGGGTCAAGCGTCGAGTTCATCTGCTTGATCGTCTGGTCGTACTCCGGGTTGACCCAGCGCATCACCTGCGCGAGCTTCCACCCGTTCGACTTCTGTGCAATCTGGTCCGAGGCGAAATTGGCCTGATAGGACTGCGTGTCCGGGAAGGCGGTGCCGTTCGTGTACATCTCGAGATCCGTCTGGAAGCGGCCGAGGGCGTCCACGTTGTCCGGCTGACCGAAGAAGACGGACGAGTCTACCGGGCGCAAGTCCACGGCGATGCCGATATCTTTCAAATTGCTCTTGATGATCTGCGATTCCTTATCCCGCACCGGCGTGACGGAGGTGCGGAAGGTGATCGAGAGCTTCTTGCCATCCTTCTCGCGGATACCGTCGGAGCCCTTCTTCCAGCCCGCCTGATCGAGCAGATCATTGGCGGCCTTCGGATCGAATTTCCAGGGCGCGCCCTCCCATACCGTCGGGATGACGGTGTTCGTCGCCGCGCCTGCGATGCCGTAGAGGTTGTCCGCGATAGACTTGCGGTCGATGGCGAGCGCAACCGCCTGGCGGACGTTCTTGTCCGAGAAGAAGGCGTTCTTCGATTGCGGGCTGCTCTTCTCGCCATTCACGTCGGTCGTCGGATCGGCGAAGTTGACATAGATCTTCTCGGTGCTCGCGCCGCCGATGATCTCCAGCGTGTTGCCGCTATCCTGGAACTGTTTGAGGAGGGCGGGCTCCACCTGCACGTTCCAGGCGTAGTCTTCCTGGCCGGTCTGGACCGCTTTCAATGAGGTACCCGAATCGCCGCCGCCCTTCAACTCGACCTTGGCGTACCAGGGGGCGTTCGGCTCGCGGAACTTATCGTTCGCGATGTAGTTGACATGATCGCCGGAGGCGAACTCGGTGACGACGAAGGGGCCGGTGCCGATCGGCTTCTGATTATAGGCGCACTGCGTCACGTTCGGGCAATCCTTGAGGATATGCTCCGGCAGCACCGCGCCCTGGCTGCCCACGAACGGGAGATACCAGACGGGGGTCGCCTCCTTGAAGGTGATCTTGGCGGTCGTCGGGTCAACGGCGGTGATGTCTTTGATCAGGTCATAGTGCGTGATGTTCGTGCCGCCGTTTTTCGGGTCCATCTCCCATTTCCATGTGAAGACGACATCACTGGCGGTGAACGGCTGCCCATCGGACCAGAGGACGCCATCCTTCAGTTTCCAGGTGACGCTGGTGCCGTCGGCGGCCAGTTCGCCGTTAGCGACCGAGGGTATCTCCTTCGCGAGCACGGGCACATCCGGCGTGATCGCGCTGTTGGTCAACGTGGCGAGGGGCTCCTCGACGAGCCGGGAGGCGTCGTAATCCTTGGTGCCCGTGGCGATCTGCGAGTTGAGGATGGTCGGCGCCTGCCACCAGAGGAGGCGGAGCGTGCCGCCCGCGCCCCGCTTGGAGTCGGCCGGCAGGGTGAGGTTCGTCACGGCGGGGGCGGGGGCGGCGGGGGCGGCCGTCGTCCCGTTCGCGGTCGTTGCTGCCGGTGCGGTCGTGCCGCTCGGGGCAGCCGCCACGGACCCGGCGGGCTTCGTCGCTGCTGCGGCTGCGGTGGTCGGCGCAGCGGCTGCCGCACTCGTCGGCGCGGTGGTGGCCGCGCTGCCGGTCGTCGCCTGGGGTTTCGGCGTGTCGGTCGCGGTGCTCGTGCCGCCGCAGGCTGCCAGCAGCAGGGGCAACGCCATAAAGAGTGCGGCCACGAGTCCGAGGGGTCGTGGCACCGGGGAGCGTAACGTCGTGCGCATGCTCTCTCCTCCCATTCAATCTTCCGCTGTCGGTCCGTGAGTTCGGCGGGATTATAGATCGTGACCCGCACTATCGTCCACGACGCTCATGCGGCACGTGCACAAGTCCGTGGTCCGTCGGTTACTTCTTCAGCGTCCAGTGGCCGACGTTCCACGCCTCAGACGAGAAGGGCGAGTACTCGACATTGATGAGGTCTGGCCGGTAGGCGAAGACATCGTTGCGGATGATCATCGGGACGCGGATGCCGTCATTGATGATGTACTGATCGAGTTGTATGGCAATGGCCTTGCGCTTGTCGGGATCGAGTTCGCGCTTGAACTGGGCGTACATCTCGTCGTACTTCGGATCGGACCATCGATTGATATTGCTGCCGCCCCAGTTGTTCGCCTTGGTCGGCATCTGATCGGTCGTGAACCCCTCGAAGAAGTTCTGCGAGTCCGGCCTGCTGGCGCCCGTTGCGAGCATGTTGATGTCCGTCGTGAAGCGGACGGCCGAGTCGGTGTTGTCCGGCTTGCCGAAGTAGACCGAGGCGTCCACCGAACGAAGATCGAGGTTGATGCCGAGATCCTTCAGGCTCTGCTTGATGACTTGCAATTCCTTATCCCGCTGGTTCGTGATCGACGAGCGGACCGTCATGTTCATCGGCACGCCATTCTTGGCGCGGATGCCGTCGGCGCCCTTCTTCCAGCCCGCCTGATCGAGCAGATCGCCCGCCTTCTTCAGGTCGTAGGAGAATGGGGTGCCAATGTCGCCACGGATGATCGGGATGAGCGTATTGCCGGCCACACCGCCGGGGCCCCAGAGGGCCTTGGCGATCGAATCCCGGTCCACAACGTACTTGAATGCCTGCCGGACGAGCGGATCGGAGAAGTACGGGTTCTTCGATTGCGGGTCGGAGAGTTCGCCATTCACTTCGTTGCGCGGGTCGGAGACGTTCAGTTCGAGTTGCTCGGCGTAGAAGCCCTGCGGCGTCGCGACGGTCTTCCCCGAATCAGTCAGCGACTTCAGGGCTTCCGGCGTGACCGTGAGGTTCCAGGCGAAGTCCGCCTGCCCGGTCTGCACAGCCTTGGCCGCCGTGTTCGCATCGCCACCGCCCTTCATCTCGACCGTCGCGAAGTACGGCGCGTTCGGCTCGCGGAACTTGTCGTTGGCGACATAGTTGACGGTATCGCCGGACTTGAAATCCTTGACGACGTACGCGCCGGTGCCGATCGGCTTCTGGCTGAAGTCGCATTGGGTCGAGCTCGCGCACTTCTCCACGATATGCTTCGGGATGATTTCGCCCGCATCGCCGACAAATGGGATGAACCACGCGGCGGCGGATGCCTTGAAGGTGATCTTTGCCGTCGTCTTATCGACGGCCTCCACCTTCGCAATATCCGAGTATGACGTGGTCGTCGTCGCGCCGTTCTCCGGCTTCGTGACGAACTGCCAGGTGAAGACGACGTCATCGGCGGTGAAGGCTTCGCCATCGGACCACGTCACGCCATCCTTCAGTTTCCATGTCACCGTCGTATAGTCGGCGGAAATCTCGCCGTTCTGCACGGACGGAATCTCCTTCGCGAGGACCGGGATATCCGGGATGGTCGATTTCGTGCTGATCCGCGCCAATGGCTCCGTGACGAGCGACGAAGCATCCTGATCCTTCGTGCCATTGGCGAGGTGGATGTTGAGGATCACGGGCGCCTGCCACCAGAGCAAATGGAGGAGGCCGCCCTCACCGCGCTTGGTCGTCAGCGGGGCGCCGAAGCCCGTGCCGCTCGCCGCCGGGGCCGCCGTGCCTGCGGTGGTCGAGGCGGCGGCGGCGGTCGGCGCGGCGCCGGTGGTTGCCGCCGCCGTAGTCGTCGCGGCGGGTTTGGTTGCCGCTGCCGCCGTGGTCGGTGCGATGCTCGATGCGGCAGCGGCGGTCGGTGCGGTGGTCGCCTGTGCCTTCGGCGTATCCGTCGCGGTGCTGCTGCCGCCGCAGGCGGCGAGCAACAGCGGCAGCATGAAGAGAGCCGCAGTTATCCCCCCGAGCGGCCCGCGCGTTTTCACGTTCAGTCGTCCCCAGCGCCTCATTCCCACCCTCCTTGTGCATATCGCCGGTACAAACGATTCACGATGCCCCGGTCACCACTCGCGCATTCCGTCCGGCGAACGACAGGCAAGGATATCGTCGTATTCGATTGCCCCGGCTATCCCATGCGTCGCCACGATTCGGTTTTGCTAAGCGTTGATACGCTACCGAATTTGCGCACTCATGTCAAGTGGGTTTTCGTACCCGAGTCTATACCGTGCAGTTGAGCACGCGCACAAGGAAAAAGCCGGGGGCACGGCGTTGCTGCATGGCGGAGACGCGACGCCGGCGAGCATCCAACGATCGCGCCGGCTCGCCCAATTACTGTACGTACACTACATTTGCCTATCAACGACGAATGTGCGAGGAGAGCATTGTCCTGTAGGAATCTGTGCGGTACAATCGTGGTGCCAATATGACAGGGACGGAACTGCGGCGCATGGTTGGCTCCATTTTCCGCAGCATCGCCACCGGCGAGATAATCGGGCTTCGGAAGCGGAGTACGAAGATGACACGTCGTTATGAACGAGAGATTCTCGAACTCGTCGAGCGCAAAGAGCGGGAGCATCGGGGCCGCGAGCGAGTCCAGCGGGCGCGGCGCACCGTTGACAAGGCCCGCCACCGGGTCTCGCCCGTTCGTGCCTGGGAGCGGCTGGGCGCGATTAGTTGGATGGCTGCGAGCCTGACGCTGGCGATCATCGCCTTCGTGCTGCACACCACGGTGCCGACGCCCGCCGCCGCGCTCGTGCTGATCGCGGTCATCCTCTTCTTCGTCCCGGTCGTCTACCGCCCGGCGAGCGCCCGCACCGATGATGCCCGCTGGCGGGGCCAGATCATCGATCTGCCCCCGCGCGACGGCCCGTTCCAAAGCGTCCGCCGCCGTATCTGGCAAATCAAACAGGACCGCCGCCGCCAGCGCGGGCGCAACCGCTAGAGGGTCACGGCTTATTCATTGTCGGGAGGAAGGAGAGGGTTCATCCGGTAGGATAGCGGTTGTCGAAGCCAACCATCCGCACCGGAGGAACCCATGCCGCCTATCGTACCACCCCTCGCCGCCGTCTTCGCCGCCATCCCCGATCCCCGCAACGCGCGGGGCAAACGCCATTCCTTGGTGGCGATCCTGCTCTTGGCCTGCGTGGCGATGCTCGCCGGGGCGCGCGGGCAGTCGGGGATCGCCGACTGGGCGAAGAACTACGGCGAGCCGTGGCGGGCGCGTCTCGGCTTCACGCACCGCAAGGGGCCGAGCCAGTCGACGCTGCATCGGGTCTTCGCCCATCTCGCCCTCGCGCGCTTGGAGGAGGCGTTGGCGCAGTGGGCGCAGCAGGTCGTCATCGCCCTCGCCCCGACCGACGCCGATGCCGACGCCGCCGATCCCGGCCCCGCCGCGCTGCATGGCGTGGCACTGGACGGCAAGACGCTGCGGATGAGCGCGCGGTGCGGGGCGCAGGATGCCCACCTGCTGAGCCTGTACAGCCATCGCCTCGGCCTCGTGCTCGGTCAGGTCGCGGTCGCGGACAAGACGAACGAGATCGGGGCGAGTACCGATGCATTGGCGCAGTTGCTGCTGACGGGGATGGTGGTCACGGGGGATGCGATGTTCGCGCAGACCGCCATCGCCGAGGTGATCGGCGAGGCGGGCAACGACTACCTGCTGGTCGTCAAGGAGAATCAGCCGACGCTGCTCGATGACCTGAGCGTGTTGTTCGCCGACGCCGACGCGCCGACACAGACGGCTGAAACCCTCGACGCCCACCACCCGCGCATCGAGCGGCGGCGCGTGCGGACGACGGCGGAACTGGTCGGTCATTGCAACTGGCCGGGGATGGCACAGGCGGTGTGCATGGAGCGCCACACGACCGACACGCGCACGGGCGAGAGCGTCACGGTGATCGCGTACGCAGTGACCTCGCTGCCGCCGGAGCGCGCGACGCCCGCGCAACTGCTGACGCTGTGGCGCGAGCATTGGCACATCGAGAACCGGCTGCACTATGTGCGCGATGTGACCTTCGGGGAGGACGCGGCGACGGTGCGGACAGGGATGGGACCGCAGGTCTTGGCGACGCTGCGCAGCGCGGCGATTGGCCTGCTGCGGCTGGCGGGCGAGACCAATATCGCCGCCGCGTGTCGCCGCTACGCGGCACAGCCCGCCCTCGCACTCATAGCGGTCGGCCTCCCGCTCCGAGAATGAATAAGCCGTGGCTAGAGGGTCGGGGGTGAGGACTGTTATCCTCTTCCGTAGTACACTGGTACCGAAGACGCCGGCGCGCACGATGCGCCGGGGTCGAGACGGCGATACGTTGTCGGAAGGAGAGCGAGCGATGGCACAGGAGACGAAGATTTCCATCGAATACTGCACGGCCTGAGGGTACCTCGATCGGGCCGTCAGTTTGGCGGACACACTGCTCCACGATTACAAGAACAAGATCAGCGAACTGACCTTCCTGCCGTCCAGCGGTGGGGTCTTCGAGGTCACGGTGGACGGCTCGCTCATTCACTCCAAGAAGGAGAGCGAACAGTTCCCGGATGAGGAGACCATCATTAAGCGCGTCGGCGAACTCGTCAGCGCGTAAACAGTTAGGACTTACGCAGTTCGTGGCAAGAAACCTGGTGGTAGCAGGCTTTCCAGCCTGCCCTCTCAGGGTAGGGAGGCAGGCTGGAAAGCCTGCTACCACCGAGGAAAACGATTCCAACCGCGTAAGTCCTAACAGTAACGAGAAGCGAGTAACGAGTAACGAGACGGCAGCGAACCACTCGGTACTCGTTACTCGTTGTAGAAGGGTACCGCGATGCAGGGTAAGCGCTTTGTCCTCTGGCTTTTCGGCGTGCTGATCGTCGTCTCGTTCCTCTTCATGCTCGGCACCGCGAAGCTTTCCCACGGCAAGGCGGACGTCTGCCGGGGCTACTACGATCCGCAACAGCAGGCCGCCTGCGCCGCGACCGCGACCGCCGGGCCGCCGCCGAATATCGTCAAATATCACTGAGAAGTAGACAGTAGGCAGTAGTCAGCAGCCAGAGAAGTCGTTTCCCTTTCTGGCTGCTGACTACTGCCTACTGTCTACTGCTCACTACGTCCGCAGGCTGATATTCGCGTCCAACTCCTGGAACTTCTGAAGAATGTTGGCGTAGCCGCGCTCGACGTAGCGGATGCCGCTGATGCGCGACGTGCCCTCGGCGACGGCGGCGGCGATCAGGTAGCTGAAGCCGGCGCGTAAGTCCGGGATCGTCATGTCGGCGGCGCGGAGCGGGGTCGCGCCACGGATGACGCAACTGTGGGCGTGGTCGCGGCTGCGGAAGCGGCACGGTTTCTCGCCGAGGCACTGGCGGAAGAGCTGGATTTCCGCACCCATGCGCACCAATTCCTCGGTGTAGCCGAAGCGCTTCTCGTAGACCGTCTCGTGGACGACGGAGAGGCCGTCCACCTGCGTCATCAGCATCACGAAGGGCTGCTGCCAGTCGGTCATGAAGCCCGGATGGACATCGGTCTCCAGCGCGATCGGATTGAGGGCGCGCTGCGGGTGGAAGAAGCGGATACCGCCCGGCCGGACCTCGAACCCCGCGCCCACCTGCCGTAGTTTGTTGAGGAAGGTGAGCATGTGCGCCTGCTCCGCACCCTCCACCAGCACATCGCCGCCGGTGATGATCGCCGCGATCGCGAACGAGGCCGCCTCGATCCGGTCATTGATGATCGTGTGCTGCGCGCCGTTCAGCCGCTCCACGCCCTCGACGACGATCGTGCGGTCCGTATCCATGAAGATGATCGCGCCCATCTTCTGCAGGAGCATCACCTGATCCATGATCTCCGGCTCGACGGCGGCGTTCTTGATCAGCGTCGTCCCCTCCGCGAGCACCGCCGCGAAGAGCGTATTCTCCGTCGCGCCGACGCTCGGGTAGGGCAACTCGATCACGGCGCCCCGCAGTCGGTCGGCGACAGCGTAGTAGCGCCCCTCCTGGAAGACAATCTGCGCCCCTAACTGTTCGAGCGCGCGGATGTGGAAGTCCACCGGCCGCGTGCCGATGTCATCCCCGCCGAGCATCGGGATGACGGCCTTGCCGTAGCGATGCAGCAGCGGCCCGAGGAGCAGGATGGGGATGCGATTCAGGCCGCTGAAGCCGAGCGGCACCTCGGGCGTCTCCACCACGGGGGTATGCAGCCGCAGACTGTTACCCGTCACGGAGTCCCACTCGAACGTCAGTCCGACGCTCCGGCAGACATCGAGCGTCACGCCGATATCGCCGATGTGCGGCACGTTGTGGAGGATCACCGGCTCGTCCGTCAGCAGGCTGGCGACGATCTCCTTCGTCGCCGCATTCTTCGCCCCGCTGATGCGCACCCGCCCGTTGAGCGGCTTCCCTCCCTCGATTTCGTAGTATGGCGTTTCGATGTGGTCGCTCCTTCGTCGCGGAGTTCGAGGGTCGAGGAAAGCGACTCTTCGACCCTCGAACTCCGCACCCGTCATTCGTTCGTATACTTCTGGTCGATCGTCATCAGCACCCAGTCGTATTCGGTGCTGGCAACCGGCGTGCCGCAGAACTGGCAAACGGAGATGTTGCCGAGCTCGAGCGGCGCGCCGCAGTTCGGGCAGGCGCGGTCCATGTAACTTGTCTTGGTCGTCTTCGCCGTGCCGGATCGCACGAACGTCCAGTACTCGGTGTACGGGCGCGGGTTGTGCCAGCCGCTGATGTCCTTGCCGGTGCGCGTGTCGATGTAGTAATCGGCCGCCGAGGCGTCGATGCGCGCGGTGAGTATGTCGCCGGTCGCATTTTTATCGACCCGTACGATGCGCACGCCGCTGAGGACGAGGTCCTCCATCACGTTGCGCCGGTTCAGGGCGCGGTCGCCTTCCAGTTGCATGGTCAGGCGGTTCGCCTCGCCCTCGCTGAGGAAGGGGAGCGCGGGCGAGAGATCGCCCTTGATCCATGCCAGATTGAGGATATTGTATGCCGTCTGGACGCGGTCGATGAAATGCGCCTGGTCGAACGCCGGGTCGCGCTGGCGGATGTCATTCAGTGCGGCCTCGATCTGATTATCGTCCTGCTGCCACCGCTCCACCTCATCGAACCGCGTCGGCGGCGGCAAGTCATCGACCAGCACCCCCTCGATCGAATCGCGCTCCGCCTTCGCCCGGTTATGCCGGATAATCAGCCAGAGGATGAGGCAGATGATGATGACGATGATGATAAAGCCGAGCAACCCGGCGGCCGAGCCGCCGCCGCCGCCACCACCACCGCCGAAAAAGAAAAAGCCGCCGCCATGCCCGCCGCTGCTCGTGCTGCTCGACCCGCCGCTGCTCCGCGAGGAACTGCTACTGCTGCGCGAGGAGCCGCTGCTCGATCTGCCAACGCTGCTCCGGCTGCCGCCGCCCGGTCGGGCATCCACAAAGGCCGGCGTCGCGGCCCAGAAGAGCATCACCAGGAGGAGCGCCGCGCTCATCAGATACTGTCGTCGTTGCATCGAGACCCTTCCACCACTGCCACATAAAACCCGCCCATCGGCGGACAATCTATTCTCTCACAAAAGAGACGACGAACGCGCATATCGCGTTCCGTCCGCGGCGGATAGCGTTTCCAGGACGTAGGCGGTTGGATGCTGTTTTATTGCTGGCAGCGGGCTTCTTGCCACGGACTGCGTACCTCCTACCCGACGCATCTCCCCGTCGTCCCATACGGGGCGGGGGGCTTTATGTCCCGGTTGCCTGGCTACGGGAGGTCGATGACTCCTTCGCGCGCGAAGACGCGGCGGAGGATGGCGAGGGTGGAGGCGTAGGTGCTGTCCAGGCCGTAGTAGGACATGCCGCGCGCGCCGAGCGTGTAGGCGCGCGAGTACGGCGTGTCCGAGGCGTAATGGATCAGGCCAAAGTCCACCGGCACCTGCGAGAAGTTGACGTTGTCGTTGTTCGGGTAGCGCGTCGGGAAGGTGTCCTCGTAGAGCGCGTTGAGGTACGGCCCCGCCTCCATCTCCACGACGGTGTAGTTCTCCCGGTAGTAGAGATCGAGGTATGCCTGATTTTGCAGGAAGGTGCCGCGCGTCGTCAGCGCCTTCTGGTTGTCGAGCGCCGAGCCGTAGACGAGGAACGGGGCGAGGTGCTCGTAGCGGAAGCAGTTGTCCAGCCAGTAGGTGTTGCCGGTGTGCTCGTCGAAGACGGTGGTGGAGAGCATCACATCGCCGATGCGCCCGTTCAGCGTCGCCGCCTTGCCGAGCACATAGACGCCTTTGAGGGCGGCGGTGTTGAGTGCCACTTGCGTGAGAATATGGTTCGCCGCCATGCCGAGCGGGTAATTGATGTTGATGATCACCGCGTCCGAGCCGCCGACGCGCAGATCGCCCGCCTCGCGCAGGCGCGGGTCGATGTCGTCCGGGTGCAACTTGCCGATTTCGATGATCTGGATGCCGACATCGAGCGCGCCCTCGCTCGGGATGCTCCAGATGCCGCGCTCCTCCTCCTCCCGCGTGCGCTCCTCGCGCTCGTGCGGATTGGCGGCGAAATAGAGGCGCGCCGCGAAATAGAGGAAGTTATCCCACGAGGCGCGCACCTCGCCGCGCTCCATCTTGCCGTATTCGGGCAGCAACTCCGGGTGCTCAATCCCCCGTACATGGCCGATCAGCGCGTCGCGCCGCCGCCGCGCCGCCCCGGAGAGGACATTGACAACCGAATGCGTATTGGAGGAGATGAAGTACACGGGCCGCTCCTGCAAGCCGTGATGGTGGAGCGCCGCGCCGACCGGCCCCCACCAGCGCTGCGTGACGCGGCTGTAGCCGGTGTGCGTGCCGCCGAGCATCTGGAGGGACATCCCCTTCTCGGTCGCCGCGACGGTGGCGAGCGTCTGCCAGAAACTCGTCCCCCATGCGCCGCGGAGCCGCCCCCAATCCCGCCCCTCGACCCCCAGCGCGGCCCGGCAGATCTCCGCGACCTCCTCCTCTTCCTGGAGGGAGACCGCCTCGCCCGACGCCAGCCGCTCGATCCGCGCGCTCGCCTCCGGCGCAGCTTCGAGGAGGTTATGCAATTTGTTCCATTCGATCTGATAGGCGACGAGCGTCGGGATCAGGTCGTCGAGGTCGGAGACGGAGGCGATGAAGACGGCGAGCGTCTCCGCGTCGTCGTACCACCACTTGCGCCGCCGACCGGGCGAGGTGACGGGCTGCCACCGCTCCTCGACGTGCGGGTAGCCGCCCGCCGCGAAGATGCGCGCCGTCTGCCCGAGGACGACGTGATGGACGCGCTCGATGCACTCCGGCAGCCGCTGCACGGAGTACATGAAGGCGGCCATGTCGATCTCCGGCGTGGCGGCGAGGGAATGCAGGCTGGCGTGCGTCGCCATATGCACCGGCACGAGCGTTTTCAGTTTGATCGTGCCGGAGGAGCGCAGCAGGGTCGTGTAGGTGCGGACATAGAGATCGACATCCCGCTTCCCCGCGATCTCCGTCTCGCCCGTCATACCGGGGAGCGCGCCGCCACCGCCCGAACGCACATCGACGACGGGTGTCGCCGCCGATTCGTCTGGTTGCTGCGTCCATTGCGCCATACTCACCGTCCCCTTCCACGCGCCCGCGAGTACATGCCGGATTATGGCATGTCACCGAAAGAATCGCACCTGCGGCGCCCTCGCCGGTGCGATGGAACCATCCGGCAGGCGCCGTTGTATAGCAGTAGAGGCCATCGGCGCCGACGGAACGGAGGGAGAGATGCCCAATCGCGCGTTTGTGAGTTTCACGCTCGCCACGTTCGCGGCACTGGCATTCGCGGCGCTCGCGATTGTCGCCGCGTTTCCGGGGACAGCGCGCACCGCCGCACCGCCGCCAACGGCGATACCGGCGCTGGACGGCAAGGCGCTCTTTCTCGCGAAGGGATGCGCGACCTGCCACCAACACGCTGCCATCTCGGCTGGTAACTCCGTCGCGGTTGGCCCGAACCTGACGAATTACCGGAACAGCCCGGACTTCTTGCGCCGCTGGCTCGCGGACCCGCAGGCCGTACGGCCCGAGACCGCACCCGCCTACGGTCCGAGCGGCGTGATGCCGAACCTGCATCTGAGCCCGGAGGAAATCGAAGCGCTGATCGCCTTCATCACTAGCAGCCCTGCGGGTCAATGATCGTGCGACGGAGGGACGACATGCGAACCCTGAAATGTATCTTCGGTGTGACATTGCTGCTCGTTGCCGCGCTCTCCGCCCCGGTTTCCGCCGGTGGCTGGGCGGTCGCGACCCTGGATGCGATGCCCACATTCATTGCCGGGCAAGAGACAACGGTCGGCTTCACGCTCCGCCAGCACGGCAATACCCTGCTCCCCGGCATACGCCCGAGCGAAATGATCTTCCACAACGCCCGGAGCGGCCAGCGCCTCACCTTCGCCGCGCCGGATGACGGGCCGCATGGCCACTACGCGGCGCGCGTCACGCTGCCGGAGGCCGGCGCGTGGGAGTGGACGATCAATGCCTTTGGCGATCACCCGATGCCCGCCGTGACTGCGGTCGATGGCGTCGCCCCTCTCGCCTCCGCTACGCCAAACCGACAGGCGCCCGTTCCACCCCGGCTCGCCTACCCCGGTATGGCGATCCTCGCAATCCTCGCGGTCGTGGGTTTCGCGCTCGGTTGGCGGTGGCGTGACCACCCACGCCGACCGTCGCGCCATCGCCCCGCCGTATTCTCGCCGCGATAGCAATCGCTTTCTCGTCGTCGCCGCCTCGACGACGGCGCACCCTCTCATGTATCGTCCACGAGACGAGTAGATTCGTGGTAACGAAGGGGGCGCACGATGGCGGATGCAACGACAGCGGCGATGCCGACACTACCGGACGGGCCGCACTTCGCGATGGGGGGTGGCGTCTTCGGCAATTTGCAGCCGGAGGATGTGGCGCTCGTCGCGGCGCTCGGCTTCCCCGGCATCGAACCCTATCGCGGGATGATGATGCCCTTTGTGGAGCGACCGGCGGAACTGAAGGAGTTGCTCGACCGGCACGGCCTGGCGATGGCGACCTGCTCGAATGGCGGGCCGGGTCAGTCGACCGATTTCATCGACCCGGCGGCCCGTCAACAGACCATCGACGATCACGTCGCCTTCGCGCGGGATTTCCTCACCCTCTTCGGCTGCAAGCACTTCAAGATCAACATGGGCGAGCGCCCGCCGCAGGGACCGACCGACGTGGACCTCCAGGCCATTGCCGGGACGCTGAACGAGGTCGGGCGTCGCACGGCGGAGTACGGCATCCGCCTCGCGCCGCATCCGCACATCTGGGGACCGATCGAGCGCCCCGAGGAAGTGCGCCGCCTGCTCGAACTGACCGACCCTGCCTACGTCTCGCTCACGCTGGACACGGCGCACATCCTCCTCGGTGGCGGCGACCCGATGGAGTTTCTCGATGCGCACGCCGACCGCATCGTCGCCCTCCACTGGAAGGACGCGAAGGAGTCGTATCGCGGCTACACCGGCGCGACGCCAAGCCGCGCGATGCACGCGGAGGAAATCCTCTACAAAGACCTCGGCGCGGGCGGCGTGGATATTCCCGCCGTCTGGCGCTGGGTACAGGAGCGCGGCTATCGCTACTGGATCACGCTTGACCTCGACCCGCCGCGCCCGAACGAGGGCGAGGGCAGTGTCGCAGAGAAATTGCGGATCAACCGCCGCTATCTCTTCGAGCAGTTGCACGTCGAGCGGTTATAGCGCTTGTGTCCCGATAGTTCTGCACGTAGATTGCGGAGGGCGATGGCTGCTTTGAGGAACTGTCATCAAACGACAGCAATCTCGGGACGCAAGCGCTCATTGCCAGAGCGATTGCTCCCTTTTTAGCCTGACGATGGCGCGACGGATATAATCTCCCATCGCCGTGGCATGCCGGCGGAAATGGACGCGCGGTTTCTGTCGTTCGCGCCTTCGGGGGCGGAATGGAGATGAAGATGGTTGGATCGCCCGATCGTTCCCCGTCGGAACCGGTAGCGGCGTCGAGCCCTGCCCGGATTACGCGTATCACGGCGATGGAGGTGACGGGGCAGGGCACCTTCATCAAGGTCGAGACCGATGCCGGGGTCGTCGGCTACGGCGAATGTCGCGGGAGCGGCCCCTTCGCTCGCGCCGCCATCGCCGAACTGGAGGGCGGACGCCTGCCCCACCTCGGCCTGATCGGCAAGGACCCGCTCGCCATCCAGGTGCATTTTCACAACATGTTCTCCGCCTATGCCCAGCGCAAGCGGCAGGTGCGCGTCCTGAGCGGGATCGATATCGCGCTCTGGGACCTCGCGGGGAAGCTCCTCGGGCAATCCGTGTCCAAGCTGCTCGGCGGCAATTTCCGCGAGGAGATCCCGCTCTACTCGCACTGCACGGGCGGCGATTACTTCGATAAAGGGGCCTGGCGTGCGCGTGCGCAGGAACTGACCGGCGATCCGAAAGGATTCAAGGCGTTCAAGGTCGATGTCCATCACGCGCTCGGCATCCCGATGCAGCAGTACACCCCGAGCATCGGGCCGCGCGAGGCGCGAAAGGTCGCGCGAGCCTATGCGCTCGCCCGCGAATCCTTCGGGCCGGACATCGACATCATCGTCCATTGCCACTGCGAGCTGGATGTGCCGAGCGCGATCCGGGTGGGGGAGGCGGTCGAGCCGATCGAGCCGTTGTTTTACGAGGACCCTCTCGCGCCCGCGTTCTCCGAGTCCTGGATGGCGCTGCGGCGCACCACGCGCCTGCCGATTATGACGGGGGAGAACCTCGAACTCTCCGAGCAATTCCTGCCGTTCCTCCAGCATCAGGCGGTCGATGTGCTCCAGCCCGATCTCATCATGTGCGGCGGTATCACGGGCGCGAAGATGATCGCGGACATGGCGGCCATCTATCGCATCCCGGTCTGCTTGCACAACGTCAGCGGCCTGGTGCTCGCGATGGCCTCGCAGCAATGGTCCGCCGCCGTCTTCAACTGCCCGATGATGGAATGCAAGCGGGGAGACGAACAGGCGGCGATCGCGGCGGGGAATGTCCCGGTCATTAAGGACGGGCGGATGCGCGTCTCCACGTCCCCCGGCCTCGGCCTTGACCTCGACCAGGAGTATCTGCGGGCGATGCGGGCCGAGGGCGAACCGTGGTGGGGTGAGGAGTGATCCGTTCGGATCGCGCATCGCAATCGCCGATCCCCACACCACCTCATCCTTGAGGGCATGTTGGGCGAAAGGTACGGACAGGGCCGAAGGCTGCCCTGATGGTATGGCCGACGGTTCCGTGCCGAACTCCGTCCACCACAGCGTACCAATCGTCGTTACCGGCGAGGGATACAACGACGCGGTTGCGATTTGGCTGCGGATTGTGCGCAAATTGACGGAAAAAAGCCCGGCACACACCGATACGCCGGGACTGCCGTGCTTCCGACGATGGTTGGGGAAACTCGCCCCCTGCCTCTCTCCGTCGCGGGCGCCTTCTGTGCAGGTGAGAGGGGGCAGGGGATGGAGTTCTCTCCGGTTTACCCTACGCCGAGGAGCTTGATCATCTCGCGACCGAGGAGGCCCTGGAGGACTTCGTACTGCGTGCCCTTGTTCTCCGGGTGGTTCTCGAAGCGGGCGCGCTCGAAGTATTGGGTGACGTAGGTCTTGCCGTCGGTTAGAGAGACTTCCGAGTACTCCTCGGTGATCGGGTAGCCGAACTGCGCCAATCCGCCGTGCTGCTCCCAGTAGGTCTTGAAGATGCCGCCCAGCGTGTGCCCCGTCTGGGGGTAATAGACCTTGTCGCTCGTGTTCGCGACGGACGGAACGGGCAGGAACGCCTGGCGGAGCGCCGCGCTCGCCGCTGAGGCCGGTGAGGCGGCGGGCGCGGGCGCCGACGCGCTCGATGCGGTGGTGGTCGTCGGGGTCGCGGTCGCTTGTGCGGGCGGCGTCCCCGCATCGGTGTTGACGATGAGGGACGGGCCCGGCGTCCCTTTGCCCAGGCCGACCGCGAAGACGCTGACCGCCGTATTCGGCCCGAGCGTGACGTTGTCTGTCTTCGTGACGAGGGCGTTGCTGGCGTCATTGAGGATCAGTGTGTAGGTGCCCGCCGCGATGGAAACGTAGCTATCCGTCTCGCCGCTCTTGGCATTGCCGAGGACGGTATTGGAGACGGCTGTCGCCAGCGTCAGCGTCCCCGTCCCGGCGATGTAGTTGCCGAGGCGGACATGCGCATTGTTCGATCCGTCCAGCGTGTTCCGGTCGATTTCGATGGATGCATCGATCGAGTTGTCCGCCTGCTTGCCCATGACGACGATCGTATAATCCTTCGGCGCGCGGAATGGCACGACGTGCTTGTAGACATATGCGGCGCTCTGCGACTTCTTGCCCGCCGGGTAGACGCTCAGTTCGTAGTCGCCTTCCTCGCGCTGGACATATGCGGAGAGAGTCTTGAATTGCGCGTTGTTGGTCAGTTGCACATCGTCAATCCAGACATCGACACCGCTGCTGTCGGCAACCGCCATCAGCACCCGCACCCGGAAGGGCGGGTTACTCTTTGCCGCGACTGTCGGAAGGATGATCGCCAAGAGCAAGGCCGCAAGCGCGACGCTGTAGAGCGAGGTTCGTAGCGCCCACCGTCTTCCTATCCCCATTGTTTCCCCCTTTTGTTCATCCGGCGCTCATCGCGCACCCATTCTCCACATTCCATCGTCTGCTATAATCGCACGTACGGTATGAACGTACAACAGAGAATACCGAATATCGTCAAATGTGCAAGGGGTAAGTCGGCTTCGACCGAGATGATGCGGGGGAGGGTAGCGACGTGCCGGATGAGGTCTTCCGTAGGATCGCCGGGGTGACCGTCGACGAACGGGTGATGATCGATCATGTCTGGGCGGACGTGCTGCGGCAAAACCGGTGGCGCCGGCGCGCGTGGCGGCTCGTCAATCGGGCGCGGCGATTTCCGCTCGTGCGCCGCTGTCTCCGCCTCGCTCGTTAGCATCCTGGGATAGAAAACCGCCAAGAACCCCAGGAATATCGAGGGAATGCGAAACGGCTTCTCCCTCAGTGTTCATGGCGCCTCGGCGTTTCACCCCTTCGTCTCAGCGGGATGCGGAGACAACGACGATGGCGGCGTTGAACCGCACGCACTCGCCGTCGTCGTAATTACGCACGCTCGTAAAGACCTCGTCCAGCGCCGATTCGCGTTGTTCCGGTGCGATCTGGAAGAGGAGGGTATCGAAGGTGACCATATCGCTGCGGATATAGCCGAGGAACTCCTCCGGTGTGCCCGGCCATGGGAGCGGCACGATCACCGTCTCCTCGCGGACATCGCTAAATCCGGCGGCGGAGAGGGCGGCGGAGAGCGTCCCCGCGCGGGCGAACCGCAGGGGATGGGGCGCGTCCGGGGCGGGCGTGGGCGGCGGTGTCTGGTGGTAGCGCAGGAGCACGCTGAGGGTGCTGGTCAGGTAGTCGATTTGCTCCAGCGGCCCCCAGGTGGCGAAGACGGCGCGGCCATCGGGTCGGAGCACGCGCCGCACCTCGCGGAGCGCCTGTGACACGTCGGGGAAGTACATCACGCCGAAGCGGCAGGTGACGCAATCGAAGGACGCATCCGGGAAGGGGAGTAGTGCGGCGTCCGCCTGCCGCGCGGGCATGTTCGTGATGCCCTGCGCCGCCGCGTTCTCCGCCGCGATCGCCACCATCTCCGGGATCATATCGGTCGCCGTCACGACGCCACCCGGCGCGATCAGCGGGGCGAGGGTGAGGGCGGGCTCGCCGGTGCCGCTGGCGAGGTCCAGTACGCGCATCCCCGGACCCGGTTCGGCCCAAGTGACGAGCAGATCGGTCACGCCGCGCCACCACTCGGTGAGCGTCGGGTGCCAGCGACGCCAGGCGGCGGCCCGCTCCGCCCAGTTCCAATCGTCGGACGCGGCCGCACCGCGCGAGGGTTCAGCCATAAGGGATCGCTCCTTTCGCGACGGTCATTCCGCCACCGGTCGGGACGGCTTGAGGTGCGGCGCGAGAAACTGCCATGCCTCGCGGCGGGACGCGCGGGCGAGCGGTGTGTCGAGCCGGTTGAAGGCGTGACCGCCGGGCGCGTTCTCGTAAATCTTGTATCGGAAGGAATCGCCCTTCCCCTCCGCCTTGAGCGCCTGAATGAGCCGCTCGACTTCCAGCACATTGACGTCCTCGTCGCTGGTATTCGTGTGGATGAGCAGCGGCGTCCCGGCGTAGCGATGCGCCTGCCAGGAGGGAGAGCGGCGGCGGTACTCCGCCACGTCCTCCTCCGCCGTCTTGCCGACGTGGTACGGCGCGGACATCAGATCGCGGTACCCCTGCCCCTTGTAGCCCATCCGCGCCACGAGGTCGCTGACGGGCACGGCGGTGTAGGCCGCTGCGTAGTCAGCCGGGTGGTCGAAGATATTGAGGAGCGCGTGCAGGCCGCCGTGGCTCCAGCCGACGATGCCGACACGCGCCGCATCGAGGAACGGATAGGTCTCGATGGCGAAGTTGCGCGCCGCGTAGCTGTCCTCCGTCTCCAGACCGCCGTAGTCGATCTGCTCGTAGAAGGCGCGGCCATATCCCGTGCTCCCCCGATATTCCGGCGCGATCACGGTGTAGCCCTGCTGCACCAGTTCGCGCACGACGTTCGCCGCTCCTGAGCCGAAGTTGGCATGGATGCCGCCATGCACCTGCACGATCAGCGGATGCTTCCCCTCCCGGTCGAGGTCGCGCGGGATGAAGACGTACGCGCGCAGGACGAGTGGGTTGCCCGCCCCCTGCGCGGTCGGGTTCGGCGTATTGCGCGGCGGCGGCCCCGTGAAGGAGACGATCTCGATCTCCGCGATGTCGCCGAGCCGCTGATAGAACATCAGGTCATCGATCTGCCGCGCCAGCACGTCATTGACGTGCTTCTGCTCCTCCAGCGCCCGCTCCAGCTTCTTCATCACCGCGTCCCGCGCGTCATTCTCCATCCCTCACTCCCTTCATCAATCGGATACGCCGGGGAACTGAACCATAGAGACACTGCGGGCACCGAGAAAGAACCTCGGAGTGACCCCAGTTGGCGGCGCTAGGCCGCGCGTTCGACGAGGATATCGTCGAGCGCCCAGAGTGATCATCCATTATGACGGGGGTAGCTCGGCCCCGCCGCAGATCGCAAAGGCGCGGCTGACGGCGGGGGTGCGGCCGAGGAGCGGGGCGATCTCCTTACGGTAGACCCCGGCGTAGATGCCCGTCTGCATGGACTCACGGCGCGTCACGAAGTCGGAGATCTTGTGCGCCTGCCCGTCGCGCGCCTCGCGACGATGGATGATGAGGGGGTGCTCGTGCGCGCAGCGCGCCGCGATCTGGTCCATGCCCGGCAGCAGGAAGTCGGGCGGATCGGCGACGAGGGCAATGGTGCGTCTGCGGCGGAGATCGACGGTGATGCAGCCATGCCGGATGCTGGGGAAGAGCCGCCCGACGGCATGCACCGCCGCCGGGAACGCATCGAGCGTGCGATAGGCGAGGAATTCCCGCGATGCCGGGAGCAGGGCGGTGATGTCGGCGTGGCGGAGGCGTCTCATCGCAATTTCCCCGGCCCTATGGGCCACCGGCGCGCACAAGCTGAGGGATGCCGTGCGGGGTAGCATATGACGGCCACCCATTAACCGTCAAACCGCGCGAGCGGGCGCGATACGTCATTTTCCGTATTGTTTCGCGCCGTGCGGCGTGCAAGAGTGTGCGTAGTGCGGTGGGTGCCGTGGATGTGACGCGATTGTGCGCAGGCGCGGTGAGGGGTGCGATGGAACGAGCGCGACGGTGGTGGGTAGCGGTGCTGGCAGCGACAATACTTACCGCGATGCTGCCGACGTTCGCGGCGCACCGCGCGCCCCCATCATCCCTGCCAGCGGCGACGGAACAGAACGCGCGCATCCCGGATGCGCTGCTGCCGCGCGTCAACGCCTCATTCGCGGCGGACGACCCGGCCTACGCGGTGATGGCGCTGCCCGACGATTCCGCGTCGCTACGGGCGGCGAACCCGGCGCACCACCTCACGACGACCTTTGCCCCGGACGGTATCGCCTTCGCGGGAGCAGGCGACGCGCTCTGGACGCTGCACCTCTCCGGCATCGGGGCCGATGCACCGTCCACCGTCGCGCCGCTGCGGGCGGGCGGGCGGGTGGAGTACCGCCGTGGGCGACGTGACGGAGTGGTACCTCAATGGCCCGCTCGGCGTGGAGCAGGGTTTCACCCTCGCCGCGCACCCGGCATCACGCGATGCGCTCACGCTGACCCTCGCTGTTGGAGGGGCCATCCCCTCGCCTCGACGCGGGCGCAGTGACGCTGACGCCGCCGGGTGGGGGAATCGTTCGAGTACGGGCATCTGCGGGTGACGGACGCGACGGGGCGGCAACTGCCCGCGCGCTTATCGGTGACGGGGGATGCCATTGAGATTCGGGCGGACGTGGCCGGGGCGGCGTATCCGGTAACGGTGGACCCGCTGGTCGAGACGAAGAAACTGTCCGCCAGTGACGGCGCGGCGGGCGATTACTTTGGCCGGTCCGTGGCGATGAGTAGCGACGGCGCGCGGGTGGTCGTCGGGGCGTACCAAGAAGATCGGCACGAACACCTCCCAAGGTGAGGCGTACGTCTACAGCGGGGCGAACTACGCGACGGAGAAGAAGCTGACCGCCAGCGACGGCGCGGACGGCGATCACTTCGGTACTCTCGGTGGCGATGAGCGGCGACGGGACGCGGGTGATCGTCGGGGCCGCCTTCAAGACGGTCGGCGCGCATGCTACCAAGGTGGGGCGTACGTCTACAGCGGGGCGAACTACGCGAGCGAGCAGCGGCTGACGGCGAGCGACGGCGCGTACAACGATTCCTTCGGCGTCTCGGTGGCGATGAGCGGCGATGGCGCGCGGGTGATCGTCGGGGCATACAACAAGCAGATCGGCGCGAATTCGGGGCAGGGGGCGGCGTACATCTTTGGTGCTCCGATACCTCTGCCCTTGCCGCCCCCGTGCCGCCCGGTCCTCCGTCCGGCGGCCCCGGCCCCGCACCGTTGCCGACCGTGCGGCCCGGCAGCGGCGGCGGCTCGCCCAATCCCCTGCCGCCACGCCGCCCCTGACGCCTGCGGTCGGGCACCCCTCGGGCAGCGGGCGATTCGCGTATCCCCCTCGAATAGTGCAACAACAAGCCGACGATGCCCGCGCCGAGGAGGATGAAGACGGGGTTCCACTTCGGCCGCAGGATGACGATGGCGGGGGCGGCGAGGGCGATCAGCCAGTCCGCCACGCCGCTCGCCGCGCCACGGACGATCGAGAAGGCCGTCCAGAAGAGGATACCGACGACGGCGAGGCCGATCATCCGCATCGTGCCGATCACGCGCGGGTTCCGGGCGATCCGGCTATGCAGCGCCGAGAGCGGCAGCACGAGGAGCGACGGGATGACATTCGCGACCGCCGCCACGCCCGCCCCCGGCACGCCGTCGATCAGGTAGCCGAGCGCGATGACGTACAGGCCGTTCGGGCCGGGGCTGATCCGTCCCGCAGCCAGTGCCTGCCCGAACTGCGCCTCGGTCGCCCAGCCGTGGGTGTGGACGAGGCTCTGGACGAGGATCGGCAGGCTGCCCAACCCCCCGAATGAGAAAAGCCCCGCCTTGAGGAACTCCCAGAAGAGCGCCAGGATAGTCATGCGCGCCGCGCCTCATCCACGACGGGCGCGGGAGGCGGAGCGCTCGCCGGTGCGGGCGGATGGATGCCGAGCAGTCGCGGGAAGAGCGCGCCGAGCGCCCCCATCGTCAGTAGGATCAGCGGGACGGGCAGGTGCAGCAGGCCGACGGAGAGGAAACAGGCGAGCATCACCGCCAGCCCGCGCGCGCGATCCCACCCCTGGCCGAGTTGCCCGCCGCCCATCTGCACGACAATGGCGAAGGTCAACCCGCCCGTCGCCGGGACGATTCCCGCCAGCGCCGCACCGGCGGCCCGGTTCCCCTGGACGAAGGTGATGAAGGCGGCGAGCAGCGTCGTGATCGTGACGGCGGGCGCGAGCAACCCGGCGAGCGAGGCGACCACGCCGCCCGCCCCGGCCATCATCCGGCCCATGACGATAGACTGGGCGATGATGTTCGTCCCTGGCGTCAGTTTGGAGAGGGCGAACGCCTCGTTGTATTGGTCCCCAGTGAGCCAGCGATGCCGCTGGACGAACTCGCGGCGCATCAAGAAGAGCGTCGCCGCCCCGCCGCCGAAGGAGAAGGCGCCGATGCGCAGCCAGGTCAGGAAGATCGCCTTCAGCGCGGGCGGGTGCGGCGCAATGGCCGCCTGCTCCTCGGGCAGCGGGAGCGGCGCGTCGTCGGGCGGTATCGCGGCGGAGTGCATCACGGGCCGGTTCCTCCTCGGACTCGGTAACTACCGCCAGTATCCTACCCGATTCCGCCGAGTTGCAGGATGGAGACGTATCGTGTGATGGGGAAGGCGGCGAGACGTGCGCCCGCCGAATGCTCTCGGCCCGTATCGTGCATTTGTGGCAATAGGGGCGGTACATGAAGCGATAGGAGCAGGATGGACGCGCTGCTGGAACTGGAAATGTGGCCGCGCACCTCGCGGCACATCATTCGCCGCTGGCTGGATGGCGTGCGGCTCTTCACGGTGCTCGCGACGGTCGTCGCACTGATCGGCGTCGGCGTGTCGATTGTCGCCTACCGGCAACTGGGCCACGCGCAGGCGGCGGCCCAGGAGCAACTGCGTCTGATCGGCCGCACCACGGCACAGTCATCGCAGACGCTGCGCAGCGTCTCCGACGCGAGCAACCAGGGGGCGATGACCGTGGACAGCGCCACGACCTCGATCAAACAGGTCTCCGGCACGATCCGCGACACCGCCGGGACGATCGAATCGACCGCCGGGGTCTTTAACTTCACGATCCCGGTCACGAATTCCCACCCGCTCTCCGGTGTGGAGGCGAGTATCCGGCAGGAGGCGACCCAATTGCGCGCCGTCTCCACCGAGATCGACCAGACGGGCACCTCGCTCGCGACGAATAGCGGCAATCTGCGCACGATCGCCCAACAAGTGCAGGCCACCGCCCAGAACACCGACACGATTGCCGGTCAGATCATGCAACTCGCCGACGGCCCCGGCGCCGGCAGTCTGCCCGACATCGCCCGCAGCGTGCGGCTGATCCTCATCTGGAGCGTTGTGCTCCATCTCCTCGTCCTCGGCTTCGCGATCTCTTTTTACATCCTCGCGACCGCGCTCCGGCAATTGACGTATGATGCTCCCCGCATCAGGAGCCGCGACCAAGCGGCGGCGGAAACGACCGGACGGTAGATGCCGACAACCCGGATGGAGAGAGACGCGCATGCGACGAGGATGGATCATCGGCGGGGTCGCGCTTGTACTCATCGGCCTCACCGCGTTCCCGGTGGGCGCGGTGGCTTTCGCGGAACCAGCTTTCCAGACGCAATGGGTGGCCGGCGAGGCGATCACGACCAATTTCTGGGGACCGCCCACCACATCGGACGGTGGGCGATGGGAGTACTACAAAGATGCCGCCGCTGGTCGGCGTCATGTCCAATACTTCGATAAGGGGCGGATGGAGTGGACCGACCCGCCCGGTCGCGTCACGAACGGGCTGCTGCCGGTCGAGATGATTCGCGGGCGCGTCCAATTCGGTGACAACACCTTCGTCAGCAAGCCGCCGCCGAACATTCCCATCGCCGGTGACCCGAGCAACGCCGGGCCGACCTACGCGACGCTCGGCGGGCGCGCCAGCGGCATCCTCGCGGCCGCACCGCAGCAGACGGGCGCGCCGATCACGACGGTGATGTCCGCCACCGGCGATATTGCTCAGGGCGACGCGGCGCCCGGGACGACGATGGGCGGCTACGATGCGCAGACCCAGCACAACGTGGCGTCCGTCTTCCTCAACTATCGCAACCGGGCCGGTCTCGCCACCATCGGCCTCGCCATCTCCGAGCCATTCCGCGCCGGGTTCGTCGTCAGCGGGCTGCCGAAAGATGTCGTCGTGCAGGTCTTCGAGCGGCGCGTGCTCACCTTCACGGCAGCCAACACCCCCGCATTCCAGGTGGAGATGGGCAATGTCGGCCAGCATTACTACCAGTGGCGCTACCCGCCGAACGCCCCGCCCATCGAGCCGCCGCTCTAGCGATTGCTCCTGCCAAATCCCGCGCCGGGCGCTTCGCGGTGCGCGAGCAGCCTGCCCTTCCGCTACCGGGTAGCGGCGGCGATGTCAATGGAGCCCGGTGACATTGCCCTTGATCGACGCCGACGAGCCGGGGAATACCACTATCCATCCCCCCTGCGTCGGCGTCGGCCCCGTGAAGAAATTGCCGCTGACCGTCCCGCCGACCGATGGCGGGCCTTCCGGCGGCGCATCGCCCCACAGAACGCCCGTCCGGATGATGTTTCGGCAGGTGTTGCCGGTGAAGACCGTGCCGTTCGTCTTCTCGGAGTAGAAACAGAAGCGCGCGTTCGCCACCGAGTTCTTCATCACGACCACACCGGCGGGGCCGGTGTCCACCCATAGCGGCACGCCCTCCGCGCCCGTACCGGTGAAGGTGTTGCCGGTGACCGTCACCGTCCCGACCGGCGCGTAGCCGGTGACGTAGATGCCCGCCGGGGCGTTGTTCGCGTCCCCCGGCCCTACCGTCGCCCAGCGCGCGAAGGTGTTCCCGGCGACCGCCACCATCGTGCCGATCGTGCTGAACGCCCGGTACGACGTGTCGTGGAAGTGGTTGCCGCGGACTGTCTGCATCTCCGCCGGCTCGGTCGCGGACCCGTCGATGTGCCCGATCACCTGCACGCAGGCGTCGCCGCCCGCGCCGTTGCAGTCGTAGAACTCGCCCCCGCTCACCGAGCCCCCGTAGCCCTGGAAGAGCGCGAGCTGGTGATCGACGCCATGCACGACGATGTCCGCGACGGCGTAGCCATCGCTCGTCATGCTGAGCAGGCCGTTCGCGCCGCTCGTGCGCGTCTCCCCGGTCAGCTCCCAGCCGCGAATGGAGACCGCCGGGCGCCACGCGGCGTCGAAGGCATAGCGACCGGCGGGCGCGATCACTTTGGGCCGCGCGCCCGAGCCATAGACGCCGAAGATCATGCGCGCCTGCGGCGCCGTCACCGTCCCGTGCCAGACGCCGCCCGCTCGCAGGAGGATGCTCGCGCCGGCCGGGGCGCGGTCGATGTTGGCGAAGGTGCGCCACGGGCGCCCCACGTCCCGACCCGTATTGGTGTCCGAACCGGTGGGCGAGATGTAGAAGGTGGCGCGTATGACGGGGGCCGCCGCGACCGGCGACGGGGCGCAAAGCGGCAGCATGAGAACCAGCAGGCACCACCAGGCTGTCCGTCGCATCCGGCCCCCCTCCCCCATCACCTGCCCCCGCAGGCACCCCGATGAGGGGCATTCTGGGGCAGCGTCCCGCTTCCGTCAATCCGAGATGCCGACTGGTCAGAGGGCGACCGGCTTTGAGATGCATCCCGCCCGATGCATTTCTCGCCAGATGGCAGGCCGCGTCGTATGATGACCCACGCATCGCGACCGTGCCCCGCCATGACTTTTCGTGGCGCGGGGCCGGTGTTGGGCGACGATGTATCCCGTGGAGCAGAGAGGAACACACGGATGGCCGGGACCGAGCATCGAGAAATCACGGTCGCGTGGAAAGAAGTGCGGCTTGCGGGGACGCTGCACCTACCGGCGTTGCCCGCGCCCCGTCCCGTCGTCCTGATGATGCAGGGTTCCGGCCCCGCCGACCGCGACAGCGGCGGCTATTTCCCGCCGATTCGCGCCGCCTTCCTTCGTCGCGGCATCGCGGTGTATTCCTTCGACAAGCCCGGCATCGGCGACTCATCGGGGGATTGGCGTCACTACGGCCTCGTGGGCCGCACCGAACAGGCGCTCGCCGTCATCGCAGCGCTCCGCGAGCAGGAGGGTATTGATCCATCGCGGGTTGGCATCTGGGGGCAGAGTCAGGGCGGCTGGCTCGTGCAGATGATCGCCGCGCGATTGCCCGATCTCGCCTTCGCCATCGCCAACTCCGGCCCCGGCATCGGCGTGGAGGAGCAGAATCGCTACGGCTGCGAGCACACGATGCGCGCCGACGGGAAATCCGAGGGTGACATTGCGCGTGCCCTCACCTTCCTTGACGCCATGCACGCGGCGGCGTTGCGGAGCGACGACTACCCCACCGCCGAGCGGCACCTGCTCGCTGCGGCGCGCGGCGAACCGTGGTATGGCTATCTGACGACTGACGACGTGGAGGACTGGGGCCTGATCTGCCGCTTCATCGCGGAGCGGTATGAGCCGTCCGAGGCGCTGGCGCAGGTACGCTGCCCCTTCCTCGCGCTTTTTGGAGAACTCGACCCGCTGCTTCCAGCATTGGAGAGCGCGGCAATCTATGGGAAGGCATTGCGCGAGGCGGGCAATCGCGACGCGACGATTGTCATCTTCCCCCAGGGGAATCACCGTATCCTCGACCCCGCGACCGGCGCGTTCGCGACCGGCTACCTCGATCTTCTCGCGGACTGGACGGCGACGCGCGTCGCTCCCTGACGAATGCTCGTTCGCGTTGCGCTATGCCGCGAGCATCGCCTCCAAGCGGGCTTTCACATCCGGCCATTCGTGGTCGAGGATGCGGAACCAGGCGGTGTCGCGGTTGCGACCCTTGATAATAAAGTGAAATTCCTGGATGCCCTCGAACTGGAAGCCCATCCGCAACGCCGAGCGGCGTGACCGCTCGTTGAGGCTGTCGCACTTCCACTCGACGCGCCGGTAGCCGAGGGCGAAGGCGTGGTCAAGCATCAGATAGGTGGATTCCAAACTCGCTTTCGTGCGCTGCACGAGCGGGCTGTACCAGATGCTGCCGAGTTCGACCTTGAGGTGCTCCGGCATATTGCTCATGAAGTTGACCGCGCCGACCGGCTGCCTCGTGGGCAGATCGAAGACGCAGAGGCAGAGGCCGTTCGGCGCGTCCACCTGCGCCCGCAGCGCGACCCGGAGCGCGTCGGCGTCCGCGAATGGCCCGACCGGCATATACCGCCAGACCATCGTCTCCGCGTCGTACGCTGGGATTGCCCGGTCGCCGAGGCGCGCGGGCTGCCCATTGGAGACCGCGTGCAACGCCTCGACATCCCGTTCCACATCAAGCGGCGCGAGGCGAACGTATGTCCCCGTCAGCGTGACCGGCGCGAACTTTAGCGGCAGCGCCGCGCGCCGCGCCAAGACGTGCTCGGGCAGCGACGTGCCGGTTTGGGATGGTGCGGACATGCACTCTCCTTATCTTGGTAACGCAGGCCGGAAAGCCTGCGCTACCGGATCATTCGTGCGGCAAGGTCGCCTCGATCACGTCCGCAGCGCGGCCGTCGCCCGGCTCGGCCCGCGCCCGCAGGCCCGCGACGACGCGGCGTTTGACCTCCACGGGCGCGGCGGGGCCGACCTTGAATTTCGCGTCCGTGGCGAGGATATGCAGGCGGATGGTCGCCAGTTGGCGGATGCGCGGGCCATAGAAATCGCCGTCCATGATCGGCTCGTAGTCCGCGCCCGGCTCGTAGGCATCGAGCAGGCGGGCGAGGGCGGCGGCGACATCCGCTGGATCGGTGGATGTTGTCGCCGTACAGGAGAAGGAGACGGCGCGGAAGTTGAGCGTGGCGCGGGCGGCGTCCCGTGGGTCCACCCACTCATGCCGCGAGGCGGCAAGGAAATCCGAGACGAAGAATGTGATGAGCGGGTTCGCGCGCACGGCGGCGAAGGTCGGGTCCCGCTGGACGCAGTGCAACTCGATCTCATCGCCGCACTTCACGAACGGCAGGATGCTTACCTGCGGGTGCCCGCCGGGCGGCGTCGCGATCAGATGGCCATGCCGCTGCCCGGCGACGAACGCCGCGATAGCCTCGGGGTCTGCCGGGTATTTCGCTGAACGGTACATCATCCCTCCCTTCGCGCGGAGCCTATCATACCCGCTCGCGTGATTTTCGGCTCCGGCCTGGCATCGGCGGTGTGGCCGCGTGCGTACCGGGGAATCTCGCCCCCGCCTATCGCGGAACGCATGTCTTCTGGTATGGGCGCGTTCCTCTTGACGCCGGGGTGTCCGCTCCCGCATCCTTCCGCTGCAGTAAGGGCTCCACAATGTTGTGGGAAAGGGGCGGTGGCAATGAGCATCACGAGCGCGGGCGGCACGCGATGGGCGGATGACGCGAACGACAAACTCATCGAACTCCTCACGGACCTGCCGGAGGAGCAGCGGGTGGCGCGCGAGGACACCGTGCGGCGGGCGGCGGAGGCTTTCGCGCGCGGACAATCCCGCTACCAATTGGCGGATATGGTCAGCCTGGAGGCGATGTGCGTCGGCTGGATTCGCACGACACCAACGGTCGAGCGCGAAAGCCTCCCCGCTCTCTTCACCCGCCACGGCCTCGACTTCGCGCCCTTCGAAGAATACACCGCCCCACGCTAGGGCGCACAGGAAACCGGGAAGAACCGCAAAGGGCGCAAAGGGGCTGACATGGCGGTCGAGGCGGGTGAGGATGTGCGGCGGGTGCGGGGGGCGCGGCGGCTGCGCGGGACGATCCGCGTGCCGGGCGACAAGAGCATCAGCCACCGCGCGCTCTTGTTCAATGCGCTGGCGCACGGAACGGCACATGTGCGCGGCTTCCTCGATGGGGCGGATTGCCGGACGACGCTCGCCATATTGCGCGCGATGGGCGTGCGCATCGACGAGACGGGCGAGACGCTGACCGTCCACGGCGTCGGTTTGCACGGCCTCACCGAACCCGCCGACATGCTCGATTGCGCCAACAGCGGCACGACAACGCGCCTCCTGCTCGGCATCCTCGCCGGGCAACCCTTCTTCACCGCCCTCACCGGCGACGGTTCGCTTCGCCGCCGCCCGATGGGGCGCGTCACCGAGCCACTCCGACATATGGGCGCGCACATCGACGGACGCGAGGGCGGCAGACTGCTCCCGCTCGGCGTGCGCGGCGGCAGCCTCCACGGTATCGAGTACGCGTTGCCCGTCGCCTCCGCGCAGGTGAAGTCGTCGTTGCTGCTCGCCGCCCTCTTCGCCGATCGCCCGACGACGCTCACCGGCCTCATCGACTCGCGCGACCACACCGAGCGGATGCTGCGCGCGATGGGTGCGGATCTCACCGAGATGGACGGTGCGCTGACGCTGACGCCCGGCAATGATCTCACCGCGTGCGATGTCGAGGTGCCGGGAGACATCTCATCCGCCGCCTTCTGGCTCGTCGCCGGGGCCGCGCACCCGGACGCGGAGTTGACGATCGAGCACGTCGGCGTCAACCCGACACGCACCGGCATCCTCGATATGCTCGCTCTGATGGGCGCGGAAATCGCGGTCTGCAACGCGCGTGAGGTCTCCGGCGAGCCGGTGGCGGACCTGACGGTGCGCTCGTCGCGGCTCCGGGGCGCGGAGATCGGCGGGTCGCTCATCCCGCGCGGCATCGATGAACTGGTCGTGCTCGCGGTCGCGGCGGCGATGGCGGAGGGGCGAACGGTCGTGCGCGACGCCGCCGAACTGCGTGTCAAGGAGTCGGATCGCGTCGCGACGGTGGTAGAAGGACTGCGTCGCTTCGGCGCGCGGGCGGAGGCGGCGTCCGATGGCTTCGTTATCGAGGGGCCGAATGCCTTGCTCGCCGAAACGCAGGAGAGCCACGACGACCACCGATTGGCGATGACCTGGGCCGTCGCCGCCCTGATCGCCCAGGACGGCGAGGAGACCGCTATCCACGGCGCCAGCGCCGCCGATGTCTCCTATCCCACCTTCTGGCAGACCGTCGCCCAGATCGCCGAAGAATAATAACGGCCGGTCCTATCGGCATATACAGGGAACCGCGATCATCGATGTGATGTAGTACTATCAGTGCGTTCTCACTGATAGGAGGCCACACCATGCCCCACCGTCCGTTCCGGCACATGATCGGCACGACGTTGCTCGTGCTCCTCGCCGCGTGTACCAGTGCATCCATACCGGTCGCCTCCCCATCGCCATCGGCTTCCGCTACCGCCGTGCAACAACACGCCGCGCCCGCGCCTCTCCCGCTCGTGGAACTGAATGCCGCGTCTCCGCAGCCGGTGAAAGGATTGCGGATGCGCCCGCTCGATCCCGCTACCCTCGCTGATGTGCCGGGGATTGCCCCTCTGGATCTCGCGCACCACTACGTTCAGACGGTGAGCCCCGATGGACGGACGATGGCGGCAATCCTCTGGCCGAGCGGTTCCTCGAATCGGGGTGGCGTGCTCCACCTGATCGATCTCACCTCCTGGGTGGATACCGCGACGGCGGTGAGTTTCGATGATTACGTCGCCGGGTTGGTTTTCAGCCCTGACGGGCAGTCACTCTACTGGGCGGGGAGCACGCGACACGATGCGGCGCATGGGATCGGGCAGGATTACGCCCTCTATCGATACGATCTCGCCCACAGCGGTCTGCATGAGGTGACGCGCTTCCCCACCTCCTTCATGCCGGGCTCCTTGGTGACATCCGCGCGCTTCCTGCATTCGGGGGCGCGGCTTGCCATCTACGGTATTCCGACCGATCCCGACAACCTCGCGGAAGACGTGCCGCATCTGCTGATCGTCGATCTTGCGAGCGAGCGTCTCGCCGCTGATCTGCGCCTGAACGGTGTGAAAGCGGGGCAGTTCCGGGAGAGCGGGCCATTGTACGCCATGTTCTCCCCCGGCCTGGCGTGGGATCTCGCGCGGGAGCGGCTGTACATCGCACATGCCGATGTGGATGCCTTCACCGTTGTCGATCTGGCTGGCGGTACCGTCCTCAGGCAGACGGCGGTGCAATCGCATACATCCGTGATTGGTCGCATCGCCGGTTGGCTCATGCCCAGTGTGGCGGCGAAAGGTGGACCGACGACCAATCGTTGGGCAACGCTCAGTACCGATGGCATGCGTTTATTCGTGATCGGGCAGCAGTCGATACCGACGCAATCCACCAATAGCCAGTGGCAGATATCCACGACTCCCACCGGGCTACAGGTGATCGATACGGAGACGCTACACGAGGTGCGTCGCCTCGATCTGCCTGCGGACGCGATGATGCTCTCGCCCGACGGGCGCCAGTTGCTCCTCGACACGTTCCGTGATGATCGCGCCGACAGAACGCACACACTGGTGATCCTCGATGCCGAGCGGCTTACCGAGCTTGGACGTAGCGACTTCGATGCCGCCTTCATGCTGGACGGCTTTTCTCGTGATGGGCGGTACGTCTATCTCCATCAGACGGCGAATGTCGGCGGTGACCATGTGACCGTGCGCGTTTTCGATCTTCAGGCGCGCCGCGTCGTTGTCGAGCGGGCGCTCGACGGATATTTCGCCGAAGTGCTCGCTCCCCGCAGCGACCCGACTCATTGAATCCCATGTCGCATCAATAGAAGCCGAAGGGTGCACCGGCAGCCCTCTGGGCAGGAGGGGCCGGGGGTGGGCTCCCTTATCCCCCGGCCTGCTCCTGCGCGAGCAGGGTGCGCTTGCGCGCGACGCCCCAGCGGTAGCCGCCGACCTCGCCATCTTCTCGGACGACGCGGTGACAGGGGATGGCGAGGGCGACCCGGTTTGTGGCGCACGCCTGGGCAACGGCGCGGGCGGCGGTCGGTTGGCCGATAGCGCGGGCGATCTCGCCGTACGAGCGCGTGCTGCCGTACGGAATGGCGCGCAATGCCTCCCAGACCCGCCACTGGAAGGCGGTCGCCTGCACGTCCAAGGGCAGATCGAGGTGCGGCTCCTGCCCGTGCAGATGGCGGATAATCGCCTCCACCGCGCTATCGAGGCCGGAGGCGTCCCCCGCGATCGTGGCGGCGGGGTATTCCCGCGTCAGCGCGGCGACGAGGCTTTCGTCGCTGTCACCGAGGGTGATGGCGCAGACGCCCCGCTCCGTCGCCGCGACGAGCAGCAGCCCGAGCGGGCAGGGCACAACGGTGTAGTGGATGCGCATCCCCGAGCCTCCCCGGCGATAGACGGCGGGCGTCATGCCGAGGCGCGCGGGGGCGCTCTCATAGAGGCGGCTGGCGGAGCCGTAGCCCGCGCCGTAGAGCGCGCTCGTCACCGCCTCGCCCTTGCGCAGTTCGTCCTTCAAGCGCCCGACCCGGCACGCCTCGGCGTATTGGCGGGGCGTGATGCCCATCACCCGCTTGAAGGTGCGTTGCAGGTGGAAGGGGCTGAGATTGACCGCCGCACTCAGGCTGGCGAGCGTCGGCGGCTCCTCCGGGTTGGCGGCGATGGCGCGGCAGACGCGCTGCACGAGGCCGACCTGCGGGTCGCGGAGGGTCGCTTGCTCGGGGTGGCAGCGGCGGCAGGCGCGGAATCCTGCCTGCTCGGCCGCTTCCGGGAGGGAGAAGAAGGCGGTATTCTCGCGCCGAGGCCGCCGCGAGGGGCAGGTGGGGCGGCAGTAGATCCCCGTGGTGCGGACGGCATAGACGAACGCTCCATCCGCTTCGGGATCGCGCGCGAGCACCGCTTCCCACTGTCGCGCCTCATCCCACCCGGCGGCCTCGCGTCCATTCGCTGCCGTCTCCGTCGCCGATTGCACCATCTCGATCTCGTCCGTGTACGCGGTCATCCGATCTGCGACGAGCATTGTACCGTCTCCTCTCTCATTGCGGGTTGCATCGTGTCTCACGCAACTGTGTGAGTCCAAGTTGTCGGATTGCGAACTGCCCCGCCGCGCGCTCGTGCTGGCGCCGGGTGGCCTCCTGCAAGAGGCGACGAGCAGCGTCTTCCGGCAACCACTCCAACGAGTCGAGGTGTCCACAGGTGGGGCAGGCCAGCCCGATTGCGCCATCACCCGCGTAGACCGGCTCCCGGTCTGCCATCTCGCCGGACCAACCACAGAAACAGCTTTCATGCATCTTTCCGTCCTCTCATTGATCGTTACCGTAAGCGCTTGCCCAGACGCCGACAGCGCGTTTGCCACGCGTTGATTCGTTCGCATCGCTCCGTCTCCTTTCTGCTCCCAGCGTAGGGCATGGCGGGCATACGCTCTATCCGGTTCTTGCGCTTCAAAGTGCGTGCGCGCCATACTCACGTGCGGCCTCACAGCGCATGGCTGCACCGACATATCCGTCGAGCGGGAATGAGGGGTATATGACGGCGAGAACGGTACGGGTGGGCGTCATCGGCACGGGCATCGGCGTCGAGCATATCCGGGCCTTCCAGCAGGCGCCGGGCGCGGTGATCGCGGCGGTCTGCTCGGCGCAACCGGAGCGTGCGGAGGCGACGGCGCGCCAATTTCGACATCCCGCGCGCGACAGCCGACTACCGCGATCTGCTCGGCGCGGACGTGGACGCGGTCGCCATCACGACGCCGCCCGCGCTGCACCGACAGATGGCGCTCGACGCCATCGCGGCGGGGAAGCATGTCTTCTGCGAGAAACCGCTCGCCGTCACACTCGCGCAAGCGGTCGAGATGCGCGACGCGGCGGAAGCGGCGGGCGTCGTCCATATGATTAACCACAACATGCGGTTCAGCGCCTCGTACGCGACGATGCGGGAGCATATCACCGCCGGCTATCTTGGCACGCCGACGCTCGCGGACGCTCGCGTCGATCTCAACCCGGCGGACTACCTGCGCGCGCCGATCTGGAGTGACAGTAAGGCGGGCTGGTTCACCGACGCGGCGCAAGGGGGCGGCATCCTCGCCGGGTCGGCGGGGCCGCATCTCGTCGACATGCTCCGCTGGTACCTCGGCGAGGTGGAGGCGGTCTGCGGCGGTGCGGCGGTCGCCGTGCCGTCCATGACGCTCGCCGACGGCGGCGAGATCGGCGCCATCACCGCGCCAGATACGTTCGTCGCCCTCTTTCGCTTCGCGGGCGGCGGGATGGCGACGGCGCGCGGCGTGCCGATCGCGTATCATCGCGGCGGCTTCTCGATTGAGCTGAACGGCACGGCGGGCGCCCTGATCGCCACGAACAGCGCGTTGAAGGGCGCGACCGTCGATGATCCCGCGCCGCAGGAGTTGTCCCTGCCCGATCTCCCGTGGGATCGGGCGGGCATCGCGACATGCTTCGTCCGGGCGATCCAGCAGGGGATGCCCGCCCCCGCGCCGAACTTCCATGATGGCGTCGCCGTGCAGGCGATTCTCGACGCCCTCAGTATGGCAATCGCGACGCGGTCGTGGGTCGCTGTAACCCCTCAGCCCCCTTCCCCGGGAGGGGAGTGAGCTGCCGACACATCAGACGCGGTGAAGGACAGCGCGCAGCGGTTCGCGCTGACTCCCCTTGCGCGCGGGTTGTTCGGGATGGGAGCAGGGGCCTTCGGGCGGTTAAAGTGTAAGACCCCGACAGCCAGTGTACTCCAACCAAACCCTTGGGCCTTGCGGCTTCGGTATTCGGCTGAGGCGCATCGGTCATCGGGACCTTACACTGATGAATATACGGGATGTACGGACGTTTGTCAAGGGGTTTCGCGCGACCAATTTTCGTGAGCCTCAATCCCCCTCCCTCAGCGGGGAGGGGGCCGGTAGCGGAGGGGGACGCGCGGTGGATTCGCGCGCTCGGGCGTCGGGACATTCGCCTGGGCGGATTCGGGACTGGGGATATCCACTTGCGCCGCCGCGCCGGTGGAGCGGGCGATGACAGGATCGGGCACGAGGGGGTGTTCCTTGCGCCAGCGGAGGATGTCCTCGGTGTGCTCCGGATAGTGGTCGTAGGTCGCGCCCCGCAGCCAGGCGGCGCGCACCTCGGATCTGCCATCCAGCATCTCCACGAGCGCCTTGTGCGCCGAGAGCGCCCGGTTGCGCGCCTCTATGACCGGCAGATCCTTGTCCGCGTCGTAGTTGACGTCGTTGAACTTCTGGTCGTGGATCGGCCACTGCGGTTCATCGCCGCGCATGATCTGCATGACAACGCGCGTCGTCTCGCGGTCCCACGCCGCGACGTGGGCGAGGATGTCCTTGACCGACCAATGGCCGGCGACGCCCGGCTCGCTCATCAGCGATTCCGGGATACCCCGGACGCTGTCCATCAGCGCGCGCCACGCCTTGTCCAGATCCCGCAGCACGCGTTCCTTCTCGCGGGCGCGCTCGCGCTGCCGCATCCGCTCCTGGGTTGACTGGGCTGTGGTCGTGCTCGCGCTCATCACCTTCGCTCCTGTCGTTCGTCGCCACGGTGCCGTCATTGTCGTCTAGTGTACCAGAACGCGCCGCCGCCGCGTGCCGCCCTCCGCCGCGTGACGGAAGTGAAACAAATCCACGCTGGCAATCGCGCACAACCGTTACCCAAATCTGTTTGACTGTCGATGACGCGGTGTTGATGCGGTGGAAGCGAACCGTTCGAATCGGAAGGATTGGCTATGCGCAAGATTATCCTGTCTCTCATGCTGCTCACGCTCGCCCTCGGTGCATCGAGCGCCCCTGCATTGGCACAGAGCGAGATGGCGAGCGTCACCTTCTTCGTCCCCGCCACAGCGGGCGGCGGCACCGAAGAACTCGGTGGCACGCCCTGGTTCGCGCCTGGGCTGACGCTGGGGCCTGAGGCAACGATCACAATCGGCGCGGAGGGCCTCTGGCAAAGTTGTCAGGAGCGCTCCTGTGCGACGACAGCGGACGGTATCGGCGTGAAGCATGTCCGGGATTGCACGTACATCGCGCCCGACCTCTCCGCCTTCAGCCTGATCGCGCGGGTGGGTACGGCGGACCCCGTGATCGTCGGCGTTGGCCCGACGACGATCCAAGGGAACGGCGCCTTGACCTTCGCGATCAACGATTGCTACTTCGGCGATAACGTCGGTGGTTTCAACGTTACCGTCACGTTCCCGGCGGATGCGGTGATCGCCGATCCGAGCGCCGACGCGACGGAATAAGGGCGCGGCATTGTGCAATGGGACGAATGCAAGAGGAAACGACGGAACGGACAGTAGGCGCGGTGTGCAGACGTACGCCGATGGCCGACGGACTTCCTCCCCAACCCCCTCCCATAAGGAGGGGGCTTTCTTCTTCTCTCATGTAGGCATCGAAGGTTACGCGCGCCGCGCTACACCGTGAAGGTGACCGTCACGGCGCTGAAGGAGCCGCTCGGCGTCGTGAAGGTGACGGTGCCGCTGTAGGTACCGGGGGAGAGCCCGCTGCGATTAATCGAGACCGTCGCGGGGATGCTGCCATTCGCGGGCACCGTCCCGGCACTCGGTGTGACGGAGAGCGCGGGAATGTTCGACTTGGCCGTGAAGGCCACCGCCGACGGCCCCGCGTTCGAAAGCTTCACGGTGCCGGAACTGCCCCCCGCGCCGAGGTTGACGCTCGTCTTATCGAGGGTGATCGCGCCGCCCGCCCCGGCCGTCGCCGTTGGGCCGGTCGCGGTCTCGGTCGGCGGCGGTGTTGTCGGCTTCGCCGTGGGGGCCGGGGTATGGGTCGGCGTCGTCGCGGGCGTCGGCGCCTTGGTCGGCGCGGCCGTTTCGGTCGGGATCGGGGTGATACGCGGGGACGGGGATTCCTGCGGGACGAGGGTCACCCTCGGGACGGGCGTATTGATCGGTGTGCTAACTGGCGCCGTGGCCGAGGAGTCCGCCGCCTGGGTGCTGAGCGGCGTTGGCGTGACGAAGAGCGTGGGCGCGCTCGTCGGCGCGGTGATGCTGCCGGAGGATGGGGTGCTCGGCGGTAAGGGCGCGGTCGTCGCGGTCGGGAAGGGTGTCGGCGTGCCCAGCAGGGCGGCCAGGGCGGTCGAGGTGGCGAGCGCGGGCGAGAGGGCGGTCGAAGGGATCGTCGCGGTCGGTGTGCCGCCGACCGTCGCCGTGACGCTCACTTTGGCGCCAGAATCCCCGCGCACGAGAAAGAGGACGAGTGCGCCGACGACGAGGACGAGCGCCCCGCCGAGCAGACCGAGCAGCGCGAGCGGCCCCATCGCGCGGTTGGTCGTCCGGGGCGGCACATAGACCGCCTCCTCCTGCACGACGCGCTGCCGCACGGGGATGTCGAGCGCGCGGGTGCCGTCATGCACCTCGGCGGGCGGCACTTCGCCGTACGTCCACGGGTCGGCGGTCGGCGTAACGGCGGTAGTTGTATCGGCGCCGTAGCCGTAGACGGGCTCCTCGGGCAGCGCGGTCGTTGGCAGGTCGATGGCGGTGGTCGCCTCTTCGACGAGCGGCAGCCAGGGGAGTGCGCCCGCGATCGAGGCATCCGCAATGCCAGCGGGTGGGGGGATCGGACGGAGGGCGGCGTAGACTGTGAGCGGCGGTGGGACGGCGGCGAGCATCTGTTGAGCGACGGGCGATCGCTCGGCGTATTGCTCGATCGAAGCGCGCGCCTCGGGCGTGAGCCGGGTAATATTCATCCGCGAGAGGAGCGCGTCGAGGTCCGGGTCGCGCGGGCGGCCAAAGCGAATCATGAAGAGCGCGCGGCTCGCCGCCTCCACCGCCGGGGTAAGCCGCTGCAAGCGATCCGCCGCCTCGCGCTCGGTGATGCCGAGCACGCTCGCCGCCTCGCCGACGACCATCGCCTCGCGCGTATGGAGATGCACCAATGCGTGCTGCTCGACCGGCAGGGCGCTGATTGCCCGCCAGACGGCGCGGGTCATGTCATCCAGCCCGTCCTCCGGCGCGACGGGCGGCAGCATGGACGGGTCGGGTTCGATGTAGGCGGCGGGGTCGGCTGCGGCGGCGCTCGTCTCGGTCGGGAGGGCGGCGTAGGCGCGGGCGAAGAGCCAGGCGCGAGCGGACGGCCACTGATCGGCGCTCGCCGCGCTCATCGCCGCCTGCGAGGCGACCTGCCGCATCAGCGCATCCGCCGTCTCGCCCCGGCCGGAGAGGCGGTTGAGGAAATCGTAGAGGGCGGGCGTCAGGGTGCGGAAATTGGTGGCGAACGCCTCGGGGTTCGTCTGCGGCGGCGCACTTGCCGCCCCCTGCCAGCGCCGCTCCGCGCCCCTCTCACTGTCACGCCGATCGCGCGTCTGATCCACCCGTGCCTTCTCCCCCGGCGCACCGCATTTGCCATCTCCACGGTACCACGTTCGGGGGGTGTACGTCCACTACGAGGAATGGCCGAAGACTGGTGGCTGGGCAGGGTCGCCACGACTATATGATGGGGAACGTCTCAATCAATTCAATGTCCGTGGCGAGGTCGGCGATGCGCTTCCGGACTGCCCGGTAAAACCGCCCATCGGCAGTCCAGTAGGTGCTTCGAGTGCGTTCTGCGAGTGCAAGGAAATGAGCGTCGTATGTCTTTCCTGTTCCGAGTGCATCGGCGATAGCGATAGCGCGGATCACCATGCGCGGATCGGGCAGAAGCGGCTGAACGAGCCTTGAAAGATCGTGAATCGCCTGCTTGCAATCGTCCATGGCGAGGACGCCATCGCGAACGAATCCGTAGAGCACATTGGCTGCTTCATACGAAAAGAGCGACGGAACAATAATCGGGTCGTTCCGTCGCTGATGTGTATCAAGGAGTGCTTGTGCGTTGTCGGTGTACTCCTCCGTCACGAGCCATTTGATGGCAACGGAAGTGTCCACCACGACCGGCACCTAACGGTGACCTACGCGCCCGATTGATCGTCCCTCCCGTATCTGCCGAACCGCCTTTACCGCGTCTGTTATATTCTTTCTTCCCCGCATCCGCTCCTCACGGTTGCGGCGAATCTCAGCAAGCAATGCCTCGGTCTCCTCCGGCGTACGCTCTATTCTTGTGTACAGCGGGGAAGGTTCGCGCTCCAGTAGACGCTGTTTTGTAGTCATGTGCAATTCCCTTCGTCATTCCACACGCTACGGCATGCCCCTAGTGTATCACGAACATCTATGCTGCCAAACAGATGCTTCCTACCGCCGTTGACCAGCTCTTCACGCAGTGGCAACGGGATGGGCGGTGGCGGGGATCGCTTCCTGCCGGTCAATGCGCGCGATCCACTGCTTCGCATTGCGCAATTCGGTCAATGTCGGCAGATTTTCCGGCCGCTGCCAGACCTTGAGGGCGAACTGATGATCGCGCTGACGTACAACGGCGTCGATGAACTGCTCGCCGAGGCGGTACTGCTCCATCTTCATCTCCAACCCGGTCAGGCGGATGAAGAGCGTCTCGGCCTGGCTGCGCTGCTTGGAGCGGGATTCGAAGGCGCGTTGCATCGCATCCAACGAGGGGAGTATTTGCTTGCCGACGGCGTTCATGACGTGATTGGAGTATCCCTCGACGACCGACATCAGCGCCTGCATCTCGTCGAAGAGCTGCTTCTGCTCCGGGGTCATGACGATCTCCATCAGGCTCTTGCCGCTGCCGCCCTGCTCGCGCAGTCGCCGGACGAACGTATTGAGCCCGCCCTGCAAGTTCCGCAGGTCCTCCGTGACGAGGACGATGTAGCGTTCCAGCAGCGTATTGAAGTGCGGGCGCACCCACGGGAACGCCTCGAATTCGAAGGCGTGCGTTGTCTCGTGCAACGCGAGCCAGAGGCGGAATTCGTGGCCATCCACCCCCATCGTCTCCGTCGCGGCGGCAATGTTCGGCTCGACGTAGTAGAGCCGGCCCGACGCGACGGGCTCCTTGCCGAGCAAGGCGAGATCATACTGGCCGAGGACGCGCCGCGCCAGGTAGCCGAGCAGCAGCCCGACCTCCGCCGAGAGGACGGTCTGATTGATGCCGCTGACGAGCGCGACCGCCGTCGGGGATTTCAGGTTGCGCGCCGTGTTCAGCCCCTCCAACGGGGCGAAGAGCTGCTGGAAGGCGCGGATATTCGCGTCGATCCAGTCCGCGCGGTTGAAGACGTGGACGCTCTCCAGCGGCGTCGGCAGCGTCGTGCCGGTGTACTCAGCGATCAGCGGCACGCAGCGCGCGACGAGCCCCCGGTAATACTCGGTCAGACTGGCGGGAAAGACCTCGCTGTCGGCGGCGCGGTTCATCGCCAGCGCGACCGAGCGGGCACGGTCCCAGTTGATCAGCGCGGGCGTCTCGCCGGTGCGCGCGTACTCGCGCCCCTTCGTGTTCGCCCAGACCGCCAGCGCCCCGGCCGCCGCAGCGGAGACGAGGAGTAGTCTCTTGTCGAGCGGGCGGGGGCTATTGCCGTTTGGCGGCGCACCCGTAGTCGTTGAATCGGGAATTGCCATGTCGATGAATCGCTTTCTCTCCAACAGAGGGGTTGGGTGATTGACAATCGGGCAGATCAAACGCACGCCGCCCCCAATGCGAAACGCACGGGCGATGCCACCGCATCGTAGCCGTCGCATCCGTGGGCGTCAAACAGGGAGGCGAGCAGCAGGTGGGGCCGCATCGCGTGCGCCCTTCCTGCTCAATCCTCCCTATGATCGGGGGCCGTGCGGGCCGTTGGGGTCGTAGACGCCGTAGGGGTTGTCGGAGTCGCGCGGGGGTTGGCGGGGCATCGGGACATTTACGGGCAGGAAGTAACCGGCGATGCCGCCGATAATACCGGTCGCGATAGCAACAATCCAGAGCGGATGATGGCGGAAGATCAGCGGCACGATGACGAATGTCGAGGCGAAGACCCAGCAGCAGACGCCTGCCTGCGCGAGGCGCGTGCGTCGGCGGATGCGCTCGAACGCCTGCCGCTGGCGCGGGTCGATGTCGAAATCGGGCGGGAGTCGGGTCGACTTGTCGCGCATCGGTCGGCTTCTTTCGTATCGAACAGGAGCAGCACATCCGACAGTATACTACGAACGACGAGACTGCCATGTGACCGACACCGGACATAAACGCGGATTAGTGAATACGAACAACCAAAAGGGATTATCGGTGGGGCGGTGGGGCAGATTTGTAACCTGTCAACCGCTCGCAGGTTGCAAACCTGCCCCACCAGATCATTGTTCGATGCTTGACACGATATACCACACATCATACAATGAGTGACACTCATTTGCCGCCGGGCGATGAGCGATGAAAGGGAGCGGTATGGTCACGACGGCAGCGAACGGGGCGGCGCGGCGGGTGCAGAGTGAAGCGGTGCGGCGCGAGCAGATCCTCACCGCGATGCGGCATTTGATCGCGGAGCAGGGGTACGAGCGAACGACAACGGCGCAGATCGCCCGGCGCGCGGGCATCTCCGAGGGGACGATCTACAATTACTTTTCCTCCAAGGGTGCGATCGTCAAGTCGCTGGCCGAGCAGGCGCAGCGGACAACGATGGAGCGCGCGTTCTCGCGCGCCGTGCCGGGCTTGCAGGGGGCGGCGCTGATCCGGGTCATGCTGGAAGGGGCGTTCGAGGCCGCACACGAGAACGCGGACCTGATGCGCGCCTTCGCGCTCAACGTCGATTTCCACGATCCCAATCAGCCCGGCCGCATCTGCACCTCCGCCGAGGCGGACGCCGAGTCGGTCGCGGGGCTCGACGCCTTTTTCCGTGGCCAGCAGGAGACGGGGTTGATCGCGCGCAGCGTCGATATCCCGGTGATGACGCGGCTGATTTTCGGCACCCTCAATCAGGCGATGGAGGACTGCATCGTCGGCGGTCACGCCGAGCACGAGCAGACCTATATCGACCTGATGGTCCGTATGTTCAGCCGCGCCTTGTACATCGAGTAGTCTCTCTGTCCGTTCGGGCAGGCATGAAACGGTATGCACGACGAGCTCATGTGCTCGACATCTGGAGGTTGGCCCATGAACGATGGATTGCGCGATGCCTTCCGCCATAACGCCTGGGCGACGCGGCGCCTGCTCGCCTTCTGCCGCGCGCTGACACCCCACCAACTGGAGGCAACGGTGACCGGGGTCTACGGGGGGCCCGTCGCCACGCTCTGGCACATCGTCGCGGCGGAAGCGAACTACTGTTTCCGCCTCTCGGATCAGCGGCCCGATTGGGACTGGAAAGGGGACAAGCCGCCGGGCATGGGCGAACTGACGACGCGGGCCGAGGAGATGGCGGCACGGTGGGAGGCGTTCCTGTCCGCGCCGTTCGATGCGGAGCGGCCGCTCGCGTACACATGGCCAGACGGGACGCCCTACGCGGTACCGGCCGGTGTCGTGCTCGCCCAGGCGCTCCATCATGGCAACGAGCATCGGGGGCAGATCAACACCGTCCTCACGGCAATCGGCTTGGTCCCGCCGGACCTGGATGTCTGGACATTCGCGACGGACACGAGTCGAGCGACACCAAGAGTATGAGTCAGGCTATCCTGGATTGGCACATCCGGCGACATCTATGAGCGACCCTCACTTCCCCACTGTCGGGTGCGATAATTGTGTTGGGCGAGAAAGAGAGCAATGCACATGGCAGAGATTCGTCCGTGGCAGGAAATCCCGCGCATCGACATCCCGGAGGGGTATTTCAGCCAAATAGGGCCATTCCTCGCGCGCATGTATGCGCAGCATGGGCCGATCTTCCGCTCCGACCAGAACGGCCACGATGTCATCTTCCTGGCCGGGCCGGAGGCGAACCGCTTCGTGCTGCTCAGTGACCGGCTGAAGTTCTCCCATTATGTCGGCTGGACGAAGATCTTCGGCGTCGAGGACGCCTTCGGCAACGGTCTGCTTTCGATGGACGGCACGGAGCATGATGCCCACCGCAAGATGATGAATCCCGCCTTCGCGATCACCTATATGGACCGCTACCTGCCGATCATGCAGCGGATTATCCGCGAGCGCATCGGCGCGTGGGCGGAGCGCGGCGAGGTCGATGTCTACGATGAGGCGCGCAAGATCACCTTCGATGTCGCCGCCGAGGCGCTCGCGGGCCTCACACCGGGGCCCGAGGTCGATCAGTTCCGCGAGTTGTACCTGGCGATGCTCCGGCTCGACGGGAACGTCAAGGATTGGGATGAATACAATACCCAACTGGCTCGCCTGAAAGGCGAACTCTACGGCCTGCTGGCGCCGAAGATCGCCGAACGGCGGGTACACCCAACGGACGATGTGCTCGGCATGCTCGTCCAGGCGCGCGATCCAGACGGCAACGCCCTGAGCGACGAGCAGTTAATTGCCCACACCAATATCCTCCTCGTCGCGGGGCACGAGACGTCGACGAGCATGAGCGCGTGGCTCCTCAATTTGCTCACGCAGCACCCCGACTACCTCCGGCGCGTGCTCGACGAGCAGGCCGTCCTCGTCCCCGGCGATGCCGAGCCAACGCTCGACACCATCCAGCGCATGAAGGTGCTGGAGAACGCGCTGATGGAGGCGGAGCGACTCTATCCGCCCGTCCAGTACGGGCCGCGCGGCGTCGCGGAAGGCTTCGACTTCCACGGCTACCACGTCCCGGCGGGGGCGCACGTCTTCTATGCCATCGCCGCCTCGCACCTCAACCCGCGCGCCTTCGTGGAGCCGACGGCGTTCGACCCCGACCGTTTCGCCCCGCCGCGTGAGGAGCAGAAGAAGACGCCGTACGCGCTCGTCGGCTTTGGCGGCGGGCCGCGCATCTGCATCGGTATCAACTTCGCCAAGGTCGAGATCAAGGCGATGGTTTCGCAAATTCTCCGCGCTTATACGCTCGAACCGGCACCCGATCAGGAAATCGCGCTGATTGGCGTCATCAGCCGCCCACGCCACGGTATCCGTATGTGTGTCCATGCCCGCGATCGCGTCCCGGCATTGGCGTAGATTGGTTCTGGAAAAACGGGAAGGGAAGAATCCACAATAGCTGTTTAAAGTGTAAAGCCCCGACAGCCAGTGCGTTTCATCCAAACCCTTGAGCCTTGCGGCTTCGGTATTCGACTGAGATGCATCGGTCATCGGGACCTTACACTGATGAATATACGGGATGTACGGACATTTGTCAAGGGCTTTGCGCGACCAATTTCGGGCAACTATTCCGTGACCGGCGTTGGCACCGCCGGAGACTGTTTCGGCATGGCGATCAGCACCCGTGCGGCGGTGGCGGCGAACGCCCAGAGGAGGATGCCCGCCACGATCAGCGTGGCGATATAGCCGACTCCGTCGATGATGCTGCCGACCAGCGCCGTCCCCACGCCGCCGCCGAGGAAGAGCGAGAAGGCGAAGAGGGCGACCGCCGTGCCGCGCGCCTGCGGGAAGGTTTCGGTGGCGCGCGTTTGCAGTGTCGTGTGGCAGAGCACGAAGCCGACACCGGCGAGCAGCATCGAGACGAGGAAGAAGGGCCACTTCGGGATCAGTGCCGCCGTGACATAGGCCGCGCCCATCATCCCGCCGCCGAAGAGGATCATTCGGCGCTCGCCGAGCCGGAGGACGAGGTAACGGAGGACGCGCGCCGTGCTCAACTGCATGACGCCCGCGAAGCCGAGCAGTAGCCCGATGGCAAGCGAGCCGAGCGCGAAGCGATGATTCAAATACCCGCCGAGGTAGGAGAAGACGCCGTTGTAGATGAACCCCTCGACGAGGATCAGCAGGAGCAGCGGCAGCATCCGGGGGGCACGGACCGCCGCGAGATAGACGGCGCGCGGGCGTGGGCGCGGCTCCGGCAGCGGCAGGCGAATCTCCTCCTTCAACAGGAACAGGAGCGCGACCGCGACGATGCCCGACGCGACGCCGAAGATCGGGAAGACGAGCCGCCACGAGACGACCGCCGCGATCAGCCCGCCGACGCTCGTGCTGAACGCGGTCGCCGCCGCCGAGCAGGACATCAGGATGGCGATAGTCGCCTGCCGTTGCGCGTACGGCACCGTGTCCCCGATGTACGCGAGCGTGAGCGGGAAGATCGCCGCCGCCGCGATCCCGGTCAGGAAGCGCAGGAGCGTGACGACGGGGAGCGAGGTCGATGCGCCGCAGAGGGCGGTACCGACGCTGAAGAGCACCATCGCGAAGGCGACGACCTTCACCTTGCCGACGCGGTCCGACAGCGGCCCATAGAAGAGCTGGAAGAAGCCGTACGGCAGCATATAGGCTGTGATCAGGATGCCTGCCGAGGAGACGGAGGTATGGAAGGCGTCGGCAATCGTCGGCAAGAGCGGCGCGATGACGCGCGAATCGAGATTGATCATGAAGATCGCCCCGCTCAGCGCGAAGATCAGCCACCGCTGCCGCCCTTGCATCACCGCGCTCGTCGCCGTGGCTCGTCCCGTTGTCGCTGTCATATGCGCACGTACGGCTGTCCGGTCACGAGACCCGCGATCGCGCGGAAATGCCGCACGTTAAAAGTACAGAGTGGCACGCCTAAGCCCACTGCGCATTCCCCGATCAGTACATCGGTGAGATCAATACGATGGCTCAGTCGTGTTCGCGAGAAGGCGGCCAACGCACGATCACAGTCGCGTGCTGTCGGCCAGTACACGCGATACGGACCAATCCGTCTCTGTAATCGTTGCATGGCCCGCTTATCTTTACAACCTTCCATCAATTGAAGGACGACGATTCCCGGCAGTCCGAATTCTCGTTGACTACGGTACGGAGCCAGCGAAGTGCCGGTAGGTATTCGCGGAGGATATCTATCATTACGTCCGAATCAAGTAGGCGCACCGCTTAATTCGGCGTGTGTTTGCGGATGCGTTTCTGTCGCCGTCTACGTCCTTGATCCTTTAATCTCTGCACATACTCGAGGGTATCGCCAATGTCGGTGCGATCTTTCCATAGGCCGACCAATCCCGACTCCAGCAATTCCCTGCCCGTGAGTATTTGCTTGTCCAGCGACGACGAAGGGAATTCCCATGCATCCTCATCGGTGAGATCTTCGTCGATGATGCTCTCCTCATGCGCCTCTTCTGGCGTTGGTTTCCGTGTAGCCATAGAGGGCTCCTTACTCGTAAGCCAGTCCGCGATTATCAGTATACGCTGCTCAGAAGCCGAGGGCGACGCCTTCGGCGCGGGGGTCGGAGCCGCCGTAGCAGGTGCCGTCCTCCCAGGCGATTACTTGCGCCGCGCCGCCCGCGCCCCACTCCGGCAGGGCATGGACAGTGTGGCCGCGCCGCCGCAATTCCATCAGCGTCTCGTCGGGGACGCGGCGCTCGACGCGCACCTCGTACGGGTTGGGCAGGTTCGCGGGGTCGGTGCCGGGGAAGCTCGTCCAGCGCGGCGCTTCCACCGCCTCCTGCGGGGACATGCCGTAGTCGAGAATATTGGCGATGATCTGCATGTTCCACTGCGGCTGCTGGTCCCCGCCCGGCGTGCCGCCGACGAAAGCGAGCGTGCCATCCCCGCGCGTGACGGCGTAGCATTGGAGCGTATGCATCGTCCGCTTGCCGGGGGCGAGCAGATTCGGGTGGCCCGGTTGGAGCGAGAAGCCCCGCCCGGCCCGGTTATTGAGGATGATCCCCGTGCCGTCCACGAGGCAGCCGGAGCCAAAGGCCGCCGAGAGCGAGTGGATGAGCGAGACGGCATTACCCGCCTCGTCCACCGTGCAGAGATAGGTCGTGTCGCCGGTCATCTCCGGCACGAGCGAGAGCGCGGGATCATCCACCCGGGCATGGTCGGGATCGATCGAGACGTAGTGCGATGCGCCACGCTCCGGGCTGATCAGTTTGTCGAGCGGGAAAGTGACGAACTTCGGATCGCCCGCATACCGGTTGCGATCCGCGAAGGCGAGTTTCTTCGCCTCGACCATCAGGTGGATCGCCGCCGCGCCCTGCGGGTCCATGCCCGCGAGGTCGGTATTGGCGAGGATATTCAATTCCTGGAGGAGGATCAGTCCCTGCGACGGCGGCGCGGTGGTGTGGACGGTGTGGCCGCGATAGGTCGTGCTGATCGCCGGGTAGATCTCCGTCTCGTGCGCGGCGAGATCCGCCTCCGTAATCAGGCCACCATTCTTCTCCATCCACGCGGCGATCTTCGCCGCCAGTTCGCCCTCGTAGAATGCCTTGCGCCCCTGCCGCCGGAGCAGGCTGATCGAATCCGCCAGGTCTTCGTTCTTGAGGATATGCCCGGTGTGCGGCGCGTCCTTGCCGCTTTTGAGCAGGGTTTTCGCCGCGCCGCCCGCCTGCTGCTTCAGGGTATCCGCCTGATCGCCGATGATCTCCGCGCCGTCGGGCGTGAGGGCGAAGCCGTGCCGCGCATACTGCTCGGCGGGGCGGAGCAGGTCGCTGATGCGGATGCTCCCCCACCGCTCGAAGGCCGCAAAGTAGGCGTCCACCGCGCCGGGGATGCCGACCGAGAGCGGCCCGCGCGTCGGCATCCGGGCGATATGGCCGCGCTCCGCGTAGAGGCCGGGTGTCGCCTGCTGCGGGGCCGCGCCGCTGCCGTTCAGGGCGGTCACTTTTTGCGTCTTCGCGTCGTAGTAGAGCAGGAAGCAATCGCCGCCAAGCCCGCACATCGCGGGCAGCACGACGCCGCAGACGCCCGCGGCCGCGAGCGCCGCGTCCATCGCGTTGCCGCCCCGTTCGAGCGCCCAGAGGCCCGCCGCTGTCGCTAGTGGATGCTGCGTGGCGACCATGCCGCTCCGCCCCATCGCGACATTGCGCCGCTCGCCGGGCCCGCGCGCGTGGAATGGGCGATTGCCCGCGCGGGATGGGTCGCTGCCATTCTTGCTTCGTGTCACGCTGCACTCCTTCAGTGACGTCCGTCATTCTCTGCGTACTCCGCACATCGTAGCACGCAACCCTCGGGCCAGAGCCTATCGCTCGACCGACCGGCGTTTCGTCGCTGCAAATCCCGCTCACCGTTTGACGACCGGGAGGGGGCGCGATACGCTCTCGCGGCGGTTTCGCGGAACGATGGAAGGGGGATGCAGTGGCGCTCAACGAGGCATTGTTCAAGCGATTGGTCGAGACGCCCGGCGTGCCGGGGCGCGAGGAGCAGCAGCGGGTGATCGCTCGCGAGCAACTGGGCGAACTGACCGACGAGGTGCGCACCGACGCGCTCGGCAACGTGATCGGCACGAAGCGCGGGCGCGACGACGTGCGGGTGATGCTCGCCGCGCACATGGACGAGATCGGCTTCCTCGTCAAGTACATCGACGACAAGGGCTTCCTGCGCCTGCAAACGCTCGGCGGGCACGATCCCGCGAACATGGTCGCGCAGCGCGTGCTCGTCACGACGGCCGATGGCTCCGCACTGCGCGGCGCGTTGCAGCCCGCGCGCAAGCCGCCGCATCTGACGCGCGGCGAGGAACGGAAGATGCCGCAGCACGACGAGTTCTTCGTCGATCTGGGCATGGCCGCCGACGCGGTCAAGGCGGCGGTGCGCGTCGGCGATTATGTGACGATGGACCGCACATTCGAGAAGGTCGGCGACAACTACATCTGCAAGGCGATGGACGACCGCGCCAGCCTCTTCGTCATGTTCGAGGCGTTGCGGGCGATGCGCTCCAGCGAGGCGACGATCTTCGCCGTCGCCACCTCGCAGGAGGAAGTCGGCTTGCGCGGTGCGGCGGCGAGCGGTTCGGCGCTCAACCCGACGATCGTCGTCGCGCTCGATGTGACGCTGGCGATGGATATCCCCGGCGGCGGTGGCGAAAATACCGTGACGACCCTCGGCGGCGGCGCGGCGATCAAGATCATGGACGGCTCGCTGATCTGCCACCCGAAACTGGTCGACCACTTCCGCGCCATCGCGGAGCGCGAAGGCATCCCGCATCAGATGGAGATCCTCCCGCCGGGCGGCACCGACGCAGGCGGCGTGCAGCGGCTGAACGGCGGCGTCCCCGCCTTCACCCTCTCGATTCCGACGCGCTACGTCCATACCGTTAACGAGATGGTCAGCGCGACGGACGTGCAGGCGTGCATCGACCTGCTGGCGCGCTATCTGGAAGAAGCACACAAGGGGGATTACGCGCTGTAACAGGAGAGCCCACCTCTACCCCCTCCCGACACGGGAGGGGGACCCCTCTCGGGCGAATATAGCCAACCGACGCAAGTCTTTGTCCGGGCCTCGCGATTAATCAGCATACCTCGTCCGTCGTGACCTTCAAACCAAGCCAGACGGCGCGCCCTCAGCTCGCCGCTTGTTTCACGAGCGCGCTGATCGTTGCCTCGTCGGCGGCGGTCAACTCCATCAGCGCGAATTCGGTTGGCCACATCGCGCCGTCGTCGAGGTTCGCCGCGTCGCTGAAGCCAAACGTCGCGTACCGCGCATTGAACTTATGCGCGCACTTGAAGAAGCAGACGACCTTGCCGTCCTTGGCATACGCGGGCATCCCGTACCAGAGTTTTCGGTGAAAGGTCTGGCGCACTGGCTTTGACGATCGCATGAAGCCGCTCGCCCATGGCACGATCCCGTTCCGGCATCGCGGCAATCGCCGCAAGCACGGCGTTTTCCCCCTCTGCCCTGTCCTTATCCGCGCGCGCTTCCGCCTTTATCTCCTGGGCGCGCGCCCGCATCGCGGCGCGTTCCGCGTCCGTGAATCCCTGCGACTTCTCGCCGCTCGCGGTGGCACTCTTGGCGGACTTCTTGTCGACTCCTGGCATCTGTGACCAACCTTTGCGAAACCGGATAAGGTACGGCCACTATAGAGCAGATGTTCGGATTTGTCGAACAAACCGGGCCGTATCAATCGGGCTCTTCTGCGCTCTTCGTGCAGTGCTTCCGATTCGGAACTTGAATCAATGACCGCTGCTGCCGATGGGCAATGCAATCGGTCGCAACCGCCGATCACTGCCCTGAAAAATATCGGATACGATCGTGCATTTCCTGATCGGTGAGCAATTCCGAGACGTCGAACCGGCGAAATCGGCTGGCTCCATCCCGCCACGGGCGGCGCCCCCGCCTCTTCGCGCTATGACGCATCGTGGATCACAAATACTGATAATGACGCGGGGTAAGATCGCGAGAAGCCAGTACACAAGGCTGGGAATGAGAGCGGGAGGGAATGCACGTTGCCTGGTCAACCGACCTCAATCCTCTGCAGTCGTCCGGTCGATCATTGTCCGAACTTCCGAAACGCGATTCGCGGGGAAGCCGCCCTTCTGGGCATGCTCGCGCACCATCGCCTCGTTCGGGGCGATATAGACACAGTAAATCTTGTCCCCCGTTACGTAACTCTCTTGCCATTGGATCTGCGGCCCCATCTCACTCAGTACCCCGCACGAGGTCTGCGAGACGGCCTTGAGTTGCTCTGCGGACCAGTCGCCGCAGCCAGGAATTTCGCGCTCAATGACATACTTCGGCATGTGCCGCTCCTTTGGTGCTCGACGAAGGGGCAACAGATTCTTCTTTCCCGCGCTCACCCGCAAGTATAGCCGTCGCAAGGAAAGAACGCGAGGGATCGCTACAAGAGCGGGCGGCGCGCTATTGGGTCAACGATGACGTCTCGCCCCTCCCGGCGCATGCCTCACGGGCGCGCAAAGACCACCGCGCCGTCGTGCCACTCCGGGTCGGTCACCATCAACTCGCGCAGCCGCCGGTAGGATGCATCCATCGCCGGGCTCTCCGCGTTCTTCCGGTACGCCTCCTCATTCGCGAAGACGACCGCGAGATACAGTGCGTCCGCATCGCTGTCTGCCCGGTATAGGTACTCCGCTACCCGACCAGGGAAGTCCTGTTCATCGATCTCGTGCCAGAGCGCGATGAACCGCTCGCCCATCCCCGGCTTGAGAACGATCCGCGCCACCGTCCCGTACATGGCTTGCTCTCCCTTCGCAACGCATCATCCCGCCGATGTCGCGACAAACCGCCACATCGTCCCTATCGTCTGCTGCCGCACCCACTCCGGCCAGTTGGGCTGCGAGTGCAATGATGACCGATCGTATGCGGTTGCCAGCGATACATACGGCTCGGTATGAAATCCCGAGGCTCTTTCTAACAAGCAGGGCTGTTATCACTATCGGCGGATTCTAAACCCGTCGGGTACTGTTTCAGGACGAGGTGCGAGTAATCAGCCACAGAAAATTACCCGCGAGTTCCCCCTCCCGCGCCGGGAGGGGGACAGGGGGTAGGCAGGTGGGCTCCCTACGCGATATACGCCCCATCCGCCGTGCTGGCGGCCATCTTCGCGTACAGCGAGAGGATGCCGCTCGTGTGGCGGGGTGGGGGCGGCGTCCACTGCGCGCGGCGTGCGGCGAGCAAGCTGTCCACTTCCTCCGGCGTCAATTCGCCGTCGCGCGTGCCGACGATGGCGAGGCGGCGCTCCGGCACATTGATCTCGATCAAGTCGCCTTCCTCGACCAGCGCGAGCGGGCCGCCGTCCATCGCCTCGGGCGTGACGTGCCCGACCGCCGGTCCCTTTGCCGCACCGGAGTAGCGACCGTCCGTGACGACGGCGCAGGTGGCGGTCAGTTCAATGCTGGCGGCGATGATCGCCGTCGCGTAGTACATCTCCGGCATGCCATTCGCCTTCGGCCCTTCGTAGCGGATGACGACGACATCGCCCGGCTGCACGACGCGCTCGATCAGGGCGGCGACGGCGCTGTCCTCGTTGTCGAAGACGCGCGCCGGGCCGATGTGGACATGCATCACCTTCGGGACGGAGAAATGCTTGATCACCGCCCCACCTGGCGCGAGGTTGCCGCGCAACACGCCGACACCGCCCTCCGGGCCGAACGCCTGGTCGCGCGGGCGGATAATATCCTCCACCGGCACCTTGACGTTGACGAGGTAGCCGCGCGTCTCCTGGAAGAAGCGGCTCTGCTCGATCTCCTCCAGATTCTCGCCGAGCGTCTTGCCCGTCACGGTCAGGCAGTCGAGGTGCAGCAGGTCGCGCAGTTGCAGCATCACCGCCGGGACGCCGCCCGCGTACCAGAGGTATTCGACCGGGTACTTGCCCGTCGTCTTCGCGTTGGCGAGCACGGGGACGTGCCGATGGATGTAGTCGAAATCGTCGATCGTCACCTCGATGCCGACTTCGCGGGCGATCACCGGCACATGCAGCAGGCTGTTCGTCGAGCCGCCGACCGCCGCGTGCAGCATGATCGCGTTCTCGAACGCCGCGCGGGTGAGGATTTTGCGCGGCGTCAGGTCCATCTCCACCAGTTTCAATATTTGCTTGCCGACCGCCCGCGCCACGCGCATGTGGCGGGTGAGCGGCGCGGGGATCAGGCCGCTGCCCGGCAGCGCCAGCCCGAGCGCCTCGCTGAGCACCTGCCCGGTGCTGGCGCTGCCCATGAACTGGCAGGCGCCGCAACTCGGGCAGGCGTCGTGCTGGTGCATCTCCATGTCCTCGCGCGACATTTCGCCCCGCTCGACCGCCGCGCCCATCCCCCACATGTAGTCCGAGGTGATGTAGCCCGGCGCGTTCATCTGCGTGCCGCCGGGCAGGTGGATGGCCGGGAGGTCGCAGCGCGCCATCGCGATCAGGTGCGCGGGCACGGACTTGTCGTTGCCGGAGATGAGCGCCATGCCGTCGTGCGGGTGGCCGAGGGCGTGAATCTCGATCATCGCCGCCTGGATGTCGCGCGAGACGAGCGAGTAACTCATCCCGGCGTGCGCCTGCGCGACTCCGTCGCAGATGTCGGAGGTGTAGAAGACGCCCGGCTTGCCGCCCGCCTCGAAGACGCCGTTGGAGACCTCCTCGATCAGCGGCCGGAAGTGGAAGGTGCCGGGGTGCCCCATCCCGTACGCGCTCTCGACGAGGATCTGCGGCTTGCCGAGGTCCTCCTCCGTCCAGTTCATACCGAGCCGCAGCGCATCCCCCTGATGGTTGACCCGTCGCAACTTCTGGCTCTTCAATTCGCGCATGGTGGTTCCCTCTCTGACTAGGCAATTGGTCGTCGCACATACCCGCGCGGCATGTCAAGATGACATGGTCGGGTGCGAACGGGCAACCCGGTAAAGATAGCACGCGGCGGATAGACACGACGAGTGCGGAGAGCGGGAGAAAACGGATGACACGGATTACAGGGGTTGACCCGGCGGCGGTGGACCACTCAATCAAGGCGGTGTTCGACGCGCAGGCGCGGACATGGGGCGGGCCGCTCCTCAATCATCTCGTCTACGCGCGGCGTCCGACGATCTTCCGGGGCGCGCGGGCGATGTGGACGGGCATCGGCGGCTCGGGCCTGATCGACGAGCGGTTGCAGGCGCTTGTCAACCGCCGGGTGGCGTCGCACAACGGCTGCGAGTTTTGACAGGACATCAACGCTGCCGTGAGCAGCAAACTCGGCGTCTCGGACGAGAAAATCCTCGCCCTACCGGAGTATGCGACCAGCCCGCTCTACGACGAGGCGGAGCGCGTCGCGCTCGAATACGCGGACGCCATGACGATCACCGGGCGAGATGTGAGCGATGATCTTTTCGCCCGACTGCGCGCCCACTATCACGACGACGCAATTGTCGAACTGACCGCCGTCATCGCGTGGGAGAATTCATCGAGCAATTCAACCGGGCGCTCCGCGTGCCATCGCAGGGATTATGGGAGCGATAGGAGTAGGGGCGTACGCAGGCGAATATGCCTTTCCCTGGTGGTAGCAGGCAGGGGGTCCGCCCCTTCGCCTCGGTAAGGCGGGTGAGAAAACCTGCTAGCACCGGCGTTTCCCGGAAAATTGCGTCGTTTCTCAGAAATATAAAAACGAACCGCGCGTCCGGAGTGGACGCGCGGTGTTCGGTGCAAAGTCACGGAAGAGGGTAATAGGGAGACGGGTGCCTATCTGCGCTCGGTTGGGTCGACCTGGACGGCCTGCGGCGCATTCAGCGCCGTCGCCGTTTTCGCGCTCACCGGTGCGGCGGGCGCCACCACCGGCGCCGCCGGGGCGACCACCGCCGCAGCCGGGGCGACGACCGGCGCTGCCGGGGCAGCCGCCGCCGCAGCCGGGGCGACCACCGCCGCAGCCGGGGCGACCGCCGCATGCGCCACCACCGGCGCCGCCGGGGCCGCATCCGCCTCGTAGCCGCGCCAGATGCCGCAGCCGTTGACGAAGAAGTTGCCGCAGTTGACCGTATTCACGCCGTTGGCGAGCGCCCCGCCGTTCTGGCAGTAGTAGCCCCGGTTCGGGACGAGGGCGATCTTGCCGTCGCCGCAGAAGCGGTTGTCGTTGTAGTAGTAGACGCCGCCGACGAAGGTGCCGCCGGCGGGGGCGGCGTTGAAGGCGCCGCAGTTGAAGTTGACGTTGCAACCGTTGAAGGCGATGTTCCCGTTGTACCCATTTTGGTAGTTCGGGTTGATGAAGTTCGCGCCGTAGATGCCCGGAGCGAAGGCGAAGCTATTGTCCGCGAAGAACGGGATGATGCGCTGGTTCGTGCCAGGGCAGACATCGATCAGGTTGCCGCTGGCATCCGTGACGACCGAGACGAAGCCGCCGCAATAGCGCGCGTCGGGATACGTGTCGATCAGGGTATACGGCGGGTAGCCGGTCGACGAGGTCGCCGCCGGAGCGACGGTCGTGGCCGGCGCGATATAGGTCGGCGTGGACGCCGGCACCGAGTAGCAGGTGAAGTAGTTGATGCAGTAGGTACCGTTGCTGGGCGCCGGCGTTGCCGCACCAACCGATCCGCTATGCGCGGCGGCGAGGACGAAGAGAACCAGACTCGCCGCACCGAGCACAACCCAGCGCACGAGCGAGCGCGACGCATCGCGCGGTGCCGCGATCGATGCGTTGCCTACCGTCATTGGGTAGGCGACCGAATAGATGTCGTCCATATCGAACCTCCGATAAAAGCGATAAGACCCGTGACCTTTGCAGCGATAGTATAGCAGGATAGCCAAGAAAATCTACAGTGTTCAAAAAACATGATTCGACAACGACTCGCCCGCCGTCGACGGGCATGACGTTCAGACCGTCGAAGAAGAATTCGCGGCGAGGACGATGAAGAGCCAGAGCAGGAAGATGCCGCCCAGGATGGCGAGGCCGATCTGGATGTAGCCGATGACGAGGCCGGCGACCGCCAGACCGCTCCCACCCTTCCGACCGTACGACTGCCTGATCTCGTGACGCGCGACATGCCCGAGGACGACGGCGGCGATGGCGCCGATGAAGGGGATGACAAACCAACTGGCGATGCTGCACACGAGACTCGCAATTGCGTATGACGAGGTCTGCGGCGCGGGCAGCGCCTGCCCATAGGCGGGAGGGTAGTAGCCGTACGGCGGCAGCGGGCCGCCATACGCGGTGTACAGAGGCTGCCCGGCGGGAGGTGTGTCATATCCCGAGAATGCCGGTTGGCCGGTTTGCGGCTCCTGCGATGATTGCACGGCTCGCTCCTCTCGCCCCGCACCGGGCACGGCGCGGCCATTCGACCAGGTGCGCGGGCCGTCACCCGGTATGACCGCGCTGCTCCCAAAGTTGTTTCGTCAGTTCGGCGTGGCCGAGGTGTTCCTGGCCGTGGTCGGCGCTATGGATGACGTACTGCGCGCGGAGGGTGGGGCCGCGCTGGCCGGGAAGCGCCTCGCTCATGTCCATGCTATCCAGGCGGGCGAGTTGGTCATCCTTCTTCGCCTGCGCGGCGGCGATCAGGCCGTGCAATTCCTCCTTCGTCGCGGGGTCGTTGCGCAGGCTGTGGGCATGGTCGTGCTCCGGCGATTCGCCGAGCGCGTGCCCGAGCAGCACATGTTGCACCGCCGTGACGTGCCGGACGAGTTGCGCGACGGAGTTCGTCTCCGCATTGCCGGGCCGCCAGTTCAAGGCGTCCTCGGGCAGTGCGTCTACGACCTTGCCATACCGCTCCGCCTGGCCATTCAACATCCTCTGCACCACCGCAATCATTGGCTTCATCTGTTTCCCTTCCCTTTCTTTCGTCCATTGCGCCGTACCGTGGAGGCCGAAACATCGCGGAGCGTCACCACTTCCCCTGTCAGGAAGCATGGCCGGGCGTCAGGTTTGCGTAGCCGGGGTACTCCTGCGTGGGCGAGCGCGCCGGAACAGCCCGAATTGCCGCGTCAGCTCCGCGTGGCCGAGATGCTCCTGGGTATGTTCGACCGCGTGGATCAGGCAGTACGCGACGGTGACATGGTCGCCTTCGCGGTCCGCGCGGTCGTCGCCGTAGGTGGCGGGGTCAATCGCCTCCACAAACGACGTGACGCGCTCCATTGCCCGCCGGATGAGCGCCGTGCATTCCGCGCCGCTGAGGACGACACGGAATTCCGCCGCGCGGTCCCGCTCGATCGTCGTGCCCGCCGCCCGCGCCGTCCAATCCTGCACGGATCCCCAGGCGTGCGCGACGAGCACGGCGATTGAGTTCGTCTCCGGCCCCGGGCGCCAGTTCAGGCTGTCGTCCGAAAGTCCGTGGACGACCGCCAGATATGCCTGCTCCTGGAGACGGAATTGCGCCAGCGCCGCCGTGCAGATTGCGTCCATACGTACCCCCTTCCGCTCCCTTGCCCCGATAGATGCCGAGGCAGGGTAGCAGATATGCTCATGTGTGTACATGCCTTCTGGGAAGGGTAAAAGCGTCTCAAAGCCGGTCGGCTGAGGGAGCGAGAGCGTACTCGATGGTCGCGTAGGCTACCGCCCATTTCCCCCGCCCGTCTCGCGCTCCCACGCGGGATAGCCATGCACGAGCGTCCGTGTCATCGCGGCGACTTCCTGCTTCATCCGGTGATTGAGCACCGCCTCGGCGGTCCGCTGCGCGATGATGCGGGGCATCAGCGGCGGCACGACGCGCGCCGGCACATCCGCGTCGATGGTGAGCGAGGCCGCGACTGTGCAACCCGTCCGCGTGGCGGTCGGGATGAAGAGGCCGGTGATCCGCGTCGCGATCTCGTCCGCGAGTAGCGCGTTCGGCTGCTCATCGATGCTCGTGATGCGCACGCGGTCGGGTTCGATCGTGAAGGAGAGTTCTGCCGCCGGGCGCAGCGAGAGACCGGGGATCTGCACCGGCGCGAGCGTGATGCGGTAGGTGCCGCGCTGCCGCTGGATGATACGCTCGACGCTCGGCAGCGCGGCGAGCATGGCCGCCGGATTGCCGAGGTAGGCGAAGGCGCGTGACGCCGTACAGGGGAGCGCGAAGGTCGCGTGCTGGGTTGTTCGGAGAGGCAACTCTCCGACGTGCGCTGGCATCGGCTATTCCCCGCAGTACGTACGGCGCGACGGTCCGCCGAAAGTGTATCAATCTTCATCCGCAATGCGTACTTAACGGGGACGAGTCGCACTCTCCGCGCGCAATACTCATCCAACGCGGTGGTACGCGCGTACAACCATATACAGGGTGCCGAAACGATTGCTGGCACGTTTGGTGCGGACGGCGTGTCAGGGAAGGATTCGATGGCTTTGTGCGTTGTAGATACTACCGGCAGCAATGGCGCCGTCGGCCAGCATCCTTACGGGACCGGAGGGTTTTTCTATGTCTTATGCGAATGTACGCCGCGATAGCGCCGCGTATGCCGATATTACCCCGATCGCGCTCCATCGTGCTGCCGACCGCCCGGTGCTGACCAGCATCGCGGAACGGCGTTCGGCGCGGGAGGACGCGGACGCGCACCTCTTGCCGGATGTGACGCCGTACGACAGCGACTCGCTGCGCTCCTACCTGCGCGAGATTAGCGCCCAGCCGCTGCTCAACCACGAGCAGGAGATCGCGCTCGCCAAGCGGATCGAGGCGGGTGACGAGACGGCGTTGCAGCAGATGGTGCGCCACAACTTGCGGCTCGTCGTCAGCGTCGCCAAGCGGTACGTCGGGCGCGGCCTGACGCTCCTCGACCTCGTGCAGGAAGGGAACATCGGCCTGATGCGCGCGGCGCGGAAATACAAGTGGGAGACCGGCTTCCGCTTCTCCACCTACGCGACGTGGTGGATCCGGCAGGCGATCACCCGTGCCATCGCGGATCAGGGCCGGACGATCCGGCTGCCCGTCCACATGGGCGAGGCGGTTTCGCGTCTGCACCGGACGGTGCAGACGCTCAGCCAGACCCTCGGCCGTCGCCCGACGATCGAGGAGATCGCCACAGCAGCGGAGTTGCCCGAGGAGCGCGTCGAGGTGATGCTGCGCATGTCGCAGCAGACGCTCTCACTCGATGTGCCGATCAGCAGCGACGAGGATGTGACGCTCGGCGATGTGATCAGCAACAAGGTCGAGGTGGAGAACCCCGAGAACGAAGTCTCGGCGGGCCTGCTCCGCGAGGAGATCGCCGAGGCGTTGGACGCGCTGGCGCCCCGCGAGCGACTGGTCGTCGATCTGCGCTTCGGCATCACCAAACCGCGCCAGTACACGCTGGCGGAGGTCGGCAGTCAGCTCGGCATCAGCCGCGAGCGCGTCCGGCAGATCGAGCGGACCGCGCTGAAGAAGCTCCGCAGTGGCGAGAGCGGCGCCAAACTGGTTGCCTACGACCACCAGTAAACCGCCCGAACGCCATCGCCGCCCTCCCCCGCTACCGGGGGAGGGCTCTTTTGTTCCTCTCCTACGGGTTCCCTCGCCATCGCCGCACAGATATCAAGGATGCCGTGATCTGCCTGCGATGGCTCCGTACGAGAGGGGTCGGGGGTGAGTGGCGTATTCCTCCTTACCCAGTCGGCAAATATCCGCGCGACTGTGCGACCTGCACGCCGAGGCGTCCCAACTCGACGCTGTTCGTCTCCGGGTGGAATTCGAGGCGATAGCGCTCGAAATACTGGACCATATGCGTGTTGCCGTCCGTGCCGCTCTCCTGGAAGGGCTCGCTGATCGGGTAGCCGAAGGCGGGCAGGCCGCCGCCCATCTGCCAGAAGGCCGCGATTGGGCCGGAGAGCGTGTGCCCGGTCGCGGCGAAGAATTGGCCTTCCGGCGTCGTGCTCGCGCCCACGGGGAGGAAGGCGGGTTCGGTCATTCTCCGCACCGTCGTCTCCCGGCCGAGCATGCCCAACTGCACCGCGAACGGCACCATGCCGAGATCGTAGTGATACTCGAAGCGGGCGCGCTCGAAATACTGGACGGTGCGGACCGCGCCGTCCGCGCCGCGCTCCAGGAACTCCTCGCTGATCGGATAGCCGAACTGCGCGACGCCGCCATTCTGCTCCCAATAGGACTTGAAGCCGAAGTTCAGGCTGTGGCCGGTGGCCGCGAAGAAGCGGTGATCGGGCAAGTCGGCGAAGGCGCGGATCGGTTCGACGAAGTTCGCGAAGGGGAGCAGGGAGACCGGCCCCGGCTGGGTCGGCAGGGCGGCGCTCTGTGGCGCGGCGGCAAGCGGCGTGTCCGTCGGCGCAGCGGCGGTCGCCGTCGCGACGACGCTTGAAGCGCCCGCAGTGCCCGTGGCGGAAGCGGTCGGCGTCGGCATTGGCGTCGGGGTCGGACGGATCGCCGTCGCGTTGACGGAGGCGGTCGTCGGCGTCGCGGTTGGGCTTGGCGGCGATGTGGAGGTTGGTGGCACGACGGTATTGGTAGGCGGCGGGTGCGTGGCCGTCGCGGTCGGGGTGGCCGCAGCCGTGACGACCACTGTGGCGCGCATCTCCGCCGCGTGGAAGGTGCAATGGTAGGCGAAGGTGCCCGCCTTCGTGAAGGTGTAGGAGAATGTGACGCCTTTGGTCATCGTGCCCGAATCCCATGCGCCGCTGTCACTCGTTGAACTGTGCGTGTCCAATCCCTGATTGGTCCACAGGACCGTCGTGCCAACCGGGACGGTGAGCGTCGCGGGCGCGAAGCTGTAATCCTGGATCGCCACCGAAACCTGCGCGCCCTGCACGGAGGGCCGCGCCACCGAAACGAAACTGGCGAGGAGGAGCGCGAAGACGACCGCCGTGACGATGCGTGCTCCGCGCATCTGTCGGCTACCTCCCCGCGCCGCTCGCTCTTGCCCGCTATTCCCCATACAGAGAGATACGCCGGAAGCGGCGCGGAAGGATGACGCCGTGGACGGCGCCCCACGGGACTGCGCGACGATTGGCTACCACGGCGGGAAGCCGGGTGCTATTCCTTCCGTGCGATGGTGATGATCTCCGGGCTCGTGTCGGTGAGCGGTTGCCCGTCCCAGTCCCCGAACTGCTCCTCGATCGCCAGACCGGCGCCGGACAGAAACGACGAGAGCGCCTCTGCATCGAGGAACCGCAGCGCGCCCTGGCTCACCTGCGGGCGGTCCCAGCCGGGGCTGGTGAACGTCGTGGTGAAACGAACGACATCCCCCGTCACCGGCGTCTCCACCCGGAGCGCGCGGCGAACGACGGCGCCGCTGGCGTCGGTCACCTCCCCGCTGTAGCACTCCGGCCAGCGTTCCCACGCGCGCGCCGGCGGGTTGCGCGTCTCGAACGCGAAGCGGCCGCCATCGGTGAGCGCCGCCGCGATCGCGGCGAGCGCGACGCGGATTTCGTCATCTCCGACGAACTCTTGGAAGGCATGTCCGGTCATAACGACCAGATCGAACGCCCGATCCCAATGGACCGACGCGAGGTCGCCGAGGATCCATTCGATGTCCGACCGCGCCCGCGCCCGGGTGAGCATCCCGCTGGCGGGATCGAGCCCGCACAGCCGCCCGCCATGACCGGACTCCCGCGCCCAGTGCAGCAGCGCGCCCGTCCCGCATCCCACGTCGAGCACGGCCCGCGCGTCCATCACCAACGGCAGATAGAAGCGGAAATCGTCCCGCTGCTGCGGCGGCGGGCAGAACGCGTCGTACAACGCGGCGAGACGGTCCTCGGTGAACTGACGCTCGATCATGGCGCCACTCTGCCCCACCCGCACCGAAAAGTCAAAGAGACGGCGGCCCGATTGGACTCCGCCCACCCCCGGTCTTCGGGCAATGGCTCCGTGCGAGAGGACGCGGCAGCGAGGCGCGATTACTTGCCCGGCACGCTCGCTGCTGTCTCGGCGGGGCGGTCGGGGTGGGCTTCGATGGCGATGACGCCGGATTCCATCTCGACCTCGCGCGCGGCATTGACCGAGACGGCACGCCAGACGAGATACGCGGCCAGCAATCCGCCCGGTCCGAGGATCGGGCCGAGCCAGCGATAGCCGAGGCCGCCGATGATGATGCCGCCCATGATCGAGGCAAAAACGCCCCCCGCCTGCACCGTCGCGCTATTGACGCCGCCCGTCGCGCCCTTGCCCGCCGGTGTCTCGGCCAGCAGGAGCGTCTGCTGCGTCGTGTACCCCGCGCCCATGCAGGCGTGGTAGCACATCGCAAAGAAGATCATCAGGGGCAGCGGCGCGAGCAGGGCCGTCACCAGGACCAGAACGGGGAAGCCGAGCGCGTTGGACCAGACATTGATCCGCTGCGGCCCGAAGCGCGCCGTCAGGCGACTGGCGATGTTGACGCCGACGAGATAGCCAACCGACGTCGCCAGCGATAGATAGCCGATCACGGCGATACTGACGCCGTAGACATCCGAGAAGAGCAGGGCGATGTAGGTGTTCATCGCGGACCAGTGCAGCGTGCGCGCCACATTGGAAAGGATCAGGGCGCGGGTCGGCCGGTGGCGGAAGGGGAGGATCAGCCCGCTACCGAAGAGCGCGCGGAGCATCCCGCGTGGCAGGCGCGCCAGCGCCGCGTCTTTGGGCAGGAAACGCGGCAGCGTCAGTATGCCGATCGTCGCCCACGCAACATAGACCCAGACGCTGCCGCGCCACGAGGTGAACTGCGCGATCTGCGTGAAGAGGACATTGGTGATGATGCCGCCGAGCGAGAGCGTCGAGGTGATCCAGCCGATGGCGATCGTCCGCGTCGTGCCGGAGAACTTCTCCGCCGCCAGCGAATAGACCGAGGGCATGATGCCGCCCCAACTCGCCCCGCCGATGACGCGGACAAGGAGCAGCAGGCCGAAACTCGGCGCGAACGCCGCCGCGATGCCGGACACAATCGTCAGCAGGATGCCGATGGTGATGAGCCGCTTGCGCCCGAAGGCGTCGGAGAGGGGCGCGAGGATGAGCGTCAAGACGATGCCGCTCAGGTTGCCGACCGTCGAAAGTTGCCCGACGAGCGCGGTGCCGATGCCGAAATCCCTGGCGACCGCCGGATAGAGGCTCGGCGCGGGCTGGTTGCCGGCGTTGGCGATGAAGGTAATCAGGCAGAGAATGAGGATCAGTCGCCTGTCCGCCCGCCGTTGTCCCGTTGCACTCACCGCCCCTCCCTCCCCGCGTCGCGGCGGCTATTGTACCTCAACGCCCGGCCCCCTCCCCATTGCTTCCCCGCAATAGAGACGGGCCGGGGGTGAGGAACGTCCCCGCGTTGTGCGAGAATAGCGGCATGAGCGTGCATCTCCATCTCGTCCGCCATTGTCCGACCGCATGGAACGTCGAGGGGCGGTTCCTCGGACGCACCGATCTGCCGCTGACGGAGGCGGGGCGGGCACAGGCGGCATTGCTCGTCCCGGCCTTCGCGGGCACCCCGCTGAAGGCCATCTACGCGAGCGATTTGCAGCGCGCGGTCACGACGGCCACGCCGATTGCCGAGGCGTACGGTTTACCAGTGCGGACGGATGCGCGGCTGCGGGAGATGCACCAGGGCGAGTTGGAAGGCTATCAGGGTAAGGAGATTCGCCCGCGCTATGCCGACTTCTTCGCGGCGTGGGAGGCGGACCCGGCGGATGTCGTCGTGCCGGGTGGCGAATCGCTGCGGCAGACACTGGCGCGGGCGTCTCTCGCTATCCGGGAGATCGTCGCGGCCCACGCGGATGGCGGCGAGGCGCATGTGCTGATCGTCTCGCACGGCCTGACGCTGCAAGCGATCATCGGCGAGGCAATCGGGCTCGAACTGCGCTATTCGCTCCGCCTCCGCCCGCAGCACGGTTCCGTCAGCACCCTGCTCATGCCCGGCGCGGACGGCATCCCTCGCCATCCGATCCTCACCCGTCTCAACGACCGTCACCACCTCGACGGGGGATGATACGCTTGGACCGCGAATACCGCCCACTGGGCGGTATTCGCGGTCCAACTCTTTCGGTTTGTCACCATAGGAAGGGATGATGCGATGAGTGTGACGGAGATGCGGGGGGCGATTCGGGAGCGGGCGCGGGGGATGCGGGAGGAGTACCTGCGCGACTTGCGGCGGATCGTCGATATGGACAGCCCGACGGACGACAAGGCGGCTGTCGATGCGGTCGGGCGGGTCGTGCGCGGCTGGCTGGAGGCGAACGGCGGCGCTGTCGAGACCTTTCCGCAGGCGGAGCGCGGCGACCATCTGCGCGCGACATGGCCCGGCGGGGAAGGTAGCCCGAGCGTCGTGCTCGTCGGGCATATCGACACGGTCTATCCAATGGGCAGCGTCGCGAGTCGGCCGTTCACGATCGTGGGCAACCGGATCACCGGCTGCGGCGTCTCGGACATGAAATCGGGCATTCTCAGCGGCATCTACGCGCTACGCATCCTCCGCGAATTGAATGTGCCGCTGCCGACGGTGCGCTATGTCATCAACAGCGACGAGGAAGTCGGCTCGCATTCGTCCCGCGCGCTGATCGAGGAGACGGCGAAGGGGGCGGACGCGGCGTATATCCTCGAACCGGGGCGCGCGGTCGGGCCGGGGTGCGTCGTGACGACGCGGAAGGGGATCGGCCTCTACGATCTTCGCGTCACCGGCAAGGCGGCGCACGCGGGCGGCGAGCCGTGGCGGGGCCGGAGCGCGATCCTGGAGATGGCCCATAAGACGGTCGCCCTGCACGCCCTCACCACACCCGGCCTGCGCGCGGGGAACACCGAGGGCGTCAGCGTAAACGTTGGCGTCGTGCGGGGCGGCTCGCGGCGCAATGTCGTCGCGGCGGAGGCGTACGCCGAGATCGACCTCCGCGTGCCGACCGCTGCCGCCGTCGCCGAGGTGGAGGCGGCGATGCGGACAATCGCCGGCACATCCACGGTGCCGGATACCACGGCGGTATTGACGGGCGGCATCAACCGCCCGCCGATGGAGCGCACCGACGCGCAAGGCCGCCTGCTCGCCATCGCGGAGCGCATCCTCGACGGCTGGGACATCCCGGTCGAGCCGATCGGCACGGGCGGCGGCTCGGACGGCAACTTCACCGCCGCCATCGGCACGCCGACCCTCGACGCCCTCGGCCCGATGGGCGGCGGCGCGCACTCGCCGGAGGAATTTCTCGATCTCACCACCCTGCCGGAGCGCATCGCCCTCGTCGCCTCCCTGATCGCGGAGACGGTGCATCGGGAGGCATAAGCGCGGGCATCAATCGGCGCGCGCGGCGCTTTCGGGGGTGGGCAGATCGCCCGCCGGGTTGGTCCGCAACCAGAGATAGATATTGGCGACATCTTGATCCGACAGCTCATCGGACGCGTAGCGGACGCCGTCCATCTGGCCGGAGCGGACGAGGAGCTGCAAGTCCACGAGGCGGATCTGCGTGCCGCTGCTCCGCGGGCCGATCCCGCCTTCGCCGCGATCGCCGTGGCAGGCGGCGCACCCTGTGACGAGGAATTTCGCTTCGCCCTCGGACGCGCGCTCGCTCAGTTCCGCCGCTGCTGTCGTCGGTGTGGCGGCGCGCGGCGCCACACCCGCGCCGCACGCGGCGAGGGCGACGAGCATCGGCGCGGCAATCCCCGCCGCGACCGCCGCCCATCGCATCCGCGCCTTGCCCTGAACGCTCGCCGGATGTCGCACCCTCAGTCCTCAGTCCTCTCCTCGCCCTTCGCCCTCGGAAAAGGCATCGCCATCGCTGCCGTCGTGCCGCCATCGACATAGAGCACTTGCCCGGTGACGAATCGCGCCTCATCCGAGCAGAGAAAGGCCGCCACATCCCCGACATCATCGGGATGGCCGACGCGGCCAATCGGCACGCGCGCGCCGCCCAATTCGCTCGTGTAATGCGGGTCATCGAAATAGCGCGGCACCTCGATCAGCCCCGGCCCGATCGCGTTGACGCGGATTTTCAGGGGCGCCAACTCGACGGCGAGTTGCCGCGTGAAGGCGATAATTGCCCCTTTCGTCGCGGCGTAGGCGGTATGTTTCGGCATCCCCGCGAAGCCATGCACGCTCGTGATATTGAGGATGCACGGCCCGTCCCCGCCGCGCAGATGCGGCACCGCCCGTTGCGCGGCGAAGAACATCGCCCGGATATTGAGGTCGAACTCCTCGGCGTAGGTCTCCTCAGTCGTTTCGAGGAAGGGGACGGAGCGCGTCACACCCGCATTGTTGACGAGGATATCGAGCCGCCCGAAGGCCGAGACCGTCTCGTCCACGGCGCGGCGGGCATTGGCGATCTGCGTGAGGTCGCCGTGCAAGGCAATCGCTTTGCCGCCTTGTCGCGCGACTCCCTCCGCCGCCTCGCGCGCGCCATCGATGGAGTGCGAGGCGTGGAAGGCGACCGTCGCGCCCCGCGCCGCCAGCGCCTCACCGATCCCACGCCCGATTCCCATACCCGCGCCCGTCACGAGCGCCACACGCCCTGCCAATGAAGAGACCGATGTCGACATTGCCGCCTCCGATAGTGGGCGGTGGGCGGCGGCAGAAAAGATCGCCGGAACCGCTATCTCCTGCGCACGATCCCCCGCTCACTGCCCACTCATGTAACGCGCACGCGCGTGCGCGTTTCCGCGAAACTGCCGGTGTTGTCGTAGACGCGCACGGTCACTGTCCATGTCCCGCCCTGCCGCCGCGAGCCATCGAGGGCGAGGGAGCAGATCGGGTTGTTGCCGTCGCAGAGTGTCCGGGGCGCCTCGTTCGGGGGATCGACGAAGAAGACATAGCGCGTCGCGCTGTAGCCGACATCGACGCGCGTATTGGTCGCGCGCAGCGTGACGCTCAATGGCTTGCCGTTCGTCTGCACGCGCGACGGCACATCCTGGAAGGCGGGGTAGACATGCGCGAGCGTCGTCTGGACGCCCGCCGCCGGGATGCCTTCCGGCGCGAGGCGATTGACGACCCGGTCGAGGAGGATCATGCCGACGCACGCGACGATCAGGAGCACGAGTACGGCACGCGTCAACTCGTCCTGCGCGAAGGAGCGGAGCGGGGATGAGGATGGCCCGATATGACGGTCGGGAGTCGTCTGCACGTTACCTCGTTCCTACAGTCAATCGCAGCACGCCCGGCGCATCGGTCGCCGTGATGCTCCATGCGGCGGGCGGGCGCGACGCCACGACGACGAGCGCGAAGATCGTATCATCCCGCACCGGCAGCGCATAATAGCCACGCAGCGGCGCGACGGTCAGCGGTATCACCTCGTTTGGCCGCAGCACGAGATTTGCGCCGCGCACGCCGCGCACCACGATACTATACGTCGTGTCGCTCGCCTCGAACCACGCATCCGCCTGCGGGCCGCCGCTCTGCCCCGGCAGCGGCTCGAAACGCAGCGTAAGCGAGGCGATGCCGCCGCTCTCGCTCGCGTCGATCCCGTCTAACACCCAGCCGTCGCTCTGCGCGCCAGTCGTCATGTCCGGCGCGCGGTCCGGCAAGGCCCGCCGATCCGCCGCGACCGGGGCGGAAGTCGGGGTGGCGGGAGCGGCGGTGACGGCCGGGGTCGTCGCGATTACGGCAGATGGTGTGGGCACGGGGGGAGAAGCGGTCGGCGGGATTCGGGTCGGCGCGGAGGTCGCTGTCGGCGTCGCCGTGCCCGTCGTGCCGCAGCCGGTGAGGATGACAATCAGGGCTGCCACGACCGCGATGCCGGATGGGTGCCGTCGTGCCATCACTCCTCCGTCCTCATCCCCGCGCCGGGTCCAGCCACCCCTGGGCGTTCCGCATGCGGATCAGTGAGAAGTGTAGCGTGCTTTGGCTGATTGCGCGCCCCAGCGGAACGAGCGATGGCGTGATGCGCAGTTCCACTCTTGCCTGCACCAGCGCCGCGAGCAAATCGCCGACCGGCTCGACCCGCAGCGGCACGACCGGCTCGCGGCTGACATGGACGCCGTGATCGTGGATTTCCACGAAGGTCGTGTCTGGCATGACGTAGCGGGAGAGTCGGGTCGTCCGCACGCGCGCCAGCCAGCCACTCTCGATGGCAATCACCATCCGGCCCGAGATGGCGTCGAAGAAGCGGCGTGATCCTCATCGGACGTCGCTGGCAGCGGCCAGAAGCAGACACGCGGGCAATCGCGCGGCAGGAAATAGATCGGCGCGTGCCAGTCGTCAATCGCCCAGACGAGCGGTTCCACCTCCGGCCGCGCCAAGGGTGGCCGGGGCACGAACCGCGTTATCGTCGCATCTTCGCTGAAGTGATAGAGCGCCATCGTGGCGCTACCATAGCCTATTCTCGCGGTGATGGGAGGCCCTCATCCCCACCTGCCCGGAGGATGCCCCTTCTCCAGCTGAGGAAGCGGAGCAAGCTGCCGATATTTCGAGACTAGAGAGAAGGCCACGGCATTTCACGCGAGTCGCTCCTTCCCTCGGAGGGAGGGGCCGGGGAGAGGGCTTCCCTATGTAAGTCGTCCTTGATACGTAACCGACTTCGCCACGGCGGAGTATGCCGCGAGCGCGGCGGCGGACGAGTTCACCCGCCAATCCGTCTCTTTGTTCTCGTTGAACCAGACGACGGCGCGGACGCGGGGGAAGCGCGACGGGAGATCGGTGAGCAGGCTCTGGGTGATCCAGGCCGCTTTGTTGCCGCCCGCCTCGGCGGAGGCGGTCTCCGCGATCATGAATGGCTTGCTCGTCAGCCGGGTGAGGCTGCTATAGGTCGCGCCGAAGACGGTCGCGAGATCCGCCCAGGCGGACCATGACTGCGTCGTCCCCCAATTGTACCCTTCCATGCCCACCCAATCGACGTAGCTATCACCGGGGTAGAACCCACGAAACTGGTCCGTGGTCTGGCCGCCGACGTTTGGGGACCAGACCCAGCGGACGTTCGTCGCGCCCTCCTGCCGGAAGATTCCCCAGACGTGCCGCCAGGCGGTGATGAATTGCGCCGCGGTGTTCCCGTTCACGCCGACGGACCACGGGTACCAGTCGCCGTTCATCTCGTGGGCGAAGCGGAGATACATCGGCTTTGCCCACGCCGCCGCCCCACGCGCCCATTGGTGAATGAAGGCGTCGTAGGCGCCGGCAATGATCTGCTGGAGGCTGTACGCTGGCTGGGCAACGGTTGCCGTGTAATCCCAGGGTTCCCATGTCACCAGCGGCATCGCCTTGCGCGCGACGACGGCATTCATCGCGACCGGATCGAAATCGCGGGCACCGGGATGCGCCCAATCCTGATACCACGTCACGACCGCCGGCGCGGCGCCGACGAGCGCCGCGAAGTGGTCGATCTGTGTGGGATCACCCGGTGCGCCCGGAATCCATGCGCCGAGCGCGATCGAGTTTGCCTGCGCCTTCATGTTCGGGCCTGTACCCGCCGCCGCGACGGCAGAGGTGGCCGAGGGTAGAAGTGACGCGCCGAGCGCGGCCATTGAGAGTGCGATAAACCGGCGCCGCTCCATAGAATTCTCCTTAAAAACGAGAGTACAAAACATTGACTGCAATCTATAACGCGCGATGGCGATAGGTGTGACGGCCCGCGTGCTCCATGACAATTCTGACAGAAAGCGCAGGGGCGGTCGCCGGATGCGTTCCAGAGCCAATCGGCCGAGGAAGCGAGGCGTACCCGGTGGTGGTATCGTAGGCCGAGGCCTGCGTCCCTCCGATTTCCTTCGCTCCCTGCTCTCGCGACTGAGTTGGAGGCGCATCCAGCGACCGCTTCGAATGGACGATTTCGCCGTGGGGCGGGATAATCGGCGTGGCGTCGCCGCTGGCTCGCGGCTCGTACCGGCGGCGTCAGGGAGAACCAGCGTGCCCCTCGTCACCTCGCTTCGCTCAACGCAGACGCGCCTCGCGTCGGTCGTGGCCGCGCTCATTGTCGCGGTCGTGCTGCTCGCCACCCTCCCGGTGGCCGTCTCCGCGCACGTCGCGCTCGTCGCCGCGACGCCGGTGCCGGGGAGCACGGTCGGCCAGCCGCCGAAGATGGTGCGCGTCCGCTTCGACCAGATCCCGGACCCAAAGTTCAACGACATCACGATTCTGGACACGAGCGGGAAGGCGGTCGCCGGTGGCCCGGCCACCGCCAGCGCGAGCGACCCGGCCGTCGTCGAGGTCGCGATCACCGCGAAACTGGCGCCGGGGCTGTACACCGTGACGTGGCAGGCGCTCGCGCCCGACGGCCATCTGACGAAAGGAAATTACCCCTTCACCCTTTCCAGCGGCCTCGGCCCCGCGCCGCCGACCGAGCCGCAAGCGGTCGGCGCGCCGACGAGCGCATCCGCCGCCGGTGCGTCCACGGTCTCCGGCAGCGGCAATCCGTCGGTCCTCGCGGTCATCGTCCGCTGGTGGCGCTACCTCGCGCTCGGGGTGCTCATCGGCAGTTTCGGGCTCGCGGTGCTCGTCCTTCGGCCCGCGATGGCGACGCTGGATGATGGTGACGCGGCGTGGGCCCGCGCCGCACGTCTGTTGCGACCGTGGGCGCTCGGCAGCCTGATTGCCTTCATCCTCGCCCATCTCGCGACGCTGATCGTGCAGGCGGCGACGGTGGCGGACATCGGCATCCTCCACGTGCGCGGCGATACGCTGCACCGCCTCGTCTTCAGCACCACCTATGGCGGCGTCTGGCGCATTGTCGCCGTCATCGCGCTCCTGCTGCTCCTCGGCATGATTGCGACGCTGCTGCCCTCCCGACGTTCACGACCGTCGGCGCTCGGCGTGATCGCGACACCCCAACCGGCGACGCGCGGGGATGACGCCGTTATCGCCCCACCCGGCACGCTCCGGGAATGGCAGATCGGCCTCTGCGCCGCGCTGCTCCTGGCGGTGGCGTTGACCTTCAGCAGCCACGCCATCGAGAGCCAGCATCAGCCAATGCTCGCATTGATGGCCGACGCGGCGCATCTCAGCGCGATGGGGCTCTGGTTCGGCGGATTGCTCGTGCTGCTCCTCGCGCTGCCGCGCTGGTTGCGCCCGCTCGACGAGGAGGCGCGGACGGCGTATCTGGCCGAAACGGTCGGGCGGTTCTCGAACCTCGCGCTCGTCTCGGTCGGCTGCCTGATCGCGACGGGTATCTACGCGATGACGCTGCACACGACGCGCGGGACGATCCTCAACACCTCCTACGGCCAGACGCTCCTCATCAAGCACGCGCTGATCGTGCCGCTGCTCGGCGCCGCCGCCCTCAACCTGCGCGTCATCAAGCCGCGCCTGCGGAGCGTCGAGCGGGCGCGCCGTTGGCTGCCCCGCCTGCTGTGGATCGAGGCGGGGTTGGGCCTCGCCGTCCTGCTCGTCACGGCGACGCTGACGCAGTTGCCGCCCGCGCATCTGCTCACCGGCGCGAATGCCGCCGCGTACGACCCCCGCCTTAGCGATGCCGTCGCCGTCGCGCCGCCCACCGTCGTCAATGCCGACGCGGATGTCAGCAGCGGCCCGCAAGCGGCGGAGATGCAGGACGCGGCGGGCATGACTGTCGTCCTGCTCACCACGACAGGGAAGGACGGCAGCGCGCTCGACGCCAATATTGTCGATCCGAACGGGCTGCAACCGCTCGCCGGCGTGCAGCGGGTGACGGCGCTGATCACCTTTTCCGGCGCGGACCTCGGCCAGACAAGTGTGCCGCTTGCGCCCGATGCGAGCGGGCATTACCGCGCCACCGGCATTTTCTTCCCGATCAAGGGGGTCTGGAACATTCAACTCGTTATCCGCCGGGAGAATATCGCCGAGGATGCGCGCCTGAATTTCTCGTTCACGTCGGACCCGGCGCGCTTCCAGACGACCGAGCGCCCCGGCTCGACAGTGACGACCGCGCAAACGGGCTTCCTCTGGCCGCGCCTGCTGCCGAATGCCTGGTTCGGGCTATTGCTCGCCCTCGTCGGCGCGGCCCTACTTGCCATCACCTATCGCGCCCGCACCGGCGCGGCCCTGCGCGGGCGTACGCGCACGATCTATCGAATGTGGAGCGTCGGCGCGCTGCTGCTCGGCGTGATCGTCTTCGGCTACAACTCGACCGACCGCACGCCGACGACCGCCATCGCCAACCCGCTGCCCAACACGACCGCCACGCTCGCGCAGGGGCAGCAACTCTTCGCCCAGAACTGCGCCATCTGCCACGGCGCGGGCGGCAAGGGGGACGGCCCGTATGCACAAAACCTCAACCCGCGCCCCGTCGATCTCACCGGCAGCCACCTGACCACGCACACCGATGGCGACCTTTACTGGTGGGTCAGCCATGGCATCGCCGGCACCGGGATGCCCTCCTTCTCCGGTACCCTCACCGATCAGGACATCTGGTCAATCATCCGCTATATCCGCTCCCTGCGCGGCACGGCCTGACGACGATTGAACCACGGAGGCGAGACTGAGCATGGAGGACACAGAGAGCACAAAGAAGAGAACTGGAAGTCCCCGCATTTCTCTTCGTGGTCTCCGTGGTCTCTGTGTCCTCCGTGGTTAGTGGTTCCCGTACCGCTCGTCCACCTGGGCGCGCTGGGCGGGTTTCATGGCGACGAGGGGGAGGCCATGCTGGCGGGCGAGGAGGGCGAGGCGGGCGACGAATTCGAGCGTTTCCATCCGTAGGAGCGCCTCGCGGGGCGAGCGACCGAGGGTGAGCGCGCCGTGGCCTTCGAGAATCAGGGCGCGCGTGCCGCCCGCTAACCCTTTCGCGACCGCATGGCCGAGATCGGCGGTGCCAGGGCACGCCCACGGGACGCGCGTCAGGCCGCCGAGCATCAGGTGCGCCTCGGCGGTCGTCGTGATCGGGACGGCGATGCCCGTCGTCGCGGCGAGGGTCACCCAGGTCGGGGAGAGGTGGAGAACGCAGGACACATCGCCCCCGGCGGCGTGGGCGGCGCGGTGCATGCGGATCTCGCTCGTCGCCGACGCCGGAATTTCGTCATCGAACCCCGGTGCGGCAACGACGAAATCATCGTCCGCGAGGTCCGCCAGATCGGTGCCCGCCTTGGACATCAGCAGCGTGCCATTCGGCAGCTTGCCGCTGATGTTCCCGCTCGTCCCCCAGACCAGCCCGCGTGCGAAGGCGGAGCGCCCGATCGCCTGGAGCGCGGCGCGGAGGGCGAGGGGGGCATCATTGGTGCCGAGGGCATCGGTGGGCACGGCGTTTTCCTTCGTTAATGGGGCATCGTTGGCCCGCGATGATGGAACCGTTCGGCGAGTTCTTCGTCTTACGAGTGGGCCGGTTGGCCCGGCGGCATTGTATCAGCACGAGATGCCGCTCTCTGCTACAATTCGGCTATGATAAGAATGCGCCGCCTGTCGGCCATTCGTCGAGTATCACGCATCTTTTGGGTCACGCAAGGGGCGGCTTCGGGTCCCAGGGTCATGCAGGAGGGGTACGGGTCCATGCGTGTAGTGCGCCAGTTTATGCTGATGGCGATCGCCATCAGCCTTTTGAGCGTTGTCGGGGGCGCGGGCATCTCCGTCGCGGCGGATAGCGGCGGCATTCCCGATGTCGCGCCCAATGCGCCGACGGTCCTCTATTATCCGCAGACGCATCACGCGGTCGGTGGGGCGTTCCTCAAGTACTGGACGGGCAATGGCGGGCTGACGCGCTTCGGCTTCCCCGTCACGGAAGAAACGTCGATCAAGGACAACACGGGCAAGACGATCACCGTGCAGTTCTTCGAGCGCGTGCGGATGGAGTATCACCCGGAGAATGCCGGGACGCAGTACGAAGTCCTGCTCGGCCAACTCGGGCGCGAGCTGGCGGGGAACCGCAGCGACCATCCCTTCCAGGCCGTCGCGGCGAGCACGAAGAACGAACTGAATGACGACGGTGCGATGTATTTCCAGGAAACGCAGCACACGCTCGCCAACGGCTTCCGCCTCTACTGGCAGGCGAATGGCGGCCTGCCGATCTACGGCTACCCGCTCTCGCAGGAGTTCACCGAGCGCAACACGGACGACGGCAATTCCTACACCGTCCAGTATTTCGAGCGCGCCCGCTTCGAATGGCACCCCGAGGTCAAAGGCGGTAGCGTGCTGATCGGACTGATGGGCAAGGCGAGCGCGCAGTCGATCAAGGCGAACATGGGCGCGCGCGACCAGGGCAACCTCGCCGAATGGACGCCGAACATCTTCCAGAAGTGGATCGAGGTCGATCTCGGCCAGCAGCGTCTCACCGCACACATCGGCAACGCCAGCGTCTATACGACGCTCGTCAGTACCGGCACGGCTACGCACCCGACGCCGCCCGGCGACTACAACATCTTCGAGAAGCTGGCGAAGGACGATATGACGAACGGCAAGGCGGGCGACGACGATTATTACAATCTGCCGGACGTGCCGTGGGTGATGTACTTCATCGGCGGCGGCTACGCGATCCATGGCACGTACTGGCACGCGAACTTCGGCCATGTCATGAGCCACGGCTGCGTCAATGTCTCCACCGACGGCGCGAAGCTGCTCTATGACTGGGCCCCGCTCGGCACCCGCGTCGTCGTGCATTGAGCCGTATGAATGATGGTGGCGGCGGGCGAAAGCCCGCCGCCACCCGCGCAATTACGCCGAAACTCGGCCTACCGCCTGGTCGGGAAGGGCAACGGCGCGGGGGCGGGGACGCTGCCAATGTGCGCGGACTGATTGCCGGGCGGGCGCCCGCCCGGTAGCGGGCTCGGATGGCCGGGGTCCGGCGCGCTCGGTGGCTGTGGTGGCGGGAGGGGATTCACCCCAGGGAGCGGCGCGACCGATGGCTTGAGCGGTGGGAGCGGGTTGATAACCACGAAGGTGAAACCGGGGCTCAGTGTGCCCGCCGTGCTATCCGGGTTCGTGACAACGATATCGAACGTCCCGGCCGGGTGCGCGGGCGTCGTCGCGGTGATCGTGGTCGCATCGGTGACGTTGGCGCTCGTCGCCGCGACGCCGCCGAAGGTGACGGTCGCGCCGGGCTGGAAGTTTGTCCCGGAGATCGTCACAGGCGTGCCGCCTGCGCTGGCACCGCTTGTTGGGAGCACGCCGGTCGGGCTCGGTGGCGCGACTACGGTGATCGTCCCGTGCATCGCCGGCGTTAGGGAATGAATTGCGCAGTGGTACGGGAAGACCCCGACTTGCGTGAAGGTGAAGGAGAACGAAACACCGCCTGCCATGAAACCCGAATCCCAGACCGGCGCCGGGGTCTCATCGCTCGTTGTTGTATGGGTGAAAAGATCATTGTTCGTCCAGGTGACGCGCGTGCCGACGGGGATCGTGAAGGTGCCGTTGCCATTCGGACCATGATATGCGATACCGCTGATCGAAACGGCGACATCCGGCGGCGCGGTCGTCGCGTGGCCGACCGTGACCAGCCCGGCGAGCACCAGCGCGAAGATAAGTGCGACCCCGACCCGTTGCCGTCCGATTCCCCGCCCTGTGGAGCGCATTGCCGCAACCCTCCTCCTGCATGATCGTTCGCTACTCCTCACTACGCCGCGATCGCGCGTTTCGGATGGTATTCACCGCGCGCACTAACGGGGCCCGCGCGATGGCGCGGGCCCCGTTAGTGCGGAGTTGATGAGGGGAGACGGCTCAGGTATTGAGGTCCTGATAGATCAGGAGCAGGTCGTTGTTTTGCTGGGCGATGATTGATTGCAGGTAGAGCGAGAGTTGCAGGAGCGTCGCCTGCCGCTGCGCGTCCGTGCCCGCGCCCGAATACGCCTGCTGTTGGACTTGCTGGAATTGGTTGAGCGCCGTCTGCGCGCTATTGATCGTATCCTTGATCTCGGCGGCCGTCGCCGGTGACACCATCTGCTTCTGCACCGCCACCTGCTGCCCGCTTGCCAGCTTGACCCCCATGGGATGAAAAGTGTTGATGCCCTGGAACACCGCGAGCGCGAGCAGAAGTGCGGCGATCACGCCGAGCAGGGCTGTGGTGGCGGTGTTGCCCGCCCGCGCGGTCGGCGGGGCCGCGATTGGGGCCGCCGCGGTTGCCGTGTTCGCGGGCGCCCAGTCGCGCGCGGGGATCGTCGGGCCGGAGGGCGGGATGGGCGGTGGCGGCACGTAGCGCCCGCCTTCATAGGGGCGGGGCGGTTCGCTCATCCCGCCCGGCGGCGCGGGCTGGGGCGCGGGGACGCGCGGCGGGTACGCCGGTTGCTCCGATTGCGGCTGTGGCAGCTCGAAGCGGGGCATCTCCTGCCCTCGCAGCGGCGATGGTGCGGGCCGGGGCGGCGCTTGCGGCGCGCCAAAGGTCGGCAACGGCGGCGGCGTGACGGACGGGCGCGACGGTGGCGGGGGGGCATCGACCGGGGCATCGTCTACCGGTGGGCGCACTCCGTCGGCGGCTGGCGATTCGACGGGCGCTGTCGCATGCTCGCGGTCGCGCGCGTCCGGCTCCGGCGCGTCATCTGGATATGCGGGCGAGGATGGGGGTGTCTGGTTCACACAGCGCTCCTTGGATGCGGGGCAATTTCGATGTGCGTATGCTACCACACGGGCAAGGACTCCGATCGTGGACCGGTCTCGACCGACGTCTCCGGGCGCGCGATGCTGACGACCCCGCTCACCCCAGGCATTCATCCTCCACGGTTGGCATCGCGACCGAACCCCGGCGCGGCAATCCTCTCAGCCTCGTGACCATCGCGCGCCGGACGCCGCGAGTCCGCGCGCCACGCCCATAGGCACAGCGAAAGCAAAAGAGGGCGCCACACTTCCCATAAGGAGAAAAACACGCCCAGCGGCATCCGAGCGGGCGTATCTATGGCACAATAGATGCAGCGCACGCGGCAGTATCGCTCCGCAGTCGTGCGGGGTGTGTAACGCTCTCTAGGAGGGACCCCCAATGGCAACGATGACCGCAACAACGACGCCAACCACCGAAGAATTAGAGAATCTCGCGCGGCTGGTTCGCTACTACAGCATGGTCTCGACGACGAAGGCGGGCTCCGGCCATCCGACCTCGTCGATGTCCGCCGCCGATTTGATGACTGTCGTCTTCTTCCGCGAGATGCAATATAACTTCGACGCCGCCCGCCAGCCGAACAACGACCGCGTGATCTTCTCCAAAGGGCACGCATCGCCGCTCCTGTACTCGCTCTATACCGTCGCGGGCGCGATCAGCGAGGACGAGCTGATGACGCTGCGCAAGTTCGGCAGCCGCCTCGAAGGGCATCCGACCTCGCGCCTGCCGTGGGTGGAGGCGGCGACGGGCTCGCTCGGCCAGGGGCTCTCGATCGGCGTCGGTGAGGCGATCAGCGGCAAGTACCTCGACAAGCAGGATTTCACGGTCTACGTCCTGATGGGCGACGGCGAGATGGCGGAGGGGTCGCTCTGGGAGGCCTTCGCCTGCGCCGCGAACTACAAATTGGACAACATCATCGCCATCGTCGATGTCAACCGTCTCGGCCAGAGCCAGCCGACGGCGTACGAGCACAACATCGACGTGTATGCGGGCCGCGTGCGCGCCTTCGGCTGGCACGTCATCGAGGTGGACGGGCACGACATGGGGGCGATCTGCCGCGCTTTCGATGAGGCGAAGACGATTAAGGATCAGCCCGTCGCGCTGATCGCGAACACAATCAAAGGTAAGGGCGCCCCGTCCATCGCGGACAATCCCGGCTGGCACGGTAAGGCGCTCCCCGAGGCGGAGCTGAAGAAAGCCCTCGAAGAACTCGGCCCGGTGAACACCGAGTTGCGCGGCGGCGTCCGGCAGCCCGCGCCGATGAAGAGCAGCGACCCGGCATTCACGCAGCCCGCCGCGCCGGAGTACAAACTCGGCGACATGGTCGCCACGCGCCGCGCGTACGGCACCGCCTTGAAGAAACTCGGCGACGCGAATGAGCAGGTCGTCGCGCTCGACGGCGATGTGAAGAACTCGACCTTCTCGGAGATCTTCATGAAGGCGCACGAGGACCGCTTCTTCGAGATGTTCATCGCGGAGCAGAATATGGTCGGCGTCGCGGTCGGGCTGGCGCGGATGAAGAAGCGCCCCTTCGTCTCCACCTTCGCCGCCTTCTTCACCCGCGCCTACGACCAGATCCGCATGGCTGCCTTGTCCGAGGCGAACATGGTGCTGACCGGCTCGCACGCGGGCGTCTCGATCGGCGAGGACGGCGCATCGCAGATGGGCCTCGAAGAGCTGGCGATGATGCGCGCCGTGCATGGCAGTACGGTGATCTATCCCGCCGATGCGGTCGCGACCGAGCGGTTGCTCGCCGAAGCGGCACAACTGGACGGGGTCGTATACATGCAGACGACGCGCGCCGACACGCCCGTCATCTACGGCAACAACGAGCAGTTCCCGATCGGCGGCGCGAAGGTCGTCAAGCAGTCCGATACGGACGCCGTCACCGTCATCGGCGCGGGCATCACGCTCGCCGAGGCGGTCAAGGCGCACGACCTGCTCCAGAAGGACGGTATCAATATCCGCGTCGTCGATGCCTACAGCGTCAAGCCGATTGACGCGAAGACGATCAGCGACGCGGCACACGCGACGCATAACCGCGTCGTCGTCGTCGAGGATCACTGGTTCGAGGGCGGTCTCGGGGACGCCGTGCTCAACGTCTTCGCCACCGACCCGGCGGTCTCCGTGACGAAACTGGCCGTCACCAAGACGCCGCACTCCGGCAAGCCCGCCGAACTGATCGCCTACGAGGGCATCGATGCCAGCAGCATCGCCGCGACGGTGCGCGAACTGGCGAAATAGCGCCGTGTATCGTTCTTGGAAGGGAGGGACCAAAGCCCCTCCCTTCCATCGCGATGATTATGCAAGCCAAAATAGCGTGTCATGCCGTGTTTATTTGGCAATCGTATCGAGATGGATAACGACACGGCGAAGAAGGTCTCCGAAGCTACCGATCCCTTTCATGTTCTCGTCGCAGCGCCATCGTCTTTGCTCCCGTTCAGATTACCCTCTCGTGAACAGCCTACTACAGCACTTCCACGTCCCCGAAGACTTCGGAGTTGGAGACGCCGCGCAGGAAGGCGAGGTATTCGTCCTTCGTCATCGGCGCGTCGTAGTTCGCCTTCACGTCCGTGCCGGTCTGGCCGTCGCCCCAGAGGAGGTCGAGGGCGGTCTCGGCCATCAGGATGCCGTTCCAGACGTAGGAGATTTCCTTATCCGCGATGGCGTAGTCGTTGCCATGGAAGGTGCCCCGGCTGCCGTTCATGCTCGGCTGGATGACGGGCATGATATGGGCGAGGTCTCCGATGTCCGAACTGCCCGCCATGTGATGCTCCTCGTTCACCTCCCGCTCGCTGAAATGGCGCAGGACGTTCGCCTTGAAGAGCGCGTTGAGGCCGGGGTCGTTGGTCAGCGGCAGGTAGCCGGGCAGGGTCGTAATCTCCACCTCCGCGCCGACGGCGAGCGCGCCCGCCTTAATGGCGCGGTCGACCTTCCTGGCCGCGCGCAGCACCGCCTCCATCGAGCGGCCGCGCACGTAGGTCTCCATCCGCACATCGGAGGGGACCACATTCACGAGGTCACCGCCGCGCGTGATGATCGGGTGGACGCGCACGCTGTCGTCGTCCGAGAAGGTCTCGCGATTGGCGTGGATCGACATCAAGCCGACCATCGCGGCGTTGAGCGCGTTCACGCCCATATCCGGCGCGATGCCGGCATGGGTGGGGTGGCCGGTGTAGCGGATCAGTTTGCCGATGAAGCCGTTGTTCGTCCCCGCAAGGGTGAACTTCGCGCCGGTGCGGTCCTGCGCGCCGCTGTGCATCATGATGGAGATGTCGACATCATCGAATTCGCCCAGGCGCACCAACTCGCTCTTGCCGCCGAGGAACTCCAATTTCCCTTCCTGCTTCAGACGGGCGCGATAGTCGAGTTCGACGTACTCCTCGGCGGGGACGGCGAGAAAGACGAGTTTGCCGGAGAGGTGGTCGATCGCGCCGCTCTCGACGATCCCCGTCGCGGCGGCGAGCATCCCGGCGATCTGGCAGTTGTGGCCGCAGCAGTGCGCCGCTCCGGTCTGCAGGTTCGCATCCGGGTGGTCAAAGACGATAATGCTGTCCAGTTCGCCGATGATGCAGACCGAGGGGCCGGGCCGCCCGCTGTCCAGCACCGCCTTGACGCCGGTGATGCCGAGATTGGTGCGGTAGGAGAGGCCGAGGCGGTCGAAGTATGCCGCGACACGCTCGGCGGTATGAAATTCCTTGAAACCCAGTTCGGGGTCCGCATAGATAGCGTCGCCGACCGCGTAGATGGCGTCGCGGTTCGCCTGGATGGCGGCGGTGACGCGCCGCTTCGCGTCGTCGAGCGTCGCGCTCCCCCTGCCGGTGGCGTGCGTCAGTGTCATCGTGGTCCTCCTCTATCGGTGTCGAAGCGAAAATGCGTGCTGTACCGGTAGCCATATTCTCGCATGGGGCGAAACGCGCGGCAATCCGAAGCCAGGGAGCGAAACCGGGGAGAATCGCAGAGGGCACAGAGAATAAAGTGAGGAATCGCATCTGATTGTCTCTACTTCATCTCCTCCGCGTTCTCTGCGTTCTCTGTGCCTCCGCGCTTCTCCCCGGTTTCGCCCGGCTCCATGCGCGTGAGGGTGAAGCAGGCGAGTTCGGGGCGGGCGCAGAAGCGGATTGGCCAGCGGGAGACGCCGAGGCCGTGGCTGACGTAGAGGCGGTTGCCGCGCACATCGAACCAGCCGCGCGGGTACTCGGACTGCATCTCCGTCACCGGCCAGTCGATCCAGTCCACCGTGCGGATCGGCGAGAGGCGGACCTGCGCGCCGTGCGTGTGGCCGGAGAGCGTCAGGGGCGACCAGCGGTCCGGGAAAGCGGTCGATGGCGTCCGGCTCGTGGACGAGCACGATGCTCGGGCTCTTCCCCTGCATCCGCGCGACGATGCCCTTGACGTCCGCGCCCGGCCCCTCCAGATCGTCCTCGAAGCCGACGACGATGCCCGCGACGCCGTCGTGGACGAACGCGGTCAGGTCGTTGCGCAGGACGGTGATCGCCCTGCCGTTCCAACTCCGTGACGATCAGATCCGCGCCGATTGTGCGCTGGAGATAGTCATGGTTGCCGAGGATCGCGATGGTCGGCGCGGCCTTCGCGAGCGGGGCGAGCAGATCGAGTGGCCGGGGACGCCCGTCGTGCGAGTAGTCGCCGGTGAGGACGATCAGGTCCGGCTTCAGGGCAACCGTCGCCGCGACGGCCCGCTCGAGCATCGGTACCGGCGCGCCCGCAATGCCGAGGTGGAGGTCGGTCAATTGGACGATGCGCACGCCCTCCCACTCCGGCGGCAGTTCGCGCATCGGCACCCGATGATGCGTGACGATCAGCCAGCGCCGCTCGATGCCGCCCGCGTAGCCGACGAATGCCGCCCCGAGGCCGCCGAGTGCGAGCGCGCCCCGCCGCAGGATCGTGCCGACGGCCGCTCAATCGTGGTAGTACCATGAGCCCGCCGGCGGCGGCAGGACGGAAAGGTCGCCGAGCGTGGGGAGCGAGCCGTCCGCGAAGGGGCGCGCCGCGATCAGTTGCAGCCAGCAGGAATCGTGCAGGCAGGCGAGCGTGACGAGCCCCGCCCGCTCCGCGAAGGTGCGCATCTCCGCCTCCGTGCTCCAGCGGTTGTGGTGGACGGGCCGCCGCCGCCCGCGATAATGCTCGACTTCCGCCAGCCAGCGCTGCCAGCCATCCTCGTTCTGCAGGTTCCAGGTATCGCCGTAGAAGATGCCGCCCGGCTTGAGGATGCGGGCGATCTCGCGGATCGACTCCCACATCTCCTGTTTGTCGATGTGGAAAAAGACGAGGTGGGCGTAGGCGCGGTCGAAAATGCCGTCCGGGAAGGGGAGCGAGCCGTCGCCGGGGATGCGCGCGAAGGTCGCATTCGGCCGGTCGTGCATCCGCTCGGCGGCGCGTTCGAGCATCTTGCGGGAGACATCCGCGCCGACCCAGCGCCGGACGTGGGGCGCCAGTTCCCGCCCGACGCGCGCCACGCCGGGGCCGAGATCGAGGACGGTGTGGGACGGCTCGATCTGCGAGCGCGGTAATCAGCCGCTCCGCCATCTTCGCGCCCGTGCGCCGCAGCGTCGCCTCATCGGGCGAGCCGTTGACCATGTGCGCGGCGTAATCGGCGTCCCCGGCGGCGAAATCCCAGACCTGCCGCATCGTGCGCGGGAAGGGGTTGATGTCCCCCCAGAAGCGGTGCCACGCATAGCGCGGCCGCCGCCAGAGTTCCTCCGCCACGAACCGGTCCATCAGCCCGCGCGGCGTCCGCTCGTATCCATTGAGGCTCTGCGGCCGTTTCTCCGCGCGCCGTTCGTCCGTGACCGTCATCCGTCTCCTTGTCCCTCCATCCGCCGGGCAACCGCCGGGCAGGGGCGCATTGTAGCAGAGACCGCACGCGCCCCGCTATGCACTAACCCCCGCAAGCGGGGCGCGTGCCTCTACGAGCCCCTGGAGTCGTGCGCACAATCGGCCAGCGTTGTCGACGTTATCCGGCTCCTCCCCTGCCTTGCTTGCGCTCATACATCCCCCTTGCTAGCATCTTTCCGTTGAATAGGTAAAGTATAGGAGTGGGTGCGATGCCTGATTGGTGGGAGCGGGCGCTCGATCTCGTCTTTCCGCCCCGGTGCGCGGTGTGCGCGGCGCGGGGGTATTTGCTCTGCCCGACGTGCGCGGAGGCGATCATCTATATCCAGCCGCCCGCCTGCCCGATGTGCGGGCGCCGCGTGACAACAGCCCGGCATCTGCCCGCAGTGTCGCGCCTATCCGACCGCGCTCGATGGGATGGTGGCGGCGACGGTTTTCGACGGGCCGGTGCGGGAGTGCATCCACGCGCTGAAATATGAGGGGCAGCGCCCGTACGCGGCGACCCTCGCGGCAGATCGCGCGCCCGGCCTTTGCCGCGATGGCGAGGCCGGACGCGCTCGTGCCCGTGCCGCTCTTTGCGACGCGGGAGCGCGGGCGGGGCTTCAATCAGTCCGCGTTGATCGCCCGGCGTATTGCCGGGGATGATCTGCCCGTCGTGCCGGGGTGGCTCGCTCGCACGCGCGATACGCCGCCGCAAGTCGGGCAGGATCGCGCGGCGCGGCACGCGAATGTCGCGGACGCCTTCACCTGCCCCGACCCGGCGGCGGTGCGGGGGCGGCGCATCCTGCTCTTCGATGATGTGGCGACGACGGGCGCAACACTCGATGCCTGCGCGCGGGCGCTCAGAGGGGCGGGCGCGGCATCCGTCCGCGCGCTCGTCGTGGCGCGGGCGGAATGAACCGATCCGCTTGCCCCGCTCGTGTATGGTAGAGGGGGTGTGAGGGGGATCGCGACGACGTGAGGAGCGGGCACGGGTGCTGGACGGGTGGCGACGGCGACGGGGCGGCGCCGCGCATGACCTGAGGACGGCGACGGATGAGGCACTGCTTGTGCTGGCACAGGGCGGCGATAGCGCGGCGTTCGAGACGCTCGTCCGCCGCTACACGCAGCCGCTCTACGCCTTCGCGACCCGTATCCTCGGCAGCGCGGACGACGCGGCGGACGTGGCGCAGCATACCTTCGTGCAGTGCTACAACACGCTCCCTCGCCTGCGATCCGATGCGCCGCTCCGGCCCTGGCTCTACCGCGTCGCGCGGAACCGCTGCCTCGATCTGCTCCGCCAGCGCCGCATCCTGCCGATGGATTTGCCGCGCGGGGACGAAGACGAGTTGGACGCGATGGCGGCGATTGCCGATAGCGGCCCCTCGCTCGAATCGCTCGCTGAGCGGCACGACCTCCAGCGATTGCTCGCCGAGGCGATTGCCGGGTTGCCGCCGAAGTACCGGGAGGTTGTCGTGCTGCGCTATGAGGGCGATCTGACCTTCGGCGAGATCGCCGAAACCCTCGGCATCCCGGAGAACAGCGCGAAGACGCTTTTTCAGCGGGCGAAAGGAATGTTGCGCCTCTCGATGCGCGAATGGGTGCGCGAAGAAGTGTAAGAGATATGTGAAACTTTCCGTCGCCCCGTCGCGTGTATTCGGTAGGGTGCGTGGGCGCAAGGATGGATACCATGGCAGATGAACCAACGACAATCAACGGTGTGGACGGCGCGCCGCCCGACGATCTCGACCGCCTCTTCGCGCGGCTGCAGTCGCCGGCCCCGCCTGCCGATCTCGTGCCGCGGATCCTCGCGCGGACGGTCGAGACCGCCCCCGCCTTCGTGGCGGCGCGGCAGCGGCTGCGTACGGCGCTCTGGGCGCTCTACGGCGTCACGCTCGCGCTCGTGCTCGTCTGCGCGATTGCCTTCGGCCAGGCGCTCCACGCCACCGGCACGCTCGATTACCTGACCTTCGCCATGCAGGATTCCGACCTCGCGCGGCAATCGCCGGGCCTCTTCTGGAGCGCCTTCGTCGAGCATATGCCGTGGCTGCACCTGGTCGCCCTCGTCGGCGCGCTCGCCGCGTGGTCCGCGACGACGGTCGCGCTCCTGCGCCGCCGTGGCACGCCGCAGCCGCCGCCCGGCTATGCCCCGCGGACCGCACCGGGAGTGGCCCGGTGAAGCGCTCATTGCGGCTCCTGCTGATCACCGCGCCGCTCATCGTGCTCCTGCTCGGGGTGCCGGCGGGCGTGGCATTGGCGCGCCGCTCGCCGCCCAGTGCGCCCGTCGCGATCTCCCCCGGCGCCGTCGGGACGGCAATCGCGGACGGGACGGCGCGACCGCGCCCCGGCAACGGCCCCTTCATCGGACCGCAGCGGCAGTTCGGCCCGCCATTGCCGGCCTCGCAAGCGCGGACGGGCGTCAATGGCACGATTACGCGCATCGCCGGGAATCGCATCGTTGTCTATACGCGAGCGAAAAAGGTCGCGACGATCGTGATCGACCCGACGACGATCCTTCGCTTCCAGGGCAAGAACGTCAAAGCGTCCGACCTGATGCGCGGCGACAATGTGACCGTCCTGGGCCGCCGCGATAGCGCCGGGGCCTTCCATGCGGAAGCGATCCGCATCACGCGCCCTCCGCGTCCCGACCCACCGCCGGGCGCCGCGCGGTAGCGGGAGATACGTCGCGAGAGCGAACATTGATCTCCTCAGGGAAGTGGCAATCAGTATACAAAACGGGTGATAGCGGGCAGAAGCCTGCTATCACCAAGGGAAATGCGCCCTGCGTCGGCGCCTCAAAGGCACGCCTCCGCGTCGCGCCTGCTATCCTCGCTGAGGCGGACGATGCAGCGGAAGCCGAGGTGGCAAGTGGACGAATCGACCGCCTCCCCCTGGCGCGCGGCGGGGCGATAGCGCAGGCAGTAGTTCGGCGCGCAGAGATGCGATCCGCCCTTGATTACCTTACGCGGGATGGGGGCGGCCGGGGTCGCAGAATCGCCCTGCGGCTTGGCAGGGGCGCAGCAGGGCGAGGGGATATCGTCCATGTGGCGTGCCGCGAACTCGTCCGCCGTCCATTGCCAGACGTTGCCGCCCATGTCGTACAGCCCGTATCCGTTCGGCGGAAACGAGCCGACGGGCGCGGTCGCCTCGAACCCGTCCGTCAGCAGATTCTCCCACGGGAAGCGGCCCTGCCAGGTATTCGCCATCATCCTGCCGCCCGGCGCGAACGCATCGCCCCATGCGTAGATCGCGCCGTCCAGCCCGCCGCGCGCCGCGCACTCCCATTCCGCTTCCGTCGGGAGCGCCTTCCCCGCCCAGCGCGCGTATGCCTCCGCATCCGCATGGGCGATATGGACGACGGGATGCTGCGCCTTGCCCGCAATCGACGATCGCGCTCCATACGGCCGCCGCCAGTGCGCGCCGGGGAGATACGCCCACCAGTTCGCGTAATCCCCCAAGTCCACCGGCCCCGCCGTTTTGTGGAAGACGAGCGAGCCAGGTTGGAGGAGCGCCGGGTCGGCATCGGGATACGCAGCCGGATCGAGCGGGCGCTCCGCGACGGTGACATATCCCGTCGCCTCGACGAAGCGGCGGAACTGCGCGTTTGTGACGGTGTGCGCGTCCATCCAGAAGCCGCTCACCGTCGCACGATGGATAGGCGCCTCCTCTGGGTAGAAGCGGTCGTCGCCCATCTGGAAGGCGCCATCGGGCACCCAGACCATCCCCGGTTGCGGGGCCGGGCCGGGTGCGCCAGCATGTACCGTCTCAATCATTGGGGAACCTCCCCTCTCTCACACCTGCCCCACGGGCGCCTGCGATGGCGAGGGACGCCTCGCGCCATCTGCCGTAGCACGCCGCGCGATTGACCTTCCCCGCACGTGCTCGATATTTTGCAACGCGTCCGGGTCCCTTCGCTACAGTCATCGCCCATTGCGCGGAGATCGGATCGCCCTGACGAACCACCGGGCGTCGCGCGCTGCGTGGCCCGCTCCGCTATACTGCCTGTTGTTTGCTGCCCACTGCCTGCTTTGGAGGTCCTGATGCGCATCGCGAAAATCGAGACATTCGGACTGGAAGCGCCGCTGGAGACGCCGTTCGGCTGGTCGCAGGCGTGGGTGACGCGACGGCGGGCGGTGCTCGTGCGGGTCGAGACGGCGGACGGCATCGAGGGCTGGGGCGAGATCTACTGCCAGGCGCCGCCCGTCGTGTATACGACGCTGATCGAGGCGCTGCTCGCCCCTCTCTTCCTCGGCGCGGACCCGTGGGATCGCGAGGTGCTCTGGCAGGCCGCGTACAACGCGACGATCGATGCCGGGCAGCGCGGCTTCGTCGTCGGGGCGCTTAGCGCGCTCGATATCGCCCTCTGGGACATCGTCGGCAAGGAGTGCGGCCAGCCCGTCCATCGCCTCCTCGGTGGTTTGGCGCGGGCGCGGGTGCGGGCGTACGCCACCGGCCTCTATCGCCAGCCGGGCGATGACTGGATCGCCGCGCTGCCCGCCGAGGCGATCGGCTATGTCGAGCAGGGCTTTCGGACCGTCAAGATGAAGGTCGGCTTCGGCATCCCGCTCGATGTCGCGGCGGTGCGCGCGGTGCGCGACGCAATTGGCCCGGAGATTGGCCTCGCGGTGGACGCGAACCACGCCTACAAGCCGGTGCAGGCGATCGAACTCGGGCGACTGCTCGCGCCGTACGACATCGCCTGGTTCGAGGAGCCGGTTTCGCCCGAGGACATCGCGGGCTATTGCGAGGTGCGCGAGCGCCAGCCCATTCCTGTCGCGGGGGGCGAACTGGCCTACACCCGTTTCGGCTTCCGCGATCTGCTGGAACGGCGGGCGGCGGACATTTTGCAGCCCGACCTCTGCCTCTGCGGCGGCCTCTCCGAGGGGCGCGCCATCGCCGATCTTGCCCGGACGTGGAATGTCCGCTGCTGGGCGCACGTCTGGGGCACGGGCATCGCACAAGCGGCGGCGATGCACTTCCTCGGCTGGATGCCGACCACATCCGCCTACGCCGACGTCGACCCGCTGCTCGTCGAGTGGGACAACACCCCGAACCCGTTGCGCGCGCAGATCGCCACGGACCCGCCCCGCTTCGCGGCGGGCTCCGTCACCGTCCCCACCGCCCCCGGCCTCGGCGTCACCATCGACCGCGCCGCTGTCGCCCGCTTCCAGATCGCCCACAGTATTGTGGGAGATTGAACCACAGAGGCACAGAGAGCACAGAGGGGGCCAGAGAGGAGAGAAGGCTTTTCTTCTTTCTCTCCTTCCCGTCTCTGTGTCCTCTGTGCCTCTGTGGTTCAACCTCCCAAGTGTTTCGCGAACCAGGCGAGGTGGCGGGTGAGGCGTTCGACGCGGTGGTGGGGCTGGCCGCTGCGGGAGAGGGCATGGCTCTCATTCGGGTAGCGGATGAACTCGACGGGCACATCGCGCGCTTTGAGAGCCATGAACATCTGCTCCGCCTGCTCCATCGCGCAGCGGTAGTCGTGCTCCTGCTGCTCGATATGCAGGGGTGTCCGCATGTTGCCAACATAAGTGAGCGGCGAGAGGCGTAGATAGGTCTCCATCGCCTCCCACGGCGGGCCGCCGAACTCCTCGACGCAACTGACCATGCTCAGGTCGCTCGTGCCGTAATCGCTCACCCAGTTGGAGACGCAGCGCTGGGTGATGCCCGCCGCGAAGCGGTCTGTCTGGCCGATCAGCCAATTGACCATGAAGCCGCCGTACGAGCCGCCGGTCACGCCGATGCGCCGCTCGTCCACGACCACCGCGCGCGATCACCGCGTCCAGCGCGGCCATCAGGTCCGGCATGTCCTTCTCGCCGTAGTGGCGGCGCAACTCCTCCGTGAACTGCTCGCCGTAGCCGATGCTGCCGTGCGGGTTCGTGTAGAGGACGAGATAGCCCCGCCGCCGCCCACACCTGCATCTCGTGGAAGAAGGCATTGGCATACTGCGCTTGCGGCCCGCCGTGGATTTCCAGGACGAGCGGGTATTGCTCTCCCTCGCGCGAAGCCGGGCGGCGTCAACAGCCAGCAATCGATGTCGTGGTCATCGTCGCCCTGCACGCGGAATCGCTCCGGCGCGCGGACATCCTTGCTCTCCAGCCAGCGCGGTTCATCTTCGTCCGCTGCCGTTCGGTCGTGCCGTCCGTGACGAATAGTTCGGCGGGCGTCGTCGCATCGGTGGCGAGGAGGACGAATCGCCCATCCGGCAGCGACCGTGCGCCGAGGATGGCACGCTCGCCGCCGATGGCGCGCGTCGCGTCGCCGCCCGTTGCGGGTACGGAATAGAGATGATCGTTGCCGCCGTCCGCGACGAGGAAGCGGATCGTCGCGCCGTCGGCGGACCAGAGCGGCGGGCTCGCGGTGTCGGGCGTCGTCTGGTCGTGGAGCGTCACGGTCGTCGCATGACGGTCGAGGGTTTGCGTGAGGCAGCGCGGCGGCGCGCTCCCCTCCGCGGGAACCGTCCAGACGCGCGTCGTCGCGGACCATTTGTCGCCCTCCGTCGTGGCCGAGGAAGGCAATCGTTCGCCCATCCGGCGACCAGGCGGGAGCGCTCGCCTCGCCATTGCTCGCCGTCAGTTTGCGCGCCTCGCCGCCCGCTGCGGGGACTGTCCAGAGATCGGAGCGGGAGACGCGGTCGCGATCCTCCTCGCGGTACGAGGTGAAGGCGATCCGCGCGCCGTCCGGCGACCACGCGGGCTGGCCGTCGTCCCAGTCGCCATCGGTCAGTTGCGTCCGCGCGCCGCCGTCCGCCGGGATGACGAAGAGATGATCGTGCCCGCCATCCCAGAAGCCGTCGCCATCGTGCTTGTATTTGCGGCGCGTGATCGTGCGGATGCGGTTCTCCCAGGCGCGCCTGGTCTTCTCGTCCGCGCCCTTCTCCGGCGGTTGCTCGCCGCCGATGTGGGCGATGTACGCGATGCGCGCGCCATCCGGCGACCAGATGGGGTCGCTCGCGGGTTCCTTGCCGTGCGTCAGTTGCCGCGCCTCGCCGCCGCGCAGGTCGAGCAGCCAGAGGTGCGGCGTCTCCTCCGCCCGGTTGGAGACGAAGACGAGTCGGGTCCCGTCCGGCGACCAGCGGGGCGATGTATCCTTCTTCGTCCCGGCTGTCAGCGGCGCCGGCTCGCTCTCGCCGTCCGTCGCGACGAGCCAGATGCGGGAGCGGTAGTCGTTTTCTTCCTTATCCGCCATCGAGACGACAAAGGCGATCCGGCTCCCGTCCGGCGACGGCTGCGGATCGCCGACGAACTGGAGGGCGTAGAGGTCATCCGGGGTGACGTGGCGTCTCTTGTCATCCATCGTACAACGTTCCTCCGTAGCGGTGGCGGATCGAACGCCGCCGGGCACAGGCTGCAAGCCTATGCCACCACTGATCTCGCTCTCGTCAAAGCCCTAACCGATCCAGATGCTCCGCCGGTGCGTGGACGCGATTGAGGTGAGCGCGGAGCACCTCGCCGAATTGGCGCTCGCGTTCGGCGTCATCGAGCGGGTAATCTTGCCTCGGGTCAGCGACCAGATCGAACAGTTCGTGGCGCGGTACGTACGCGCCCGCCGAACGATCGCCGTGGCGGTGTGGCGGCCTGCCTGTCTGCGGAATCTTGAAGACGGGGATGTTGTAGGTGTGGCCGAGGAAGCGGCCCATCTCCGCCTGCGCGAGGTCTTCGCGCGCGATGAAATTGTGGAAGGTCGTCGGCATCGCGGTGTAGGCGTACAGTTTCGTCTCCGCCGCCACGGGATTGCGGAAGTACGTGAAGCGGCCATCCGTCACGTTGACCGCCATGCCGAAGTAGCCGTAGATGATCGCATCGTGAACCGGTGCATCCGCTTCGAGCGCGGGGCGGAGCGACGTGCCATGCAGATGCGGCGGCACGGGCGCGCCGTAGTAATCGAGGAAGGTGGGCATGAGGTCCGTCGTCTGGGTGAGGGCGGAGACGCGGCTGCCCGCGCGCCGATCGCCGGGCAAATGGACGATCAGCGGAATGTGCGCGATCTCGTTGTAGACGGGCATCGCGTTCTTCATCCAGTAGTCGTGCTCGCCGAGCATCGAGCCGTGATCGGTCGTCAGGACGACTATCGTGTCCCGCCAGGCGTCTTGCGCGTCCAATGTATCCCACAACCTGCCGAGCCAGTGATCGGTCATCGTCAGGAGGGCCGCGTAGCAGTTGCGGATGTGCGCGATGGCGTCGGGATTATCCTTGACGGCGCCATAATCGGGCCAGTCGTAGAGCGGGCCGTCCCAGGTGTCGCCGTACATTTCCAGGTACTTCGGCACGACGAAGAAAGGTTCGTGCGGGTCGAAGAGTTCCAACTGAACGAACCAGTTCTCGCTGCCCTCGTTCTCTTCGAGCCACCGGACGGCGTGCTCGATGCAGCGCGGGCCGGAGAACTCGTGCTCCTCGCGCTGGGCGAAGCGATTGAGGGTGTTCTGGCGGTCGTTGTTTCGGCCCATACCGGCGGGGAAGGCGGGCGCATCGACGCGGCTGATCCATGCGTCGCTCTCCTGCCCGCGCTCGAACTGCCAGGTATCGAACTGATTGTTGTGCCCCTCGCCGCCGAGATAGAAGTAGTGGTAATGGTCCGTAATCAGATGCGAGAAGACCTTCGGCTGCGCCTTGCGTAGTTGCGCGGGCAGCACATCGTCGAACGGTTCCAGCGGCCCCCAGCCGCGTTCGAGGAAGTTGTGACGCCCGGTCATGAACTCCCGCCGCGCGGGCATACAAGGCAGCGACCCCACCCAGTGGTTGTCGCAGACCACCGACCGCTCCGCCAGCCGCGCGATATTCGGCGTCCGCACCCAATCGGTGCCGTACGGTTCCAGATAATCGCGCCGCAGCGTATCGAGGACGACGAACAGGACTTTCATCGAAGCAATCCTTTTGTAAATTCGGGCACTGACCCTGGCCGCTACGTCGCGATAGTATCAAATTGCCGTCCACCCCTCTCCGCAAGAGCCTATGCACGGGGAACAGCGATAGACAGCTCTTGAAAGAGGTGGTAAGACTGATGTGTCAGTATTCTTACGAATGGGAGTTTAAGGAGAAATCTATGAGAGAGTCGTCCTCCACCGTGACGAGCAAGGGACAAATCACGATACCGAAGCACATGCGAGAGCGATTGGGCATCGTCCCCGGCGAGCAAATCATTTTTACACTCGATGAGGATGGTTTGCACATTGCGCGGAGTGTCAGCATCGTTGAACGAACCGCAGGAGCTCTGAAGCCGCCTCCCGGCGTGAAGATCCCCGAAACTGCGATGGAGATGCGCCGAATGGCGGAAGAAGCGATTGCCGAAGACGGATATCAGCGAATGGGTCGGCAATAATGGCGATTCCGTTCCTGGATACGAACGTTTTCGTTCGGCATCTCACGCAGGATAATGCAAACCATTCCCCGCGCGCCAGCCAGTTTCTTATGCGGATCGCGCAGGGACAGCAGGTCCGAACGGCGGACACGGTGGTATTCGAGACGGTGTTCCTGCTGGAGAAACACTATCGACATCCGAAAGTGAGCATTCGCGCGAACGTCTTGCCGTTGCTGACGCTTCCGGGCATCGTTCTTCCCGGCAAAGAGCGGTTTCAGAAGGTGTTCGACTACTACGTCAACCGCAATCTCCCATTCGCCGATGCCTATCACGTCGCGCTTATGGAGGATGAGGGATTAACCGAGGTCATCACCTTCGACGAGGATTTTGACCATATTCCGGGAATTATCCGTATCGAACCTTGAACTGAGGATGCACGATGACAGACACACGAGATTCCTCAGGGAAGACCTTTCTCCGACAAGCATCATCGATCGTCGAGGCATTCCGCATGAATGCCTCTCGCACACCGGAAAAGACCGTTATCATCTTCGAGGGCAAGACATACACATATGCATGGCTGCGGCGGCGGGCGGAAGCGTTCGCGGGCGCGCTCAGCGCGTGGGGGATCGAGCCGGGCGACCGGGTGGCGCTCTTCCTGGAGAACTGCCCGGACTTCCTCGCCGCCTATCTCGGCGTCTGGTTGGCGGGCGGCGTGGTCGTGCTCGTCAATACGCAGTACCGGCAAGTCGAACTGCGGCACATCTTGAGCGACGCGGGCGTCCGGCTCTGCATCACCGACCGCGAGCGGTTGCCTGAACTCGACCGCGTACGCGCCGATCTGCCTGATCTGGAATCGATCGTCGATGTCGATGCGAAACTGGAGATATTTCTGGCGACCGGCTGGGATTACGCCCCGAATCTCCCCCGGCACGACGATCTCGCGGTGATCGCCTACACCTCCGGCACGACGGGCCGCAGCAAGGGCGCGATGCTGCTCCATCGTAACCTGATCGCGAACATCACGTCGCTGCGCGAGGCGTGGCAGTGGACAGAAGACGATCATCTCCTGCTCGCGCTGCCGCTCTTCCACGCGCACGGCCTGATGGTCGGCGCGCACGGCACGCTGACGGCGGGCGCGACGATGACGCTCCACCGCCGCTTCGATGCGGCGACGATCTACCGCGCAACTCTGCACCGAGCCGCTGACGATGTTCTTCGGCGTGCCGACGATGTACATCCGCCTGCTCGCCGAGGCCGCCGCGCACCCGGAGATGCGGCCCCGCGCCCTGCGGCTCTTCGTCTCCGGCAGCGCGCCGCTCAGCCCGCAGACCTTCGCGGAGTGGCAGGCGCTCACCGGGCAGGTGATCCTCGAACGGTACGGCATGACCGAGACGATCATGAATACGACCAATCCGTTCGGCGGCGAGCGGCGCCCGGGTACGGTCGGGCAGCCCTTTCCCCGGCAGGAGGCGCGCATCGTCGATGTCCGCACGCGGGCGGCGCTGCCGGACGGCGAGACGGGCGAGATCGAGGTGCGGGGGCCGCACGTCTTCGCGGGCTACTGGCAGCGACCGGACGCCACCGCCGAGGCGTTCGACCCGGAGGGCTGGTTTCGCACCGGCGACCTCGGCCACCGCAGCGCGGACGGCTACTACACGATCAGTGGCCGCGCCAAGGAATTGATTATCAGCGGCGGCTACAATATCTATCCGCGCGAGGTGGAGGAAGTGCTGGCACAGTGCCCCGGCGTCGCCGAGGTCGCCGTGATCGGGCTGCCCGACGCCGAGTTCGGCGAGCAGGTGGCGGCAGTCGTCGTCCGCGACGATCCCGCGCTGACGGCCGAGACGCTGATCGCCTTCTGCCGGGACCAACTCGCGTCCTACAAGAAGCCGCGCGCCGTCCATTTCGTCGATGCCCTGCCGCGCAACGCCCTCGGCAAAGTGCAGAAACACGTCGTCCGCGAACGAATCCCTGGTGAGCAATGAGCGGCCTCTTGCCTGGCATGATATTCCGCACATTCACCGAGCAGGAAACGACGCTGCTGCGCCGCATTGGCGAGACGGTCCATATGGTCTCTGCGCCAATGGCGAGCATAATCAGGGGGAGCGCACACCGCGCTCCCCTTGCTCGCGAATGTGTTGTTCAGATCGATTATGCGGTGCAGTAGCGCCAGCGGTAGTAGTGCTGGCCGATGTTGCCCATCTCGACCTGGAAGGCGGGTTGGTTGTCCGCCGTGTAGGTGAGGACGCGCCGCTCGAAGACCTGGACCATCACCTGCCGCTGCTGGCCGGCGACCTTGACGGTGGTGAGGAAGGGCTCGCTCTTGGCGAGGCCGACGGTGAGGAGACCGACCTTGTTCCGGTAGTCCGCGAAGGCCGTGGGCACGTTGTGCTGGGTCGCGGCGTCGTAGGTGGCGAGGGCGGACGGGCCGGAGCCTGCAGTAGCCGTACCGGGCGTGATCGTCCCGTTTGCCGCCACGGTCGTCGAGACGAGGATTCCGGTCTGGGCGGGCGCGGCATTGAGTAGGGCCGCAGCGGTCGTGCCGAGTCCGGCATAGGTCGGGCCGGGGTTGTCCGGATCGCCCGCGATCGGGATGTTCGCGGCGGCGCGTTGCTGGAAGGCGCTGTTGCCCATCTGTTGCAGGCCCGTGATGAGCTCATTTGCCAGGAGGCCATTGGTGACACCTCCCGCCGGGTCGGTCAGTTCCATTCGTCCCTTGTCGAAGTATTGCACGACTCGCTGACCGCTCGGCGCTTCGGTGTAGGGCTCCATCAGGCCGGGCGGGGTGTCCGGCGGTCCCCAGAAGTTCGGCGCGAGCGCTTCGCCCTGTTGCCATTGCGCCTGGAAGGCGGGATCGGCGAACGCGCTGCCGGGCGCGAGCGACGTGCAGGCGGCGTTCCCCGCCATGGTCGTCGCCGTCGCGGTGGCTGGCGTGGTCGCTGTCGGAGTGGGCTGCGCGACGATTTGTTGGAGTTCGAACGCGCCGATGTCACACGCGGCGCCTTGCGGGCGGGTGATGCCGCGCTGATCGGTCGGCAGGCAGGTCGTGCCCCCCATATCGACCGCTGGGCTCCCCTGCGAGAGGGCATGGGTGAAGGTCGGGCCGCCGTTGTTGGCGAGCGGGCCGATCTGCGGGTTCGTGCCTTTCTGGTCATGCGGGCCGGTGAATTTGCACGAGAGCCCGATGTCCAGATTGTAGTCGCTGGAGGTGATCGTTCCGCCGCAGCCGTCGGCGACGATCGTGCCCCGCAGGGTCATGTTGCCGTCGGTGCTGATGCCGTCGTTGTTGCCGAAGCCGGCGGAGGTATTACCTGCGACAGTCACATCTGTCAGGATGCCGGTGGCGCCGAAGGAATCGAAACCGCCGCCCGCGCCCGGCGTCGCCGTGTTGCCGCTGAGGGTGCTGTCCGTCAGGGCGACCACCCCGCCAGCGCGATTGTAGATGCCGCCGCCGATGTCGGTGACGGTGTTGCCGTTGAGGGTGCTTTGATCCACCTTCACCGCGCCGCTGGTATCGTTGGCGATGGCGCCGCCGAACTTCGCGCTGTTGCCGCTCAGGGTCGTGGTGACGATGGTCGCCTTGGCGGTCGCCATCGTATTGTAGAGACCGCCGCCGAGCGCGGTAGCGGCGCTATTGTTGTTGATGACGGCATTCGCGACCGTGAGCGTGCCGTGGTTGTAGATGCCGCCACCACTATCACTCGCGGCATTGCCGTTGATCGTCGTTGCGTCGAGCGTCGCCGCGCCTTCATTGTAGATGCCTGCCCCGGTCTTCGCTTTATTGCCGCTAATGGCAACATTTTTCAGATTCAGCGTCGCCGCGCCGTCGTTGAAGAACGCGCCGCCGGAGGCGATGCCGGTATTGGTGATGACAGCGGCGTCGGTAAGCAGCAGCGTGCCGCCGTTGTAAATACCGCCACCAGGCCCTCCGTTGCCGTTCTGCACGGTCAGTTTGCGAATGGCGACATTCGCGCCGGTATTGATGTGCAGGACTTGATTGGCGTTGCCGCCGTCGATCTTCGTCGCGTTCTGACCCGCGCCGGTGATCGTCACCGGCTTGGCGATCGTGACGCTCTCGGTGTATGTCCCTGCCGCGACGGTGATCGTATCGCCGTTCCCGGCGCGGGTCGTGACCGCGTAGACGATCGTCTTACAGGGGCTGCCACTCGCGCCGCAGGTGGCGCTATCCGTGCCGGTGCCACCATTCACATTGATCGTCGCCGCGCGGACAATCTGCACCGCCATGACGGGGAGCAGCAGACCGACGAGCAGGAGGACAACGAGCCGGCGGCAGTCGGTATGCAATCTACGGTACACTCGTTGCATCTGGCACACACCTTTCGTGGTCCGGAGTGACGAGAAACGCCCTCCGCTGCCGTCAGACTTCTCGATACGGTTGCCCGGATGCGACAAAGGTGTTGATCGTGACGACGAACGTCTTCGTCGCCACGTTCCCCGCCGCATCCCGTGCGGTGCAGGTGACGGTTGTCGTCGAACCAGGGTTGAATTTCGTGCCGGAGGGCGGGCTGCAGGTTACTGGCACTGGTCCGTCGACGTTATCTGTGGCGGAGACCTGATAATTCGCGACAGTTACCGAGTTCGACGCGATTGTAATGTTGCCCTGCGTGGTGATGACTGGTGGTTGCGTGTCCGGCGGTGGCGCCGGTCTGGTAACGGTCACGTTGAACGATCCGGTAGCGACATTCCCGGCGCTATCTCGCGCGGTGCAGGTCACCGTCGTCGTGCCGCCCTTGAAGAACGTCCCGGAGGCGGGGCTACACACGGCCGGTACCGCCCCGTCCACGATATCCGTCGCGCTCGCGGCAAACGAGGGCGTGGCGCCGAGGAAGTCCGTGTTGTAATTACCGACCACGCTGATAGCCGCCGGTAGCGCGAGCGCTGGCGGCGTCGTGTCGCGGACGGTCACCGTGAAGCGTCGCGTTCCTTGTAGGCCGAAGGAATTCGTCGCCGTGCAGGTGACGTTCGTCGTGCCGAGATTGAAGAGTGAGCCGGATGACGGGCTGCACGAGACCGGTAATGGACCATCCACCGCATCTTGCGCCGTCACGTTGAACGCGACCGTGGCGCCGCCCCTCGTGTTCCCTTCGACGGTCAGGTTATCCTGCGGGCTCAGCGTCGGTGGTTGGCTGGCTTTCACCGTCACTCGGAACGAGGCTTGCGTTTTGAGTCCCGCCGGGGTCGTCGCGGTGCAGGTAACGACGGTGGTACCGACCGGGAAGAGCGATCCCGATTTCGGATCGCACGCTACTGGCACCGGGTTGCCCGCAGCGTCGCGCGCGCTGGCATCGAAGGGAACGGTCGCGCCGCCGGGCGCATTTGCATCCACGGTCTTGTCTGGTGGGAGCACGAGGGTAGCGGGCGCATTGCTCGCGGTTGGGGCGAGCGTCGGTGTCGGCACGACTGTGGGAACAGGTGTGTCGGTCGGTGGCGCCGGAATATTGGGGTCGTTGGGGGCGGCGGGGGCGGCGGTCGGCGCGGGCGGACGGTTCGGTACCGGCGTCTGCGTCGGCACCGGTGTCTGCGTCGCATCCGGGGCGGGCGGCTCCGTCGGGGCCGGTGTGTCGGATGGCGGCACAGCGGTCGGCGCGGTGGTCGCGAGCGGTGTGGGCGTGTTTGGCAGAGCGGTCGGGACCGCGGTCGGCGCCGGTGTCGGCGTCGCGGTTTGGCCGGTCTCGGGCAGGACGGTAAAATCGTAGGTGCGCACGGGGGAGATATTGCCCGCGAGGTCCGTCGCCCGGAGCGCGACCAGATGATCGCCGACGCCCGCGACCTTCATCGCGCCGTTGAAGGTGACATCGTTGAAGGCGAGTTTCCATTCGCTGCCGTCCAGTTGGTACTCGATGGTGGCGACGCCGCTGAGCATGTCCGCGTAGCGGATATCGAGGGTGGCGGGGCCGCGCGATGCCGGCTTCGCGGGGGCGGCGGCGACTGTGCGCGGGGCGAGGGAGAGGCCAAGAGGGACGGCGGCGGGCCCGGCGCTGGCTTGCGTACCGTTGGCGAGCGAGACGTCGAGCAGCGGCGCGGTCCGATCGATGGTGAACTTGCGGCGGGTCACATGCAACTGCCCGTCCTTAAGCGTGACGATGGTCGCTTGATAGATGCCTTCGTCGGTGAGCGTCATCCCCTGGGTGAAGTCGCGCGTCGGCACCGGCCCGATCGCCGCGTTGTTCAGGGCGATACTCGATACCGTGGCGCTCACCACCTCGCCGATGTCCCCGAACCACGAGAGATCGAGGCGGACATCGCCCCGGTGGATGCTGCCGTCGGCGACGCTCCAGACGAAGTGCGGCTTCGGGGACGGTTTGCCGCCTCCCTTCGGTGTCGGCGATTTCGCCGGCTTTGGCGCGGTCGGGTGCGGCGTGACGGTGACGAGCTTGCTGACCGTGCCGGCTGGGCGCGTGGCGGTGGCCGAGGCGACCGCCGTGGTTGTGGAGAGGGTGGTCGTCCCGGTGATGACGCTCGTCGCGGACGGCGCGACGGTACCGGCCGTCGCGCCGGGCGGCGGGCTCGACGGATGCGGATTGGAGACCGTTCCCGGCTTGTTCGAGCCGTTCGCGTCGTAGATGTTGTCATCCAGTATCACGCCGTCGCGGTATTGCTGCGCGAGGGCGAGCACCTTGGCGACATACCATTCGGCGTTGTTGTAGGCGAAGAGCGCGTCGTGGATGTTGCCCGGCGCGCCGTGGTCGCGCAGGAGGAATGCGGCGGCGAAGATCGAGGATTCGGGGTCCCAGATGCCCTGCTCCCCGAGATTCTTCCCGGTCGCTTTGTCCACCTCGGCCATGTAGCCGCGGTAGGTACTGGGCAGGAACTGCATCATGCCGAGGGCGTGGGCGTCCTCATTGGCGGCGTACCGTTCGATTAATGGCCCTCGGGCGAGCGGTGTGAAGTTCGACTCGGTGAACGCGACGGCGAGCAGGACCTCGCGCGGCACCCCGGTCTTATTGGCGGCGCGCGTGAAGAACTCCATCAATTGCGACGGGGCGACGGGGCGACCGTTGCTGCTGCCTACGACGCCGTTCGCATCGTCCGATGGCGCCGGGGCGCCGACGATGCGCGCGCACCCTTGATCCGTGCCGTCGAACGTCCTGATCCAGCGCATATTGTAGCCGCGGTTGATGAACGACTGGAGGGATTTGTCGGTGGAGGCGTCCCACGAGTCGGTGACGGCGTAATTGGACGCATCGCCGCCACCCCCGGAGGTGACGACAATAAAGTGGCTCCCCGCCTGCCCGCCGAGCATGCCGACAATCGCCGGCTGGCCGTTCGCGAGCACCTGATCGAGGCTCGCCCACGAGAAGTCGAGCGCGTTCGCGGCGGTAACTTTCTTCTGGGAGCATGGGACCGCCTGCGACCAGTAGACATCCTCCGCATTCGGGCCGAGACACACGTTCAGGCTCGCGGGGTCGATGTTGGCGCCGTAGTAGTTGAGCACCATCGCGGTCGAGGTGAGCGCGCAGCCGAATGAGCCGATGCTATCGCCGCCATTGCGCATGATCTGGGAGCGCCAGCGCGCGTCGGTCTGGGCGAAGGCCGGCAAGGTGCAGTTCGTCCCCTTGCGCTGGGCGGGAGGAATGGGGCTGTCATCCGCGACGGCCGGGAGAGGTTGGTCCGGCCGCGAGGCGTCGCGTCGCGCGCCGTTGGTAACGTCCACCTCGGTCTGCATGGCGACCGCCGGGGTGTCGGCCACGATCGCGGTCGCGGTCGCGGCGCTCGGATTCGTCGCCGTCGGTCCGACCGTCTGCGTCCCCGCGGCGGAACTCCCCGTGTAGCGCGTCCCCTGATCGGTAGGGCTCGCCGCATGGGCGACATTGGGGAAGATGACCGTCTTATTGTCCGCCGCCCAGCACAGCGGCGGGGCGTGGGTCGCGGTGAAATCGTCCGACCGCAGTAGGTTGGAAGGGATGTTCACCTGGTGCGGCTGCCCGCCGACCTCGGCGACCCACAGTTCGAGGTCCATCTTGCCCTGGGCCGCGCTCTGCGCGTTGACGCGGAGGTAGACGAGTTGCTTGCCGTCGGGGGACCAGGCGGGTTTGATGTTCCAGAAGCCCTGCGGGATGCTGGCGAGTTCGGTCGCCTGGTTCGGGTTCGCCACATCGAGATACCAGAGATGTGCATCGTCCATGGATTCGTCGCTCGCCGTGACGTAGGCGAGCCGCGAGGCATCCCCGGAGAGCGCGAGCAGTGGTTCGTAAAGTGGCGAGAGGATGCTCGCTTTTTCGGTGTGGAGCACCTGGAGATTCGTCGAGTCCTCATCGCTCAGGCGGATCGCCGTCAACGAATTGTCACTGAAGAGGGTTGCCAGCTTTGGCGGAGGATCAGTGCAGGAGGCGCCCACCGGCCCGGCGGGTAGCGGCGTTCCGCTGCCACCGCCGCGATTGTGGAGCAGCACGCCGACCACTGCGGCAATCAGCACGAGCCCCACCGCGGCGCCCGCGAGCCAGACGCCGCGGTGGCCCGGTGCCGTGGCCGACCGCGCCGATGGTTGCGGCGCCACCGGCGCGGCGCCGAGCAACCGGAGGGGGACGCTCGCCTCCGCGATGCTGGCCCCGGTCGACCGCGCGACGAGGGTGATGGTCACGGCGAGATCGGCGGAGACCGCATCGGCGGGCGGATTGATGAGGATAGAGGCGGTCATCTGCTGGCCCGGCTGCACGGTGACCGCCGGGGGCCGGAAGGTCATCCACGCCGGTTCGATACCGCGCGGTCGGAGCGAGAACTCCTCGGCGTACGCGCTGCTGTTGGTGATCCATGCGGTCAGCACGGCGCGACCGCCCGCTTCGACCTGCGCCCGGTCGCTCGTCAGCGCTAACTGTCCCTGTATGCTCATACCCGATGCCTCAGATGCGCGGCGGATCCGCCCCATGCGACGGTCGTCCGTCTCGCGGCGGTAGCGTATTCAACCAGACCGGGGACACGGCGTTGTCACACGCATCACAGACCGAGGCGGTTACGCATACATCGCCGTGCCGCCATCGCGGCGCGGGTCGGACGCGCCGATCCAGCCATCCTCCCCCGCGACGATCAGTTGGACGCGCCCTTGCAGCGAGTCGTACGCAAAAGGCCGTGGGTTGAGGCGGTGGCCGCGCGAAGCGAGCGCGCGCCCCGTCGCGATGGGCAGCCGGGTCTCGGTCAGCACCGGGCCGCCCTCGCAGTGGATACGGGGCGCGGAGACGGCCTCGATGGGCGTCATGCCGAAATCGACGACATTGATGATCACCTGGGCGATGGCATTGACGATCGCGTTCGAGCCGGGGCTGCCGAGGATGATCGCGGGCCGTCCGCTGCGCAAGACGAGCGTCGGCGCCATCGGCGTGATGCGCGCCTTGCCCGCCGCGATCGAGCGCGGCTTGCCGGGCAACGGATCGAAACTGCTCATGCCGTTGTTGTACTGGAAGCCGAGCCCCGGCGTGACGACGCCCCCGCCCGTCGAGAGCGTATGCGTGACGGCGACCGCATTGCCGTCTCGGTCCGCGACGGAGAGATGCGTCGTGCCGGGGACGGCGGCCATCTCTTTCGCGGGGATACTCGTCTCGTTCATCTGGGCGCGGAGCGCCGCCGCGTGCTCCTTGCTGACCAGTCGTTCCATCGTTGCCTCGCCGCCCTCTCCCGCCATCTGCTCGCGGTCGGGGAAAACCAGTTGCATCGCCGAGGCGAGCGTGTGCAGGTAGTCCGCGCTGTTGTGGCCCATCGCCGCCACGGGGAAGCCTTCGAGAATATTGAGGATTTGCAGCACCGTCGCGCCGCCGAGCGGGCTGGTGGAGACCGTCATGCCGCGATAGTCGCTCCCGAGCGGCGCGCGCGTGAACGCCTGCTGTCCGGCCAGGTCCTCGGCGGTGATCAGCGCGTCGTGCGCGGCGAAGTCGGCCATCATTCGCTCGGCAATCGCGCCGCGATAGAAGGCGTCCGCCCCATCATCGGCCAGGCATTCGAGCGCCGAGGCATAATCCGGGTTCGTCAGTTGCTCGCCGACATGACGGACCGTGCCGTCCTCATGGAGCCAGAGGCGGGCCATCGCGTCCGTCGTGTGGATGAATGCGTCGAAGGTCGGGTAGTTCTCGCCCACCGGGTACTGGTGCGTCTCGAAGAAATACTCCGTCATGTATTCGTAGAGCGGGAAACCCGCGCGCAGGATGCGGATCGCCGGTTGCAGGAGCTCGCGCCACGGCATCCGCCCGCGCCCGGCGTGGATCGCCGCCAGACCCGCCACCGTGCCGGGGATGAGGATCGCCTGGTAGCCGAGATAGTTGTGCCAACCCTGCACGTAGGTCTTCCCCTCGGCGGTGCGCCGCGCCAGTTTCGCCCACTGATCCGGTTGCGCACGCGAGCCGACGCGCCCGACGAAGTCGATCATGACGTGCTCGCCCGTCGCCGCATCGAAAATCTGCGCGATGCCGATGCCGCCGATGCCGCACATGAATGGATCGGTCGCCGCCTGCACGAACGCGGCGGCGACGGCGGCATCGAAGGCGTTCCCGCCGCTCCGCAAGACATCCGCCCCCGCTTCCGCCGCCGGGGGTTGTGGTGCAACAACGACGCCGTTCATCTGTCTTCTCCCCGTGAGAAATGCCGCAATTCCGAGTGCGGCGCGAGTATAGCACGGGAGACCTCGCCCCCTGCCCATTCTCCGCCCATACGACTACGTGCAGGGAGTGGGCTTCCCCGTTGCGTCGCATCCGCCGTCGCGCTACACTCCGGGGAGCGTCCGTACGGGTGTTCGTAAGTGGAAACGATGGGCGAGCGAGCGCGTATCTTCGCGGTGGCAAATCAGAAGGGCGGCGTCGGCAAGACGACGACCGCCGTCAACCTCGCCGCGTGCCTCGCGGCGATGGAGCAGCGCGTGCTGATTGTCGACGCGGACCCGCAGGGCAATGCGTCCAGCAGCCTCGGCATGGACAAAGCGGCGATGAATACGACGCTCTACGATGTGCTGCTCAACGAAGCGCCCGCCGCCGAGGTGATCCGCCCCACGCGCGTCACGGGCCTCAGCATCCTGCCCAGTACGAGCGTCTTGGCGGCGGCGGAGATCGAACTGGTGGATCTGCCGCAACGCGAGACCTATCTGCGCGCCGCGTTGCAGACCGTGGCGGAGGCGTACGATTTCATCCTGATCGACTGCCCGCCCTCGCTCGGCCTGCTCACCGTCAATGCGCTGACCGCCGCGCACGGCGTCCTCATCCCGATTCAGTGCGAATTCCTGGCGCTCGAAGGGCTGCTGCAACTCGTCCAGTCGGTCGACCGCGTCAAGCGCACCGTCAATCCGACGCTCGATGTAACGGGCGTCATTATGACGATGTATGACGCGCGCACCCGGCTCGCGCCGCAGGTGGTGGCCGAGGTGCGCCGCTTCTTCCCGACGCGCATCTTCAAGAGCGTCGTGCCGCGCACCGTCCGCCTCGCCGAAGCGCCCTCGTACGGGCAGGCGATCACCGAGTACGACCACGCCGGCCGGGGCGCGCAGGCGTACCGCGAGCTGGCCGAGGAGCTATTGCAGCGCGTTGCGTCGCCCGCGCGCCCGGCGATGGCCGCCGCCCGGTGACGTTGCCGCGTCCCCGTGATGGCGGTACAATCGGGGTGCCGTCGCGGCGGATTCGCGCCGTGCGTCGCAGGGACATTGCTCACCGGGGCCTGCCGCGAAAGGCGTGTGTTCAATGATCGAATCAGTCGTCGAATCCATCCGCGTCAGCCTCGTCACGAACCAGCGCGTCGTTATCCTCAAGGAGTTGGAGGGCGAGCGCTATCTGCCGATCTGGATCGGGCACTTCGAGGCGGAGGCGATCGCGATGGAGTTGCAGGGGGTCGAGGCGGCCCGGCCGCTCCCCTATGACATCATGAAGTCTATCATCGGCGACCTCGGCGGCAAGGTGCGCCGCATCCTCGTCACCGGGCTCAAGGACGATGTCTTCTACGCCACCATCGTCATCGAGGCGGCGGGCCGGCAGGTGGAGGTGGACTCCCGCCCGTCGGACGCCATCGCCCTCGCCGTGCGGACGAAGGTGCCGATCTTCGTCGAAGAGTCCGTGATGGATAAGGCGGGCGTCCTGTTTGGTGAGGATGAGGAAGAGGACGACACGAAGGCGAAGACGAAGCCGACCGTCGATGACGAGAAACTCTCCTCCTTCCGCGAGTTCATCAACAGCCTCGACTTCTCGGACGAAGACAAAAAAGGCAACAGTTAGAGAGGACCGAGAACTGAGGGCTGCGGTCTGAGTGGGGAGCGGGCCATCTCAGTCCTCAGCCCTCAGTCCTGAAAAGGAGCGCCGCGACGTGACAAAAGAACGGATCGTGCTCATCGACGGGCACGCGCTCCTCTATCGCGCCTTCCACGCGCTGCCGCAGGCGATGGCGACCTCGTCCGGCGAACTGGTCAACGCGACTTTCGGCTTCACGGCGATGATGCTGGACGCGCTCCGCGCCTTCACCCCCGCGTACATCGCCGTCGCCTTCGACAAGGGCGGGTCGTTTCGCGACAATCTGCTCGATACCTACAAGGCGAACCGCCCGCCGATGCCGAACGAACTGCGGCAGCAGGAGGAGCGCGTCCGCGAGGTCGTCGAGGCGCTCAATATCCCGATCTTCGTCGTCCCCGGCTACGAGGCGGACGACGTTATCGGCACGCTCGGTCGGGTGGCGGCGCGCGAAGGGGTCGAGACATATATCGTCACCGGCGATACCGACACGCTCCAACTCGTCTCGGACGATGGCGTTAATGTCGTTTTGCCCGGCACGCAGAATCGCTTTTCGGACTTCCGTATCTACGATATGGCGAAGACGATCGAGCGATATGGCTTCGCGCCGCCGCTCGTCGCCGACTACAAGGCGCTCGTCGGTGACAAGAGCGACAACATCCCCGGCATCAAAGGAATCGGCGAGAAGACCGCGAAGACGCTCCTGCAGCAGTTCGGCCCGCTGGAGAACTGGCGCGATCATCTGGACGAGATCATGCCGCCGCGCATCCGCGACATCATCGCGGCGCAGTACGAGGATGCCCTCAAAGGGAAAGTGCTGACGACGATTGTCACCGACGTGGAACTGAAGCTCGATCTGGAGGCGTGCCGCACACACGAGTACGACCGCGAGCGCGTCGTCAATCTCTTCCGCGAATTGCAAATTCCGCTCGCTGCTGACGAAATTGCCGGAGCATGTCTCCGCCCGGAAGAGCCTCAATCACGGCGACCACAATCACAGCGCTACCGTGATCGCCAAGGCGGCGGAGTTGCCCGCGCTGGCGGCCCGCTTGCGCGAGGTGGGGACGTTCGCGTTCGACACCGAGACGACGAGCGTTAACCCGGTGACGGGCGCATTGGTGGGCATCTCGCTCGCGGTGGACGGCAAGGAGGCGTGGTACCTGCCCGTCGGCCACTACCTCGCGGAGGAGCAGTTGAGCGTGCCGGAGGTGCGCGAGCATCTCGGCCCGATCTTCGCGGACCCGGATATCACGAAGGTGGCGCACAACGCCAAGTTCGACATCCTCGCCTTCGAGCGGGCGGGGTTGGAGCTGAACGGCCTGATCTTCGACACGATGCTCGCCGCCTACCTGCTCGGCGAGACGTCGGTCGGCCTGAAGGAACTCGCCTTCACCCGCCTCGGCCTCGAGATGACGCACATCACGGATTTAATCGGCACGGGCCGCGCGCAGATCACGATGGCGCAGGTGCCGGTGCCGCAGGCCGCCCTCTATGCCGCCGAGGATGCCTACGCCACCAACGCCCTCGTCGCCCCGCTGCGGGACGACTTGCAGAAGCGCGAAATCCTCCACCTGCTCGACGAGATCGAACTGCCGCTCGTGCCGATCCTCGCGGACATGGAGCGCACCGGCATCACGGTGGACGCGGGCTACCTCCAGACGCTCTCCGCCCGCCTGGAGGAGCATATGGCCGCGCTCGCCGCCGATGTCTACGAACTGGCGAAGCACCCCTTCAACATCAACTCGCCGATGCAACTCGGCGCGGTGCTTTTCGATGAACTGAGCCTGCCGCACGGCAAGAAAACGAAGACCGGATACAGCACCGCCTCAGATGTCCTGGAGCCGTTGCAGTGGGAGCACCCGATCGTCAAGCAGATTCTCGAATACCGGCAACTCTCCAAGTTGAAGGGGACGTACGTCGACGCGCTGCCGCTGCTGATTAACCCGGAGACGGGGCGGGTGCATACCTCGTTCAATCAGGCGGTCGCCTCGACGGGGCGGCTCTCGTCGAGCGACCCGAACCTGCAAAACATCCCGATCCGCACCGAGGTCGGGCGCGAGGTGCGCCACGCCTTCGTCGCGGGCAACACACCGGAGACGACGATCTTCAATGGCGAGCCCGCCGTCCTGCTCGCCTGCGATTACTCGCAGATCGAACTGCGCATCTTCGCCCATGTCTCGCGCGACGAGGCGCTCCTGGAAGCCTTCCGCGAGGGGCGGGACATCCACCGGGCGACGGCGTCCGAGATGTTCGACGTGCCCTATGATGCGGTGGACCCGGACACCCGCAGACTGGCAAAGACGGTCAACTTCGGCATCATCTACGGCATCAGCGCCTTCGGCCTCGCCAACAGCGCGGGCGTCTCGCAGGCGGTCGCGCGCGACTACATCAAACTCTACTTCGAGCGTTTCCCTGGTGTGAAACGGCTGACCGACTCGATTCGCGAGGAGGCGCTCGAGAAGGGGTACGTCTCCACGCTGCTCGGTCGCCGCCGCTACTTCCCGGAGTTGCAGTCGCGCAACCCGCAGGTGCGCCAGGCCGCCGAGCGCGCCGCGATGAACGCTCCGATCCAGGGTACGGCGGCGGATATCGTCAAACGGGCGATGATCCGCGCCGATGCGCTGCTGCGGCGCGACAACCTGCGCGGCAAGGTGCTGCTGCAGGTCCATGACGAACTGGTCCTCGAAGTGCCCGCCGGCGAACTGGAGCAGACCTGCGAGGTCGTCACCGAGGCGATGACGGGCGCGTTCGAGTTGGTCGTCCCGCTGGAAGTGGAGGCGAAGGCGGGGCAGAACTGGGACGAACTGAAGCCGATCACCCAAGCCGAGCGCGAGGCGAAGCAGGTCGTCGTCACCGCCCAGCAGGGGCGGCTACTCTAGATTCGCAAAGGAGCGCGCGCGTGGCGGGCGAACGACCGATCCTCATCTCCGTCATCCAGTATCAGGGGAGCGTCGTCGCGGGGACGACCCGGATTGTCGACCTCTTCGACGCCGCGCACCGTCTCGGCGCGGACGGCGTCGAACTGCGGCCCCAATTCTGGAAGGAGAAGGCGCGCGAACTGCCCGCCGCGCGGGAGCGGGCAGCGGACCACGGCCTGCTCGTCACCTACGCGACGATGGGCACGCTCTACGGCACCGATGCGGCCGTGCTTCGCCAGGACATCGACGATGCCCGCGCGCTCGGCTCGCCGATCTTGCGCGTCTTCCCCGGCTTGCTGCCCACCGACGACACCGACCCGGCGTGGGAGGCAGGCCGTGACATCGCCCGCTATGCCGAGGCGCACGGGGTGACGCTCGCGCTGGAAAACTTCGTCGGCACACCGGGCGGCACGCTGGCGGAAATCCGGCGCGGCCTCGCCGCCATCCCGTCACTGGCGACGAATATCGACATCGGCAACTACCCGCACCACGATCAGGACGTGGTCGCCGCCATTGAGGCGGTCGGTGCGCGAGCGGTCTCCGCGCATTTGAAAGATCACGGCGAGCCGCCGGGGTACGCCTCCGCCGCCCTCGGCGATGGCGTCTTGCCGCTCGGAGCGATCATGGGCGCGCTCGACCGCCTGCCGCAACGCCTGCTGTACATCTTCGAGTTCGGCGGCGGCGACAACCCGGACGACCGGATCGCCCGCAGCCTCGCCTACCTGCGCGCAAGGGCGCGGTAGGCGCTCACCCCCTGCCCCCTCTCATTCCGTGATGGGCTCTCGGCGTGTCTGCTCACACCGGCATCGTCCGCTTGGTGTACGCGCGGCCGATCTTGGCGGCGCTCTCACCGTCCCGGCCGGCGCAGATGCGCACGCCCTCATCGATCCGCATCGCGACGTTGTGGTCGTAGACCGAACTGAGGAACTTGATGCCGTTCGCCTGACAGGCGGCGAGGACGCGGCTGCGGGCGGCCTCCATCGCGGGCGGGTAGGGCTCGTCGTGATTATCGGGGAAGCCGAGGGACATGCCCATATCACCGGGGCCCCACTCGGCGAAGGAGAGGCCGGGCACCTTCAGGCTCAGCTCGCAGTTCGACAGGGCGCGCTTGTTCTCGATCTTCAACCCCAACAGCAGTTCGCCGCGCGGGTTGAGCGGCCACGGGTCGGCACGGTCGAGGTACTCGCGCACAGGGATGTCCCAGACAGCGGCCGCATCCGCCTGGCCGCCGCCGCCGCGCCGCCCCTCGTCCAGCCCCTCGCCGACGCCGATCTGATTGAACGGGTAGCGGGAATGCTCGACGAACGCCTTCACCGCCTCGGGCGACTCGGCATGGACGAGCAGCAGCCCGTGGACGCCGCAGGCGAGCACTTGCTTCATCACCCACGAATTCGCACGCACCACATCGGGGCTGGTGCCGTCGAAGGGTAATGTGACGATCACCGCCGGCATCCGGTGGCCGCTGCGCGTCGGGCCGCCGGCGATCAACCCGGCCATGAAGGCGCGCAACTCGTTCATATCGAACGGATGATGCTCGATGTCATAGACGATATAGTCCGCCCAGGTCTGCGCGATCTGCCTGCCGCCCTCGTAGCTCCGTTCGCCCGGCGCGATGTAATAGACCGGCTGATCCTGCTCGAAGAGTTCGATGCAGCGGTTGATGCGCGGCATGATGCGCTCCTTTCGTCTGTGGGTAACGGCCCTTGCCACCCCTCGGAATGGCGGCAGTGTAGCACACGCCAACGGCTGCCGAGCGTATGAATCGGTGGAGCATTCCGCGAGTTTCCCATCGTTTCTGTGCTCGCGATGATATGTAGAACTTGTGCAAAACGTGCTATTCGTCACGAAAGCCGCCTTTTGAACGATTATGATAGTGCACGGTGGCGCGCGGGGACGCCGCATGGGGAACTGCACAGGGGAGGAAGGTCCTATGAACAATTACCGTCTTTCGGCGCGGGCAGCGGTGCTGCTCGTATTCTTGCTCGCGCTCGGCGTCGGCCCGCTGGCCGGTTCCGCCGCGCCGCCCGTGACGCCGCCGGGGCAGTCCGGCAAGCATCACCCTGAGAAGTCCTGCGCGGACGTCGTTGCATCCGGCGAGGCCCGCTGCCACGCGCAGGTGCAGGTTGACGACGTGACGAGGAAGGCGTTCGCCTTCGCCACGCCGGCTGGCTACGGCCCGACCGATTTGAAGGCCGCGTACGCCATCCTGCCCTCGACGAAGACGCCGACGGTGGCGATTGTCGATGCCTACGACGACCCGAGGGCGGAAACCGACCTCGGTACGTACCGCTCCACCTTCGGCCTGCCGTCATGCACGACCCGCAACGGCTGCTTCCGGAAGATCAACCAGACGGGCGGCACGCGCTACCCGAAGGGAGATACCGGCTGGGCGGAGGAGATTTCGCTCGATCTCGACATGGTCTCGGCAATCTGCCCGAACTGCCACATCCTGCTCGTCGAAGCAAACTCCAACTCGTTCAATGATCTCGCCGCCGCGGTGGACTATGCGGGGACGCGGGTCTCCGGCGTTGTGGCGATCAGCAACAGCTACGGCGGCGGCGAATGGAACGGCGAGCAGACCTTCCAGTCGCACTACAATCACCCCGGCAAGGCGATCACCGCGAGCACCGGCGACAGTGGCTATGGCGTCGAATTCCCGGCCGCGGCGGCCAGTGTGACGGCGGTCGGCGGGACGAGCCTGACGAAGAGCGGCAGCAGCTTCTCCGAGACCGCGTGGAGCGGCGCGGGCAGCGGGTGCAGCGCCTACATCGCGAAGCCCACGTGGCAGACGGACAAGGGCTGCGCGAACCGGACGGTCGCGGATGTCTCGGCAATTGCCGATCCGAATACCGGGGTGGCCGTCTATGACTCCTATGGCACCGGCGGGTGGCTGGTTTTCGGCGGCACGAGCGTCGCCTCGCCGATCATCGCCAGCGTCTATGCCCTCGCCGGTAACGCGGCGTCGATCAGTAGACGGTTCGTACCCGTATGGTCACACATCCGGTCTCAATGACGTGACGAGCGGGAGCAACGGGAGTTGCGGCGGTACCTATCTCTGCACCAGCGGCGCCGGATACGACGGGCCGACGGGCCTCGGTACGCCGAAGGGCACAAGCGGCTTCTAGCCTCCGTATCTGCATCCCAAGGGGGCCGATCCGGCACAGGATCGGCCCCTCCCTGTTTCCCGCCAGCGACAATGGCTAGGGTGTCACGACGACCGTTACCCGGAATCCCTGGATTACGCCGGGGCAGGCGCCGCCCGCGTCGCAGTGCGGGCGCGACTCGGCGGTAATCGCCGCCTGCCCCGGCCCCGCCGCGTGGTACGATTGCAGCGTCACCCCCGGCGCGGCGGTGACGGGTGACGGGACCGGAGCGAGGATGGCTGGGTCGGGCTGATGCACCTGCCACGGATCGGAGCCGGGCGCGGCGTGGAGGACGAGCGAAATGTTCTCCCCCACCGCACTTTGGACCATCGCGCCGTTGTTGGCCTCGGTGATGGTACGCGCGACGGCTGGGGAAGCGGATGCCACGGGCGGGTAGTTGGTGGCTGGCGTGGTGGGTGCGGCACCCGAAGAAAAGGACGGGAGCGCTGGGGGAGCGTGCGTCGCCGCATCGTTCCCGCCCATCCCGCAGGCAGTCGAGAGCAGCGCGATGCCGATCGCCAGGGCGGCCCGGTGGAAGCGGAGGAACGAGCGAGTAGTCAATTTTCGAACTCCTCCATGAGCGCGCCCGCATATTATAATGCAGCAGTGGGAGAAGAAACGGGAAGGATGTGACGATGCGAGAGAGACGGGGCGCGAGCCCGATCGGACGGTGTATGCGGGGTGGGGCGGCGCTCGTGGCGGCGCTCGTGCTGATCGTCGCGCTCGCGCCCGGCGCCGGGGCGTACGGCATCTATACGAGCGGCGACAGCGGCTTCGACATCTCCTTCCCGCAATGCGACGGCACATTCCCGACCCTCAACGCCTATCCCTTCGGCGTCGTTGGCGTCACCAGCGGCCACGCTTTCCGCGACAACCCCTGCTTCGCTGCGGAGTATGGATGGGCCGCCCATACCCTGGCGCCGGAGTCGGTCTATCTCAACCTCAATGAGGATATCGGCGTGACCGCCCTCTACGGCGACACCGGCCCCTACGGGGCGTGCGATGCGGGTACCGCCTGCCATGCCCTGAACTACGGCTACAACGCCGCGTCGAGTGCCTACACCGCTGCGGCCCGGCAGGCGCCGACCTTCGTCGCGCAGATGTGGTGGCTGGACATCGAGACGGAGAATTCGTGGTCGGAGACGGACCTCTCGCTCAATCGGGACGTCATTGTTGGCGCGCTGCGCTTCCTGCGAGACGAGCATCCCTTCGCGGTCGGCATCTACTCGACAGCCTCGATGTGGCGAGAGATCACCGGCGAGTGGCAGGTCGGCCTGCCGGTATGGCTTGGGGGCGGGACGAAGGAGACGGCGCAGTCGCTGTGCGGGGTGGGGTTCACGGGCGGGCAGGTGTATCTGGTGCAGTATGCGCGCGGCGACTATGATGGCAACTACGCCTGCTGAATCCCTTGCTCTCGCATCCTCGCCGCGGAGGTCGTTCCCGATCAGCGCGAAGGTGGCCGGAGATTCGGTGTCGGCATTCGAGGTGGATTGCTCACGGGCGCGGGCGGGCGCGGTGCGGGGAGCGGGTTCACGGCGGCGGGGGCGTAGACGCGCACATAATCGAAATTTGCCGTGAATCCGGCGCCGCCAAACGCGACGAGGCCGATCCGAGCGGTGCCGCCGAGCGCGTCCGTCCATGTGCCGCCTCGCGTCCACTGCTGACCGTCACGGCTGGCGTAGGCGGTGTAATCCTCCTCCGTGCCACGGATGCGCTTCGCGATGCGCAGATAAGTCCAATCGGTGGGCGGACCGAGCACGGTGTCCCCGTAACGCGGATAATTGGGCGGCACCGGGCCAAGTTCTTTGGCGAACTCGATCTGCCGCGTTTCGAATATCGACACATGGGTGAGTTTGAGAAATTGTCGTCGTCGCGGTAGATCACCAGACCGGCCTGCACGAAGTTCTGGCAGCACCCCTCCGGCGGCAGGTCGAGGTGGACGCGCGTCTCCACGGTGTACTCGCCGGCGGGCGCCATCTCGGTCAGCACCGACGCGGTGTTGGTGTCCTGATTCAACTCCGCTGCCTGCGTGGCGAAGCGTAATGTGCCGTCCGTCAGCCCGACCGTGCCGCTTGCGGGCGGGCGCACCCACTGCCACTGCGGGCCAGGGGCCGGCGCGGGCGCGAATTCGTCCGATACCCCCGCGACGAGATTGCCGATCGCCTCATCCGCCGGTTGGCGCGGCGGCACATAGGTGGCGCGATCCCCAGGCTGCGCCGCCGGGCCGGGCTGGGGCGTGTCCGAGGCCCATTGACCGCCACGCACCGTCGGCCACTCGCCGTACCAATCGAGCGGATCGAGGAGCGCCGGCCGCTTCGTGAAGCCGGGTGTCGCCGCGAAGAATGGATCGTTGCGGTCCACGGCGTGGTAGAGCATCCAATCTTGCCCGGCGAAATCGGTGAAGATGGCGGCATGGCCCGGGCCGACCCAGCGATTGCCGTTCATGCTCAGAACTGGCGTGCCACCCACCCGCCCCGCCAGGAGCGAGACGCCGTTGCGATCCGTATAGGGGCCGAGGACATCGGTCGCGCGCCCGACGAAGACGGAGTAGCCGGTGAGCGGGCCGTTGCAGCAGTTCGTGGCGGAGGCGAAGAGGTAGTAGTAGCCCCCGTGGCGCACGACCGCCGCCCCCTCATAGCGGTTCGGGATGGCGATCGGCGTCTCGCTGGCGGGGTCGGCAGACAACCCATCCGCCGATAGCCGCCGCGCCGAGATGCCGCCGAAATAGCTGCCGAAGAAGAGATACCGTTGCCCGGTCATATCGGCGACGACGGCGGGATCATACATCCAGCGGCGCGATCCGGCGCAACAGGCGGCGTCCTGCGGGGCGATGACGGGCGTGCCACTCGCCATCCACGGCCCGGTCGGGTTGGGGCTCGTCGCCACGAAAATGGCGCTCCCGCCGCCCGGCAGCGTCGTCTCGGAGCCCGTGTAGTACAAGTAATACTGGCCATTGAAGTACTGAATCTCCGGCGCCCAGGCGTAGCCGGTGAGGGCGATCCATGACGGGCGGGCGGCGAAGAGATCGCCGGCATACGACCAGTTGAGGAGGTCGTGCGAGCGGAAGATGGGGATGAAATGGAAGTCGTACTCGCTACGCGCGACGCCGTTGGCCCGTCGGGCGCTACGGCTCGCGCTATCCGGCGGATCGGTCGTGCAGTAGAGGTACCAATCGCCGTCCCCCGTCGTCTGGCCGCGAATCACCGCCGGATCGGGGCAACTCTCGAACCGTTGCGCGCCGTTGAGAAGGGGAAGCGGGTTCGTATAGGTGCCTGCCGCCCGTACCGGTGTCGCCGTCGCACCGGAGAAGGGTGCGGCGATCAGCACGCACAACACGGCCCATCGCAGCCAGCGAAAAATCGCGATGCCCGCATGCACATGCCGCCCCGACGTACCGGCGGGAATTGTCTGCCCCATATGCCCCTTGCCCCAGTATATTCGTGTCCGTGTCGCGCCCTTCTCCGGCGCCGCAGTCGCCGATCGGACGCGCTCCTAATCGGCCGCCCGCGCGCCTTTGGAGATGATTGGCGTGTCGCGACGGACTTCGTAGATGTCGCGGATCTGCTCGAAGCGTTGGAGGATGCGGCTGAGCGATTCGACGCTGCCCACCTCGACCGTCAGGCGCATCGTCACGGTGCGATCCGGATGGGTGACACTGTTGATCGAGAGCAGGTTGATCTTCTCGTCCGCCGCCATGCTGGAGACATCGCGCATCAGCCCGACGCGATCCCACGCCTCCAGCCGCACACCGACGGGGTACGCCTGCGTGTGGGTATTCCCCCAACTGACGTGTACGAGCCGTTCCTGCTCGGGTTCCTTGATGATGTTCGGGCAGTCGGTGCGATGGACGGTGATGCCCTTGCCACGCGTCACATAGCCGATGATCTCGTCCCCCGGCACCGGCTTGCAGCAGGTCGCCAGCCGCGTGAGCAGATCGCCGACGCCCATCACCTCAATGCCGCCAGAAGTGCTGGCGGGGCGGGGCGCGGCCTCCGTGGGCGGCAGGGCAATCGTCGGCTCGACGGGGTTGAGCGCGGTGATTTGCTGCGCGATCTGCTGCGTTGAGACCGCGCCGTAGCCGATGGCGGCGAGGAAGTCATCGAGCCGGTTGTAGCGTGTGAACTGTTTGGCGATCTCTTCGAGTTTGATCTCGACACCGAGCCGCTTCATCTCCTTCTCCAGGATGTCCCGCCCCTGCGCGATATTCTGGTCGCGCTGCTGGCGGCGGAACCACTGGCGGATTTTCTCGCGCGCCTGCGCGGTGTGGACATAGCCCGACGATGTCATCAGCCAGTCCCGGCTCGGCCCGACTTTGGCGCGGGAGGTCATGATCTTGACCATCTCGCCATTCTGCAACTGGTAATCGAGCGGCACGAGCCGGTCGTTGACCATCGCGCCGACGCAGGTGTGGCCGACATCCGAGTGGATGCGGTAGGCGAAGTCCACCGGCGTCGAGCCCGCCGGCAGTTCGATGATGTCCCCGGCGGGCGTGAAGACGTAGAGCATCTCCTGGAAGACATCGCTCTTGAGCGTCTCCACGAACGCCTGCGCGTCCACCACTTCGTCGCGCCAATCCATCAGTTGCCGCAGCCAGGCGACGCGCGCCTCGAGCCCGGCGTCCCGCTTGCCGCCCTCCTTGTAGCGCCAGTGGGAGGCGATGCCGTACTCCGCCGCGATGTGCATCTCCTTCGTGCGGATCTGCACCTCCACCGGGCGGGCATCGAGGGCGCGCACGGCGGTATGGAGCGACTGGTACATGCTCTCCTTCGGCGAGGCGATGTAGTCGTCGAACTCGCCGGGGATCGGGCGCCACATCGTGTGGATGATGCCGAGGGAGGCGTAGCAGTCCTTCACCTCCGGCACGATGACGCGGATGGCGATGGCGTCGTAGATCTCGTCGAGCGTCCGCCGCTTCTGATCCATCTTGCGCGCAATTGACCAGAGGTGCTTGGCGCGGCCGTAAACATCCGCCGGGATGCCCGCCGCATTGAGCGCCTGCTTGAGCGTGTCGATCACGCGGCCGATGTAACTGGCGCGGTCGCCGCCCTGCGCCTCCAACTGCGTGTCGATGGCGCGGTAACGGTCGGGCTCCAATGTCTTGAAGGCGAGGTCTTCCAGTTCGCTCTTGATTTGCCAGATGCCGAGGCGATTCGCCAGCGGCGCGTAGATCTCCATCGTCTCCTGCGCGGTCGCCAGCTGCTTGCGCGTCGGCATCGAGCCGAGCGTGCGCATGTTATGCAGCCGGTCCGCCAGTTTGATCAGCACGACCCGCACATCGTCCGCCATGGCGAGGAACATCTTGCGCAGGCTCTCGGCCTTCGCGACATCCTCGCGGTCGGAGAGCCACTCGATACGCTTCAACTTCGTCACACCGTCCACCAATCGGACGACGCGCTCGCCGAACTGATTGCGGATATCGTCGAGAGTGATCGTCGTATCTTCCGGCACATCGTGGAGCAAGGCGGCGGCGATCGTCTCGGCATCCATCTGCATGTCGGCAAGGATCGCCGCGACGGCGACCGGATGGGTGATGTACGGTTCGCCGGACTTCCGGTCGACGCCCGCGTGCGCGTCCGCCGCGACGGCATAGGCGCGCGCCACGAGCGAGAGGTCGGAGACGCCCATGCCCGCGGCGTGCAACTGCGCTTCCAGCGCCTCGAAGTGCGCCGAATCGGCGGATGGATGCGACGAAGAAACGGCGACGGTTGCCATACGTGAGCGACACCTTTTACCCTGAGTGCGTACAGAAATGAGGTCGGGCCAGTCGTCCCGGCCCTCCTTAAAAAGTATAACACACAGCGGATATGCCCTGTTCTTGAATGTTTACACCGCGTTCGGCTTGACCGAAACCTGTACGTTCAGGTACCGTTCAGGTCAGGAATGGGCGCGGCTCCGATCGCGGCCCGTACCGCATTCCTCACAGAGCAAGCCTGTTCGCGCCAGCGGATGCGCCCGAGCGAAAGGGAACGAGCGAGATGGCGAATCACTGGATTATCGTCGGGTCACCCGGCAATGTCGCAAAGAGCCGGGAATTGGGTTGGACGGTACAGGGTATCAAGTCACGCCATCGCAAGAAGGCCGAGCAGATGCACGCGGGCGACACATTCATCTACTACGTGACGGGCGCGCAGGCATTCGGCGGCATCGTTGAGGTGACGTCCGACTACTGGGAGGATCACGACACGCCGATCTGGCAGAGCAAGGACCCGAAGAAGGCGGGCGAGGATTATCCTTTCCGCGTCTCGATCAAGCCCCTGCGTATTCTGGACGAGGCCGACTGGCTCCCCGCGATTGAGGTCGTCCCGGCGATGGAATACCCGAAGCGGTGGCCGATCGAGCACTGGCATCTCGCCTTCCAGGGCAATGTCCATAAGATTTCCGACGCCGACCACGCGATCATCGCGGACGCCCTCGCCGCCCGCGTGCCCGCCGGCATCGGCCACTGATCGCGAGAGAAGAGGATGGTCGAGGGGCCGGGTGCGCCGTGCTCCTCTCATAATTGCACATGACGACAACGACCGAGTATCTGGTCCACCTCTGCTTCGGCACGAATTGCACGCTCGCCGGGTCGCGCAAACTCCTCCATGTGCTGGAGGAGGAAATCGCTGCGCTCGGTATCGGGGATCGTGTCGTGCTGCTGCCTTCGACCTGCCGCAATCGCTGCGATTGGGCGCCGTCAATGAACGTGATGCCCGGCGATATCCGCTACAACGATCTCGATGCCGACGCGATGCGCCGCATCGCCCGCGAGCATCTGGCAGGTGGCATCGTCGTGGACGAGTACCTGTTCCGCCCGCCCCCACCGGCTGCCCCAACCCACGGCCGCCGCCGCTTCACCTTCAATCCCGACGCCTTCCGACCGGGAGAGGAATAAGAGATCGTGGGCAGCGAACCTTCGCTGCCCACTGCTCTACCCCTTCGCCTTGGCGACGAGGGAATTGAGCCGGTCCTGCGTCACTTCGCCTGTATCGCGATCGCTAATCATGCCGTTCTTATCGACCGACACGAGGGTGGGGTACGAGGTAACCCCGTAGACGCTCGCCGCCTTGCCTCCGTCGTCATAGGTCGGGACGGGGAGAGAGAATTTGGACTGGAAAGCCCAGATATCTTTCTGCGTATCGCGGTCGCCGACACCGAGGAAGACGAGTTTCAGGTCCGGGTTCGCTTCCGCAAGCGCCTTCAGTTTCGGCGCTTCCGCCTGGCAGTGCGGGCACCAGGAGGCGAAGAAGACCATCAAGGTCGGCTTCCCGGCGATATCCGCTTTGGTGATCGTTGACCCGTCGCTCGCCTTCGCGGAGAAATCGGGGGCCGCCGCCCCAATTGCGGGCGCGGCCAGTGGGGTCGGCGGATGCTCGATCTGGCCGCTGTTCACCTGATTCACGATCACGACGCCGATCACTACCGCGACGGCGACCACCAGGAGCGCGCCGGAGATAATCAGTGTCCACGGCGGCGCCTTCTTCACCGGCTTCGTCACCGAACCGCGTCGCGCCTGCGGGATTTGCTTGCGTGTGGTACGCTGCGTTGTGCCGCTGGCGGCAACCGGGCGGTTCGCCTGTGCGGTTGTCTGAGACTGCGTTTGCTTCGCCATTGTCTGCGGTTCCTTTCCGGCCATTGGTTGTCGCACCACGTTGATTATAGGACAGAAACCATGGAACGTGCGCGCATTTCCGTTTTCCCGATCCTCGCCCTGCTGCTCCGCGTTGCGGTCGGCCTGACGCTCGTCGTCGCCGGGGCGGGGAAGTTGCTCGATGCCACCGCCGCGCAAGCCTCGACCGAGGCGACACTGCATATCAGCGGCACCTTCGCCGCCGTCCTGACCGTCGCGGTGTCGGTGCTGGAAATCCTGCTCGGCGTCCATCTCATCGTCGGCCTTAATCTCCGCTGGTCCGCGCTCGCCTCGGTGGCGCTGCTCGGCTTCTTCCTCCTCTTCGTCATCTACCTCTGGGCGACGGGCTACACGGGCGGCTGCGGCTGCTTCGGCGTCTTCGGCGGCGGCTCGCCGGGCCCCGCCGAGACCGCGCGCGATGCCATCCTCTTCGTCGCCGCCATCGGCGCATGGCTCGGCCGCGACTACGGCCCGTCGCTCGATCATCTCATGCAGGCACAGCGGGAGTCTGCTGACCAACTGACATAGTGCTACGCGCGGGGCGTGCCGCAGACGGGGCAGGAGTGGTCTTGCGGGCGCAGGTCGGTGCCGCAACGGCGGCATTGCGCGGCCTGGGCGGGCTGCTCCCCGGCGGGGCGGCCGCAGACGGGGCAGGTGGTGTCATTGGCACGCAGCGGCATCCGGCAGTGGCTACAGCGGCGTTCGGTCGTCTTGCCGCCGCCCGGTGCGGCTGGTTCCGGCCGCCGCGCTGGCGCGATCATCGTTTCGCCCGCATCGTGGGCCGCCGGTTGCGAATCGTGCGAGCCGGGCCGGGCGACGCGCGTCGCGTCCACATCGGCCTCCATGCCGGGGATGGCGGCCGCATCGTGCGAGGAGCGCCCGGCGGGGGCGATCACCGTGGCGGAATCATCCTCGCTACCATGAGGCGGGCCGGGTGGTGGGTTGACCGGAATCGGCGGCACGAAGGCGGGGGGCTGATTGACGATCGGCGCGACGGGCAAGGCGCGCAGATTCGCCTCCATCTGGAGGACTTGCTGCTCGTGGTCATATAACCGGCGGCAGGTGGCGAGCACAATCGGGTCGCGCATCTGGCCTTGCAGGACGAGGCTGTAGAGGTATTCGCCGATCTCCGCCGCGATCTGCGGTCGCTGCTCGCGCAGCATCCGCAGGGCCGCTTCGAGTTGGACACGCTGGCTCTCGCCTTCGTGCGTCGACGGCATCGGATAGGGCGGCCACGGGTAGCCCGGCGTCCCTGCCATATTCTCCTCCTGTGTCGGTCCCATCTATGGCGCGTCGCGCGTTCGCAGCCGAATGGCGCTAGTATAGCAAACGCAAAATTGCCGTGCCGCGTGATGGGAGAGCACAAGGATATGCCGGGGAAAGATCGGGCACCGAGATGAGCGATTTCGATACTATGCTCGGTGCATCGCTCGCCCCGGCGCGCATCTCGTACGATGCCGCGATGCGCGAGTGGGACGCGTGGCTCGCCGCGCATCCGCTGCCGACGAACGCCGCCCTCGATGCCCGCCTCGCCGATCCCTGCACCCGCGCCGGGTTCGTCGCACTCTGTCGGGCACGCGGTATTTACCATTTCCCGACGGTGGAGTTCGTCGCCGTTCTTGCGTCGCTCCTGTGTCAACTGCCCGCGCCGTATGTCGAAGTCGGTGCGGGACAGGGCGATCTGGCCCGCGCGCTCCGCGCGCATGACCTCCCCATCGTCGCCACTGACGACGGCACATGGTGGCCGGATGCCTTGCCGGACGATGTTGCCCGATGCGATCTGTCGGCCGCTCTGGCGCGCGATCGCCCCGCCACTGTGCTCTCTGTCTGGCCGCCGCGCGCGACGGATTGGCCCGCGCTCTTCCGCGCCGTGCCGACCGTCCAATCCTATCTGCTCATCGGCGACGGGCCACGCGGCATGACAGGGAATCGGGCGGCATGGGGGACTGCACCGGGCTGGCGGCACAGATGGCTCCCGCACCTCGCGGCGCTCGGTCGCTGCCGCCTCGACGCGGATGGTGCGCTGCATACCCGCGCATTGCTCGCCCGGCGTGACGAGGCGGTGTGATCTCGCTCAAACGGTCGGCACGGACGTGACCGCCCCGTCGGGTGATCGCTCCTCGGTCGGCGCGCGATACGGGGCGTTGGTCATCGCGACCATCGAGCCGAAGACGACACCGAGCGCGGCGCCGACGACCGCGCCGCCAATCGTCGCGCCCGCGATGTTCGCGGTTGTGTGCGCCGCGACCAGAAGCGCGGCAAGGAGCGTCGCCCCGCCGCCGATGAGCGCGCCGAGCACGACGCCCCACCCCGCGCCGGCCTCCGCCTGCCGCAGCGTCGCCGCCATCGCCGGGTCGCCCGTCCCCACATGGCTGATGCTGCCATCGAGGGCGAACATGCCACCGAGCACCGCGCCGTAGATGAGATGGAGGATGAGATTGCCGATCGCCGGTAGCGGCCCCGCGCCGATCTTGATGCCGAAGAGACCGCCACCAACGAGCGGCAGGAAGACGACGAGCGAGAGGAGCGCCGGTGGCAGGACGAAGATGATGCCGCGCAGCCAACCGGGGAAGGCGATCAGGCGGTCGTTCGCGTCCCAGGCGAAGACGAGCGCCCAGACGATCCCGGCGGCGAGATCGAGGCCGACCACCGCGAGCAGCGACGAACGGACATTCTCCGTCACGGGGTTGTGCGTCAGCGCGAAGAGCCAGCGTTGGAGGAGCGTACCGTTCGCGTAGCCGAGGCCGAGCGCGATGCTGTAGGCGACCAGCGCGGCAATCGCCATCGCCGTCGTCGCGACGAAACCCGAGATGACGGCGGGGCCGAACCGCTCCTTCCAGGCACCGTGCGGGATGGTGGGGAAGGCGACCGGCGAAGACATGACCATAGGACACCCCCATGCGATGACGGCGGGGCGAACTGGCGACAGTGCCAACCCTTTCTTCGGTGCGCCCGTGGTGCATCCGGTATGCCACATCCCGTGCCACCGCGCCACAATCAGCCGCTAACGCTCCATGAATCTACGTAAAACTGGGGTGAAACCGGGGAGAACCACAGAGACGCAGAGGGCGCAAGAGAGGAAAGAGGGGACCCCATTCATTTCCTCTCTGCGCCCTCTGCGTCTCTCCCCGGTTTCCCCCAGGTCGGTTAGCCCGCTTCGTCGGCAGATTGGAGGAAGCGGCGGATGACTGGCGTCATCAGGGAGAATTCTTTGAGGAAGGCGTCGTGTCCATCCGGGGAGACGAGTTCCCAGTAGCGGGCCGGTGCGCCGAGGGCGCGCAACTCCTCCGCGACGGCGCGGACGTGGCCGGGCGGGAAGAGGATGTCCGAACTGATGCCGACCATCAGTGTCGGCATCGTCATGCGGCGCAGCGCGTCCGTGTACGACGGGAAGCCGTTGGCGAGGTCGAAAAGGTCCATCGCCCGCGTCAGGTAGAGATAGGCATTCGCGTCGAAGCGGCGGCAGATGCTATCCCCCTGATAGTGGAGGTAGCCCTCGATGTCGAACTTGCCGCCGAACGGGGCGTGGCGCGACGGGCGGGTGGCGGCGTTGCGACCGAAGCGCGCCGTCATCCCTTCGTCGCACTGGTAGGTAATCATGCCGACCATCCGGGCGATGGCGAAGCCGTCCAGCGGCGGATCGGCGACGTCGTAATCGCCGCCGCGCCATTTCGGATCGGCCATGATCGCGCGGCGGCCGACCTCGTTGTAGGCGATTCCCTGCGCGTGGAAGCGGCCGGACGCACCGATGGCGACCACCGCGCCCGCGCGTTCGGGGTACGTCACGCCCCACTGAAGCGCCTGCATACCGCCCAGCGAGCCGCCGACGACCGCGTGCAGCCGCGTAATCCCGAAGGCATCGAGCAGCGCCGCCTGCACCCGGACCATATCGCGTACGGTGACGGTCGGGAAGGCCATCCGGTACGGCTCGCCCGTCGCGGGATTGACGCTCAGCGGGCCGGTGCTGCCGTAGCAGCCGCCGAGGATATTCGGGCAGAGGACGAAGAAGCGGTTCGTGTCGATGGCGCGACCGGGGCCGATCAGATCGCTCCACCACGGATCGGGCGCGGGCGTCTCGGTCTCCGGGTGCGGCCCGGCGTGCGCACCGCCCGTCAGCGCATGGAGGACGAGCACCGCGTTGTTCCGCGCGGGCGCGAGCGTGCCCCAGGTCTCATAGGCGATGGTCACTTCCCCTAATGTGCCGCCATTGTCGAGCGGGAACGGGAGCAGATGCTCCGGCAGCGGCAGGAAGCGGGTATGCGCGAGGTCCATCCCCTCCGGCCGGTAGGCGGGGGAAGGATCATCATCCACGAGGAGCGTCCCGGCGGGGTCCGCGCTCGTTACCGCGACATTGTGCATCTGCTCACCTCCGAACCAGAGCGGGCGCCGGAAAAACGAAAACGCCAATACTCACCCCACGGGGCGAGCGATTGACGTGCAACGCTCACGGTACCACCCTGTTCACCGTGGCCTCGCAGCCACGGCCTCGACGGGTACGGCGCGCCAGAGATGCACGCCCAACCCTCGCCCGGTATCGGGGGCGAACCGACGCGGCCTACTCGGGGGAGTTCATGGTTCGGGGTACGCGATTCGAGGCAGTCACTCCCCGAACCACAAGATAGAACCACTATCCACACCATTCAGCCGGTGGCTCCGCGGGCATATCCGGCGGGGTGCGTGCTCCTCGGGCTTTCACCATCCCCCGATTCGCTGCGAGCGTTCCCCCACGGACTCATCCGCGTCGACGCCATGCGGAGCCGGAACGGCAACCGCCATCACAGGTCACTGCGATGGCGGCTCCTCCCAGCATCTCTCGTATCTCGCCCATACGGGCAGGAGTTGGCACCTTAGCCGCCTGTCTGATCGGACATGCCGCCGGTTGCCGGGCTTCAACGGGCCTTTTACCCTCCACCACTCTGGATACGAGCCGCATTCACTTGTTGGCGCAAAGCATAGCAGCGCCGATGCGTTTTCGTCAAGCGCGGTTCCCCGCCGAAACGCTTACCCGCCCCTCATGTCATCATTACCTATTTCCCTATGGCGATGGGCTACACTGACTGCGGTAGGGCAAATACATCGCGGCGTTGCTCTTCCCACCGCCGCTTCCACCTCCTGAATTGTCCTCCCACTCCCTCTTCCCGCGCCGGTGGGGTGCTCCCGACCTCACCGGTGTTTCTTTGCGCCCGTGTGTGCTATCGTGTCGTCAATCGAACGATCCGTATCGCGCGGAGGACGGGGCAGCATGGTCATCGGGAGCCGGGCCGACATCAACGGATTACGCCGCGCCAACCGCGCCACCGCGCGTCTGCTCAAGCACCTCGCCCGCATGGCGAAACCCGGCGTGACGACGGGCGCGCTGGACGACTTTGCGATGGCGTACATGGCGAATCTCGGCGCGATCCCGGTCTTCCACACCGAGGAGGGATTCCCCGGCTGCATCAATACCTCCGTCAACGATGTCGCGCTGCACGGCGTCCCCGGTGCATACGTGCTGCGTGCGGGCGATGTGCTGAGCATCGACGCCGGCATGGTGCTCGATGACTACTGCGGCGACGCGACGATCACGGTGGCGATCGGCGCGGTGACCGCCGAGCACCGGCGGTTGATCGAGACGGCGCGCGGCACGATGCAGGCGGGGGTCGCCGCTGCCGTCACCGGCAACCGCGTCGGCGACATCGGCCACGCGATGCAGCAGTACGCCGAGGCGCGCGGCTTCGGCGTCTTCCGCAACTTCACCGGGCATGGCGTCGGCCACACGATGCACGAAGCGCCGGATATCCCGTTCGTCGGAAAAGCGGGAACCGGTCGCTTCCTCGAGGAGGGGCTGGTTATCACCATCGAGCCGGTGATCGCCGAGCAGTCGCCGCAGTACCGCACCGACGCCGACGGCTGGAGCGTCCGCACCGCCGATGGCGGCTATGCGGCGCAGTTCGAGCACACCGTGATGGTCACGTCGCGCGGCGCACAGATTCTTAGTCAGGTCTGATCGACCCCCGAGCGTATGCCCCTCCTTCCTCCTCGGAATGGGAGGAGGGAGGGGCGGGCCTCCTCCGGCCCCGCGCTACGCTTCCCCTTGCCGCGTCAGCCAGCGCTTGGGCATCTTGCAGATCATCGTGTAGGCGGGGTCGAAGACATTGCCGAGGTCATAGGCGACGGTCTGGCCCATCAGGATGCTCGCGGCGCGCGCGTCGAGTCCGTAATCCTCGCCCAGCCAGCGGAGCATCTCGCTCGTCGCGTGCTGCAGCGCCTGATCGAGCGGGCGGGCGTTGCCGGCGGTGAAGATGTAGTCGGCATTTTCGCCGCGCGGCCAGGTGATCTTCTTCCCCTTGATGACGCGCAGTCGGACTTCCATCTCGAACGAGGTTTCGATGCCGGTGCCGACGATCTCGCCGTCCCCTTGCAGCGCGTGTCCGTCCCCAATATGGAAGAGCGCGCCGGGAACGGCGACCGGGAAGTAGACCGTGACGCCCTCGGTGAAGCCTCGATAATCCATGTTGCCGCCGTGCTGCGCGGAGGTCGCGGTGGAGATCGCCTCGCCGTCGGCGGGCGCGACGCCGAAGCAGCCGACCATCGGCGCGAACGGCAGGACGAGCTCGCGCAGCACGTCGGGCGGCGCGATGACCTTTCGCGTGCCATCGAAGGCATTGGCGGGCGGGTCCATCAGCGCGACGGTGCGCTGCTCGGCGTCGATCCGCCAGATCACCGCGCCGCCGGAGGGCAGATCGCGGACATGTGCCGGGTCCACGACATTTTCCGCGAGGACGCTCGCCGTCCAGCCCGTGTCGCGATTCGGTGTCAAGCGGACGATCTCGACGACGAGCGTGTCGCCCGGCTCCGCCCCCTCGACATAGAACGGCCCCGACTGCGGGTTCCCCCCGCTGGCGACCCGCTCATTGTTGCCATCCCAGCCGCCCGCATCGGCGGTCGCCGTGATGACCGTGTCGCCATCCGCAACGCGCAAGGCCGGTTTGTGCGAGCCAATCGTGCTGTAGTACCGCGTCGGTTGAAAACGGTGCGTGGCCATCGGAACCTCACCCCCTGCCCCCTCTCCCTCGCGAGGGAGAGGGGAAGATCAGTAGGGGCGCACAGGCGTGCGCCCTCCCACTACGTTCGCAACGATTCAATCACATCCGCGAGGCGGCGGATGCCTTCGGTGATGGCGTCCGGGGACTGGGCGCAGAAGGAGAGACGCAGGCCGTCCGACTGGCCGCCGGGGATAGCCGTGCAGCCGGTACCGGGGACGATGCCGACGCCGCGCGCGTTGCCGCCTTCCAGCACATCCGCGACAGCGATGCCCGGCGGCAGGCGGAGCCAGACGAAGAAGCCGCCCTCCGGCTCCGTCCATGTCACGTCGGGCGGCATCCGCTCGGTGAGGGCGGCGAGCATCACGGCGCGGCGTTCGGCGTAGACGGCGCGGATGCGGTCGAGATGGCCGGGGAAGAAGCCGGTGCGCAGCATCTCCACGACGGCCTGCTGCATGACGCGGTCGGAGTTGATGTCCGCCGCCTCCTTGATCGCGTACATCTTCTCTTTCAGGGCGTCCGGCATCACCATCCAGCCGACGCGGATGCCGGGCGCGACCGTCTTGGAGAAGGTGCCGAGATAGATCACTTCCGGGTCGAACGCGCGCAGGGGCGGCACATCCGCGCCCGCGTAGCGGAGCGCGCTGTACGGGTCGTCCTCGATGATGATGAGGCCCGAGGCGCGGGCGAGGGCGATCAGTCGCTCCCGTCGCTCCATCGGCATTGTCGCGCCGGTCGGGTTCTGGAAGGTCGGCACGGTGTAGAGGAACCGCGGCCGCTCCGTCGCCAGTGCCTGCTCCAAGGCGTCGAGGTCGAGGCCGTCGGCGCGGACGGGGATGGGGAGATAGCGCGGCTGGCAGAGATCGAAGGTCTGCAAGGCGCCGGGGTAGACCGGGTCCTCGATTGCGACGGCGTCGCCGGGGTTGATGAAGAGGCGGGCGAGGAAGTCGATCCCCTGCTGCGCGCCGCTGAGGAGCATCACCTGCTGCGGCATGACATCGAGGCAGCCGAGCGCGCGCATCTGTTCCGCGACGAGCATGCGCAAATCCCACGCGCCCATCGCGCTCTGATAACCGAAGATATCCTGTGGCGCGGACCATGCCTGTTCCATCCCCCGCTCCAGCCATTCGCGCGGGATGCATTCGGCAGGTGGCGCGCCGCTGCGGAGCGAGATGAATCCCTCGCCCTGCTTCGGGTACGACGGCCCCGAAACGACCGTCAGATGCATCCGCGCCGCCTGCCGCGAGTAGTGTGACTCCCAATCTCGCCGGTTGCCCATCGCCTTCCTTATCGGTTGGGGGACCTCACCCCTGCCCCTCGCCATCGCGATGGCGAGGGGTGCCTCGCAGCAAATATCGTGGCGTACCATAGACAATGTATCTCTCCCGCATGTGTTCCCCCTCTCCATTGCGATGGAGAGGAGGCAGGGGGTGAGGTTCCCTACGATACATGGCGCGATACAATGGCGCAATTGCGGGCGGGCATGATACCGTGTACGGGAGGGAGGCGGCATGAACGAGGTACCGACCGGGGAGACAGCAAACGAGGGCGGAGCGGGGCGGCGGCTCTGCGCGAAGATCATCAGCGGCACGGATGCGTCCTCGCTCGAACGGGCCGTTAATGCCGCGTTGGCGGCGATCCCCCTCTCGGCGCGGCCGAATGTCTCGATGATCGCGCCGCTCGGCGACCGCGTCCGCCTCTATGCCCTTGTGACGTACATCGCCTCGGAGTCGGAGGCCGACGAGGCCGTCAAGGCGGCCGCCGAGCGGCGCAGGCGGATGAACATCAACTACGAGACGCTGAAATAACCCCGCACAAACGGGACATTCGTGGCATTCCCCTTGCCACACCTTTTGCCGTGCGTTACGGTGCATCCGGTACGCGACACAGGCTACCGCTACCTGCGGCTCTCGGGCATCTCGCCGGACACAGGAACGACGTTGCACATGGGAACCTCTCAGGCGTCCCTTGCCCACCAATACTATGCCGCGCCGGTCCCGGCCAGTTCGACCACCGACCCGTTCGCGACGAATCCGGTGCGCAAGGCGATCGGGCTCATCCTCGCCGGGATGCCGGCGGCGATCCTGACCTTCTCGCCCCATCTGCTCGACTGGCTGTTGCGCGTCAACCCGGTCGTGGCCGGATTCGTCGGCGTCTTCATGGCGCTCTCGATCGCGACGTGGGCGGGGATCGTCTTCGGTGTCATCATCCTCTTTATCTGTACGATTGAGGGGATTGTCACCGCCATCCACCGCTTCCTCACTCGCCATCTCACGCCGGTGGATCGCCTGGCGGTCAGCGAACGGGTCTGCGCGATGCTCCACCGCCGCGGCTACCACACGGCGGAGCACCTCTCCGCCGTGCCGGACGCCGAACTGCGCTCGCACCCGAACTTCGACGACCGCCTCCTGCGCGAGGTCGCCCGCGCCATCTACCTCTGGGAGCAGGACCGGCGCGACGCGGCGGCCTAGCCCCCGGCCCCCTTCCCGACACGGGAAGGGGACGCAAGGCGTCGAAAATGTATCGAGCCATTCCCGGAAGGCCGCAGCGTCGGACGCGAGTGCCCCCTCCCGAAACGGGAGGGGGACAGGGGGCGGGCTCGTTCGCTATACTGCCCCCATCGATCTGACCGTGTTTCACCAGACGGAGGAGGGGAGCGATGGGGCTGACGAGTCGAGCGGCGGTGCTGGATGGGGTGAAGGGGAACTTCGCGGTGGCGGAGGCGGCCGTGCCGGAGGCCGCGCCGGGGAGCATCGTCGTCCGGCAGGAAATGTGCGGCATCTGCGGCACCGATGTCCATGTTTTTCAGGGCCATATGGCCTCGGTGCCGATGCCCGTCGTGCTCGGGCATGAGATCGTCGGCACGATTGTCGCCCTCGGTGACGGCGTGACGGCGGACTGCACCGGGCGGCCGCTCGCCGAGGGCGACCGCGTCGGCATCAAGCCGGGTGTCTCGGATAACAGCGAGTTCTACGGCAGCATCGCGCATCAGCCGACGCTCTCGCCCGGCCTCGGGTCCTATGGCTTCGCCGCGAAGACCCTCAACCATCTGCCCTTGCAGGTGACGGGCGGCTTCGCCAGCTATCAGTGGCTGATCCCCGGTACGAAGGTCTACAAGATGAACGCGGACGCCGCCTCATCGTCGATCCTCGAGCCCCTGAGCGTCGGCATTCACGCGGCGGGGCGGGCGACCTATCACATCGGCGATACCGTCGTTATTCAGGGCGCGGGGCCGATCGGGCTGATGGCGCTGATCGGCGCGAAGGAACTCGGCGCCTTCAAGACCATCGTCATCGGCGCGCCCGCCGACCGCCTCGCCTTCGCCCGCGAACTCGGTGCGGACCTGACCATCGACATCACGGAAGTGACCGATCCCGCCGAGCGGCTGAGAATGGTGCAGGACGCCTCCAGCCACGGCTACGGCGCGGACATTATCATCGAGGCGACAGGCGTCCTCGCCGCGCTGCCCGAAGGATTCACCATGCTCCGGCGCGGCGGCCAGTACGTCACCTGCGGCCACTTCACCAATGTGGGCGATGTGGCGCTCAACCCATGGGCCCACTTCACCTTCAAGCACATCACGCTCTACGGCGTCTGGGCCTCCGCGCACGAACATTTCGTCCAGGCGCGGCAACTGATCGAGAGCGGCAAGTACCCGATGGACAAATTCGTCTCCCACCAGTTGCCTTTAGAACGTCTCGCGGACGGTATCGCCGCGATGAGCGGCCGCTACACCATCGACGACGAGCCGATCCGCAAGGTCGCCGTGCGGGCGAACTGAGGGACGGCCTAACCCCCGACCCCCTTCCCGTGTCGGGAAAGGGGAGCAAGGCTATCTCGGAGCATGTGACGCATGAGAGAAGAGCACGATATTCGCACTGAGTCCTCCCTCCCGCGTCGGGAGGGCGGGCGCCCTCTGGGCAGAAGGGGGTGGGTAGAACCCATCGCCGTCGTCGTGGCGATGCCGGAGGAGATGACGCACCTGGAGGTGTTCCTGCGCGAGCAGGGGGCGCGGTGGGAGGGGACGGACATCTCCGGCCCACGCCGCTTCGACCGCGTCACCTTCAATACCATGCCGCTCGTGCTGACGACGAGTTGGGTCGGCATGGTCGCGGCGGCGGCGGCGACCGAAGCGGTCATCGCGCGCTACGCCCCGCGCGCCGTTCTCAACTACGGCTGCACGGGCGCGCACCGGGAAGACATCCTGCTCGGTGATGTCGTCGTCGGCACGGCGTGCGTCGCATACGATCACGGGCGACTCCGGCCGGGTGGGGCGTTCGAGCATACGCCGAAGCGCCTGCGCGCGGACGATGAGACGAAGGTCGCCGCTTTCCCGACCAGCGCGGCGCTACTCGCCGTCGCGGAGTCCGTCGCGGGATTGAGGAGATGGCAGACAGAGCCGTGGCCGGGGGCGGGCCGCGCGCCGCGCGTCTTCTTCGGTCCCGTCGGCTCCGCCGACCGCTTCACGCAGGACGCGGACGCCCTGCGTACCCTCCACGCGCGGCATGCCACACTCTGCGAGGACATGGAGGCGGCGGCCGTCGCGCAAATCTGCGCCCTCCACGATCTGCCCTTCCTGACCGTCAAGGACATCTCGAATAACGAGTTTCACGCGCTCTCGACCTTCGACGAGGCGGGCACCTTCAAAATGCTCGAAGCCGAACTGGGCAAGCGTGCCGCCGCCTTCCTCTTCGCCCTCATCGAACGCCTCGCTGCCATGCCCGATCAGCGGGCGGCGACACCCGCGTAGCGTAGTGGTGGCGGACTTCTGCCCGCCGCCACCGAAGGTTAGGAGGGGTCCGCCCAGCGCCAGATGGTGCCCTGCGGGTTGTCTTCCAGTGCGACGCCGAGTTTGGTCATGCTGTCACGCACTTTGTCAGCGAGTTGCCATTGCTTCGCGGCGCGCAGATCGCGGCGGACCTCCAGCAGCAACTCGATGAATGGCGTTGCCGCCTGCCCGGTGTCGCCGACGGAGGCGGCATCGGGCCGTAAGCCGAGCACCATCATCAATTCGCGCAGTTTCGCCTGTGCCACCGCGACATCGCCCGCGCCCGCCCCCTCGTCCTTGGCGCGGTTGATGGAGCGGGCGAAATCGAAGAGCGCGGCGAGGGCGTTCGGCGTGTTGAAATCGTCGTCCATCGCGGCGCGGAACTGCTCTTCCGTGCCCGCCGCGACTGCCGCCAGGGGCGCGTCCGGCGCGAACGTCGCGTCCGTCTCGCCGCTATCGCGCAGGGCGGTGCGGAGCCGTTCGAGCCCCTTCGCCGCCGCGTCGTAGATTTCTTCCGTGTAGGTCAGCGGCGTGCGGTAGTTCGCGGAGAGGACCATGAAGCGGAGGATGTCCGCGCCGTTGCGCCGGGCGAGCAGATCGCCGATGGTGATGAGGTTGCCGAGCGACTTGGACATCTTGATGATCTCGCCCGTCTTCGGGTCCTTCATCTGCAACAGGCCGTTGTGGATCCAGTAGCGCGCGAAGGGTTGCACGCCGAGCGCCGCCTCGCTCTGGGCGATCTCGTTCTCGTGGTGCGGGAAGATCAGGTCCGCGCCGCCGCCGTGGATGTCGATCCGGTCGCCGAGATGGCCCTTGATCATCGCCGAGCACTCGATGTGCCAGCCGGGCCTGCCGCCGCCCCAGGGCGAATCCCACGCCGGTTCGCCGGGCTTGACGCCCTTCCAGAGCGCGAAGTCCATCGGGTCTTCCTTGCGCTCGTCCACCGCGACGCGCTCGCCCGCGCGCATATCCGCCAGCGAGCGATGCGAGAGCTTGCCGTAGCCATCGAAGGAGCGGACGCGGTAGTAGACGTCGCCCTCCATCGGGTAAGCGTTCCCCTTGTCGATCAGTGTCTGGATCATGCTGTGGATATTGCCGAGTTCCCGCGTCGCGCGCGGGTAGACAGTTGCGGGCTTGACGTTCAGTGCGGCGGTCTGGTCGAGCCACTGATTGATGTATTCCTCCGCCAGTTCGTTGGGGTCCCTGCCTTCGGCGTTGGCGCGGTTGATGATCTTGTCGTCGATGTCGGTGAAGTTCTGCGCATGCTTCACGTCGTATCCCGCGAATTCGAGATAGCGCCGGATGACATCGAAGACCATCGCGCTCATGCCGTGGCCGATATGGGCGTCCGCGTAGACGGTTGGGCCGCAGACGTACATGCGCACCTTGCCCGGCTCGATCGTCTCGAACTGTTCTTCCTGGCGGGTCAGTGTGTTATAGACGCGCAATGTCATGCGACCGTTCGCCTCCTCGTGATCATTTCGTCGTGCAGATCGTCGCGCCCCTCGAGCGCGGCCAGTCGTTCCTCCAGTTCGCCGACGCGGGCGCGCAATGCCTCGATCTCGTCCCCTTCGGGGTCGGGCATCTGCTCCAGTCGCCGCGTCTCGCCCGTATCCGGGTTCCGGTATCGGATCGCTTTCGCGGGGACGCCCGCCGCCGTTGTGTAGGGGGGCACATCGTTGACGACGACCGCGCCCGCCGCCACCCGCGCGCCATCGCCCACCGTGATCGGGCCGAGCACCTTCGCGCCCGCGCCGATCACGACATTGTTGCCGACCGTCGGGTGGCGCTTGCCGCGCTGGAAGCGCGCGTTGCCGAGCGTGACGCCCTGATAGAGCAGCACATCGTCGCCCACTTCCGCCGTCTCGCCGATGACGATGCCCATGCCGTGGTCAATCGTTAACCGGTGGCCAAGGTGCGCGCCGGGGTGGATCTCGATGCCGGTGATGAAGCGGGTGAAGTGTGAGACGAGGCGCGGCAGCACCGGCACGCGGCGCAGATAGAGCCGATGCGCGAGGCGGTGCAGCACCACGGCGTGGAAGCCGGGGTAGGCGAGGATGATCTCCAGATTGCTCTTCGCCGCCGGGTCTTTATTGTAGAACGCTTTGATGTCTTCGCGAATCCGGTCAAGCATCGGGCATGCTCCTATCGGCACGTCCCGGCCGGTGCGTGTGCCGGCCGATGGGTACGCGTGGACAAGGGGAGCGACCGCGCGGCGCGACCCGCTCCCCTTACCGACAGAGGCAGCAGCCCCCCGCGTTGCGGAACGCCGCCAGTGGCGGATAGCGCAACTGGAAAAGCGGCGCGAGGGCCGACCGCTCGGAGGCGAGCATCAGGACGCCGCCGCAGGTGTGGCGGGTTTCGCCTTCTCGGTCGTCTTCTTGATCTCGGCGGTCGTCTTCGCGGTGGCGTCGCTGACCGCTTTCTTCGCGCTCGTCGCGGTTTCCGCAGGCTTCTCGCCCTTCTCGCCCTTGTCGCTCGCGTCGGCAGATGCGCCAGCGGCAGCCTCCGGCGCTTTCGTCTCCGACGCGCTATTCGACGGCGTCGCACGGCTGTCCGTCTTGTACCAGCCCGACCCCTTGAAGATGATCGGCGCGGGTTGCATCACCCGCCGCACCGCCACACCCGTCTCCGGGTCCTCGGTCAGCGCGTTATCGTTGAAACCCTGGCGAAGCTCGAATCGGCTCCCATCGGGTCGCTCGTAGACATAGATTGGCATCCGGTTCCCATCCTCCATGCAGCATCAATCCGAGCGCAGATCGCCCCGTGCATACGGTGACAACGCGATAGTGTAGGGTCGATATTCCCCATCGGCAAGCCCTAAATGGCCGACGGCGTTGTTTAGTTTGTTGCGTCATTAACTCATCTATCGGATGCGGGAGGAACCTCACCCATCCCCGCCCGGCGCCGAGACACCGGTGCCCGCCGTCCGGCCGGCGAAACGGCTGGGGCGGAAGAAATAGGCGTGGCTCTTCGGATCGAGATCTTCGGAGCGTCGGGGTCGGACGACGCCGTCGATCGCTTCGTCCGTGACGAGGCGCGCGATCATCTCGCCAACGGCGGGGGCGAGGACGAAGCGGTAGTCGCCCATGCCGACCGCGCAGTAGAAGCCGCCGACGCCGTCCACCGGGCCGATCATTGGGTACCAGTCCGGCGTGACATCGTGCGAGGCGGCCCAGGCGGCGCGGACGGTCGCGGTCGCAAGCGTGGGATAGCGGCGGCGCAAGAGCGTCTGATATTCCGGTGCGCCGGACTGGTCGATGCGGGGATCATCCCAACCCGGCGGCAGGGCGCCCTCCGCCACCGCGCCAAGCGGGCCGACGAGCGTGTTGCCGGGCCCGCTCGGCCGCATCACCGCGCCGTTGACGAGATCGAGCGTGATCGGGTGCGGCGCGCCAAAGGAGGGTGGGTGACGGCAGACGACGCCCATGTAGCGGTACGAAAGCACCGGCAAGGCCACGTTAACCATCTCGCTGATCGTATTGCCCCAGCCGCCCGCGTAGACGACGCAGTCTGTATTGACGTAACCGCCGTCGGTCAGCACGCCCGAGATGCGTCGCTGCGGTCCCTCGCCGGCGGTGTCGATGTTCAGGATGCGGATACCTTGCCGCACCTGCACGCCGAGGTCCCGCGCGCGGGTCGCGAAGGCGGCCGAGGTCTGCACCGGATCGCCATAACCCGCTTCCGCCTCGTACGCGGCGGCGGCGACGCGCTCCAGATTGATGCGCGGCTCGATCGCCCGGACATCGTCGCTCGTCGGCAGGAACTGGACCCTGCTACCGAGGTGTCTGGCGACGCCGACATTCGCCTCCAGCGCCTCCTGGTCACCCTCCGGGACGACGACGATGAGGCCCGTCCGTGTGAAGGCCGCCGTGCCGCCGATCTCCTCTGCGAAATGCTCGTAGAGCCGCAGCGACCGCCGCGCCAGCGAGACGATCACCCGGCTTGGGTGGTATGTGCGCAGGATGCCGAACGCCACCTGCGACGTGTTGGCGGCCGTCGCGCGCTGCTCGAGAAGCAAGACATTACGGACGCCCCGCCGCGCGAGCGCGTGGGCAATTGATGTTCCGACGATACCGCCGCCGATCACGACGACGTCCATATGAATACTGGCCATCCCTGCCAGGTCCCTTCCCCCACGCGGTCCCCATCCATGCCCCACCAGCCGCACCCACGACCGGGCAGTGAGCGATGTGCCGCCCATCATATGCCCTGTACGATCACTTGGGGAAGGGCTTTTTCACGCAGAATTCGGACAATCCGCACGCGATCTCGTCCAGCGATACATAACGAGTGGCCGGGCATACGCCGCGAACAGGCACTGCGGCGGCCAGGAGCAGCGATGAAATAGATGCCGCTGCAATTCGTTGTAACCAATGCACGCGACGTGTGGGGATCCGGGCCATTTCTCGCGTGGTACACTGCGCGAATAGATCGTCACGGCGGGCCGACTCCGCCGCATACACGAGTAACGAGGAGAGAGATCGATGGAAATGAACCCGATGGATCAGGCAACCGAGACCCTCAGTTGGGAGGAGATGGACCGCGCGAACCGGGGCATCCCGGTTGCCGCGACGACCCTCCCCGCCTCGCCGATGCAAACGGTGCAGGTCTGGTATGGGCGCGAGCCGGGCGGGCGCGTCGCCGCCCTCGCCATCCAGTTGGCCGTTGTCGATACGGCGCAGGGGCCGATGCAGAGCGTCATCATCAGCCGCGTCCGCGAGGATGAGGATGGCAAGACGCGCGTCTCCGCCACGCAGGTGACGGCGACGACGGTCGAGACCGCGCAACGGGACATGGAGAGTCAGATTCAAAAGCTGGAGGAGGCCGGCTTCGTCGGCGCCGCGCCGCCGGACACCTACGAGCCGGAACCCTGGGGCGAGGAGAAGAAGCCCTCGCTCTTCATCCCACCCGCCGGCTTCACATTACCGAATCGCAAGCGATAGAGGAGTAACGAGTCAAAAGTAACAAGTCAGAGGTTGTTGTCCCTCTCTCGTTGCTTTTGACTTGCTACATTCACCTCTCAGCCCGCCTGGCCGCGCGGGACGATCCGCCATTGCATGACGGGGCTGGTGGTCAGGGATTTATCGTCCGGCCCCGGATCGGCGCGGATGACAGCGAGGCGGGCATAGCCGGAGGAATCCGGCACCGCGCCGACGATGTCCGCCCGCTCCCAGCCGCGCAGGCTGCGACCGCCGGCGATCTCGAAGCCACCCTCGGGATGGCGCATCACATGATAGGTCGAACCCGTCGCGGTGCTCGCCTCGAAGACTTCCGCGCTCCCCATCCACCGCAATGCGCGCGTCAGGGCGACGGCGCGATCTTCTTCTTCCATATACTGCCACTCCATGCACGTTCCCGGCCCGATGGGCGACCGGATTCCCCACTGCGTCACCCCCGAGCATACCGCGCGCGGGGCGATGGCGCAACGTCGCGCGGCGGGAAAAGGGGAGACGCGCGGCAATTAAGCGGTACACTGTACCGATTGGCGGCGAACGATGTGGAATCCTCGCCGCGTATGAATGTATTGCTATCATTCCCTCTTCCCTGCGAAGGAAGGGGGTGAGGGGGTTTCGGTACATGGCAAAGGGTAAAGGCACAAGCGGGCGGTCCGGCCCGTGGAAGGGCGGTCCGCAGCGCGGGAAATCGGGTCAGCAACCCTTCTCGCCGCGCACGACGAAGGCGACGACGTCTCGCCCACCACGCCGGGATCGCGGCGCGGCGCAGCCCGCCGATGGCGGGGAGGGCGGGAAGCCCGCGAGCGCCGAGGGCGCCACGCCGCGTCGTGGGCCGCGTGCGGCGGGGGCCGACGAGGGATTCGCGCGCGCCGGGCGGGCGCAACCGGGCAAGCCGGGTCCGACGCAGCGCGATGACCGCCCGCCCCGCACGGGAGGCAAGGCGAACAAACCGTGGGCAAGTCGCCCCGCCAAGGAACGGCGCGCGGAGCTGACCGCCCAGGCGGAGCGCAGCGAGCGCGACGAGCGCACCGCCCGCCCCCTCGCGCCGCGCCGCACCGAGCGGAGCGAGATGCGCCCGCCGCGGGAAAATACCTCCTCCCCGTTGCGCCTTCCCCGTTCGCCGGCCCCAACCGGCGGCCCAACGCCGCTCGAACGCCGCCGCGCCTACCGCTACGGCGGCGAGGTCGCCGTCGATCGCGACGTGATCTACGGGCGCAACGCGGTCGCGGAGACGTTGCGCGCCGGGCGGCGCAAGGCGCGCCGCCTCCTGCTCACCGAGGGGAGCGAGGAGCACAAGACCGCTAGCGAGATCGCCGATCTCGCCGCGTCGCGCGGTATCGAGGTCGAGTACCTCTCGCGCACCGAGTTGGAGCGGCGCGCGCCCGGCGTGAACCATCAGGGCGCGGTCCTCGAAGTCGGGCCGTATCCGTACGTCGAGTATGAGGACCTGCTCGCGGCGACGAAGGACAATCCGAATGCGCTCCTGCTCGTCCTCGATTCGCTGCAAGACCCGCAGAATCTCGGCACGCTCCTGCGCACGGCGGAGGCGGCGGGCGTGACGGGTATCGTCCTCCCGGAACACCGGGCGGTGCAGGTGACGCCCGCGGTCGTCAACGCCAGCGCGGGCGCGGTCGAGCACCTGCCCGTCGCGGTCGTGACGAACCTCGTGCGCGCGGTGGAGCAAGCGAAGGAAGCGGGCGCGTGGGCCGTCGCGGCGGAGGCGGTGCCCGACGCGGCGCTGCCGTCCGAAATAGACTTCACGGGGCCGCTCGTCCTCGTCGTCGGCAGCGAAGGCCAGGGCGTCGGGCGCCTCCTGCGCGAGACGTGCGACCTCACCGTGCGCATCCCGCTTGTCGGCAAAGTTGGCTCCCTCAACGCCGCGACGGCGGGCTCCATCCTCCTCTACGAGGTCGTCCGCCAGCGACTGGAGGATGTGGCCATGTCTACCCTCGTCTCCTCCCTCAGCGAGGGGGAAGAATCTTGAACCGCGAAGGCGCGAAGGACGCGAAGGGAAGGGAGAGAGTGAGAGATCGGGAGAGCGAGGCGGCCGACTCACGAGTAGTGTCCTGTTTCTTCTCATCTCTCAACGACGCTTCTCCCTCTTCGCGCCCTTCGCGATTAGCATCGTATGCCGCGTGAGCCGCTGCTGATTGTCGATGGCTACAATGTCATCCATAGCTGGCCGGAGTTGCTGCGCGACGCGGGCGGGGATTTGCAGACCGCGCGGGAGCGGCTGGCGGACCGGCTCGCCGAGTACGAGGCGACGCGCGGCGTCCATGCGGTGCTGATTTTCGACGGCAACCGGAGGCGGCCCGACGGTCCGCTCGCCGCCTATGCAGTGGAGACACACTTTTCCAGCAAGGGGTTGACCGCCGACCACCTGATCGAGCGGATGATCGTCGAGGTGCGCGAGGCGACCGACGACTACTTGCCGATCACCGTCGCGACCTCCGACCGGCTGATCCACGCCCTTGCGATGCGCGAGCGCGCCGCCGTGACCGGATCGCGGGAGTTCATCCGGGAATTGGAGGCGCTCCGGGCGGAGACGGAACGCTTCGCCGCGCGGATGCCGTTCCGCGTCACCTTCACCGAGGCCGCGCGGTCAACGCCGAAGCGGGCCAAGCCGCAACGGCCAGGATGAGATGGATACGGACATCGGACATCCGTGCATAATGGTGCGTAACACGACGAGAAACAGGGTGTCGGACGCACGTCGATACGGGAAGGGGAGGCAATCATGTCCACGAATGACTTGCGCGACATGCCGATCACGATCGTTGGCGCGGGCGCGATTGGCGGGACGGTCGGCGCGTTCCTCTCCGATGCCGGGTACGATGTGACGCTCGTGGACATCGATGCCGCCCATGTTGCCGCGATCAATGAGCACGGCCTGCGCGTCACCGGCGTGCGCGGCGACCGCGTCTTCCGCCCGCGCGCCATCCGGGGCGACGAGCTGCGCGGCCCGCTCGGCGTGACCTTCCTCTGCGTCAAGGGGCACTTCACCGAGGGCGCGATGCAGCAACTCGGCCCGCTGCTCGCGCCGGATGGCTACATCCTCTCGCTCCAGAACGGCATGAACGAGAAGGTGATCGCCCGGCACGTCGGCACGGAGCGGACGGTCGGTGCGTTCGTCCACTTCGGCGCGGACCTGATGGAGCCGGGCCACATCCAACTCGGCACGGAGCAGACGATTTTCATCGGTGAGCTCGACGGCCGTGTCACCCCGCGCGCCGAGGCCCTGCGCGATGTCCTCTCCCACGTCATGCCCGCCGAGGTGACGGCCAATATCTGGGGCTTCCTCTGGGGCAAACTGGTCTACGGCGCGATGGCCTTCGCCTGCTCGACTGTGGACGCCTCCGTCCCGCAGGTGATGGACGACGCGCTCGGCCGCCGCGTCTGCTATGAAGCCTCCGCCGAGGCGTACCGCGTCGCGAAGTCGCAGGCGAACCAGTTGGAACGCATCGGCGAGTTCGACCCCAACCTCTTCGCGCCCGGCGACGACGCGATGGCGCGCGGCGAGCGTGCCCTGATGGAGATGGCGAACGCGATGCGCGCCTCCGTCAAGCAGCACATGGGCATCTGGCGCGACCTCGCCGTCAGGAAGCGCAAGACGGAAGTGGATATGCAGGTCGCCGTCATCGTCGAGACGGGCCGCGCCCAAGGCATCCCGACGCCCGTCAACGCCGCCGTCCTCGCCGTCATCCACGAGATCGAGAGCGGCACGCGCGGCATGGAATGGAGCAACCTGCGAGAGATCGCGACGCGAGGCGGTGTGAGACCGGGAGAATAGGGCGTTTTCGGAGGCCGCTACGCCTCGGGCAGCGTGACGCGGAAGGTGCTCCCATGATCGAGGATAGACTCGACGGCGATTCGCCCGCCGTGCGCCTCCACCAGCGCCTTGCTGATGTACAGACCGAGCCCCAGCCCCTTGCGATCCGTCGCCACGCCGTCCGGCGCCCGGTAGAACCGCTCGAAGACCCGCGCCGCCACCTCCGACGCCATGCCGATCCCCTCGTCCGCGATCGCAATCCGCACCGCGCCCGCGCTTCTCGCCACCACGACGCTGATCGTCCCGCCGTCGGGCGAATACTTCATCGCGTTATCGAGGAGATTTCCCAGCACCTGTGTCAACCGCCCCGCATCCCACCGCCCGACGATTGGCTCTGGCGGCGCCTCCAGCCGGATCGTGTGCGCTCCCGTCAGCGACCGTGCCTCCTCGACGCAGGTGCGCACCAATGCCGCCACGTCGACCTCCGCCCGGCGAAGTATGATCCCCCCCGCCTCGATGCGCGCCACGTCCCGCAGGTCGTCGATCAGCCGCTCCAGCCGGTCCGCCTGTAGTACGATCGTCCCCACGGCCCGCGCGTCGTAGACGCCGCGCCGCGACAGCAGCTGGGCGTACCCCTTGATCGTCGTCAGGGGGTTTTTCAGGTCGTGCGCGACCATTGCGACGAAGTCGCGTTGCCGCTGCTCGAGCCGCTGCCGCTGCACCATAACCGCCGTGTGATTCGCGGCCACGGCGAGCAGGACACGATCCTCCTCGGTCGGGAAGTCCGGCCGCCGCGACGCAACGATCAGTACGCCGATCTCCCCCATATAGCCGATCGGGCAGATGACGGCGCATATCATCCCCATCCCTCCCGGCATGGGCAGGGAGAAGGTTGCCGAGGGGCCGACGGCCCTCGGTGATCCATCAATCGCCGCGGACAAACCGGCTGGGGGAGCCGGCGCATCGGGGCGCCACGCCTCGATTGGCGCGCCGCCCTCGGGATCGATAAGGCGGATGTAGGTGACGTCCGGGCGCAGCATGTGGCGTAGCGCGTCGAGGAGGCTGCCGGCGATGAAGTCTGGCGCCTGGCCGCCCCACAGCGCGGGCAGCGCCGAGAGCGCAACTAAGTCGCGCAGCAGGCGGCGTTGGGTGCCACTCTCGTCAGGCACCCGGCGCCCGGTCACCGCGCTCACCGAGCTCTCGCAGGAACTCGTCGGGCGGCACGAAGAAGGGGTTCACCTGGAGCAGTCCCCCGATGATCGTCATCGGATGGGTGCGCAGGATGTCCATCAGCACGCCGCCGCCAAACTTGGCGGTGTCGTACAGTCATATCACGGGATCCTTATAGCGGGGCAGGACGTAATTCAGCCGCGTCTCGTATTCCACGAGATCGTCCACGCCGGGGCGGTCCTCGAGCGCCCACTCCATATGCGCTACCAGCCGTGTGAGGGGGAAACCTTCTTTCGGGCCCCGCTTGGAGCACTTCCTCGATCAGGGCGAGCATGGCGTCCTGATCGAAGTGGCCGTCGCGCAGGTACGCCTCGTCCCAGTTCCGTATCTCGAACTGGCCACTCGCTTGGCGGGCCGGCATGTCGACGCCCGCGGCTTGGAACCGGTCGATGTACTCGGCGCGCAGGTCCGGGTCGACGATATGGAAAGCCTTCTGCCCGCGCGCGAGCCCGTCGGCGATGAAGGGGAACATCACCCGCCGTTCGTCGTCGTCGCTGTCGAAGAACGCGCAGACATGGCGCCGTTCTGTGAGCACCCCCCCGGCGAACGCGATAGGCTCATCTGCGGGATTTGATTGATCGCTCATCGTTGCCCTTCCCTCCCGGCGTTCGTTGGTTCCTTGGTGTCAAGAACCCGCAACCGCCGCCATCGGTCGGGTGACGGCAGCCAGTCGCCGCTAAGGCGCGTTGGTGGTATGCGTGCGAGGGTCCTTGGCGCTGCGCATACTTTATCAGGTGGGTCTGCCTACTGGCAATCGGATGGCTATCTCGAGCCAGCCGGCGCGTCGTAGTGGGCCGGCTAGCGTTGTCGCCGGTTGGTTACGTGCGTTGCAGCGGCAGTGAGACCCAGCGCCGCTCGCGGAAGGAGAGTTCGACGGCGTTGATCGCCTCTTGCACCCAGGCGCCGTCAGCGAAATCGCCCTGCGTCGGCACATCGTCGATGATCTCGTCGAGGAAACTCGCGATCAGATTGGCGTAGAAGAGCGAGCGCCACGATTCGTTGTTGTTGCCGCCGCGCGGGTAGAAGCGGGCGGGAATCTCCTGCTCGACGAACTCCACGGCGTCCGGCGTGGCGATTCTGATCGTCTCGGCCTTGCCGAACTCCTCGATCAGGCGGCAGATGATCGCGCCCTTCTCGCCGTAGAGTCGCGCCTCGATGCCGGGGTAGTTGCCGACGGTGACGTAGCTCGTCTGGATCGAGGCGAGCGCGCCGTTCGTGTACTCCGCGAGGTAGATGTCGCCATCGTCGATGTTCATGCGCATCATCGTGCCCGTCGCGCGCACCATCCGCTCCGGGACGAAGTTGCGCATCGTGCCGACGACCTGCGTGTAATCCGCGCCGACCCACCAGTGGCTGAGGTCGATCACCGGCGCGCCATATCCCTCTAGCGACGAGACCTGGATCAGCGATTGATCCATCTCCGGCGGCACTTGCCGGAGGGGAGTCCGCGGGTCGAGCCATTGGGAATTCTGCTCGTAGCCATTGAAGATGAAGGGCGTGCCGATGAAGCCCTGATCGATCAATTCCTTCGCGTAGCGCACGCCGGGGCTGTAGCGGAAGGTGAAGCCGAGCTTCGTCTTCAGCCCCTTCGTCTTCGCCGTCTCCGCCGCCTTGCGGGTGTCGCGGAAGTCGTAGGCGACGGGCTTCTCGCAGAGGACGTGCTTGCCCGCTTCCAGCGCGGCGGTCGCCAGTTCCCAATGCGTGTGCGAGGGCGTGACGATGTCAATTACGTCGATGTCCGGCCGCCCGACGACCGCCTGCCAATCGTCCGTCGCCTCGGGGATGCCGAAATGGCGGGCGAACTCCTCCGCGCGCCCGCGCTCCACATCGCACATCACCGCAACCTCGCAGCGGTCATCGCGCTGCCAGCCGGGGATGTGCGCCCCCTTCGCCCACGCCCCCGCGCCGAGCACCGCAACCCGTACCTTGCTGTCCTTCATGTCCGCCTCCTATCATTGGGGGACTTTTAACCACCAAGACACCAAGAACACGAAGAACACCAAGGAATGCAAGCAGAAAGTGTTCCCTCTTGGTGTCCTCCGTGTTCTTGGTGTCTTGGTGGTTAGTACCCCTCGCACTATCCTCGGTCTAACGCTTCCAGTACCGGGCCGAGCCGCTCGACGCCTTCGACAGTGCGTGGCGAGGTCCAGATTTGGACGTGCGAGATGCCCTCGTCGGCGAAGGCGCGCAGTTGCGTCGCCATCTCCTCCGGCGTGCCGGTGATCGCCGTCGGGTCGGCGTGCGGGCGGTTGAAGATCGGCGGCTCGGCGGGCTTGTTCTTGAAATCGACCAGCACCGATGCGGTGCGGCCGAGCGTCGTCGGATCGCGCCCAACTTCCGCGCAGGCGGCGTCCACCGCCGCGCGCAGGGGCGGGATTTCGCTCGCGTTGCTGTTGCCGAAGACGAGGTAGCGATTCCAGATGTCGGCGTACTTCGCGGTCAGGCGCAGCATCTTCTCGCCCGTGGTGCCGACCATGATCGGCGGCCCTTGCGGGCGCGGCCCGCCGATGCGCAACTCGCACTCCCGTGCCGAGTAGAACTTGCCCTCGTAATCAATTTTCCGCTCGCGCAGCAGCGTGGCGATGATGTGCAGCGCCTCCTCGAAACGGCTGTACCGATGGTCGTACGGGATACCGAAGGCGCGGTACTCCGGTTCGTGATAGCCCGCGCCGATGCCGAGAATGAGCCGCCCATCGGAGATCTCATCAATCGTGTTCGCCATCGAGGCGAGCACCGCCGGGCTGCGGAACCCAGTGCAGATGACGAGCGTGCCGATTTCCACCCGTTTCGTCGCGGCGGCCAGCGCGGCGAGGATCGACATGCACTCGTAGGTGCTCTCGGTGATCTCCGTGAAGCGGAAGATCAGGTGATCGGGAATCCAGACCGAATCGAGGCCGATCTCCTCGGCGCGTTGCGCCATCGCACGTACGTCCGACCAGCGCGGTGTGACGCCGTCCATCTGACCCTCAACGATGGGCAGGAAGACACCGACTTTCAGTGGGCGAGCCATAAAGTGGTCCTTTCTAACGGAAGCCGGGGAGAACTGCAAAGGACGCAAAGAGCGCAAAGAACGCAAAGGAGAAAGAAGGAAGACGGTTTTGACCTCTTCTCATTGTATTTTCTTTGCGATCTCTGCGTCCTTTGCGCTCTTTGCGGTTCTCCCGGTATCTCCCCGATTATCCCCGGTCGAGCAGATCGAGCACCGGCGCGAAGGCTTCGACGCCCGCGCGGCTGGTGGGCGTGAGCCAGATCTGGACGTGCGAGACGCCCTCGCGGGCGAAGGCGCGGAACGTTTCGGCCATCTCCTCCGGGGAGCCGGAGATCGGCTCGCCGAACGACTGCCGCCCGAGCACGGTCGCGCCGACGGTGATCGTGCGGGCGAGCGTGGCGGGGTCGCGCCCCTGCTCGCGGCAGGCGGCGTCAATCGCCTCGCGGAGTGGCGCGATCATCTCCGGTTTGCTGCTGCGGATGATCCAGCCGTTCCAGAGGTCGGCGTACTGCGCGGTGAGGCGGAGCATGCGTTTGCCGGTGGCGAGCGTGCCGATCATCACCGGCGGGCCGTTCGGGCGCGGTCCCGCCGGGCGGCGCTCCAACTCGTGCGCGGAGTAGTGCGCCCCTTGCACTTTGGCGATGCCGTCGTGGAAGTACTGGTGGATGATCGTCATTGCCTCCTCGAAGCGGCCAATGCGATTGTCGTAGGAGAGGCCGAGCGCCTCATGCTCGTAGCCGGAATCGCCGCCGCCAATGCCGAGGATGACGCGCCCGCCGCTCACCTCGTCCATTGTATCGACAATCTTGGCCAGCACGCCGGGGTTGCGGTAGCCGGTGCAGGATACGAGCGTGCCCAACTCGACGCGCGGCACGCGCGCCGCGAGCGCGGTCATCAGCGTCCAGCAATCCCAGAAGCCGGAGGCCGCTTCCTTCTCCGTGCGCGGTGTGCCGTCCGGGTTCAGGCCGAGTTCGCCACGCGGATAGAAGAAGTGATCGGGGAACCAGAGCGAATCGAACCCCACCTCCTCCGCGCGCTGGGCGAGGCCGAGGATGCTCTCCCACGCCGGCTTGCGCCCGTCCGGCCCGACCTGCGCGTGCGGGAAGAAGAGCCCGATCTTCAGTGGCCGCTTCGTGCCTGATGTCGTGGACAACGGTACCCTCCTTCACTGGGACGCGCGACACGAACCCCGTGGATTGTCCGGCTTGTTCCGTGCCGCGAGTATCCGGCATTGCGAACGAGAGGGCAAGACGCGAACCGCCCCTACGAACTGGGTCGAAGCGTCTTTTCGAGCAGTTTGACGCCCGCGTAGATGGCGTCGATGGCGGGGGTGGGGGTGTCCGTGAGGAGGCCAAGTTCGGCGACGGAGCCGACGATGGCGTCCACCTCGGTGGGGCGACCCGTCTCGATGTCCTGCAACATGGACGTTTTGTGCGCGCCGACTTCCGCCGCGCCGTTGATGCGCTGCTCAATGGTGATGGGGAACTTGATGTCCAGTTTCTCCGCGATGGTCTGCGCCTCGGTCATCATCGCACGGGCGAGGTCACGGGTCGGCGGGTACTGGCAGATCTCCACGAGGGTGGCGCGGGTGAGGGCGCTGATCGGGTTGAAGGCGAGGTTGCCCCAGAGCTTGACCCAGATTTCGGCGCGGATGCGCGGGCGGACAGGCGCTTTCAGCCCGGCGCGGATCAGCGTCTGCGCGAGGGCCTGGATGCGCTCCGTCTTCACACCGTCCAGTTCGCCCAGCGAGAAGCGGTCGCCCTCGATGTGCCGCACGACGCCCGGTGCGGCCAGTTCGGCCGCCGGGTAAACGACCGAGGCGATCACGCGGTCGATCTCGGTGTTCGCCTCCACCACGCCGCCGGGATCGACGGATTCGATGCGCGTCCCCTCGTATGGCCCGCCGTGCTTGCGGAAGTACCACCACGGGATGCCGTTCTGCATCGTCACGACCATCGTTCCCGGGCCGTAGAGGGCGCGCATCGCCGGGGCGACGGCGGGGACGCTGTGCGCCTTCAGGGTGAGGAAAACGACATCCTGCTCGCCCGCCTCCGCCATGTCGCTCGTCGCGCGTATACCCGCCGCGACTGCTTCCGTGCCATCCGGCGAGACGAGCGCGAGGCCGTGCTCCCGCATCGCGGCGAGGTGCGGGCCGCGCGCGATCAGCGTCACATCCTCGCCCGCGAGCGCCAGTTTCGCGCCGAGATAGCCGCCGATTGCGCCCGCACCGACGACGCAGATTCTCATTGGTCGCTCGTCAGGTCGAGCAGTTTCGCCATGTTGATGCGCTGCAATTTGCCCGTCGCGCCGCGCGGGATTGCCTCCAGCATGTGGAAGCGGCGCGGCACCTTGTATTCCGCCAGGCGCTCGGCGCAGTAGGCGCGCAACTCGCGCTCGGTCGCGTCCCCTTTGAGGACGACCGCCGCGTGGACCTCCTCGCCGAGCGTCGCGTGCGGCACCGCGAAGGCGACGGCCTCTCCGACGGCCGGGTGGCGCAGCAGCACATCGTCGATCTCCAGTGGGGAGATTTTCTCGCCGCCCCGGTTGATCAACTCCTTCAGGCGGCCGGTGAGCGAGAGGTAGCCGTCCGCGTCGATCTGCCCCTGATCGCCGGTGCGGAACCAGCCATTGACGAAGGCGGTTGCGTTCGCCTCCGGGTTGTTCTCGTAGCCGTCGATGACGTTCGGCCCTTTGACGACCACCTCACCGAGCCCGCCCTGCGGCAGCAGGTTGCCGTCGTCGTCCATGATCGCCACATCGACACCAAAGCCGTAGCCGACAGTGCCCGCTTTGTGCGGCTTCGGCGGCAGGGGATTGGAGGTCATCTGGTGCGTCGCCTCGGTCATGCCGTAGTTCTCCAGTACCGGCGCGCCGAAGGCCGCCTCCATCCGCTCCATGACGATCGGCGCGAGGGACGAACTGCCGGAACGGATGAAGCGGAAGGGATTGGCTTTGATGATCTCCATATTCCGGTCGGCGCGGGCCAGCAGCGTCTGGTGCATCGTCGGCACGGCGGAGTACCACGTCGGCTTGAACGCATCGACGACCTTCCAGAACTCCAGCGCGTTGAAGCCGCCGACCGGGCAGATCACCGTGCCGCCCGAGGCGAAGGTGGCGAGCATCGAGGCGACGAGCGCGTGGATGTGGAAGAGCGGCATCACACAGAGCGAGCGATCCGCCGCCGAGAGCGCGTAGGTGGCGGCGATGTTGTGCGCGGAAGCCGCGAGGTTGCGGTGGCGGATCGGCACGCGCTTCGGGCGGCTCGTCGTGCCGCTTGTGTGGAGGATCATCGCGATATCGTCCGGCCCGGCGAGCGCCTCGGGGTGGGCGGGTCGTGGGTTCTTGACGGCGTTGAAGGCGAGCGTGCCGTCCGGCTGCGGCAGCGCCTCGATGATCGTCATGTCGTCGCTGGCCGCCGCGTGCGCCGCCGGGAGCGTGTCGGGCAGCGTAATCAGCGCCTTCGCGTTCGTATCCTCGAAATAGAAGGCGAATTCGTCCCGCTTGTAGTTCGGGTTGAGCGGGGCGGCGGTGCCGCAGAGCGTCGCCCCGCAATATGCCAGCACCATCTCCGGGCCATTGCCCATCGCGATGGCGATCCGGTCGCCCTGCCCGAGCCCCATGCCGTTCAATTGCGCCGCCAGCGCGACGACATTGGCGCGCATCTGCGCGTAGGTCAGTGAAGGTTTCTCCGGCGCGATCAGCGCGGGGTGCGCATCCGCGCCGGCCAGGAGATCGAGGAGTGTCATCGCCGTCGTTGCTGTCGCCATACTGCAATTCCCTTCCTGAAGCGCCCGAAACCAGATAGTAACAGTATCGCACGCTCGGCCGGATGCGGGGAATGCGCGGGTACGATAGGATTACTTACCCCCGGCCCCTCCCGCGTTGGGGGGGCAGCAATGCGGGGAGCATCGGGGCTGATTAATTTGGTGCAAATCAATACGGCGAGTTCCCCTCCCGCCTCGGGAGGGGGTAGGGGGTGGGCATGATCGAACACTTGGTACGCAAAGTCGTCCGCGATATCGACCCCTATGCGTGGGAACTCTCCAGCGAGGCGGTCGCGGCGAAACATGGGTTGCGCGTGCGAGACGTTGTTCGCTTCGATCTCAATACGTCGCCCTTCCCGCCCGCGTCGTGGGATGCGGCGATGGAGGCGGCGCGGCAGGAAGGCCAGCCGAACGAGTATTTCGACACCTCGTACGCGGAGTTGGCGAGCCTCTTCAGCGCCTACTACGGCGTCGGCACGGATCACCTCATTGTCGGCGCGGGCGCGGACGAGATTCTCGACATCACCACCAAGACGTTCCTCGATAACGGCGACCGCGTGATCGTCTCCGTGCCGACCTATTCGATGTACCCGATTGTCTCGGAGCAGATGGGCGCGACGGTGCAGCGTGTCCCGCTTGCGGCGGACTTCGCGCCGGACATCGACGGCATCCTTGCCGCCGCCGAGGGCGCGAAGATCATCTGGCACTGCAATCCGAACTCGCCGACCGGCAACGCGACCGATCCCGCCGAGATGGAGCGATTGATCGCCAACGCGCCCTGCATGGTCGTCGTGGACGAGGCGTACGCGGAGTATATCGGCTGGTCCGCCGTGCCGCTGATTGAGAAATACCCGCATCTCGTCGTCGTCCGCACGATGTCAAAGGCGTTCGGCATGGCGGGGATGCGCCTCGCCTGCGGCATCGCCGCGCCGGCGGTGATCGAGATGATGAATCGCGTCCGCCCGCCGAATAGCGTCAGCCGCGTCACGGCGCGCGTCGGCGCGTCGGCGCTGCGCGACCTCGACGCGATGCGCGCCAATGTGCGGGCGATCGTCGCGTTGCGCGAGCCCTTCGCGGATGCGCTCTGGGAGTGTGGAGCGCACGTTTACCCCTCCGTGACAAACTTTGTACTGACCCGCTGGAAGAGCCCTGCCGAGGCGCAAGCGGTCTATGATTGGCTCGAAGCGCGCGGCATGGTCGTCCGCAACTTCTCCCAGCACCCGCTCCTGCCGGGTCATCTCCGCATCACCGTCCGCACGCCGGAGGAGAACACCCGCCTGTTCGCCGCGCTGAAAGAATGGCGGCAGCAGGCGCGTTGACACAGTACGGGTGCGGGCGATAATGGCGGCATACCCACCCCCGGCCCCTCCCGACGCGGGAGGGGAGCACTTAATGGAGACCTTGGCTGAACAAATGGGCCTGGATGCCCGCGAAGGGTTCCCCCTCCCGCGTCGGGAGGGGGTCAGGGGGTGGGCAAACGGGAGGGAACCGATATGCGTACCATGAAGGCAGCCGTGCTCTACGACTACAACACGCCGATGGTGATCGAGGAGGTGCAACTCGACGATCCGGGGCCGAACGAGGTGCTGGTGAAGATGGCTGCGAGCGGTGTCTGCCGCAGCGACCTCCATGTGCTGAAGGGCGAGTGGAAGCCGCCGCTGCCGACTGTCCTCGGGCACGAGGCGGCGGGGCGCATCGAGGCGGTCGGCCCCGGCGTGACGCGCGTCAAAGCGGGCGATCCCATCGTCCTCTCGTTCAAGCCCAACTGCGGCTATTGCGAGCAGTGCATGTCCGGTCACCCACAGCTCTGCACGGGCTTCCGTGGCCCGGCGGGGACGCTCCCCGGCGGGCACACGCGGCTCTCGAAAGACGGGCAGCCGATTCACCACTTCGGCTCTACCTCATCGTTCGCCGAGTACGCGGTCATCCACGAGAGCAGCGCCGTCGCCATCGGCCCGGAGACGCCGCTGGAACTGGCCGCACTGGTTGGCTGCTCGGTCACGACGGGCGTCGGCGCGGTGCTGAATACCGCGCAGGTGCGGCCCGGCAGCACGGTCGCCGTGATCGGCTGCGGCGGTGTGGGGCTCAATGTCATCCAGGGGGCGCGGTTCGCCAGCGCCTCGCGGATCATCGCGGTGGACATCAGCCAGGATAAGTTGGAGTTCGCCGAGCGCTTCGGCGCGACCGATACGATCGATGCCCGCGAGGAGAACCCGGTGCAGGCGATCCGGCGGTTGACGGGCGGCGGGGTAGATTACGCCTTCGAGGTGCTCGGCAGCGGCGAGACGGTGCGCACCGCGTTCGACTCGATCCGCTCGGGCGGCACGGCGGTCGCGGTCGGCATGGCCGCCGTCGGGGAGTACGCGCAGATCGACGCCTATCTGCTCGCCGCGCAGGAGAAGACGCTGAAGGGCTGCTTCTACGGCTCGGCGCGCACGCATACGGACATGCCCAAGTACATCGCCCTCGCGCAAGCAGGGAAACTCGACCTCGACTCGCTCGTGACGCGCCATTACCCGCTCGAACAGATCAACGAAGCCTACGATGCCCTCGACCGTGGCGAAGTCGGCCGCGGCCTGATCGTCTTCGACTGAGCAACAGAGGGCGTTTAACTACCAAGACACCGAGAGCACCAACAGAGAGAAGTTTGAATCCTCTTAGTGTTCTTGGTGTTCTTGGTGTCTTGGTGGTTAAAGCCTCCCGTTACCAGTTCGCCATCGAGGCGCGCAGGATGGCCGCGAGGTCGTCCGGGCTCGGCTCCTGCGGGGAGATGACGAGGAGGCGTTGCTGCTTCAGCGCGCCCTCGATGAGCGCGTCGATATCGCTATCGTCGTAGCCCAGTTCGGCGATGCCGCGCGGCGCTTCGATATCCTTCATCAACTGCACAAGGACATCCGGCAGGGTATTCTTCATCGGCGTTCGGCAGGGAATGGCCCGCGAGTAATTCCGCCGCGTGGCGGTGCTTGGCGGGGTTCGTTGCGTAGGTGAAGCGGAAGGCGGCGGGCGCGGTGACGATCACCGAGTGGCCGTGCGGCACGAACGGGTGATCGGTCGGGTAACCGGGCGGTTGATAGACGTGCTTGAGACCGGCGATCGGGTAGGAGCAGGCGTGCGGGATGTGCGTGCCCGCGTTGCCGAAACCGATGCCCGCGATCATCGCGGCGAGCGACATCTGCGTGCGCGCCTCGATGTCCTGCCCATTCTGGACGGCGCGGCGCAGGTACTTGCCGCCCAGTTCGAGCGTCTTCATCGCCCAGATATCGGAGATTGGCGTCGAGCCCTGGAACATTGGGCGCTCTCCCGGCGTCGCGGGGATCGGGCGGGAGGTGAAGTCCCGCGCGAGGTAGGATTCCACCGCGTGGCAGAGCGCGTCCAGGCCGCACGATGAGGTCACTTCCGGCGTCATCGTCAGCGTCAGGAGCGGGTCGACGATGCCGATGTCCGGGCGGAGATAGCGGTTCGAGAGGCCCGTCTTGACGTGCTGCTCGGGCACCTCCAACGCGGCCACCGAGGTCGCCTCCGAGCCCGTCCCGGCCGTCGTCGGTATTGCCAGGAGCGGCTTCAGTCGGCCGGGTGGGACGCGTGCCGCGCCAATCGGCTTGTTGACGTAGTCGAGCAGCGGCGCGGGGTGCGTGGCGAGCAGGTTCGCGACCTTCGCGGTATCGATGCTCGACCCGCCGCCGAGGCCAACGAAGCCGTCCACCCCTTCGGCGATTGCAAAGTCTGCCGCCTCCTGCAGTGACTGCACCGTCGGCTCGACGCGCACGCGATCGAAGACGACGCAGAAGATGCCCGCCGCCTCGATAGACTGTCGCACCCGCTCCGTGATGCCCGCCCGCACGATGCCGGGGTCGGAGACGAGCATCGCGCGCCGCACGCCGAGGCGATGCAACTCCCACCCCGCCTCATCGGAGGCGCCCGGCCCGAACTTAATCGGCGTCATTTCCAGCGTGAAGACCGTTTCGTGCCCGCTCTCGTGCATTCGTTTCCCTCCCATGCGTGCTCGACGGGGGCAGTATACCGCGCCGCACGGTTGGGGACGACGCGACAGAGAACCGGGGGCGGTGGCGTGACGTTGTACCGGTGTCTACCTTTTTCACCAGTCAGGAGGATAGCCATGCCGAGTTTCGCACCGATCACCGTTCGGCAGCCGCAGCCCTATGACATCATCGATGATCCCGTCTCGATCTGCGGCGTGGGCACCGGCTTCGAGGAGACCTTCTCCGCCCGCGTGCGGGACGGCAATGGGACGGAGCTGGCGATTGCGAGCATTACGGCGGGCGGCCTCGGCATCTGGGGCAACTATCACGCGACGCTCGCGCTTGGCGCCATCCCCGCGACGACGAACGGCACGGTGGAAGTCTTCGAGTTTCCGCCGAGCGGGATGGGCCCGGAGTTGGACAAGGTGACGGTGCCGGTCACCTTCGGGCGCGCGTTGCTCGACCCGTATCACGGCTTCGCCGAGTACACCGTCGTGGCGGGCGACACTCTCTCCGGCATCGCCCAGCACTGGTACGGCGACGCGATGCAGTGGCCACGCATTTTCGCCGCGAATACCGACGAGATCGCCGATCCGAACCTCATCTTTCCGGGGCAGATCTTCCGCATCCCCCAGTGATCGCCAGTGCGCCCCGCTCCGAAGTGGCGGCGCGCTTCAGCTTGCCTCAGCCATTCCGTTTCCACCGCACCAGCCGGAAGTTCCCGCCCGCGATCTGGATGATCGCCGTCATCCCCGGTTCCTGCCCCTTCCGCTGCAAGATGAAGTGCGACTCGTCCGCCGAGAGCGGTCGGAGGGATGCACGAACCCGACCCGCGAGGAGGACTATGCGTAGCGTCCCAGCCGCCGACTGCCTCTCAGGGGCGGGGGACGGGCAGCGGGTTCGGCGCCGGGCCACCGGTGGAGCCGCTCGGGCGTGATCCCGGCAGCGCGTTCGGTGGGACACCGGCAGGGCCAGGTGGCTGCGGCAGCGGCAGCGGGTTCACCTGCTGATACTCGAATGCCCCGATGTCGCAGTGCGCCCCCACCGGCCGGGTAACGCCCCGCTGGTCCACGTCGTTCGACCTTGCCCGCCCCGGTTTGCGCGCAGACGGTGTCGTTGCCCGCGTCAATCGCCGGGGAGCCGGGCAGGAGCGCGATCGTCTGCGTCGGCCCGCCGTTGTGGTGGAGCGTGCCGAGCAGGGGATTGAGGGGGAGGCGACGGTGCCGGTCCGGTCGCTGGCGATCCAACCCGTGCTGCCATCGGTCTTCCCGATCAGGTTGTGCCCGCCACTGGTGAACGAGTGGGACAGGTCCGGGCCACCACTGGAGGCGTTGTTGGCCGCGACGATCGTGTTCGTGAGCGTCGCCGTGCCCCCAAAGTTGGCGATGCCGCCGCCTTGACCTGCTATGTTGCCCGTGAGGGTGCTGTTCGTCAGCGTCACGGTGGCAAAGTTGAGAATGCCGCCGCCACTGCTGCCGGTGCCGCCCGTGCTGTTGCCGGAGAGGGTGCTGTTCGTCAGCGTCAGCGTGCCCTGGTTGTCGAAGCCGCCGCCGCCGATGCTGCCGCTAGAGTGGTTGGCGGTGATCGTGCTGTTCATCACCGTCAGCGTGCCGAGATTCTCGAAGCCGCCGCCATTGCCGCCGGCGAAGTTGGCGGTGATCGTGCTGTTCGTCAGCGTCAGCGTGCCGCTGTTGATGATGCCGCCGCCTGCGTCGGTGGTGTTGCCGTGCTGGATCGTCAGATTGCTCAGGCTCGCCGTCACCCCGCCGTTCACCGCGAACACCGTCACCCCGCCCGGCGGACAGTTCGTACCGTTGAACGCGCAGCCGCCATCCACCGTCACCCCGACCCCGCTCGTCGGCCCGACGATGCTCACACTCGCCCTCAGCGTCAGTGTCCCGCCACCGGCACTGACGCTGGCGAGCGTGATCGTCCCCCGCCCCGTCCCGTTGAACTGCACCGTGTCCCCGCCCGACGCCGCGTACGCGAGCGCGTCCCGCAGTGTACACGTCGTGTTCGCCACGTCCTGACACGCCGCGAAGCGTCGCCATCGCCCCGCTGTCGCTCACGTTCCCCACCGTGTACGTCCCCTGCTGCGGTTCGAACGATCCGATGGCACATTTCGCCGCGGATCGCCCGAACCCGCGCTGGTCCTTCTCGTTCACGCCACTCGCCCCCGTCGAGGCACACCCCGTCGCGCTCGCATCCCCCGCACCGATGGCGGGAGAGCCCGCGAGCAAGGGGATGGTCGGGGTGGCGCCGCCGTTGCTGCCCAGCGCACCGAGCAAGGGCGCGGCATTGACGATGTCGCCGTGGGCGTCCCCGTTGCTGATCCCGGTCGTGCCGCTGCTGGTGCCGAGCAGGTTGTGGTCGGGCGTGGTGACCGTGCCGCTGATGTCCGGGCCGGTCGACCCACTGTTGCCTGCCACGATCGTGTTCGTCAGTGTCAGCATGATGCCGACAGCGTTGAAGATACCCCCGCCGGTGAGCGCCCTGTTGCCGGTGAGGGTACTGTTCGTCACCGTCAGCGTGCTATGGTTGGCGATGCCGCCACCAAATTCCTGCCATGTTGCCGGTAGGGTGCTGTTCGGTCACGGTCAGCGTGCCAGTGTTCTCGATAGCGCCGCCTTCGCCGCTTGCTTGCGTTGGCGGTCAGGGTGCAGCTGGTGACTGTCAGCGTGCCGCCATTGTTGGAGATGCCCCCGCCGTTGCCATTGCCGTTGCCATGCTGGATGGTCAGGTTGCTCAGAGTCACTGCCACACCGCTGTTCACCGCGAAGACACGTACGCCGCCCGGGTTGCAGCCGGTGCCGATGAAGGGGCAGCCGCCATCCACGATCACGCTCTGTCCCGTGCCGTCGATCGTCACGCTGTGGGCCAGCGTCAACGTCGTGGCGCTCGTGAGCGTGATCGTCCCCTGCCCGGTACTGTTGAACGTGATTGTGTCGGTGCCACTGGTGGCGAGGCTGATCGCGCCGCGCAGCGTGCAGGTCGTGTTCGAGGAGACCGTGCAGTTGGTGGTCGTGGTGCTGTCCCCGGTGGCGCCCACATAGTAAGCGCTGCCTGCCGCAACGGGGGCGGCGGGGAGAGGAGCATCCAGCAGAGGAGGGCGAGGGCGCAACCGACGAGGGCGCCGACGGCACGACGCAGCAGGATGCCGGTGCGCATGGAGACGTCCATCCTCAAATCCCGCCTACTGGTGGCGCGAACCCTATCCTCACTATAAAGACGACCGCCGAGGGGCGCAAGAACGAGAGTGGTTTATTGATTCATTTACATTTTTGTTTGCGAGATGGTTGATCGGTAGCCGCGCACACTATTGCGGGAGCGAGAGCGGGGTCGCCGAATCAGCTTGACAAGCATACACCATAGCGTTGCGGAACCAGTGCGGTTTACCGTTGCACGTGACGGCTCTCGGCTCCGGGGTGGTGCGTTTGACTGGACATAACGCTGCCGCTACACTGCGCGCATGAAGCGACGTGGGGTTTTGCTCGTTCTCATCATCCTCATTCTCCTGCTCTTTCCGGCGTGCGCGGCGGCGGATGCACCGGTGTTTTCAGCTGCGTTGCCTGCCATCGTGCGCGGAGAGGACCCGCAGAACCCGCACCCCGCGACGACGGACATCCCGCCGCTGGCGGCGGATTACACGCTCGCCGCGACGGTCGACAATGTCGGGCTCGAATGGCGCGATCCACATCACCGGCACGGAGCGCGTCCGGCTGACCAATACGGGCACGCAACCGGTCCCGGCGGTCACGTTCAATGTCGCGGCGGTGCATTACGGCTGGTTCACGCTCGATGGCGGCACGATTGACGGCCAGCCGACCGAGGTCGATCAAGCGGAAGTGCGCTTCTCGTTCCGCGAGTGGCCTACGCCTCGCGCCCGGCGACAGCCGGACGGTAGGGTTCACCTTCCATCTCGATGTGAAAGACGCGGGCGACGGCTTCGACGCGACCCGCCGCGAGGGCGATATCCTCCGCCTCGGCTACTGGTTCCCGATGCTCTCCGACGATCACGGCTACCACGACGATTTCGACGCCGTCTATACCGCGACGGGCAATTTCCATGTGACGATGACCGCCCCCGTTGCGGATGTGCTGGCGAGCACGGGTGTCGTGCAGCAGCAACAGACGCTCGGTGACCGCACGACCTACACGATCGATGCGCCGAATGTGCGGGATTTCGTCGCGCTCCTCTCGCCGTCGTATCGGGTGACGCGCGGCACGACGAAGGATAACGTCGCGGTCGAGGTCTTTACGGTGCCGAGCGACTACGCGCAAGCGCCGGAGCGCGTCCCCACTATCCTCAGCGACGCGGTGCGCTCCATCGAGCAGATGAGTGCGATGGTCGGGCCGTATCCTTATCCGGTCTATCGTGTTGTGGACGCCGGGCTCTCCATGCCGGGCGGCATCGAGTTCCCGATGCTCTCGATGATCGGCTCGCGGCTGCGGGGCGTCGATGTCCTCGTCTCGCATGAGACGGCGCACCAATGGTTCTTCGGCATGTTTGGCACCCACCCGCAGACCGAGACATGGGTAGACGAGGGGGCGGCCAGTTTCTTCGAGGAGGCGATCTACTCCGGCATCGACACGCCGGTGACGCTCGCGCGCCCGCTGCCGTGCGGCGTCAGCATCCCCGTCTGGGACATGAGTATCCCCTTCCGCGACCATTACTTCTGTGTCTACGACGGTGGCCGGAAGGTCTACGCGACGATCCGCGACACGATGGGCACGGACCGCTTCATCGCCGCCCTGCACGATCTCTACGCACGGGATCGCTACAGCATCATCACCGCGCGCGACCTGTTGACCATCTTCCAGCGCCACAGCGCCGCCGACCTCCGCCCCGCTCTGCGCGATTACCTCTCCTATGACTGGCTCGACGCCCTCCCCCCCCCGGCGGCTGACGAAACCGGGGAGAACCGCAAAGAACGCAAAGATCACAGAGATCGCAAAGAAACACGGGGAAAAATGCTGTATCTTCTTCGCGGTCTTCGCGTTCTCTGCGCCCTCTGCGGTTCAAATGGTCTCCTCTGCTACAATCGCGGCATATGAGTATGACGGAACGTGCCTATGTCGTCGGGACGGCGGGGCATGTGGACCACGGCAAGAGCACGCTCGTCCGCGCGCTGACGGGGATCGACCCCGACCGATTGGCGGAGGAGAAGGCGCGCGAAATGACAATTGACCTCGGCTTCGCGTGGCTGACGCTCCCCTCCGGGCAGGCGGTGAGTATCGTCGATGTGCCGGGGCACGAACGATTCATCAAGAACATGCTCGCCGGTGTCGGCGGCATCGACGCGGCCTTGCTCGTCGTCGCGGCGGACGAGGGGCCGATGCCGCAGACGCGTGAGCATCTCGCCATCCTTGATCTGCTCGGTATCGATCGAGGGATGATCGTCCTCACCAAAGCGGACACCGTCGATGAGGATTTCCTCGAGTTGGCGGCGGAGGCGACGCGCGAGGCCGTGCAGGGGACGACGCTCGCCGATGCGCCGCTGATCGCGACCGCCGCGACGACCGGGCAGGGGCTTGGATGCGCTCAAAGCCGCGCTCGATACGCTCCTGGCGGGCACCCCGCCCCGCGCGGCGCATGGTCGCCCTCGCCTGCCGGTGGACCGCGCCTTCACGATCAGCGGCTTCGGCACGGTCGTGACGGGCACGCTGCTTGATGGGACGCTCGCCGCCGGGCAGGAGATCGAACTGCTGCCACGCGGCATCCGGGGGCGGGTGCGCGGCGTGCAGACGCATCAGTCGAAGATCCCCCTCGCCTTGCCGGGCAGCCGGGCGGCGGTCAACATCGGCGGCGTCGCGGTGGAGGAGGTGCGCCGGGGCGATGTCCTGACGCCGCCGGGTTGGTTGCTGCCGACCCATCTCATCGATGTGCGTCTGCGGATGACGGCGAGCGCGCCATCGCTCGCACAGAACGACCCGGTGGACCTTTTCATCGGCGCATCGGAAGTGCAGGGGCGCGCGACGCTCCTCGACGCCGACCGGCTCGACGCGGGCGGCGAGGGGTGGGTGCAACTGCGCCTCGCGGAGCCCGTCGCGGTCGTGCGGGGCGACCGCTTCATCCTGCGCCGTCCGTCGCCGAGCGAGACGGTGGGCGGCGGCATCGTCGTCGATACCGCGCCGCACCGCCACCGCCGCTTCCACGCCGGGACGCTGGAACGGCTGGAAAGCCTGCGACGTGGCACACCCGAGGACCTCGCGCGGCAACTGCTCGCGGGCGGGCCGCGCGAGGTGCGGGAGGTCGTCGCCGCGATAGGGTTGGAGCCAGCCGCCGCGCACCCGATCATCGCGGCGCTGATCGGCGGGGGCGAACTGCTCGTGCTGCCGCCCGTCGCGGATACCCTGCCGCCACACGCCTTCCTGCTGATGCAAAGCGGCGCGGCGGCGCTCGAATCGCGCCTGACGCTGCTGCTGGCGAACTTCCACACCGCGAATCCGCTGAAACGCGGGATGCCGCGCGAGGAGGCGAAATCCCGTCTCGGGCTCGCTCCCCGCTTGTTCGATGAGTTCGTGGCCCATCTGCACCGGAGAGGCAGCGTCGTCGCGGAGGGCGGCGGTGCGCCCGTGCTGCGGCTGCCGAACCATGTCGTCGCCCTGCCCCCCGCCCGGCGCGCCGCCGCGGATGCTCTGCTCGCGGCCCTTGCCCGCGAGCCATTCGCGCCCCCGGACCCCGCGACGCTCGGTGTCGGGCCCGAGACACTGGCCGTGCTCGCGGAGGAGGGGAGCATCGTGCGCGTCGCGGAAGGTATCGTGTTCGGGCGCGATGCCTACGACCGGATGGTGGCGGAAACGCTCGCCCTGATCGACGCGCACGGCAGCGTCACGCTCGCCCAGTTCCGCGATGCCATTGGTACAACCCGCAAGTATGCCCAGGCAGTGATGGAATACTTCGATGCCCGCCGGATCACCCGCCGCGTGGGCGATACGCGCGTGCGCGGCCCTGTTGCCCGCGAGATCGCGCCCCGCCTCACAATACCCGGTGGCGGCGGGTTTTAGCCTGCCGAAGCGCTGGCAGGCGAAGCCCGCCATCTTTCGCGGGTAGTGATGCCCGCCACTGGATTTCGCAAGAGGGGCGTATGAAAGACCGCACGCTCGATCCATTCGCCATCCTCGGCGCTCTGGGTGTGACGGACGCGACCGCCGCGACGCCTGTATCCGGCGGGCAGGATACGGCGATCTGGCGCGTCGAGCATGGCGGCATGGTTTCGGCCTTGCGCGTCTTCCGGTCCGATCAGGCGCGCATGTGCCGGCACGAATTGGCGGCGATGCGCATCGCCGTGGCGGGCGGCCTGCCGGTGCCGGAGGTGCGTGCCGAAGGGGTATGGCAGGAACGCCCCGCCCTGTTGCTCTCCTGGTCTCCGGGGCGGACGCTGCTCGACGCGATGCAGGCGCAGCCGTGGCGTATCCCGGCCCTCGGCCTGGCGTTCGGGCGGATGCAGGCGCGCATCCATGCCGTGCGCGCGGCGACGCTGCACAGCCATCGGGGCGACTGGATCAGTTGGGCCGGGCCGGAAGAAACGCAGTTGCAGGAGCATCTGCGCGCCCTCGATCCGCGCATGGACGCGCTGCTGCACGGCGATTATCACCCGCTCAACGTGATGGCGGAGGGCGCGCGGATCGCCGGCGTCCTCGACTGGCCGAACGCGCTCGCCGGCGATCCGCGCGCGGACTTGGCGCGGACCTTCGTCATCCTTCGCTTCACGCCGGGGGCGACGCTCCGCCGCGTGGAGCGCGCGGCGATAGTGATCTTCATGCGTTGCTGGTGGCGCGGCTACCAGCGCGTCGCGGGGCGCGTGGAGGGGATGGGACCCTTTTATGCCTGGGCGGGCGCGGCGACGGTGCGCGATCAGGAGGCGAAGATCGGCCTCCCCAACTGCCCCATCCAGTGGCACGACCTCGATCCGATCCGCCAGTGGACTGCGGAATGGAAGCGTCGCGTTGGAATATAATGGTACGCTGCGTGCATAAGGTGCGACACATCGCATGAAGGGGAATCCAACGGAGAAATTTACCGCAGTATTCCTCCATGAAGGGGACTTGTGGGTCGGATACGTCGAGGAGTTGCCGGGTGCGAATTCCCAGGAGCACACCCCCGAAGAAGCGCGAGAGAGTCTGAAAGAGGCGGTACAGCTCATTCTCGAATCGAACCGGGAGTTGGCACGACGCGAATTTGCGGGCAGAGACGTGGTGCGGGAAGACCTCGGCAGTGCCGCGTCATGTCGAGATCATTGATCTCGCTGCCAGAAAAATCTGCACAGACTTGGGCATCCCTCCGCCACGATAGATGCTGAATCCCTTGCGCAAGGCTGTGCTACACTAATCGCCGCGCGAATGCGCCCGGACAGACTTTCCGCGAGAGAGGCGATACCCGATGGTCCAGACTCGACCGACGACCGACGCGAATGCGTATCTTGGCACCCTGCCGGAGGCGCGGGAGTTTCCGGATGCACAAGGGAGATTCGGGCGCTTCGGCGGGCAGTACGCGCCGGAAACGCTGATGCCCGCGCTGGCAGAACTCGAAGCGGCCTATCAGGAGGCGCGGAGCGACCCCGCCTTCCTTGCCGAGTTGGCGGAACTGCGGCGGCACTACGTCGGCAGGCCGACGCCGACCTACCACGCGAAGGCGCTCTCCGCGAAACTGGGCGGCGCGCAAATCTGGCTGAAGCGGGAAGACCTCGCGCATACCGGCGCGCACAAGATCAACAATGCGCTCGGCCAGGGGTTGCTCGCCAAGCGGATGGGCAAGCCGCGCATCATCGCCGAGACGGGCGCGGGGCAGCACGGCGTTGCCAGCGCGACGGTCTGCGCGATGCTCGGCCTCGAATGCATCGTCTATATGGGCGAGATCGACATCGCGCGGCAGTCGCTCAACGTCTTCCGCATGAAACTGCTCGGCGCAACGGTCGTCCCTGTGACGAGTGGATCGCGCACGCTGAAGGACTCGCTCAATGAGGCGATCCGCGACTGGGTGACGAATGTCCGCACCACCTACTACCTCATCGGCACGGTGGCGGGGATGCACCCGTACCCGGTGATGGTGCGCGACTTCCAGGCGATCATCGGGCAGGAGGCGCGGGCGCAACTGCTGGAGCAAGCGGGCAAACTGCCGGACGCCGTGCTCGCCTGCGTCGGCGGCGGCTCGAACGCGATGGGCATGTTCCACGCCTTCGTGCCGGACAGCGCCGTGCAACTGATCGGCGTCGAGGCGGCGGGCGAGGGGATCGAGACGGGCAAGCACGCGGCGAGCATCGTTGCCGGGCGCGTCGGCGTCCTGCACGGTTCGCGCTCGTATGTCATCCAGGATGCGGACGGCCAGATCATGGAGACGCACTCGATTTCGGCGGGGCTCGATTACCCCGGTGTCGGCCCGGAACTCGCCTGGCTCGCGTCGATGGACTTCGCCCAGTTCGTCGGCGCGACCGACGCGGAGGCGCTGGACGCCTTGCAACTGCTCTCCCGCACGGAGGGGATCATCCCGGCGCTCGAATCGGCGCACGCCATCGCCCATGCCGTGAAGATCGCGCCGACGATGCCGAAGGACGCGATCATCGCCGTCTGCCTCTCCGGCCGGGGCGACAAAGACATGGGCACCGTCGCGGACGCGCTCGGGGTGACACTCAAATGAGCAACGAGCGCGATAGTAGCGTAGGGGCGGTTCGCGAACCGTCCTCTCCGGGGCGGATACCACGCGGAGCGACGGGCATTTCGCGCATTACGGAGGCGTTCGCGCAGGCGAAGGCGGCGGGGCGGGCGGCGTTTATCCCGTACATCACGGTCGGCCACCCGGATCGGGAGACGGTTGCGGCGGTCGTGCCCGCGCTGGTTGCGGCGGGCGCGGACATCGTCGAACTGGGCGTGCCCTTCTCGGACCCGCTGGCGGACGGCGTCGTCATCCAGCGCAGCACGCAAGCCGCGCTCGCCAACGGCGTCACCATCGATGTCTGCCTCGCGGACGTGCGCGATCTGCGGCATGCGGGCGTCACGGTGCCGATCGTCTTCCTCGGCTACGCGAACCCGATTGCCCAGAAGGGCGAGGAAGCGTTCGCGGCGGCGTGCGCCGCTGCGGGCGTGGACGGCGTGATCGTCGTGGACCTGCCGCCCGAGGAAGCGGGCGACCTGCGCGCCGCGTGCGACAAACACGGCGTCGCCGTGATCGCGATGCTCGCGCCGACGAGCACCGAGAAGCGCATCGCACAGGTCGCGGAACTTGCCGACGGGCTTCGTCTATTGCGTCGGTCTGACGGGCACCACGGGCGCGCGGGACGCCCTCGCCACCGACCTTGCGGCCTATCTCGCCCGCGTCCGGGCGAAGGTCTCGGTGCCGATCGCGGTCGGGTTCGGCATTTCGCGCCCGGAGCATGTCGCCTCTATCGGCGCGATGGCGGACGGCGTGGCCGTCGGCAGTGCGCTCGTCCAACGACTGGATGAACTGCCACCGGCGGAACGCGCGGCAGGCGCGGCGCGCTCGTGCGCTGGCTAACGGGAAAGGACTGAGGAGTGAGGACTGAGAAGGGTATCACTCCTCAGTCCTCGGTCTTGCTGAAGCGAACGGAGTGAGCGGATGGCGATGCGGGGTGTGCGGGGGGCGACGACAGCGGCGGCGAATACGGCGGAGGAGATCATCGAGGCGACGCAGGAATTGATCGTCGCGCTGATCCGTCTCAACGACCTGGAGACCGAGGATATCGCCAGCGCCTTCTGGACGACGACGCGCGACCTCACCGCCGAGTTCCCCGCCTTCGCGGCGCGGCAGGTCGGCTGGGCCGATGTGCCGCAGATGTGCGCGCACGAGATGGATGTGCCGGGCAAACTGACGATGTGCATCCGTGTCACGCTGCATATCAACACCGAAAAGAGCCAGCGCGACGTGCGCCATGTCTATCTCCGGGGAGCGAAGGCGCTGCGGCCCGAGTATGCGGTGGAGTTGGCGGAACTTTCGCCCTGACCGCGTTACCGCGAGGATCGCGCGTCTCGTGGTACACCGGCGGACGAATGATTCGTCCCATGTGTGCTGCGTGTGGAAACGTTGACGGTGGGTTCCCGACGGTAGTACCCTCGGACGATGCTTTTCGGCGGCGCGCGACCGTCGCACCGCCCGCCGCAGCCAGAAGGGACCATCGCTCTCATGTCCACCAACGCGCTTCCGGCCGCGATGCGCGACGATCGCGCATTCCCTGATGGCCCTGCCAACCCAGCGGAAAGCGCGCCGACGCCCCTCCCGCCGCGCCGCTTCGGCGGGGTGATCCCCGAGCACGAAACGCCGAAGATGCTGCGCGCCGCCGTGCTGCGCCTCGCCTGGCCGTCCATCGTCGAGAATCTGCTCCAATCCCTCGTGCAGATCGCGACGACCGCGATGGTCTCGCGGCTCGGCGCGGACGCGCTCGCGGGCGTCGGCGTCGGCAACCAGTTGATGATGGTCGGCATCTCGACCTTCTTCGCGGTCAGCACGGCCACGACGGTGCTCGTCGCGTACAACATCGGGGCGGGCAATCCGCGCGAGGCCGGGCAGGCCGCGAAGCAGTCGTATTTCATTGGCGGTCGTCCTCTCGGTGATCGTCGCTCTCCTCGGCTTCCTCTTTTCCGCCCCGCTCATCCGGTTGCTCGGCGCGGAGCCGGCGGTCGTCGCCGAGGGCGCGAAGTTCCTGCGCATCGAGGCGCTCGGGACGATCTTCCTCGTCACGATGTTCATCAGCAGCGGCATCCTGCGCGGCTCGGGCGATACGCGCACGCCGATGCTGGTGACGCTCTCGATCAACTTCATCAATATCGGCGTCTCGCTGCCGCTCATCTTCGGCTTGGGGCCGCTGCCGCATCTCGGCGTTGTCGGGGCGGCCTGCGGGAATATCGTCGCGCGGTTGGTCGGCAGTGTCGTCCTCATCGTCGATTGTCTGGCGCGGGCGGCGCGGCGTCAGCATCGCCGGGCGGCAGGGCTGGCGGCCGCGCTGGGTACTCGATCAAGCGCCTGATCGACATCGGCCTGCCGAGCATGATGGAATCGCTCTTCCGCTCCGGCGGCATGACGATCTTCGCGGCGGTGATCGTCAGCCTCGGCACGACCGCCTACGCCGCGCAGCAGGTCGCGAACATCTTCTGGCAGATGACGCTCTTCCCCGGCTTCGGCTTCTCGACCGCCGCGCTGACGCTCACCGGCCAGTCGCTCGGCGCGAACAAGCCGGAGCGCGCCGCCCTCGCGACTTGGGTGGCGACGCGCGCCTGCACGATCTGGATGGCGACGATGGGCGTCGTCTACTTCTTCCTCGGCACGTGGCTCGTCATCCCCTTCAGCGCGGGGGACCCGGAGATTCGCAGCATCGCCGCGAATGCGCTCAAAGTGCTCACCTTCTCGATGCCGATTCAGGCGACGGGCCTCGTGCTGGCGGGTAGCCTGCGCGGCGCGGGGGACACGCGCTGGCCGATGTTCTCGACCGGCGCCTCGATGTGGCTCGTCCGCATCCCGGCGGCGTATCTCTTCGGCGTCGTGCTCGGTCTCGGCATCCCCGGCGCCTACCTCGGCCTGATCCTCGATTCCGCGGTCACCTCCGGCCTCAATCTCTGGCGCTACCGCAGCGGTCGCTGGAAGACCGCCCGCAGCCTCTCCGCCGCCCCGGCGCGGTGAGGTATGATGGTGCGGGAGGGGTATGACGGCGAGTACGACAACCAGGCGCATGTGGCAGCCGGCGGACGGCAACTGGCGGGCGTTCGGCGTGCGCGCGATCGTGCTGAATATCGGGCTGATGCTCTTCGCCGTCGCGCTCGTGCTCGGCTATCGCTCCGGCCTCGGGCTCAATGCCTGGAATATCTTCCAGATCGCGCTGACGAAGTACATCCCGATCACGCCGGGTCAGATGTCGATCGCCGTCGGCGGCATCATGATTCTCGTCGCGTGGCGGGCGGGCATCCCCCCGGCGATCGCGACGGTCTGCAACATGGTCTTCGTCGGCCTCTGGTTCGATTTCTTCGCCGCCCGCATCCCGGAGGCGGATCGTTTGGCCGTAGCGCTGCCGATGCTGATCGGCGGCGTCGTGCTGATCGGCTGGGCCTCCGCCATCTACATCAAGGCGGGCTTAGGAGCGGGGCCGCGCGACTCGTTCATGCTCGCGGTCGTCCGCAAGACGGGTTGGAATGTCGGCGTGGCGCGGCTGCGTGATCGAGGGGACGGTCTTCGTGCTTGGCGCCGCGATGGATCGCTCGCAAGTCGGTATCGGGACGCTCGCATTCACGTTCGGGATCGGGCCGATGCTGGCATGGTCGTTCCGGGTGCTTCGCATCCCGCCTGGCGGTCGCATCGCGCCCGTCGTGCCCGCGCCGGTGCCCATCACGGATTTGACGGCGGAATAGTCACGCGGGGGCACAACCCTTGCGCACCAGTTCTGTCGGGGACACATGGGTAATCGAATGAGGATCGAAGGAGATCATGCATGGGTAGAGCGATCTGGATTGGCGTCAAGTTCCTGGCCGGTGCGGGCATCGGCGCGCTGCTCGGCGCGGCCATCACCGCGTACGCGGCGGGTGCGGCGGACCCGGCCGGGTCGGGCATGAGCCTCACCGACGGTATCCGCGCGCGCATGAATGCCGCGAAGACGGCGGGCGATGTCGCCGCGATGCAGACTGAGGCCGCCCTCACCCAACAGTTCCGCAACAAAGTCCATGACCCCGCCGCCCTCGACCCGCCGACCGCGCTGCACCCGTAAGGGATGAGAATCCGTTTGAACCGCGAAGGCGCGAAGGACGCGAAGATGGCAAGAGAATGAAGAATGGTCAAACTGCTTCTCTCTCTTCGTTCCCTCCTTCGCGCCCTTCGCGCCTTCGCGGTTCCACAGTTTAATCGTTGTGCTGGCAGGGTGAATACTATGGCGGAGGCAACGGTGGTTGAGGGAGTGCGGCCGGTGGTGCTGGTCATCATGGATGGCTGGGGGGATGCGCCGGACGGGCCGGGGAATGCCGTCGCGCTGGCGGAGACGCCGACGTTCGATCACCTCTGTGCCACCGCCGCTGCGGACGGAACTGATCCCCTTTGGCCGCGAGGTTGGCTTGCCCGAAGGGCAGATGGGCAACTCCGAGGTCGGCCACCTGAACATCGGCGCGGGCCGGATCGTCTATCAGACCCTGACGCGCATCGACCTCGCCATCGAGACCGGGGCATTCATGGAGAATGCCGTCCTCGTCGGCGCGATGCGAGACGCGAAGGCGCGCGGCGCGACTCTGCATCTGCTCGGCCTGATCGGGTCGGGCGGCGTCCATGCGCAGGATATGCACCTTGTCGCGCTGCTGCGGCTCGCGAAGGCAGAGGGGCTCACGAACGTCGCCATCCATGCCTTTCTCGATGGGCGCGATACGCCGCCCGAGTCCGCGCGCGGATATATGCAGCGGCTGGAAGAGGAAATCCGGCAGATCGGCGTCGGCAGGGTGGCGACCGTCTCCGGGCGGTACTACGCGATGGATCGCGACAAGCGGTGGGATCGCGTGCAGAAGGCGTACGACGCCCTCACCCTCGGCGTGGGCGAGCGGGCGCAGTCGCCGGATGAGGCAATCGCGCGCTCCTATGCGGCCGGTGTCACCGACGAATTTGTCCTGCCGACGGCGATTGTCGCGGCGGATGGCACGCCGGTTGGCACGATCGAGGACGGCGATGTCGTGATCTTCTTCAACTTCCGCGCCGACCGCGCCCGCGAGCTCTCCCATGCGCTGGTTGACGAGCAGTTCGATGGCTTCCCGCGCGCCGCACACCCGCCAGTGACCTTCGTGACGATGACGGAGTACGAGGCGGATTTGCCGGTGGCGGGCATCGCCTTTCCGGCGGAGAACATCGTCGAACCGCTCGCCGAGGTGATCGCGGCGCATGGCCTCGCGCAGTTCCACGCGGCGGAGACGGAGAAGTACCCGCACGTGACCTTCTTCTTCAACGGCGGGCGCGAGGAACCATTCTCCGGCGAGGAGCGGCGACTGATCCCCTCCCCGAAGGTGGCGACCTACGACCTGCAACCGGAGATGAGCGCCGCCGCCACTCACGGATGCGGTCGTCGCGGCGATTGAGAGCGGGCAGTATGCCTTCGTGCTCGTCAACTTCGCCAACCCCGATATGGTCGGGCACACGGGCGTGCTCGCGGCGGCGATCAGCGGCGGTCGAGACGGTGGACGGCGATGTCGGTCGTATCCTCGCGGCGCTCGACCGCACCGGCGGCGCGGCAATCGTCACGGCGGATCACGGCAACGCCGAAGAGATGATCGCGCCGGACGGCACGCCGATGACCGCGCACACGATGAACCCCGTGCCCTGCTTCCTCGCCGGGCCGGGCATCCCGCCGGAGACCCGCCTGCGCCCGCACGGCAGATTGGCCGACATCGCCCCGACGATCCTCGATCTGCTCGGCATCCCGCCACCCGCCCTGATGACGGGCGAGAGCCTGATCGCGCGACCGTGACGAACGTCTTCAATCGTCGCCGATCCAATAGTGCCCTCTAGAGCCTGTTATGAACTATCGGTCGGCGGGAATGCCTGCTGCAACATCAGGGAAGTGACGGCGACGAGATGCAACCCCGCCAGCGTTCTCGGCAAGCGCCTCGTAGTCCCCTGCCAATCGCCGGAAGCGGCTTCATCCAGGCGAAACTGCCCTCCACGACCCAGTGGCGGGTGCAACAGGACGCAGCCGATCTTGCGTCGGGCTATCTTCATCCATCTCCAGCGTGATCCCGTGCGCCTCGGCGTCGGCGGCGGGTCCGTCGTCGGTTGTCGCCTTGATCGATATAGGGCCAGCGTCACCCTCTCGCCCGTCTCCGCGCGCACCGCCTCCGCGAGCGGAGCGACCTGCGCGCGATCTTCGGCGTGCGCCGGGGTGACGAGCAGCGCCAAAAGGTGGCCGAGCGTGTCCACGGCGACTTGGTCCTTGCTGCCGCGCCTGCGCTTGGCGACGTCATTCCCCGCTCGCCCCCCGCTCTCGGCCGAGGATTGCACCGTGCGCGAATGGAGGATCGTCGCCGTTGGCTGTGCCGCGCGTCCGGCGGCGATGCGCCAGATGACGCGCAGGTCGTGGATCATGGCGGTGCGAACGCCCCACTCTTGAGCCAGCGCTGGCTCTGCTGGAAGACCGCCTGCCACGGCCGGAAGTCATGGGGCAGCATCCGCCACTCCGCGCCGCCGCGCACAATCCAGCGCAACGCGTTGAAGACCGCGCGCAGGTCGTGATCGCGATGCCGGGCGTCGTCGCGCATCAAGGTGAGATTGGGGGCGACGAACCTCCATTCGTCGTCGGTCATATCGGAGGGATAGGGCTTGCGTTTGGTGCTCCTCACGCGGCACTATACTGCGATGACTCCGTTGATATCCGCCACTAGATGACGATAGACGCATCTCGTAGCGTCGACACGACAACGAGGGGGTTCAGTGTGCCAAATTTCCAAGTGGAAATGGATGAGCGGTCGTCTAGCGAGGGGCGTGTGAGCCTGACGAGCCATCCCATTTTCCTCTCGTGCGTCAGTTGGTGGGTCACGCAATCGGACTCCCACCCAAGTTTCGCTGACGCTTCCCTGCCGAATCGCTCCTTCGTCATAGCTCGGCTATGTGCGAACGGCACTGATTGATCACACATTTCCGCGCCTACCGCCTCGGGTCCTGCGTTCGTGATGTCACGATCACAGGTTAGGAGCACAGACTATCCGGAAGACATTGCCGCGGATTTAGCGCAGATGCGGGAAGGCGCGGCGGCCGGGGAAGAGGGCGGATTCTTCCAGTTCCTCCTCGATGCGCAGCAGTTGGTTGTATTTCTCGACGCGGTCGACGCGGGAGGGCGCGCCCGTCTTGATCTGCCCCGCGTTGGTCGCGACGACGAGGTCCGCGATGAAGGTGTCCGCCGTCTCGCCGCTGCGGTGGGAGATGACCGCCGCCCACCCGGCGCGGTGCGCCAGCTCGACCGCCTCGAAGGTTTCGGTGAGCGTGCCGATCTGATTCAGTTTGACGAGGATCGCGTTGCCCGCGTTCTCGCGGATGCCCCGTTCGAGGAACTGCGTATTCGTGACGAAGAGGTCGTCGCCGACGAGTTGGACGCGGTCGCCCAGTTGCTCGGTGAGCGTCTGCCAGTTCGTCCAGTCGTCCTCGGCCAGACCGTCCTCGATGGAGATGATCGGGTACTGCGCGACGAGGTTCTCGTAGTAGGCGATCAACTCCGTCGGCGGTGAAGGTGCGCCCTTCGCCCTTGAGGTTGTAGATGCCGTCCTCGTAGAACTCCGACGAGGCCGGATCGAGGGCGATGAAGATGTCCTCGCCCGCCTCGTAGCCCGCCTTCTCGATTGCCTGCAGGATCAGTTCGATCGCTTCCTGATTGGAGCCGAGCGACGGCGCGTAGCCGCCCTCATCGCCCACCTGCGTCGGGTAGCCCTTGTCGTGCAGGACGCCTTGCAGGGCATGGAAGACCTCGGCGCCCCAGCGCAACCCCTCATGGAAGGAGGGCGCGCCGACCGGCATCACCATGAACTCCTGCATATCGACGCTGCTGCCGAGGGCGTGCTTGCCGCCGTTGAGGATGTTCATCATCGGCACGGGCAGCGTGCGCGCGCTCGGGCCGCCGAGATAGCGGTAGAGGGGGATCTCCAGCGCTTGCGCGGCGGCGCGGGCGACGGCGAGCGAGACGCCGAGGATGGCGTTCGCGCCGAGGCGGCCCTTATTCTTCGTGCCGTCGAGCGCGATCATCAGCCGGTCGATCTCGATCTGATTGAGCGCGTCGAGCCCGACGATCTCCTCCGCGATCACATCGTTGACGTTCGCGACCGCCTTCTGCACGCCCTTGCCGCCGTAGCGGCGCGGGTCCTTGTCGCGCAGTTCGACCGCCTCGTGCTGCCCGGTGGACGCGCCGGACGGCACCGCCGCCGTCCCCTTGATGCCGTCGCTCAGATAGACATCGACCTCGATGGTCGGGTTGCCGCGGGAATCGAGAATCTCCCGCGCGAACACATCCTCGATCACCGTCGTCAGCATCGTTCGTCCCCTCCCTGCGCTCCACCACTCGCCACTGTGCCGCGTAGCGTACCACAGCGAGGAGGGGACGATTTAACCACGAAGGCACGAAGGACGCGAAGAGGAGAGAGAAGAGAGAAACTCCTTCTTCTCCTTCTCCGTCTCCTCTCGTGCCCTCTGTGCCCTCGTGGTTCAAATCTCCGTTTCAGCGACACTCGGGGAGGAGCGGTTTCTGGATGTAGAGCGGCGAGCATTGCGGCTTGTAGACGCTCGACTTGGCCGAGCAGCAGTTGGCGCCCGAGTTGGCCGAGTTCGATCGCGTTGGGCGTGCCGTTGAACTCGGGGTGGAACTCGAAGCGCGCCCGCTCGAACCATTGGACGGTGTAGGCGACGCCGTCCGTCGGATTGGCCTCGATCGTCTCCTCCGAAATCGGGTAGCCGAAGACGAAGGTGCCGCCGTTCTGGTCGAAGAACTGCTTGAACTGGCCGCCGATCGAGTGCTGCGTCTGGACGTAATACGAGCGATCCGAACCGGCCGGGACGAGCGGCTGCGGCGGGAAGGCCGAGTTATTGTCGTAGCGCGGATCGGTGCGGCCCGCCGTGATGATGCGGCCGACATTCGTCAGTTGCACCACCTGGGGCGATCCTGCCGCCTCCGGGTGGTACTCGAAGCGGGCACGCTCGAAATACTGCACGCTCAACTGACTGGCGGGGTCGAGCACTTCGTTCGTCAGCGGGAAGCCGAAGATCGTCGCGCCGCCGTTCGCATTCCAGAAGTTCAGGAAGGCGTAGCCGATCACATATCCCGTGTCGGGGAAGTAGCGGAGGTCCGACCGGACGACGATTGACGGTGCGGGATCGGGGAAGGTGATCGTGCGCGCCACCAGCCCGCCCGCGTGCGACCAGACGACGATGCTGCCGCTCACCGCCGGGTTGGCTATTGGCATCCTGCCCCTTGGCGATCTGGAAGCCGAGATGGCGGGCGAGGTCGTAGCCGTTGATCGCCGTCGTGCCGCCCGCATCCGGCGAGGTGGACCAGACGACCGTCGCGCCATCGAAGCCGATGCCGTTACCTGCTGCCCCGGCGCGAGATTGGCGGGGATCGCCTCCACCGCATTCGTGCCGAAATCGAGCACCGCGATGCGCGTCGCCCTGCGCGAGGGCGAGCCGGTTCTGCGCGAAGCCGAAGACCGGCCTGCCAGCTGAAGGAGTCATTGAATGGCAGCCGCTGCCCGCAATCGAGATTGAAGAGGATCATCCGGCTCCGGCTTGCCGGGTCGGTGGTGAGGTCCGGGAACATCACCTGACGGCCGGAGACGCGCGGCGGGCCGAGCACTTCCTGCGAGAGGCGCGCGGTGGGGATGCGCCCCGCCTCGCTGGTGGCATTCGTCGCGCGGTCCCATGCCAGCACCGCGACGCCGTTCGCGTCCTGCGCGAGCCACGCGACCACCCCGGCATCGCTGACGGACGGGCCGAAGACCTTTGCATTGCCGACCGGCACGGAGAACTGCGCGCCCGTCGAGGTGTCTAACCCGTTGATGGCGCTCGGCCCTTGCTTCCAGACGACGAGCGACCCCGATACATCCGGCTCGCTCGTGCCGCTGCTCGGGATCGCCAGTGGCTTGCCGGTGCTCAGGTCCACGCCGAAGACACCGCTCGTGTCTTGCCAGACGAGCAGCGAGCCGCTGATGCGCGGGCTCGTCAGCGTGCCCGGCCCGACCGGCAGGGACGATGACCCGATCGGCAGGGCCCGTCCGCATGGACGATCGTCGCGAGTGGCAGCAGCAGTGATGTCAGCAGCAGGAGTGACACCCAACCGGCGTCCCACGTTTCCCCGTCGTCGCATCCTTCCCCCCTCATCCCGTGGTTTCGTCCGCAGGGAGTGTACGTGCGAATGCGCTCTCGATCGCAATGAGGTGTAAAAAGATTTCGGGAGGTACGGGGTTCGGGGTTCGATGTTCGATAGTCGGGACACGATTCCTCGAACTCCGGACTCTCCCCTGCTACAATCGCATCAGGAGGTGAACGATGGAACGGTTCGCGGGCAAGGTAGTGCTGGTGACGGGTGCGGGGTCGGAGCGGGGCATCGGGCGGGCGACGGCGCTGGCGTTCGCCAAAGAGGGCGCGCACGTCGTCATCACCGATGTGGTGGCGGAGGGTGTGGAGCGCGTCGCCGCCGAGCTGCAGCGAGCACTACCCAGGCAATCGGCGAGGTGGCGGACGTGCGCAGCAAGGCGGACATGGCGCGCGTCGTCGCGCGGGCAGTCGAGCAGTTCGGCGGGCTGGACATCCTCGTCAACAATGCCGGCCTGACGCGGCCAACGAAGTTCCTCGACATCAGCGAGGAGGAGTACGACCTCGTCGTCGATGTCAATCTGAAGGGCATGTTCATGACGTCGCAGGCGGCGGTCCCGGCGATGCTGGCGCGGGGCAAGGGCGCGATCGTCTCGCTCTCGTCCGTCTCCGGGCAGCGGGGCGGCGGCGTCTTCGGCACGTCGCACTACGCCGCGGCGAAGGCGGGCATGGCGGGCCTGACGCGCGCCCTCGCCCGCGAGTTCTCGCCGCAGGGCATCCGCGTCAACTGCGTCGCGCCCTCGTTGATCGACACCGACATCTTCGGCGGTCAGGTGACGGAGGAGCGGAAGAAGGAACTGGGCGAAACGACCCTCGTCGGTCGCGTGGGCCGCGTGGACGATGTCGTCAACGGCATCCTCTTCCTCGCCGACGACGCCAGTGAATACCTCACCGGCGTCACTCTCGACATCAACGGCGGCTCGCACCTGCATTAGGAACGCCTTGCGACAGGAGGTGCGCAAGCAAGGTAGGGGCGCACGGCCGTGCGCCCAATCGTTCGATGCGAATGATTCATTCGCGGACGTCGTATGGACGCACGGCTGTGCGCCCCTACAGACTGACGTGCATGTAGGAAACAGATGGACTTCGCACGTTTACAGCATTCCCGTCAACTCATTGGAGAGAATCTCGACGGAGCGATGCCAATAACCGAATTTCAAACCCGCTATTTTGCTGGTTCCAAACGGAGCCAGGTCATCTTCCGAGCGACTTGTATGACATATTGGAGGAGGTATTCTGCCTCCTCGTTCTTTACACCTCTTGCGGTATCCGAGACGAGGCTCATCTCTCGGAAGCCCAAATGCAGGAAGATACTCGGACGATCTCGCGGAACTCGACGAATATATCCAGGATCTATGACCCTCCGCAGAGAATCGCGCGAAATCCTCGCGCTGAATCTCATGCCGTGCGCACTGCCGCTGCCTTCTCCAAGCCGAGTTCTTCGGTGGCGGTCTCGCGCATCTTGTACTTCTGGATTTTGCCGGTGACGGTCATCGGGAAGGCGTCGGTGAACTTCCAGTAGCGCGGCACTTTGTAGTGGGCGATGCGGGCGCGGCAGTAGTCGCGCAGTTCGTCCTCGGTCGCGCTCTCGCCCGCTTTGAGGATCACCCAGGCCATCACTTCCTCGCCGTACCGCTCGTCCGGCACGCCGATCACCTGCACGTCCTGAATCTTCGGGTGCGGGTAGAGGAACTCCTCGATCTCGCGCGGGTAGATGTTCTCGCCGCCCCGGATAATCATATCCTTCGAGCGGCCGACGATGTTGACGTATCCCTCGTCGTCCATCGTGGCGAGGTCGCCGGTGTGCATCCAGCGGCCCGCGTCCACCGCCTGCGCCGTCGCCTCCGGGTTGTTCCAGTAGCCGAGCATGACGATGTAGCCGCGCGAGAGCAGTTCGCCCGTCGCGCCGCGCGGCACGACCGCGCCCGTCGCCGGGTCGATGATCTTGCACTCGACGTGCGGGTGGACGCGCCCGACGGTGCTGACGCGCTTCTCGAGCGGGTCGTCGGTCGTGCTCTGGAAGGAGACGGGCGCGGTCTCGGTCATGCCGTAGCAGATCGTCACGTCCGTCATATTCATGCGCGTGTTGACCTGCTTCATCACCTCGACGGGGCAGGGCGAGCCCGCCATGATGCCCGTCCGTAATGTCGAAAGATCGAATGAATCGAACTCCGGGAGCGCCAGTTCGGCGATGAACATCGTCGGGACGCCGTGGAGGGCGGTGCATCGCTCCTTCTCGACCGCCTCCAGCGTGCTCTTCGGCATCGAAGCCGGGGGCGGGGATGACCATCGTCGCGCCGTGCGTGACGCAGGCGAGATTGGCCAGCACCATGCCGAAGCAGTGATAGAAGGGGACGGGGATGCAGAGCCGGTCCTCGGGCGAGAAGCGCATGTACTCGCCGATGAAGTAGCCGTTGTTGAGGATCGAATGGTGCGAGAGCGTCACGCCCTTCGGGAAGCCCGTCGTGCCGGAGGTGTACTGGATATTGATCGCGTCGTCGAACTGCTGCTCCTGCTGCACGCGCGCCAGTTCCTCGGGCGAGACGGCGTCGCCCTTTGTCGAGCACATCGTCCCAGCCGTACGCACCCGGCATCGCGCAGCCGAAGGTGATCACCGTGTGGAGGGCCGGGACGCGCTCGGCGTGGAGGCCGCCCGGCGCGCATCGATCCATCTCCGGGCAGACCTCGCGCAGCATGCGCGGCGTAATCGGAGGACTTGAAGGCGGGCCCGATGATCAGCGCCGAGCAGCCGGACTGATTGAGGGCGTATTCCAGTTCGTAGACGCGGTAGGCGGGGTTGATGTTGACGAGGATCGCGCCGATCTTCGGCGTCGCGAACTGGGCGACGACCCACTCGGCGTGATTGGTCGCCCAGATGCCGATCCGGTCGCCTTTGCTGATGCCGAGCGCCATCAGCCCGCGCGCGAAGCGGTCGCAGAGCGCCTGAAACTCCCGATACGTATAGCGCACGCCCTGATGGCAGGAGACGAGCGCCTCGTTCTCCGGCACCTGCGCCGCGACCCGGTCGAAGAGATCGCCGATTGTCGCGCCGATCAGCGGCACGTCGCTCGCACCATGCACATAGGAGAGGCGGTCGTCATACAGCGCAAGTGCCATCCGTCCTCGCTTTCGTCTGTCTGCCCATGCATTGCGGCGCAAGCGGGCGGTTCCAATCGGGAATGGCCGCAGTGTACGGCAGGTGAATCCGTTGTCAACGATGGTCGGAGAAGGGTTTACGCCGCGCCTCCGATCTGCTATAGGGCATAGCAACGACCGATGCCAACGCCAATCGAGGGAGGGAAGATGGAAACGGGTACCCCCAATGTGCTCTTCGAGCAGCGCGGCCCGGTCGCGTGGGTGACATTCAACCGCCCCGAGGCGCGCAACGCGATGACCTTCGCGATGTACGACGCGCTCGTTCGTGTCTGCGACTATGTGGCGGAGCATGACGATATCCGCGTACTCGTGCTTACCGGGCGCGGGGGAGAAGGCATTTGTCGCGGGGACGGACATCAGCCAGTTCACGTCGTTCTCGGGCGAGCAGGACGCGCTCGACTACGAGGCGCGCATCGGCGCGGTGATCGCGCGGCTCGAAACGCTGGAACGCCCGACCATTGCGGCGATCCGGGGCTTTGCGGTCGGCGGTGGCGCGGCGCTGGCGATGGTCTGCGACATCCGCGTCGCGACGCCGGACTCGCGCTTCGGCTTCCCGATTGCGCGCACGCTCGGCAACGCCCTCGGCATCGGCGCGTACGCCCGCCTGATCGACCTGATCGGCCCGGCGCGGACGAAGGAGATGATCTTCCGCGCGCGGCTGATGGACGCGGACGAGGCGCACACCGTCGGCCTGTTCAGCGAGATCGTCGCGCCGGAGATGCTGCATCAGCATGTGCAGGAGATGGCCGAGCAGATCGCCGGCAACGCGCCACTGACCATCCAGATCACCAAAGAGTCGGTGCAGCGCATCCTGGCGCACCGCCGCCCGCCGCACAGCAGCGACCTGATCGTCAAAGCGTACACGAGCGAGGACTTCCACGAGGGTGTCAGCGCCTTCCTGGAGAAGCGCAAGCCGAATTGGAAGGGGAAGTAATCGGGTTTGAACCACAGAGGCACAGAGGACACAGAGAGGGAAAAGAGAATCGCCCTATTCCTTCCGCTTTTCTCTGTGCGCTCTGTGTCTCCGTGGTTCAAGTGTTTTCTGTGATGACTGGGGGATACATGCTATGGACGATGGTACACAGACGATGATGCCCCTCAGCGGCATTCGGGTGCTCGATCTGGGGCGGCATCTGGCGGGGCCGACGTGCGCGCAGTTCCTCGGCGATCTCGGCGCGGACGTGATCAAGATTGAGAACCCGGTGCGTGGCGAGGACGGGCGCGCGGCGGGGCCGCCCTTCTTTGATACGAATGGGCCGGCGCAGGCGGGCGAGAGCGCCTTCTTCCTCTCCGCGAACCGGAACAAGCGGTCGCTGGCGATGGAGATCAAGACGCCGGAAGGGCAGGCGCTTTTCCATCGGCTCGCGGAGACGGCGGACGTGGTGGTCGAGAACTTCCGCCCCGGCGTGATGGACGCCCTCGGCATCGGCTACGCCGCCACATCGGAGCGGAATCCGCGCATCATCTATGCCTCGCTCTCCGGCTTCGGCGCGGACGGCCCCGCCGCCAGCCGTCCCGGCCTCGACAACATCATCCAGGGCTTCTCCGGCCTGATGAGCGTGACCGGCTTCGAGGGGGGAGAGCCGGTGCGCGTCGGCATCCCCGTCGCCGACCTGTTCACGGGGCTGATCGGCGCGTACGGCGTCCTCGCCGCGCTGATGGCGCGCGAGCGCACGGGGCGCGGCCAGCGGGTGGAGACCTCGCTCCTGGAGAGCATGGTCGGGATGCTCGGCTTTCAGGCAGTGCGCTACCTCAATGGCGCGGGTGTGCCGCCACCGGCGGGCAATCACCACCCGATTAACGCACCCTACGGAGCGTATAGGACGAAAGACGGCTGGGTGATCCTCGGCGCGACGGGCGACAAGCGGTGGAATGCCTTCTGCGCGGTCGTCGATGCGCCGGAGTGGCTGGAGGACCCCCGTTTCGCCACCAATGGCGGCCGCTTCGCCCACAATGCCGAGTTGACCGAACTGATCAACGAGAAGTTGCAGGCGCACACGTCGGATGAGTGGGAAGAAATCCTCAACGCGCATGGCATCCCCTGCGGGCCGATTTACGACATGGAGCAGAGCCTCGAACATCCGCAGATTCAGCATCGCGAGATGGTCGTCGAGCGGTCGCACCCGACGATGGGCACCGTGCGACTGCTCGGCCTGCCGGTGAAACTGAGCGAGACGCCCGGCGCGATCCACCGCACCCCGCCGCTTTTCGGCCAGCATACGGACGAAGTCCTACGCGAGATCGGTGTGACGGATGCCGAACTGGAGCGATTGCGCGCCAGCGGCGTCATCACGTCCGGTGTGGTGCCGGAGCGCGCGGCAACACATCATGGTGGCGGCGGGCTTTAGCCTGCCGCATGGATGCATTGTGGCAGGCCAAAGCCCGCCGCCACCGGGATAATTGTGTATCGGCGATGCACTGCGGATTTGCGGAAGGGGTTGCAGCATGGCGCTCGCGGTCACGGAAACAGCGCTCCAAGAACTGCTCGAATCATCCCCATTCAACCGCCCGTACGGCTTCCGCGTGCAGTCGATTGGGGATGGGACTTGCACCGTCTCCGTACCCTTCCAGTTCACGTATGAGCGGCCCGACGGGTTAATCAGCGGCCCGGTTTTCATGGCGGCGGCGGACGTGACGATGTGGCTGGCGATCATGACGCGGACCGGCATCATCGACCAGCTTGTCACCGTCGAAATGAAGACCAATTTCCTCAATGCGGCGCGCGCCGAGGATGTCATCTGCACCGCGACGGTGCTCAAACTCGGGCGGCGGCTGATCTACGGCACGGCGGAATGCACGAACAGCGCCGGGAGATTGCTGACGCACCACACCGTCACGTATATCCGCGCGGGTGGATGACCGCGCGCCATGCCGTGCGGTATTTCGGAGACCTTCGTGTAGAATGGCAGAGATGAAGACTGCGGATGTCGACTTGTCCGCGCACCCGGAAAGAGATCGCGCAATGGTTACCCTCGGACCCAATGAACTCCTGACGATCCGTGAAGCGGACGATGTAGCCTATTTCGTGCTCGTTCCCGCAAATGCAGCCTTTGGGCAGACACACTATGGCAACTACTATGAAGTGGCTATTGAGAAGATGCCTACCGGCTGGCGAGCTATCGTACCGGCGCATCCCGCATGGGAGGCGAGTGGATCGTCACGTGATACTGTGAAGCGGAAACTCGAAGAAGTAATCAAGGCTGACCTACGCCATCAGGAGATGTTGCTCGATGGCTATATCCATTTCGACCCGGCAGAGTCCGGCGTCGATCAGGCGCGCGTCGCCCCGGCAGATGTGCCGGTTTGGGTGATTGTGGCGCAACTCGAGGGCGCGGATGGAGATGTTGCGCAGGTTGCGGAGGATTACGAACTTCCCCGCGAAGCGGTCGAGGCGGCGCTGATCTTTTACCGGCGCAATCGTGCGGCAATCGACGCTCGCCGCGCTGAGAATCTTCTTCCCGGTGCACACCGACAGTGGCAACCCGATATGATGCCGCAACCATAGACGGGTATCATGCACTTTCTTCTTGATGAGAACTTATCCCACACGCTCGTCGATCGCCTGATCGCGGCCGGACACGGCGCGGATAGCGTCGATCTTCTCGGCATGAAAGGATGGCCCGATGAGGAACTGCTCTGGTTCGCGAAAACGCGCGATTGGCTTTTCGTCTCGATCGACGAAGACTACCTGCTTGTGCATCGCACACTACGCAGATGGGGCATCACCGATATGCATGCAGGCATACTGACCTTGCCGGATCAAATGCCGCCGCCCGCATTTGCGCGGGCGCTTGACATCTTTGCAAGCGAAGGGCTTCCGATTGCAGATCGGCTTTATATCTGGGATACGGCGCAGGGTGGCCGATGGAGACAGTACGCCCCCGCGCTCCTGGGTGGGCAATTCTGACCGTTGCCTGCGATCCACTTCGGCCTATTCCCGTTTCCACAGGGACGACCACCATGCGAGTTCCGGCATGTCGCTGGCATGGGCGACGCGGATCATCTCCTCGACATCGAGTGGGGTGCGATGGAGGGTGATGGCAGTGTGATCGCTGTCCACATCCAGCACCGCGTATTCGGCCCAGTGGACATGCTCGTTGTACGGCGTCACCGCGCCGATACCGGGCAAGCCGACGCTGCCGGTATTGATAATCCGCACGCCCCGGTGCCGCCGCATCATTGAGATATGCGTGTGCCCGCTCGCCATAATCGCTGCGTCGACGCCACCGAGCATCGCATCGAGAATGTCGTCCGGTGTCGTCGCGGTGATCGCGTCGTCGAACGAGCGCGGAGAGCCGTGCACGCAGAGCAGTTCCGTTCCATCCGGCAGCGGGCGTGAAAGGGTCGGCGGGAATGTACGCACGTAGGCAAGATCGTCCGCCGAGAGTTGCGTCATGCACCAGCGAGCAGTCGCAAGAACCGGGGCGCTCGATCCTTCCGCCAAGAGGGGATCGAGGAGCCACGCATCAGTATTGCCCATCACGACCGGACACTGGAGCGTACGCAATCGGTCAATCACCGCGCCCGGTTGCGGCCCCAATGCGGCGACATCGCCGAGACAGATTCGTTCATCCGCCCCCATTCGCGCCAGTTCCGCAAGCACGGTGTCGAGCGCGACGAGGTTGCCGTGGATGTCGGCGATAAGACCGATGCGCATGGCTGCTCCCGAGACCCTGACTATCTCCGCACGTCGATCACGACCCGACCGCGCACGCGGCCCGCAAGGATGTCCTCGCTCATCGCCGGGACGTCCGCGAGCGGGATAATCTGTGTGATCTGGCTTAATCGGTCGGCGGGGAGGTCGCGGGCGAGCCGTTCCCACGTCGCGCGCCGCTGCTCCCGCGGCACGAAGACGGAGTTGATACCGAGGAGGCTGACGCCGCGCAGAATGAAGGGGAAGACGGTGGTCGCGAGCGCGGGGCCGCCCGCCACGCCACAGGCCGCGACGCTGCTGTTGAAGCGCATCGCGGGGAGGATCGCCGCGAGCGTATCGCCGCCGACGGTGTCCACCGCGCCCGCCCAGCGCTCCGAATCGAGCGGACGGCCGGATGGTTTGGCAATCGTGCCGCGATCGATGATCTCCGTAGCGCCGAGACCCGTCAGATAGTCGTGCAGCGCGGGTCGGCCGGTGGACGCAACGACGTGGTAGCCGAGATGCGACAACGCCGCGACCGCCACGCTGCCGACACCGCCGCCCGCCCCCGTGACGAGAATGGGATGCTCGCCGGGCGTCAGGCCGCGTTCTTCGAGCGCGATGATGCAGAGCATCGCGGTGAACCCGGCTGTGCCATGCCCCATCGCCTGCTCGGGACTCATCCCGGCGGGCAGCGGCACGAGCCATTCGGCGCGCACCCGCGCCTTCTGCGCGAAGCCGCCCCAATACTTCTCGCCGACCTCCCAGCCCGTCAGGATGACCTGATCGCCCGGCTTCCAGAGGGGGGAGCGCGATTCCTCCACGACGCCCGCGAAGTCGATACCCGGCACCATCGGGTAGCGCCGCACGACCCGACCCTTGCCCGTCACGGCGAGCCCGTCCTTGTAGTTCAGGCTGGAGTAGGCGACGGAAACGAGCACGTCGCCGTCCGGCAGATCGCCGGAGGATAATGCCGTGATTTCGGACCGCACCGTGCCGTCCACCTCGGTGAGGACGAGCGCCTTGAACTGATCTTCCGCCATCTCGCACTTCCTTCACATGGTAGCGTAGGCTTTCAGCCTGCATCCCCGGATTACCCGTCACGGCGCATCGCTCACAGGCGAGAAAGCCTGTGCTATCGATCAATTACGGCAGCGCGACGCGCAGATCGCGGGCGACGGTGGCGATGGCGTCCCAGGTCGCGTCCGGCAGGGGGATGCCTTTCTCGCTGCGGTCGGCGCGGCTGCGCGATTCCGGCTCGCCGGGGAGGAGGATTTCATCGAACTCCTCGGCGGGCGGCTGACGCTCTTCAGGCGCGCGGCGACGTTCTCGACCGTTTCGAGGAAGTCCTCGTCGGCGCGGAAGGTGCCCGGATCGATGCAGCAGACGAAGAGGCAGGAGCCGCGCTCGCCCTCCGTGCACCGACCTGGCCGCCGCTCAGCCCGACGGCCAGCATCTCGACGATCACGGACATCGCGTACCCCTTGTGCCCGGCGAAGGGGAGCAACATGCCGCCGCTGTAGAACTCCTCCACGTCGGTCGTCGGGTTGCCGTCTTTGTCGAGAATCCACCCCTCCGGCACGGGCTCCTTGCGGGCGCGGGCGACCATCAGTTTGCCCTGCGCGCCGCCCGTCGTCGCATAGTCGAGCAGGATCGGCGGCTGGCCGTTCGCGCGCGGGATCGCCCACGAGAAGGGGTTGGTGCCGAGCGCCTTCGACTTCCCGCCGAAGGGCGTCGCCTGATAGGGCCCGTGCGCGCCGGAGGCGGCGGCGAAGGTGATCAGCCCCTGGCTCGCGCCCAGTTCCGCCCACTCGCCGATCCGGCCCGTATGGTGGCAGCGGAAGGCGGAGGCCGCCGCGATGCCGACTTCCTTCGCCTTGCGGGCGGCAATCGTCGCCGTCATCCGCGAGCCGACCTGCCCGAAGGTCGAGTTGCCGTCAACAATCGCCGTCGCCGGTGTCTCATGCGAGACGAACGGGTCATTGGCGGGTTGCAGTTTGCCGTTATTGATGTCCTCGATGTAACTGGGGATGCGGATCACGCCGTGCGAGTCGTGCCCGGCGAGATTCGCGCCGATCAGCGACCGCGTCACCCCGTCGGCATTCTCCGCTGTCGCCCCCGCCGCGCGGAAGATCGCCTGCGAGAGATCGCCAAGCGTCTCCGCATCGCGCATCTGTACCATCGTCGTTTCCTCTCTAACCGGATGGTCAACGCGAGGCTTGAACCACTAAGACACCACGAGACACCAAGGGCACCAAGAAAAAACACTATTGAATCTCCTTCGTGTTCTTGGTGTCTTGGTGGTTCTTCGCCCTCCCTATCCCTTCGCCGCATTCTCGCGCGGGACGATTGCCGGGATTTGCGCGTCGCGGATCATCGTGTTCAGGGCCGCGACATCGCGCGCGACGATCTCGTCCAGCGTTGCCCGGTGCGTGTCCGCCCGGCTGGCGAGGCTCTCGAAGACTTCGGTCTCCTGCTTCGTCGGGGCGGCGTCGGAGCCGGCGACCGCGCCGTAGACGCCCGCCAGTTTGGAGTTCAACTTGACCGGGAAATTGAGGGTGTCGGAGCGGACTTTCGCCTGTGTCTGGATCAATTCTTCCTCGATCGGCGCGAGCCGTTCCTTGAGCGTCGCGATGTGCTCGGAGATCGCCGGGTTGACCTTCTCGCCGCTCGCGCGCTTCTCCCATTCCTCGGCCTGCGAGCGGACGGCGCGGAGCATCTTGATCGTCCCGTGCGTCTCGTTGATCGTGTCGCGGATGCGGCAGAGGAGCGCGAACTGCGCGTCGAGGTCGGCCTGCGTCGCCTGCACGCGCGGGTCTTTCTCGATCACGAACGCCTGCGTCTGCGTCTCATCGCCGACGGTCAGGCGCACCTGATAGGTGCCGGGCGCGGCGATCGGGCCGGGCAGATTCCCTTCCGCCGTGAAGAAGCCGTCGATGCCCTCGGCGTCCGGCGTAGCGCATATCCCAGGTGAAGCGGTTGACGCCCGGCTGCAAGGACTGAGGTACCTGCAGGACTGAGGACTGAGCGTCGGGCTTGGCTCTCCGATGCTGCCTCTGCTCTCGGCTTCCGGCTTCTTCTCCTCGCTCTTGAAGGTCTTGATTTCGTTGCCGTCGCGGTCGAGGAAGGTGAGCGTCACCGGGGCGTCCGGCTTTTCCTTCAGGTAATAGGTGACGAGGACGCCGTCCGGCGGGTTGGAGCCGGCATCGAGGAAGTGCTCGACGACCGTGCCGTCTGCCTTCTTCTCCTGCGTCTTGGTGAGGATCGTCGCGCCGCTCATCTGGTAGTTCTTGCCGGGTGTCGCCTGGCGGAAGAAGCCGCGATTCGTCACGAAGCGGATCGTCGGGCGCGGCGGGAAGAGCTGGAATGCCGCCTTGGTCGTCTCGTCCGTCAGCTTGCGGAGCGGCGTGAGGTCGTCGAGCACCCAGAAGGAGCGGCCATGCGTCGCGGCGATCAGGTCGGAATCCTTGACGACGAGATCGTGGATCGGCACGACGGGCAGGTTCCGCTGCAGCGGCTGCCAGTGGTCGCCGTCATCGAACGAGACGTGGACGCCCGTCTCTGTGCCCGCGTAGAGCAGGCCGCGCCGCGCCGGGTCCTCGCGGATGACGCGGGTGAAGTCGTCCTCCGCGATGCCGTCGGTGATCTTCGTCCAGGTCTGCGCCGTAGTCGTTCGTCTTGTAGAGATAGGGGCGGAAGTCGTCGTGCTTGTAGCGCGTCGCGGCGACATAGGCGGTCGCCGGGTCGTGCGGCGAGGCTTCGATGATGCTGATGAGCGCCCACTCCGGCAGATCCTTCGGCGTGACATTCTCCCAGTTCGCGCCGTCATCGCGCGAGACGTGGACCAGCCCGTCGTCCGAGCCGGCCCAGAGGACGCCGCGCTGCACGGGCGACTCGGCGAAGGCGAAGATCGTGCAGTAATATTCCGCGCCCGTGTTGTCCTTGGTGATCGGCCCGCCGGAGGCGTCCATCTTCGTCACATCGTTGCGCGTCAGGTCGGGGCTGATCGCTTCCCAACTGCTCCCCTCGTCCGTCGAGCGGAAGACGTGGTTGCCGGTGATATAGAGCGACTTCGGGTCGTGCGGCGAGAGCATGATCGGCGCGGTCCAGTTGAAGCGGTAGCGGACATCCTTCGCGCCCCAGCCGAGGTGCGCCTCCGGCCAGACATTGATGTTGCGCCGCTGGCCGGTGCGCCGGTCGAAGCGGGTGATCGAGCCGCCGTAACTGCCCGCGTAGATGATGTTCGGGTCGTCCGGCCGCACGGCGATGTAGCCGCTCTCGCCGCCGCCGACCTCGAACCACTCCGACTGCGCGATGGCCGCCATCGGGGAGCGGCTCGGCCCGGCGATCGTCGTGTTGTCCTGCTGCGCGCCGTAGACGCCGTAGGGCGTCTGCGCGTCGGTCGTGACGTGGTAGAACTCGGCGGTCGGCTGGTTGTAGAGCGTGGACCACGTCTCGCCGCCGTTGAAGGAGACGGCCGCGCCGCCGTCGTTGCCCTGGATCATGCGCTCGCGGGTTCTTCGGGTCGATCCAGAGGTCGTGGTTGTCGCCGTGCGGGATCGGGAACTGGACGAAGGTCTTGCCGCCGTCGGTGGACTTGAAGGCCGGGACATTCAGCACCCAGAGCGTTTCCGGGTTCGTCGGGTGGGCGTAGATGTGCATGTAGTACCAGGCGCGCTGCCGCAGGTTGCGATCCTCGGAGAGCCGCTCCCACGTTTCGCCGCCGTCGTCCGAGCGGAAGACCGCGCCGTCCTCCGCCTCGATCGAGCGCCCAGACGCGGTCGCGCCTGGCGGGCGAGGCGGCGATGCCGATCTTGCCGAGCACGCCCTTCGGCAGCCCGCGGATTGCGCGTGATCTCCGTCCAGGTATCGCCGCCATCGGTGGACTTGAAGATGCCGCTCCCCTCGCCGCCGCTGACCAGTTGATGCGCGCTCGCGGCGCGCCTCCCAGAAGGAGGCGTAGAGGACGCGCGGGTTGTGCGGGTCCATCACGAGGTCGCTCGCCCCGGCCGTCCTCGCTGCGGAAGAGCACCTGCTCCCAGGTCTGCGCCGCCGTCCTTCGAGCGGTAGACGCCGCGCTCCTTGTTCGGCCCGTGCGCGTGGCCGAGCGCCGCGACGTAGACGAGATCGGGGTTCTTCGGGTGGACGCGGATTTTGGCGATGTGGCGCGTCTCCGCGAGGCCGAGATGCGTCCACGTCTTGCCCGCGTCGGTGGACTTGTAGACGCCGTCGCCGTGCGCGACATTGCCGCGAATGGAGACCTCGCCCATGCCGACATAGATGACGTTCGGGTCGGACTCCGCCACCGCGATCGCGCCGACCGAGGCGCGCTTGAAGTAGCCGTCCGAGATGTTCTCCCAGAAGACGCCGCCATCGGTCGTCTTCCAGACGCCGCCGCCCGTCGAGCCCATATAGAAGACCTGATCGCGCACCGGATCGCCCGCGACCGCGACGACGCGGCCGCCCCGGAACGGGCCGATCAGCCGCCATTCGAGCGCGTGCAACTGGTCGCTGGCAATCGTCGGAGCGTTCGTGTCTGCCATCTCTCCCCCTCGTGATGCTACCCTACCTGCGGAAGCACATGCCGCTAGTCTCGCACACGCGGCGGAGCCGGACATCGGGCACATCGCAGCGAACGGAGAGTCGTACGCTGAGGCCAGTGCTCGGTCAGAGTGCCGACACAACCTGCTGGATAGACGCGCTGGAATGCCTCGGCGTACGGATGCTCCCGTCGCCACCGGCGCGGCGGGCGTGGTTGGCGCGGTAGACGGCGCGCTCGCTGTAGTAGTCGCGCAGGTACGATTGCGCCTTCATCGCGGCCATCGCGCGCTGCTTTTGGTCGAAGACGGCGGTGATGTCGAGGAAGGTCGTCGGCATAAAGTTGCAGAGTTCGGGCTGGTGCGGCTCGAAGAGGAAGAGCGCGGGCGGCTTGATCGTCGCGAAGGCGCTCGCCACGCCCGCCCCGGCCGCCAGCACGCGGGCGCGCACGGCGGCGGCATGGCCGACATCGTGATCTTGATTGTACGGGTCGCGCTCCGTGTGCGTCAGGATGACATCCGGCGCGTAGTCGCGGATGATCGCGGCCAGCTGCTCCAGCGCCTCGCGCGGCACTTCCAGCGGGTAATCGCCGAGATCGAGGCAGCGGAAGGTCGCGCCGACCGCCGCTGCCGCCTCGCGCGCCTCCGCCTCGCGCACGCGCTTGACGTTCTCGACCGTCTGCCCCGGCTCCTTCCACAGTTCACCGGATTCGCCCCGCTCGCCGTACGAGAGGGCGATCACTTCCGCCGTGCCGCCGTTCGCCGTCGTCACCGCCATCGCGCCCGCCGCCCGCCAGACGAAGTCCGCCGAGTGCGCGCCGATGACCAGCATCTTCCGCCCGTCCGCCATTGCCCCGCTCCCTTCCTGCTGTCGTGGTAGATCGCCGGGCGATGCTATCATTCAGCCGTATCGGCAGCAACGCACCACCGGATGACCGGGCTAACCGGGCGCGGCGGGACGTCGTGGCTTAGGGCGAGGGTGCGCTGATGGAGTGCAACGTCCGTTCGATCTCGGCACGGCGCGGTTCGAGCCAGGGAGGCAGTTGAAGGGTGCGACCCAGTTCCTCCTCGCGCTCGTCCACGAGAAAGCCGGGGCCGGCGGTGGCGAGTTCGACGATGTGGCCGTCCGGGTCGGCGGTGTAGATGCTCTTGAAGTAGATGCGATCCATCACCGGCGAGACGCGCAGACCCGCGCCCAGCAGCCGCTCGCGGAAGGCGAGTTGTGTCTCCTCGTCGGGGACGGCGAGCGCGTAATGGTGCGTCTGACCAGCGCCCAGGCGTGCCCTCGGTTCGCGCCCGGCATCGCGCCCGAAGTAGGTGATGATCGTTCCCGGCTGACCGTCACCGACACCCCAGTACCAATGCGCGGAAGTCGGATCGTCGAAGTTCGCGGTCATCTTCACGCGGCGCATCCCGAGCAGCCCGCCGAGGAAGTCATGGATGCGCCCGATGTCGGAACTGATCGCGGTGATGTGGTGCATCCCGTGGCGTAGCGCCATCTCCGGCGCGATCGCGCGGCACCGGCTCCGGCCATGGCTCCGCAGCGATCCGCGCCTCGTCCCGGTTGGCGACGATCATCTCGGGCGGCGGGTCGCGCTGCTCCATGCCGAGGCTTTCCGGCGCCTCGTCCCGTGTCCAGCCGGGTCCCCTGGTGGCGATCTCGACGATGGTGCCATCCGGGTCGGCGAGATAGATTGACGTGAAGTAGTGGCGATCGAGCGGGCCGCTGACCGGGATGCCGCGGTCGGTCAGCCGCCTCTTCCATCGCAGCAGGCCGTCGCGGTCGTCCACCGTCAGCGCGAAATGGTGCGTCCCGCCGATGCCGGGCGCTCCCTTCGGCGCGCCCGGCCATTCGAAGAAGGTGATTGCTGAGCCGGGGCTGCCGACCGCGTCGCCGAAGGAGAGGTGATAGCTGCCGGGGTCGTCGAAGTTGACCGTCTTCTTGACAAGGCGCAACCCCAGCACGCCCGTATAGAAGTCGATGGTCCGCTGCGCGTCGCCGCAGACGGCGGTGATGTGGTGGATGCCCTGGATGCCCGCCATTCCGTCCGCCCTCCGGTGGTACTTGACACGCCCTTTTTGCCCCGATAAGGGCAGGATAGCACGTCGGTCGTGGTGGCGCCCCCAGATGACCGACGGTCGAGGGCTGATCGAGATTACGCCGATAGCGGGCGAGCACCGCCTCATTGAGCGCCACGCCGAGGCCGGGGCCGGTGGGGAGGCCGACCGAGCCGTCGCGGATGTCGAGCGGTTCGGCCAGAATCTCCGCCTCGTAGTAGAGCGGGCCGAGGATATCGGGCGGATACGCTTCGCAGGTGAGATCGTGGGTGGCGGCGGCGAGATGCGTCATCGCCGCGCTGGCGATGCCGAGTTCGAGGTTGCTCCCGAGCGTGCAGCCGATGCCGCCCGCCCGTGCGACCGCGCCGATGCGCCGCACGGCGTCCGGCCCCGCGCCCATGCCGACATAGGCGCTCAGCGCGTCCGCCGCGCCCGGCGCGGATCAGCGCCATCGCGTCCTCCGGCGTCGACACGCTCTCGTCCGCCAGCAGCGGCGTCCGGGTCGCGGCGCGCACTTCGGCGAGCCGGGCCGGATCGCCCGGCGGGACGGGCTGCTCGATGAACCAGAGGCCGTATTCCTCCAGCCGCCGCACCGTATCGATCGCCTGCCGCACCGTCCAGCCGCCGTTGGCGTCCGCGCCGAGGCGGATCTCCGGCCCGATCACCTCCCGCACGGCGCGGTATCGGCGGATATCCGCCTCCGGGTCGGTGCCGACTTTCACCTTCATGGCGCGGAAACCGAGCCCGAGCGCATACTCCGCGACGCGTGTCACCCGCTCCGGTTCGATGCCGGAGAGCGAGAACTTGATCGGCACGCGCTCGCGCACCGGCCCGCCCCAGAGGCGATAGAGCGGCAGCCCGGCCACCTTGCCGAGGATGTCCCAGCAGGCGGTCTCAATCGCCGCCCGCGTGAACGGATTGGCGGCCAGGACGCGATACATCGTCGCGCGAATCCGCTCGATCTCCAGCGGCGATTGGCCGATGAGCGCGGGCGCGAGCATCGTGGCGATGAAATGCACCGCCGTCACCTGATCCTCGCCGCTCCAGATCGGCGTGCAACTCACCTCGCCGAGCCCGGTCACGCCCTCGTCCGTATGGACGCGCACGATCACGAACGGCGACACATCGTGCGTGCCCCGCGCGCTGCTGATTACCAACTCCGGCTTGATCGGCACCGTAATCGGGATCGCCTCGATCGCGCTGATCTTCATCCATACTCCATCGATCCGACACGAGGGCGGGCAACCCACATGGATTGCCCGCCCTCCGCTATGCCCGGTGGTGGCAGGCTTCCTGCCTACCACCACCGCCCAGTACCAGGTTCCTCGCTAACGCACCGCGACCGGGGCGAGGACGGCACGCACCTGATTGAGCACAATCTCCGCCTCGCCCGGTGCGAGCGACTGCGGGTTGAGGGCGATCGCGTCGGCGCCAACGGTGCCGACGGCCACACAGGGAGTCCCGGCGTAGAGGGCGGCGACGACTTCATCCCGCGCCATTGCGGCATCGGGGTTGATGCGGACGATGGCGCGGGCGTGCGGCTGCCCCGCCTCGCTCGGGTAGCCGCGCTCGACGGTGACACCGGGCAGATCGCGCAATCCGGCGATCCAGCGCTGCACGGTCGCCTCGTAGTTGGCGAGCGTCGCCTCCTCATCCTGCGCGAGCGACCACTCGACCGCCGCGAGGACGCCGAGCATCTCCTCCTTGCCGACCTTCATCGGGCGGCCGAGGCTGTGGTTCGGGCTGCCGTTCGCGCGGCACGCGGCGACAATGTCCCGCCGGCCGAGCACGAGGCCGGAGGATTGCGGCCCGCGCAATCCCTTGCCGCCGCTGAAGATGGCGATGTCCGCGCCCAGTTCCTTGGTGAAATGCCAGAGGCTGCTGATCGGCGGGATTTGCGCCGCCGCGTCCACCAGCACCGGCACGCCGTGCTTGTGCGCGATGGCGACGACCTGCGGCAGCGGCAGCGCGCCGGTCGCGTAGTGCGCCCCGGCGAACCAGAGGACACAGGCGGTGCGCGGGGTGATCGCCGCTTCCAGTTCCCACGGCTGCGTCGTGTGCGCCATGCCGATCTCGACGAGCGTCGCGCCCGTCTGGCGGGCGGCGTGGTCGTAGCCGTTGCGGTGCGCGCGGTGGATGATGACCTCAGTCTTCCCGTCCTTCAGGTAGGGGAAGCGGGCGATTGCCGCCGGGTCCTCGCCCGCGATGCAGGCGGCCACGGCGATGGCGATCCCCGCCGCCGCGCCGGACGAGACGTAGCAGGCGTCGTTGTGCGTCAGCGCCGCGATCTGCTCGCCGACGCGCTCCTGCAGGAGCGGCACATCGACATGCGTCCGCGCCGCCTCCGCCATCGCCGCGACGACGGGCGGGGGCATCACCGAGCCGCCGAGCCGCGTCAGCGTCGCCGCCGCGTTGATGACCGGTCGGATACCGAGATCGTCGTACTTGCTCATGCGATTACCTCCCAGAGTCGCGGCTTCGGCACGCTGCCGAGTTGCCGCGCCATCCATGCGTCCTGCCAGTCGTGATCCGTCGCGCCCTCGTGCGTCACCGGGTAGTGCTCCACCGGGCCGCCGAGCGCGCCCGCCAGCGGTTCCAGCCATTCCGGCCCGTTGATCGCGCCGGGATCTCCCGTAATGAGCAAGCGTCGTCGCCCGCACGCGCGCCGCGTGGTTGCCGTGATCGAAATAGGCGAGCTGTGCGCCGCGACATTCTCCCGCTGCTCCGGATAGGTGCGGAGATAATCGTTGATCTCCTCCAGCGGGTAGGCCGAGGAGCGCGCCGCCGCCTCCAGTATCCGGTAGAACATCAAGCCGCCCGCCTGGAGCGCCGTGAACTGCGGCCGTCGCGCCGCGGCGATCACCGCGAGATCGTCCCCGACGATGCCGACATGGCTGCCGTCCACTTCCGGGCGAGAGAGCAGGAACTCCGCGCCGCGCAGGCAGTCGGCGGCGATGCCGCGATAGATCGTAGGTCGCGGGGTCGTCGATGCCGAGCGTCAGCAAGCCGGGGTAGGAGGCGGCGAAGGGCTGATCCGCCAGGCGCTGCCCCCGATGCATCAGCGTCAGCGTCGCGTACCGCTCCCGGTCGTCGTAATGGGGGACGTGGTTGACGCTGCCGTAGCGCGGCGCGTTCATCAGGCCGGGGAACGGCCCATCCCCGACCGGCACGCTGTAGTAGCCGAAGATGCGATACGGCCCGATGCTCGTCAGCCGGACGTTGTAGAGGGTAGCAAACTCCGTGGAGCGCAGCGCGTTGCGCTCCATCTCGACCGCCATCGGATAGCGCGCCAGTTCCTCGTCGATCCCATCCCAGTACGCATCGAAGTCCGCCGGTCGTTCTGCCATCAATTCACCTCATTCCGTTTGAACCGCGGGGACACAGAGGACTCAGCCCTCTGTGTCCCCGCGGTTCAATCTCCTTCTCAGCCGACGGTCAGTTCCGCATGGCGGGTATAGGCGGCGGGCTTGAGTTGCGCGGCGAGCCACGCTTCGACCTTGCGCATCTCCCAGTAGACGCCGGAATCGTGCGCGCAGCGCGGGTAGGCGTGGATCTCCTTCGGGCAGGTCATCGCGTTGTAGAGCGCGTACCCCGTCTCCGGCGGGCAGACATCGTCCGCGAGGCCGACATAGACGAGCATCGGGCACTTGATCATCGGCGCGAAGTTGATGCCGTCGAAGTAATTGAAGGTGGCGCGCACCGCCTCGGCACGCTCGGGGTAGAGGCGCAAGTAGTCGTTGATCTCCTCATACGGCCATGAATGCGTCAGGTGCGCGGCGTCCATGAAGCCGCAGAGATAGGGCGCGCCCGCCGCCCCGACCTTGATGACATCGCTGCGCAGCGCTGACGTCGTGATCGTCAGCGCGCCGCCCTGGCTGCTGCCATGCACGCCGATGCGCGATTTGTCCACCTCCGGGCGGGTGAGCACGAAATCGACGGCGCGGGCCGCGTCCACATAGAAGCCGCGATAACTGTACGTGTAGCGATCCACGACATTCGCCATCAGCAGGCCGGGATAGCCGGGATTGAACTGCCGGTTCGAGCGCAGTTTGCCGCGCGGCGCGACGCCGACCGCCGCGTACCCCATCTTCGCCCACGACTTCGGCAGCGTCGGCTCGGAGATGTAGCCGGGGACGAGCAGGAGCGCCGGGTAGGGCGGCGGCAGATATGACTCCTTCGGCACGCAGTACCAGCCCGCGATGCGGACATGATCGAGGCTGTCGTAGTGAATCTCGTAGACATCCACCTCGTCCGTCGAGCGCATCGGCACATGCTCCATCGTCGGATTGAGCGGGATCTCGCCCACCTCCGCCATGATCGCCGCCCAGAATGCGTCGAAATCCGCCGGCCGTACCGTCGTCGTCCCGTACTGTTCCGCCGGTTTCCGTGCTGCCGCCATTGCCCCTCCTTTATCCTGTCTAACCGATTGAACCGCAGAGACGCAGAGGACGCAGAGGACGCAGAGGAGAAGAAACGAGGGACCGGGAGAGACCATTGCCCCCGCTTCGTCTTCCTTCTCTGCGTGCCCTCTGTGTCCTCTGCGCCTCTGCGGTTCAATTGTTCCGATTTCCTTCACTCATCGCAAGAGATAGGGATCGAGCGCGTCGCGCAGGCCGTCGCCGATGAAGTTGATGGAGAGGACGGCGAGGGCGATCATCATGCCCGGCGGAATCCAGAGCCAGGGCTGCGAGGAGAGCACGGTGAGCGATTGCGCGTCCGTCAGCATGTTGCCCCAACTGGCGGTCGGCGGCTGCACGCCGAGGCCGAGGAACGAGAGCCCCGCTTCGAGCAGGATCGCCTGCGCGATGCCGAAGGTCGCCGCGACGATCACGGGCGCGAGCGCGTTCGGCAGAGATGCCGGAAGATGATGCGGCATGTGCGCCGCGCCGACCGTCCGGCTGGCAACGACGAAATCGCGCTCCCGCAGCGATAGGAAGAGACCGCGGAGGATGCGCGCCATCGGCGGCCAGCCGAGGAGGCCGATCACGAGCATGACGTTGTAGATGCTCGGCCCGAGGATCGAGACGACGGTGATGATGATGATCAGCGACGGGAAGGAGAGGACGATATCCGCGAAGCGCATGATGACCGAGTCCACCCAGCCGCCGTAGTACCCCGCCAGCGCGCCGAGCACCAGGCCGATGATCGTGTAGATGCCGACCGCGACGAGGCCGACGGAGAGCGAGACGCGCCCGGCATAGATCAGCCGCGCGAAGACATCGCGCCCGGATGAATCGCCGCCGAGCCAGTGCGCCGCGGACGGCGGCTTGCGGATCAGCGCCCAGCGTCGTGTGATACGGGTCATTGTGCGCGACGACCGGCGCGAAGATGGCGCAGAGCGTGAGGATGATCAGGATGACCAGCCCGACCATCGCGACGCGGTGCCGCCGGAACCGCTGCCAGACGCCCGTGCGCTTGCGCGGCGCCGCACTCGTGGCAAGCGCGGTCGGCGCTGCGGACGCGACCCCACCCTGGGCCGCTTCGGATGCGCTACTCATCGGTCTGCTCCGCGGAAGTAGCGAGTAGCGAGTAGCGGGTAACGAGTATCATCGCATGGCGCACTTTTCGGTCCCTCTTTCTTCACGCTCGCTCGTCTCGCCCTTCCAGGTTGCTGCTCGTCATGTGTACTTAATACGCGGATCGATGATCGCGTAGAGGAGATCGGCGATCAGGTTGCTCGTGAGGATCATCAGGGCGGTGATCAGATTGATCGCCATGATGACTGGGTAATCGCGGCCTTTCACGGCGGTAATCGCGAGGGTGCCCATGCCCGGCCACTGGAAAATTTGCTCGATGATCACCGTGCCGCCGAGCAGGAGCGGCAGGGTGAGGGCGACGACGGTGACGAGCGGGATGAGCGCGTTGCGCAGCGCGTGGCGGTAGATGACCGCCCGTTCGGGCAGACCCTTGGCGCGCGCCACATTGACGTAATCCTGCCGGATCACTTCCAGCATACTGGAGCGGACATAGCGGATCAGCGGCGCGGCCTGCGCGAGCCCGAGCACGAAGGCGGGCAGGATCAGATGGCGCAAGGAGTCGCTGATGGTGTGCGGCTTGCCGACGGTGGAGAGGCCCGAAGTCGGCAGCCAGCCGAGTTTGAGCGCGAAGATGTAGATGCCGATCAAGCCGAGGAAGAACGACGGCACGGAGATCGCCGCGAAGCCCGCGATCGTGACGGCGTAATCGAGGATCGAATACTGTTTGAGCGCGGAGATCACCCCGACCGGGACGGAGATGAGCAGCGCGAGGATCAGCGCCGCGCCCATCAGACGGAGCGTCGGCCAGAGGCGCTCCTTGACCTTCTTCGCGATCGGCTGGCGGTCCTGCGCGGAGTAGCCGAGGTTGCCCCGCGCCACTTCCTTCACCCAGAGGACGTAGCGCACCGGCAGCGGCTTGTTCAGCCCCAGTTGCTCGCGCTGCTGCGCGACCCAGTCCGGCCCGAGCGACGCGGCGGCTTCCGGGCTGATGAGCGCCGTCACCGGGTCGCCGGGCGCGAGATTGACGATGATGTAGGTCGCCAGCGTAATCCCGATCAACACCGGGATACTGATGGCAAGCCGCCGCAAGAGATACTGTCCCAATGCTCACTCCGTTCGCAAGTAGCCAGTAGTCAGTAGCCGGTAGCCAGCGATTCCGGCCCCCTCCCGACTACCGGCTACTCGTTACTTCGTCACCGTCCACTCCTCGGCATTCCAGACTTGATGCGTCGCGTAACTCGGCGGCTTGAATCCTTGCAGACGCTTATTGTAGACGTGCACCGAGTTCGGCGACCAGAGGAAGATCCACGGCAGTTCGTCGTTGAGGAGCAGCGCGAGGTCGGTGTAGATCTTCTTGCGCTGTGCTCGGTCGGTCGTGGCGCGGCCCTGCTTGAAGAGATCATCCACTTTCGGATTGGAGTAGTGGCCGTAATTCGCGCCCGCCGGTATCCAGGCGATCGTCTCGAAATACTTGGCGGAGACGTTCGGGTCCGTGCGGAAGACCCCGCCGCCGACGAGATCGACATCGAAGTCGCCCGCCTGCGTCGCGGTGGCGCTCGTGAAGACGCGGCGGTTCAGTTCCGGCCCGTCCACCGTCTGGAGATCGATCGTGATGCCGACATCCTTGAATTGCTGCTGCAAGACCGGGACGAGCGCGTCGTTGATCTTGTTGCCGGTTGTGTACGGCAGGGCGAGTTTCTGCGCGCTGTTCCAGTTGGCGTCCTTCAGGAGTTGCTTCGCCTTGTTCGGGTCGTACGTGTAGGCGTTCAACCCCTCCGGCGTGCCCATCCAGTCCGGCCCGATGATCGTCGAGTTGACGACGGTTGCCTCGCCCTTCAGGATCTCCTTGACCATTCCCGCGCGGTCGAGCGCGTACGCCATCGCCTGCCGCACGCGCTTGTCCTTGAAATACGGCTTGTCGAAGTTCAGGGCGAGGAAGGAGACGCTCGGCGACGGGACGCTGACGACGGTCAGATTCGGGTTCTTGCGCAGCCGGTCCGCCTCGGTGACGGAGATTTGCATCAGATCGATCTCGCCCCGGTCGATCTGCGCGATGGCGGTATCCTCCTGCGTGATCACCTTGCAGAAGATTCTGTCGAGTTTCGCCTTCGGGCCGCCGGTGTAGGTCTCGTTCCGCTTGATCGCCAGATACTGATCCGCCTTCCACTCGTCGAAGACGAACGCGCCGCCGGAGGGGGCCGGCGCGAAGGAGAAGGGCGCCTTCAGCATCTGATCCGGCGCGGTACTCTCCAGAATATGCTTCGGCAGGATGCTGAGCCCCGCGAAGTCGCCGATGGTGATCAGCCACGTCGAGTCCGGCACCGTCAGCGTCATCCGGACGGTGTAATCGTCGAGCGCTTCCAGCCCCTTGATCGTGTCCGCCTTCTGGTCGCCATACTCGGTCGCCCCGTCGAGGGCGAGGAGGCGGGCGCGCCAGTAACTGCCCGAGCGCTTGTCCACCGCCCGCTGATAGGTGAAGAGGACATCCGCCGAGGTGAGCGGGTGGCCGTCGGAGAAGGTGAGCCCCTTCTTCAGTGTGAAGGTGTAGATTTTCGCATCGGGTGAAACATCGATCTTCTCCGCTAGGTCGGGGATGGCCTCCAATTTGTCCGTCATCCGCACGAGCGCGCCGAACATCTGCCGCTCGACGCCCTGCTCGACACCGGAGCTGGAGAAGAGCGGGTGGATGGTGACGGGTTTGACCCAGAACATGCTGATCTGGCCGCCGGACGCTCCGGTGGATGCGGCGGGCGATACGGCGACTGCGGGCGAGGCCGCTGCCGCGGGTGATGCCGCACTCGCCGCCGGAGAAGCGGCAACCGTCGGGGAGGCAGCGCTCGCAGCGGCGCTCGGGGCGCTCGTCGCCGGCGCTGCCGCCGATGCTGGCGCGGCAGTGGTGGCCGCCGGCTTGGGCGCGCTGGTAGCGGTCGGTGCGGTCGAACCGCCGCACGCCGCGAGCAGCGCGCCGACTGCCGCCGCACTCGCCGAGGCAAGAAATCGCCGCCGTGTCCACATGGACTGCCGCTCATTGGTCGCCATCGGGAATCCCCTTCCCCACATTGACGTAGCGCCCGTGCACGATTGCGCGGATTCTGCTGTTGCCCGTAGCGCTAGCCTAGCACAAGTAGACGGTAGACGGTAGACGGTAATCAGCGGTTCCGGTTCCATTCCGACTACTGTCTACTGCCTACCGTCTACTGTCGCCTCGTTACTTCGTGACGCTCCACTCCTCGGCGTTCCACATGAAGCTGTTGGCGTAGGACGGCGGCTTGAACCCTTGCAAGCGCTTGTTGTACGCCGTAAGCGAGTTCGGTGACCAGAGGAAGACCCACGGGCATTCCTCGTTCAGGATTTTCGCCAAATTGGTGTAGATCGTCTTGCGCTGCGCCTTGTCCGGCGTGGCGCGTCCCTGCTTCAGCAGGTCGTCCACCTGCGGATTCGTGTAGTGACCGTAGTTGCCGCCCGCCGGTACGAACGAGGTCGTCTCGAAGTATTTGGCGGAAACGTTCGGGTCCGCGCGGAAGACGCCGCCGTCCACCTCGGCGATATCAAAGTCGCCGGTTGTCGTCGGTGTCGCGCCCGTGACGACGCGCTTGGTGTACTCCGTGCCGTCCAACTGCGTGAGATCGACATTGATGCCGACATCCTTCAGTTGCTGCTGCGCGATCGGTAGCCACGCGTCCGTGACCTTGGTACCGGGGATGTAGATCAGGCTGAATTTGGCGCTGCTGTTGAAGTTCGCGTCCTTGAGCAGTTGCTTCGCCTTGTTCGGGTCGAAGGCATACTGATTGAGCCCTTCCGGGATGCCCATCCAGTCCGGCCCGATGATCGTTGAGTTGACGACCGTCCCTTCGCCATTGAGGACCTGCTTGACGATCCCCGCGCGGTCGATGGCGTACATCATCGCCTGCCGCACCCGCTTGTCCTTCAGCGCGTTGTCGCGGCCGAAGTTGAATGCCAGGAAGGTGACGCTCGGCGAGGGGGTACTCGTGACGGTGAGATTCGCGTTCTTGCGCAGCCGGTCCAGTTCGCTCACGGGCACCGCCGCCATCAGGTCCGCTTCGCCCGATTCGAGTTGCGCGAGGCCGACATCCTGTTGCGAGATCGCCTTGAAGTAGATCGAATCGAGTTTCGCTTTCGGACCGGCGGCATACGTCTCGTTGCGTTTGACCTGAAGGTATTGGTCTGCCTTCCAATCCGCGAAGGTGAAGGCACCGCCGGACGGGGTGGGGGCGAAGGCGAAAGGCGTCTTCGCCATTTGATCCGGCGCCGTACTCTCCAGGATGTGCTTCGGCAGGATACTTAGGCCCGCGAAGTCGCCGATGGTGATCAGCCAGGTTGAGTCCGGGACCGTGAGCACCATCTTGACCGTATTCGCGTCCGGTGCGGTGAGGCCCTTGATCGTGTCCGTCTTCTGATCGCCGTAATCTGCTGCCCCGTCGATGGCGAGCAGACGTCCGCGCCAGTAGCTGCCCGTCCGCTTGTCGACGGCGCGCTGGATCGTGAAGATAACATCGTCCGAGGTGAGCGGGTGGCCGTCGGAGAAGGTGAGCCCCTTCTTCAGTGTGAAGGTGTAGGTCTTCGCGTCCGCCGAGGTCTCAATCGTCTGGGCGAGGTCCGGTACCGGTTCAAGTTTGTCATTGATGCGGACGAGCGCGCCGAACATCTGCCGCTCGGCGCCCTGCTCGATGCCCGCCGTCGAGAAGAGCGGGTGAATCGTCGCGGGCTTCGTCCAGACAACGTTCAGTTGGCCGCCCGTCGCCCCGGTGGACGCCGCAGCCGTCGGCGCGGTGATCACCGTCGAGCCGCCACTGGCGGCCGGTGCGGCCGTCCCCGCCGCAGCGGGCGCGCTGGCCGCTGCCGATGTCGGCGAGACGGCGGAGGATGCCGCCGCTGCCGTCGTCGGCGCAGCGGCAGCCGTAGTAGGCGCTGCCGCCGACGCAGCCGCCGAGGTCGCCGCCGGTGATGCGGCCGCGGCGGGCTTTGTCGCCGCGACGGTGGCCGCAGTCGTCGCGGTCGGCGAACTGCTGCCGCCGCACGCCGCGAGGATGGCGCTCCCGGCCGCCGCCGCGATGCCCGCCAGGAAGCCGCGCCGTGTCAAGTTGCCCAGAGGGCTCCCGTTGCCATGTACATTGCTCATGATGTTCTCCTCTTTCCTCATCCCCGACCTCTCTCGATCGCGTCTGTGCTTCGATCCACTGCAGTCTCCTCGGCAATGACTCCGTACGAGCGGGCAGCCAGCCAGTAACCAGAGTCCTTAGCCCTCGATCCTCATCCCTTCGTAATTGACCGCGTACCTCCCGATCGCGTCCATATCGAGTTCGACGCCCAGTCCCGGCCCCTGCGGCACGAGGACATGTCCCTCCGCGAAACGGAGCGGCTCGGCGATGCAATCGTCCACCCGCAAGGTCTCGCCGCAGATGTCGCTCGTCAGGGTCATGGACTTGCAGGCGGCGCAGATGTGCGCGTAGGCCGCCTCCGAGACGCCGAGGCCGACGCCCGAGCCATGCCACGTCGGGATGCCCGCCGCCTCCGCGATGCTCGCCAGTTTGTAGGTGTTGACGAGCGGTCCGCCGATATTCAGCCAGTCGCACGCCTCGCGCTTCACCGCCTCGAAAACGTCGGTGGCGACATTGAGATGCAGCGCGATCGGGATGGGCAGCTTCTGCCGCGCCAGCACGTACCAGTCGAGGTTCTTGTGATTGAACGGGCTCTCGAAGCACTCGACATTCGTCAGGCCGTGCGCGCGCATCCGCTCGACCAGTTCGACGAGGCGGAAGGGTTGGTGGAAACGCTGGTTCGGGTCGATGTTGACGCGCAGCCGGTCGCCGACCGCGTCGCGGATCGCCTCCAGCCGCTCGATCACCGGATCGTCCGCCGTCGCCTTCATCTTCAGGACGCGATACCCCTGCGCGACCGCCTGCCGCGCCGTCTCCGCCGCATCCTCCGGCGTCATCCGCCCCGAGCAGCGGGAGACGGGCACGCGATCCCGGTATGCGCCGCCGAAGAGCCGGTGGAGGGGGACGTTGAGCGCCTTGCCCATCAGGTCGTAGAGCGCCATCTCGTACCCCTCGTAGATGGAGGGGTTGGCGAACCACATCGTTTCGAGCGGCAGCTCCTGCATATTGAATGACCAGAGATCGCGCCCCTCGAAGAAGCCCGCCACCTGGCGCACCGCGTAATCGGGGATGCCCTTCGGCACCTCGCCGAGGCCAATCAATCCCTCGTCGGTATGCAGGCGGATGAGGACGATCGGGAATTCCGGCCAGTGGAGGCGCACCCAGGTGCCGCCGTAGACGTATCCCTTCGGGGTTATAGTGCGTGCTGTGCCACGCGCCCTCGTGGAGCGGGACGATGACGCTGAGCGTCTCGACGCGGGTGATCTTCATGCGAACCACGCTCCCGCCGTCTGGTGGAAATCGTCGATAGCCGCCGCCACCTCGCGCACGCAGACATCGAGCAGTCGCGCACCCCACTCCGCGGTCGCGTTGCCGGCGTCATCGCTCGTGCCGGACGTGCCGAGCGAGTTGTGCGGCGGCGTGATCGTGCCGCGCATCCCGCCCGGCCAGACATCGCCCTTCATTTGCGCCGCCATCGGCACCGGGATCGCGTCGCCATGCACGAGGTCGGGGCGGAGGGCCATCATCAAGGCCGTCTCGAAGTGGCCGGCGTGGCCGGGGAGGGTGCCGAGTTTGCTGTGCGCCTCGATGCCGAGGAGTCCGTCCCAGGCGATCGACCAGTAGGAGGCCGCGCCGATGGCGAGATGCTTGGCGAACCCTTCCTCGCGGGCGACGAGGCGGATCAGTTCGTCGTTGCCGCCGTGCCCGTTGAGCAGATAGACGCGCCGCGCCCCCATCCGGGCGAGACTGTCCAGCAGGTCGCGCAGCGTCGCGCTGAAGGTACTACTGGAAAGCGACATCACGCCGGGGAAGGGGAAATGGTGCTGCGACGCGCCGTAGCAGACCGTCGGCGCGACGAGCACCGGCACCGAGGCGGCAGCCGCGACGCGCTCGCTCACCGCCCCGACGATGCAGGTGTCCGTGATGATCGGCAGGTGCGGCCCGTGCTGCTCGATGGCGGCGGAGGGCAGAATGACCGTCGCGTCCGGCACCTGCCTCCCCGCCTCATCGCGCGTCAGTTCGGCCAGGAGATGGGTCACCGGATCGCGTCCTTCCTCGATCGTCGGTCGGCAGTCGGCGGCAGGCAGCGATTGACTGCCCCAGTGAAGAGTTCGGCCGCACAAAGTCACGGAACAGAGTTCCATGTCACTATAGGTACCCCGCGATGCACTGTCAAGCGACCATCGCACGAGGCGCTACGGACGCGATTGTGCCGATTGACGAGCGAGCATCGCACACATAATCTCACAGCGCAGATGAGCTTCCGCCGTCATTGGGTGGTAGACAATATATTATTTCATGTAATATATTTATTATTCATACACAACACCCGTCACACAAGGAACCGTTCTTTCGTTCTAACGACCAGAACCGCAGCATTCAAGCGGCGGACCGTTTATAGTTTTGTGTGCCGACCGCGTGGATCTGCCGCTATTCATCATGCGATCCGGTTCTTGACAAGGACAGGAAACGCCATAAGATGGAAAGCAGTTTCACGATAATGGTACAGGGAAAGGCGCGGGCGGATGAGTGGCGACTATCAGGTGCGTGCATTGGCGCGCGGCCTCGCGATCCTCACATCGTTTACGCTGACCCACCCGGAGCAGTCGCTCACGGCGATCAGCACGCGCCTCGGCCTGGCGAAGGGGACGGCGGTGCGGCTGCTCACGGTGCTGGAGGAGCACGGCTTCGTCGAGCGCGCGGCATCGGAGCGGTACCGGCTCGGCGTGCGCCTCTTCGAGTTGGGCAGCATCTACGAGCAGACCTTCTCCATCGAGCAGGCGGCCCGCCCCGCGCTCGAAGTGCTGGCGAAGGAATGCCAGCAGACGGCGAATCTCGGCATCCTCAATGAGGGGCAGGTCGTCCATATCGCGGTCGTGCCGCCGCAGCGCCCGATCCATTTCGCCGGGCAACTCGGCGCGCGCGAGCTCGTCCATTGCACCGGCCTCGGCAAGGCGCTGATCGCCGATCTGCCGCCGGAAGCAATCGCGGCGATCGTCGCGGAGCATGGCTTGCCGAGCCGGACGCCGAAGACGATCACCACCATCGAGTCGCTGCAGGACCGGCTGGCGGTCGTCCGCGAGCGCGGCTACGCGACCGATGAGGAAGAATCGTTCCTCGGCCTCAGTTGCGTCGCCGCCCCGGTGCGCGACGCGACGGGCGCGACCGTCGCCGCGATCAGCGTCTCCGGCACGACCACCGAGTTCGCGGCGACCGATTATGCACCCGCCGTCCTCGCCGCCGCCTCCACCGTCTCGCATCGCCTGGGCTACGGTGTCGCATGTCAAAGTAACGAGTAACGAGTGAGCCGTATCGCTTCTCTCTCCATCGCCGCAGTGACCGTGACGTGTCGAAGCGGAAGGGCGATGGAGAGGGGCCGGGGGTGAGGAAAGAGGAGGGTGTGATGGCGGATCAAGGGCGGGCGAACGACCGGGATCTCTTCGATTTCATGCAGCGGGAACTCTATGTCTCCGTCGTCTCCGACGTGCTCGATAGCCTCGGCTACCGCGCGCAGGCGATGGACGCGACGATCCGACCGATCTACAAGGACGCCGTCGTGGTTGGCCGGGCGCACACCGTCCTCTCCACCGATGTCTACGAGATGCCTGCGGACGCCTACAGCGCGGAGATCGCGGCGATTGACAGCCTGATGCCGAACGATGTGCTCGTGGCGGCGACGAATCACTCCACGCGCACCTGCTTCTGGGGCGAACTGCTCTCCACGACCTCGCGGGCGCGCGGCGCGCGCGGCGCGATCATCGACGGCCATGTGCGCGACGCCCGCCGCATCGAGGAGATGGGCTTCCCTGTCTTCGCCACCGGCCTGCGGCCCGATCGACTCCGCCGGGCGCGGACTGGTCGTCGCGCATGGGACGCCGATTGTCTGCGGCGGCGTGCTCGTCCATCCCGGCGATATCGTCTTCGGCGATCTGGACGGCCTCGTCGTCATCCCGCAGGCGATGGAGAAAGAAGCAATCGAGCGCGCGAAGGTCAAAGTCGCGGGCGAGAATCAGGCCCGCAATGACCTCGAACGCGGCGATCTGCTGCGCGATGTCTACGACCGATACGGCATTCTGTGAGGAACGAGCAATGAGCGGGTACATGAGAGAGCATCGCGGACAGTGAACTGTCAGATAGCGGACGCACTCAATGGCTATCATTGGCTGCCGCCTCATACGGCTCATTGCTCGTTGCTCATTGCTCGCCGGAGGCGCACGATGATCATCGACGTTCACACGCACACGCCGCGCTATCGGGACGCCATCCCGACGGAGGCGGCGGGGCAGGTCAATACGAAGTGGAGCACCGGCAAGACGATCCAGATGGCGTATACGTGGGACGATTTCCGCGCCGCGCTGGAGCCGGTGGACCGCGCAATCGTCTTCAATATCGCCGCCGATCCGCGCAATCTGTATGAGATCGATGAGCCGTATATCGTGCCCGTGCCCGCCGTGAATGACGAGACGGCGGCGTTCGTCAATGCCTACCCGGAGAAGTACCTCGGCTTCGTCACCGTCCATCCGCACGACCCGCGCGCTATCGAGGAGATCGAGCGCGGGACGCAGGACTTCGGCCTGCAGGGGCATCAAACTCGGGCCTTAACTATCAGAATGTCGATCCGCTCGGCCCCGAGGCGTTCCGCATCTACGAGTATGCGCAGGCGCACCGGCTGCCGATCCTCTTCCACGCGGGCACCTCGCCCGTGCGCTTCGCGGACATCGACAGCGCGCACCCGCGCCACATGGACCGGGTCGGGATGGCCTTCCCGGATTTGACCGTCATCATGGCGCACATCGGCCACCCGTGGCAGGTCGACTGCATCGCCGTCGTCCGCAAACACCCGAACATCTGGGCCGATGTCTCCGGCTCGGTCCTGCGCCCGTGGGGCCACTACAACGCGATGCGCGCGGCGACCGAATGGGGCGTGCTGGATAAACTGCTCTTCGGCTCCGACTACCCCGCCTCCACGCCAACGGAGACGATGGAGCGGCTGCGCGACGTCAATAGCGTCATCCGTGGCACCGCCCTGCCGCCCTGTGCCGGAGGACAAAATCGAAGAGATCATCCACCGCGACAGCCTCGCCCTCCTCGGGATCGAGGGGTAAGGACTGAGTGCTGAGGACTGAGTGTTCCGGCTACTCATTACTGGCGACTGGTTTCTGTTCCCGTTCGGCTCCCCTCTCCGTCGCCGTGATGAGATCACGGCGGCGATGGAGAGGGGCGGCGGTGAGGAATTATCCTTGACACCGCGAGGCAACGGACAGTACGATCATGGAAGTTGATTCCATCAATCAATCGCACAGCGCGGCAGAAGGACAGGCGCGAGACGGCGCGTTCGTGATGATAGTCGGTGATCTGTTTGGGCATGAGGGAGGTAGCGACCATGGTGCGCTCGACCGATGAACGGCAGGCTCTGCTTTCACGCCGGCGGTTGCTGATCGGGGCGGCTGCCTCGGCGGGCGCGGCGTTGCTCGCCGCTTGCGGTGGCAGCACGGCGACCGACACACCGGCCGCCAAGCCGACGACCGCCCCCGCCGCCGCGTCGCCCGCCGCCGCGTCGCCCGCAGCCGCGGGTAGTGCCGCGGCACCGACGACCGCAGCGGCCCCTGCCGCGACGACCGCCGCCCCGGCTGCCACGACCGCCGCTCCTGGGGCGACCACCGCCGCTTCCTCACCGGCGACGACCGGCGCGGCGACCACGGGCGCGCCCGCATCGCTCCCCGGCAAGCGGGGCGGCAAGCTCGTCTGGGCGCTGAACTCCGACCCGGTCAACCTGATCCCGTACGGTGGCGTCTCCACCTCGAATATGTGGGGCAAAGAGTTCATCTACGACTCGCTCCTGGCGTGGGATAAAGACTTGAAAGTCGTCCCCGCGCTGGCGGAGTCGTACGACACGCCAGATGACAAGACGTACGTCTTCCACCTGCGCAAGGGCGTCAAATTCCACGACGGCAAGGTCCTCGACGCGGACGATGTCGTCTACTCCTTCACGGTCTATAAAGACCCGCCGCCGCCCGCGTCGAAATCACTCCAGTTCACCTTCGATAAAATCGAGGCGGTGGACGCATCGACCGTGAAGATGACGCTGGCGAAGCCGGACCCGACCATCCCCGGCATACTGGCGTGGACGCGCTACACGCCGATCGTCGCGAAAGGCGCCTTCGAGAAACTCAATGTCAGCAGCCAGGCAATCGGCACCGGGCCGTACAAACTGGTCGAGTTCGTGCCGAATGACCATGTCACGCTCACCCGCAACCCGGACTTCTGGCGGCCGGGGCTACCGTATATCGACGACATCACGCTCAAGGTGCTGACCGACGAGCAATCGGCCCTTGCCGCGCTCCGCTCCGGCGCCATCGACGGCGGCACCTTCGTCAGTGACAGCGTGCAGAGTGTCAAGAATGACAAGTCGCTGACGGTGCTCTCCGGCCTCGTCTCCTCGCCGCGCGTCATCCAGTTCACGATCAAGGCGGACAAGAAGCCGTGGAACGACGTCAAGGTCCGGCAGGCGATCAATATGGCGGTCAACCGGCAGGACATCATCGACAATGTCTACAATGGCGATGCGGTGCTCACCGGGCCGATCCCGCCCGGCTATGGCGATTGGTTCATCTCCGAGGCCGACCTGAAGAGCAAGTATTACAAGCAGGATGTCGCGGGGGCGAAGAAACTAATGGCAGACGCCGGGTTCGCCAGCGGCTTCCCGGTCACGTTGCAGGCGATTTCCGCGCCGCGCGAGTACACGCAGATCGCCGAGATCATGCGCGAGCAACTGAAGGCGATCGGCATCGACGTCACGGTCCAGCCGCTGGAGATCGGCACCTTCGCCAAGAATAATGGCGACGGCACATACGACTGGCAATCGACCGGCCGTGGGATGCGCGGCGATCCGAGCGGCTTTGTCAACGACTTCAATAACGGCACGGCGAACTACCCGAAGTGGTTTGCCGGGGGGTACGACAACCCCGAAATCGACAAGTTGTACAACGATGCGCTCCTCACCGTCGATCAGACGAAGCGCAAGCCGATGTACACGCGCATCCAGGAGATCATCCTCACCGAAGTGCCGAACCTGTACACGGTGCAGCCGAAGAAGTTCCAGATCATCCGCAACCGGGTCAAGAACATGTATGTCTCGTTCACGGACTTCAATACGGGCCTGCGCGAAGCATGGGTGGATGGGTAGCGCCGCATGGGGAAGTACCTGCTGCGTCGCCTCTTGCTGCTCATCCCGACCCTGATCGGGATGAGTATGCTCATCTTCCTCATGCTCCGGCTCCTGCCCGGCGATGTGGTGGACTTGCTGCTCAGCGGGGAGCAAGGCGCGGACAACGCCTCCAAACTCGCCCTCCGCAAATCGCTGGGCCTCTCCGATCCGCTGCCCGTCCAATACGTCCGCTGGATCAGCCATCTCCTGCGCGGCGATCTCGGTACGTCGCTGCGCAGCGGGCAGCCGGTGAGCACGTTGCTCCTGCACGCCTTGCCGGTCACGCTCGAACTGGCGGGCCTCGCCGTTATTATCGGCACGGTTGTCGCGGTGCCGCTCGGCGTCATCTCGGCGGTGCGGCGGGATACGATCTTCGACTTCGGCGCGCGCGTCACGGGGCTGATCGGCCTCTCGCTGCCGAACTTCTGGGTCGCCACCCTCCTGCTCCTCTTCACCTCGACCAAGTTCCACTGGATCCCGGAAATCAACTACATCAACCCGCTGCATGACCCGTTCGGCAACCTGAAGCAGATGATGATGCCCTCCTGCGCCATCGCCGTCGGATTAATGGCGATCGTCATGCGCATGACCCGGACGACGATGCTCGAAGTGCTCAATCAGGACTACATCCGCACCGCGCGGGCGAAGGGGCTGCGCGACCGGCTCGTCGTCTACCGTCACGCGCTGCGGAACGCGCTGATTCCGGTTATTACGGTGATCGGCTTCCAGTTAGGCGCGTTGATCGGCGGATCGGCGATCATGGAGGTCATTTTCGGCCTCAACGGGCTGGGCAATACGCTCCTGCAAGCGATTTCCAACCGCGATTACCCGCTCGTGCAGGTCGCCGCCCTCTTCCTCGCCACCGTCTTCGTCGTCGTCAATCTGACGGTGGACCTGTTGTACGCCTACCTCGACCCCCGGATACGGCAGGGATGAGCACCGTCGTCGCCCCCACCGCGACCGCCACCGAGGAGCGCCCGGCGCGCCGCTTCGCCGTCCCGCGCAAGTGGCGCAACCCGATCGGCTTCGTCGGCCTCGTCATTATCATCCTGACGATCCTGATCGCCGTCTTCGCGCCGCTCATCGCGCCCTATTCGCCCTCCGAGCAGAAGGCGAAGCGCCTCCTCGCGCCGAGCCGCGCGCACCTGATGGGCACCGATGAACTCGGCAGGGATACCATCTCGCGCATCATCTATGGCGCGCGCGTCTCCTTGCAGGTCGGGATGATCGCGGTATTGATCGCCCTGGTGGTCGGCACCTTCCTCGGCGTCGTGACCGGCTACTTCGGCGGCCGCGTGGACACGATCATCATGCGCTTCGTCGATATCATGTTCGCCTTTCCGGGGCTGATCCTCGCCATCGTCATCGCCGGGCTGCTCGGCCCGAGCCGCCGCAATGCGATGATCGCGATCGGCATCGTCTACACGCCCGCCTTCGCCCGCGTCATCCGTGGCTCGGTCCTCTCGGTGATGGGCGAGCCGTATCTGGAAGCGGGCCGCGTGATGGGCGCGCGCAACGGCTGGCTGATCCAGCGATACGTGCTGCCGAATATCCTCGCGCCGCTCCTCGTGCTCACATCGATTTACCTCTCTCTGGCGATCCTCAGCGAGGCGGCGCTTTCCTTCCTCGGCCTCGGCGCGCAGCCGCCGGAGCCGTCGTGGGGCGGCATGTTGAGCATCGCGCGGACGTATATGGAGCGCTCGCCGTGGATGGCGATCTTCCCCGGCCTCGCGATCATGGTTGTCGTCCTCGGCTTCAACTTCCTCGGCGACGGCTTGCGCGACATTCTCGACCCGCGCCTGCGCGAGAACGGCTGAATGCGCGTGCACGACCGCTCCACCGGAGACCGTGCTGCGTGCGCGAGAGGGAAGGCGACGATGAGCGGGGTGGAAGAACGTGCGAGGCGGCAGATGCGGTGGGGCGCCGTGCCGCTGCTGCTCGCCCTGCTGCTCGCAGCGTGCGGCGGATCGTCACCGACGGCGACCGCGCCATCGGGCAGCGGCATCGGCAGCCCCGCCGCGACCGCGCCGGCGACCGGGCGGAACCTCGACAAGGTCGATACGATCTTCCTCCAACTGGTCACCATCTACCAGACGCGCGGGGCCGACGCCGCCAGGCAGTTCGCGCGGGACCAAGGGCTCGTGACCAAGCAGGACGAGGTGCGCGTCACGCTCATCCTCGACAGCGAAGACCCGACGGTCGTGGACGGCACCGCCCTCTCGGTGCAGCGGCTCGGCGGGCGGGTGACGGCGACGGCCGGGAGCATGATGGAGTTCGTCGTCCCCGCGCAGGCGGTGATCGACTACGGCAAGCAGGCGAACCGGCAGAGTTTCTTCGCCGATCTCGCGGACTTCCAGCACGTCAAGCAGATCGAGCGGACGCCGACGGCGACGCTCTCCGCCACGCCGCCCGCCGGATCGGGGAGCCGGGGCGCGCCGGGCGGTACGAGCGAAGGGGTCGCCTTCACCGGGGCGGACGTATGGCAGGCGGCGGGGATCACCGGTAAGGGTGTCAAGATCGGCATCATCGATGGCGCGTTCAATCACTACGCGCAGTTCCTCGCCAACGCGAAGGTGACGACCAAATCCTTCCGCACCGACGGTCTGGTGGAGGAGACGGACAACGAGGAATCCATCCACGGGACGGCGTGCGCCGAAATCCTCAACGAGATGGCGCCGGACGCCGACCTCTATCTCGCCACGTTCGATACACCGGGCGAATTCGTCGCGGCGACCCGCTGGCTGACCGCGACCGTCGGTGTCTCGGTCATCAGCACCTCCATCGGCTTCGATGGACGCTTCCCGCTCGACGGCTCCGGCCTGATGGCGACGGAGATCGACCGGGCGAAGGCGGCGGGGGTCTTCTTCGCCATCTCGGCGGGCAATGAGGCGAGCGGGCGCATCGGCACGGATGGCGCGGAGGGGCATTTCGGCGCCACTTTCGCGGACGGCAACGGCGACGGCTTCCACGACTTCCCCGGCGCGAAGGGGCCGAACGGCCTGCGCGTCAAGATCGGCAGCGAGCCCTTCCGCATCGTCCTGAACTGGGACGACTGGCAGCGGCCGCACGTCAATTACGATCTCTTCCTCTACGACAGCGCGGGCAACGAGGTCGCGCGGGGCGATGACAATCAGGCGCGTGGCACGAAGCCGCCCGTCGAGGCGATCCGGGGCGCGGTGAAGCCGGGGACCTATCTGCTCAAGGTCAAGAAGGTCACGGCCGGCGACCCGAATCTGCCCTTCAACATCTTCTTCGGCGGCGCGCAGTTCGAGCAGGTGACACCATCAGATAGCCTCTCGACGCCCGCCGACGCCAAGGGTGCGTTCGCGGTCGCGGCGGTCGATGTCAAGACGGGCAAGGTGGAGGAATTCTCCTCGCAAGGGCCGACGCTCGACGGTCGCATCAAGCCGGAAATCAGCGGGCCGGACAATAACGCCAACTTCGCCTATGCCAGCGTCGGCAACAGAACCTTCCCCGGCACGAGCGCGGCGACGCCGCATGTCGCGGGCGCGGCGGCGCTCTATAAGCAAGCATTCCCGGACACCACGCCGGACGCTACTTTCCGTTACTTCAGCGCGCACGCTCGCAAGCCGCAGGGGTCGCTCGGCGGCGACAATATCTCCGGCGCGGGCCTGCTCTTCCTCGGCGCCGTGCCGCAGGATGCCGGCACGCGCGCCGCACCGACGACGAGCGCCGGCGGCCCGGCGCCGGTGGGCGCCGCGATGGCGCCGGGGGCGACCTTCGCGGACACCTTCGCCGCGCCCGCGTCCGGCTTGCCCGCATCAGGGTATCAGAACGGCGAATACCGCGTGCGCGCCGAGTCGGGCACGCTCGCGCCGCTCACTTATCCCCGCGTCGTGCAGGGGGCGGCGCGCGAGGTGTACGACGTGCAGGCGCGCAAGGTCGGCGGCGCGGACGATGCCTTGATGGGCGTGCAGGTCCGGCGGCTGGACACGGATAACTATCTCCTCTTCGTCATCACGAACGATGGGCTGTACGGCGCGTTCGCCCGCGTCAATGGCAGCCTCCGCTCCATCGGCACGGCGGGGGCGAGCCCGGCGATCAAGAAGAACGCGGCGAACGCGCTGCGCGCCACCGTGACGGGGACGACCTTCGCCTTCGCCGTCAACGGTCAGACCGTCACACAAGTCGACATCACTGATATCTGGACGCAGGGCGCATTCGGCTTCGTCGCGGGTGGCGGCGACAAGACTCCGGCCGAGATCGGCTTCAGCGCCTACAACGTCGTAGTCGGCTGACGCGAAGTAGCGAGTAACGAGTAGCGAGTAGCGAGTAACGACGTACTCCGGCATCTCCTCGCTACTCGCTACTCGCTACTCGTTACTGTATGATTCCCGCATGGTTGGACGAGCGCTCTTGCGCATTCCTGCTCGCAACATTGCCGCGCGGTCGATCAGCGCCGTCATGCAGCCGACGGTGACAATCATTCCGCTACTGGCGCTCTTCAATGGCCTGCACGAGCCGCGCGTGACGCTGGCGCGCTGGTTCGTCTGGTCTTGCGCGACGATCACCTGCGCGACGACGCTCCCGTCCATCCTCTTCCTCGTCATGCTCAAGCGCGGCACGATCGCCGACCTGCACGTCTCGAACCGCGACGAGCGCCCGCTCGCGTACGCGGTGATGATCCTCTGCTACGTCCTCGGTACGGAGGTGGCGCGCGCCGTCGCCGCGCCGCACCAGACGGTGCTCCTGCTGGCGGCGATGACGCTCTGCCTGATGATCGGTGGCGCGGTGAACGAGTTCGTCTTCAAGTTCAGCATCCACACGATGAGCGCCGCGCTCGCCGTCGTCGCCCTGGCGATGGTCTACGGCGCGGCGCTCCTGCCCGCGCTCGCCGTGATCGGCGCGGTCGCCTGGGCGCGCGTCCGGCTCCAGGCGCATACCGTGCAGGAGGTGCTGGCGGGCGCGATCGCCGGCGGGCTCGTCGGGACGCTGGTCTTCGCGCTGCTCTGACGATCGCGTTCATGCGAATTGTGCAACCGAGATACGCTCGCGCCCCGGATTGCCCGCTCTACCGGCTGTGAGGGGGTACTTTCCCCACGTCCCACGCGGCGACATCTTCCGGTGTCATCGCCCGGCCCGCCGTGCGGGCGGCATCGAATGCGGCGGCGTCCAGATGCTGCCGGGCGAAGGTGGTTGCCCGCGCGATATTCGCGCGGGCGCGCGGCGCGGCAGAGAGGTCGGCGCTGGCGGGGATCGCCTCGGCGACGCCGACGAGGTGTGCGACGCGTTCGGGCTGCTCCATTGCAATGGCGATAGCCGCCATTGCAAGCAGGCCGCTCACCGTGGCGAGTTCCAATCCCAGGTGGGGCAAATTATCAACCGTTCGCGCGCGCTCTGCCATGCCCCGGCAAGATCCCCTGCCAGGAGCCGCACATCCATCAGCTTCCCGAGCGCGATCGCGAGGCCGGGACGGTCGCCCGATTCTCGTGCCACCACAACTGCAGCCTCCGCGAGTGCGACACCTTGTGCGGTCTCTCCGAGATGCGCCCGTACCATTCCGAGGTCGGAGAGCGCGAAGGCGAGACCCGCTATCACTCCGATGGACTGACAGACCGCGAGACTCTCCTCGAGATATGCCACAGCGCGCGGATAATCATGGCTCTCGAGAGCTATGGAGCCGAGGTATTGGAGGCCGAGCGCCAGTGCCCACAGGATGCCATGCTTGCGCGCCAGCGCGACACTTTCTTCCGTGTAGGCGATTGCGCGACGACCGTGGTAGGCAAGCGCCGTGATGCCCAGCCCCTGTAGCAGGTTGATCTCGTCGCCGGTGGCCCGGCAGAGGGTGATGCACTCCTCGCCGCGCGCGATTTGCCGCGCGTAATCCGCCTGACGCCATGCGAGCGCCGCGTCGCCGTGGAGGGCGGCGGGCCGCACTGACCGCGTCTCCGCGTCGTCGTGCGCGAGCGCCTCGGCGAACCACGTCTGCCCCTCGCGGAGATGGCCGCGCAGCCACCAGTACCATCCCAGTGCCCCCACCAGTCGCAGCGCCGCCGCCGCTTCCCCTCGGTCGAGCGACCAGCGCAGCGCGGCGCGCAGATTGGGCTGCTCCACGTCCAGCAGTACCAGCCACCGACGTTGCTCGCCGCTATGTAGGCCCGGCGCCGCCTCTTCGGCGAGGGCGAGGAAATAGTCGCGATGCCTCTGCCGGGCGGCTTCCTCCTCGCCGCGCTCGATCAGCCGTTCGACGCCAAACTCGCGCAGTGTCTCCAGCATCCGAAAACGCGGCTCGTCGTCCGGCCCCTCCGCGATCTCGATCATGCTCTTGTCCACCAGCGCCGCGAGCATCGCGAGTGTGTCGGACATCCCATCGACCGCCACCGCCACCGCCGCCGGGAGCGTCCACCCGCCCGCGAAGACCGAGAGCCGGGCGAAGGCGATCTGTTCATCTGCGGTGAGCAGTGTGTAACTCCACGCGATCGTGTCGCGGATGGTCCGCTGCCGAAGGGGCAGGTCGCGCGGGCCGTCCGTGACGACCTGCAAGCGTCGCCCGAGACGGGCCGCGAGCGCTTGCGGGGAGAGGATTTTTGTCCGTGCCGCCGCGATCTCGATGGCGAGGGGCAGCCCGTCCAGTCGAGTGCAGATTTCCGCGACTGCGGCCGCGTTCGTTTCGGTGAGGCGGAAATCGTTCTTTGCCGCTTGCGCACGCTGCACGAAAAGCGCGACAGACGCGTTCCCGTCTAGCGTCTCAGTCGTCGCCGGGCCATCCATCGCGGGCATTGGCAGGGGCGAGACGCCGTACTCGTGCTCGCCGGAGAGGTGCAGCGTCGCGCGGCTCGTCACGAGCGCGCGGACATCGGGACAGGCCGCGAGCAGGTCGGCGATCTGCGGCGCTGCGGCCAGCAGTTGCTCGAAGTTATCCAGGACAAGGAGCATCGCGCGGCCGCGCAGGGCGGGGCCCAACAGGGCGAGCGCCGATCTGCCCTCGGCTTCGCGCACATCGAGCGCGCGGGCGATTGTCGGGATGACGAGATCGGCGTCGGTGATCGCGGCGAGGAAGACCGCGACTACCTCCGATGATTCTTCCTCGGCGAGGCGTGCGGCGACCGCGAGGGCGAGGCGGGTCTTGCCGACGCCGCCGGGCCCGGTCAGGGTCAGCAGCCGTACCCCCGGACGCCGCAGGAGCGCCGCGACCTCCCCGATTTCTCGCTCCCGCCCAATGAGCGGTGTTGACGGCGCGGGGAGATTGTGTGATCCGACGTGCGTCGGATCGAGGCTGCTGCGGCCGGGGGGAGTCCGTGCCGCTTGCTCGAAGCGCGTTCGATCCTCTCCCACGAGCCCGAGCGCCTCGGCGAGCAGGCGGACCGTCTCCCGCTGCGGACGCAGAATCACCCCGCGTTCAAGGTCGCTGATGCCGCGCACGCTGAGCGCCGCCCGCTCCGCGAGCTCCTCCTGCGTCATGCCCGTCTCCAACCGGGAGCGCCGCAGCATGTCGCCGAAGATTGGTGTGGCAAGGGAGACGCGCGGGCGATCCATCTCTCGCTGCCCGGCGGTCATGGCGGTCGGCCGGCGGCCCATCGCAAACCCCCAGTCCCCATCGCGCCCATACGGTATGCGCGAGCGCTCAGTTCCGTCACATGCGCGCATTGTCCCATGCGCATCGCGACGCCGCAACCGCGCCCGGACCGCGATTTACGTGGGCGGTCATGTGGGTTACGCATGGTGAGGGGGCGCGCCGGGGCGCAAAGTGGGGATGCACGGAACGCACGGCTCGCAGGTAGCGGGCGCGACCCGTGACAGAACGCGAAGGAGCACCGAGATGCGACGGATGAGCAGGCAGTGGCGCATGGTTATGGTTGTTGTCACCTTCTGTCTGATGTTCGGCGGCGCGGCCATCGCGCCGACGGCCGTCGGCGCGTACTCGGCCAATGTCTACCAGAGCTCCGTGCAGGGCTCCACAGTCTACTTGCCGCCGAGCCCGTGCCGGGTCTACTACGCGGCCTATTGACCCGATGCCCTACATTATCACGCTCGACGAGATGGAGTACTTCGCCGGTGAACCGGGCGAGGCCGGCCACATAATGGAGGGGTACAAGCACGGCTTCGAGAACAGCACGATCATTCGTACCGAGACCGTCCCCGGTGGTGGCCCGCCGCTACACGCCCATATCACGGAGGAGCTCCATCTCCTACCCGCGTGCCGGATGGCGTACACCATCGGCGACGATCAATTTGAGGCGTGCGGGCCGTGCGTCGTGCGCATTCCGGCGCGTGTGCCGCATACCTTCACCAACGTCGGCCCGGCCCCGTTCCACCTGATCTGCTTCTGGCCGCACCCGAACTTCTGGGAGAATGTCGAAGACGTCGGCCCAAAGGCGCGAGCGGAATGATGCGCGCTATTTCGCGTCGCGCTGCGAGAGCAGGAAAAGGGCGATGGCGATGGCGAGGATGACACCCGCATTGACGCCGAGATCGACGAGGCGGCGGGTGAATTCGTCGTGCGAGATGCCTTTGCCATCAGTGATGCTCGCTTCCGCGCCGATGGCGAGGATGCGCCGCGTTGCGGAGATCGCGCCGATGAAGAGGAAGGGCCGCAGGGATGCACCGCGCTCCTCAATATAGGAGAGTACCGTGCGCAGGACCTCCATGATAATCATCACGAGCAGCAGATCGTTCACAAGAGTGACAATTGCGCGCGGGAATCCTGCGTTGAAGTGCTGGATGAAGGTAAAGACGCTGTAGCCGAGCATCGCGATTGCGCCGAGCAGGAAGACGAGCCCGACGAGGACGTAGACGAGCGTATCCGCGCCGCCCAGCCAGGGCGAGATCATCCGGCGCACCGCCTCCGACTGCGGGCTGTGTTCCTGCTTCAGTGACGGATGCTCGTCGATGGTTCGCGGCTTTTCCGTGCCATCCCCCTGCTCTTGCTCATGTCCTTGCCCTTGCACCCGCCAGCTCCTCTCCTCAGCGTTTCCTTGTGTACGAACAGGCGCCAGTATAGTGGCAAATGGCTCACGGAACCACATCGGGAGATTTCACCGCGCGCCGAACGACCAGAGCGTCATCGCGGTGCGGCCGAGGACCCACTGCTTGTCGTCTTCCAGGAGGAAGGGCAGGTGCTCGGTGATGATCGCCAGTTCCTGATCGAGGGGCAAGGAGCGGTGCGCGCCGGGGTAGCCGGTGCCCCAGAGCAGCCGGGCGGCGCCGAACGCTTCGTAGAGCATCTTCACCCATGGGAAGACATCGCGGTACGGATACTCCTTCGTGCGCGAGGCGAGCGAGAGGGCGGAGACCTTCACGTAGGTATTCGGCAGGTCCGAGAGGGCGAGGATATTCGAGAAGTAGTTGTAGGGCGGCGGCTCGGTGATGTCCGGCTTGCCGAGGTGATCGACGATCACCTTGACGCCGGGGTAACGGTTGGCGATCTCCAGCAGCCGCCATGCCTGCGGCGGGTGCATCTGCACATTGATCACCGCTCCGAGGTCCTGCGCCGCCTCCCAAAGTGCGTAGTTGCGGGGAGCGCTGACCCAGGCCGGATCGGTGTCCCGCACCAGATTGAGGCGGAACCCCGCCATGCCTGCCATCATCCACTGGCGCAAGTCCGCCGCATTTTTCCGCGAATCCGGATCGATCAGCCCATGCGCCGCGAAGAGCGTCGGGTGCGCGACGGCGCTCTCCACGACGTAGCGATTGTTCCAGCCGGACGTACTCGGCTGGACGAGGACGGTGTGTGTCACGCCCATCGCCGCATTATCGGCCAGTACATCTTCAATCGGCGCGTCGGTGGTCGGCAGCGGGACATCCGCGAGCGTCTGTTCGAGCGTGTAGCGGGGCGGGTCGATCTTCCAGACGTGCATGTGTGTATCCACAATCGGGCCCCGGTGCGCGGTCAGCATTCGTATCAACCTCTTCTATCGCTGCGTGCGGTCGCCATCGCGCCGTAGTGTACACGCTCCCGGTCGATGGGCACGGATTCTGAATCGCGGTCGGGGATGCGCGGGCGCACCGTCATGACGTGACAGCTTCGTCATGCGATTCGCCCCGAACGGATACAGAGATGTCAGGCGAGGAGTGCATCGTGGTCCACGAAGGGACGGAACCGCTTTTTGTAGCGATTGTTGCAAGGGATTTTCGGTACGTTGGTCAGGATGGCGCAACGCGGGAGGAGAAGGAGAACGATCATGCGATGCGAGAGACACGGGAGCGCGGGATGAGCACGCGCATCCTGCTCGTCGACGACGACGCGATGGTGACCAAGTTGCTGATGTTCCTGCTCTCCGATGCGGGCTACACGATCAGCGTGCTCGCGGACCCTCGGCTGGCGGGGGGATTCCTCCGGCAGAATGCCATTGACCTCGTTCTGCTCGACATCATGCTGCCGCATATCGACGGCTACGCACTGGCGACGGAGACGCGCCGGGAGCATCCGGACATCCCGATCGTCTTCCTTACCGGCCGCGCGACGGTGAGCGACAAAGTGGAGGGCTTCGGCCACGGTGCGGACGATTACGTCGCCAAGCCGTTCGAGCCGACCGAGCTGCTGGCGCGCGTGCAGGCGGTTCTCCGCCGCTACCACCGGGCGGATCGCAATGTTCACGGGTCGGTCATTAAAGTTGGCTCGACGTCACTCGATATTGGCGAACTGCGCTTCAGCGCGCCGGAACGCCGGCCTGTGCTGCTCACGCCGACCGAGATGAAAATCCTCGAATGCCTGATGCGCAACGCGAACGCGGTCATCACGCGCGCGGCGCTCATCGAACGGACCTGGGGCTATGATTGCGACGACTTCGGCAACCGTGTCGATGTCTACATCCGCCGCCTGCGCGCCAAGATCGAACCCGAACCGAGCGACCCCCTCTTCATACATACGGTCCGCGGCATCGGCTACGTCTACCGCGAGGGTAAGCGCGCGGCGGCATAGCGGGGAACCTCACCCGCGCATTTGCTTCCTCCTCGCCATCGCAATGGAGAGGGGCCGGGGGTGAGGTTCCCCTGTGGCAGCGCTATTGCATTGTCGGGACGAGCGGAGTAGGCTCACGGCAGTGCGGTTTTCATCGGGGATAAGGGCAGTTCATGGCACTCTCGATCCGGCGTTCGTGCGGTTTTCTCCTCCCACTCATCGCGATGGTCGCGCTTGTTGGCGCCCTGCAACCGGCGCGGGTGCGCGCGCTGCTCGCCGATCTCTCGCCGCGCTCGCTCGCGATCGTCCTGGCCGTTTTCCTGCTGCGCGAACTGATTAAGGCCGTACGCTGGTCGTATTATCTGCGCGCCGCCGGTGTGCGGATCACGGCGGCGGATGGCGCGACGAATTTCCTCGCCGGGCAGGCCGCCGGCATCCTCCCCCTCGGCCAAGTGCTGCGGGCGCGCCTCTTGCGAGAGCACGGCGTCCCCGCGTACGAGATCATCCCCGCCGTGACGATGCAGGTGGTCTGCGATATGGTCGCGTTCGCGCTGATCGCCCTGATTGGCGCGTACCGGGGCATCATCGTCTGGTGGCTCGCCATCGTGCCGCTGCTGCTGCCGATCATCCTGGCGGCAATTTTCTCGTCGGACCGGCTTGCGGAGGCGCTGGGCCGCATGTTGCGACGCTACCGGGCGACGGCGTCATTCGTGCCGGTCGAGGATGACGTGCGGGCGCATACCTTGCGGCTGCTCCGTCCGCGCCCGATCCTCTGCGGCGTTGTGCTCAGCCTGTTCATCACGGCGGCGTCCGGCTTCGTCCTCTTCATGTTCGCCAATGATCTGTCCACCGCAACGCTCGGCTGGAGCGATGCGATCGTGGCGAACGCGCTCAGTTCGCTGGCGGGCCTCATCTCGCTCGTGCCGAGCGGCCTGGGCGTGGCGGATGGCAGCCTCAGCGGCCTGCTGAGCGCCTTCGGCGTCGGCGCGGGGATGGCGTTTTCGGTGGCGCTCGTCTACCGCTTCCTCGACAGCCTTTTTCGCACGCTCGTCGGGATGGTCGCCCTCTTCGCGCGGTATCGCGCCCTCTTCTTCGATGTGCCAGCGGCAGCGCCGGAGCCGCAATTGCAGCCGGTCCCCGTCGATTCATTCACCACGAGCGATTAAGCCGACGCCCGCCCCACCCGATGCGCTCCCCTTGCTTCCCGCGCGCGCTCGGGATAGCATCGCCTGACGGATTGCTCTCCCTGCGGAAAGGCGCGACAGTATGCGACAACGGTTCGGCATTGGAGTGATTGGCTGCGGCACGATCGCGCAGAGCGCGCACCTCCCGGCAATTGCGCGGCTGGGCGAGCGGGTGCGGCTCGTCGCCGTCGCCGATGTGCGCGGCGAGGCGGCGGAACACGCGGCGCGTACCTGGGGCGCGGAGGAGGCATACGCGGACTATCGCGCCATGCTCGCCCGGCCCGACATCGATGTCGTCGTGATCGCGACGCCCGAATTCCTCCACGCGGAGCAGGTGGCGGCGGCGGCGGCGGCGGGCAAGCACATCCTCTGCGAGAAGCCGATGGCCCCCTCGGTCGAGGAGGCGGACGCGATGATCGCGGCGGCGCGGACGGCGGGCATCAAGTTCATGGTCGGGCACAGCCGCCGCTTCACGCCGCGCTATCAGGCGGTGCGGGCGGCGATTGACAGCGGCGCGATCGGCCAGGTGCGCATCGCGCGCGAGAACGAACGGCGACCGCGCGCGATGTATCGCGGCCTCTCCCTCGCGACGGGCGCGTGGGCCCCGGACGGCGAGCGGACGTGGATGACCGATCCGAAATACTCGCTCGGCGCGGCGATGCTCAACGCGATCCACGAGGTCGATCTGCTGCGCTGGTTCGTCGGCGATGAGGTGACGAGCGTCTACGCCGAGAGCCGCATCGGCGATGAGAACGCCGAGGTGCCGGACTTCATCAGCATCCAACTCGCCTTCGCGCAACGGCGCGCTCGCGGGCACGGAGGTCGTCACCAACCTGCCGCACGATTACCCGCTCTATCATCAATTGGAAGTCTACGGCACCGAGGGCGTCATCCGCGCGATGGACCCGGAGATGCGCACCTACAGCGAGACGACGGCGGAGGGGATGCGCGAGCCGCTGAACTTCGACGCGCTCCTGCACATCGACACCGCCTATGAGGACGAACTGCGCGGCCTGCTCGATGCGATCGAGCACGACACGCCCGTCCCCTTACCGCCCGAGGAGGCGCGACAGGCGGTCTTGCTCGCCGTCGCGGCGGTCTGGTCCAGCCGGCGCGGGCAGGTCGCGCATATCCAGCCGGACTTCAACTTCAGCGAGACGCCGGAAGGGGGTGCGGCATGAGCGCGAACGCATCGCCGATCCGCGTCGCCGTGCTCGGTGACGGCCCGCTGGCAGGCCCGATGCTCGATGCGCTGACCTACCGCACGCCGGGCGCGGAGGTCGTCGCGGTCGCTGCGGCAGGGAGCACGCCGAACTCCTCCGCCCTGACGCGCGCGATGGGCGCGCAGGCCGTCTGCTATTACCGCCCCAGTCGCGGAACGCGCCGGTCATCATCGTCGATGCGCTGGAGGCGGGCCTGCATGTCTGCTGCCCCGCGCCCGTCGCGGGTGACATCTCCACGCTCGATAGCCTGATTCTGCGCGCCGCGGACGCGGGCGTGACGGTCTACGCACCCAACCCGCTCCGCCACTGGCTCCCGCTCGTGACGTTGCACGCGCGCCGGAAGAGCGTCGGCGCGCCGATTTCGCTCTTCGCCGCCTACCGGACGACCCGCGCATCAGAGCGGCGATCTCTTCACCGATCTCGCCCTGCCGCTCATCGACCTCGCCCTCTGGCTCGTCGAATCCGAGGTCGAGCGCGTGCAGGTGATGGCGAACCGGCTCTTCACCGACGATGCCGAGCGACAGCCCGGATGGCGCGGACGCGGCGCTGATCATCATGCGCTTCGCCAATGGCGTCGTCGCGACGCTCGAAGTCGCCCGCTCGCTGCCGGACGACTTTCCCGCAATCCGAAGAAATCAGCGGTCGAACTGCTCGGCCGCGACGCCGTCCTGCGCGCCGACCCGACGAATCAGGCAGTCACCGTCACCGGCGCGGCAGGCACGGCGCGCGAGGACTGGCTGCCACACCCGGCCATCAGCATCGCGCAGACCTTCGTCGAGACGATCCGCACCGGCGCGGTCGCCCCGCAGTCGCTCCTCGATGCCCGCTGGGTGCTGCCGGTGCTCGAAAAAGTCCGCCTCGCCGCCGCGACGGGCGAGATGGTCCGCGTCGGCGGCGCCCTCCGCAGGTGACGGGGGAATTAAACACGAAGGCGCGAAGGGCGCGAAGAGGGAGGAGAAAGAGAGAGATCTTCTCTTATCCTCTTCCTCTCTTCGCGCCCTTCGCGCCTTCGCGATTAGAGCGCTCGGACGAAGGTGCCGATGCGGTCGACGGCTTTGGTGAGCATGGCGTCGCTGTTGGCGACGGAGAGGCGAACATAGCCCGCGCCCGCGGGGCCGAAGGCGTCGCCGGGGGTGACGGCGACGTACTGCGATTGCAGGAGGCGCGTCGCGAACTCGGTGGACGAGAGGCCGGTGCCGCGAATGTCCGCGAAGGCGTAGAAGGCGCCTTCGGGCAGCGGGCAGGTGATGCCCGGCAGCGCGGAAAGCCCTTCGGAAACCAGCCGGCGGCGGCGGTCGTAGGCGACGTTCATCGTCGTGATGCACTCCTGCGGGCCGTCGTAGGCCGCCGCGCCGCCGACCTGCGCGAACGAGGTGGCGCAGGTCGCCGTGTGGCTGTGGATCGTGGCGATCTGCGTGACGAGATCGCGCGGCGCGGCGACATACCCCAGCCGCCAGCCCGTCATCGCGTACGGCTTCGAGAAGCCATTGACGATGATCGTCCGCTCCTGCATCCCCGGCAGCGAGGCGATGCTCGTGTGCGTGTGGCCGTCGTAGATCAGTTTCTCGTAGATTTCGTCGGAGATGACGATCAGATCATGCTCCTGCGCGACTGTCCGCGACGGCCTCCAACTCGGCCTGCGTGGCGACGCGCCCGGTCGGGTTGTTCGGCGAGTTGAAGATCAGGACGCGGCTGCGCGGCGTGACGTACTGGCGGATGCGGTCGGCGGTGATCGTCCAGTTGTCGTCCGGCGAGAGCGGCACCTGCACGGGCGTCGCGTCCGCCAGTTGGGTGGCGGGCGCGTAGGAGACCCAGCCGGGATCGAGGACGAGCACCTCGTCGCCGGTGCCGACGAGCGCGAGCAGGCTGATCGCGATCGCCGCCTTGCCGCCGGGCGTGACGATCAGCTCGCCGTTCGGGTCGTAGGTCAGGCCATTGTCGCGCAGCAGTTTCGCCGCGATCGCCTTGCGGAGCGGCGGGATGCCGGCGGAGGCGACGTAGTGCGTGAATCCCGCCTCCATCGCCTCCGCCGCCGCCTGGATGATGTGCGGGGGCGTGGGGAAATCGGGGTCGCCGCCGCCGAGATCGACGACATCGTGCCCGGCGGCGGTCAGTTGCCGCGCCGTGTCCGAGACGACGAGCGTCGGTGAGGGCTTCATCACCTGCATCCGCTCCGCGAAACGATAGGTCTGCGTCGTCGCCATGGGCTCCTCCGAAGGACTGAGGATCTGAGGACTAGAGGACTGAGTGTCGCGACTCGGTCTGCGCCCGGTTCCGCATGGAGCAATGAACGGTGGGTCATTCGATTCCACTGCGCTTCAGCATACACTGTCTGGCGATCACGCTCCACCCCATAAGAAGGGTGTTTGGTGATCGGTAAGACGGGCGTTTGCGCCGACGGTGTCAACCCTGCATCATGCATCTGTGATGCTCGGACTGCCCCGAGTATGGAGATCGCGGAGGCGCTTCGCCGCCTCGGAGGGATAGGAGCGGCTATGCAACGGCCCGGCTGGGTTCTCGATGAGTTGGCGCACGCCGGCGATGAGCATCTCGACCCCGCATATGTGGCGGCGTACGATCGCAAGGCCGGCACCGATACCACCGAAGATGTCACCCTGCTCCGTGCCCTGGGATTGGGCGAACGCAGTGTCGTGGTCGATCTCGGCGCCGGTACCGGCACGTTCGCCCTCGCTGTCGCGCCCTTCTGCCGCCGCGTGGTGGCGGTGGATGTATCGCCCGCCATGCTCGCGATCATGCGGGAGAAGGCGGAGCGGGCGGGCCTGACGAACCTCGAGGTCGTGCGCGCGGGCTTTCTCAGCTATGAGCATCGCGGCGCCCCTGCCGACTTCCTTTACTCGCGCAATGCCCTGCACCATCTGCCGGACTTCTGGAAGGCGCTCGCCCTCGAACGCGTCGCCGCGATGCTGGCGCCGGGCGGCGTCTTGCGACTGCACGACCTCGTCTACTCCTTCGACCCACACGAGGCGGGGCGCACCATCGAGGCATGGTTCGCGGGCGCGAGCGCGCGACCGGAGGATGGCTGGACGCGCCCCGAACTGGAAACGCACGTTCGCGAGGAGTACAGCACCTTCAGTTGGCTGCTCGAACCGATGCTCGAACGCGCGGGCTTCGACATCCGAGAGGCGACGTATCGCCCCTCGCGGACGTATGCCGCATATACCTGCGTGAAGCGGTGATGATCGACCATTCGTGTCACCGGGTTAATCCTCGGTCCTTTACCCTGCCCTACGCGATTGGCCAGACGTGCGAGACCTGTTGCGGGAAGAGGATATCGAGCAGGGCGCGCGCGCCATCGTCGCGAACCATGCAGTCCGGGAAGGATTGTGTGAGTGCGTCGAGCGAGCGGTAGCCGAACAGCAGTTGCAGGAAGGTCAAGTCCGGGAAGGCAGCATCGCCGCGCACGTCCGATGTCGGCTGCCAGGGCTCGATGCCCGTCAGACGACCGGCGGCGAAGGCGAGGCGGAGGCCGGTGCGATAGAAGTTGAGCGCCAGTTCGCCGGTGTGCCCGACGAGGATGGAGTCGGCCACCCGCGCGTCGAGCGCGGGCGCGATCTGCCGCAGGAAGCCCGCGAGATCAGGCACGCGCACGTACCACGCATAGAGGCGGCTCGCGCCCGGTAGCCTGCTCGGCATGACGCGGTAGACGGGGTGCTCGGCGCCGACATCGAAATGGATCGTCGTGAATGGCGACGCCTCCGCTGCGGCATATGCGTCGCCGACCGTGCGCAGGTAGCGGAGGACGGTCGGCGTGACGGGCAGCCACGAGACGCCGGGCGCGAGCTCGTAAACCGTGACGTAGATGCCCGCTTGCCAGAGGCGCGGCGGATGCCCGAAAAACCCGACCGGCTCTCCGCTCGCCGTCTCGATCAGGCGGAGCTCCAGCCGCATATCGCTCCCGGCGCTATGCCCGGCGAGGTCATACCGCCACTGCGCCGCGTCGCGCAGACAGGCGACGCGCCCGCGCCGCATCCCGTGCTCATATGCCCGCGCGATGAAGGGCAGATCCGCCTCCGTCGCGGGCCGGATGCGGTAGGGGTCCGCCTCATCAGCCGCGAGGTCCGGCACGTCCGCCCGGTAGCCGAAGCGGCCGCCGTCCAGTTCGAGCGCCATCTCGTAGCCGAACTGCCGGTAGTACCACGGGATACCGCCGATCACCTGCACCATCTCGCCCCGCGCGGCGCTCCATTCGTGGATGACATCGAACTGCGCGCGCACGAGACCGCGCCGCCGGTATTCAGGAGCGGTGCCGACCATCTCAGGTCGCCCGACACCAAAGGGGATGCCCGCGTACGTCCACGTTTGCGGGATGAGGCAGAGCGACGAGGCAATGGCCCCGGTGCGGGTATCCTCGACGATCAGGAAGTCGCCCGCGCCGGTCGTCGGGTGATCGCCGCGCATCATGTCCCGCGTCCAGACGTCGATACCGACCTCGGGCTCATCGAGGTCTTGATGGACGGCCATATTGAACGCCATCAGCGCCTCGGTATCGTCCACCGTCGCCCGGCGCAGTACCAGCCCGTCACCCAAGTCGCGCAGCAGCATCGTTCCTCACTCCCGACCCCTCTCCATCGCCGAACGGAACGGTGTGTTCGTGGCCGTTATGCGATGGAGAGGGGAGTTGAACGGCTTGCAGTCGGCTCTCGCGGCGATACCCGCGCCCAGTCCTCAGTCCTTCATCAAAGCGGGTAGCGGTATTCGGCGGAGACGGATTTCATGTGCTCTTCGAGCACTTCGAAGTAGTCGCCGTACCGGTGCTGCATGGTCAGGAGCCACTTCTCGCAGCCCCACGGGAACTTGCGCAATTGGAAGGTCATTTCGACGAGATCGCCGTACGCGAACTCGCGGCCATCGTAGACGACCGTCGGCACCGTCTCGACCTGCGCCGGGTCGCGATCCGCGAATCGTTCGAGACAGAAGTCCTCCAGGATCGCGTGCGGCGACCCGTCCGCAACCTTTAAGAAGTGGTCGCCGCCCTCCATCCGGTAAATCGCGACGATTTTGCCGATCTCGCGGTAGACCAGTTCCTCCGCCGTATCCCGCACAATCACCCACATCGCGGTCGTTCCTCCCTTGAGGTACTGAGTGCTGAGTGCGGTCCAACCCCTCTCAGCGCTCAGTACTCAGCACTCAGCACGTCGTCATGCGGCTCTTGCGGCGCGGTGGACGCAGGAGGCGGGTTCGTAGGGCGTGATGATGAAGTCGCCGTGGACCGCGAAACCGCGCATCGGGCCGAGGCCGAGATTCGAGGCGGTGAGGATGTGGCGGATGCGCTCCGGCACGAAGCCCATCATCGTCGCCGCGACGGTGTCCACCGCGACGGCGTTCGCCCCCGCGACCAGATAGCCCGTCGGGCGGGGCGTGCCGCTCGTCGGGCCCATCCCCTCCATGCCGACGATGCCGTCGATGATGTGCAGGTGGGCGGGGATGGCGCGATTGAGGTCGCTGATCGCGTTGGACATATCCGCGCCGTGCAGGCGGATGGCGGTCGATTTCCGCGTCGCGCCGTTCGGCGTCGTGACGATCGTCGCGGGCATCGCGCCGACGAAGTTTTTCAGGGCGAGCGTCACGACGGTGAGCAGGTGCGTCTTCATCTTCGGCACATTGATGACGCGATCCGCCGCGAGGAACTGCTCCGGCACGGGGATGCGCCCAATGACGAGCGGGTCCGGCACATCGACCCAGACGGGCTGTCGCCTCGTTGCAGTCGAGGAATTCGACATTGTAGGGCGCGAGCGCGTCCACATAGCCGCTGTTCGCGAATGCGGCGCTCGCGCTCGCCGCCGAGGAGGGACCGTCCGCGACGATGATCCGGCGCGCGCCGCAATCGCGCAGCAACCCGCAGAGCGCGGCCACGACGGCGGGATGCGTGACGGCGGCCGTCTCCGGCGGTGCGCCGTTGACGAGGTTGACCTTGATGACGACATCGCCGTTGTGCGGCACAAGCCGTGGGTAATCCGCCAGCCGCGCCAGTGCGTCCCGCAGCGCCGGCACGTCGTACGCCCCGATCTGCCCCGACACCCGCACCGCCGCCTCACGCTCGATCACTGTATCCCTCCTCGAATGATGAACGAGAACAACCGAACGCGCAAAGGACGCACAGAGCGCAAAGGAAAGAAGAGACTGGAACACGCTTCTTCCTGCTTTTCGTATCCCCTCTGCGTCCTTTGCGTTTCAAACGCTTTCAGATCGGGCGGCGGGCGACGAGGACGACGCGGCCGGTGGTCTCGCCGGGGGGCTCGAAGGTCGGGCCGAGGCGCGGGAGGCAGGCGAAGGCGTCCAGCACCGTCAGGCCCGCCGAGGACAGCGCGGCGGCGATCTCATCGAGCGTATACCCCCGCTCCATGTGAACCTCCTCGAAGCGGCGGTAATCGCGGCCAAGGCGGACGAAGCAGGTGAGCGTCATCGTCGCGATGGCGGTTTCCGCGTCCCACTCCGCCTGCTGGATGAAATAGGTCTCCTCGATCTCCTGCACCCAGCATTTGCCGTTCCAATCGCTTCCAATCCGGCGCGCGTGTTCATATCGAAGATCGCAAGGCCGTCCGGCGCGAGCGCCTCCCGCATGCAGGCGAAGGTGCGTGCGAGGTCGGCGGGATCGGTGAGGTAATTGAGGCTATCGTAGAAGCAGGTGAGCAGATCCACCGGCTCCGGCGCGGTGAAGGCGCGCATATCCTGCCGGATGAATGCGATCACGGCGCCCTCGTCCGCCGCTTTCTGGCGGGCGATCGCGAGCATCGGCGCGGAGCCGTCGATGCCGGTCACGGCGTACCCCTGCGCGGCGAAGCGGAGCGCGGCGGCGCCCGTCCCGCAGGCGAGGTCGAGCACGCGGCGGGGCGCGGCATCGTAGCGCGGGAGAAGGTCCCGGAGGAAGGCGACCATCCTTTCGCTCCACCGGCTCTGCCCCTGCAGGTCGTAGACGGCGGCATATGCGCCGTACGGGTCCGTCGCGGCGGATGCCCCGTCGAGCGGGCGCGGATAGGTGAGAACTGTCGTATCTACCATGCGCCGAGACCCTTTCATGGCTGCGCTGTTTCGCGGAGTCTAGCATGTCCGTCCGTGCCTGTCACCGCGCCGCGCCGGGGTGAGGCTCGCAGAGCGCAGATGAGCGAGCACGCGCGGGGATGGGTGTTATACTCGCCCAACATTGTGCTGGGCGCCATCATTGCGCCGGCGTGTGTATGCGGGTTCGGGAGGGGTGGGATGTCGTTCCAGAGTACAGCATTCCCTCTCGCATATCTGGATCAATCTCACGGTCGCATCGCCCATGCGCCCAATCTGCCCGTACCGCTTTCGCGCTTCATCGGGCGCGGGCAGGAGATCGCCACGCTCGGCCACCTCCTGAGCGAGACGAGCCTCCTGACGCTGACGGGCCCCGGCGGCTCCGGGAAGACGCGCCTCGCCCTCCAAGTCGCCGCCGACGCGCCGCGCTCCTTCCACCGCACCTGCTGGGTGGAGCTTGCCGCGCTCACCGATCCAGCCTTCGTGCCGCAGGCGGTCGCGACGGCGGTCGGTGTCAGTGAAGACGAAAACCGGCCAGCGATGGCGGCACTCGCGGCGGCGTTCGCCGCGCCGTCGCTGCTCATTCTGGATAACTGCGAGCACCTGATCGCCGCCTGTGCCCTCCTTGCGGCGTCTCTGCTGCGCGCCTGCCCCAACCTGCGCATCCTCGCCACCAGCCGCGAGCCGCTGCGCGTATCGGGGGAGACGATCTGGCGCGTCCCTCCGCTCACGTTGCCCGCGGCGGCAGCCACCGCGACATCGCTCGCGGAGAGTGAGGCGGCGCAATTGTTCGTGGAGCGGGCGCGCGGGCGGCTGCCGGATTTCGCCCTGACCGAGGAGAACGCGGCGGCGGTGGCGACGATCTGCCAGCGGCTGGACGGTATGCCGCTCGCCCTGGAACTGGCGGCGGCGCGGGTCGCGGTACTACCGGTCGGGCAACTCGCCGCGCGCCTCGACGACGCGCTGCGGGTGCTGACGGTGGGGGAGCGGACGGCGCCGCCCCGCCAGCAAGCGCTCCGCGCGACGCTCGATTGGAGCAATGCGCTGTTGACGGCGGAGGAGCAGGCCGTACTGCGGCGGCTCGCGGTCTTCGCGGCAGGGTGGGAACTCGAGGCGGCGGAGGCGGTCTGCGGAGCGGGGGAAATCGCGCGGGCGGACGTCCTCGAACTGCTCGGGCAGTTGGTGGAGAAGTCGCTGGTAGCGATGGCTGAGGAGGGCGGCGCGGCCCGCTACCAGATGCTTGAGGTGGTGCGGCAATACGCCTCGGAGCGGCTGGCGGCGAGCGGCGAGACGGAGGAGTGCCCGGCGGCGACACGCCATCTATTACCTGGCGATGGTCGTGGAGCCCGATACGGCGGCGATCGGCACGGCGCAGATGGCTTGGGTAGAGCGACTGGAGCGCGAGCACGACAATCTGCGGGCGGCGCTCCAATGGGCGGTCGAGCAGGAAAAGGCCGCGACGGCATTGCGGCTGGTCGGGGCGCTCTGGCCCTTCTGGGAGGCGCGCGGCTATTTGCGCGAGGGGAGGCGCTGGCTCGCGGCGGCGCTCGGGATGGCGGACAGCGGCGATCCCGCGCTCCGCGGTAAGGCCTTACGGGGCGCCGGGCTGCTGGCAACATGGCAGGGAGATTATGTCGCTGCACGGGCGCTGCACGCGGAGAGCCTGGCCCTCTACCGAGCGCTGGGCGACCGCGACAGCATCGCCCACGCGCTGGAAAACCTCGGCATGGTGGCCCACGAGCAGGGTGATTATGCGGCGGCATCGGCATTGCACGCGGAAAGTCTGACGATCCGGCGGGAACTGGGCGATCAGCGGAATAGTGCCAGTTCGCTCAACAATCTCGGATTGGTGATGCGCGGCCAGGGGGATTATGCGGCGGCGCGGGCGCTCCATGAGGAGAGCCTGACCATCCATCGCGCCTTGCAGGATCACCAGGGCATCGGCAACGAGCTGAGCAATCTCGGCATGATCGCCTATCTGCAAGGGGACGACGCGGCGGCGCAGTTGCTCCACGAGGAGAGCCTGGTGATCCGGCGGACGCTCGGCGACCGACGCGGCATCGCCATCTCGCTCAGCAACCTCGGCCTAGTCGCCTATCGCCGGGGGGACTACGCGACGGCGCGGGCGCTCCATGAGGAGAGCCTGCGGATCCGGCGGGCGCTTGGGGACGCGAGCATCCCCGAGAGTTTGGAGGGCCTCGCCGCCGTGGCTGGCGCGCTTGGCGCTCCCGCGCGGGCGGCGCGTCTGCTCGGGGCGGCCGCGACGCTGCGGGCGGCAATCAAGGCGCCCCTCTTCGCCGACGAGCGCGCGGAGCAAGAGCGGTGGGTCGCCCGCGCGCGGGCAGGTCTCGACGCGGACGCCTGGGACGCGGCCTGGGCGGCGGGAGCGGCGCTGCCGATCGAAGAACTCATTGCGGAAGCGCTGGCGACACCCGCACCCCCGCCCCCTGACCATATCGCCGTCCCCGCGCCCCCGTCCATTGTCGCGCCCGCCACGTACCCGGACGGCCTGACGGCGCGGGAGGTTGATGTGCTGCGCGAAGTCGCGGCGGGCAAGAGCAACAAGGAGATCGCCGAGTCGCTCTCAATCAGCGGCCGCACCGTCGATCGCCACATCGCCAACCTCTACATGAAAATCGACGCCCACAACAAAGCGGACGCCGCCGCCTACGCCTTCCGCCACGGACTGACCAAATAATAGACAGTAGACACTAGATAGGAAGATGCGCGGAGCGTCTCCGCGTTCAACCGACTACTGACTACTGTTCACTACCCATCCGTCTGCATAATTTACGCCACCCCCGCCAACGGCCCACGCCACGATCTACAGGATTTAACCGATGCGTGGCGTGATGCGCGACTGCTACTGTCGTGAGCGTCAGGGGATTGGCGGCTTCCGTTGCCATCTTCCAAGACCGGTCCCTCGGCGGTCCCCTGACGATTTTCTCTTCGTTCGGCACATGGGGCGCATCGCGGAAATCGGGGGCGGGAATGGGGATCACAACGCAGCGAATAGTGAGTGCCGTCCGGCGAGGTCATCTTCGCCGCTATCGTCCTGGTGCTGCTCGCGCCGGTATTGACCGTGACGACGGTCCGCGCGGGTGGCGGGACCTACTACGTCGGCACCTATAGCGACGACAACGGCACGAACACCGCACACTGCGCCACGCCGGGCAACGTCGACTGCTCGCTGCGCTCGGCGATCAACGCCGCCACTTCGGGGGCCGACACGATCGTCTGGAACGCGAACAACACCGGGTTGACCGTGCTGGTGCAGGGGACGCTGATGCTGGTGCATTCGGTGACGATCCAAGGGCCGGGGGCGGATGTCGTGCAGCTCAGCGGGGGGTACGCCGCCACGGTCGTCGCCGTCAATAGCGGCGTAACGGCGAAGATCAGCGGGCTGACTTTCGAGAACGGCCACGCCTCCTTCGGGGGCGGTGGCATCGACAACCAGGGAAGCCTGACGCTGACGAACTGCGTCGTGACCAACAACACCGTGACCAACAGCGGACCCGCCCGCGGTGGCGGGATCATTACTTCGGGGGCGCTGACGCTGGTAGGCACGACAATCAGCAACAACACCATCACGAGTAGCGGGACTTCCAATGGGCTGGACATCTCAGGCCCGGCAATCTATGAGGCGGCGGGCACGCTGACAATCACGAATAGTACGATCAGTGGCAATCTGGGAGTCCTGGGCGGGACGGCGAACGGCGTCCATGGACAGAGTGATGCCGCCATCACGATCATCGGCGATGCGACGGTGCGTAACACGACGATTAGCGGCAACACGGCGGCCACCGGGGTGAATATCCTCTCGTCTGGCGCCCTCAACATTCTCGACCTCACCGGGATGACGACCGTAGCGGATAGTACGCTGAGTGACAATCACGGCGGGAAGTTCGGCGGCGCTATCTACACGCAGGGCGCGCTCGCGCTGTTGCGCACCACCATCACGCGCAATCACGCCGATACGTCGGGTGGCATCTATATTTTCGGCGGGACCACGACACTCACGGACACGCTCATCGCCGGCAATTCCGGCAGCCAAGCCGATGGCTCCGGCACGATCAGCGGCGGCAGCGCCAATAACCTGATCGGCAATGGCGGCAACTTTTCCGGCGTCACAAACGGAAGCAACGGCAACCAGGTCGGCACGACCGGCAGCCCGATCGATCCGCGACTCGACCCGAATGGACTGCAACCCAACGGCGGCAGCGGGCCAATGACGATTGCGCTTTTGCCCAACTCCCCGGCCATCGAGGCGGGCGGAACCTGCCCGAACGGTGTCACAACCGACGAGCGCGGTCAGCCGCGGGTGGGTTCGTGCGACATCGGCGCGTACGAGTACCAGCCTGTCGCGCCGACGCTGATGGATGCCACCGGCCCGGCGAGTGGCGGGCCGGTCACCTTCCACGGTGCGGGCTTCCAGACCGGCTCGCGCCTGATCCTCGGCAGCCCCTTCAGTGTCACGCTCGACGCACCCGCCAGCGCCGTGAGCGCGGATGGCACGCGCATGACGCTCGATCTCCCTCCGGTCGCGGTAGCGGGTCCGGTCGCTGGGGGCATGACGGTCACCAATCCCGGCCTGCCGCCTTCCGTGCGGGCGACTTTCACCTATCTGCCCGTTATCACCAGCCTGAGCCCGAGCAGCGGCGCGTCGGCGGGCGGCGGATCGGTGATGGTCACGGGGGCGGGCTTCGCGGCGGGCGTCACGAGCGTGACGTTCGGCGGAACCCCCGCCACGGCGGTGCGGGTGGACAGTAATACGCAGATAACCGTGACTGTGCCCGCGCACGGGTCGGGGGCGGTAGATATGACCGTGACGGTGAACGGAGTGAGCGCCACGACGGCGGGCGCGTACACCTACGGGATCGCGAGTGCGTTGCCTGTACCCCGTCCGGCGGCCCCGCCGACCGCTTCAGGTGGCCCGCCCGGCGCGCTGCCGCCGCAACGACCGGCAGCGACATCCGCTGTGGGCGGGTCGCCGAGCCCGCTGCCGTTGTCCCGCTGAATGCGCACGCACACCCCCGCCTGTTACTCGGGTAGCGGCGGTCTGAGAGGAATGAGATGACGACACTTCTTCGCCGTACCGGGTTGCTCCTGCTCTTGCTCCTGCCGCTGATTGGCGTGCTGCCTGCGGGGCGGGTCGCGGCGGCAAACGGGGTCTACTACGTCGGCAGCACGGCGGACACCCAGCGCTCATCGCCCGACTGCACGAGCGCGACGGGGTCGGACTGCACCCTGCGAGAGGCGGTGGCGGCGGCGGCGAGCGGCACGGACACGATCCGCTTCCGCGCGGTCGTGGACGGCCAGCCCATCGTGCCGACGCGCGCGATCACGCTCGGTGTCGGGGTGACGATCACCGGCAATGGGCCGAGTAAGACGATCATCCATCCGAGTGCGAACAACTTCGACGTGTTCACGGTTTCGACTCCAAACGGCTCCGCAGCATTTAGCGGGATGACGATCTCGGGTGGCGGCGAGGCAATTTCCAACAACCTATGGACGACGAGCGGATCGGTTACCGTAACAAACATGAATTTTACCAACAACAATATTGGGATCTACGATTCGGCCTACAGTTCCGGTAACGTTGCGGTGACGAACAGCACCTTCACGGGCAATGATGACGCCATTGAGGTTTTTGCCACCGGCGTTGTCGGCGTGGCGAACAGCACCTTCACGGGCAATGGCCTCCAGGCATTCTACGTCGGACATGGCACGGTGACGATCACGAACAGCACCGTGGCGAACAATTCCACCTTCGGTATCTCCAACGCCGGTGGCGCGATCACGCTGGCCAACACGATCGTTGCCGGCAGCGGCAATATCAACTGCCAAAACAGCGCGGGCATCACGGACAACGGGTACAACCTCGAGTACGGCACGAATGGCCCGGTGAGCACCTGCGGCTTCGCGACCGGTGCCCCGAAGTTCGACGTGCTCGCCGATCCAAGCCTCGGCCCGCTCCAGAACAACGGCGGTCCCACTCCCACCATGGCCCTCCTCCCCGGCTCCGCCGCCATCGACGCGGGCGGGAACGTAATTCACAACTTCTGTGCCTCACTGGACCAGCGCGGCGCCATCCGTCCGCAGGGAGCGGCCTGTGACATTGGCGCTTTCGAGGTCGGGACGATTAGTACCACCACTAGTCTCGCCGCCTTGCCCAACCCCGCCGCCTTCGGCCAGCCGGTGACGTTCACCGCCACCGTCGCCGGCGAACTCGCGGGGAGCAGCTTCGCCGCGAGTCCCGGTGTCGTCACCTTCACGGACGGCGCGGCCACCCTCGGCACGGCGACGCCCGATGCGAGCGGCAGTGCCGTCTTCACCACGAGCAATCTCTCTGCCGGGTCCCACCCCATCGCCGCGACGTACGGCGGCAACGCGCACTACGACGGGAGCAGCGGCACGCTGGCGGGCGGGCAAGTCGTCGGTCCCGCGCCCGTCCTCTCCATCGACAGCGTCCAGCAGAACGAGGGCAACAGCGGCACGACGTCTTTCACCTTCACCGTCGCGCTCTCAACGTCGAGCAGCCAGACAATCACGGCCGCCTACGCCACCGCCGACGGTACCGCCATGACCGCCGACAATGACTACCAGGCCGCAAGCGGCACGCTGACCTTCGCGCCGGGTGTCACCGCGCAAACGATCGCCGTGCTCGTCGATGGCGACACGAAGAATGAGACGGACGAGACCTTCACGGTCACCCTTGGCGGGGCGACCGGCGCGGTCATCGCGCAGGGAACGGGGGTTGGCACGATCGTCAATGACGACCCCGTTCCTGCCCTCTCCATCGGCGATGTGCGTCTGTCGGGGGGCAGCAGCGGCACGACGTCGTTCGCCTTCCCCGTCACCCTCGCGCAGGCGAGCGGGCAGACCATCACGGTCGCCTACGCCACCGCCGACGGCACAGCGACGGTGGCGGAGAACGATTACCAGGCCAGCAGCGGCACGCTGACCTTCGCGCCGGGTGACACATCCAAGTCGATCACCGTGCCCGTCACCGGCAGTACGACAGCGGAGGCGGACGAGACCTTCGCCGTCACGTTGAGTAACCCGACGAACGCGACCATCGCTCGCGCGACGGGCACCGGGACGATCACGAATCAACTGATTATTGCGAGCCTGAGCCCACCGAGTGGATCGGCGGCGGGCGGCGTGTCGGTGACGATCACCGGGGTGGGTTTCGGGGCGGACCCGGCACAGGTGACGGTGCAGTTCGGCACGACGGCGACGGTGACGAGGGTGACACCGACAGCGATCACCGTGACGACACCGGCGCACGCGGCGGGCACGGTGGACGTGACCGTGACGGTGAACGGTGTGAGCGCCACAAAGGCGGGCGCGTACACCTACGGGACGGTCACACCGCTCCCGCCGCCACAGCAACCGGGCGGTGGGGCGGGCATGGCCCCCAACCCGCTGCCGGTGACGCGGCCGCCGGGCATGTCCGCGCCGGGCGGGTCGCCGAACTCGCTGCCGCCCGCGCGATGAGGGGATGCGATGGGGCAATCGATTGGGTGGGGCGTCCGAAACGGGAAGAATTTGAGGAGAAGAGGGAAATGTTGAAGCACCGTCTTGGTTCTCGCGCTGCTCTTGGTCGCGCTGCTCGTGCCCGCCCTGCCCGTGGCCGCGCTCAACACGATCGTGACCGTCACCACGACCGACGATTCGACCGGCCTCTGCGCGACGAGCGGCTCTGGCGCCTGCTCGCTGCGCGATGCGGTTACCTACGCGAACGCCCATAGCGCGCAGAATCCGGTGATCGAGTTCCAACTGGGATTGACTGGCACGATCATCCTCACCGGCGGGACGCTGACCCTGGATGTGTCCATGAGGATCAACGGGCTGGGCGCGCCCCTGCTCGCGGTGGACGGCAATGGCGCAACGGTGTTCGCGATCAACAACGCGAACAATAGCGGCGTGTCGGTGACTATCGTCGGGCTGACAATCCAACACGGGGGCAACGGGATCATCGTCTCGAACGCCGATCTTCACCTGACAAACAGCGCGCTCGTCAGCAATGTACCCAGCACCGGTACCGCACTCGACATTATCACCTTTGCCGGTGGCACCAGTACCGTTACCGTCACACGCTGCGAAATCAGCGGCAATAGCGGCGGTGCGATTTTCAATGAGGGATCGCTGACACTGGTGAATAGCACGGTGAGCGGCAACACCGGCGGCTTCGGGGGCATCCGCGCGGCGAAGGGCAGCGCCACCATCGTAAGTAGCACGATCAGCAACAACGCCGCGATAAATGGCGGCGGCATTTCTGTCCCCGCCGGAGCTAATGCTTCGATCGAGAACACCATCGTTGCTGGCAATACCCTGTCTGGCACTCCCGCCGACGTGAATGGCGCCGTCACGAGCTATGGGCACAATCTGATCGGCAACACGAGTGGCGGGAGCGGTTTCGTGGCGAGCGATCTCATCAACGTCGATCCCCTGCTTGGCCCTCTGCAAAACAACGGTGGGCCGACCCGGACGCAGGCGCTCCTTGCGGCCAGCCCCGCGCTCAATGCCCTGCCGACCATCAACGGGGGGTGCCCTGCTACCGATCAGCGCTTCTTCTCGCGGCCGCAGCCGGCCGACGGCAATTGCGACATCGGCGCGTACGAACTCGCGGCGATCACCTATGTGGATGCGAGCGCGTCTGCCTTCGGCTTCGGTACGCTCGCGGCCCCCTTTCCGACGATCAGTGCGGGCGTCCGCAATGTGGTCGGGGGAGGAACGGTGTACGTCGCGGCGAATAATGGCGCGTTTCCAACCTACAACGACCACATCACGATCGACCGGAGTGTGACGATCAGCGGCGCGGGCGCGGGCACGACGACCGTCGATGGCTCGCACAGCGGCACGGTCTTCACGGTCAATGCAGGCACGACCGTCACCCTGAGCGGGTTGACGATTCAGCACGGCATGAGTGGTGATGGCGGCGGCATCCACACGGACGGCGATGCGCTGACCCTCATCGATAGCGCCGTGCGCGACAACGCAGCCACGAGCAGTGGCGGCGGCATCTTCATCGGCCTGGGGGATGTGCATATCACCGGCAGCACGATCAGCGGCAACACGGCGACCGCGCGCGGCGCGGGCATCTTTAATGGCGGGACCCTCACGCTCGCGAACAGCACGATCAGCGGCAATGCGGCGAGCGGGCAAGACGGCGGCGGTCTCTTCAGCGCGGGCGCGACCTCCCTCGTCACCAGCACGATCAGCAACAACAGCGCCGGGCAGGGCGGGGGGATGCTCGTCGTTGGTGGCACTGTCACGCTCCAGGAGACGATTGTCGCCGGGAACAGCGGCTTCGATGTGGACGGCGCGGTCGTCAGCCAGGGCCATAACCTGATCGGGGACACGAGCGGCGGGAGGGGGTTCGTCGCCAGCGATCTCACCAACGTCGCCCCGCTGCTCCGCCCGCTCGCGCTCAACGCTCCGGGCGCGACGCAGACCCACGCGCTCAGCCCCACCAGCCCGGCGATTGACGCGGGCGGCGCCTGCCCCCCCGGTATCATCGCCGATCAGCGCGGCGCGATGCGGGCGCAGGGGAATGCGTGCGACATCGGCGCGTACGAGTACGCCCCCGTCACGCCGACGCTGCAATCCGCCGAGGCGAACGTGGCGGGCCAGACGGTGCTCTTCACGGGCAGCGGCTTCCAGACCGGGACCACCGCTACGGTGAATGGTGCGTCGCTACCGATTATCGTCGCCGCTGACGGGCAATCGTTCACCGTGACTGTCCCCGCGCATGCGGCAGGGACGGTCCCCGTCGTGGTGACGAATCCCGGCGCGGGGCATACGGCGACAGCCAGCCTGACCTATGCCTCCGTGGCGGCGCTCCCGCCGCCAAAGCCGACGGGATCGTCAAGCGGAAACCCGAGCCCGTTGCCGGGGGCGCGCCCGACGAGCGCACCGGCGGGCGGCTCGCCCAATCCGTTGCCGCCGTCCCGCTGAGTGGATACGAGAGGAAGCATGGACGACGGCGATGTGGGATGCGCGTAGGGGCCGTTGCATACGGCATGGGGAAAGGAAGTAGGGGAATGATGTCACAGATTCGTCGCACCGGCCTCGTTATGGCGCTCGTCCTGGTCGCCTTCATCGCGTTGCTTCTCCTCCCTGGCCGCATCGCCTATGCCGCCCCTTTTGTGTATACCGTCACCATCGCGGCGGACGACGCGGGGACGGCGCCGGACTGCGCCACTCCGGCGAACACCGATTGCTCCCTACGCTCGGCGATCAATGCGTCCAACGGCAACGCGCCGGGTGCGGGCGCGACGAACACGATTAACTTCGCCATCAGCACGGGGCCGCAGACGATCACCCTGACGGCTGTCCTCCCGGACATCACCGCGCCGGTCGTGATCAACGGCACGAGCCAGCCGGACTTCGCCGCCGCCCCGATCATCGAGGTGCGCGGGGAGAGCGCAGGTGCGGGTGTGAATGGGTTGACCCTCGCTGCGTCGGCGAGCGGCAGCACGATCGAGGGGCTGGTCATCGGCGGCTTCGGCGGCGCGGGCATCCGCATTACATCGAATGGCGCGAACAACGCGATCATCGGCAACTACCTCGGCACGGACGCCACGGGCACCGCCGCGCACGCCAATGGCGGCGCGGGCATCTCCATCGGCAGCGGCGCGACGAATAATGCGGTGGGCGGCGTCACTGCGGGGGCGGGCAATCTCATCTCCGGCAATAGCGGCAGCGGCGTAAGCATCCGGGGGCCGAACGCGACGGGGAACACGGTCGCGGGCAACCACATCGGTACGAACGCCGCCGGGACCGCCGCGCTCGCCAACCTGATCGGCGTCGTCATCGGCAGCGGCGCGACGAATAACATGGTGGGCGGCGCCACTGCGGGCGCGGGCAATCTCATCTCCGGGAACGTCCAGTCCGGTGTCGCCATCGTCAATGACGGCACAGCAACCAATACGGTTGCGGGAAATCTGATCGGCACGAACGCCGCTGGCACTGGCGCCCTCCCCAACACCGACAATGGCATCTTCATTGGCTTGGGTAACGCGCACGATAACACGATCGGCGGCACGACTGCGGGCGCGCGCAACGTCATCTCCGGCAATAGCCACGACGGCCTCCTTGTCAATACCGGCGCGACCGCCACGATCATCCAAGGCAACTACATTGGCGTCGCCGTCAATGGCGCCCTCGCCCTCGCCAATGGCAACATCGGCGTTCAGATCGCTGCGGGGGATGGGGGAAATACCATCGGCGGCATGGCCGCCGCAGCGCGCAACGTGATTTCCGGCAACGGCGATTCCGGCATTGATATCTCGGATACCACCCTCGTGGAGGGCAACTACGTCGGCACGGATGTGACCGGCACGATGGGCATCGGCAACGGTCGCGACGGCATCACGATCCGGGGTGGCGCAGGCACCACCATTGGTGGCGCGGCGCCCGGCGCGGGCAATCTGCTCTCCGGCAACGCACTCTCGGGTATCGCCCTCGTCGGCCCGACGACGAACAGCAACACCACCATCGCGGGCAATCGCATCGGCACCACCGCCGACGGGACGGACAGGATCCCCAACGGCACCCTCGGTGTCTACATACAACCCCCGCAATTCGCCACGACCATCGGCGGCACGGCGACCGGCGCGGGCAACCTCATCTCCGGCAATGCCGGCGGCGGCATCTACACAAGCGGCACGGGTGTGGTGGCGATCGAGGGGAATCTGATCGGCACGAAGGCCGACGGCGCCGCCGCACTCGCCAATGGTTTCGGCAATACCTTCGGTGTTGGTTTCGGCGGGGTCATCATCGACAGCGGCGCCGTCAATACGACGGTCGGCGACCCAGCCGGTGCCGGCATGACCCCCGGAGCGCGTAATGTCATCTCCGGCAACAGTGGTGCCGGCGTCACCATCCAGGGGCCCGGCACGACCGGCAACAAGGTGGGGGGCAACTACATCGGCACGAACGCTGCGGGCAGCGGCGCCGTGCCCAACGACACCGGCATCACCATCCGCCAGGGCGCGACAAACACCCGGATCGGGGCCGCGAGCGGGCAGGATAACATCATCGCCTTCAACCGCCACGAGGGGGTGCTTGTCACCGATAGCGGCACCACGGGCAACATCATCACGCTCAACAGCATCCACGACAACGGCGCCCTCGGCATCGATCTCGGCGGCGACGGCGTCACGCCGAACGACCCGGGCGACGGCGACACCGGCCCGAACAACCTCCAGAACTACCCCGTCCTCACCACCGCCACGCGCGACCCCTTCGGGTATATCGACATCACCGGCACGCTGAACGCTGCCCCGAATACCATGTACTTTCTCTATGCCTTCGCCAATGCCGCCGCTGACCCGAGCGGCCACGGCGAGGGGCAGACCCTCATGAGCAGCGGCAGCGTGACGACGGATGGCAGCGGCAAGGCCACCCTCTCCGGCGGTTTTCTCGCCGTGGCGGGGCAGGACATCATCAGCGTCACCGTGACCAACGCCACCACCGACGACACCTCCGAGTTCTCCAACGATGTCACTGTCACGGCGGCACCCAGCACGACCACCGCCGCCAATCAGTCCGTCCCCGATATCGTCGCCGGCCACCCAGTGACACTCTCGGCCATCATCAGTGACCCGAACTACTATCCCGTCAATGAAGGCGTCGTCACCTTCGCGGTGAAGAATGGGAACACGCCGATCGGCAGCCCGGTCACATCGGGCGCCGTCACGCACAACTATGTCTCCGTCGACTACACCCTGCCGGGCGGCACGGCCCCCGGCGTCTACACCATCACCGCCACCTATCACGACGCGGCGGGCGTCTTCGCCGATAGTAGCGACACCACCCACACCCTGACCGTCACTCCCGGCGCGGCCGCCAGTTTCGCCGTCACCGGCTATCCCTCACCGACGATGGCGGGGACGAGCCACACCTTCACGGTGACGGTGACGGACAGCAGCGCCAACACCATAACCGCCTACACCGGCACTATCCACTTCACCAGCACGGACACTCAGGCGGCATTGCCTACCGACTACCCGTTCCAGGCGAGCGACAACGGCAGTCATACGTTCACTGCCACGCTGAAGACGTCGGGCACGCAATCCCTCACCGCCATCGATACCACGGCCCCGTCCCTCACCGGCACGCAGGCGGCCATCACCGTCACACCCGGCCCCGCCACCGCGATCACCGCCACGGCGGGGAGCGGGCAGCACGCGACGGTCGGCACAAGCTTCGCCACCAATCTGCAAGCACTGGTCGCCGATACATTCGGCAATCCGGTCGGCGGTGCTACCGTCACCTTCAGCGCGCCGTCGAGCGGGGCGAGCGGCGTCTTCGCCGGTGGCGCTCCCACAACGGTGATGACGACCGCGAGCGGAATCGCGACCGCCCCCACCTTCACCGCGAACGGGACGGCAGGCACGTATACGGTCACGGCCACCGTCGCGGGTGCCAGTGGTCCCGCGCTCTTCACCCTGATGAACACCGCCTCCCCGCTAGTCACCCTCAGCCCGGCGACGTTGCCTGCGGGCGCGAAGGGTGTCGCGTACAGCCAGACGTTCGCCGCCACCGGCGGCACGACCCCGTATACCTTTACGACCACCGGCGGCACCCTGCCGCCCGGCCTGACCCTGGACAGCGGTGGCTCCCTGTCGGGTACACCGACGGCGAGCGGAGATTTCACCTTCACGGTGCAGGCGACGGATGCAGGCAACGCCACGGGCCGCCAATCCTACACGCTCACGATTGCTCCCGCCCCGGCGCAGTCGGTGGCCGTAGCGTGCGGCGCGTTGGCGGCGAGCCTCAAGGTGGGGGAGACGCTGCAATGCGCGGCGACGGTGACGTACGCGGATGGGACGACGCGCACCGACGCCGCCGTGCAGTGGGAGACGAGCGACGCGACAAGAGCGACGACGGACAGCACCGGGAAGATAAAGGGGGTCGCGCCGGGGCAGGTGAGGATTACCGCCTCGTTCGCGGGCAAGCAGGGGCAGGCGCAGGTGACGGTGGCATCGCCGACGCTGATCGGGGTGCAGCCGCCCGTTGGCCGACCGTCGGGCGCATCGGCGGTCGGGGGTGGTACGGCGCTCCCCGCGCCGACCGGTCGGTCGAATAACGGGGGCGGCACGTCCGCACCCACACCCGTCCCGGCAACACGATAACCGCGCCGGGCGTGGCGGCCGATCGGCCGCCACGCCCGCAGAAGGCACCGATGCGCGCAGTGTGTTAGCAATCTATGAGCGGGAGTGCTAAACAGGATAGGCGAGGATATACGAGGAGATCGGCACAAAATACGAGCAAAAACGCACCCAACCGGCGTATATGCCATTGCATGTCGCTGCGGCCGTGGTAGGATAGCGATGTTAGCACTCACGCGACGAGAGTGCTAACGCATTAATCGGCATCGTTCGTGTCGGTTTCGTAGTGTATCGCAGAGGAGGCAGACCGTCTATGAGCGCAACAGCCGTCAAACTTCGCCCGCTGGGTGATCGCGTGGTCATTCAGCCCGTCAAGCGGGAAGAAGTGACCAAGAGTGGCATCGTCCTGCCGGACACGGCGCAGGAGAAGCCGCAGCGCGGCATCGTCGTCGCCAAGGGCAAGGGCCGCAAGCTGGACGATGGCACGATGGTCGAGATCGACCTGAACGAAGGCGACGAAGTGCTCTTCGCCAAGTACGCCGGCACCGAGTTCAAGGTCGAAGAGGAAGAATATCTCGTCATCAGCGAGAAAGACATCCTCGCCGTCGTCGCCCCGTAGTAGTGATGCACAGGGTACGGCCTGTGTTTTTCGTTCGGCAGGCTGCACACCTGCTCCACCGCAGATGATCTAATGGAGGTCCACCCACTATGGCGAAACAGATTGCATTCAATGAGGACGCGCGCCGTCGCCTGAAGGTCGGCGTCGACACGCTGGCGAACGCCGTCCGCACGACGCTCGGCCCGAAGGGCCGCAACGTCGCCCTCGACAAGAAGTTCGGCGCCCCGACCGTCACGCACGACGGCGTCACGGTGGCGAAGGAGATCGAGCTCGAAGACCCCTACGAGAACATGGGCGCGCAGCTCCTCAAGGAAGCCGCCACCAAGACCAACGACATCGCCGGTGACGGCACGACGACCGCCACGGTCCTCGCGCAGGCCATCGTCCACGAGGGGCTGAAGAACGTCGCGGCCGGCGCGAACGCGATGCTGCTCAAGCAGGGCATCGACCTCGGCGCGGCTGCGGTGGCCGAGTACCTCAAGGGCCAGGCGAAGCAGATCAACGGCAAGGTCGAAATCTCCCAGGTCGCGTCCATCTCGGCGCAGGACAAGGAGATCGGCGATCTGATCGCGGACGTGATGGACAAGGTCGGCAAGGACGGCGTCATCACGGTCGAGGAGTCCAAGGGCCTCGAGTTCGAGACCGAGTACACCGAGGGCATGCAGATCGACCGCGGCTACATCTCCCCCTACTTCCTCACCTCGCAGAGCGAGCGGCAGGAAGCGGCGATCGACGACCCCTACATCCTCATCACGGACAAGAAGATCTCCGCCGTCTCGGACATGCTCCCGGCGCTGGAGAAGATCCTCCAGATGTCCAAGAACATCGTCATCATCGCGGAAGATGTCGATGGCGAGGCGCTCGCCACGCTCGTCGTCAACAAGCTGCGCGGCACGATCAACGGCCTCGCCGTCAAGGCCCCCGGCTTCGGCGACCGCCGCAAGGAAATGCTGCGCGACATCGCCGTCCTCACCGGTGGCGAAGTGATCTCCGAGGAGACGGGCCGCAAGCTCGAGAACGTCACGGTCGCGGACTTCGGTCGCGCCCGCCGCGTCGTCTCCACCAAGGACGACACGACGATCGTCGACGGCGCGGGCGCCGAGGACGAGATCAAGGGCCGGATCGAGCAGATCCGCGCGCAGATCGAGACGACGACCAGCGACTTCGACCGCGAGAAGCTGCAGGAGCGGCTGGCGAAGCTCTCCGGCGGCGTCGCGGTGATCAAGGTCGGCGCGGCGACGGAGACCGAGCTGAAGGAGAAGAAGCACCGCGTCGAGGACGCGCTCTCGGCCACCCGCGCGGCGGTTGAGGAGGGCATCGTCCCCGGTGGTGGCGTCTCGCTCGTCAACGCGGTCCAGTCGCTCGATAGCGTCAAGGCCAAGGGCGATGTGCAGACGGGTGTCAACATCCTCCGCCGCGCGCTCGAGGAGCCGATGCGCGGTATCGCGCAGAACGCCGGCCTCGACGGCTCGGTCGTCATCGAGACGGTCCGCCGCCAGAGCGCCGAGGGTGGCGCGAACATCGGCTACGACGTGATCACCGGCCAGTACGGCGACATGATCAAGCTCGGCATCACCGACCCGGTCAAGGTCACCCGCTCGGCGGTCGAGAACGCCGCCTCCATCGCGGGCATGATCCTCACCACCGAGGCCCTGATCACCGACATCCCGGAGAAGTCCCCGGCCCCGGCGATGCCGCAGGGCGGCATGGATTACTAAACGAGTGCCGAGTACTCAGTGCTGAGTGCTGAGTGCTGAGTACGAAAGCCGGAAGCCCGCTCCCAGCAATGGGGGCGGGCTTCCTTTTGTGCGTCGTCGGGTGTACATCATCGGTATGATGAGTGCCGATGATGTGCGGGAATCTTGACCGCCTCGAAGCGGCCGGTATCGGCAACTGGCTCGATGGCGGCTGGGGTGTGGATGCGCTGCTCGGTATGCAGACACGGACGCACGATGATCTGGACATTGTGATAGCGGCGGAAGATCTGGATGCGGCGCGGAATGCCCTCCACGCTCTTGGCTTCATCGTGGCAGTGGACGAGTTGCCGACGCGCTGTGTCCTCCGGGATGCCGGGGATCGACGGATCGACGTGCATCCCGTCACCTTCGACAAGGCGGGCGGTGGTATCCAGCGGCTACCGGGCGGCAGGTCTTTCGCTATCCGCCCGAAGGATTGGCCGGTCGCGGGACGATTGCGGGGCGATCAGTCCGCTGCCTGACGCCGGAGTTGCAACTGCGTTGCCATCTCGCCTATGAGCCAGATGACGACGACCGCCAGGATGTCCGGCTCCTCTGCGAGCGTTTCGGCCTTGTCCTTCCCGACGCCTACCGGGATCGCTGACGCTTCACCGGCAATGTCTCGCCCCTTTCTCGGTTCGTGCATCGCTCGTGAACAGGGCATTTGAGAGATCGACGGCTTTCAGGCTGCGCCGACAGCCGCCTCCAGATCGGCCATCTGCGGCACGACTTCGGTCATCAGCAACTCCATCGAGCGCTGCCACTTCCCGTCCGGCTGCCACTCGTGGCCCATCACCAGCAGTGTGCCGAAGCCGCCGACGCTCGTGTAGAGGTCGCGCAGTTTCCGCGTCACCTCCGCCACGTCGCCGACGATCCAGAGGTTCTCGCACAGGTAGTCGAGCGTCACCGCTTCGTCGGGCATCGCGGGGTCGAGTTTCGGCCCGATCAGCATGTTGTTCTTCTTCAAGAGCGGCAGGAAGTAGTCGCGCCAGTCGCGCCCCAGCACGCCGTCGAGCACATCGCGCCGCGCCTGCTCCGGCGTCTCGCCGATGTAGATGTCGCGCGCGACGCGCCAGATCGCGCGGTCCGCCGTGCGCCCGGCCTGCGCGCTGCTCGCGGCGTAGGTCTCCCAGTGCGCCTTCAGCGTCGTCGGCGTGACGATATTGATGCTCATCGGGATCCAATCGCGCTCCCCGGCCAGCGTCAGCATGTCGGAGCGCGGCCCGATCCCCGCCACGGCGATGGGCGGGTGGGGGCGCTGGATAGGGGCGCAGATGGAGCGCGAGGCCGATGTCATCCTGATGTTCCGGCACCCGGTAGCGCCAGCGCGGGTGCTCCACCAGCCCCGGCTGCGGGTCATCCCAGAGCGCCAGCACCGCGTCGAGCACGTCGCGCGTCAACTGCCGCTGTTCCATGTGCTCCACATCGATATCGAAGAGCTCGAAGTCGCCGGGAAAGCCGCCCGATCCGACCCCCCAGCGGAAGCGGCCCTGCGCCATCTGGTCGAGTTGCGCGATCCGCTGCGCCAGCATCAGCGGGTTGTGGTTGGGCAGGCACGAGACGCCCGTCCCGAGCACGATCTGCTTCGTGAGCGCCAACGCCTGCGCGATGAAGAGATCGGGGCAGGGGATATTCTCCCATTGCGACGTGAAGTGCTCGCCGATCCAGGCTTCGCTGTAGCCGAGACGGTCGAGCGCGACCATCTGCGCGAGGTCATCGGCCATCGTCTGCCCGATATCCGCGCCGGGTGGATGGAGTGGCATCGTGAAATAGCCGAGCTTCATCGTCGCCTCCTCTTTCTCTCGTCGTCACACGAGGAGCGCGCTGCTATCGCGCCGTCAGGCCGCCATCGATGATCAGCGCGGAGCCGGTGACGAAGGCCGCTTCGTCACTGGCGAGGTAGAGCATCGCGTAGGCGATCTCGTCCGGCTGGCCGAGACGGCCGAGCGGCTGGCGGGCGCGCAGTTGCACCTTCGTCGCTTCCTCCTCGCCCGCGTGGAACTTCGCGAGATAGGCATCCACGAAGGGCGTTTCGACGGTGCCGGGGCAGACGCAGTTGACGCGGATGCGGTCCTTGACGTGGTCAACGGCGAGTTGCTTCGTCATCGCCGTCACCGCGCCCTTGGTCGTGCTGTAGGCGAAGCGGCGATCCACCCCGACCATGCCCGCGATGGAGGCGGTATTGATGATCGTGCCGCCGCCGTGCTCCTTCATCCAGCGCACTTCCGCCTGCGCGCAGAGGAAGACGCCCTTGACATTGACCGCCATCAGCCGGTCGTAGTCTTCCTCGGTCGTCTCGGTCACATCGCCGACGAAGCCGATGCCCGCGTTGTTGATGCCGATGTCGAGCCGCCCGTAGTGCGCCGTCACGGCGTCAATCGCCGCCCGCACGCTGGCCGCATCGGTGACGTTGACGGCGTGGAACGAGGCCGTGCCGCCCTCCCCGGTGATCGCAGCCACGACGCGCTGCCCGCCCTCCGCGTTGACATCCGCGACGGCAATGGTCGCCCCCTGCCGCGCGAGGAGGAGCGCCGCCTGCTCCCCGATGCCGCTCCCCGCCCCCGTGATGAATGCCACCTTGCCATCGAGCCGAAACAACGTCACGAGCGTCCTCCTCTCCCATCGCCACCGTTCATGTGGTGACGCAGCATACGGCGCGCATCGACCGGCGCGTCTATGGGTGGCGAAGGGCACGTATCGGTTAGCATGACTGCATGGCGGGGAGGTATGCGACACTGCGCGTGTGCGTGCGCCGTGCGGCGGCATGCGCACGGTGATCGAGCGTGAACAAGGGAGCGGCGAACGATGGCGAGCGATGCGGCACCAATCCTCGATGCGGCCGGGGACGCAGATACGAATCAGCCCCTTGCCGGGCGAACGCCGCGCTTCGCCGCCTACTTCAAGGTGCGGCATTACGAGATGGACGCCTACGGCCACGTCAACAACGCGGTCTACTTGCATTACCTGGAACAGGCGGCGATCGAGCACTCGGCGGCTTCCGGGTTCCCAGACGAACGGGCGCGGGAACTCGGCGGCGCGTGGGTCGTCCGCAGGCACGAGATCGAATATCTCCGCCCGGCCGCGGCGGGCGATGTGCTCCAGGTCGTCACCTGGGCGGTGGAGTTCAAGGGCGCGCGGGCGTACCGCGACTACGCGATCTTCCGTGTCGATGCCGAAGCGAGCGGCCACGAACGGCGTACCCGCCGATCGTCTTCCTCGCACCAGATCAGATTCCGACCAGTGAGCCGTTGGTGCGCGCGCGCACGCTCTGGGTTTGGGCGGATCGCGCGTCTGGCCGCCCGCGCCGCATCCCGCCCGAGATGTATCCCGGCCTTCCTCGGGGCGGCGACCCGTCGCCGAGCACCAGGTCGCCGCCGAAACCCGGCGCAGATTTGCCTACGATACACGACAATTCGGGCCATCTGCGGAAATCGCAAATCGCGCAAGAATTGCGTATTATGTCAAAGGGATGTCGACGCGGCGCACCGTGCGGTGCAGGGAGATGGATCGTCTGATGGATGGACCATTCTTCGTGGGTAGCGCGGACATCGTGACGCTCTTGGTCGCCTTGTTTGGCGTCATGCTCGTCCTGTTCGTGCTTATTCCGGTCGTGCTCGTGCTGCTGGCACGGGCGGCGTACCGCCGTGTGCGGCGGGACCCGCGCTGGACGCGCACGACGCTGCTCGTGCAGGAGAAGACGAGCGTGCCCGGCCCGCGCCGCAGCCTCGTCCAGTTGCGCCTGCGCCTGAGCGACGCGGTCGCCAGCGCGAGGCAGGCGGTCGCAGTGCTGGAGACGCACGGCGGCGTGCGCGGCGATATGGCGAGCCTCGCGCGGCGATTGGAGCGGGTGGCGACGCCGCTCGACGCGCATCTCCATCTGATGCAGAGAGAGACGGACATGCGCCTCCTCTATGAGATGCTCCAACCGGCACGGGCGCGCGTGGAGGAGATCGAGCAGATCGTCCGCCATATCCGCATGGCCGCCTACGCCGCGCTCAGTGGCGATATGGAGGGGCAGGTCGCCGCGATCACCGCCGATGTCGAGCGGGAGGTGGCCGCGCTCAACGCGGGCGTTCGATATGCTCCACTTCTTGACGACCGACCGGCCCGCCGCCGCGCCGCTCCCCGTGCGAAAGGAAAGCTACCGATGAGCCTGACCGCGCGCGTCAAAGCCGTCTTCAAGAGCAACATCGAATCGCACGCCGGAGCGCGACGGAGACCCCCGCGCTCTGCTCGACGAGAGCTACGAGCGGCAGGTGGAACTGCTGCACGGCTGTCCGGCGCGGGCTCGCGGAAGTGGCGACGGCGAAGAAGCGCATCGAGTTGCAGGCGGCGGAGTTGGCCACGCGCCACGACCGGCTCGGCGAGCAGGCGTATGAAGCGGTCGCGCAGCAGCGGGACGACCTCGCCCGCATCGCGCTCACCCGCCGCGCGGCGGTCGAAGTCGCAGATGGCGATGCTCCACGAGCAGCACGCCGCGCTCGCCACGCAGGAATCGCAACTGGTCGCCAATCAGCAGCGCCTCGCGGAGCGCATCGAGACCTTCCGCATCAAGAAGGACGCCTTCAAGGCGACCTATACCGCCTCCGAGGCGCAGGCGCGGGCGAACGAGGCGATCGCCGGGTTGGGCGGCGAGATGGTCGCGGCGACGCAGACGCTCCAGCACGCGCAGGAGCAGATTGTCCATATGCGCGCCCGCGCGCTCGCCACCGAAGAACTGCTGGAAAGCGGCGGCCTCACCGATTACACCGGCTCCGCCGATGCCGACCTCGACCGCCGCATCACCGAAGTTGCCCGCACCGCGCAGGTGGACAAGCAACTCGCGGCGATCAAACAGGATGTCCTCACCGGCGGCGCGAATCCAACGCGGAAGGCGTTATCGGAGTAGTTCCTCTCAGTAAGGGCGCAATCCGGGATAGTAGGGGCGCACGGCCGTGCGCCCCTACGACGTGGTTGCGGCCGGGGTATCGAGGATATCCTCCATGCGGCGGCGGATCCAATCTTTCGTCTCCGGGTGGGTGAGGATGTAGAATCGCTCGTCCCGGATCGCCGCGAAGACTTCATCGGCGACCTGCTCCGGCGGCATTCCGGAGTCGACGAGCTGGCGGATTGCCGCGCTACCTGCCGGATCACCGCTGGGCGCGGCATCCTGGATCGCGATGGGGCGATTCCGGCCCGCTTCGAGGATGCGGGTCTGCACCCACGACGGGCAGAGCACGGAAATGGTGATGTGCGCGTTCCGTTGCGCCAGCTCCGCCGCGAGCATCTTCGGAGAGGGCGACGACGGCGTGTTTGGTGATCGTGTAGATGCCGAGCGCGGGTGCGGTAACCAGCCCGGCGATGGACGCCGTATTGACGATGTAGCCGGCGTCCTCCTGCGCCAGCATCAAGCGGCACGAACGAGCGGACGCCATGCACGACGCCCCAGAGATTGACGCCCATCACCCATTCCCACTCCGCCAGCGGCCGCTCCCAGATCGGGCCGCCCGTCGCGACGCCCGCGTTATTGAAGAGGAGATGGACCGCGCCGATAGGCGGCGACTGTCTCGTTCGGCGAGCGCGGCGACCGCCTCGGCGCGGCTGACATCGGTCGGGACGGTCGACTACCTCCGCGCCCGTTGCGCGCAGGTCGGCAGCGGTCCGTTCGAGCGGCGTCGCCTCGATGTCCGCCAGCACGAGACGCATCCCCTCGCGGGCGGCCTGAGTCGCAATCGCGCGCCCGATGCCGCTCGCAGCGCCCGTAATCACCGCAACCTTGCCCGGAAATTCGTTCATGCGTCTATTCTCCTTCGCGTTGGCTCAGGAGCGCATCGTACCAGTTTCGAGATATGCCGTCTTCCCTACCCAATGTCGCCGTATCGTGCCGCTCGGGACGATGATCGGCTCTTCCGTGCGGACGGCGACGGATGCGGGCGGCGGACCATCCGCGAATGCCTCGGTTAGCGCGCGGCCATCGGCATCTGGGAGCGGCGGCAGGCCGAGCAGGGCGAGGATCGTCGGCGCGATGTCGACGACCCCCGCCGGGCAGTCGAGCACGCCGGGGCGGATGCCGTTGCCGCCGACGAAGAGGACGGTCCGCTGATCGCGCGGGCTGAGAGTGCCGTGCGTCGATGTGAGTCGGTTGAGACCGACGATCGGCCCTTGCAGCCGCTCCAGATCGGCGAGTGACGCCGAATATCCCGCCAGTGACGACCCGGCGATGCCGTGCTCATTCGTCGCGTCGGTCCATGCGTGGGAGTAGGTGAAAGTCGGTGCGTACGGCAGAGCGGAGGGATCGCGACCGTTCCAAAGTGTCGCCGGTGTGATCAGGCTGTCGCCGGTCAGGTCGGACGACCAGTTGACGAACGTGCCGATCCACGGCTGATCGTGCAGCCACGCCCCGATATCGTCGCGCAGGAGCGCCGCGCTCGGGCCGGGCTCGATCACGATCATACTGTCCGCCAGGTGGATGGTGCCATCGGCGAGCGCCGCGCCGAATCCCGCGCTCTGTAAGGCGCGATCGGCGCGCACCATGCCGGTGACGGTGCTGTGGCCGTGGTCGGAGGCGACGATCACGGTGGTCGGCACAGCGCTCGTCTCGACCGCGTCGAGGATGCGACCGAGGCACGATCATTGCCGCGCATGGCGGCCAGCGCTTCCGGTGAGCCGAGGCCGCGCGCGTGCTGGCTTGCATCGGGCTCGCAGAGCCAGAGAAGCGCGACATCGGGCTCGATCTCAGGAATCACATATCCCAACAGCACGTCTGCCAGCCATTCATGCGCGGCAAGAACTGGAATGGCCTTCGCGGGTGGCGGCCCGAAGCGCGCGCTCAGGGAGGCCATCAGCGGCTCCGGCCAGGTAAAGGCGGTGTGGATCGTCGTCGCCGTCCGCTCGGGATCGAGCAGTGTCAGTTGCCCGGTCGTGCCACTGCCCATCGCGACGAGTCGCTTGCCCGCACCGGCGAGCGCTTCCGCGAGCGTCGGCAGGCGGAGGACGCGTCCGCCATTGACCGCACGCAGCCGTTCGAGTTCTTCGCGCAGGCCGGTATCGATCGGCGCGCGGTCGCCGGGCGGCCCGACGAAGAGATTCGCAATGATGCCGTGACCGGCCGGGTAGGCCCCCGTGCTGACGCTCGATGTCGTCGGGCGCGTGACGGACGGGAAGACCCCGATCGCGCGCCGATAGATGGCGCTTCGTTGTGCGAATGCATGGAGATGCGGTGTGCGCTCCGCGCTGACGAGGTCCGGCCGCATCCCGTCCCAGACGATTAGGATGACGCGCTGCGTCCGGGAGGAGCGAGGAGTGAGAACCGAGGACTGAGTGGGAGAAGCATCGTTTCCGGTCATGCTATCGTGCGTCATTCAATTCCCCCTATATTGATCGAGGATCCGCCCTGCCCACGAACCTCGGCCCTCAGTCCTTCGTTACTTCCCCCGCACGATGCGTTGCGGAATCACACCCCCGCTCGTCAGCCGACGCCATGATCGCCGTACAGTGACGATCATGCCCGCATCATCGGGGGCGATTGTTGCCGAGCGGCGAGCGTTCGGTGATCAGAAGATGGCGGTATACGTATGTACTTCGCCCATCGCGCCGGAATCGCCCGCATTGGCGTGGGCGCGGCGGAAGGCGTCGCTCTCCGTCCAGGCGCGGAAGGCCGCTTCGTCCGCCCACTCGGTGAGGACCATATAGACGGCGTCGCCCTCGGCGCCCGTTTCCTTGAGCAGATGGAAGTCTCCGCAGCCCGGCACCTCGCGCATCCGCCCCGCGCTGTGCGCGAACCCTTGCTCAAGATGGCCCGCGTTCTCCGGCGCAACGGTCAGCCGGTTCATCACGACGTACATTGTCGGTCTCCTTTCGGGGCAATCATCGATGTCCGTTGCGGAAGAGCATACCCGATCGAGCCGGCCGCGGCGCATCCGATCGCCGGGGAATGCGATACTATAGACGGGGATGCGCGAACGTACTGGCTGAGAAGGGGAGTGGGAACGCACGATGAGCGATGTTTCGAATGTCGGACGGACGGTCGCCGCGCTCCGTCGCGATTATGCCCTGATGAGCCTTAATGAAGGCGATGTGGACGCGGACCCGATCGTGCAGTTCACGCGCTGGTTCGAGCAGGCGCTCGCCGGGGAGATCACCGAGCCGAACGCGATGACCGTCGCGACAGCGACGCGCGACGGCGTCCCATCGGCGCGGATGGTGCTGCTTAAAGGGTTCGACGCGCGCGGCTTCGTCTTCTATACGAACTACGAGAGCCAGAAAGGGCGGGAACTGGCGGAGAATCCCGCCGCCGCGCTCGTCTTCCATTGGGTCGAGTTGCACCGGCAGGTGCGGGTCACCGGCGCGGTCGAGAAGGTCTCCGCCGAGGAATCGGACGCCTACTTCCAGTCCCGGCCGCGCGGCAGCCGACTCGGGCGCGTGGGTCTCGCGGCAGAGCAGCGTGCTGAGTGGTCGGGACGAGTTGGAGGCCCGCCTCGCCGCCCTGACCGACGAGTACGGAGAGAATGAGATACCGCTGCCGCCCTACTGGGGTGGGTATCGCGTGATTCCGGCGGCGGTTGAGTTCTGGCAGGGCCGCAGCAGCCGCCTGCACGACCGCTTGCGCTATCGCCGCCAATCCGATGGCGCGTGGCGGATCGAACGCCTTTCGCCGTAAATGCGCTGGAAGGCGGTGTTGCCACCGACAACGTTGAGACGCATCCGGCGAAATGTCCGCGTGCGAAACTGCTTCGCGGCGCGTCTGTTATACTGGGCGGTAGACGCTTCACTTCATCGTGATCGCGCGGATCGGATTACAACAGATGCCATCGCGGACGACAGCACTAGGGCGATTTCTGCTGGTCGTCGCCATGCTCGGGTCATTGTTCGCGCTTGCCGTGCCGACCCGCGCCCAGGCCGATCCGGCCCCCGGATTCATCGATGCGGGCGACCTCGATCCCGCGCTCTTCCCTTTCCTCGATGCGGTGCTCCATGTGCATGACGCGCCGGGACCGGGGGCGCTGCGCAGTGTCACGACCGACACGAGCGGGATGACGCTCCACTTCGCGGGCTCCGTCTTCTTCCTATCGGCGGGCCAGCCCGACGCGGCGGCTGCGCTGCCACTCGCCGTGTCGCTGCTCGAACGCCAGATTGCCGTGCCACTCCTCCCCGATAGCGACATCACCTATCGATTGCTTGCCACGGCAGCGCCGCAAGCAAGCAGGGACGGCCCGCCCGCCCTCCTCGATGCAGGCGGCTCGCTCTCGTCGTTGCCACCGGGCGCGCTATCGTCCGCACGCGCCATGCCGGAGGCGCGGATGATCGACGGCTATCATGTGCCGCTCCCCTTCGCCCCGCTCGTCGCATCCGACCCGCCCGCGCCCCCAGCCTCGCACGAGCCCGACGCGATCGCCCGGCAAGTGACCGACCTCGCCCGCGCCGGGATGCCGCTGCGCGAGCCGGTCTGGATCGCGGCGACGGGAGGCTATCGCCTCGTGCAGCCCTTCACGCGGCGCGTGCTCGTCTGGGACCCGGCGGCGGACGCGGTCAGCGCGACCGATGCCGGCGATGCGGCGACGGCCGCCCAACTGGTGCCGGACGGCGGCACGGGTGGCGCACTGCTGGCGGATCTGGTCCTGCGGCTGATGCGGGTGGAGGACGGCATCGGCGTCGCCATCACCTACACGACGCCGCGCGGCACGCTCGCCGTCTCGCTCCACGGCGCGGAGCGGTACCCCGCCGCCTCCGTAATGAAACTGGCGATCCTCGCTGCTGTCGAGGACGGGGTCGCGCGCGGTTCCCTCCAGCGCGACCCGGACGTAAATGACCTCGAAGAGCAGATGATCGTCGACTCGGACAACGATGCCGCAAACCAATTGATCGACCTCGTCGGCCGCGCGCAGATCAATACGGTGATGCAACGCCTCGGCATGACGCAGTCCTCCATCGGCTCGCACTTCGATGTGGCGTACGGCGACGATGACGACGACAACTACCTGACGCCGCGCGAATCCCTGCGATTGATGGATGCCTTGCTGGCTGGCGAGGTCGGCGATCCGGCGCGCGTCCGCGACCTGCTCGGTCGCTCGCAAGCGCCCGGCAGCGTGCGCGACGCCTTGCCCGACACGGGCGCCCCGCTCTACGAGAAGCGCGGCTGGTACGACGGCGTCGAGAACGATGTCGTCCGCCTCGACCTCGGCCACGGCGCGACGGTCACCATCGCCATCTTCGAGCCCGATGTCGCGAACATCGACGCCGCCTGGGCCCTCTTCGCCGACCTCGCCCACCTCGCCGTCGATGTCGCCAGCAGCCCGTAACGACGATTCTGCTTGCTGATAGGCTTGCTCACGAGGGCGGGGCGCACAATAGTGCGCCCCTGACCTTGAATGATTGGTTGCTCGCCCTGCCAACCCGCGCTACGGGCCGACCGCCTTGAGGAAATCGGAGCGGATATAGCCGCTCTTGTCGCCGACCTGGACCGGGTACCAGGTGCCACCGGAGGTGCCGTCCACCGCCGGGCCGGTCGCCTGCACTTCGGTCCCCTCCGGCACGGTCTGGACGAGTTTGCCGCCGACATCCGGCTTATCGCGCATGTTGACGCCCGCGCCGTCCGTATTAGTGATCGTAAATCTCTTGATCGGGAGGGTGCCTTGCGCGGCGCCTGGGGTACCGCCCGTGCTCGCCGCCGGTGTGCCGGGTGGCCGTGAGCCGGCGGGCAAGGTCGCCTGCGAGATGCCGGCAACGCCACTCGGGGTGATGACGCCCGCACCCGTGCCCGCCGCCGGCGTCCCGGCACGCACGCTGCCGGTCGCGACGCTCGCGGCGGCGCGCGTGCCGGTCGTTGTGCTGCCGGAAACGGCGGTGCTGCCGCTGCTCCCCGGCGTCGAGGTGGCGCTGTCGCCGCCCCGAAGCTTGCCGGTGCCGATGAACCACGCGCCGAGCAAGAGCGCGATCACCACGACGACCGGGATGACCAGCTTGGCGTAGTCGGTCCAGTAACGTTCCTCGGTGTAGTAGGAGAGGGAGCGTTCCTTGCCTATCGCGGCGGTCTGGGGGACGACCCGGCGCGGCCCGGAGCCGGCGCCGCCCGGCGCGCCGGGCGGCTCGTTCGGCGATTGCGGGGGGTAGCCGCCCTGACCATAGCCGCCGTACTGATCCTGACCGTACCCGACGCCCTGATCGTACCCTTGCTGCGGTCCTTGTCCGTAATCGCCTTGACCGTAGCCATCCTGACCGTAGCCGCCCTGGCCATACCCCGCCGGGTCATGTGCGGGTTGTCCATAGTCGGCGGGCGGCGGATTCTGCCAGGGATGCTGCTCCTGCTCCGGTGGGGGGGCGACGTAGCTGTAGTCGTTGCCATAGCGCGGATCGCCCGCGCCGGTGGCTGGCGGCGCGCCATATCCGGGCTGCGCATTGTCCCACGGGTTGCGGATATCCTCGTCCCCACCGGCGCTCCCCGCATAGCGCGGATTGCCGGCGGTCGCGGGCGGCGCGGACTCGTGGGGGGCGTAGCCATCGTCGTCGTCGGGCGGCGGGGCGCCCCGGCCATTGCCGTAGCTATACGGTTGATTGTTGGTCCACTGATCGTTCGGCGGCTCGGGGTTCGCCCGTTCGCCCCGGTCTGGATTTCGTCCGAAGGGATCGCGTCCGCTGCTCATAGCGAGGTTTACTCCTGCGTTCGGGCCGGTGCCATCCGCGCCTTCCCAGTAGTCACTGAGGCCGCGCGAGCAGTCAAGGTCGTCTTCCGCGACAAGATGCGATTGCTGGGGCGCATACAAGAGGGGGTTGCGGCACCAGCCTTTGCGCCAGATGGGCGCGGGCTCGTAAAACTTGCAGGTGCTGCATTTCCGTTCCGGTTCTGCCATCGCTTCCCTCTCCCCATGCGGCGATGATGCGCTCCCTACTGTCGCCGTCGCCGATCGCGCCGGATGCCGCACCGCATTGCGGCTGATGCAATCCTCTTACGACCGCTGCATTCGCTCCCGCTACAGCCTACCACGTTCCCGCGCGATTCCGCTATCCCACGGAGTCTACGTGTTATGTCGACTTGACGCAATACGAGTAGCGAGTAACGAGTAACGAGACGGGAGCGAATCCTCCCATTACTCGTTACTCGCTACTCGCTCTTTGCTACTTCGCGCGCCGCCGCTTCCAATCGCTCCAGCGCATCAGAGAGGACAGCGCGCGTGTGGACGAGGGAGATACCGGCGTGGCCCGGCGCGTAGGCGGCGGCGTAGCCGTGGATGTAGACGCCGTGCGCGAGGGCGGCGCCGATGAAGCGGCTGGCGAGCGCGCTGTCGTGAGCGGCCGCCTGCGCATACGTGACGATCGGCACGGTCGGATCGACGCCGAAGAAGAGGCCGAATCGCGCGCCGATGCCCTGCACGCGGGCGGGAAGGCCGGTGCGATCGAAGACATCCTGCAGCTCGCGGTAGAACCAATCGGCGTTGGCATTGAGCGTCTGATAGGTCGCGGGTTCTCGGAGCACACCGAGCGTCGCCAGCGAGGCGAGTACGCCGAAGAGATTGCCGGAGTATGTACCGCTATGCACCGCGCCGCCGGGACGTATCGCGGCCATCACCGCCGCGCTGCCGACGGTTGCGCTGATCGGCGCGCCGTTCGCGAGGGCCTTGGCGAGGGTCGTCATGTCCGGTGTGACGCCGTAGTAGGTTTGCGCGCCGCCGACGCCGGTGCGGAAGCCGGAGAGCACCTCGTCGAAGATCAGCACGATGCCGTGCGCCCGCGTCGCGTCGCGCAAGAGTTGCAGGAAGCCGGGCGCGGGCGGGATGCAGCCCGCGTTGTAGTTGATCGGCTCGCAGATCACGGCGGCAATCGTCGCGCCCTCGCGCTCGATAGTCTGCACGAAGCGGTCGGCGTCGTTCCACGGCAGGACGAGGGTGTCGTCCGGGCTGCCGATCATCCCGGCGGATTCGGCGGTCGGCGGCGCGTCCGGCGTGGTGAGCGAGACCTTCTGGTTGTACATGAAGGCGTCGTAGAGGCCGTGGAAATGCCCCTCGAACTTGAGGATGCGCGGGCGACCGGTGTAGGCGCGGGCGACGCGGACGGCGAGCATCGGCGCTTCCGTCCCGGCGGTGGAGAAGCGGGAGCGTTCCGCGCTCGGGATGCAGGCGGCGAGCAGTTCCGCCAGTTGGGCGTGCTCCTCGGTCTCGCTGCCGGTGAGCAGGCCGCGCTCCACCGCCTCGATCATCGCCGCCTGCACCGCCGGGTGGCGGTGGCCGAGCAGCGCCGCGCCATTGCCGAGATTGAAGTCGATGAACCGCTGCCCGTCCGCGTCGTACAGATACGGGCCATCCGCCCGCTCCATATAGACCGGGTGACCAATCGCCATGTTGATGCGCAGCGTCGCCGAGACGCCGCCCGCGAGCACCGCGTCCGCCCGCGCGAACCGCTGCTGATGCGCAGCCAGGTTGTGCATCGTTCCCGTCATCGTCGCCTGCTCCTTCGCTCATGCCCGTCGCATCGGCTGGTTGAATGTTGCGCTTGATGATACACGCCGTACGTCGTTCTGCGATACGATAGCGGTGGAACGAACTGCGACCGCCATGACCACCATGAAAGAGTATGGAGCGATGCACATCCTCGCGATTTCCGGCAGCCTGAACGATAGGGGAACGATCACGACCCTCGTGCGCGCGATTGCCGCGCTGGCTCCCGAGGACATGCAGGTGACCCTCTACGACGGGCTGGGCGAGCCTGCCCCATTTCAGCCCCGATCTCGACCGTGACGGCGACGATGCGCCCGCAGCCGTCACCGATCTGCGCGGTCGCCTTCAGGCCGCCGACGGCGTGCTCATCTGCACGCCGGAGTACGCCTATGGGATGCCGGGATCGCTGAAGAATGCGCTCGACTGGACGGTGTCGTCGGGCGACTTTATCAACAAGCCGGTCGCGGCGCTCAGCGCCTCCCCGTACCCGACGGGTGGGGAGCGGGCGCACGCCTCGCTGCTGTTGACGTTGACGGCGGTGAATGCCGTCGTCCCCGATGGATGCGCGCTGACCGTGCCGCTCGTCCGCACGAAAATGGACGCCGGCGGCACGATAACGGACCCGGCAGCCGCGCAGGCGCTCCGGTCAGTCCTCGACACCCTCGCGCGGGCGATTAACGTGCGGGCCGAGACGACGTAGGCCACATGGCCCGGCGGGGTCGCCCCACCCCCACATGGCCGGGGTGGGGCCGCTTACTCGCGCATCGCCCGCAGCGCCTCCTCGACGGCGACCAATGTCTGGTCGATCTCCGCGTCGGTGTGCGCAGTCGAGAGGTAGAATTTCGTGTTGGGCGCATGATAGATGCCGCGATGCAGCAATTCCATCGCGAAGCGGTAGGCGAGGGTGCTGTCCGCGCCGAGGGTATCCTCGTGGCGGTGGATGGAGTGATCGGTGAAGAAGACCTGGAAGACCGCGCCCACGCCCGGCACCTGCAACGGGATGCCGAGATCGCGCCCGAGCGCGGCGATACCCTCGCGCAGCCGGTTCCCGGTCGCGAATAATCGTTCGTGGACGCCCGGCTTCTTCAGTTCGGCGAGCGTCGCCAGCCCGGCGGAGGCGGCGACGGGATTGCCGCTCAATGTGCCGCCGAGGACGGCGTGCGGCCCGTTGCTCCGCTGCTGCGGATCGGTGAGCGCCAGCAGGTCGCGCCGCCCAGTGACCGCCGCGAGCGGGTAGCCGCCGCCGATCGCCTTCGCGTAGGTCGCGAGGTCCGGCACGACGCCGAAGTATTCTTGCGCGCCGCCATAGGCGAGGCGGAAGCCCGTCACGACCTCATCGAAGATGAGCAGCACGCCGTGCTCTTGCGTCGCCTCCCGCACCGCTTCGAGGAAGCCGGGGATCGGGCGTGATCGCCCGCTGCATCGGCTCCATGATGACCGCCGCGAGCGTCTCCGCGTGCGCCGCGATCACCTCGCGCACCGTCTCCGGGTCGTTGTACGGCGCGACGATGACCGTGCCGGACGCCGCCTGCGGGATACCGGCGGAATCGACGACGCGCCGCCGCTCGCCGGTCGCGTCCATGCCGAAGGCGCTGACGAGCGCGTAGTCGTGGACGCCGTGGAAGCCGCCCTCGAACTTGAGGATGTGCTGCTTGCCGGTTGCCGCGCGGGCGATGCGCAGCGCGTGGAAGGTCGCCTCCGTGCCGGTCGAGACGTACTTGATCGCCTCCGCGCACGGCACCGCGTCCACAATCGCCTCGGAGAGCGCGATCATCGGCTCGTTGAGGCTGTAGAAGGTCGAACCCTTCGCCGCCTGCCGCTGCACCGCCTCGACGACCGCCGGGTGCGCGTGGCCGAGCAGCATCGGCCCGGAGCCGAGCACGTAATCGATGTACTCGTTGCCGTCCACGTCCCAGAGTCGCGGCCCGCGCCCCTCCGCGATCACCACCGTCTCATCGAGCGGCAACTGGAACGACCCGAGGCTCGCCCCCGGCAGCACCCGCGCCGCCCGCCGCACCAACTCCGCCGTCCGCTCTCTCGTCTGCAATGCGCACATCTCGCCACTCCTTCCACGGAAACCGTTGAACCACAGAGACACAGAGGACACAGAGAGGGAAAGAGAAGAAAATAATGTCTTCACCGCATACCCGAATGGATGCTCACCATATTCGTTCTTCGTCTCCTCTCTGTGTCCTCTGTGCCTCTGTGGTTCAATCCCTCTTCCCTCTACGTGCCGACGCGGGTGAAGCGGGGGAGGACATCGGCGAGGAAGAGGTCGAGGCCGTCGGTGCGGGGGAAGTCGAGGAAGTTGATCTGCATGTGCTTGACGCCGATGCGCGGCGAACGCCTCGATTTGCTCCGTCACCTCGTCCGGGTTGCCGCTGATCACGTACATATCCGGGCGGCCCATCACGGGCGGGCGGCGGATCAGTTTCGACGGGTCGTGCGAGACGCTGATGCCCATGTAGCAGGTCGGCACGACGGCGTCCTCGGCGCGGCCAACGGCGCGGCAGTGCTCGCGGAGGATGGCGAGTTTGCGGGCGTAATCGTCGGGGGAGTAGTAGTCGGCGTTCCACCAGTCGGCGTACTGGGCGACGACGCGGAGGGTGCGCTGCTCGCCCGCGCCGCCGATCATGATCGGTGGGGGCGGCTCCGGGCGCGGGCATGCAGTAGGCGTCCTGAATCCGGTAATACTCGCCCGCATAGGAGACGGGGCCGCCCGTCCAGAGCAGTTTGCAGATCCGCACCGCGTCTTCCAGTTGGCCGATGCGCACGCGGGCCGGGGGGAAGTCGTAGCCGTAGGCGCGGTACTCGTCTTCCTTCCACCCCGCGCCGATGCCGAGAATGTAGCGCCCGCCGGTGAGGAATTGGAGCGAGGCGGCGATTTTCGCGGTCAGCGCCGGGTTCCGGTACCCCTGCCCGAGCACGAGGTTGCCCCAGCGCAGGCCGGGATATTTCCCGCGTGGTAGGCGAGGAAGGCGTAGCACTCGAAGACGGGTTGTGCGTCGAACTGGAAATGGTCGATCACCCAGCAGGAGAGATCATGCTCCGTCGCGGCGGCGAGCAGTCGCTCGTTCATCGCCTGCATCGCCGGTATCGTGCCGCCGCGCGGCGTCGGATGCACGCCGACACCAAAATCCATCCGCGCCATGCCGCCTATCCTTCCCGTATCCGCATTCATCGTTCCGCCAGGCGATTATACACGCGGGTTCGGGATGAATCGGCGCTTTTCCCTGCCGCAATGGCGCGCCTATGCGATAGGATAGGCGGGTCAACGACGGGGGACGGGAACGAAGGGGGGAGCGCGTGACGGGAAAGTTCCGTGTCGGCGTATCTGCCGACTTCACGACGCGGGCGGCGGGGCTGCTGGAGCCGACGCTGCGCGAGATCTTCGACCCGCTGCCGTGGCTGGAGTGGGAGTATTTCCCGCAGGAGACGCGCGTCGTCGCGCCGGAGACGATCGCCGACTACGACGGCATCGTCAGCCTCGGCGTGCGCTATCCGGCGGAGACGCTGCGCGCACGCCGACCGGCTGGCGGTGATCGCGCGCTGGGGCGTCGGCTACGACACGATCGACATCCCCGCCGCGACGGAGCACGGCGTCCTGGTCTGCATCACGCCGCCCGGCGTGCGCCGCCCGGTGGCGGAGGGGATCATGGCGCTCCTGCTCGCCATCACGAAGCGCATCCCCGCCAAGGACCGCATCGTCCGCACCGGGGCATGGGAGCAGATCCCGCAGACGATGGGCGTCGCGCTGGCGGGCCGGACGCTCGGCACGGTCGGCGTCGGCAACATCGGCGCGGACTTCCTCCGGCTCGTCAAGCCGTTCGACCTCGGCCGGACGCTCGCGGCGGACCCGTTCGTCTCGCCGGAGCAGGCGGCGTCGCTCGGCGTCGAACTGGTGGACCTCGATACGCTCCTCAGCGAGTCCGATTTCGTCTGCATCAACTGCCCGCTGACCGAAGAGACCTTCCACCTGATCGGCGAGGCGCAACTGCGGCGGATGAAGCCGACCGCCTTCCTCGTCAACACGGCGCGGGGCCCGATCGTCGACCAGGCGGCGCTGATCCGCGCCCTGCAAGAAGGCTGGATCGCCGGGGCGGCGCTCGATGTCTTCGAGGAGGAGCCGCTGCCGCTGCCGAACCCGCTCGCGGAGATGGACAATGTCATCCTCGCGCCGCACGCCATCGCCTGGACGGATCAGATGGCGCGCGACAACAGCGGGATCGCGTGCGACAACGTCCTGACCGTCCTCCGGGGCGATGGTGCCGCAGTACACGGTCAACAAGGACGCGGCGGAGCGCCCGGTGATGCAGGCGAAACTGGCGGCCTTGCGCCAGCGATGGGAGACGAAAGAATGAAGCCGAACCGTTTCAAGCAGGTGCGCGCCGAGGGCAAGGTGCCGGTCGGGCAGATGCTCTGGGAGTCCGGCAGTCGGGGGATGGCGCGGATGATGGACGCCTGCGACCTCGATTTCGCGATCATCGACACCGAGCACGCCGCGTTTTCGAGCGCGCAGGTGGCGGACCTCGTCGCCTGGTTCAGCGCGACGACGATTGCCCCCTTCGTGCGCGTCACCGAGATCGCCTATCACCTGCTCGCCCGCACGATGGACGCGGGCGCGCTCGGCGTGATGGTGCCGAATGTCAAGAATGCCGCCGAGGCGCGCGCCGTCGTGGACGCGGTGAAGTACGCCCCGCTCGGCAAGCGCGGCATCGGCCTCGGCGGCGCGCTGACCGGCTATCGCGGCGTCAACCCGGCGGAGTTCCTGGAGTATTCCAACGCGAACACGACGGTGATGTGCCAGATCGAGAGCGTCGAGGGGATCGAGAACCTGGAAGCGATCGCGACGACGCCGGGCGTGGATGTGCTCTGGGTCGGGCACTACGACCTGTCGCAGAGCATGGGCATCCCCGGCCAGTTCCACGACGAGCGGTTCCTCGACAACCTGAAGCGGGTCGTGGCCGTCTGCAACGCGGCACAATCTCGGCGCGGGCATCCAGCCGGGCAGCATCGAGCAGGCGCAGGAGTGGCTGGAGATCGGCTTCAACGTCATCTCCTACAGCACCGAGATGGCGTCTACCTGAATGCGATGACCCAGGCCGTCCAGCAAGTGCGCGCCCTAGTGGCAGGGGCGAGAAAGGGAATGGTTAACCACAGAGACACAGAGAACACAGAGAGTGACATGAGAGAATACCTTAACTCCTTGCTTCCTCTCTTCTCTGTGTTCTCTGTGTCTCTGTGGTTCAAGTGATTCGGGGGAGGAGAGAGATGCGGCTGGCGTTGCTGGGGTTTTACCATGAGACGAACACCTTCTCGCGCGACACCGACGGATTACGGGCAGTTCGAGCGGAACGGCATCCTGCGCGGCGACGGATCTTGTCCGCGAGCACGCGGAGGCGCAATCGACGATCACCGGCTATCTTGAAGTCGGCAAGGAGCCGGGCGTCGAGGTGGCGCCGCTCTACTTCACGACGACCGGGCCGCTCGGCATGATCAGCGCCGACGCCTTCGAGCGGATCAGCGCGGAATGCCTGCAACTGCTCAGGGATAACGGCCCATGGGACGGCATCCTGCTCGTGCTGCACGGCGCGGCGGTCTCCGAGGAGTACCACGACGCGGACGGTGAGTTCGCGCGGCGGGTGCGGGCGCTCGTCGGCCCTGACATGCCGATCGGCGTCTCGATGGACCTGCACGGCAACCTGACGCCGCTGCTCGTTGAGAGCGTGACGGTGACGAATCTCTACCGCACCAACCCGCACCTCGACGCGCGCATCCGGGCGCGGGAGTGCGCCGAACTGATCGTGCGGACGGTGCGCGGCGAGATCCATCCGGTCTCCGCGATCGAGACGCCGCCGCTGGTCGTCAACATCGTCAAGCAGTTCACCGGCGCGGAGCCGATGCTCGGCATGATGGCGGATGTCGAGGCGGTCATCCAGTGGCCGGGGATGCTCTCGCGCCAGCGGCGTGATGGGCTTCCCCTACGCCGATGTGCCGGAGATGGGCATGTCGTTCATCGCGGTCCACGATGGCGACCGGCCGCCGCGCGCGAGGCGGCGCGATGGCTGGCGCGGCGCGCGTGGGAGCGGCGGGCGGAGTTCGTCGGCGATACGCCGTCGGCGGACGAGGCGCTGCGGCACGCGATGGCCGCGCCGAAGGGGCCGGTGCTGCTGCTCGATGTGGGCGACAACATCGGCGGCGGCAGCGCGGCGGATTCGACGATCCTGCTCGAAGCGGCGCAGCGGCTCGGCGTGCGGAGTTACCTCCAGACGCTCTACGACCCCGAGGCGGTCGCCGCCTGCGTCGCGTCCGGCGTCGGCACGATGGTGACGCTCGCGGTCGGCGCGAAGACGGACGACATGCACGGCACGCCCGTCACCGTCACGGGCCGTGTCCGGCTGATCGCCGACGGCAAGTTCGAGGACCCGCGCCCGACGCACGGCGGCTGGCGCTTCTTCGATGGCGGCACGACCGTCGTGCTCGAAACGACCGACGACCACACGATTGTGCTGACCAGCAATCGGATCGGCAACACGAGCATCGAGCAGATGTACTCGGTCGGCGTCTGGCCGGAGAAGAAGCACGTCATCGTCGCGAAGGGCGTCAACTCGCCCCTCGCCGCCTACGCGCCGATCGCCGCCGAAATCATTTTCGTCAACACCCCCGGCGTCACCTCGTCCGACCTCTCGACCTTCACCTATCACCATCGCCGCCGCCCGCTCTACCCCTTCGAGGAGGATGCGACGTACGAGGAGAGCCTACCCCCAGCCCCTCCCGGAACGGGAGGGGAGCAAGCGCGGAGCATCGAGCCTGATTAGTCAGAGCGATGATTTGCACTGAGTCCCCCCTCCCGCGCCGGGAGGGGGATAGGGGGTGGGCCAGTTTGCCCGACACCGTAACGTACATCACGGACCTTCCGGCGACCGCCGATCTCGTCATCATTGGCGGTGGGATTGTCGGGGCGGCGACGGCCTTCTTCGCGGCGCGGGCGGGGTTGCGGCCGCTGCTGCTCGAACGGCGGCCCGCGCTCTGCACGCTGACGACGGCGGCGGCGACGGGCGGCTTCCGGCTCCAGTTCGATAATGCCGAGGAGTTGGCGTTGGTGCGCGAGTCGGTCGCGCTCTTCCTCGATTTCGCCGCCGTCACCGGGCAGACGGCGTACGACCCGATGATCCGGCAGCAGGGCTATCTCTGGCTGGCGACCGAGGCGGAGACCGCCGCGCGGCAGCGGGCGCTCGTCGCGACGCAGCACGGCTGGGGGCAGGACGATATCGAACTGCTCGACGGCGACGAGGTGCGCTATCGCTTCCCATATGTCGCGGAGCAGGTTGTACAGGCGCGCTTCCGGCAGGGGGACGGTTTCCTCGACCCGAAGCAGATCACGATGGGATTCGCGGCTGGGTCGGGCGTACCCGTCGCGGTCAACTGCGGGGTGACGGGCTTCCGCATCGATGGCGGGCGATTAACGGGTGTGGAGACGACGCGCGGCACGGTCGCGACCGAGGCGGCGGTGATCGCCTGCGGCCCGCTCTCCGGCTTGCTCGCGGATGTGGCGGGCGTGCAATTGCCCATCGCGACCGTGCGCCGCCAGAAGGTGATCCTCCCCGATTTGCCGGAGGTGCCGACTGGCGCACCGATGACGATTGACGAGGAGACGGGTGTGCACTGGCGGCCCGCCCTGCGCGGCGCGTACCTCCTCTTCACCGACCCGGAGACACCGCCCACCGCGCCGCAAGAAGATGTGCCGACCGACCACCGCTTCGCCTTCCGTCTGCTCGACCCGACCAGTCCCGTCGCCGCAGCGCGGACTGCACCCTTTTGGCGTGCCGTCTGGGAGCGCAACCGCGCCCCGTGGCTCATCCAGGCGGGCCAGTACACAATGACGCCCGATCACCGCCCCCTGCTCGGCCCATCGCCGGTGGACGGGCTCTGGGTGAATACCGGCTACAGCGGCCACGGCGTGATGGGCAGCCCGGCGGGCAGTCGCCTGCTCGTCGATATGCTCACCGGCGCGCTCCCACTAACCACAAACCCCTTCGCATTGGACCGAACTTTCGTGGAGCGCGCCATCGCGACGCTGTAAGATTGGGCGCGATCGTTCGCCTGGATGGGTGAACCCAGAGCCGTTATGGCGTGCCTCTTCTGCCCGCGCACATTGCCGCCACCGCTGCTCCACCGATCTGGAGTTGGAGGAGATGGCCGTGCGCGCGGAACGGCGAATCATCGACGATGCCGGTCGCGGCATCGTAGTAGATCGCGTCGTCCCGTACATGCTGATGTGCGAAGAGCACGGTCTCGGCAATCGTGCCAAGCAGCGCGAAGACATCGGCGCGGAGATTAGCCAATCGTGGCACCGGACCGGACCAGTCAAGCGCCACGATGTACAGCCCGTCGACCATATCGGTGGATTGCAGCGTCCATGGTGAGTCGGCCGCATTGCAGGCGCGTTGGAGATGCGGCAGAAGGTGAAGATCTGGGTCTTCGGCGATCCAGTCGGGCGCTTCGAGCGCGGCGAGTAATGTCCGAACCTTATCAGTAATCCATCCGCCGTCCGCGATGCCATGCCCGCGGTCATCATTGTCCCAGCGTTTCAGGGCATCCGACATGTCAATCTCCCTCCTCCTGATGCAGTTCGCCATCGCCCGATGATGGCAGAACGCTTGTTCGTCCGCAAGGAGAGCGGTCGGCGCATTAATTCGGGAGCGTCGGCTACCCATATCGAAATCGATCGCGACCGCCCATTACGACGCGGACGGGGCCGGTTCGCGTATGTGCCAGCGAGTCTCCGCGAGCTCATCCGACTCCGGTTCGACACGCCCTTCCGTGCGCATCTTTTCCAGGTGGGCGAGGATAGTAGCGGCGGCGGCGCGGCGGAAATGGGGCAGCACGTCGGGGTAGAGGCCGGGGAGCATCGCCTCGATTGTCGTCGGGCCCGCGGCGACGGCGGCGTAAATTTCCTCCTCGCGCGTCGTGCGGCGCTCGATGTACTGGTCGAAAATGTCCGGCGGTTGGGTCATGATCGGGCCGTGGCCGGGGATGATCGTGCGCGCGTCGAGGCGTTGCGCATCGGCGGAGCGAGTCGAAGTATTCGATCATCTTGCCGTGCGGCGGGAAGATGCCGACCGTGCCATGGCCGGAGACGAGGTCGCCCGCGATCAGCGTGCGCGCGACCGGCTCGAAGAGGGCGATGTGGCCCGGCGAATGGCCCGGCGTGTCGATTGCCTCCAACGCCCCGCCGTCCACGGTGAGGGTCATGCCGCCCGTGAGCGGCACATCGATGTCCGACCATGCCATGAACTGGCGGAGGACGGGTCGCTCCTTTGGGTTGAGCATCACCGGGCAGCCATACAACTCCTTGAGCGCGGGCGCGGCGGTCGCGTGGTCCGGGTGGCTGTGTGTGAGGACAATCGCCTTGACGCGCACCGCGCCCCGCCGCGCGAGCGCCTGCTGGATCAGATCGACACCTCGCCGCCTCGCCGGGGTCGATGATGAAGACCTCATCCGTGCCCGCAATCACCGCATTCGTCGGCTGATCGCTCATGAAACCGCTATTCGGCACTTCGATCACTTCAAGTGCTAATGCGTTGGTCATTATGGCTTCCGCTCCTCTGATCATAGGGTCTCAACCACCAAGACACCAAGACACCAAGAGCACAGAGTAGTAGACTCTCTATCTCTTGGTGTCCTTGGTGTCTTGGTGGTTTATGCTCCGTTCGTTTCGTTCCTTGGCGTCTCCGCAAGGGCAGCGGCGACGAGTTCCGCGATGTCGCGCACTTGCAGGCGGTCGTTCGCTTCCGACGCCGTTGATGCCGTCCTCGAACATCGTCATGCAGAAGGGGCAGGAGGCGGCGAGGATCTCCGCGCCCGGTGTCGAGCGCTTCGGTGACGCGCGCCCGGTTGATCCGGCTGCCGCGCGTCTCCTCCATGAAGAGGCGGCCGCCGCCGCCGCCGCAGCAGAACGAGTGGTTGCGGTTGCGCGGCATCTCAGTCAGTTCCGCGCCCGGCAAGGCGCCGACGACGCTGCGCGGGTCGTCGTAGACGCTATTGTACCGCCCGAGATAGCAGGGATCGTGGTAGGTCACCTTGCCGCGCGCGACCTCGGAGGCAGGGTTGAGTGCGATGCGCCCCTCGGCGATCAACTGGCTAATCAGTTCGCTGTGGTGGACGACCTCGTAGTTGCCGCCGATCTCCGGGTACTCGTTCTTGATCGCGTTGAAGCAGTGCGGGCAGGCGGTGACGATCTTCTTGAACGAATACTGATTGAGCGTCTCGACCGTCTGCATGCGCCATCATCTGCGCGAGATATTCGTTGCCGATGCGGCGGGCCGGGTCGCCGGTGCAGGTCTCCTCCTTGCCGAGGATGGCGAAGTTGATCCCCGCCGTCTGGCAGGATGCGCGCGAGGGCCATCGTCGTGCGCTGGTTGCGGCTGTCGAACGAGCCGAGGCAGCCGACGAAGAACAGCACCTCCACGTCCTCCTCGGCCGCGGCCGCCTCCGCCATGATGCGCACGGGCTGGGCCATCTTCTTCGTCCAGGCGTCGCGCTGATTCGGCGGGAACTGGTAGGGGCTGCTCAGGCGTTCGAGGTTGTTGAAGACGTTGGTCAGTTCGTCCGGGAACTCGCTCTGTTCGAGGACGAGATTGCGGCGCATGCCGACGATCAGCGGCACATGCTCGATGAGCACCGGGCATTGCTCCATGCAGGCGCCGCAGGTCGTGCAATCCCAGAGTTCCTCGGTGCTCACGACGCCGCCGATCAACTCGCGCTCCGGCCCCTCGCCCCAGCGGAAGCGCGCGGAATTCTGCCCCTCGCCCAGTTCGCCGGAGAAGATGCCGCCGCTGTCCGCCATGTAGCCGCCGATCTCCAGAATCAGATCGCGCGGGCGGAGCGGCTTGTCCGTGTTGAAGGTCGGGCAGTATTCGAGGCAGCGCCCGCAGTGCATACAGGCATCGAGATTCATCAGTTGCGCCCAGGTGAAGTCTTCCAGTTGGGCGATGCCGAACGATTCCGCCTCCTCCAGATTCGCGATCGGCGTCCAGTTCGCCGCGTCGGCTTCAGCCGCCGGAAGAAGACATTGGCGAGGCTCGTGAAGGGGTGGATCATCTTGCTGTAGGCGAAGTAGGCGAGGAAGGCGAAGGTCGTCAGGAAATGGCTGAACCAGTTGACTTGATGGAGCGCCTTCAGCCAGCCGTCCGAGAGCCCCCGCAACGGGATGGCGAGCGCGTACGAGACGAACGACCACGCCGCCCACGGATCGCGCTGCACCGCCGAGACGGAGCGCGCCGAGCACGATACCCCTGCACGGTGAGAATGACGAGGAAGGCGAGCAAGACGAGATCGTCCGCGCTCGTGTCCTGCGTGCTTCGGGCGGACGACGAGGCGGCGGTAGAAGGCCATCAGGACGCCCGCGATCAGCAGCAGCCCGGCGAGGTTCATCGCCAGTTTGTAGCCGAGGTAGAAGTTCCCCCGGTAGAAAGAGTAGTGGAAAATCGGCACCGTGATGTCGTCCTCGATCATCACGATTATCGTGCCGATCAGCAGGGTGACGAAGCCGCCAGAAGATCATCAGGTGCATCAGCCGCCGTAGAGGTTGCGTCGGCGGACGATCCGACCGTGGAGGATGCTCTTCGTGATCGCGCCGCGCAGGCGCGTGCCCCACTGGTTGAAGCGGTCCTCCGGCTGGCCGGTGCGCCACATGCGCACGCGGCGCGCGAGGCCATAGGCGAGGAAGCCGATCGGGATGATGAGCAGCGCGTAGACCGCGATCTGCCCGACCGTCTGGACATTCCATTCGATCTGTCGCGTCGGCGTCACACGCCCTCCCCTGTCTGTGGCACGATCCGCGCCGCTTGAATGCTGGCGCGCTGCGTCGCCCGGATGGCGATCATCGCGCTAAAGAGGCTGGCGACGAGCAGGAAGAGGGCGATCATCGTGCCGCCCGCGAGCGATGCCGCTCCCCGGCCGCCGCCCTTGGCGAAGAGCCCGATCGCCGCCGCGACGAGCGCGAGCGATGACGGGCAAGGCAAGGATAACCGCGGCAACCACGGCGATGAGCGTGCGTTGGGCGATCACGCCGGCCCGTATCCGCTGGCGGTGCGGCGCGCCGAGGCCGATCAGTGCGCCGAGCACACCGCCGCCGACCGTAATCAGGTCGCGCCGACGATGCGCGTCCAGCCCCAGCCCGCGAGCGCCCCGACGACGATCAGCACGACGCCGATCACGACCGCCGCGAGCGAGCCCGCCATCAGCCGGTTCCGTTGCGCCGTCTCACCCGCCCGCAGCGACCGCATCCGGGCCACCATGCTTCGCCTCCCGCTGCTTCTATAGTCCTTGGTGGTAGCAGGCTTTCCAGCCTGCCTCTCGCCGGCGAGAGGCAGGCTGGAAAGCCTGCTACCACCGCCCGCAACTACCCATTGATCGCTGCGGTCAGTTTCGGCACGACGATCAGCGCGTCGCCGACGATGCCGAGGTCGGCAAGGTCGAAGATGGGCGCGTCCGGGTCGTTGTTGATGGCGATGATGTACTTGCTGCCGCCCATCCCGGCGATATGCTGGATGGCGCCGGAGATGCCGCAGGCGATGTAGAGCGTTGGCTTGACCGTTTTGCCCGTTTGGCCGACCTGATACGAATAGGGCACCCAGCCGGCATCGACGACCGCGCGACTCGCGCCGACCGCCCCGCCTAACTTGGCCGCCAGTGCATCGAGCAGCGCGAAGTTCTCGGCTTTGCCCAGGCCGCGCCCACCGGAGATGATGATGCCCGCCTCTTCAAGATTCGGCCCCTCGGACGCCTGCGTGACCGTCTCCAACACGCGCACGCGGCAGGTCGCCGGATCGACGGGAATGGAGACGGGCCGCACTTCCGCCGCGCCGCCCACTTCCTCCGCCGCGAACGCTTTCGGGCGCAGTTGCACGAGATACGGCCCCGGCCCATCTATCGTCAGCGTGCCGACCGTCTCCGCGCCATAGGGGACAGTGACGCGCATCTCGTCGCCCTCAAAGGCGAGATCGGTCGCGTTGGAGATCACGCCCGCGCCGAGCAGCCCGACCAGCCGCGCCGCCACATCCCGCGCGCCGAAGGTGCTGGGGAAGAGGATGACATCCGGCGACTCTGCCTGGATCATCGCGGCGAGCGTCGCCGCCTGCGGCTCGGCGAGGAATTCGCCGTACGCGGCGTCCTCCCCGACGTGTGCCACCGCCGCGCCGTGCGCGCCCGAGCGCGCCGGCCGCCTGCCCGCCCTGCGGATGGAGGACGACCGCCTCCGCCGTGCCCAACTTCCGCGCCGGGACGAGCAGTTCGAGCGACAACCGGTGCGGCGCGCCCTCCACAATGTCCGTCCAGACCCAAATTCGCTTATCTGCCATCAATCAACTCCTGATGCATCAACCACAGAGGCACAGAGCGCACAGAGGAACACAGACAACGAAGAATGATTGTTATGCTTTGTCTCCTCTTTCCCTCTCTGTGTCCTCTGTGTCTCTGTGGTGATTAAGCGTCTAAATCACCTGGATCTGCTTGAGGAAGGCGACGATTTCGCCGACGCTTTCGCCGTCTCCCTCGTCGGTGACTCGTGCGGGTTTGCTTGGTCTGGCTGACGGCCTCGATGGAGAGGACGCGCTCGCGCGCGCCCGCCTCGCCAACGGTCGCGCCGTCGAGTCCGAGGGCGGCGGTGTCGCGCGGGTCGATCGTCTTCTTCTTCGCGGCCATCATCCCCTTGAAGGACGGGTAGCGCGGCTCGCCGATACTGGCCGTGACGGTGAGCAGGGCGGGCAGCTCGGTCTGGATCGTCTGATAGCCCGTCTCGGTATCCCGCTGCACCTTTATTGTCGTCCCCTCCACACTGACAGAGCGGGCGAAGGTCACTTGGGGCAGGCCGAGGAGGGCGGCCAACGCGCCGGGCAACATGCCGCTGTAGGCATCCGTGCTCTCGGTCGCGCAGATGACGAGGTCCGGCTGCTCCGCCTCGATGGCGGCGGCGAGCGTCCGCGCCGTGCCGAGTACGTCGGACCCGGCGAGCGCGTTGTCGGCGATATGGATGGAGCGGTCCGCGCCCATCGCCATGGCACGGCGCAGCGCGTCCTCGGCGGCGGGCGGCCCCATCGTGACGGCGACGGTTTCGCCGCCGTGCTGCTCGACGAGGCGGAGGGCGGCCTCGAGGCCGTACTCATCGGCCGGGTCGAGGATGGACTTGGCGTTATCGCGGATCAACCGGCGCGTGCCGGGATCGACCCGCATCGACAGGTTCGGGTCCGGCACATGCTTGACACAGACGCAGATTTTCATGTCGCTCGGGGCGTCCTTTCGTTGCGCGGCGGGCGGGGCGCATCCAGCGGGGCGCACCGCGTTCGCGCCCTTCTCATTGCGATGCTCACGCGCTCAGCCGATCATGCGATACAAACGTGGGCATGATAGAGAACGTACCGCCCTTTTTCAACAGCAGTGTTGACGTATCGGGGATGAGCGGGTAGCGTATCCGCGTAGTCTTGCATAAACGCGGTGGTGCGGCCGGGAGCGCCGCAGTCGTCAACGGTTCGTGTCGATAGTGGCTGAGAGTAGGGCCACGATTCGCCAACGGACAGGGAGGGTATCACCCGATGGATCTCAACTACACGGCGGAGGATAAGGCCTTCCGGCAGCAGGTACGCCGCTGGCTGGAAGAGAATATCCCGAAGAAGCGGCCCGAGACGCTCGATGAGCGGCGGGCGTGGCACCGCAAGCTCTACGAGGCGGGTTACCTCGCGATGGGTTGGCCGAAGGAGTACGGCGGCCAGGAAGCGCGCCCGATGATGCAGGCAATCGTCGGCGAGGAATTGGCCCGCGCCAACGCCCCCGCGTCGCTCAACGGCCTCGGCATCGGCATCGTCGCGCCGACGCTCATCTATCACGGCACCGAGCATCAGAAGCAGGAGCACGTCTCGAAAATCCTCACCGCCGAGGAACTCTGGTGCCAGTTGTACTCCGAGCCGAACTCCGGCTCGGACCTCGCCAGCCTCCAGTGCCGCGCCGATGTGAACGGCGACGAGTTCATCATCAACGGGCAGAAGATCTGGACGAGCGGCGCGATCAACGCCGATTGGGGCATCCTGCTCGCGCGCACCGACCGCAGCGCGCCGAAGCATCAGGGCATCTCCTGCATCATGCTCGACATGCATCAGCCGGGCGTCGAGGTGCGCCCCTTGAAGCAGATCAGCGGTTCGAGCGAGTTCTGCGAGGTCTTCTTCACCAATGTGCGCGTGAACGCGGACAACCTGATCGGCGAGATGAACGCCGGGTGGCGCATCGCCCAGACGACGCTCTCTTACGAGCGCGGCGGCAACGTCCTCTCCCGCGTCGTGCGCCTGCAAGAGATGTACGGCCGCATGATCGAGGTTTGTAAGTCGCTGAAGCGCAACGGCAAGCCGGCGATCGAGGACCCCAATGTGCGGCAGAAACTCGGCGAAATCTACGCCGAAGTCGAAGTGCTGCGCTACTCCGCACTGCGGCTCCTCAGCCGCCTCGAAAAGGGCCAGCGCCCCGGCCCGGAGGCGTCCATCTCGAAGCTCCACTACTCGGAACTCGACAAGCATGTGCAGGAACTCTTCCTCGACATCCTCGGCCCGTACGGTTTGCAGACGGACGGTCTGCCGTCCGAATACGCGCTGCACGCCGATTCCGACTTTGGCGAGGCGGGCAGTTGGGCCTACTCCTTCTTCTGGTCGCGCGCCGGGACGATTTACGCCGGTTCGTCGGAAATCCAGAAGAATATCCTCGGCGAGCGCGTGCTCGGCCTGCCGAAGGAAGTGCGCGAAGACCGCATCGCCCTCGCCCAAAAAGCGGCCGCAGGCGACTAGAGAAAGAGTTGAACCACAGAGACACGGAGATCGCAGAGAGGGACAGAGAATAGATAAAGGAAAGACTTCTCCGTGTTTTCTCTGTGCCCTCTGTGTCTCTGTGGTAAGAAAGGTATCGCACGATGGATTTTGATTTCACGGAAGATCAGGTGATGCTGCGCGGGCTGGTGCGGGAGTTCCTCACCGAGCAGGCGCCCATTTCGCATGTCCGCGCGATGATGGAGGACGAGCGGGGGTATGACCCCGATCTGTACCGCCGGTTCGTGCAGTTGGGGATGCTCCCGTTCCCGGAGTCCTACGGCGGCGCCGGGCTCGGCATGATCGAGCAGGCGATTATCCTCGAGGAGATGGGGCGCATCCCCTATCCGGGGCCGTATTTCGCGACGGTGATCCTCGCCGGGAGCGCGATTATGGCGTCCGGCGATGAGCGGGCGATGGCGCGCTATCTCCCCGATGTCTGCGACGGCGGCCTGACGATGACGCTCGCCTTCCTCGAAGACTCCATCGGCTGGGGGCCGAACGAAATCGCCCTCGCGATGAAGAAGGACGGCGACGCGTACGTCCTCGATGGCATCAAGCGGTTCGTCCCCTTCGGGCACACGGCCGATGTCGTCCTCGTCGCCGCGCGTAGCGGTGGGAGCGATGGCGCGGACGGGGTCTCGCTGATCGCCGTCCCGCGCGATGCCGCCGGGCTGCGCATCGACCGCGACGTGGTCTCCGATCTGACGGAGAGGAGCGCGACGCTCCATTTCGAGAATGTCCGCGTCCCGGCGGAGAATCTGCTCAGCGCGGAGGGCGGCGCGTGGTCGGCGATCGAGGCGACGCTCCTGCGCGCGGCGGTCGGCGCCAGCGCGGAGATGCTCGGCGCGTCGCGCAAGTCGCTGGAGATGTCCACCGACTACGCGAAGGTGCGCAAGCAGTTCGGCCAGTTCATCGGCCAGTTCCAGGCGGTCAAGCACAAGCTTTCCGAGATGCTCGTCGCCGTCGAGAACTCCCATGCGGCGGTCTACTACGCCTCATGGGCGCTCGATGCCGACGCGCCGGACGCCGCGCTCGCCGCCTCGGTCGCCAAATCCTTCGTCAACGGCGCATCCCGGCAGGTCTGCGGCGAGGCAATCCAGGTCCACGGCGGCATCGGCTTCACCTGGGAGTATGACCTGCACCTCTACTTCAAGCGCGCCAAATATTTCGAGCCACTCTACGGCGATCTCGAAACGCACCGCGAGCGCGTCCTCAAGGAAGTCCTCGCCGGGCACGTCTCCGGGTAACGGGACAAAATACCTCAACCACAGAGGCACAGAGGACACAGAGCGGGAGGAAGCAAGAGAGATGGGGATAAAGAAAGATTCAATCATTCTCTCTCCGATTTTCCTCTGTGTCCTCTGTGCCTCTGTGGTTCAACTGATTACGGGAGGCAGGCATGAGTACGGATACGGGGCGGGTTGTGACATCGGTGGCGGAGCTGAAGGAATTGATCGGGCAAGAGACGGGCGTCAGTGAATGGATGGAGATCACGCAGGAGCGCGTCAATGCCTTCGCCGATGCGACCGGCGACCATCAGTACATCCATGTGGACCCCGAGCGGGCGAAGACGACCTTCTTCGGCGGCACAGTGGCGCACGGCTACCTGACCCTCTCGCTCATCCCCTATCTCGGCAGCCAGAAGGCGTCCGGCGTGAAGGTCAATCTCGGTGGGCGAATGGGCGTCAATTACGGCCTGAACAAGGTGCGCTTCATCTCGCCGGTGCGTGTGGGGAAGCGCATTCGCATGCGCTCGAAACTGCTCGCCGTGGACGAGATCGGCGACCGCGCCGTGCAGATGACGAGCGAGCAGACCATCGAGATCGAGGGCGAGGAGAAGCCCGCCTGCATCGCCGAGACGTTGGGGCGGACGTACTTCTAGGAGGAAGTAGGCAGTAGGCGGTAGACAGTAGACGGAGTGGGTCCGGCCCACTGACTACTGACTACTGACTACTGTCTACTTGTCCACATAAGGGGGAGTGTGGATGGCGACGACAGTACAACAGGGCGCGACGGGGGAGCAAGAGCGGTTTACGGGCGCGATGGAGGCGCTCTTCCACCCGAAGCGGGTGGCAATTGTCGGTGCGACGCCGCGGCCGGGGTTCGCCTATAACATCCACCGATTGCTCCTCGGCAACGGCTACGAGGGCGATGTCGTCGGCGTGACGCCCCGGCATCAGGAAGTGCTCGGCTCCCTCTGCTACCCGACCCTTGAGGCGGTCCCTGGTAAAGTTGATCTGGCGATGGTCGTCGTGCCGAGCAATCTCGTCCTCGATGTCCTCGGGCAGGCCGAGCGCGCGGGCGTCGGGGCGGTCAACATCATCACCAGCGGCTTCGGCGAGCAGAGCGACGAGGAGGCGCACCAGCGGCAGGAGCAGGTCCGGGACTTCTCCCGGCGCACGGGCATCCGCGTCGTCGGGCCGAACTGCCTCGGCCTGATCAGCACCCCCGCGAAATTGGTGGCCAAGTCCGGCGCATACGCGAATGTCCGGCGCGGCCCGATCGGCATCATCTTCCAGAGCGGCTTGCTCGCGTACAGTGTCGTCATCCCGCCCTTGGAGCGGGAGTTCGGCTACTCGTACATCATCACCACTGGCAACGAGGCGGACCTCGATGCGACGGACTTCATGCGCTATTACGTCGAGGACGACGAGACGCGGGTGATCGGCTGCTTCATCGAGCAGTTCCGCGACCCGCGGAAGTTCCTGCGCGTCGCGGAGATGGCGGCGGAGCGACAGAAACCGCTGATTGTCCTGAAGATCGGGCGGTCGGAGGCGGGCAAGCGGGCGGCGCAGGCGCACACCGGCTCATTGGTCGGCTCGGACGCCATCGCGGACGCGATCATGCGGCAGTATGGAGTCGTCCGGGTCTACAATCTCGATGAGATGATCGAGACGCTGGCCGCCTTCCACTCCAAGCGCCTACCAAAAGGCACCGGCCTCGGGACGATCTTCGTCTCCGGCGGCGCATGCGGCCTCGTCGCGGACCTCAGCCAGGACCTCGGCATCTCCCTGCCACAACTGGCGCCGGAGACGGTGGCAAAACTGAAGCCCGTCATCCCCGAGTACGGCACGGTCGGCAACCCGCTCGACACGACCGGGCAGGCGGCGACGCAACCGGAGATCACCGAGGGCTCGCTCGTCTCGATGGCCGAGGACCCGAATATCCACGTCGTCCTCTACGGGCAGGCGTACCCCAGCCGGGTGGACCTGGCGACCCCTGTTGGCCAGGTGCTCAAGACGATGCCCGAGCGCTTCCCGGACAAAGTCTTCCTCATCGCATCGCTGGTCACGGGCCGCGTGCAGGACGGCCGCCGCTACGATCAGGACCCGGTCGAGCCGACGATGCACTGGGACGGCGTCCCCTTCCTGCAAGGGATGGAGAACGGCTTGCGCGCCGTCCGCGCGCTGATCCGCTACGCCGAGTTCCAGCGCATGCGGCAGGCGGGCGGGCGACCGGTCGGTGAAGCCAGTGCGATAGCGGAGCAGGCGCGGGCGCTCGTCGCGGCGGGGAACGGCATGCCGCTCGTCGAGCGGGCCGCGAAGGAAGTGCTCGCGCTCTATGGCATCCCGGTGACGCGCGAGCGGCTGGCGACGAGCGCGGATGAAGCGGTCGCGGCGGCGCGTGAGATCGGTTATCCGGTCGTATTGAAGATCGAATCACCAGATATTGCGCATAAGACGGAGGCGGGCGGCGTCCTGCTCAACATGACGGACGACGCGGAAGTCGCCTACGGATTCGCGAAGGTGATCGAGAACGCCCGGCAGTACAAGGCGGATGCGCAGATCGCGGGGGTACTCGTGCAGGAGATGGTCTCCGGCGGGCGCGAGCTTATCCTCGGCATGACGCAGGACCCCTCCTACGGCCCGGCGATTGCCGTCGGGTTGGGTGGCATCTTCGTCGAGGTGCTGAAAGATGTCGCGATCGGCGTGCCGCCGCTGACGGAGCGCGATAGCCGGGTGATGCTCGGCGGCTTGCGCGGGGCGGCGATCCTCGAAGGCGCGCGGGGTGCCGGGCCGGCCGATACGGAGACGGTGGTGGACATTCTCGGCAAGTTCTCGCAACTCTGTCTCGACCTGCGCGACAGCGTGGCGGAGATCGACATCAACCCGCTGCTCGTCTTCGACCGCGGCGAGGGAGCGCGGGTGGTGGACTGCTTGATCGTGCCGCGCACGCATGGGGCGCAATGACGCTCGGATCCATCGTGGGACTGTTCGCGGATATCCACGGCACGACCGAGACGCTGCGCGAGGCGCTGGCGGAGTGTCGCGTGGAGGGGGTGACGACCATCGCGCTCCTCGGTGATCTGCTCGACCGTACGGAACAGGCGGACCCGTGCGCCGCAATCCTCGCCGGCTGGGAGGTCGTCGGGGTCTACGGCAATCATGAGCGCGAGATTGCCCTCGCGGCGGCGCGGGGCGCGGTTGATCTGCGCGAGGAGACGATCCGGTTGCTCACCGGCTTGCGGGAGGAAGTCACGGTCGGTGACGTGCTCCTCACGCACGACGCGGAGCAGTGGGGGCATCATCAGAGTCCATTGGCGCGACTCCTCCACCATGCCGAGGCGAAGAGCCACGAGGCGCAGGCGCGCGTCACCTTCGCCGGGCATACGCACTTCCGCCAGGCGCGGGACGAGCGGGGGACGATTGACATCGCGCGCGGTCGGCTCGTCCTCGATCCGCGCCGCCGCTACCTCATCAATCCCGGCGCGCTGGCCGCCGGACAATTCGCGATCTGGGATCGCACAACACAGGTGATCCAGTTTCGTCAAATCGGGTGGTAACGGGGAGGAAACCGATTGAACCGCAAAGGCGCAAAGGACGCAAAGAACGCAAAGGGGAGAAAAGAAGTAGACTGATCCCCGTTTCTCTTCTTATTCTTCTTTGCGCCCTTCGCGCCTTTGCGTCCTTTGCGTTGATGCGGTTTCGGTTTCAAAGGGAGGACGTATGGGTAAACTGGACGGGAAATCAGCGGTCGTCACCGGCGCGGGGCGGGGCATCGGGCGGGCCATCGCGATGTTGCTCGCGGCGGAGGGTGCGTCGGTCGTCGTCAACGATCTCGGCACCGGCCTGGGCGGCGAGGGGACCGATGTCTCGGTCGCCCAGCAGGTCGTCAACGAGATCAAGGCGGCGGGCGGCAACGCGGTCGCCAATACCGGCTCCGTCGCGGACTACGACGCGGCGGGCGAGATGATCCAGCAGGCGATCGACAACTTCGGCAAGATCGACATCCTCGTCAATGTCGCGGGTATCCTGCGCGACCGGATGATCTTCAATATGAGCGAGGAGGAGTTCGACATCGTCCTCGCCGTACACTTGAATGGCACGTTCAACACCTCGCGCCACGCCTCGGTGCATATGCGCGAGCAGGGGAGCGGCCGGATCATCAACTTCTCCAGCGTCTCGGCGTGGGGCAGTCCCGGCCAGCCGAACTACGGCGCGGCGAAGTACGGCATCCTCGGCCTCACCGCAGTGCTCGCCAACAGCCTTGCCAAGTACGGCGTGACGGCGAACGCGATCCTCCCCGGCGCGACGACGCGGATGATCGACTCCACGCCGCGCGGCCATCAGTTCGCCCAGGAGCACGACGGCAAAGCGCCCAGTGAACTGGCGGAGGGGACGGAGGGCGATCCGGCGAATGTCGCCCCGATGGTCGCCTACCTCGGCACGGACGACGCGGCGATGGTGAACGGGCAGTTCTTCGGCGTGCGGGGTAACGTCATCCAAATGTACTCGCACTGGGAGCTCGCCGATGTCTTCCAAGCCGAGCGACGGTGGAAGCCGTCCGAACTGGCGGAGATCGTCCCCAAAGCGATCGGCGATGTGGTGAAGCTGCCGGAGCCCGTACAAGTGCCGGGGATGGAGCGCCCGGCGCGCGGCACCGCCGCCATGCAAGCGGACCCGGCCAGTTGGGAAGAGATCGCGCCCGGTGTGGAATTGTGGGAACGCCGCGCGTACTACGACGCCAAGAAGAAGTGAGGGGGACGCATTATGGGGCTCCTTGATGGAAAAGTCGCGCTCGTCACGGGCGCGGGCCGGGGGATCGGTCACGGCGTCGCGCTGTCGCTCGCGCGGGAGGGCGCGTCAATCGTCGTCAACGACCTCGGCGCGAGCCTCGACGGGCACGGCGTGGACACCGGCCCCGCCGCGACGACGGCGGAAGAGATCAAGGCGGCGGGCGGCAACGCGGTCGCCAATACCGATTCGGTCAGCGATTATCACGCTGCCGAGGGGATGATCCAGCAGGCGGTCGACACCTTCGGCAAGATCGACATCGTCGTCAATGTCGCGGGCATCCTACGCGACCGGATGATCTTCAACATGGCCCCGGAGGAGTGGCAAGCGGTCATCGATGTCCATCTGAAGGGGACATTCAATACCTGCCGCCACGCCTCGGTACGCTTCCGCGAGCAGCGATCGGGGCGGATGATTAATTTCTCCTCCACCTCGGCCTTCGGCGCGCCGGGTCAGCCGAACTACGCCGCCGCGAAGGCGGGCATCATCGGCCTGACGCTCAGTTGCGCGAACGGCCTTGGGCGGTACGGCGTGACGGCGAACGCCATCCTGCCGACCGGCCACACCCGGATGATCGACTCGATCCCCCGCGCGCGGGAGGCGGTCGCGCATACCGGCAAGCTGCCGAGCGAACTGGCGGTCGGCACCGAGCGCGACCCGGACAACGTCGCGCCGCTGATCGCCTTCCTCGCCAGCGACGCCGCGCAGGAGATCAACGGGCACATCTTCGGCTCGTTCGGCTACAACGTCGCCCTGATGGCGCAGCCGAAGATCATCAAGACCCTGCGCGCCGACCACCGCTGGACGGTCGAGGAACTCTGCACGGTGATCCCGCAGGCCCTCGGCCCGGATCTGGAGGAGCAGAAGAACCGCTCGGACTTCGGCAAGGAGATCGAGGCGATCCCGCCGGGCGCGTGGGTGGATGTCGGCAACGGCCTCAGCTTCTGGGGCACCAAAATCGAACCCTATCACGAACTGACCTGGGTCTAACCGAGCGGGGAGAAAGCGATTGAACCGCAAAGACGCAAAGAGCGTGAAGGACGCACAGGGGGAGAAAGATTATTTGTTTCTTCTCATCTTTGCGCTCTTAGTGTCCTTTGCGCCTTTGCGGTTCTCCCCGGTTTCGTTCCGACGATTAGCAAGAGGAGGCGATTATGGAGAGTATTTCGGGCAAGACGGCCATCGTTGGGGTGGCGGAGTCGGACCAGATCGGGCGGGTACCGGATAAGCCGGCGATCATGCTGCACGCGGAGGCGGCGCGCTCCGCGCTCGCGGAGGCGGGGCTGACGAAGGATGATGTGGACGGGCTGTTCACGGCGGGTATCTCGACGCTCGAACTGGGCGAATATCTCGGCATCGAGCCGAAGGTGACGGATACGACGGCGGTTGGCGGCTCATCCTTCGTCATCCATATCGCGCACGCGGCGACGGCGATTGCCACCGGTCGCTGCGAAGTGGCGCTGGTGACACATGGTGAGAGCGGGCGCTCCCGCGTCGGCATGGCCGGCTATCCGTCCGCGCCCGATGCATTGCGCAATCAGTTCGAGGCGCCGTTCGGCCTGCCGCAACCCGTCGGGGCATACGCGATGGCCTGCTCGCGCCACATGTACGAGTACGGCACGACGAAGGAGCAACTGGCGGAGATCGCCGTCGCCACACGCAAATGGGCGATGCTGAACCCGAAGGCGATGATGCGCGACCCGATCACCATCGAGGACGTGCTGAACTCGCGCATGATTTCCTGGCCATTCAACCTGCTCGACTGCTGCCTCGTCACTGACGCGGGCGGCGCGTACGTGATGACCTCCGTCGAGCGGGCGCGGGACCTCAAGCAGACGCCCATCGTCGTCCTCGGTGTCGGCGAGGGGCACGACCACGCGATGATCTCGCAGATGCCGAGCCTGACGAGCTTCGCGGCGAAGCATTCCGGCCGGCGCGCCTTCGAGATGGCGGGCGTGAAGCACAGCGACCTTGACCTGGCGATGATCTACGATTCCTTCACCTATACCGTGCTCCTTTCACTGGAAGAACTCGGCTTCTGCGCGAAGGGCGAGGGCGGCGCGTTCGTCAGCGGCCAACGCACCGCGCCGGGCGGCGACTTCCCGATGAACACGAACGGCGGCGGCCTCTCGTATAACCACCCCGGCATGTACGGCATGTTCGCGATCATCGAAGGGGTGCGCCAACTGCGTCACGACTATCAGGATCAGGGCATCCGCCAGGTGAAGGACGCCAAACTCGCGGTCGTCCACGGCACGGGCGGCGTGCTCTCGTCCGCCGGTACGGCAATCCTCGGGAGGGCATAATAATGGCCGACTACAAGAAACCGCTGCCGAAGTCCGACCCCGTCACCGCGCCGTACTGGGAAAGTCTCAAAGCGCATCAGATGAAGATCCAGCGGTGCAACGACACCGGCAAGTTTTTCTTTTACCCGCGCGGCATGAGTCCCTTCACGCTCTCGGGCAACCTCTCGTGGGAGCCGGTCTCCGGTAAGGGTCTCCTGCACGCCTTCACGATTGTCCACGCCAACCGCGCCCCCGGCTTCGCCGATGAGATCCCGTACGTCGTCGCACTGATCGAACTGGAAGAGGGCGCGCGGCTGATGTCCAACCTGATCGACATCCAAGCCGACCCTGAGCATGTTAAGATCGGCATGTCCGTCGAACTCGTCTACGACGACGTGACAGACGAAGTCACCCTGCCGAAGTTTCGTCCTACGCAGGCTTAAATCGGGGAATCAAACCGGGGAGAGCCGCGAAGACGCAAAGAACACAAAGGGCGCAAAGGGAATGCGGGATGACTCTGACACATGCTCAGAAATCTTCCCGCATTTCTCTGCGCTCTCTGCGGCTCTCCCCGGTTTCCGTCTTCAGCGCGACGCGGATGCGGAGGGCAGTTGGCGGAGTTGGGCGAGGGCGTCCGTATAGGTTTCGTCTGGATTTTCCAGATTCTCTGGTAAAGAGAAGCCGATGCAATCGACGAGACCGGCGGAGCGCGCGGCGATGCGGGGGATAATTTCGGTGTAGACGCCGGCGACGCAAAACTCATCGAGCACGTCGTCCGGGACGACGGAGGCGAGGTCACCCCAGCGCTGCTGGGCGATCAGGCGCCGCAGTTCGCCATTCATTGCTCCCCAGCCGTGATGCTCCAAAACAGGCAAATAGGTGCGGGTAGAGGCGTAGAAGGCGATGCGGTAGCGCGCCTGCTCGCGCGCCTTCCGCACCTCCTCATCGGTCCTGCCCGTGGCGATGAAGCCGCCGCCGATCATCTCGAAGGTCGCGAGGGAGCGGCCCGACCGCTTCGCGCCGATCTCGACATTCGGCCAGATGACCTCGCGAGTGTAGGCGGGCGTCGAGAAGGGGTGGATGCGCAAGCCGTCGCAGAGTTCGCCCGCAAGTTGGATATTGTAGGCATTGACGGCGGCGATCTGGATGGGCGGCGGCGGCACATCCAGCGGCGCGGGGCTGAACTCCGGCGTCATCAGGTCGATGGAGTAGAAGTCGCCCTTGAAATTGAGCGGCGTGCCGTTCTGCCAGTTATCCCAGACGGCACGCAGGGCGAGGACATACTCGCGCAATCGCGGGCCCGGCGCGCCCCAGGCGGTACTGAATCGGCGTTCGATGTGCCCCTTGACCTGCGTGCCGAGGCCGAGCGCGAACCGTCCGTGCGACATCTCCTGGAGATTCCATGCGGTGTAGGCATTGGCTGTCGGGCTGCGCGGAAAGGCGATGGCGACCGATGTAGCGAGGCGGGCGGTCCGTGTCGCCCCGGCCGCCAGCACCAGCGGCAGGAACGGGTCCCGCCGCAGCTCGGATTGGGCGATGCTGTCGAAGCCCAATCGCTCGATAGCGCTCGCCAGCGCGGGAATCTCGGACCACGGTACATCGTGCAGACTGCCCTCGATGCGCATTGCAACCTCTCCTCACCACTATTTCATCACCATACCGGCATCAGTATAGTCGATGGCCCTCGCGGTATCGCCGGCGACATGAGCGAGGCGCGCCTGTCATCGACGATCGAGAGGCGATACCAGCGCCGCCACGATGGGCACGCCGGGAACAGGGCAAAAGAAAAGTGGCGAGAGGCGGGGGACGCATCGCCACCGGGGAGGGGAGGAGGGAAAACCGGGGAGGTGGGGAAGAGGTGTCGCCGAAACCTACCGCACATGGCGTGCCATCGGGGGAGGTTACGGCGCGTCAGGGTCCTCCACGCCGCGTTGCTCTATCTGTCGCAGGCGCGCGACGAGATGGGCGAGGGCGGTGGAGAGATGCGCGTGCAGCCGCTGCGCGTCGGCGTTCTGAACATGTCGCCGACCGAGTTGACCGGCGGCCAGCAGCGCATTCGTCAGATGCGTGCGGAAATGGCGAAGGTCATCGGCCTGCATGTGCCACCGGGGATTCCGCTCGTCGTCCATCGCTACGCCCCTTCCCAACTGGCAGCCCGCGCGCACCGCGTCCTGCGAGACGTAGTGCATATCTGCTGCCACGGCGTTTGTGGTGCTGTGCGAGGGCTGCCGGAGATTTGCGGGCTATACGCTCGCATCATCGGGGCGGCGGATTGGGGATGTCACCGCGGCATCGTGTGCGCGATGAGGGCGAGCAGTTCGTCGATGTCCCACGGCTTGGCGAGGAAGGCGTCCGCGCCGACTTCCGCGGAAGACTCGGCGGCGTCGGGGTGCGCGGAGATCATGATGATCGGGATATGCTTCGTGTCGTCGCGGCTCTTCAGATGTCGGCAGATGGTCCGACCGTCCCGGCCCGAGAGGAGCACATCGAGGATGATGAGGTCCGGCAGTCCGCCGTTGCCGTCGTGCAGATTCTCGGCGTACTCGCCCTTCTCGGTCGTCGTGATGGCGTACCCCTCGTCTTCGAGGGTGAAACGGATCGCGTCGAGGATGTCCGGGTCGTCATCGACGACCAGTATCCGTCTCCCTGCGTGCGTTTCGGCCACCCCGTCCCCCTTATCCAAGCGCTATGCGCTCGCGTTCTCCCCGCAGTATCGGTAGCGTGAACGCGAACGTCGTCCCGGCACCGCTCGTGCTTTGCACCGCGACCGTGCCGCCATGTCGCTTGATAATCTCGCCGGCGATGAATAAGCCGAGCCCGAGACCCGGAAACGTCTTCTCGGAGGGGTCGCTGACCCGGTAGAATTGCTCGAAAATCTTCCCCTGGTACTCCGGCGCGATGCCGATGCCGAAATCTCGCACGCTGACGACCGCGTCCTCGCCGCGTCTGTCGAGCCGCACGATGACGCGATCCGCCCGTGGCGAATACTTGATCGCGTTCGTCAGCAGATTCGTCATCACCTGCCCGATCCGCTCGCTGTCGCCCCAGACGCGGCCATCGATCGCCCCCTCGACGACGATGTGATGTTTCGCCGTCGTCGGCTGGATGGTATCCACGCACTCGTGGACGACGGCGTTCAGATCGACCGCCTCGTCCACATATTCGAGTTGACCGGTCTGGATGCGCGCGACATTGAGGAGGTCATTTATCAGCCCGGTCAGTTTGTCCGTCTGGCGGTCCATCTTGACGAGACGATCGGCGAGGTCGGCATCGCCGTTTCGTTCGGCCTGCCGCTGGAGGACCTGCGTGTACATCTTCAGGCTCGTCACCGGCGTCTTCAATTCGTGCGATGCGAGCGACATGAACTCATCCCGCACGGCAATTGCCCGCTGGGCATCGCGGTAGAGGCGGGCATTCTCGACCGCGAGCGCGGCGCGGCCCGCCACCTCCTCCGCGAAGGCGAGGTCCGCGCCGGTGTAGTGGCGCCCCGACTCGGCGGCGACGAAGGTGATCGCGCCGATCGCGCGATCCTGGATGCGCAGCGGCACGGTCATCGCGGAGGAGAAGCCGATCCGCCGGATCAACGCCAGTTCCTCGTCGTTCTTGGCTGTCGCGACGAGCATTTCGTCGGTGATGACGGGGTAGAACTCCGACTGTCCGGTGCGCAGCACATTGGGCACGCCGGTCGGCGCATTCGGGTCGGGCGGATTAGTCTTGTTCAATTCCCGTGCCCATTCCACCTTGTCGGGGTCGACATGGGCGACGGCGAGTTGTTCGATGCCGCCGTCCTCGGCGCGCATATCCACCGCGCACCAGTCGGCGATTTCCGGCACGCCGAGTTGCGCGACGGCCGCCAGCGTCGTGCGGTAATCGAGCGAGGAACCGAGTACCTTGCTCGCCTCGGCGAGGAAGCGCAGGTTCTCATCGATGGAGCGCTGCTCGGTTACGTCCCGGTTGATGGCGGTGACGCCGAGGACGGCGCCGCGCTCATCCGTAACTTGCGTAATTGTCGATGCGACCCGAAGGGGCGTACCATCCTTGCGCCGTTGCACGAGTTCGCCGTGCCACGCGCCCTGTTGGCTCAATGCGGATTGCCATGCCTGCCTGCTGGCCTCGCCGCCATCGAAGATCGCCTGAAGAATGTCCGGCGCCGGGCGCCCAATCACGTCATCGGCCTGCCAGCCGTAGAGCCGTTCCGCGCCGGGATTCCAGCCGCGGATCACGTCGCGCGTATCGGTCGTGATCACGGCGTCCGGCATATTCTCGACGAGGATCGCGTAGTAATGCAGCCGCTCGGACGCCTGCTTCTGCTCCGTGATGTCGACCGCGATGCCAAAGCGTTTGACGACGTTGCCCGCCGCGTCCTTGACGGGCACTCCCCGGCCCAGATGCCAGCGGTAGACACCGTCCCAGCGGCGCAACCGATATTCCGCTTCGAACGGCTCGTCCGCCATCTGGGCGGAATCGCGATAGGTGACGAGGTGCGCGAGGTCATCGGGATGGACCGTCGCGATCCAATCGTCGACGCGGTATGTGCCGGCAGGGAGGCCCGTGTAGGTGTACCAATACCGATTGTAATATTCGACATTACCGTGGAGATCGGTGATGAAAATGATCTGCGGTATCGTCTCCGCAAGATGCCGGAAATACGTCTCATCCTGATCGGCGGTTTGCGTGGCTGGTGCCGCCCCATCACCGGCCGCCACGTCAGACTCACGTTCCATAGTGCTCCCCACCGCTCACCGCGAATCTCCGTTGGCTCGCCTGCGAACCGTCGCCGCGCCGCCGTCCCGCGTGGATTGTAACCCAAACGGCGGTGCGACGGCGCCCGATGGCGCATCGGGCGCGCGGCCAGCATTCGGCGGAAGGGCCATCGCCCGTGGGGTTAGCCGCGCGTTCACTGGGCGGTGAGCGCGGAGCCCATCTCCGGCGAGAGGACAAAGGCGGGAGCGTACGCGACCGGGCGGGGGGAGAGGGGCGCGACCGTCTCGCCGGCATCGCGCCGCGCGCATGTGGCGGCTCCGACCGGGGTGAGCCGAATCAGCCGGTCGAACTCCGGGTCCGCTTCGATCAGCTCCGCACCGACAAGGGCGGCAAGGCACGCCCGCGTCTCGGCCAGCGAGAGCGCGAGCGGTCGCGCGATGTGCAGATAGGCATGGAGGGTGCGGTCGGTGCGGCCGCCGGTACGCTCGTAGAGCCGCATCAGGAATTGGTCGTGTGCGCGCATTCGCTTCCCCCGTCACGGATCTTCGGAACGGCGGATCGACGTGGATGTCGCGCCGGGCGATCCGCTCCGTTGTGTAGTAGCAGCCCCTATCGGCGCGAGTCGCAAGATTGAAGCCATGATGCCTATTCACTCTAACGCACTCGCAATCCCTATGTTCCTTCGGGGGAGTGGGGTGTGGCGGGTGTGCGAGCCTACCGGCGCGACCGATCCGTACGTCGTCTACCGGTATCGCGCAAGCGGGACCCGGCTGTGTTGTACTTGAGTCATAAGGATGTATAAGTCTATTCGTGATGAGATGTCCATTATAGATCGTGGTGAGATACGTGTTGACAAGGCGCACCGTTCTTGTGTACCCTTGTCCTCAGTCAGTCACGCACAATGGTTTGGTATGCGCGCCGTGGTGGTAGGTGCATGTGCGTGTCGGAATTTGCCCCGGTTTTCGCGCAGGGCGTACCGAGCAGGGCATGAACTCCGTTAACGATCATGAGACGAGCGCACGCGGGCTCGCACGTCATGCGCCTTATGGGGACAAGGGACACCAGGGCAAACGCAGGAAGGAGAGACGCGATAACGGACGAGGATATGGCGCGTGATCGCGCCGCTGCGGGCGGCCGCAATGCGAATATGCCGATATCCTCGCGGCGGTATGGTGGGAAAACTGGGAATTCCCTAGCGGTATTGGGGCATCGTCCCGGCTATAGTGTTGGTATCCGGTGGTATGCCCAGAGGTTCGGGCAGGTATGGGCGAGGAGGAGCAGGGTTATGGCAGCGCAGCATGAGATGGGACCGGAATCTATGGCACCGATTGAGAAGGGCGCCTTCAAGCGTCGCGGGTTGATCGCGGGCGCGGCGGCGCTGGCGGCGGGCGTGCTCGCCACGCGGATGGGCAGTGAGACGGTCAATGCGGGCGATAACAGCAATCTCATGCTTGGCGCCGCGAACAACGCCAACAATACAGAAGTGACGCTCACGACGCTCACTACTCCGACCACGGGATCGGGAGCCACGCTTGCTCCCACGACGGCGGGCTTCCGCGTTTTGCAGGCCGGTGTGGCAACGCCCGATACGTCGTTCGACGCCATCCAGGGATTTGCGACGGCGGCAAACAACTCGGGTGCCCACGGGCGCAATGACGCGCTGAACGGCATCGGCACCACCGGCGTGGCGACAAATGGCACCGGCGTCTACGGCCAGTCGTCCTCGGGCTCCGGCGTCGGCGGCGTTTCGACGAGCGCTGCCGGCCGTGTATGGGTCGTCCACGAGTGGCGACGGGACATTTACGGAATCACCGGCAGTGGGGACACGGTGCATGTCGGTATTACTACGAGTGGCACGGGCTCTACGGCATCCATCGACGGCCGACCGCCGGCTTCGGCGGCTCTTCACCACCGGCGCGCATGTGGCGGCACCGCCAGTCGACCGCCGCCAGCTCGACAGGAATCGCCGGCATCTCCAACGCCGCCGCTTTCGTCGGGGCGGCGGGGGCGGGCTCAACTACGCCGCCTACTTCACCCGGCGATGTGGTCGTCACCGGCAACTTCGTCGTCGGCACGATCAACGGGGCGAGCACGGGCGGGGGCAAGAGCGCGGCGGTGCAGCACCCGCTGACGGCGACACCGCCTGGTCTACTGCGTGGAGGCGCCGGAGGCGTGGTTCGAGGACTTCGGGGAGGGGAGCGCTGGTGAACGGGAAGGCGGAGGTGAAGGTGGACCCGCACTTCATGGCGCTGATCCACACCGACTCCTACCACGTCTTCCTCACCGAGCACGACGGGCACAACGGCTTGCATACGACGCGAAAGAGTGCGAGCGGCTTCACGGTGCAGGCTGACGCGGCCGGGCCGCTCGAAGGGCAAGGCGGCGGCAGACGCTGAACGGGACGTTCTCTTGGCGGGTGGTGGGGAAGCGGAGCGACACGCAATTGGCGCGATTCGCGAATTACATTATGCCGAACATCAAGGTGCCGCAGCTGAGTGCGCCGAAGCCGCCGGCGCTTCCTAAGAAGAAGTAACCGAGTCGATCCGATAAAACTGGCTGGACATTGAGAGACTGGCAGGATGAGCGTGGGCGCGAGTTGTGCCTACGCTCATTCTGTGAATCCAGAGGCGACGTGCAGATGCAAGACCACTGCAAAAAAGTCAACATCGTCCGCAATATCGATCCTCCAGTATGGATCTATCCGACAGGAGGCTGATCGGCGATAGTTTATCGCAGATCGAGTCGCGTTGTTTTCACCTGTTTAGTTCCGGGCAGCGACAACGAGACCAATGCAGACAATCAGGACACCGATCCAGCGGTTGGAGGGAACGGTTTCTCCGAAAACAACGCCGGACAAAGCGAGAACGAGCACCAATCCTAGGCTGAGGAATGGATACGCAACGCTTAGCTCAATACGGGACACCGCGATCGTCCATGAGACTGCGGCGAGTAATGCACACGAAATCCCGACGACGACATAGATATTGGTAAAAGCCCGAAAAAGAAACTTGGGGATCAGCGCGACTTCTGATGGACTGGCGCCGACTTGCAGCATGCCTTTCTTGACCAACAGTTGACCAATTACCGTCGCGGCGACGGTGATGGCAACGAGCAGAAAACCGAACGGGCTAATTCTCGACATGTAGCTCGACCTTCCTCGCGATAACGAGGAAGGAAGTTCCTACCACGATCCGCCTACGCCGGGCGATGACCCGCGCTTCTTGGCCCAATATCCACGAGAGTAGACCGTTCAGGATCGGCACCACCCGCAGCTCATCTACCACCAGCGCATGGAGACCGGAGTCTTCCAGCAGCTTCCGGCGGTTGAGGAGGCGTGTCAGACGCCGACTCAACCACATCACAGGAAAAAGCAGAGCCATGAACGAAGTCAGATACTCCAATTCATAACCGGCTTCCCGAAGTTTGCGCTCCAAATTCATCCCGTTCGTAGCGGCGGCAATGATGTCCCGCGTCATCAAAATGACTCCACAACGACATGTGCGCCGGGACGGTGAGAAACAACGCGCCGCCTGGGGCCGAACATTGCGTGTATATCGCGGAGAACATGAAGATCATCTGGCAGGTGCTCAAGTACGTCGAATAGACCAATCACATCAAACGGCACTCGGAACGGTGGTGCGTGCATATCTCCCTGCACAAGTGCGCACTGAGTCCGGCGACGTGCGAAGCGTAGCCCTTCTATGAAGAGGTCCATGCCGACGACCGATCCCCGCTCGCAGACCGCTTCAAGAACGTGCAGGACATTCCCGGTACCGCAGCCAACCTCCAGCACCCGGTAGCCCGCAGGCAGATGCGCCGTAATCTGTGATACCAGCACTGTAATCAGGCTATTTCGTGCTTTGAACCAAAAGTGACGGGCTTCGGCAGTGAAGAGCGGAGCGAAGTACTCTGGTTCATAGCTAGGCGATGGCCTGATAACGGTCGACGCATCATGCGTCGCCACGCTCCGCCTCACCATCACTTTGACGCCTCACCTCTTACACTAACACAGGATGTATTGGTGCAAATAGGAAAACTCTTGCCAGTGTACAATATCTGTGTGTCTCTTATCAGTGCTTCAATGCTTCTTCTTCGCGGTAGCTGCGCGATCATATTTCCCACATCAATCGACCCGGCCACCGCGTCGGTACCCAGACCGCATCGAGGAAGATGAAACGTCCCCCTGCCTTGAGGGAGCGTGCTGCCTCGCTGAACAACGCATCGAGTCCATCGTCCGGAATATGGTGCGAGACAGCCGAGCACAGTACGACATCCATGCTTCCTGTCTTGACTGGGATTCGCGTCGCGTCGCCGAGAACGGGAAAGTCGCTCTTGTATTTGCTGCGATACCCTCGGAGCTTTATCGGGTCCAGATCGAGGCAAACATAGTTGCAGTCAGGCAACCAGAGATCGCGATTGATTCCGGTTCCGCCGCCGAGATCAAGGATCAGCGAGGCGCTGCGAACTGGTGCCACCTGTGTTTCGAGGTGTTGATGAACATACCGGGCGCCAACCAGCCGCTGCACGAGATCATAGACGCGGGGATTGGCCATGAACCAGTGGAGGACGCGTCTAATCATCTTTCTTCCATCCCTCAAATTCATGGATCGCCGTCACCACCAATTCCTGTTCCTCAAGGGTGAGGTCATTGTAGAAGGGAAGGCGCAACAGACGATCGCTCACGTATTCCGTCACCGGGCAATCGCCCGTCTTGCCGTCGTAGCGCCGACCCATCTCGGAGTCGTGCAGCGGCAAATAATGGAAGACGCTGAGGATACCGCGCGCCTTGAGATGCGCGATGAGCGCCGTCCGATCCGCGAGTGAGGGCAGGATGAGATAGAACATATGATACGACTGCTCGCAATGCTCCGGAATAATCGGCAGGCGGACAGCGTGATCCGCTGCCCACGTCTGCAGGTGCGTGTTATAAAATTCCCAGACCCGCTGCCGCTTGGCCTGTATCTTCTCTTGCGCCTCGAGTTGCGCGAACAGGAACGCGGCGAGGATGTCGATGAGAGATAACTCGAGCCAATATCGACCCG
>CAWJZC010000024.1:0-207448 GCA_963847195.1 uncultured Chloroflexia bacterium | reverse complement strand
GTGCGAAACATTGCCGGGCGGTGCACATCACGGCCGCCTCTGTCCACGCTTTGCGGCACACGATGGCGGTGGAGATGCTCAAGCGGGGCGCGACACCGGCGGTCGTCGGCAAGGCGCTCGGACATGCGTCGTCCGACACGATGGCGATCTACGTGGATATTGTGCGCGAATCCATGGATGAAGAGATGCAGTGGGCAGCGTTCTAGTATTCTGACATGGATGATTTGCAAGGTTGGTGGCGGGCTGGTAGCGTGAGGGGCCGCGATCTGGCGCGGCGGTCGTCCGACGCGGAGGCTGCTATGAACCCGAAACGCTATCATGTCACGCTCACCGATGCTGATCGCGCCATGCTCCACGCGCTGCTCGCCTCCGGCACCGCTCCCGCGCGGACGTTGACCCGCGCCCGCATCCTGCTCAAGGCCGACGAGGGGGCCGATGGCCCCGCGTGGGGCGACACGCGCATCGCCGAGGCGTTGGAGGTTGACGCATCCACCGTGGGACGGGTACGGATGCGGTTCGTGCAGGGAGGGCGCGATGCCGCCCTGCGGCACCGCCCGCCGCGTGCCACCAAACCGCGCACACTCTCCGGTGCGGACGAGGCGCACCTGATCGCGTTGGCGTGCAGTGCCCCGCCCACCGGGCGCGAACGCTGGAGCGTGCGGCTGCTCGCCACCACGTTCGTGACCGTCGAGAACGGCGCCCAGGTCTCGCGTGAGTTGGTGCGCCGCACTTTGAAAAAAGCGCGCTCAAGCCGTGGCTGAAAGAATGCTGGTGCATCCCTCCGAAGCAGAACGCCGCCTTCGTCGCCTGCATAGAGGACGTGCTCGACGTCTACACCCGCCCGTACGATCCGCGCTTCCCGCAGGTCTGCCTCGATGAGACGCACACTCAACGGCTGGGCGAGGTCCGCGATCCTTTGCCCGCCACACCCGGACGGGTGGCCCGCCACGATCCCGAATACGTCCGGGGCGGGGTCGCCAACCTCTTCCTCCTCTGTGAGCCGTTGCGCGGTTGGCGGCATGTCACGGTGACCGCGCGGCGTACCGCCGTGGACTGGGCACACTGCGTCAAGGACCTGGTCGACATCCACTATCCCAATGCCGAGAGGGTTGTGCTGGTGCTGGATCAACTCAACACGCACACGGTCGCATCGCTGTACGAAGCGTTCGCGCCGACCGAGGCGAAGCGGATCGCGGATCGATTGGAGATCCACCACACGCCGAAGCACGGCAGTTGGCTGAATCCGCCCAAAGGGCACCCGCGGAGATCGAGTTCAGCGTGCTGGTACGCCAGTGCCTGGGGCAGCGACTCGCCACCATCGAGGCGGTACACCACGCGGTGAGTGCATGGGAAGACGCCCGCAATGCAGCGGGGAGCCGGATCGACTGGCGCTTCACGACAGCGGATGCACGGATCAAGCTGCGGCATCTCTACCCGGTGACGACACCGGCGTGAACAGCGCAAATCATCCATGTCAGAATACTAGAAGATGGGCGGAACCGCGTAACCAGTAAACCGCGAAATTGTCTCCATCGATGCGGATGACATAATTAGCATCGGCGATGACTGCTCGGATCATTCGGTATTGGTCTTCGTGCAGGGCCTTTTCTTTTGCAATTGCGCTGTGTTGAGATTCACCATTGCCCGTACCGTATACGGGGATGGATCGGTCGGACGTGCCTGAATGACCTTGTTGATCTCCTGAATTGCGCCGTGATAGTTCCCCTGATCTGAGGCCCGTATCGCCCAGTCAAGTTGCTGCGCCGCTAAGAGCGTGTTTTGGAATAGTCATGCAGCCCTCGCGAGCCGCCGGACCAGCAAGCGGATAAACGCCACCTCGATCAGGGTTTCGCTCGTCTGCACCTTGCGTTCATAGTCGATGCGCAGGCGGCGATTGCGCACCAGCCACGCGAATGTCCGTTCCACGACCCACCGCCGCGGTTGCACCGCGAATCCCTGTGTCCCCGGGTCGCGCCCGACGATCTCCAAGACCCAGCCACCGTATTCCCTGCACCAGCGGGCCAACTTCCCGCTCGTGTACGCCCCGCCCGCCCAGATCTTCGCCAGGCGAGGGACGAGCGGCTTGAGCCCGGCCAATAGTCGCCATGCGCCGACCCTGTCGTGCGTGCCGGCAGGCGTGACGAAGATCGAGATCGGCAGCCCCAGCGTATCGACGAGGATGCTGCCCAGAGGGCGCCCGCTCTTGCGCCCTTTGACGCGCTTGTGGCCGTCGTAGCCGCTGATGGACGCCGATTCCCCGACCGTCTTGACGCTCTGCGCGTCCATGACCGCCGCCGATGGATGCGGCTGCTTGCCGACCCTGCGCCGCTCCGCTTGGCGAAGGGCGGCGAGGATGCACGGACCAGACGCCGGTGAGTCGGAAGCGACGGAAATGGTAGTAGACCGTCTGCCACGGCGGGAAGTCACGGGGTAAATAGCGCCACGGGCAGCCCGTACGCAGGAGATAGAAGACGGCATCAAGGATGGCACGCGGCGGATGGCTGCGTGGCCTCCCCTGCGGTCGTTTGGCGGGGAGCAGCAGCTTCAGACACGCCCATTCGGAGTCGGACAGATCGGATGGATACGTCGTATTCATGCCCGGAAGCATACCGAACTACCGCTGATTGAGCATTCCAAAACACGCCCTACTACTACAGCGACAGATGCGGGGATGATGCGGTAGTCTTCGTGGGGAGGGAAGCACATGCCGACAATCACTATCCCTGACTGTTGGACCGCGACACTCGATGCGGTCCATGCCCGGATTGCCCCGCGTTTCGCCCGTGCCGAGGCGCGATCACGGGTGCGCCGCTATCTCGAGGCCCTGCTCGCTCCCGTCGAGCGCAAGAACGGCTGGCAACTCGCCGAACATCTCGGCGAGGCGGGGCCGCAGGGCGTGCAGCGGCTGCTCAATGCCGCCGACTGGGATGTCGAGGCGGTGCGCGATGATCTCATCGCCTTCGTTGCCGAGCATCTCGGCGACCCCGATGGCGTGCTGATCGTCGACGAGACCGGTTTCCTCAAGAAAGGCAGCAAATCCTGCGGCGTCGGGCGACAGTACAGCGGCACGGCGGGGCGACGCGAGAACCAACAGATCGGCGTCTTCCTTGCCTATGCCAGTCCCCACGGCACGGCATTCCTCGACCGCGCGCTCTACCTGCCCGAGGGATGGACGGAGGATGCCGACCGACGGGCGGAGGCGGGTGTCCCCGAGACAATCGCGTTCGCGACCAAGGGAGAGCTGGCCAAGCGGATGCTGGCGCGGGCGTTCGCGGCACAGGTTCCGGCGGCATGGGTCGTCGGCGACACGATCTACGGCGGTGACGACCTGCGGCGCTGGCTGGAGGCGCAGGGACGCCCGTATGTGCTCGCCGTGCCCTGCACCCACGGGCTCTGGACCGCGGGGCAGCAGGTGGAGGCGCAGGCGCTTGTCGCCGGGCTACCGGACGCGGCGTGGGCGCGGCTGTCGGCGGGGGAAGGGAGTCAGGGGCCGCGCTGGTACGACTGGGCGTGCCTCGCGCTGCCCTACGATGCGCCGTCGGGGATGGCGCACTGGCTGCTCGCCCGTCGTGGGATCGGCGACCCGAGTGAGCGCGCATATTACCGTATCTGCGGGCCGGCGGAGATGACGCCGGCGGCGCTGGTGCGGGTGGCGGGGTGCCGCTGGTGTATCGAGACGGCGTTCGAGGAGGCGAAAGGGTTGGTGGGATTGGATCAATACGAGGTGCGCAAATGGGCGGCATGGCACCGGCACATCACCCTGGCGCTGCTCGCGCACGCCGCGCTAGTGGTGACGCGGGCGCGGGCAGCGGCGGAAGAAAAGGGGGCGGCACGCGCGTCGCGCTGACGGTGCCAGAGACCCGCCGCCTGCTCAGTTTGGCTGGTGGCGACGCAGAGCATCACCAGCATCACCTGCGCTGGTCACAGTGGCGGCGCACGCACCAAGCGACGGCGAAGCGATGCCACACTGCGCGCCGGGCGCGACGCCAGTCGCCGCTGATACACCGGCAGGGGCACGTCATCTGGGTGGCTGGGACGCCGACGCTGACGGAGGAGTTGTGGGCACGCCTCGCACCGCTGTTGTCGCCGTCCACGGGCAACCGCGGACGCCCGCCCGGCGCGCATCGCCCGATCCTCGCGGGATTGCTGTGGATGATGCGTGCGGGGGTGGGGTGGCGCGAGATCCCAACGGAGTTCGGCGCCTGGCAGACACTGTACAGCCGGTATCGGTTGTGGTGCCGGGATGGGACATGGGCACGGATTGTCGCGGCATTACCGTCCATCGAGGCATGAGTCGTAACTGTCGCTGTAGTACTAAGCTCGACTTTCCCCAATCAGGCGACATAGCAGAGTGTCTCGGTCAAGTGTTCGAGGAAAGCACGCGGGACTTTTATCGTCTCTGCCGCAGCACCGGATATGCAAAAACCCTCGTGCCCCCAGATCTCCCGCCGGACCAGCGCCAACGCATCCGCGAAGGTCGGTGCCCGCTTCCGATACCACGCTGCCTGCCGGATCGGGCCGGATTGCTCGTTCAGGTGCGGATGTGCGAGCAGGGTCACGAGCGAGAAGAGGCCGAGTAACGCCGGGGTCGTGCGGCGGATCGCCAACGCTGTCCACTGACGTTGCGTCTCGACGCCGAGATGTCGGCGCACTTCCTCAAAGGTCGTCTCCATCTGCCACCGCCGCACGAACCAGGCGATGATCTGCTCCGGCGCGACCGTCAGGTCGGTGCAAAGCAGTGCTTGGGTCCCGAAGTGTTCCTCGGGATCGCGGATCAGCACCCAGCGGATAGGCACCGGTGTCAATCCGGTGTGATACCAGACTGCGGTCTCCGAGACGACTTCGACCGTGCGCTCCCGTTGCCCGTACCACTGCGTCACGGTGAGCGGCGTCCAGTCGGTGGTCGGGTCCGCCGCTCGCGCTGCCAGGGTCGGCAGGCGCGTCCCTTTCTTGCGCGGTCGGCCGTTCTGGTGCGGCGTGCGGGGCGGTGCCGGGGTGTAGAGCGCGGCATCAAGCCGTAACCGGGTGATCACGGTGATCGGCTGACGGAGCGCCTGACAGCGTGCCAAGAATGTGAGGGCGGCATAGCCGCTGTCGGCCACGGCGACAATCGCACGCTCGGGCCACCAGCGACGCACGATGAGCAGCAGTTGCCATGCCCAGTCGGTCAGACTCCTGTGCCGCCGTCCCCGCTCGGCATCATAGCGTTCTGACGGAGCGAGCGCCGTCAGGAAGGGCAAGGCCCATACCCGGTTTGCCCACGGAATCGAGACGAGCAGCATCAGCGAGACCCAACGCAGTCCGGTCGCCTTGACGAAATGACTGTGGCTGCTACGCACCGCATCGCGATAGACGCCCTTCGCAGCAATCTGCGCACCCGTGCGCCGTTCGAGTGTCTCATCGACACCGACGACGAGCGGGCCATCCGGCACAAACGCCGCGATGAGCAGACGTAGCAGGATCCGGCTGGCGGCGAGGGGAGACCACGAGGCCCGATTGAGGACGCGATGATACCGCTGGAAATGAGTCGTCTGTGCTAGGCCGACGACGCGCAAGGCGGCGGTGACGGTGCGCTGGGCGGGCGCGAGGATCGCTCCGGCGAGCAAGACTTGGACATGCGCCCAGACCCGTTGAGAGAAAACTGGTGCGAAGGGACGGAGCAGCAGTATCATCGCGGGCGGCAGGGTAGGCATCGGCACCTCCTCTTGGTCGAGTGGTACCGAGCATATCCTGCTTCATCTATCAGAGCCAAATGGGGAAAGTCGAGCTAAGAGCTCGGCCGAGAACTCCAGTCCCCGAGCGCGGCCGCCGGACTACGACGAGAGTTCAGCCCGGCGCGACCACCAGGCCTCGGCGGCGGTCATTGCGCTCTCGGCCTCGTGGATGCCGTCGCCCACGAGCCCTGCGGTGGCAGCCCAGTGCAAGGGTACAAGGGCGAGAGCCCCGGGGAGCCAACGGTGCTCGTCGCGAGTCAGCGGTTCCGGAGCCGTGCCTTCGTAGGCGTCGAGCAGTCGTCGCGGCTCGAGCAATTCGCCGCCCTGTGCGACGTGGTGCAGGCTGGCCGCGATGTCGTACAGCCGCTCCCTGACCCTCGCAAAATCCAGGTCGAAGGTGGCCCATGAGCCGTCTGACAGTTCTCCCGCGTTGCCCAATTTGTAGTCCCCATGAATCGGAGTGCATGGCAGTTCGACCTCCTTCCGGAGCTTGGAGAGCTCGCCAGTCAGTTGGCGCATCCGATGCACGACCGGCTCGCTGCGGGGTCCGAGCCTGCGGCGTGTGAAGCCGACCGAGTAACGCAGTTGGCCGAAGGTTCTGTGGTCGTCGAGGGGTTCGGGCGGACTGGGCTCCCAGACTGCTTTGAGCGCAGTGTGAAGGCGTCCGAGCTCCTCGAATAGGCGGACGTAGGAGTCCTCGTCCGCCCGTGGCTGGACGTGATCGATGAACTCCTCAATCTCAGCCCAACGATCAGCGACCCTCAGGAGGTCGCAGCCGGAAATCCGAATCGGCCGAGCGACGCGGACTTGCGTCCGCTGGAGCCGCTCCCGCAGGCGCCGCAGTCCCGCTACCCGGCCGCGGCGGACCCAGGGCCTATGAACCCGGAGGACAACCGGCGGCTCAGCGTCTATCCGCACGTTGAGGTTGAACCCACCGCCGATGTCTGCCCATCCGGCCCCTCGCGCGACGCGGGCGATCAGGGCCGAGACGGCCGGGTCATCTGGGCTGGCTCTAGGTCCGAACCAGCGCGGCAAGGGAGGGGGAGAGGTCGAAGCTTCGATTCCGGTCATGGCAATGGCCCACCAGCGCACCCGAGGAAGGGTTCCGCCGGCGAGCATAGCGCAATCTTGCCGCGACGCTATGACGGCGGCACCCCGCAGCCCTTTCAGCTCGCCTGATCACCATCGTGGAGACGAGTAGCTGGTCGGTCGAGCTACTGAGCGCTAGAAGCCAGTGAAAAAGAAGGGGCATACCCCTCCTCGCGTCAGTTCACGTTTGGCGTCCAATCCATCGCACGCCCGCCAATCTGATAGCGTGGCGGCGCGCCGTTTGACAGCCGTCACTGCCGGTATATGTGCACGATCATGTGACGCAGTCCAGGATGCGCACGCGGGGCGGCAGCGTGTTATCCCAAAAGGGATGGCATTGCACAATCATCGAGATGATGGGTCGCCATCTGCGCAACCTCCAATTTGGAACACTCCCATGGGTGGCACAGATTGAAATCCCGCGCCGCCACTTACGCCCGCCGTTCCTCAACCCATTGGGCGAGGAAGTCTGCCATCGTGTCGAGATAGGCGCGACCGTGGGCGGCGGTGGCGGGGCGGGCGTCACCGAGGATGCCATTCTCGGTCAGGGCGGGCATCCCCTGTGTGAAGATGATCTCGCTGACCGCCTGATCGAAGGGGCCGACATACCCCGCCTCGGCACGGTCCATCCGCACCAGATCGGGCCGGAGGAGGAGATCGAGCGAGGTCTCGTTCTCGCCCGCGTGCGCGCCGGAAATCTCGGGAGTGATGCCGAACTGCGCCGAGACGCCGGTGAGTACGCCGACGAAGCCGACGAGGTCCGAGAAGGCGACCGCCTTCGCGCCGCCGAGATCGTCGGACAACCCGCGCATCGCCTCGGCGAGCGGCGCGAAATTGCCGCCGTGCGAGGGGATGAAGGCGATGGTGCGGAAGCCGTGATGGGCGAGCGCGTGCGCCACATCCCGCACGACGGCGATGAAGGTTTCCGTGCGCAGCGTGACGGTGCCCGCGAAGGCCATGTGATGCTCGGAGCAGCCGATCGTGATCGTCGGCCCTTGCAGCGCGTTCGGCAGTCGCTCGACGATGGCGCGCACGAGGTGCGTGCCGATCAGGGTATCGGTCATCTCCGGCAGGTGCGGACCGTGCTGCTCGATCGAACCCGCCGCGACGACAATCGCGTCATATCCTTGCGCGATAGCGTCGCGGACTTCGGGCCACGTCAGTTCGGTCGTGTCGAGGCTGCGCGGGGGCATCGGCGATTCTCCTTTCGATTCGGCTCATTCGATGGCCGCAGTATGCGCCGAGCGCCGTATGTGGGCAACAGGTCGCCATGCCAACCGAAGGTAACCGTACGAAATGATGGCGCGGGTATGCCCGCCCCATCGCCGTTCAGCAGGCATACCCGCCGCCACCCGAAGAGTGTTGTCGCACAGTATTTCATGGCCGTGGCCCCGGTAGCATTCCGGCAGTATGATCGCCGCAAAAGGGGGAAGCGCCATGGAAGAGCGATTACGGTGGGGCATCATCGGCACAGGTGCAATTGCGCGGACGTTCGCGCGCGGGCTGGCCGCATCGCGGATGGGCACACTCGTTGCCGTCGGCAGCCGGACGCACGCAGCGGCGGAATCGTTCGGCGAGGCATTCAATGTGGCGCATCGGCACGGCTCGTATGACGATCTGCTCGCGGACGCGGATGTGCAGGCCGTCTATATTTCCACGCCGCACCCGATGCACGCCGAATGGGTAATCAAAGCGGCGGAAGCGGGCAAGCACATCCTCTGCGAGAAGCCGCTGACGCTGAATCACGCGGAGGCGATGGCGGTCGTCGAGGCGGCCCGCGCCCACCGCGTCTTTCTGATGGAAGCCTTCCTCTACCGCTGTCATCCGCAGACCGCCGCGCTCGTCGAACTGATCCAGGCGGGCACGATCGGCGCGGTGCGGCTCATTCAGGCGACCTATGGATTCAACTCCACCTTCAACCGCGCCGGGCGGCTCTTCCGGCAAGACCTCGGCGGGGGCGGCATCCTCGATGTCGGCTGCTACCCCGTCTCCTTCGCCCGACTGATCGCGGGCGCGGCGACCGGGACGGGGTTCGCGGACCCGATTGAGGTGACGGGGACGGCGCGAATCGGCGCGGTCAGCCGGGTCGATGAGTATGCTGTCGCGGCGATGCGCTTCCCCGGCGATATCCTCGCGGAACTGGCGACGGGCGTGCAGGTGCGGCTGGAGAACATCGTGCGCGTCTTCGGCTCCGAGGGGCAGGTGCGCATCCCCGCGCCCTGGCTGCCCAGCCGTGGCGGAGCGCCGACCGAACTGATCGTCGAGCGTGCCGGGGAGGAGCCGCGCGCCGTGCTCGTCCCCGCGACGATTGATCCCTACGCCGTCGAGGCGGATTACGTCGCCGAGCAGGTGACCGCCGGCGTGGTTTCGCCACCCGCGATGACGTGGGAGGATTCGCTCGGCAATATGCACGCGCTCGACCGGTGGCGCGCGGCGGTCGGCCTCGTCTACGACCGCGAGCGGCAGTTCGTCGGTACTGTCAGTCGCCGTCCACTCGCCGTGTACCCCAATCACACCATGCGTTACGGCGCCATCGCGGGCATCGAGAAGCCGATCTCCCGACTCATCATGGGGGTGGACAACCAGCGCACCTTGCCGCACGCCGCAGTGATGTTCGACGACTTCTTCGCGCGGGGCGGCACCGCCTTCGACACCGCCTGGGTCTACGCGGGCGGGCGGTGCGAGCGCCTGCTCGGCCAGTGGGTGCGCGAGCGCGGCGTGCGCGAGCAGGTCGTCATCCTCGACAAGGGCGCGCACACCCCGTTCTGCACGCCCGAGGATTGCGGGCGGCAATTACTGGAGAGCCTCGATCGCCTTCAGATGGAGTACGTCGATATCTACATGCTGCATCGCGATAACCCCGCGATCCCGGTCGAGGCGTTCATCGATGTACTCAACGAACACGCGGACGCGGGGCGGATGCGCCTCTTCGGGGCGTCGAACTGGTCGATTGCGCGCATCGACGCCGCGAATGCGTACGCTCGCGCCAAGGGTCTGCGCGGCTTCTCGGCGGTCAGCAACAACTTCAGCCTGGCGCGGATGGTCGAGCCCGTCTGGGCGGGGTGCATCTCCGCGTCGGACACGGCATCGCGGGCATGGCTCACCGAGACGCAAACGCCGTTGATGCCGTGGTCCAGCCAGGCACGCGGCTTCTTCACCGACCGCGCCCGGCCCGACGATACCAGTGACCCCGAATTGGTGCGCTGCTGGTATAGCGCGGATAACTTCGCGCGCAAGGAGCGGGTCGAGGCGATGGCGAAGGAGCGCGGCGTCCTGCCGATTAACATCGCGCTCGCCTATGTGCTCTGCCAGCCCTTCCCGACCTTCGCGCTCATCGGCCCGCGCACGCTCGCCGAGACCCGCACGTCCCTGCCTGCGCTGGAGATCGTCCTCACGCCGGATGAGTTGCGCTGGCTCAACTTGGAACGTTGAACTGCCGAAACGCCAAGGACACCAAAAAAACGAAGAATCAACTTGAGCCCCTCTGTTTCTCCCTCGACGCTCCCGGCATCTTGGCGGTTCGGTCCGACAGTGTATGACTTGCAACCAGATCACCGCCATGAGACAATACGTACGGAGTGAACGTACACACGAATTGCGTGATGCGAGCGATTCGGTGCGGCGTTCCCTGTCGGCGGGGGTGGCATGGCATTCGCAACGCGGGCGCGCCGCGCCGGGCGCGCACAATCCACCTGGACGGTCGTGCCGTTCGACGCGCGCGGCGCCGGAGTCGGGGAGATCCCGCCCGCCGTGGCAATCGAGACGCCCCACGACGGCGAGACGCTGCTCGTGCTCTGCGCGGAGGCGGACCGGCCCGACCCGGAGGCGATGGCGCGCTGCCTGCTCGCCCTGGACGCCTTCCGCGCCGGGTTCGCGACCGTCGCGCCGCGTATGCTCACCAACGCCCTGCTCGCCGGGATGGACGAGGCGAACGCCGTGCTCTATGACCATCGTGCCGCCCGCGCCGTCCATCGGCCGGTCGGTGTCGGCCTCACCGCGCTCGTCGCCCGTGGGCAGGATGCCTATGTCATCCAGGCGGGCCCCGGCCAGGCGCTGATCGTCGGGGACGAAGGCGTGACGGCCTTGCCTCCCCTCAACCACTACCGGATGTTCGACAGCGCCCCGCACGATGAACGCGCCGTGCCCCCGCCGCTCGGCATGTCGCCCATTGTCGAGCCGGACCTCTTCCATGTCGATGCGCGCGAGGGCCTCTTTGTGGCGCTCGTCGTCTCCGCGCTTGGCCGCGTGCTCCATCACGAAGACGACGCACCGCTCCGCTCCTTCGACCCCACGAACGCGGCGGACTACCTGGTCGCGCTCGGCGCGCGCTTCCGCCTGACGACGGCGTACGGCGTCGTCATGGCGATGGGCGGCGATGCCGGAGAACCTCCATTCTCGGCGGTGCCCGCCACCGAATGGGATCAGCCACCGGCACGCCATCAGGCATGGCACGAACCACCGATCGACGCCTTCACCGAGACATGGCCCGGCGGTGTACCGCTCCCCGGTGGCGAGCCGCAACGGCGTAGGAATCCCCCCGGCCCCCTCCCGGCGCCCGAGGTCGCGGAGGAACCGCGCTGGGAGTATCTCGGCGAACCGGCGCCGCGCGCCGGCAATCGGCGGCCCGGTGGATGGTTCGGGCGGCGACCGCGACCGGCGCCGGCATGGGACGATCCCTACCGACCGCGCCCCGCGCGCCAGCTCCCCGCATTGCCGCCGCGCCTGTGGATGCTGCTCGGTGGGCTACTCCTCACGCTGCTGCTCGCGGCGCTGCTCGGCATCGTCCATGCCCTCACGGCGCACCGCGCCAACGACGCGACGATTCACGCATTGGACGGCATTGCGGCGGCGCGCGGCCAGGCAGTCGCGCTCCACGATCCGGGCGCCGCGTACACCGCGCTCGTCGCGCTCGACGGGCAGTTGCGGACGATCGCGGCGGAGGGCCGGCAAACGAAGCGGGTGGCGGTCGAGCGTCAGCAGTTGGCGCAAGCGCTCGATACCGTAACGGGCGTGACCCGCGTCACGCCACGCCCGGTTATCGGCCTGCCCCACCTCGACGGCACGCCGGGGAACCATCGTCTGCTCCTCGCCGGTGACGATGGGAAACTCTATCTTCTCGACCGGGAGAAGAACGACTGGGGCGTCTACGCCGTCGATCCGGCTGCGCCGAAACCGACACGCCTCTTCGGTACCGGCAGCGTCGCGAGCAAAGTGCCGGCGGGCGACGTACGGGGCCTCGTCTGGGCCGGTGGCCCGGCGACGACGGACCGGACGCGCCTCTTCGCGCGGACCGCGAACGGGACGTGGGGCGAGTTGGCCGTGCCCGCCGTGAGCGATCAGCGCCCGACCGCCGTGGCGCTGATGGGTGACGGCCTCTATCTGCTCGACAGCGGCGCGGGCCAGATCGTCCGCGTGCCGCTCGCGAATGGCGGCGGCGCGAAGCCCTGGACGACCGACGCGGCGGCAGCAGAATTGCGCACGGCGGTTGATATGACGAGCGACGGGCAGGTGCTCTGGGTGCTGCTCGCCGATGGCAAGGTGCGCGGTTTCGCCGGCGGCGCGCCCGCGCAATTAATCGCCCCCGGCGCGCTCCCGCCGCTGACCGCCGCGACCGCCGTGACGACAGCGGCGTCCAGCCCATATCTCTATGTCGCCGACGGCGCGTCGGGTCGCATCGTGCGCATCCGCAAAGCGGACGGCAAGGTCGTCCAGGTGCTCCGCGCGGCGGACGGCGCGCCCCCGATCGTGCCGTCCCAGAGCCTGACCGTCGATGAGCCGCGCGGGACGCTCTCGTACGTGACCGCAGACGGCATCGTAACGATTCCCTTACCGCCCATTGCCGGCGTGTAACCGAGTAGAAAAAGACCCAATGATATGGTTGGGGAAGCGAAGGAGCGAGGGACGATGGGAGAGCACAGGGCGCAATGGCCGCGAAAGGAGTCCGCGTGGCGCAAGATCGCGTGAACGCATCCGCGCCGGGCGCGCAGCCGCCGCCGGGCCCCGAGCCGTCGCCCGTACCGTTGACGGCCCAACCGCCCGCGTCGCACGCCGTCCCCGCCCCCTTCGCGCATCAGGCCGAGGCGGATTTCGCGGAACTGCTCAATTTCTACCGCATCCCCTGGCTCTACGAACCGACCTCATTCGCCATCGAGTGGGACGGGGACGCCGTCACCGAGATGTTCACGCCCGATTTTTACTTGCCGGATCAAGACCTCTACGTCGAACTGACGACGATGAAGCAGAGCCTCGTCACCAAGAAGAATCGAAAGGTGCGGCGGCTGCGCGAGCTCTACCCGGAGATGCACGTCAAACTCCTGTATCGGCGCGATTATCAGCAACTGGTTGCCCAGTACGGCTACGGCGCGCTGGAATTGACCGAACTGGCGCCGGAGGACATCGACCGCATCCTCGTCAGCCCCGCCGAATTGCACGAGCGGGTCGTCGCGCTCGGCGAGCAGATTTCCGCCGATTACGCCGACCGGACAATTGTCCTCATCGGCGTGCTGAAGGGCGTCACCTTCTTCCTCGCCGACCTCGCGCGGGCGGTCACGCGCCCGCTCGCCATCGACTACCTCGCCGTCGCGGGGTATGGGACGCCCGCCAGGGGCCGCTCGCGGCAACCGGGCGCGGTGCGCATCATCAAGGACCTCGACGAGCAGATCACCGGGCAGCACGTCATCCTCGTCGAGGACGTCGTCAATACCGGGCTCTCGCTCGCCTATATTCTCAAGCACCTGCGTGCGAAGAAGCCCGCGAGCATCGCGGTCGTCACGCTGCTGGACAAGGCCGACCGGCGGCTGGTGGACGTGCCGCTCGATTACGTCGGCTTCCCCTGCCCGAACGAGTTTGTCATCGGCTACGGTCTCGATTATCGCGAGCGATACCGCAACCTCTCCTTCCTCTGCGTGCTGAAGCCGGAGGCCTACGAGCAGACCGCGCCGCTCCGCCCGCGCGAGGATGTGATCGTCCAATAGGGGCCGCCCGCGTCGGTCGGCAGTCTACCGGCGCGTGCCAATCTTCAGGATGTCCGCGATATTCGCGCCGCCGTCCATCACCGGCTCGATCGCGCCGCTGCGCGAACTGAGCACGCACGTCACGCCCGGCCCGTGCCCGGCAAGGTTGCTGTCCGCGTGGGCGATGATGCCGATCGTGACGCTCCCCGTCCGGTAGTAGCGTCCGAAAGTGGCGTCGGCATCCTCGATGGCGACGAAGTCACCGAGGCGCAAATCCGCGAGGTCGTACTGCTCGACCATCACCGGATCGAAGAGCGTGATGTCATAGTCGCCGCGATAGGCATTGTCCCGACCGAGGCCGGAACCCATGATCCCCGCCGGGACCCGCTTCGCCACCGGGACGGTCAATTTGCCGCCGCGCTCGCCGATGCCCCAGCGCTCCACCAATTGGGGATTGAGGCTCATCACGCGCACATCGGGGTAATCGAGGAATTGCAGGCCGACGCCGAAGGCGCGAATCTGTATCCGGTCACCGATGGTCATGGTGTTCATTACATCATCGGGGAAGTCCACCATCACATGCTCGATGCCGCCATGCTTACCGGTGACGATGCCGACGCCGCCCTTGCCGTCACCGGTGACTAACCGGGCCTCATTCCCCAGCGTCGCGAGGATATTGAGGCCGCCGGACTGGCGCTCGTCGGGGTTGCGGACGGAGACGCACGGCTCGACATGGTCTCCCTCCCAGCCGCAGGCGAGATCGCCGACACGGACGTTGTAGGTGATCCCGCCGCTCGTCGCGCCGACGCGCGGCACGCCGTCGTGCCCGACCCGCCAGGGCGACATCATCGGCACGCCGGGGCTGGAGACCTCGCCGATGACCGACATTTCGACGAGTTTGTTGCCGTTCATCCGGGGCATCGGCGCGTCTCCTTCGCGAAGCGTTTAGCGGGCGATCATGTATCGCTGTTCAGTAGCAGCACGAATCCTTGAATCCGCAGTTCGGGCAGATCGACGCCGAGCCGCCCTTCAAGGCGGGCATGGCGTGGCCGCAACGCGGGCAGGGCTGCGTCTCCTCGCGGCTGCGCTGCGCCGACGGTGGCGAACGATCCTCTGATGGTTTTGCATTCGTCGGTGGTTGGGGTTGCTGCACCGGACATCCTCCCGTAGCGCGATCGTACGGACACAGTACGCGGCGATTGATTGCCGGTCAAGGGCGGCGGAACGCTCCCGGGCGCCGCGTGGTATCATGCACCAGCGACGCATCGGCAATGACGGAGGCTGCATGGGGACGTTTCACTACGGCGGGCAAGCGGTGATGGAGGGCGTGATGATGCGCGGGCGGCGCGAGATGGCTGTCGCTGTGCGCGCGCCCGACGGCGAAATCCTCTACTATCAGGAGCCGCTCACCTCGTGGGTCTACCGCTCGCAGGTGATGAAGTGGCCCTTCCTGCGCGGCATCGTCCTCTTGTGGGACGCCTTGCTGCTCGGCACGCGCGCCCTCGTCTTCTCCGCCAACGTCGGCTTGCAGGAGGACGCGACCGCCCCCGCCGTTACGGTCGCGCCCGATGTGATGCCCGCCATCCTGCCGAACCCGGAGAAGAAGCGCGGCAAGGGGAAAGAGGCGAAGCCGGAGGAACCGACCGAACTGAGCGGCGCGGCGCTCTGGATTACCGTGACGATCTCGCTCCTCTTCGGCATCGGCCTCTTCTTCGTCGTGCCCCTCGTCGCCATCCGCATCGCCGATCGCCATATTCACTCCTCGATCCTCTCCAACGTGATCGAGGGCTGCATCCGCCTCGGCATCCTCGTCCTCTATCTCGGACTGATCGGCCTCCTCCCGGACGTGAAGCGCGTCTTCCGCTACCACGGCGCGGAGCACAAGACGATCCACGCCTACGAGCGCGGCCTGCCGCTCGATGCCGAGCATATCCGCCCGATGCCGATCGAGCATCCGCGCTGCGGCACGGGCTTCCTGCTCGTCGTCGTCCTCTTCTCGATCGTCATTTTCGCGCTGCTCGGCCGTCCGCCCTTCCTGCTGCGCATCCTCAGTCGGATCGTCTTCGTGCCGGTGATCGCCGGGATCGCCTACGAGTTCCTCCGGCTCGGCGCGCGCTTCTATCATCAGCGCTGGATGCGCATCCTGCTCGCGCCGAGCATGGCGCTCCAGAAGCTGACGACGCGCACGCCGGATGACTCGATGCTCGATGTCGCGGCGGTCGCGCTCCGTCGCGTGCTGGCGGCGGACGACATGATCGAGCGCGCCGCGATTGTCGACGGCGCGGTGCAGGCGGACCAAAAAGGTCTGCCGATGCACGCCGCGCCCGCACTGGCGGCGATGTCCACAAGTGCGGGCGCGGATGGCTGATCGCGCGGTGACGGTGCGCCGGGCCGACACATCGGCGGACCGTACCGCCTGCTACGCGATCCGCGCCGCCGTCTTCGCGCGGGAGCAGGGCGTCCACGGCGCGGAAAAAGGCGACCGCGACGATCCGACCGCCATCCACGCCATCGGGTTCGTCGATGGCATCCCGGCGGGTACCGGGCGACTGCACATCGTCCGCACGCGGAACGGCCCGGAGGGGCAGATCGCCTGGGTCAGCGTCCTGCCGCAGTTCCGGCGCATGGGCGTCGCTACCGCGATCATGGAGCATCTGATGGAGGCTGCGCGCGACCTCAATCTGCCATACGTTACCCTCAGCGCGCAGACCTACGCCAAAGGGCTCTATGAATCGTTCGGCTTCGTGCCGATGAGCACACCGTTCCACATGGCGAACATCGAGCACCAGATGATGATCGCGCATCTCAATAGCAACTAGCGAGTGAGCCGACGCCTGGGTATCGACTCTTTCACCGCGGCGTTCGTCTATACTGCCTCAATGAGGCATGACGATGATGTAGCGACGGTCGATAGACGGCAGCACGCGGATCGGCCGCGAATCGTCGTGGTGGCGGTGGCGCTGCTGTACATCCTACTCTGGAGTTCGGCGTTCATCGCCACGAAGGTCGGTGTGACGCACAGCCCGCCGCTGACGCTGCTTTCCGTGCGCTTCCTCTGCGCCGCCGCGATCCTCGCCGTGCTCGCGCGGGCGCGCGGCCTGCCCGCGCCGCAGGGACGAGCCGCGTGGGGGCGACTGGCGCTCTTTGGTTTGCTCAACTGCGCCCTCTATCTCGGCTTCGTCTACGAGTCGCTGCGCCATCTCTCGGCGGGCATGGGCGCCATCCTCGCCGCGACGAACCCGCTCATCCTCGCCCTCGTCGCGCCTCGCCTGCTCGGCGAGCGGCTGACGCCGCCGCGCGTGCTGGGATTGATCCTCGGCTTCGGGGGCGTTATCTTCGTGATGGGCGCACGCCTCGGCGCGGGCGGCAGAGCGGACACGGCGGCGGGGATGGCGCTGCAACTGGCGGGCGTCGTTTGTCTCGTCGGTGCGACGGTTGTTTACAAGCGTCGCCCGCCGCGGGAGCATCCGCTCGTCATCAACGCGGTCCAACTCGGCGCGGCGGGCCTCGCGCTCGTCCTCCCCGCGCTGCTCGCGGAGGATCCGCTCCACGCGCGGGTGGATGGTCCGCTCGCCTGGTCGTTTCTGTACCTCGTCGTCGTCATCAGCATCGGCGCGTCGCTCCTCTGGTTCTGGCTGCTGGCGCGAGGTGAGGCGAGTGTGGCGAGCGCGTACTACTTCCTGACACCGATCTTCGGTCTCGGCCTCGCCGCGCTCTTGCTCGGCGAACCGTTCGGCCCGCGCGACCTGATCGGCCTCGTCGCCGTCGCTATCGGCATTGCCCTGATCGGTCGCCCGACCGCGCCCGCGTGAGGTCCGCACTCCTCCCACGCATGGTATACTGCCCTCCGTCGTTCCGTATCGAATAGTCGCCTATCGCAGAGGTGCATCGTGTCTGGCAGCGCAACGCAGCCTGAGCGCACTGCCCCGTATATCTTCGTCTCTTACGCAAGCGCCGACCGCGACCGGGTGCTGCCCGTGGTGGACGCGCTGGAACGCGCTGGGATTGCTGTCTGGATCGACCGGGACGGCATCCACGGCGGCGCGAACTATGGGCGGGAGATCGCCGAGGCGATCAAGGGGGCGGCGGCGCTGGTGCTGATGGCGTCCGGGATGTCGCTGGCGTCCCGGAATGTCAAGCAGGAGATCGCGGTGGCGTGGGAGTACGAGCGCCCTTACCTGCCGCTGCTGCTCGAACCGGTCGCCATCCCCGACGACGTGAAGTACTGGCTGACGGCGGCGCAGTGGATCGAGGTGCTCGACAAGCCCGAGGGCGAGTGGCTGCCGCCGGTGCTGGCCGCGCTGGCACCGCTCGGTATAGTGCCCGTCGTGCCGCAGCACGAGGCAGTTAATCTCGCGGGCCGGGAGAAGGAACTCGGTGTGCTGCGGGAGAAACTGGCCAACGCGAAGGGGGGGAAGGGCGGGCTGGTGCTGATCGGCGGCGAGGCGGGCGTTGGCAAGACGACGCTCGCCGAAGCGTCCTTGCGCGAGGCAGCAAGCCTAGGCTTCGCGGTGTTGGAAGGCCACTGCTTCGACCTCGCCGAGACGCCCCCGTATGGCCCGTGGATCGATTTGTTTGCCCGCTACGAACCGCCCGCCTCCTCCCCGCCGCTCCCCGCCGCATTTGCCCAACGCGGCACGGTCGGGGCGGTGGCGAGCCAGATGGCCCTCTTCGTGCAGGTGCAGGACTTCCTCAAGGCCGTCGCGTCGCGCAAGCCCATCGCGCTGCTGCTCGACGACCTGCATTGGAGCGACCCCGCCAGCCTCGACCTGCTCCGCTTCCTCGCCCGCTCGGTGGCGACACTGCCGCTGCTCATCCTCGTCACCTACCGCTCCGACGAACTGACCCGCCGCCATCCGCTCTATCAACTCCTGCCTTTGCTCGTCCGCGAAGCAGGCGCGGCACGGCTCGATCTGCGCCGCCTCGATGATGACGCAGTGCGGTCGCTCGTCACCAAACGTTACGGTTTGCCGGAAGCGGAGACTGCCCGACTCGCCACCTATTTGCAGGATCGGGCAGAAGGGAACGCGCTCTTCCTCAGCGAACTGCTGCGCTCGCTGGAAGAAGGGGGCGTGCTCCGGGAAGAGGGTGGTGCATGGGCGCTTGACGAACTAACGCAGGTATCCGTACCGACGCTCCTGCGGCAGGTGATTGACACGCGGCTGGCGCGGCTAGACGACGAGAGTCAGCGATTGCTCACAGTGGCGGCAGTGATCGGCCATGAGGTGCCACTGTCGGAGTTGGGGCCGCTCACAGACATGGATGACGAGGCGCTCTTGACCACTGTCGAGCGGGCGGTAGAGGCGCACCTGCTCGTCGAGACTCTAGACGGTCTGCAGATCCGCTTCGTGCATGCCCTGATCCGCGAGGCGGTGTATGAGAGCATCTCTCCGGCGCGCCGTCGTCTGCTGCACCGGCGCATCGGCGAACTGCTCGCCGCCCAATCGCGGCCCGACCCGGACGCGGTGGCGATGCACTTTCAGCGATCGGCGGACGAGCGGGCGGTCGCATGGCTGGTCAAGGCGGGGGAGCGGGCGCAGCTCGCGTACGCGTGGTTGACCGCCGCCGAGCGATACGAGGCCGCGCTCGAACTGCTCGAAGCGAGTGGGGACGATTTCGCGCAACAGGGGTGGCTGCGCTACCGCATCGGCCGCCTGCGCCGCATGCAGGCACCCCAGCAGGGTGTCGAATACCTCGATGCGGCGCTGCGCATCGCCGCCGCAGCCGATGATCGCGCGCTGGCTGCCGCCGCCCGCTACACGCGCGGACTCTGCCTTGCCTATGCCGGGGTATACGAGGAGGCGCTCCCAGTCATGGCGGCGGGCTGCGACGCTCTCGAGGCGCTCCCCACTGCCATGCAGGAGCGCCTCGATTGTGGCCCTGACGAGTCGGGCGTCCCCGTCATCACCAGCCCCCGCGGCATGCTCGTCTGGCAACTCGCCGTTACCGGGCGCATCGAGGCTGCGATCGAGATGGGCGAGGCGACGCGGGAGGGAACGCCGCGCCGCACGCCGTTGGGGGAGTTGGCCTGGGCGCACTATGGCGACCGCTATGCGGGCCTCGGCATCGCCTATGCCTTGGCCGGGCGGCCCGATGCGGCGCGCGAGGTATTCGAGCGCGGGCGCGAGATATTACGGGCAACCGGCCACCACTCCACCCTCAGCGGCGTCACATCGATCGAACTGCTGTTCGTGGCGCACCCCTACCGCACCGACCGGGCGGACGAGCGCCTGCGGCTGGCGGAGGAAGGGGCTGAGGCCAGGGGACGGGCGGGACACACAGGCAGCCGCAGCCAGGGTCTGGCAACCATCCCGCTGCTCACGTTGACCGGTAAGTGGGCGCGGGCGCGGGCGGAGGCGGAGGCGATTATGCGGGCGGTGACGATGGAAGCATGGAGGATATTCGTCCCTCCGATGCTCGGCGAGTTGGCGCGCGTGCAGGGGGAGCCGGACGCGGCGTGGGCGCAGGTTCGACGCCAACTGTCATCGGGCGCGCAGACGACGGCAGGCGGCGGGTCGCACGTCAGTGACCTGACGCTGATTCGGCTTGCCGCCGGCCTGTCGCTCGACGCCAATAGTCCCGCTGCGGCAAAGGAATGGATGGAGGCGCACGACCGCTGGCTCGCTTGGAGCGGCGCGGTGCTCGGCCAGTCCGAGGGACAGACACTCTGGGCGCAGTATTACCAGCAAGCGGGCGACCTCGATACGGCATATAAGCATGCCGAGCGTGCCCTCGCCCACGCCACCGAACCGCGCCAGCCCCTCGCCCTGCTCGCCGCCCATCGCCTCATCGGCGCACTCGATACCGATGCAGGTCGGTTCGATGACGCGGCAACGCATCTGGAAGCATCGCTCGCCCTCGCCGATGCCTGCCAAGCGCCGTATGAGCGGGCGCTCTCCCTTTTGGCGACGGCGGAACTGCGGGCCGCGACAGGCGACACCGACGACACCAAGCGGCTGCTGGAAGAGGTGAGGGGCATCTGCGAACCGCTCGGCGCGAAGCCGACGCTCGCGCGGGTGGCGGCACTTGCTGGTCGTCTTGCGGAACAAGCCGGATCGTAAAGCGAATCGCGTTGGTATCGACTGCCGTGAGTTTCCACCTCTGCCCCTCCCGCATCGGGAGGCGGCAGGGGGTTGGGGGCCGTTACGACACCAGGCGCAGCGAGGGCTGGACATCGAGGTCCCAACCGGCGAAGTCCCCCGCGCGCATCCGGCGGTCGGCGGCGGCGGCGATCATCGCGGCGTTGTCGGTGCAGTAGATCGGCGGAGGGCAGAAGAGCGGCACGTCCACGGCGGCGGCCAGGCGCTCGCGCAGCAGACGGTTCGCCGCGACGCCACCGGCGAGGAGCACCGAGGCGGCGTGATGCTCCCGCGCGGCACGCACGACGGGGGCGACGAGCATCGCGACGATAGCTTCCTGATAGGCGGCGGCGAGGTCATTGACCGGCGCGTCGTCGCGCAAGCGGATCGGGCGATGCGTGACGAATGGCGTATCGACCTGACGTTCCGGGGCCGGTTCGGCGGGCTGCCGGTAGGGCGCCACGGCGCGCAGCATGGCGGTTTTGATGCCGCTGAAGGAGAAGTCCGCCGGGCTGTCGGTGCGGGCGTGCACGAAGGGCAGGCGGGTGGCATCGCCCAGCGCGGCGGCGCGCGCGATTGCCGGGCCACCGGGATAGCCGAGACCGAGCAGTCGCGCGCCTTTATCGAACGCTTCCCCGGCGGCGTCGTCGAGCGTGCTACCGAGCAGGCGATAGGTGCCGTGATCGGTCATCAGGACGAGCGAGGTGTGCCCGCCGGAGACGATCAACCCGACGGCGGGGAAGGGCGGCTCCGGTGCGTCCGCTTGATCGGGCGGGGCGAGCCAGTTGGCGTAGAGGTGGCCTTCCAGGTGGTTGACGCCGATCAGCGGCAGGGCGCGCGCGCAGGCGAGGCTCTTGGCGACATTGACACCAACGAGCAGCGACCCGGCCAGCCCCGGCCCCATCGTGACGGCGAGCGCGTCGAGGTCGTCGAAGCTGCAACCCGCCGCGTCGAGCGCGGCGCGCACGACGGGCACGATCTCCGTCACATGGCGGCGTGAGGCGAGTTCCGGCACGACGCCGCCGTAGTCGGCGTGCAGGTCGTTCTGCGAGGCGATGAGGTTGCTGCGCACGTACCGGCCGCCGCTGACGACAGCGGCGGCGGTCTCGTCGCACGAGGATTCAATCGCGAGGATGTCCATGCGCCACGCCGTTCGAGTAGGAGCGCGGGTCCGCCGCGCCCGCGAGGGAGTCGTAGAACTGGGCGATCCGCGCGTGGGCCGGCCGCCGGAGTGCCGCGTAATGTTCCCGGTACATGGCGGTGTTGGCGGGCGGGGAGGACATCACATAGGCGTCCTCGCCATCGTCGCTGTAGTAGCGGCGGCGCGTGCCCTGCACCGTGAAGCCGTACTTGGCGTAGAGGCTCTGGGCGCGCTGGTTCGAGACGCGCACTTCGAGGGTGATCCAGGTCGCGTTGCGGCGGATCGCCTCATCGATCAGCGCGGTGAAGATGTACTCGCCGACGCCCCGACCGCGATGCGCGGGCGCGACGCCGATGATCGTCACATGCGCCTCGTCCATCTGCACCCACATCCCCGCGAAGCCGACAATCGGCGCGTGCATCGGCGGCAGCGGACGCTCCTGACCGCGATGGAAAAGCGGGAAGAGGCCGCGGCCCGGCCGCTCGTCCGCGCGCTCGGGGGGCGTCCCCTCCGGCGCGCGCCAGCGGCAGACGAGGTAATAGTTCCCCATCGGGTTGCTCAACTCGCGGCGGTATGCGCTGATCGGCCACGGCGTCGGCACGGACTGCACCTCGACCGCGTGGACCTCGACGAGGTCCTCGATCGTCATCGGCTCAATCACGTAGGGCACTGCCACTTATCCTTTCGTGGCGCGCGTTGCGCTCGGCGCGGGCGACGTATGGAGATAGATCGGTTCGAGCGCGACCAGGTCATCCGTTTCTCCCGCTAGTATGCGCCGCATTGCCATCGCTGCCAATGCCCCCGGCCGGCGCTCCCGCACGCCGGCGGGCGGGATGATCGCGCCGGGCGCGGTTGCGGCGATCACCGTCGCGGCCGCGTCGCCGAACTCGCCGCAGACGATCACGGCGGGATATTCCGCAAGCGCCGTGCCGATCTCCGGTGCCGTCCCGTGCGTCGCCGGCGCGGACGCGCGGAACGTCCCCGATTGCTCCGCGAAGACGGCGTAGGCGAAGCGGCCACGGCCCGCCGGGGTCATCGCGCACACCGGATGCCCGGACCGACGGAATGGCTCAGCCGTGGCGGCGACGGTCGAGATGCCGACAATCGGGATGCCGAGGCCGAGCGCCAGCCCCTTCGCGATGCCCATACCGACCCGCAACCCACTGAACGAGCCGGGGCCGGTCGCGACGGCGACCGCGCCGAGATTATCCTGCGTCAGCCCGAGCGCTTCGAGGGCGCGCATGACCTCGGCGAGCATCGTCGCGGTGCCTTGCCGCTGACCGCGCCAGATCGCCTCGGCAAGTAGCCGGTCGCCATCCGTGATTGCGTAGCCGATCACCTCCGACGAGGTATCGAGGGCGAGCATGAGGCCGGGTACGCGCTCCATCATGCGTCCGGCCCGAGCGCGTGGAGGAGCCGCGATGCGTCGCCGTGGGCTATGAAACGAAACGTCCGCGCCTGGTCGCCCGCGTCCGTGATGGCGATGTCGAGGTGGGAGGGCGGGACGAAGCCGTCGTCCATCGCGCGCTCCGGCCACTCGATCACCGCCGCCCACGCCCCACCGAGATAGTCATCCAGGCCGAGCGAATCGAGAGCGCCGCCGTCACCGAGGCGGTAGAGGTCGATATGGGCGATCGGTACCGCCTCGCCCGCCGCGTTGCACCCCATGTACTCATTGACGAGCGTGAAGGTCGGCGAGGGGATCGGGCCGGCGATACCCAATCCCGCCGCCACGCCGCGCGCGAACTGCGTCTTGCCCGCGCCGAGATCGCCGCGCAGCAGTAGCAGATCACCGGCGCGGAGCGCGCGCCCGATCCGCTCGCCCAGGCGCGTCGTTTCGGCGGGGGAATGGCTGGCAATTGTGCGCCCAATCGGGGCGTTGCGGGCCGATACGACAGTCTCCATGCGCGAAATGATAACACGCACATCGACGCGACGGCGGAGCGGCGGGCCGCGATAACGACCGCGCGATTGCCGCGCCCCGCAGTTGATGTGATGGCCATGAAGGTAGTACGTACGCGGATTTTCAGTCAGTGCAAGGGGGTTGACACGCGCCGGAACGGGGTGTAGGGTGCTTCCAGAGCCGGGGAATCTCTCTCTTACGGTACTCCCCGGGCTACGCGTACGGTCACTGTTTCGTTGTGGTTGGGGAGTTTTTCGGCCCTGGGGAGAGCCGGGAAGCCAACGATCTGCGTATCCGTTCGTGCGGCCTGAGGGCCAGAGGAGAAATAGGACGGCACACAGCGACGTGCCGCCTGTTGGGGAGGGGTTTCTTTTGTCCGATCGGCTCACACGCCGCGGCTTTCTACGTCGCACCGCGCTCGCTTCTTCCGGCCTTGTCGCCGCGTATCTCCTCGCTTCGCCAGTCGGCGCGATGATCGTCCCCGGTGGGCAGACCTGCGTGATCGCCAATACCGGCGGTGACGGCGTCCGCCTCCGCACCGATCCATCGAAAAGTGCAACCGTACAAACCACCGTCCCCGAGGGCGCTATCGTGCTGGTCACGGACGGCCCGAAGGATGCCGACGGTTTCACCTGGTATCAAGTGCAATATTCGGGCCAGACCGGCTGGGTGGACGCCGACTTCGTCAGCGCGCGGAAACTGACGGGCTATGCGGCCGTCACCTTCACGAACGGCGACGGCGTCCGCCTCCGCGACAATACCGATACGAACGCCAATGTTATTGGCATGGTGCCGGAGGGCGCGACTGTCCTGATCGTCGGTGGGCCCAGTTTCAACAACGATGGCACGCCGTGGTACCACGTCAATCATGCCGGCAAGCACGGCTACTTGATGGGTACGTTCCTCGTGCCGAGCAACGCGCCCACCGCCGCAGCCCCAGTCACCCCCGCGACGACCGATGCATCGCCCCCGAAAGCGCCCGATGTCGCGAGCGGCGACCAGGTCAAGGTGACGAACACGGATAGCGCGGGCGTCCGGTTGCGGAATGATGCCGGATACAGCGCGGATGTGCTGACAATCCTCGAAGAAGGCATGGTTGTCACCGTGACGGGCAAGGCGACGGTGGACACGAAGGGCAACAGTTGGGTGCCCGTTTCGTTTGACGGTACGAAGGGGTACGTCGTCGGCCCGTATTTGACGAAGACCGATGCCGCCCCGACGAAGAAGACGCCGCTCCCCACACCGCCGTCGGCCACCGCCGCGAGCAAGACAACGGACCCAGCGAGCGCGCCCGCGCCGCAGTCCGCCCCCGCGACGGCGACCACGCTGGGCGCCAAGATCGTCGCGGAAGCGATGAAGTATGTCGGCTACCCATACGTCTGGGCGGGTGCGTCGCCGAGCGGCTTCGACTGCTCCGGCTTCGTGCTCTACATCGTTCAGAAGGTGGCCGGGCAGAATCTCACGCACTCCATCGGCCAGCAGGCTTCGTCCGGTCAATTCGTGGCGAAGGCGAACCTCCAGCCGGGCGACCTCGTCTTCTTCGCGAATACCTACGAGGCCGGGCTCTCGCACGCCGGTATCTACGTCGGCGGCGGCCGTTTCGTCCACGCAGAGAATGAGGGTACGGGCGTCGTCGTTAGTGACATCAATGGCGGCTACTACGGCTCGAAGTATTACACCGCTCGCCGGATCGGATAGCGCCCGCACGATCGACACTCGGCCGCCAGTTGGCGGCCGTTTTCTTGTCCGCTGCTGTTCACAGAACAGGTTGACAGAATGTTCGTGGTGCGCAATTTACGATTTCTCAGGAAATTGCGTGGAAAATCCCTTGACAAACGACCGTACAGGGTGTAACGTACAGATAGTAAGAGTTCCAAGGAGTTACGGACGGTTCTCTGAGTCACTGGCGGAAACGGTGCAGGCAAGCGGGCTCCCGCTGCGCGGTCGGCAACGTGGATCATCCTCAACCGAATGCGGTTTCGGCAGACGAAAGTCCCGGACGAGACGGCAGGCGGCGCAGGAGTCAGCGGCGACAGGAGCCTCAGCCAAGACCCGTTGGGGCTCTTGCTTTTTGTCCGCCGATGGCGTTGGGAATCCTACAGCATTTTGCAGAGGCATTGAACCGGCGACGGGTTTTCGCCCGCCGCCACTATAGTAGCTGCTCTATTGCTATCGACTCCTGTCGAGCATTTCCCGGAACGCAGGCTCGTTGCCTGCGCTACCAGCGAAAAGAACGTGAACGGTTCATCGAGAACCAGGATCACCCGGCGGGCTCCGCAGGCGCTTCCGCCTCCGGGCTCGATACGCTCGCTTCGCTGTTCGCGGGTTGATCGGCCCCCCTGGGCTGCCACGAGCGGCGGAGCAGCATGACCGCCGGTTCATCCGTCTCTGTCACGAAGGTGGCGCGCTGCCCGAGCATTGTCTCGAGCGCGGTCCGGCTCGCCGCGAGCAGATCGCGCGAGGAGGCCGCGAGCACCACCCGACCGGAACCAACCGCGACGAACCGCTCGCCGCGCTCTCCCTCCGGCAGCGGCCAGGAGAACGGGCTGGCGGAGCGCGGCAGCACTTCCTTGCTCTCGTAGACCGTCAACTCTTCGGCGGCGGTCAGCAGCGCAATCGCGTCGTCCGCGTCCTCGACGGTGTAGACGGCGTGCGTCCAGTGCGGCTTCTCGGCGTCTTCGAGCGACTTCTCGATCGCCGCCGCGCGCGTGATCGCCGCCGGGAAGGCATCCCGCAGCGCGGCGAGGTCCGGCTTCTCGCCCGTCAACGCGCGCACGGCCGCTTTCAATTCGTCCGCGCCCGCAGGCGGCACGGCCACGCCCGCCGCCGAGAGGCGGGCCATGCCGTCCAGCAGATAGATGAAACTCCAGATCGTCCAGCCGGGGCCGAAATCCTCCTTGAACTCCAACTCCGGCGAGAGGAAGACATCGCGCGTCGTGTCGTTGAGCAGATCGCGCGTCACCAGTCGCTCGCCCGCCGTGTATTCGGTCACTTCGAGGAGGGCGGGCACGCTCTCGGCGTAGGCGGCGGCGGCGCGGCGGCCGGTCGGGCCGATGCGGTCGGCGCGATCCTGCGCGAAGAGTTGTGCGGGCGTGCGGTCGTGATAGCGCGGCATCGGGTAGGCGCGCAGGAACCAATCGACGAAGCGCGCGACGGTTGTCTGATCCTTGGCGGTGAAGAGCGCCTGCATCGACCCCGGCCACGCATCGCCGCCCGTGAACCGCTCCCACGCGCCGGGCAGGACATCATTGAAGCGCGGCGCGAGCAGGAAGACGGCCATATCCTCGCCGACCGTCTTCTCGACATCCCATGGGACGGTTGCCGCCTCCTGCGGGTGGAGCACGGGGCAGGGGCAGAACTTTACCTTGCGCCCGCTGCCGTGCGGGCACGGCATATTGCGCCCGGCCCGGCGACACGCGACCGCCATCTCCGGCGTGAATTCCAACGTCGTCACATCAACCGTTTCCGTCGCCAACCCGAGCCTCCTGCCCTACCCACGCCGCCATTTTGCGCGGCGTGTAAGGATAGGATGGTCGGCGGGGCCTGTCAAATCGGGCTTCCCTATGTGAGCGCCGCCAGTACCATGTTGACGGTGCTATTGATTCGGTAGGACCAGCGGGCGCGGCCGGAGCGCGCATGGTGGGTGGAGACGAAGGCGACGGTGATGTCGTCGACGGGATCGATGAGAAGCGTGCAGCCGCTCGCGCCGCCGTGGCCGTAACTGCCGGGCGCGAGGAGGTCGGGCAGGTAGCCGCCCGCGTCGTGCGGGCCACGGATCATGAAGCCGAGACCCCAGGGGCGCGGCGTCTCCGGCGCGCCCTCGACGAGGCTGCCGAGCGCATGGCCGCCCGTCTGATCGGTCGTCATCAGGCGGATCGTCGCGTCGGAGAGGATGCGCTGCCGCCCGCGCGGCGCGAAGAGGAGGCCGAAACGGAGGAGATCCCGCACGCTCGCCACCGTGCCGAAGGCGGGGTGCGCCAGATCGAGCGCGTAGGGCGCGTTGTACATCGCGCCGTCCGTCCCGTCGGCGAGCGAGTTGACGATGTGCGCCAGTCGTCGGTATTCGGCGCGCGGTGGCGGCATGAAGGTGTCGTGCAGTTCGCCCGGTTCGAGGACATACGTCCGCACCAGATCGGGGAAGGACAAGCCCGCCGTCACCGCCGCCATCCGCCCGGCAATCGCCAGATTGTAGTCGCTGTAGCTGTGCTTCGTGCCCGGTGTGAACAGCAGCGGATAGGTGTACGCCTCGTCGATCATCGCGTCGATCGGCGTCTGCGCGAGCAGCCGCTGCTCCATCTCCGGCGATTCGTAGATGAGGCCGGAGGTGTGCGTCAGCAGGTGTCGGAGCGTGATTGCCTCGCGCCCATCGCCGTGGAATTCCGGCAAGATGCTCTGGACCGGCGTGGCAAGCAGGATCTCCCCGCGCTCGACGAGCGCCATGACGGCGGCGGCCGTATAGAGCTTGGACGCGGAGGCGAGCGGCCAGAGCACCTCCGGGCTGGACGGCAGTTGCTCCGCCGCCTGCCCGCCGTACCACTCCGCGACCCGCTCCCCGCCGACGCCGACCGCGATCGCCGCCCCGTTGATCTCCCCCGCCGCGATGAACCGCTCCACGTGCGTGAAGGTCGGTTGTAAGCGGTCTATCAGTGCCGTGTCCGCTGCCATTCGCGGCATTCTCCTTCGTATCGCTGGGGAATCGGAGGGCGCATGCTATGCGCCCCTACATTGAGGATTACTCCCTGCTCTTGCTCCCCTTCTCCTTTGCTTGTCAGCAAAGGAGAAGGGGGTGGGGGGTGAGGTTCCCTCCCTTACATCAGCCCCTTGTACGCGCCGCCGTCAATCTGCGTGCTCGTGCCCGTCAGCCACTGCGCCCGCTCGGAGGCGAGATAGACGACGAAGCTGCCGAGATCGTCCGGCTGGCCGATGCGGCCCATCGGCACGCTCTTTCCGCCGCGCTCCAATACCTCGTCGATGCTGATCCCCTCGCGCTCTGCCTGTGTGCGGCTCGTCTGGCGCACGCGGTCGGTGAGGATCGTGCCGGGCAGAACATTGTTGAAGGTGATGCCGTCCTTGCCGAACTGCTGCGACAGGGTCTTCGTCACGCCGATCACGGCGGCGCGGATGCTGTTCGAGATGATCAGATTCTCGATCGGCTGCTTGACCGAAAGGGAGACGATGTTGATGACACGCCCGCCGCCGCGTTGCTGCATGATCGGCACGGCGAGGCGCGTCAGGCGCACCACGCTCATGAAGTTCTGCTGGAACCCCGCCTCCCACTGCGCATCGCTGAAGTCCATGAAAAAGCCGGGCGGCGGCCCGCCCGCATTGTTGACGAGCACATCCAGCCCGCCGAACTCGTGCTGTGCGGTCTCGATCAGGCGGTCGCAATCCGCCTCCCGAGATAGGTCCGCCGCGACGGCGACGACCTTGACGCCCGTCTTCTGCCGGATTTCATCGGCCGTCTGATGGAGCGTCTCCTCGCCACGGGCGCAGATAACCAGATGCGCGCCCTCCGCCGCCAGCCCCATCGCCGATGACCTCCCCAACCCCTTACTCGCCGCGCAAACCACCGCGACCTTGTCTTTCAGACCCATATCCACGCGTGTCGCTCCCTTCGGTCACCGAGTAGTCAGTAGACGGTAGTCAGTAGTCAGTTGAATGCGGAGGCGCCTCGCGCATTTTTCCGGCTACCGTCTACTGACTACTGGCTACTGGCTACTCCCCGCTAAAGCCATATTGCCGTACTTTGTCGATCCGGTGTTGGGCGACGACGCGGCGCACGGTGCCGGTGCGCGAGCGCATGACGAGCGATTCGGTCGTCGCGTAGCCGTTGCTGTAGTGGACGCCGCGCACCAGTTCGCCGTCGGTGATCCCCGTGCAGGCGAAGAAGGTGTTGTCGCCCTTCGCCAAATCGTTGAGGCCGAGGATGGAGTGCAGATCGAGCCCTTTTGCCTTCGCCTTCTCCGCGTCGTCCGTGTCGGGGCGGGGCCACGGTGTCGCTTGCAGGGCGCCGCCGAGACACTTGATCGCGCAAGCCGAGATGACGCATTCCGGCGCGCCGCCTGTGCCGAGATAGATGTCCACGCCCGTCTCAGGCAGGCAGGTCATGATGCTTCCCGCCACGTCGCCATCCGAGATGAACTTGATCCGCGCGCCCGCCGCGCGGATCTCCTTGATCAGATCGGCGTGGCGCGGGCGGTCGAGGACGCAGACGGTCAACTCGGCGACCTTCATTCCTTTCACCCGCGCGACGTTCTGAAGGTTCGTCGCAACGGGCGCGCTGATGTCCACGACACCGGCCGCGTCGGGCCCGACCGCCAGTTTGTTCATGTAGAAGAGGCCGTGCGAGTCGTAAAGGGTGCCCGCCTCGGAGAGGCCGATAACGGAGACGGCGTTCGGCATCCCCTTGCTCGTTAGCGTCGTGCCGTCGATCGGGTCCACGGCGATCTCGACCTTCGGTGTGCCCGGCGCGAGGGTGCCGACGCGCTCGCCGATGAAGAGCATCGGCGCTTCGTCCTTCTCGCCCTCGCCGATCACGACCACGCCGTCCATCGCCACGGAATCAATCGCGGCGCGCATCGCGTCCACCGCCGCGCCGTCCGCGCCGATCTTGTCGCCCTTGCCGACCCACCGCGAGGCGGCGAGCGCCGCCGCCTCGGTCACGCGCACCAGTTCCATCGCGAGGTTCCGGTCCACATTCATGAATTGTTGCGCCATTCGCCACCTCCTCCATGCCGTTCGAGACACGGCGATATCCGGCACATAAGGGCGCAAGTGTAGCATGATGCGGTAGACCGACGGGACCGTAACACAGAGATCGCAGCGGGCGCAGAGAGCACAGCGAATGCAGTCCGATGCGTTCCCCGCGTGTGGCCCCTGCGATCTCTGCGCCCGCTGTGCTCGTATTTCCCGCCGCGTGCCGCTACTTCTTGCGCGTCACCTGCTGGCGCAGCTTCTCCATCTGCGCGCCGGACTCGCGGCGGGCATCGCGGAGCGCCTGGACGGTCGGATTCTCGGCGCGGACGGCGCGCAGGACCACTTCCTCGGCGGCGATGAAGGCATCCCCGATGTCCGCCATCTCCGCCGCGATCTCGTGGGGGATGGTCGAGACGCCATTCCGGTCGGCGTGCAGGAGATCGTCCGGGTAGATCATGATGCCGCCGACATGGACGGGCACATGCACCTGCGGCGTGTGATTGTAGCCGTGCGCGCTGATCGTGCCGTTCGTCCAGACGGGGAAGTTGATCGCCTCGACCTGATCGAGGTCGCGCCCCGTGCCGCTCGTGATCAGACCGACGGCGCCGAACCCCTTGTAGACCGAGCACATCACTTCGCCGAACGTCGCGGCGGCGCAGGGGCTGTCGATGTCCTGAAAGACGACGATCGGTGGCCCGGAGAGGTCCGCGAATCGCTCCACCTGCGCATCGAGGCCGGAATACGAATCGCCGGCGCGGGGCGGCGAGGCGGAGCGGAAGGTCGCGGTCGCCGCGTAGCCGACAATCGGCCCCATCCGCGCGTACGCCGCCACGATCCGCCCGTCCATATACCCCGTATTGCGCGGCCGGACCTCGAACAGTTCCACGAGGTTACAGATCGTCGGTGTGTCGAACGTGCGCAGTTTTTCCAGTACCGCCGGTGACAATGCAGCCATGTGCAAACCCTCCTTGGAAACGCTAACCACAGAGACACAGAGAGCACAGAGGGGAGAAAAAGAGATGAAGAAAGGAGGAGATGCCGCCAAAGCATCGCCATAGCGTCCTCATCATTTCTCTTTATATCGCTCTGTGCCCTCTGTGTCTCTGTGGTTAGCGTTTTTCTGGCCCCGCCATTGCGAGCCAGGCAGCGGCGCGGGCGGGGAGATCGACGGCGCGGCCCTTCTCGACGGTGCAGCCGGGGAGTGAGTTGAGGAAGGTGCGGCCGTACCGCTTGGTGAGGACGCGGGAGTCGAGGACCGCACAGACGCCGCGATCGGTGGTGGATCGGATCAGCCGCCCGAATCCCTGCCGGAACTGCAAGACCGCCTGCGGCACCGCGAATTCAACGAACGGGTCAACGAACCCTTCCGAGCGCGCCTGGAAGACCGGGTCGCTCGGCACCTTGAAGGGGAGTTTCGTGATGACGAGCAGCGAGAGCGCGTCGCCGACCACATCGACGCCCTCCCAGAAGGACGACGTGCCGAAGAGGACCATCTCCTGATGCTGCTTGAACCGCTCGATCAACTGGCGCGGCCCGCCGTCCAGCCGCTGGCCGAGCACGACAATCCCCGCCGCCTCCAACGCCGGCTTGACGGCGCGGTAGGTCGCCTGCAAGGCGCTGTAGGAGGTGAAGAGGACGAGGGCGCGGCCGCGCGTCGCCTCGCAGAGGCCGATAATCGCGTCCTGCAAGCTCTTCTGGTAGCCGGGGCGGTTCGGCTCCGGCATATCCTCGACCGTGTAGAGGAGCGCCGAGCGGCGGTAATCGAAGGGGGAATCGACCGCCACTTCCACCGCGACATCGCGGTCGATGCCGAGGCGCGAGCCGAGATAGTCGAACTTCCCTTCCGTCGTCATCGTCGCGCTCGTCATCACGACGGTGCGGCGCGGCCCGAAGAGGTCCGCCTGCAAGGTCGCGCCGACATGGAGTGGCGCGGCCTTGACGCTCACCGTGCGCGAGGTATCGCCGCCCGCCATACCGGGCGCCAGCGCGTGCGTCGTCTCCGGTTGCTGATTGAAACCGCGCTGCCCCTCGACTTCCGTCCAGTAGACCATGTCCGGGTCCGGCTCGGCGAGGGCGGCGGCCGCTCCGACGCGCAAGTCGGTGCTGACGCGCAGGGCGCGGGTGAGCAGCAGGAGTGTGTCGTCCTGCTCCTGAATCGTCTCGTCGGGGAGGCGGTAGACCTGCTCGAAGATGCTCATCAGCGCCTGCTGGATCATCGAGAGCGGCAGCGAGAGGTCGTCCCAGGCGATCTCCACCTCCGTCCAGCCCGCGTCATTGCGCACATTCGGCGTGATGCGCAGGCGCGTGTCCGTCTCGTTCTGCGGGCGACCGGCGAGGAAGGCGGCGAGGCGATCGAAGAGCGCAATGGTCAGCGCTCGGGCCTCCTCGACGCGCGGCAGCACGTCGCCGCAGAGCCGGGTCACGTCCGCCTCGACATCCTTCGGCGTCTTGCCGGTGCGCACGCGGATGGGCAGATCGGTGAGCAGGCCGCGCGGGCCATCGGCGTGCGGCTCCGCGAGCAGATTGAGGAAGTTGAGCACCGTCGCGCGCTCGAAGGCGTAGCCGAGCTGGTTGGTCGCCTCGTCTTCGAGGTGGTGCGCCTCATCGACGATCAAGTGCTCGTAGGGCGGCAGGACGCCACTGTTCGTCGTCATGTCCGAGAGCAGGAGGGCGTGGTTGACGATCACGACATGCGCGTTCTCCGCCGCCCGCCGCGCCCGCTGGACGAAGCACTGCCCGCGCTTCTGGAAGACGCACGACGAGGGGCAACTGTCCGGCCCGGCATTGACGCGGTTCCACGCCTGCATGACGCCGATGCGCCGCTCGTCGTCCGTGAAGCGGATTTCGCCGATGTCGCCGGTATCGGTAGACTGGAGCCAGAGCAGGAGGCGGAGCATCAGCCGCGCCTCGGCGGGCGAGAGGGCGGGGTTGCCGCGCAATTTGAACCAGCGATAGAGGCACGAGATAGTTCGCCCGCCCCTTGACGACCGTCGCGCGGAACTCGGCGGGCAACCCGGCGCCATTGGGCGCGGGCGCGCCACCGATGGTCGCGAGCACGTCCTGCAAATCCGGGATGTCCTTCTTCGCCAACTGATCCTGCAAGGCGATCGTCGCCGTGCTCACCACCACCGTCTCGCCGTGCTCGACCGCGTGCGCCACGGCGGGGACGAGGTAGGCGACCGACTTGCCGGTGCCGGTGCCCGCCTCGACGAGCAGCGTCTCATCCTTGTTGAACGCCTCCGCGACGGCGTCCAGCATCTCCATTTGCTGCGGGCGGTGCTCGTAGTGCGGGAACGCCTCGGCGAAGGGGCCGTCGGGCCGGAAGGTGTCGAGGATGGCGCGCGTGTCGAGCGCTTTCTGGCTGCCCGTATTGCGCAGCGGCTCCGGGCGCGGGCGGGGCATCAGGTAGAGCAGATCGACGCCGCCCTCTTTTTCGGCCTGCCCGCCGCCCGCCTGGGCGCGCAGTTGCTGGAGGATGCTCGCCCCCGCGCCGCCGCCGAACGTCCCCTGCTGCTTCTCCCGCTGCGCCTGCCGGAAGAGGCGCGCGAAGGGCGATTGCCCGAGGTCCGCGAGGCGTGACAGTTCGCCGAGCGTCTCCATGTCGCACTCGGCGATTTTGTCCAGCAGCGCGCGGAAGACGGCGGCGGTCAGTTCGCAATCGCCGAGCGCGCGGTGCTCCTGCGGCGTGCCGACCTGCAACCGCTCCGCGATGCGGGTGAGGCTATAGACCGGCAAGTCCGGCAGGAGCAGGGTTGCCAGTTCGTAGGTGTCGTAGGTGGGGTTTTCGAGCGCCAGCCCGTGCGCCACCAGCCGCTTGAGGTCGAAGTCGACCGATTGCCCGACGATCGGGTAGTTCTTCACGAAGGCGCGCAGTTGCGGCGCGACGCTCGCGAAGGGTGGCGCGGCCTGCAACATCGCGTTCGTGATGCCGGTCAGTTGTGACGTGCCGAGCGGGACGGGCCGCACGGGGCGCACGAGCGTCGTCCAGCGGTCGAGGATCCGCTCGCTCGTGAAGGTGACCGCCGCGACCTCGATAATCTCGTCGTGCCGCTCGTTCGCCGTCGCCTCGACATCGACGGTCACATAGATCGGGTTCGCCGGGTTCGCGGCGAGCGCGGGGCGGTTCGGCACGCCACCGGGGCGCGGGCGGCTCGGTGGGGGTAGCGGTGACACAGTAGGTTTCTCCCGGCGGTCTCCGCGGCGGGCGCGGCCTGAATTCTCTGTGATGTTCGGCGGGGGTGCCGTGCGCCCTCTGCGCCGAACAAGGGAGTCATTGTACCAGAGATTTGGCGCCACTCCCGCGCCGGCGGAGCGGCTGTGCGGCGCCGGGGAATCCTAACCCCCCAACCCCCTTCCCTCCGAGGGAAGGGGAGCAAGCCGCCGATGGATCGAGGCGATGAGGAAAGGCCATGGCTCCTGACGCGAGTCACCCTTTCCCTCCGAGGGAAGTGGCCGGGGGTTAGGAAAGCCCCGCCACCACGCCCGGCACGTCGGCGAGCGCCGTGATGACCGTATAGTCCGCGTCCGCTCGCCCGCCCGTGCCGGTCAATCAAGACTCCATGCATCCCAACCGCCCGCGCCCCGCCGACATCAGCCACCGCGTTGTCACCGATTTGCACGCACTCCTCCGGCCGCGCGCCGAACCAGTTCCGGGCGTAGTCGAAGATGGCGCGATGCGGCTTGGATGCGCCGACACGGGCCGAGCTGACGATATGCTCGAAGTAATCGGTGATACCCAGACCATCGCACAAATCGGGCAAGTTCCACGACCAGTTGGAGATGATGCCGAGCCGGTAACCGGCGTCGCGCAGCGTTTCAAGCGTCGGAATCGCGTCGGGGAAGAGGTGGAAATGCGCGGGCGTCTCGAACTCCTTTTGCAGATTGTCGAGGATGCCGCGCATCTTTTCATTCATCGGCGCACCGGCACGGCTGGAGAATTTCGCCGTTGATCTCCCGGTAATACCGCTGGTCTGCCTCCTCGGTCGCCTCATAGGTCATCCGGCTCTCGTCCGCGTCGAGCGCGCCGAAGACTTCCCGCGTCGCGGCGACGAGCGCGTCGTGATCGACGTGAACCCCTTGCCTCGCGCAGGCATTGACATAGAGCGTCTCCCATGAGGGGAGAATGGTCGTCAGTGTGTTGCCCATATCGAAAAAGACGACGCGAATGCTCATTGTGCGTCATATCCCGCAAGGGCAAGGGTGAGCAGGAGCAACTGCTGGAGACCGGCGGGGATCGTGGCGGTGCGAATATACTCCTCCAGGCGGTGTGCGTTGCCGCCCTCGGCGATGCCGATGCAGACGGCGGGGATGCCGAGACCGATCGGCACGTTCGCGTCGGTGCTGCTCGCGTCGAGCGTCGGCGCGATGCCGAGGGCGCGGAGGGTATCGAGGCAGGTGCGCACAATCGGCGCATCGGCGGGGAGGTCGCCCGCCGGGCGGTCGCCCAGTATCTCCGCCGTCACCTGCACATCGGCGATGTGGACGGCGCGGACGGCGCGCTCCACCAACCCGGCCAGCCGTTCGAGATTCGCCTGCGAGATCGAGCGGAGATCGACGAGGGCCGAGGCGGTCGGCGCGATGGTGTTGACGGAGACGCCCCCCTCGATCGTGCCGACGGAGAGCGAGGTCTTCGGCGTGCTCGGGATCGGCAGCGCAACGAGGTCGGTTATCAGCCGCGAGAGGACATGGATGGCATTCGGGCGGCCGTAGTTGCCCCAGGAGTGGCCGCCCGGCCCCTGCACGGTGATCCGGTAGCGGCGGCTGCCGACGGCGCGATGCGTGACGCGACCGAGATTGTGCCCCTCGACCGCGACGACCGCGCCGAGGTGGTCGCGGTAGGCGCGCACCGCCTCCCTCATGCCGCGCAGATCGCCCAACCCCTCCTCTCCGACATCCGCGACGAAGAGTACATCGCTGGCGGTCGCGATTTCCAACGTTCCCATCAGGCGCGCGGCGGTGAGGATGGCCGCGACACCGAGGCTGTTATCACCGACACCGGGGCCCGCGATGCGATCCGCGTTCCGGCGCACGGTCACGTCCGTCTCGGCGGGGAATACCGTGTCGGTATGCGCGGCGAGCATCACCGTCGGCCCGTCGCCGCTGCCCGGCCGCCGCCCGATCACATTGCCGACCGCGTCGGTATGCACGTCCGCCAGACCGAGGGCGGTCATCTCCTGCGCGACAAAGGCGGCGCGCTCCCCCTCCGCGCCCGTCGGGGCAGGAATCTGGGCGATGCGCACGGTGAGGGCGATCGTCTCTTGCTGACTATGCTTCACCCGGTTAAGAAGCCGGTCGATACCCGGTTCGGCGAGTAAACGGTCGATGGTTGGCGTATATGCGCTGATCGGTGGTGCCTCTTTCTCACTCTGCTGCCGCGCTCCCACAGCGACGCATCCTCGCGCTGCCTCGGCAGTATACTGTACCGCACTGCGGGCAATCCTACCCCCGACCCCCTGCTCTCGGAGGGAAGCGGGAGTAGCGCTGCCGAGAGTCAGCCTCGTACACTGTTGTACGTACACTCGTACGTCGCTATACTGGATTGACGATGTATCGTACATAATCTCTTCTGGGGTGGGAGATAACGCAGTTCGTGGCAAGAAACCCGGTGGCAGCAGGCGGAGAGCCTGCTCTCTCTGCCGGGGAAGGCAGGCTCGCTGCCTACTGCCACCAAGAATAAGAATCCAACTGCGTACGTCCTACTGGGGAAAGGGATGTGAGGGATCTGACCGCACGGTCGTGGGGAGGGTAGAGTGGACAATCAGCGCAACGCGGGATGGCCGAACCAGCCGGGGCAGGGGCCACCCGGCCAGCCACCGGGGCAGCCGCCCGGTATGCCACCCGGACAGGCCCCGCCGCCGTACCGGCAACCGCCGGGCGCGTCGTATGGCCCACCACCGGGCGGGCCGCCAGCGTATCAGCCTCCCTATGCCGCGCCACCGCAAGCGCCGCCATATGGGCAACCGCAGCCGTATGGGCAGCCCCCCTCCTATGGGCCGCCGCCCGCGCCCGGCGTGCCGCCCGGTCAGACATTCCCGCCGGGATACCGACCGGGCCAACCGTACCCGCCCCCGCCACCGTACGGCCAACCCGCCTTCGCCGGTGCATCGCTCCCACCAATGACACCCGCGCCGAAGAAGCGCAAACTCTGGATTATCCCGGTGGCGGTGCTCGGTGGCCTGATCCTCATCGCGATTGTCGCGGCCGTCGTCTATCAGGCGACCCTCACGCCAGCCGTGTCGAGCCTCCAGTTCGCGCACAACTTCCAGAATAACAAAGCGGTCGGCGTGACCGATACCTTCAAGTCCACCGATTCAGACCTCTATGCGATCATCAAACTGAACACGAGCAAGGGGCATCCGACCATCAAGGTCGTCTGGACAATCGTCAGCGGGACCGACGCGAACGCACGCCCGGTGACCGGGCAGGAGTTCGGCCAGGTCGAGAAAGATGCGACGAGCAGCCTGCTCTATGCCAGCGTCTCGCGCGGCGCCGCGAACTGGCCCGTCGGCCAGTACAAAGCCGAAGTCTTCCTGAACGGGAAACTGGCGAAGACGGCGCAGTTCACGGTCACGACATAGGGAGAGCCTTCCCTCAACCTCCTCCCTTGCGAGGGAAGGGACAGGGGGATTAGGAATAAGAGGGCGCACCGGCGGGGAGGCCGGTGCGCGTGGGGGAGGGAATTGGGGGATGTACGGGGAATGAAGCGGTCAGTCCGCGAAGAGTTCGTGGATATTGCCGTCCGGGTCGGCGAAGAAGGCGGTGCGCTGGCCCCAGGGCATCGTGGCCGGCGGCTGGATGGGCGTCGCGCCCTTCCCGATGATCTCCGCGTAGGCGCGGTCTACTTCATCCTGCGTCGGCAGGGGGAAGGCGAGCTCGAATGCGTGCCCGCGCGCCGGTTCACTGAAACTCGGATGATGCGTCGCGTTCACCAATTCTGAGGCGATTGCAGACCGCGAAGCGGACGCCCTCGCTGACGAACTCCGTCATATCGTCCCTCGGGTTCTCCGCCGCGAAGCCGAGCACGTCGCGATAGAAGGCAACGAGCCGGGGCACATCGTCCGTGAGAATGGTGACCAGTGCGATTTTCCCTTGCATCCTGCCGACCTTTCGTCGCGTGATGGCGGAGGCGGGCTCTATGCCGAAGAGCGCCAGCACATTGAAGCCCGCCTGCATCGTATCCACCTAAACCGCGCGCTGGTGCAAATCGAACGACGGGCCGGTCTGCGCCGCGCCGCCGATTGCCTCAAGGCGGCGGCCCGCCCGCACGAGCGCGCTGCCGACCCACGCCGCGCACTCAGCGCGGTACGCGCGCGGGCGCCCGGTTGATCGCAGCAGATGCTCCTTCTCCGAGGCCGCAATACGCTCCGCAATGTAGAGACGCGATAGGTCAAACTCTCGCTGGCCGTCCATCATGTCGCGCCGCCTCCTCTATTGTGTCAGTGCTGCTGTTCCGATGTACAGTATAGAACATATGTTCGCTCATGTCAAGTCCAAAGGCAGCGTACGTACTAGATTTTTCCCCTCAATTTTGGCATCAATTGTGCGGTCTTGCGGGGGTGGCAATCGGGCGGAATGGCGATTGCGGGATGACCCTGAACGGGGTATACTTTGTTGGTTTTTTCACGCGCTCGCCCGCTTCCCGACCCATTGCGTTGGGGCGTGCCCGTTGGCCGCGTGCGGCGGTCGGAGGTTCGTGGTATGACAGCACCTGCGGAACACCTTACCGATACGGAGATCAATGTCGTCGACTTCCTGAAGGGTGACGCGATGGGGCGGACGCGGCGCTACATCATCGACCTGCCGCGCCTCAACCTCGATGCATCGCTGGAAGCGCGCGACGTCCACGCTGAGTTCCGGCTCCTGCGCGTCGGCGCGGGGGTGCTCGCGGAGGGGACGGTGCGCGCCGCTGTCGAACTTGAATGCGTGCGCACGCTTGACCCGTTCACGCAGCCGGTCGATGCCGAGTTCACCGAACAATTCCGCCCGACGGTCGATGCCGCGACGGGCCGGGTAATCGTCGCCGAGGACGAGTTGGAGGAGGAGGAGCCGGACGTCTTCCCGATCAGCGAGAATCACTTCATCGACCTGCGCGAGCCGCTACGGCAGGTGATCCTCGTCGAGTTGCCGATGCAGCCCGTCAAGCCGGGCACCGAGCCCGTCATCCTCGATGAGACGACACCCGATGAGACGGAGAATCCGTTTGCCGTCCTCGGTACACTCTTGCAGGAAGAGGGCGAGTAGGCTATCATGACCGGACGATAGGCGACTGACGCGGATCCCCGCGCGTGGCGCGCGGGGATTTCGTAACGACGATAGGAGAGCAAACGCATGGGAGCGGTACCGAAGTTTCGTAGTTCGCGGGGGAAGCGGGGCAGCCGGCGCAGCCACGATCACATCGCGCCGGTGCATCTCGTGGTCTGCCCGAACTGCCGCTCGTACATGCGCTCGCACCACGTCTGCCCGACGTGCGGCGAGTATCGCGGCAATCAAATCATCGAGATCAAGCAGCGCGCCCGCCGCACGGAGCAATAGCCCCCGCGCGCCGGGAATGGATGGAAGAGAAACGGGAGTGGCATTGACCCACTCCCGTTTTGTTTGCCCTTCCCAGCAGGGACGCAGGCTGAAAGCACACGCTACCGGAGAGGCGCGCCCGGCGCACCATCCTTTGGTATGCTACGCGGAGAGGCGACGCAGCGGGCTGAGAGGGGGAGCGCGGGCATGGTGGAGCAACGCGAGCGGTATGCGGCGATCACCGGCTGGGGGCATTATGTGCCGGAGCGGGTGCTGACGAACGCCGATCTGGAAGCGATGGTGCAGACGAATGACGAGTGGATCGTCTCGCGCACCGGCATCAAAGAGCGCCGCGTCGCGGGGCCGGATGAGCCGACGTCGGTGCTCGGCGCGAACGCGGCCCGCCAGGCGCTCGCCGTCGCCCAATTGGAGCCATCCGACCTCGATCTGATCGTCGTCGCCACCGCCTCGCCGGATTACTTTTTCCCCAGCACCGCCTGCGTGGTCCAGAGCCTGCTCGGCGTGACGCGCATCCCCGCGTTCGACATCGGTGCGGCCTGCTCCGGCTTCATCTACGCACTCGGCACGGCGACGCAGTTCATCCGCACCGGCGTCTACAAGCGCATCCTCGTCATCGGCGCGGAGACGCTCACCCGCCTGACCGACTACACCGACCGCCGCACCTGCGTCCTCTTCGGCGACGGCGCGGGCGCGGTCGTCATCGAGGCGACCGACCAGCCGCGCGGCCTGCTCTCCCTGACGATGGGCGCGGACGGCAGCGGCGGTGACCTCCTGAAAGTGCCCGGCCTCGGCTCCGCGATGCCCGCCTCGCCGGAGGTGCTGGAGCGGCACGACCAGTACATCAAGATGGAGGGCTCGGAAGTCTTCAAGTTCGCCGTCCGGACGATGGGCGATGCCGCGATCGAGGCGATCGCGCGGGCGGGCATGCAGTTCCGCGAGATCGACATGCTCATCCCGCATCAGGCGAACCTGCGCATCATCGAGGCGACCGCCAAGCGGCTCGATCTGCCGCGCGACCGCGTCTGGGTGAATATCGACCGCTACGGCAATACCTCCGCCGCGACGATCCCGATCTCGCTCTCCGAGGCGGCGGAGCGGGGCTTGCTGCACGACGGCTCGAACCTGCTGCTCGTCGCCTTCGGCGGCGGGCTGACCTGGGCGGCCTCGGTCGTGCGCTGGGGCCGTGGCGCGAAGGGGGGAATGCGTGACCGCGACGGCATGGGTCTTCCCCGGTCAAGGCTCGCAAACCATCGGCATGGGCAAGGCGCTCGCGGACGCCGAACCGGAGGCGCGGCAGCGGTTCGCGGAAGCGGACGACGCCCTCGGCTTCGCCCTCAGCGAGATCATCTGGAATGGCCCGGAAGAGACGCTGCAGCAGACGGATACGCAGCAGCCCGCGATCCTGCTCGTCAGCGTCGTCCATTTCGAGGCGCTGAAGCGGCGCGGCCAATTGCCGGACGCCGCCTTCGCCGCCGGGCACAGCCTCGGGCAGTACTCGGCGGCGGTCTGCACGGGCGCGCTACCCTTCGCTGATGCCGTGCGCCTCGTGCGGCGGCGCGGCCAACTGATGCAGGAGTTCGGGCACGGCGCGATGGCGGCGGTGCTCGGCATGGAGACGGAGGCGGTGCAGGCGCTCGCGGCCGAGGCGGGCGTCGAGGTCGCGAACATCAACGCGCCGGGGCAGGTGACGATTGCCGGGCGGCAGGAGGATGTCGAGCGCGCCGCCGCCCTCGCGAAAGAACGCGGCGCGCGGCGGGCGATCATGCTCCCCGTCTCCGCGGCCTTCCATACCTCGCTGATGCGCCCCGTCGCGGACGCCCTCACGCCGCTCCTCGAAGCGGCGCACCTCACCGACCCCGTCGTGCCGATCATGGCGAATGTGGACGGCCAGCCGCTCGCCACCGCCGCCGATCTGCGCGCCGAACTGATGCAGTCACATCTTCTCGCCCGTCCAGTGGGTCCGCGCCGTCGAGACGATGCGCGACGCCGGCATCACCGACTACCTCGAAATCGGCCCCGGCAACGTCCTCACCGGCCTCATCAAACGCACCCAGAAAGACGCGCAGACGCAGACCAGCGACGCGCTCTTGGCGTCGTGATGGCATCACTGCAATGGAGGATCAACGATGGCGAGTGATGCGGAGCGGCAGATTGTCGTTGTCACCGGGGCGAGCCGGGGGATTGGGCGGGCGGTGGCGGTGCGGTTCGCGCGGGATGGCGCGGCGGTGATCGTCAACTACCGGGGCAGCGAGGCGGCGGCGCAGGAGACGGCGCAGGCCGTCACCGACGCGGGCGGGCAGGCGACGCTCGTGCAGGGCGACGTGAGCAACCGCGACGACGCGGAGCGGCTGATCGAGGCGGCGGTCACGGAGCACGGGCGGATCGATGTGCTCGTCAACAATGCGGGCATCACGCGCGATCAACTGCTGATGCGGATGACCGACGACGATTGGGACGCCGTGCTCGACACGAACCTCAAGGGCGCGTTCCACACGACGCGCGCCGCCCTGCGCCCGATGCTGCGCAAGCGGAGCGGGCGGATCATCAATATCGCCAGCGTCGTCGGCCTGATCGGCAATGCGGGGCAGGCGAACTACGCCGCCGCCAAGGCGGGCCTGATCGGCTTCACGAAGGCCACCGCGCGCGAGGTCGCCTCGCGCAGCATCACCGTCAACGCCGTCGCGCCCGGCTACATCGCCACGGACATGACGGACGCGATCCCGGAGAACATGCGCGGCAAACTGACGGAGCAAATCCCGATGGGCCGCCTCGGCACGCCGGAGGATGTCGCGGCGGTCGTCGCCTTCCTCGCCTCGCCCGCCGCCGCCTACATGACCGGCGCCGTCCTCGCGGTGGACGGCGGGATGGTCATGCAGTAAACTATCACTAGCGATGTCCTCCGGGCGGTGTCACAGCCGCCCGTTTTCATGCCCAGACGGAAAACAATTGAACCGCAAAGACGCAAAGAGGCGCAGAGGACGCAAAGGAATCAAAATGAGTATGATGAAGCGGGATGCGACATCTTCTTTCTCTCTTTGCGTTTCTTTGCGGCCTTTGCGTCTTTGCGGTTCAAAGGGTTAGGCGATGTTGCAGAAGGTGCTGATCGCCAACCGGGGGGAGATTGCGCTGCGGATATTGCGCGCGTGCCGGGACCTCGGGCTGCCCGCCGTGGTGGCGTACTCGGAGGCGGACCGGGACTCGCTGCCGGTGCAACTGGCGGACGAGGCGGTCTGCATCGGGGCGGGTCCGGCGGCGCAGTCGTATCTGCGGCGGCCCGCGATCATCACGGCGGCGCAACTGACGGGGTGCGACGCGATCCACCCCGGCTACGGCTTCCTCGCCGAGAATGCCTACATGGCGCAGATGTGCGAGGAACTGGGCATCACCTTCATCGGCCCGCGCGCGGAGACGATCGAGCGGATGGGCGACAAGGCGATGGCGCGCGAGACGATGCGCCGCGCCGGGCTGCCGATCCTCCCCGGCCTGGAGACGCCCGCCTCGAACGACGGCGATCTGCATGCGCGCGGCGCGGCGGATCGGCTTCCCGGTGATGCTCAAGGCGGCGGCGGGCGGCGGCGGGCGCGGCATGCGCGTCGTGCGCTCCGAGGCCGAACTGGAACGCGTCGCTCCCGCTCGCGCGGGCCGAGGCGGAGGCGGCCTTCAGCAGCGGCGAGATGTATGTCGAGCGCTTCCTCGAATCTCCCCGGCATATCGAGGTGCAGGTACTCGGCGATGGCGAGGGCAAAGTCGCCCTCCTCGGCGAGCGCGACTGCTCCTTGCAGCGGCGGCATCAGAAATTGCTCGAAGAATCGCCCGCGCCCGGCCTCTCGGCGAAGCAGCGGCAGACGCTCTGGGACCTCGCCGTACAAGGGGACGCAGGAGATCAAGTACCGGGGCGCGGGCACGCTCGAATTCCTGATGGACGGCGAGGGCCGCTTCTACTTCATGGAGATGAATACGCGCATCCAGGTCGAGCACCCGGTTTCGGAGGCGGTCACGGGGGTCGATCTCGTCGCGTGGCAACTGCGCATCGCGGCGGGCGAACCCTTGACGCTGCCGGAGCGCCCTCGTACCATGAATGGGCACGCTATCGAGTGTCGGATCACCGCCGAAGACCCCGACCGGGGCTTCGCACCGTCGCTCGGCACGATCACCGAATATATCCCGCCGGGCGGGTTCGGCGTGCGGGTGGACAGCCATCTCTACGGCGGGTACCGTGTGCCCCCGTTCTACGACTCGCTGCTCGGCAAGGTGATCGTCTGGGCGGAGACGCGCGATGAGGCGATTGATCGGATGCGGCGGGCGCTCGAAGAGACGGTGATCGGCGGCTCGCCACGACCGTTCCCTTCCACCTCCGCGTCCTGCGCGATGCACGCTTCCGGCGTGGTGAGGTCCATACGCGGTTCATCGAGCAATTGCTGAGCGGTGGCGATGGGCCGGAGCGTTACATGTATGGTGGCGTAGGCTTCAGCCTGCGCGATGATCGCGCAGGCTGAAGCCTACGCCACCAGGGATACGCGATGATGCAAGCAACTGCGGGAGAACAGCTCGGACGGGTGATCGTCGCGCAGAGCGTGCTGGCGGCGGTCGTCGAGATGACCGCGCTGCAAGGTGCCGGGCGTCGTGCGCACCGCGCCCCACGGGCGGCGCACGGTGCATGTCGCCGGTGGCGGGCAATGCCGTCTCGGCGGACATTGGCATCATTGTTGCGGCAGAGATGAATGTCGCGGAGGTGAGCGCGGCGGTGCGCCACCGGATCGCGGCGGCAATTGAACGGCTGCTCGGGATGGAAGCGGCGACAGTGAATGTTTTTGTGCGGGATGTTGAAGGCGCGTGGCTGCACGCATGACAGCGGCGGCGCCGGAGAGGGACTTGGTATGACATGACAGGAACCATCGAGGAGTCCGTGCCTCCTCTTGAGCGATGAAGAGGATGAGACCGGCCGCCGAAACGGAGCGCGAGAGCCCGCCGCGCAGCGCGGCGGAAACGGCCGGGGAGCGACCAGTTCGCCGAGCGGCAGCGCAAGGCGCGCGAGGGGGCGCTGCAAGTCCTCTTCGAGGTCGATCTCGTCTCGCCATGATGTCGATGACGTCCGCGCGCGGCAGTTCGACCAGATGTTGCTGGCTGACGGCTTCCGCAGTTCGCGGAGCGGCTCGTGGATGGCGTGCTCGCGCATCGGGACGAACTGGATGCGCTGATCGCGGCGATCGCGCCCGCATGGCCGGTGCCGCAGTTGCCGCGCGTGGACCTCAATATCCTCCGCCTCGCGCTCTGCGAGTTGCTCTATCAGCACCGATGTGCCCGTCGGCGCGGTGATCAACGAGGCGGTCGAGTTGGCGAAGCGCTACGGCAGCGAGAATTCCGGTAAATTCGTCAACGGTGCGCTCGGCACCGTCGCCGCGCGGATCACGGCGGGCGAACTGACCCGGCAAGCGGCGCGAGGCATAAACCGAAGCGCGCTCATCGACGTATGCTATACTGGGCGGGCGAGCGCGCATGGGCGCGTCCGCCTTTGGATGAATGTTTGTGTTAGCGGAGGAGTGCGGGGTGTCGACTTCTACGATCTATGATCGCCTGAAGGGTCTCGTCACAGAGCAACTCGGCGTGGATGAAGAGGAAGTTACGCCCGAGGCATCCTTCGTGGATGATCTCAATGCGGACTCGCTCGATCTCGTCGAATTGATCATGTCCCTGGAAGAAGAGTTTGGTCTGGAGATCTCGGATGAAGACGCCGAGAAGATCGTCACCGTCGGTGACGCCGCCAGCTACATCGAGGAGCACCAGAGCTAGCTCCGGCCAGTGTGGCGGCCGCGCCGGCAGGGAATGAGGATGAAATGGCTCGTACCAGTGCCCGGCCGCCACGGCTTCTGGCTCCGCTCCGTAATCTGAACCCGCTGCGCCCTTCCGGCGCAGCCCGAAGAAGGCGAAGCCGGACGCGGACTTGATGACGCTCCAGGAGCACCTCATCGAGTTCCGGACGCGCCTCGTGCGCTCCATCCTCGCGATCTTCGCGGGGATGATCGTCGGCTTCATCTTCGCGCAATCGTGTCATCGTCTGGATGACGGATCCAAGGCGACATAGTGTCGATCCGCGCGCCCATATCATCACCATCGAGCCGGCGGAAGGGTTCATCACCTACTTCAAGGTCGCGGCGTATATCGGCATCGTCATCGCATCGCCGGTGCTGTTCTATCAGATCGTCCGCTTCATGGCGCCGGGGTTATTGCCGCATGAGTTGAAGTATCTGCTCTGGGGCATCCCGATCGCATCGACTGCTCTTCATTGGCGGCGTGCTCTTCGCCAACCTCTACGTGATCCCGTCGTTCCTCAAGTTCCTCGTCGGCTTCACCTTCGGGCAGAACTTCGACTTCACGCCGACGTCGGACAAGTACTTAGCGTTCTTCCTGCGCATCTCCAGTCGGCATCGGGCTGATCTTTCAGTTGCCTGCCGCGCTCTTCCTGCTCGCGAAAATCCGCATCGTCAACATCGACAAACTGCGCAAGTGGCGGCGCTATGCCTTCCTGATTTGCGCGATTGCGGCGGCGGCGATCACCCCGACACCGGACCCCTTCAACATGATGATCGTCGCGATACCGATGTACGCCCTCTACGAGGTCGGCACCGTCTGCTCGTACTTCGCCCTCCCGCGCGGCGAGCGGGGCCGGTTCTGGAGGCGCCCGAAACTGGCGGCATAAGGGCGGCAGGCAGCAATACAAAAGCGCGGCGTCACGATGAGACGCCGCGCTTTTATGTTGGCAGACGACCGATTATTGGACGATTACGCCGGTGCCTGCCGTGACGGCGCCCACCCGCCACGCGGGCTGGCCCGCGTCGGCGCAGGCGGCGAGATAGCCCGCTGCCGCGTCCGGGGCGATGCAGAGGAGAAGGCCGCCCGAGGTCTCCGATTCCCAGAGCGTCTGCCGCACGATGGGATCGACCGTTTCGCCGACGGCGACGTGCGCGGCGAAGTGTTCCTGATTGCGGCCATTGCCGCCCGTGCGGATGCCCTGCGCGGCGTAGTCGAGCGCGCCATCGAGCCACGGTAGGGCGGCGGCCTCGAAGGTCAGGCAGCGGCCGCTCTTCGCGGCGATTTCGTCGGCGTGGCCGAGCAGCCCGAAGCCGGTGATATCCGTGCCGGCGCGCACGCCCGCCGCCACCGCGAGGCGGGAGGCGGCATCATTCAGCCGCTTCATGCTGGCGATGGCGGCGGCGAGGTGTGCCGGGTCCGCCTGCAGATTCTTCGCCGCCGTCGTGATTGTGCCGGTGCCGAGCGGCTTTGTCAGCACCAGCAGATCGCCGGGCCGCGCCGCCGCCTTCGTAATGATCCGGTCGGGCCGGATGATGCCCGTCACCGCCAGGCCGTACTTCGGCTCGTTGTCGCGGATCGTGTGCCCTCCCGCGATCACCGCGCCGACCGAGGCCATCGTGTCCGCGCCGCCCTGGAAGACGCGACCAAGCAGCGCCGTGCTCAATGTCTCCGGCCACGCGGCGATGTTGAGGGCGAAGCGGACTTCGCCGCCCATCGCGTAGATGTCGCTCATCGAGTTCGCGGCCGCGATCGCGCCGTAGTCGTACGCATCGTCGACCACGGGCGCGAAGAAGTCCACCGTCTGGACGATGGCGAGGTCGTCCGACAGGCGATAGACCGCCGCGTCGTCGCTGGTGTGCAGGCCGACGAGCAATTCGGCGGGCGCCGCGACCGCCGTGAGCGGCGCGAGGACATGGGCCAGGTCCCCCGGCCCGAGTTTGGACGCTCAGCCCGCGCAGGCGGCCAGCGTCGTCAGCCGAATTTCATCTCGCGTCTGCATCTGCCCCTCCTTCCCGCGTCGTGAAGCGCCGAGTGTCCGTCTGTGTCACTCTATCAGAAGCGGAGCGCACGGGCGATTATTCCGCCGCTACTCCGGCATAGCTGCGCGGGAGAAGGTGGTGGCAGGCTGAAGCCCGCCGCCACTCGCGAAAGGGGCCGCCAGTATGCCTTGAATCGCCCCGCATGCGCCGCTATGCTCTCCGGGTCGGCCGGATCGCACGGCTGGGAAGGGGCGCGCGACCGTGTCATTCGCCGGGCAATCGCTGCTGCGCAATCGCGATTTTCGCAAACTCTGGGCATCGCAGGCGGCGACCGTCTTCGGCTACTTCACGATCCTGATCGCCGTCCCGCTGCTCGTTTTCAGCCGGACGCACTCGGCGTGGCAGACCGGCCTCGTCGCCGCCTTCGAGACGCTGGCCTATCCGCTCGTCGCGCCGTGGGCGGGCGTCGCGGCGGATCGCATGAATCGCCGCGTCATCATGCTGACGTGCGACGCCACCCGCACCGTCCTCTACGGCAGCATCCCCGTCGCCGCGCTCTTTGGTCGCGTCAGCCTCGTCCATATCTACATCGTCGCGGCGCTCGCACCGCTCTTCACCGTCCTCTTCGACGCCTGCGCCCTCAGCACGCTCACCGCGCTCGTCCGCCGCGATCAGTTGGTGGAGGCGAACGCGCGGCTGCAAATTACCGTCTCGGTCGGCTCGCTGATTGGCCCCTCCATCGCGGGCCTGCTGATTACCAATATCGGCGAAGCCCCTTCCTTGATGATTGCATGCGTGACCTTTGCCTGCTCCTTCTGCGCGCTCTCGACGATTCGCCGCCCGTTCCAGCGGCACGATCTCGCGGCGGCGCAGTCGCGGAGCGTCCGCGCGGACCTTATCGAGGGGCTCCATTTCCTCTGGCGGCAGCGGACGGTACGCGCGCTCGCCTGCGTCCTCTTCGTCTTCACGCTCGCCGATGGCGGTATCTATGGCCTGATGCCGGTCTACGCGCTCGAAGGGCTGCATATCAGCAAAGGACTGATCGGTCTGCTGTACGCGGCGTCGGGAATAGGCGGCATCGTCGCCGCCTTCCTCGTCACGCGCGTCAGCGCCCGCCTCGGCATCCGCACGATGATGATCGGCGGCTTCGGGATCGCGGGCATCTTCAGCGTCGCGATGGCCTTCGCGCCCAACCTGCCCACCGCGCTGGTGCTGCTTGCGCTGCGGGCGTTCACCGTGGAGATGGTGATTATCACGGTCATCTCGCTGCGGCAGCGGCTCATCCCCGATCACCTGCAGGGGCGGGTGAATATCGCCGCCCGCGCGATCTCGATGAGCGGCTTCCCGCTCTCCTCCTCCATCGCGGGCGTCGGCATCGACCTGATCGGCGTGCGGCCGGTCTACGCCTTCATGTCCATCTTCATCTTCATCTCCGCCGCGTTCGGCCTGCTCGTCCCACGCCGCGCCGATGTCGAGGGCCAGGTGGATGCCATGCAAGCATCGCAGGAGCGCGACACCCTGCCCGTCGAACCTGCCAAGGTGGGGTGACGAAACCGGGGAGAAACGCGAAGACGCAGAGGGCGCAGAGGCAGGGTAGAATAAATCGGATCACGAAGATGGCTCGTCGGGTATTGCACGTGCGAAGGACCAATCGCTGCTATCCTCGTGCCCTCTCCGCGCTCTCTGCGCTCTCTGCGGTTCAATCGGTTTCTCTCGGTATGTAAGGAGGTCGGCGTGGCGGATGAGATTCGGTACATCAAGAACATTCCCGGTGGGCGGGGAGATTTGCCGTTCAGCCGGGCGGTGGTGGCGAATGGATTTGTCTGGGTGTCGGGCGTCGGCGGGACGAATCAGGTCTCGGGCGAGTCGGGCGGGACGATCGAGGAGCAGACGCGCGGCACGATCGAGAACCTGCGCGCAATTCTCGAAGCCGCCGGCTCGTCGCTGGAGCGCGTCGTCTGGATTCAGGTCGGACTGGCGGACCCGGCCGAGTACGCGCGGATGAATGCCGAGTACATCAAGCACTTCCCCGAGGACAAGCGGCCCGCACGCGCGACGGTCAAGCTTGGCTTCGAGTCCCCGAATGGCAAGTTGGTAATGGCCTGTACCGCCCTCGCCGGCACGGGCGACGCATAGCGCGGAGCGGCATCATGTGATGGGAGGCGGCGGATGGACGACAAACTGACCGGCGACCAGGTCGACGCACGGCTCGCGAAACTGCCGGGCTGGGAGCGGAAGGGCGACAGCATCGCCAAGACGTACGAGTTGAGCGACTTCACCCGCGCGCTCGGCTTCGTCGTTGAGGTTGGCGTCAACGCGGAGGCGCTCTGGCACCACCCCGATATCCTGATGCATGGCTGGAACAAGGTGACGGTGACGTGCAGTTCCCACGACGCGGGCACGGTGACGACGCGCGATGTGGACCTCGCGGGCAAGATCGAAGAAGCGTTCGCGAAGCGGTAATGTCGGTAGCGTAGGCGTTCGGCCTGCGTCCCCGCTCGAGAAACGCGGGCTGAAAGCCTACGCTACCGCGCGGAAGGAGAGAAGCGTGCTGACGGTGGGCATCATTGGCAGCGGCAGTATCGCGCAGGGGCGGCACGCGCCCGGTTGGAGCAAGCTGGCGGTGCGCGGCGAGGCGCGGGTGACGGCGGTCTCCGATGTCGATCGTGCCGCCGGCGAACGTACCGTCGCGATCCTCGAAGCGGCGGGCAATGGCCCGGCGGCGATCTATGACGACTATCACGCGCTGATCCGCGAGGCGGACGTTGACGCCGTGGACATCTGCCTGCCGCACCACCTGCACGCCGACGCGATTCTCGCGGCGGTGGCGGCGGGTAAGCACATCCTCTGCGAGAAGCCGATGTGTATCTCCCTGGCGGAGGCGGACACGATCGTCGCGGCGGTGGAGCGTGCCGGTATCGTCTACATGAGCGGGCACGACGAGCTCTTCTTCCCGGCGATTGTCGCGGGGAAGGAGTTGATGGATCGGGGCGGGATCGGCACGCCGTATCTGATCCGCTCGCACGAGTTCCCGACCAGTTACCCCGGCGCGAAGGTTCCGGGCCGCGCGCCGGAGCAGACCGCGATGGTCGGCTGGCGCGCGAGCCGTGCTACGATGGGTGGCGGCGTGCTGATCGACAAGGGATACCACCCGACCTACATCCTGCTCTATCTCGCGGGCGCCGAGCCGGTCGAGGTGACGGCGATGAGCAACACCTACGTCGCACGGATGGACGGTGAGGATACCGCGCTCGTGCTCGTCAAGTTCGCCAACGGGGCGATCGGGCAAATCTTCACCGGCGAGGGGTTCGTCTTCCCCGCGAACGACGCGAAGTTCCACGTCATCGGCGAGCGGGGCGAGGTCTATGGTAACCGTCAGGAGGTCTTCGCCAAGCCACGGGGATTCGCGCAGCCATCGGCGCGCACCTTCCCCGCTGATCCGACGAACAGCGTCTTCGATATGGAGATCGCCCACTTCGCCGACAGCATCGCCACCGGTCGCCCGCCGATTCAGGGCGTGCGCGACGGGCGGCGCGTGCTGGAAGTGATCCAGGCGGCCTATCGCTCAATTGACGAGGGGCGCACTGTCCGCCTGCCGCTCGACCGCTGAGGAGGCCATCATGCACCCCTGTCTGCATCCCGCGACGATGCGCCCCGGACTTGGTGGCCCCGCCATCGTGCAAATCGGCGCGCACGCGGGATTCCACCTCATGGAAGCGTCGGCGCGCGGGCTGATCAATTTCGTCGCGGACGATCCGAACGCATTGCGCACCCTTCTCAGTGAGAACGGCGTCACGCCGATCCATTGCGGCTGGTCGGCGGGGTTGCGCTCGTCGCGCGCCGACTTCCTTGCCGCGCTGCCACGGACCGCCGAGGAGATGGCGTTCGTAGCGGATTATGGCTGCCAAGGCGGGACGCTCGTGCTGCCCTTCCGGCGCGAGGAGGGCGCGCCCGATCCCGAGGAGGCCGATACCCTCGACCGGATAGGGCAGATCGCCGAACTGGCGGCCGCGCATGGCCTGAAAATCGTCTTGGAGTTCGTCGGGCTGCATATCCCGGACGCGCCCGCACACACCTACCGGGATCTCCCCGGCACACGCGACCTGCTTCGTCGGGTGCGGCAGCCGAATGTCGGCGTGCTGCTCGATTCGTACCATTGGCATCTCTCGGGCGGCACCGCCGCGCAGATCGCCGCCATCCCCACCGGGATGCCCCTCTTCGTCCACATCAACGACGCGCCGCCGGGCAATGTCGCCACGCTCGATGATTCGATGCGTCTCCTGCCCGGTGAGGGGGTGATTGACCTGGTCGCCTTTCTCGGCGCGATTGCGGCGCGCGGCTACGACGGCCCGGTCTCGGTGGAGTTGTTCAGCGAGCGGCTCCGCGCCCTGCCGCCCGAGGAGGCGGCGCGGCGGGCGTACGAAACGACGGTCGCCGCGATCACCCGGGCAGCGGCGCATCCCGCCGGATGAGATGCGGCGTGCCCCGAAGGCCGGCGAGGTCGGGCGTGCCGATGGCGAACATCGCCACGCGCAGGGTGGTGGCGAGTTCGTCAATCGCCTCGCCGACCGCCTCGGTCGAGAGGGCCGCCGCCTTCAGGAAGGGGAGCGCCAGCCCGCCGAGATGCGCGCCGAGAGCAATTGCTTTTGCGACATCGATACCGCTACGCAAACCGCCGCTTGCGATCAATGGCACGCCGGGCAATGCGGCGGCGACGCCGGCGACGCATTCCGCCGTCGGGACGCCCCAATCGACGAAGTGCGCGGCGAGTCGCGCGGCGAGCGGGCTGCGCGCCCGGTGCATCTCCACCTGGCTCCACGAGGTGCCGCCCGCGCCCGCCACATCAATCGCCGTCACGCCCGCGTCAATCAGTTGCCGCGCGACCGTCGGCACGATGCCCCAGCCGACCTCCTTCGCGATCACCGGCACGTCGACGTCGCGGCAGACTGCTTCGATCTTCATCAGCAGGCCGCTCCACGCGTGGTCGCCCTCCGGTTGCAATGCCTCCTGCAAGGCATTGAGATGGAGGATCAGCGCGTCCGCCTCGATCATCGCGACGGCGCGGCGGCATTCGTCCACGCTGTAGCCGTGGTTAAGCTGCGCCGCGCCGATATTCGCCATCAGCAGGATATCGGGCGCGATGGCGCGCACCCGGAAGGATTCCGCCAGCCCCGGCTGCTCCACCGCGCTGCGCTGGGAGCCGACGCCGAGGGCGATGCCCATCTGCTGCGCCGCCTCCGCGAGGCGGCGGTTGATTGTCGTCGCCTCGTCCGTGCCCCCGGTCATCGAGGAGACGAGCAGCGGCAGGCGAAGCCGCTTGCCGAGGAAGGTCTGCGCCATATCAATCGCCGCAAGGTCGCATTCAGGCAGCGCCTGATGGATAAAGCGATACCGCTCGAAGCCGCTCGCCAGCGACGAGGCGACGTCTTCGTCCATCGTGATGCGGAGGTGTTCCGCCTTACGCTGCTGGGTTGTCGAGGCGTCGGGTGCGTCGTCGGGCATCTTGTGTCCATTCGTATGCGCGGCAAGGTTGTTCCTGAGAGAATAGCGATGCGCGCGGTGGGCCGCAAGCAGCATGGTGATGGAGCGATTGTGAGGATGGAGTGGGCGACACTGATAATTTCTTTTCACGTCCCTATCGCAACGATGATCTCCCGGCGCTACTCGATCTCGTCGCGCGTGCGAACGTCGATCAAACACGCACGCCCTACTGGAATACCGGCGACGTGCTCTGGCAGATGTACCGTGGCCCGGCTTTCGATCCGACCGCGAATATCCGCCTCTGGCACACCGACGGCGGCGCGCTCGTCGGCTTCGCGTGGCGTGAAGGGCCGGGCGCCGCCGTCTTACAACGGCATCCTGACCAATACGGGAATGCGACCTTCGAAGACGTGATGCTGGCATGGATGCTCGAAAATTGGGCGGGGCCGGGAGCGGACGGAACGGCGCGCTCGCTGACGACGTACGCGCTCGATAATGACGACGAACAGATTGCCCAACTGGAACGGCACGGTTTCGCAGTCACAGGCGAGCGCCTGATGTGCCGCATGGAGCGCGATCTGTCCATCCCAATCCCGGACAGCGCGCCGCCATCCGGCGCGGTAGTCCGCCCGATCGACCCGGACAGCGAACTGGAGGAGCGCGTCGCCCTCCATCGAGAAGTCTGGGCGAATTCGGCGATGACGCCCGACTCCTACCGGCGGATGCGGGGCGTACGTGGATACTCCCCCGACCTCGATATCGTCGCCGTCCTGCCGGACGGCGCGTTCGCCTCGTATTGCATCTGCTGGTTCGATGCAGTAAGCGGGCAGGGCGAATTCGAGCCGGTCGGCACGCGCGCGGCCTATCGCCGCCGGGGGCTCGGCAAGGCGGTCATCGAGGAGGGATTGCGCCGCCTCCGCTCGCGCGGCGCGCGGTCTGCACTCGTCTACTGCTCTGGCATGAACCCGGCGGCACAGGCGCTCTACGCGTCCGCAGGCTTCGCAGTCACCGACCGCGAGCGCACGTATACAAAGATTTGGGTGCCTGAGTAATGTCAATGGTCGTGGCGGCGGGCTTCAGCGATTGTGCAGGGTCTCTTCGCTGATCGAGCGGACCGCGCCGAGCAGTTTGCCCGCGCGGGCGGTGCGCGTGAGATGCGGCCGGGCGACGAAAGGGTCATATCCCTGCTTGACGATCATGCCGATCATCGCGCGCCCCTCGGAGATGATCAGCGCGCAGTCGAGGCGGGCCCGCCCGCGCAGCATCGTCACCAGCGGCGCGCCGAGATGGAAAAGTTCGACGACGCGCTCGATCTCGAATGCCATCAGCGCCCGGATGTTCGTGTCCGCCCGGCGGTTCGCGACAGCCCGCGTCAGGTCCGCGTCGGAGACGCCGAAGAGGTGCATATCTTCGCGCGGCAGGTAGGTGCGCCCGCGCACATGATCCCGCGCCACATCGCGCCAGAAGGCGGTCAGTTGCACCGCCGTGCAGAGGGCGTCGCTGTAGGCGATGCGCTCCTCGTCGTCGTATCCGAGGATCGCCAGTACGAGTTGACCGAGCGGATTCGTCGCGCGGGCGCAGTAGGCGAGCAGGTCATCATAGGTCTCGTACCCGGTCGTTTCTTGCCGCTCGCGTTGCGCGGCGAGAAGCGCGAGGAGCGGCTCATACGGCAAACCTCGCGAGGCGAGGGGAGACAAAATCGGATGCTCAACCGTGTCTTCGTTCCAGACGCGGCGGATATCCGCCTCCCAGTGGTCGAGGCGGGCGCGGTGAGCCGGGGTCGCGGTGCCGAGGGTACGCGTCTCGCGATAGAAGGCGGCGAGGGCGGCGAGGGTGCCGCGATAGCGGCGTGGGAGGAGCAGCGCGCGCACCGGCAGGCGCGTCGCGCGCGCACTATGTGTCGCACTCCGTACCGCGTGCCGCGATGTGGTCGTTTCGTTCCATCGTGCCGTTTGCACGTCGTCCGTCGCGCGGACGTGTACGGCGTCGGCTTCCATACGCCCCCTTCATCGCCACGGTGGAGCGCGGTGCCCGCATGGCGCGGCCGTGAGTATAGCAGAGCATGCCCCGATCGGCGGATCGCTGTGACCGATCGATCGCCCGCAACGGCCGTTGCTATCTATTTGAACGCGCATCATGGCGCGCATGTGACGGGCGGCTAGTGCCCGAAGGCGCTTTTGCCGACGACGGTCAGCGTCACATCGTCCATCGGCGGGTTGTGCAGCCCGGCACGGACATCGCGGTAGTAGCGTTCCAGCGGCAGATCCTTCGTCAGACTGGAGCCACCGGCTATCCGCATGGCGAGGTCCACCACCTCGACGGCCGTGTTCGTCGCGACCATCTTCGCGGCGGCCACCCGACCGGGAAATCCGGACCGGCGGCCGGCGGAGGCGTCCCACTCGTCGGCGGTGGCCCAGAGCAGCGCGCGGGCGGCGAGCAGCGCGATGTCCATCTCGCCGACGCGCGCCTGGACGGTCGGCAGCGTGGCAATCGGCTTGCCGAGGGCGGACGGGACGCGATCCGTCGCGTACTGAACGGCGGTGTTCCGCGCCGCCTCCGCGACACCGAGATAGGTGGCGCTGACCGCGAGCGCGCCCCAGGCACGGTGATCCGACGCGCCGGGGTCCGCGCCCTTGCGCACCCCGCCGCGCCGGATGACGTCCGCATCCGGCACGAAGACATCTTCCAGCAGCACATCGTGGCTGCCCGTCGCCCTCATGCCGAGGCTGTCCCACGTCTCGATGACCGACAGGCCGCGCGCCCCGCGCGTGACGAGGAAGTCGCCCGTCTCGTCACTCCCCTCGACGCCCGCGAAGACGAGGAAGAAGGTGAGGATCGGGCTGAGCGTGCTCCACGTCTTGCGGCCATTGACGAGCCAACCGCCCTCGACTTGCCTGGCGGTCGTCGTCGGGCGACCGCCGCGCGAGGGCGAGCCGAGCTCGGGCTCCGTCGCGATGCTGTTCACCGTCGCGCCGTCGGCGACCGCCGCCGCGAAGACGCGCTGCCGGATGGCACCGGGCCAGGCGTGGAATTGCGCCTCGCGCCCGATCGTCGAGAGGGACATTGTGCTGGCGAGGGCCGTCGCGCCATTGCCGAGCGCGAGCCGCCCCTGCGCGCGGACGAATTCGCCGATGTTCGCGCCCATGCCGCCATCGGCTTCCGGCACCGTGAGCGCGAGATACCCGGCCGCGTTCAGGTCCGCGAAGTCCGCGAAGGGGAACGAGTTATCGCGGTCGTAACCGGCGGCGCGCGGCGCGATGCGCGCCGCCAGTTCATCCGCCAGCGCGACGATGCGCGCCTGCCGCTCCGTATATGCTGCCTCCAGAATCGTCATGCCCGCTCCCTTATCGTTCTCCCGGTCGAATTCAGCCGTCGCATCGTATCACGCCGCGCGACCCGCACCTACTCAGACGGGGCGTATCGCATGGCGCATTCCCTCGCCTGGTAAGGGATCAGTAAGGCAGGCAGCAAAGCCCGCGTCCCCCGGATTGCAAGAAAAAGCGGCGGGTGGGGACCGCCGCAGGGGAAGGGGGAAGGAATTATCAATGAGGGGAGCGCCGCCACGGGGTGAGGTACAAGCCGCCGTTGATCCGCGCTCCGATTCTTGTCTGTATTCTCGCACGTTCCATGCCATGACCGCTCTCCCGCAATCGGGTATCAGGGGAGCAAAAAAACTGGCGGGGCCGGGGAGCCACCGCCAGAAGGGAAGGGGAGGAGGAAGGAATAATCGTAGAATGACGGGCCGGGAACGATCGCTGGTCCCGGTTGTGTGGCAGGTGGGTGCGGCTTCCTTTCATTCGACCGTCGCCACCGAGCGCCCCGACCTCGTCACTGATGAGTATGGCGCCGGTGAATGAGCAGAGCCTGAACAGTTCCTGAAATCGCGATGAGGGTATCCCGGTCGGTTCGCGCGCCTATGTGCCGGGCAGGGGGATATTGTACATCGCGATCAGCCGGATAAGCGTGACGGTCGCGGTGAGCCAGATGAGGAAGCAGAGCGCCCAGTCGGCGCGACGCCAGCGGCGGCGTGACCGGCGGCGGACTTCCTGGGGAGAGGGTGGGAGCGGCGGGAGAGAGGGACCGTACGATACAGTCATGCCGAATCCTCGTCACTTGCCCGATTGTCCTGTGTAGATGCAGTATATACGTACAGACCCGGTGCCGCAAGGGGAGGTCTCGGTATTTCTACACTCGGATGATCAGTGCGACCCGCACAATTGAGCCGTTTCATCCCGGTTCCGGCTCTATGGCGAATGGCTCCCGTCATGGGCCGTCAGCCGCGCGCGACAAACCGATTGCAGCGATCCCCTTGACAGACGCGCACGAACGCCTATAGTCTGTTGTAGAACGAATGTTCTTAACCTTTCGTGTCGGATTGGAGGGAATGCGGGATGTGCAGGAACATCAAGACGCTCTTCAACTTCGAGCCGCCGGTCGCTGACGACGAGGTTCTCGCCGCGTCGCTGCAGTATGTACGGAAGATCAGCGGCTTCAACAAACCTTCCAGGGCGAACGAGGCCGCCTTCTCCGCGGCCGTTGATGACATCGCCACGATCTCACGCCGGCTGCTCCAATCGCTCGAAACGACCGCCGCGCCGAAGAGTCGGCAGGAGGAGGCCGCGAAAGCCAAAGCGCGCGCCGCTCAACGATTCAGCGCCTGATGGAACCCGCCATTGATACGCTCCCGCGGATGCGGTTGCGGTGAGAGCTCGTGGAGGGTAGATGGGTCGGCTTCACGTTAAGAGAGAGGCGCATCGAGCAGGGCGACGATAGAGCCAAGGAAAGGCATTATGAAGCTTCTTCTCACTTCCGCTGGCATCAAGAACCCGAGCATCCACGACGCGCTGGTCGACCTCCTGGGCAAACCGATTGCCGAGTCCAGCGCCCTCTGCATCCCCACCGCGGCATACGGGCAACCCATGTCCAGCCCCGGCGGGGTATGGCGGTTCATCAGCGGACATTCTGCCCAACCGATGTGCGAGTTGGGGTGGAAGTCCCTGGGCGTGCTGGAGCTGACCGCGCTGCCCAGCATCGACAGAGCGCGCTGGGTCCCCTGGGTCCAGGAGACTGACGTGCTGCTGGTGAATGGCGGCGAGGCGACGTACCTGTGCCACTGGATGCGGCAGTCCGGGCTGGCAGACCTCCTGCCGTCACTGCGCGCGGTCTACGTCGGATTCAGCGCCGGGAGCATGGTGCTGACCCCCCGCATCGGGGAAGACTTCGTCGAGTGGAAGTCACCGACCGGGGGCGATGAGACGCTGGGGCTGGTTGATTTCTCGATCTTCCCGCATCTGGATCACGAGATGCTGCCGGAGAACAGCATGGCCGACGCGGAACGCTGGGCGGCCGATATCGCGGGTCCGGCGTACGCGATCGACGACGAGACCGCCATCAAAGTCGTAGACGGCGCCGTCGAAGTGGTCTCCGAGGGGCACTGGAGGCTGTTTACCTCCTAAAACAGCCTGACTCAGCGGATGCGCTCGCGATCTTGGACCTTTGTGGCTGACGTTAGGTGGGTCCGAAGAGTTGATCAACGTTCAGATTCAAGCTGATCCACTACCCACTGGAGCGCCGCATGAAACGGGACCTACTGGAACGGACGCAGAGCAAGGATGCGACAGTGATACACGGAGAGGCAGCCGAACAGGTCCGTCAGAAGGTGGACGAGATGTATCGCTCGGACGCGCGTCGCGTCTTTGCTACCTTGATCCGCCTGCTCGGTGACTTCGACCGCGCCGAGGAGGCGCTGCACGATGCCTTCGCCGCCGCCGTGGCGCAATGGCCGCGCGATGGCATGCCCGCCAATCCCCGTGCCTGGCTCGTCTCCGCCGGCCGCTTCAAGGCGATTGATGCGCTACGCCGTCGCGCCCGGTTCGACGCCTCACTCGGGATGCTCGCCGAACAACTCGATCGCGACGCGCACGACAACACCGGATCGGACGATGACGGCGTCGAGGATGACCGGCTGCGGCTCATCTTCACCTGCTGCCACCCCGCCCTGCCGCCGGAGGCGCGGGTGGCGCTCACCCTGCGGGAAGTTTGCGGCCTGACGACCGAGGAGATCGCCCGCGCCTTCCTCATCCCGCCGCCGACGCTGGCGCAGCGCATTGTGCGCGCCAAGGCGAAGATCCGCGACGCGCGCATCCCCTATCGGGTGCCGCCCCTGGCTGAGTTGCCCGACCGACTGGAGACGGTGCTGCAGGTGATTTACCTGGTCTTCACCGAGGGGTACTCCGCCTCATCGGGCGGGTCATTGACGCGCCCCGATCTCTCGGGCGAGGCGATCCGCCTCGGGTATCTGCTCGTCGCCCTCTTGCCGGAACCGGAGGTGGCGGGCCTCCTCGCGCTGATGCTGCTGCACGAATCCCGCCGCGCGGCGCGCACCTCGCCGGATGGAGACCTGATCCTGCTGGAGGACCAGGATCGCTCGCGCTGGAATCGGGAGCAGATCGCGGCGGGGGCGGCGTTGGTGGAGCGGGCGCTGTCGTCCCGCCGGTTCGGCCCGTACACCCTTCAGGCGGCGATCGCGGCCGTTCATGCGGAGGCGCCAACCGCCGAGGCGACGGACTGGGCCGAGATCGTCGGGCTGTACGACGTGCTGCTGCGGCAGGAGCCGTCGCCGGTGATCGAGTTGAACCGGGCCGTCGCGGTGGCGATGCGCGATGGCCCGGCAGCGGGCCTCGATGCGATCGACGCAATCGTGGCGCGCGGCGACCTGGCCGATTACTACCTGACGCACGCGGCGCGGGCGGAACTGTGCCGGCGGTTGGGCAGAACGGCGGAGGCCTGTGCCGCATACGAGCGGGCGCTCGCCCTCGCGCAGCAGGAGCCGGAGCGGCGCTTTCTCGCCCGGCGGCTGGCCGACCTGCCGGCCTGAAACAGCCGGCGCGGGTTCCCGACACACCCCGCCCCCCGTCCCTGTCGATTTCGGGGCGCGCCGAACGACTACCTCATGTGACCGCTCGTCCCGCCGTCTTTCGCCCAAGGAGGGTACCGCCCATGTCGTCCATCGCCTCGTCCCCGCCCGCGCCGCGCGCCCTCGGCCGGGGCCGGTTCGCCCGCGTGGGGATCGCCACCGTCGCCGCCGCCACCGCCGCCAACATCCTCGTCTACTTCGTCGGCGGCGCCCTCGTCCCCTACGACGCGCGCTTCCTCCCCCTTGCCAACGTCAGCGGCGCGATCGCCTTCACCCTGCCCGCCGCGATCGGCGCGGTGCTGGTCTACGCCGCCCTGCTGCGCTTCGCCCGCTACCCGGCGCGCACCTTCGCGATCATCGCGGCCATCGTCTTCGTCGTCACGGCGATCCCGGACCTCACCTACATCCCGACGGTGTCGGGCGTGACGGGCGGGCAGACGGCGATCCTCGTGCTGATGCACGTCGTCGCTGCGAGCATAATCGTCTGGACGCTGACGACCCTCACCCTGCCGCAATCCCGGTAACGCTACACGGAGGGCGCTCATGGAGGGCGCCCTCCGCGCCGCGATGCAGTGACGGAACCATGGTGACGATGCGAAAGGAGCGATGCGATGGCTGTGAATGACCCGTTGGCCGAGTGGCGGCGCGACGGGCTTTGGGTAGTTGTGCGGGAAACGCAGGGAAGGGGCGCCAGATGAGTGGTGTACGGGTTCTGGTTGGTACGCGCAAGGGCGCATTCATCTTGACATCGGACGACAAGCGGGAGCGGTGGGACGTCACCGAGCCCCAATTTGCGGGCTGGGAGGTCTACCACGTCAAGGGCTCTCCGGCAGAGCCGAATCGCCTCTATGCGTCGCAGTCCAGCGGCTGGTTCGGGCAATTAATCCAGCGCTCCGACGACGGCGGCAAGACGTGGGAGCCGGTCGGTAATCAGTTTGTCTACGATGGCGTCCCCGGCACGCACCAGTGGTACGACGGGACACAGCACCCCTGGGAGTTCAAGCGCGTCTGGCATCTCGAGCCATCGCCGACCGATCCAGATACCGTCTACGCCGGGGCGGAAGACGCGGCGTTGTTCCGCTCGACGGACGGCGGGCAGACCTGGCACGAGCTCTCCGGGCTGCGCGACGCCTCGGGGCATCTCTGGCAGCCCGGCGCCGGCGGGATGTGCCTGCACACGATCGTCCTGGACCCGAGCAATGCCAACCGGATCTTCGTCGCCATCTCGGCTGCGGGCGTTTTTCGCACCGACGACGGCGGCAAGACATGGCGCCCGGCGAATCGCGGTTTGCAGTCCGAAGGCATCCCCGACCAGCAGGCCGCTGTCGGCCACTGCGTCCACAACCTTGCCATGCACCCGTCACGCCCGGACGTGTTGTTCATGCAGAAGCACTGGGATATCATGCGCACGGACGACGCGGGCGAGTCGTGGCACGAGGTCAGCGGGAACTTGCCGAGCGATTTTGGCTTCCCGATTGGCGTTCACGCGCACGAGCCGGAGACGATCTACGTCGTCCCGATCAAGAGCGACTCCGAGCATTATCCGCCCGATGGCAAGCTCCGGGTCTACCGCAGCCGGACGGGCGGCAATGAGTGGGAGGCGCTCACGAACGGTCTGCCGCAAAGCGACTGCTACGTCAACGTCTTGCGCGACGCGATGGCGATCGACTCGCTCGACGCGTGCGGGGTGTACGTCGGGACGACGGGCGGGCAGGTGTACGCTTCCGCCGACGCCGGTGACACCTGGGCGCCGATTGTCCGCGATCTCCCGGCCGTCCTCTCCGTTGAAGTGCAGACGCTGCGATGATCCGCGTCGAACTCCCGCCCCATTTACGGACCCTGGCGCGCGTCGATGGGGAGGTGGCGCTCGATGTCGCCGGGACGGTGACGCAGCGCTCGATCCTCGACGCGCTCGAAGCGTCCTATCCGATGCTGCGCGGGACGATCCGCGACCACGTCACGCAGCGGCGCCGCCCCTTCTTGCGCTTCTTTGCCTGCGCGGAGGATCTCTCCCACGAGTTGCCGGACGCCCCCCTGCCCGACGCGGTCGCGCAAGGGAGCGAGCCGTTCTTGATCGTCGGGGCATTGGCCGGCGGCTAGTCTGGCGAGAATGGAGGCATAGCGATGAAATACATGCTGCTGATTTACGGGGACGAAACGATTCTGGACGAGACCGCGCGGCAGGCATGTTACCAGGAGTCCGCGCACCTGGCGCGACAGATCAAAGAGGCCGGTCAGTTTCTTGCCACCTCCCCCCTCCAGTCGACCGCGACGGCGACCAGTGTCCGGGTACGCGGCGGCAAGCGACTGGTGACCGACGGCCCGTTCGCGGAGACGCGGGAACAACTCGGGGGATACTTCCTAATCGACGCAAAGGATGTGGACGAGGCGATCAACATCGCCGGACGGATCCCCGGCGCGCGTATCGGCACTGTCGAAATCCGGCCGGTCGTGGAACTCACCGGCCTGCCGACGGCGTAGCGCCGACGGGTCGGGGCGGGACGCGAAAGGAGCACCCCGGTGCGGAAGGGGGCCCTCTCGGAATTCCTGACTCCGGACGGCGTCATGGAGGCGCCCAACGAGTGATCCTTCCCGCCCGTCATCGTCGGCAATGGCAATCGACGCGCTGACGGCCAACGCATACACCGACCAGCACCTACCGGGGGCATCCATTACGGATGCCCCCGCTCATCGTGCCTCCGCGATCAGATCAAGGTGAGAACGCAAACAGAGACGAAATTTTCGTGCGCGCCGGGTCCGTTGTCGATTTCGGGATCCGCCGAACGACTATCCAGTGTTGGCGGCGATTCCACCACGCAGCGGAGGGGATGATGAAGTACCTGTGTCTGGTCTACCACGACGAGGCGATGATCGACGCCTTGCCCGAGCGCGAATACAACGCCATCGTGTGCGAGGTCCTCGATTACCGCGAGGAGCTCAGGCGGCGCGGCCACTACATCGTCTCGAACGCCCTGCAATCCGTCCAGACTGCCACGACGATTCGGGTCCGCAACGGCAGAGTCTCGATCACCGACGGCCCTTTCGCTGAGACGAAGGAGCAGTTGGGCGGCTTCTATCTGATCGACGCTGCGGACCTGAACGAGGCGATTCTGGTGGTCTCGCAGATGCCGCCAGCACGCCTTGGCTGCATCGAGGTGCGGCCGATCAAGGAACTCGGCCCCACGTAGCCGCGACGGGACGAGCGACGGATGTGTGGCGGGTTCGGCCCGGTCGCGTCCGCATAAGGAGGTGATCGCGCAAGAGAGCCACAGGACCAAGAACAGATACTGACGACACGGGGCCCGAAACGATGTATGCGAAGGAGATCGAGATGAGGAAGATTGTCGCGGGGTTGTTCATCACACTGGACGGGGTCGTGGAGTCGCCTGACCAGTGGCAATTCCCCTACTTCAACGAAGAGCTCGGGCAGGCGGTCACGTCGCAGATGGACGCGGCGGACGCCATGTTGCTCGGGCGGCAGACGTACCAGGAGTTCGCATCTTTCTGGCCGGGCGCTCCTGCGGACGATCCCTTTACCGCCCGCATGAACAATACGCCCAAGTTCGTCGTCTCCACGACCCTGGACGCCGTCGAGTGGCAGAACTCGACGCTGATCAAGGGCAACGTCGCCGAGCAACTCACCCATCTGAAGCAGCAACCCGGCAAGAACATCGGCATGACCGGCAGCGCCACGCTCGTCCGGTCGCTGCTGCGCGACAATCTGCTCGACGAACTCCTGCTGCTGGTCCACCCCCTCGTCGTGGGCAGCGGGAAGCGGCTCTTCCCGGACGGGAGCGATCCGGTGGCGCTGACGCTCGTGGATTCACAGACTTTCAGCACGGGCGTCCTCTCGCTGATTTACCAGCCGGCAGGCACGTAGGCCACGAAAGGTATATGATGCAGACGATGTCCGGACAAACGCTCCCGCTCACCACGTTCTACGCCGGTTGGGATATTTTCCAGCGAAGCCTGGTCAAAATGATCGCGCCGCTCTCAGCCGAGCAACTCGCGCTGCCCACCGCGCCGCATCACTGGTCGATCGGCATGGTGACGCAGCATATCCTCGCGAACCGCGTCTGGTGGTTCCAACTATGGATGGGCGAGGGGGATCCCGCTCTTGCCCCAATCGCGAGCTGGGGGTGGGATCAGGAGGACCGGCCTGTGGGCACGGCGGCGGAACTGGCCGTCAAGCTCGATGCCACCTGGCAGATGATCGAGGGGGCGCTCGCGCGCTGGACCGCCGCCGACCTCGGGGACTTCATCCCGGTTCCCCCCGCGCTCGGCGAAGAGGAGCGGCAACGGTTCTCCTCACGCACGCGGCAATGGATCATCTGGCATGTCCTCGAACACGAGATTCTCCATGGGGGCGAGCTTTCGCTGGCCCTCGGCTCGTACGGCCTGCCGGTAATCTATAACTTCTGAGGGGGCGCTATGCCTGAAGAGATTCGTGATACGACAGGTCATTTCGGAGGCGTCGCGCGATTTCGCGCGACGGTCCAACTCGGCGGCAAGACCGCCACCGGCATCCGCGTCCCGCCGGAGATCGTCGCCAGTCTCGGGTCGAGCAAGCGGCCGGCGGTCCGCGTCACAATCGGCGATCACACCTACCGCAGCACCGTGGCGACGATGGGCGGGGAGTTCATGCTCCCGGTCAGCGCGGAGAACCGTGCGAGCGCCGGCGTCGCCGCCGGTGACGAGGTGGAAGTCGCCATCGCACTCGATACCGAGCCGCGCGACGTGATCGTGCCGCCCGACCTCGCGGATGCGCTCGACCGTGACGCGGGCGCCCGGCGATTCTTTGACGGACTCTCCTATAGTCAGAAGCGGTGGTTTGTGCTGTCCGTCGAAGAAGCGAAGACGGTCGAGACGCGGCAGCGCCGCGTCGCCAACGCCGTCAACCTGCTGCGAGAAGGCCGTACCCAACGCTAATCCGCCTACGCCATGAGAGCGAGTATCGTATTGGTGACGTTGGGCTAAAGCCCGCCGCACCGGCCCGGTGGTTCCGCAAGGCGCTGTAGGATTCGAGGCCGATGGGGGCATCACGCTCTCGGGGGCGCGTACGACATACGCCCCGCGCACAAAAAAAGGTGACGCTGGGGAGGCGTCACCATGGGGAGGGGGGAAGGGGAATTCAGCTTATCGACTCGTTCGCTGCGGATTGTCCGCGTCCGCGATACCCGCAGGACCCAGGCAACCGGTGCGCCCGGTTCATCGCTTCTGGTCCCTATCTTAGCAATCTTCGTGCCACGCCGCACCGTCCAAGTGGACGGTCCGCACCCCGTCCAACCGGACAGGATGATCAGGGCAGCGTCGTTTGACGGCGCTGGCATCCCCGTGGGAAGATGGGATCGTCCGCTCCAACGTCTCTTTTTCGCGCACGGAGCGGGAAGCGCATCTCACGATGAGGAGAATCCGCAGTGGTGCTGTTTCGCAATGACCTCGACACATTTTGCAAATATGTTGCGCTTCGGCCACCCAACGTCGATCGCATCGTCGATCAGCACATCGAAGATCGCCATCTCGAAGCGGCGATCCGTGGCCTCTATTACGTTGCCCGCTATCATCACCAGCCCGACGACGGCGAGGCGATCACCGTGACCCTCGATCACTACTGCGGCCGTCTCGATCCCGACGCCCGGAGCAACGAAGAGGCCGAGGCGACGATGCGGCGGATCGACGAGACGGATGAGCGTGTGGCGGCCGCAGTCGCGGAGGCGGGGGGCGAACTCCGCAAAGGCGACATCAAATACAGCGGCGAAGTCTTGCCTCCCGCGCACTGAGTAGCGAATTCCTAGAGCAGTGGAGGGTCGGGATCGAGTGCAGAGGCGCGTACGGGCGCCGTTTCATCGGGGACGAGATCGAGCACGCGCTGCGTCCGCGCGTAGTCATAGGTCGCCGGTCCGTGGCGCAATGCATCCTTGAGGGCGTTGTAGGACTTTCTCATCCAGTCCCCATCGCCGCCTTCGGTCTCCGACGACCGCTCGCCGAGGGGGATGCGTCGCCGCCACCACTCCTTGAGCGGCCGCCAATCGCCGCGCTCCTGGACGGCTTGCAGGCGGACGTTCTCCGCGTCCGCTTTCCGCCTCCACTCGCCCGCCTCGCGATCGCGCTCCTGCGGGTCCTTCGTCGCCGTCCAGGGCGCGAGGAAGAGCTCCTGCCCCTTCAAGGTCGCTTCGAGCAGCCCATAATAGGAGGCGAGAATGAGCGCCTTGCGGGCCTGCTCGGTGGTTTCGATGTCGGGTACGGGGTTGAGGGATGCGCCGACGACCATCGGCATAATCTGGTTGAAGTACGTCAGTTGCCGCGATTCCGCCTCGCCGATCAATCGGGCACGCTCTTTCCAATCCAGCGCGGAGAACGAGCGCCGGGCTCGGAGTGCCGGATTCGCGGGTCGGGACGTTTCGTCAGCCATCCGCTACGTATAGAGCGCGCGCTATCCGCTGTCAACCGTCCAGCGGGGCCGACCGGTGCGGGCACGTGGCTTATCGCACCGCCGGTGTGAGGGCCGAGCCTGGGCCGATGATCCCCTCGATCCGCCGATAGAACTCCCCGCCCTGCGGCGGATCGGTGACAATCGGGATGTGGCCCGTCAGCGGGTCGTGTTCCAGGCGGCGCAATGCGTAGGAGACGGTGCCACGGGGCCGGTTGCCGGCATCGACGATCAACACGTCCGGCTGCTCGCGCACCGCCATGTCGAACATGCCATCCCCCCACCGGCAGGTGACGACCTTGTAGCCCTTCTGCTCCAGTTGCGCGGTGTGCGCCGTCACGCCCTTCCCGTCGGCGTCCACCAGGCCGACCACCGGACGGATCGTCGGGTCGGGGACGGCCTTCTTGCGCGCGCCGCGCCCAAGGGCGGGCGCCGGTTCGTCGGGCGGGGCACTGATGAGATGGGCGATGGCGTCGAGCAGGTGGACGACCAGGAACGGCTTGGCGATGATCGCGCAGCGATGTTCCGCGAGCATCCGGCGCCACTCCTGTGTGAAGGGAACGTCCGCCGTGCAGACGAGCACCGGGATATTCCTTGTGGCCGGGTCGCGGCGCAGGCGCTGAAGGACCGCCATGCCGGCGCGGGGGTGCTCCATGCGAATATCGAGGATGACGGCATCGGGCTGTTCGTGCTCGATGAGCTCGTAGGCCCCCGCGCCCTGGCGGTACGGAAGGGTTCGGTAGCCCTCCTGAGAAAGACACTCGGTGATCATACCGAGGACGTTGGTATCATCCTCAACGACGGCAATTAGGGGCTCTACCATCCCTCTTCTCCTCGCGCGTGAGACCCGGCTACCTGATCATGGCCGGAGGAATGCCCACCAGTCTTGACACATAAAGAATACTACAAACTGAACAAAACCGCAAAATGCGTGCGGTTTTGGCGGCAGTGCGACTGTGGTGGTCAGGAAGATGCGATTAAGCTCGATAGCTGACCGGCAGCGACGGGGAGAAAGGCGAGATGGACGACGGGCGGCGGGGCAGGCAACTATTCACCGCCGATGAGGTGGCGCGCGAACTCGATCTCCGCGCGACGACGATCTACCAGTGGTGCCGCGAGGGGCGGCTGCCGGCTATCAAACTCGGCAAGGAGTGGCGTATCCGACGGTCGGCGCTGGACGCCTTCCTCGATCGGAATGAGCGGCGTCCGACGCTGGTGGGTCAGCTACGCAGCTTTCTGACCGTGCCGGACCATGTGCTGGGCATCGCGGAGGATAGGGCGCTGCTCCATCGGCTTGATGCCGCCTTCTTTCAGGTCGGCGAGGCGCACGGCGCGCTGCTCGTCAAGTTCACCGACGGTGAGGCCACGTCGACCGACGAGTTGCGCTCCGACCTGGAGCACTATGGCCTGGCGGCGCGCCGACTGGAGGCGGAGGGACGGATGCGCTTCATGCCCGAGCCCGACCCGCCCGGCGATCGGGCGGGGGCGTTGCGGGAGTTCATCGCCACTGCGGGCGAGGGCGGGCTGATCTGGGCGAGCTTCAACTGGACGGAGCGGGTGGACCTCGAGACGACGCTCCGCCAGGAGGAAGCGATCACCGCAGTGGTGAAGGAGCGTTCCCTGGTGGTGAAGACGGCGCTCCTGCAGACGATCACCGATGACTGGCCATCGTCGGCGCAGCGGCAGGCGCAGGATACGCACGCGGGGGTGATCTGGCTGAGCGAGCGCGGGCTCGGCCTCCGACGGATCGTGCCGCTGCCGCCCGATTAAGGGGCCGTCGCGCGCGGCGATTCCCACGCTCGGACAGACGCGATGCAAGCGCGCCTCCTAGCGCGATACCGGATAGCGTCGCTCCATACACTCGTTGCAGTAGCCCCGATCGGGCGCGTAATGCGCCGCGCAGACGTAGCGCCCGCAATCGCGGCACCAGTGCAGGTCGCCCGGACGGTTCCAGTTCGACCAGAGATGCGCCAGGTCCTCCATGCCCTCATAGGCGGGCGCGCGGCTCGGTGTGTCGCAGATCGCGCACCGGAACTGCTCGCCGTGGCGGCGGAGTTGGTCGTGCAGCCATGAACCGGACATCGCTCCTCGCCCCCCTTTCGCTCCAGCCGCCTGCGGGCCGTCGTGCTTCCGGCCCGCATTCGTCTCGTCCCGCCACCCGGATGCCAACCGCAGACTGAAAGACAAACCACATCGCGCGTGCAATTGGCTCACATTCCTGTCCGTATCACCGCAGGATTCTTGCCATTAACACAATCTCTCCTCTTGGAGCGAACGGGACCGATTCGGCGGTCGGATTGTCCTGTCATGGCGCCGCCGGGCTCGGCCGCTTCTCGTCCGCGGCTGAGATAGCAGGGGAGTGAGGATGCACGCAGGCCGCCCCCGTGGAGGCGGCCTGCGTGCGAAGGCGTTGGCCGGTTCGGTCGTTCGTGTCGCTTTGCCTGCCGGCCTCGGCGCGTTGCGCGGACGCCCTTGCTGGCGATCTCGCGCTGCTTCTCGTCGTTCATCGACGCGAAGCCGCGCCTGTCGTTCTCCTTCGGGAGTCCCTCAATAAGACCCTCTGAACCATTGATCTCGGGGCGCCGATACCGTCGCATCTTGGTCGCGAGCGGTGCGGCGCTCCATCATTGCGGGTGGCCGCCCTGCCCAAAATCAAGCATTCCCAATGCCATCGAACGGGTGATGATCGGAAGTTCCCCGGAGCATGATCATAAGATTGCGCGAAATAAAGTACCTTGTGGATTGCAGCTGATAAAAAACGCGCAAATACCGTATCGTGAAGCCCCTATCTATCGCACAGACATTCGCAGGCACGCGGGAGAGCGGTGGGTGGCCGCATTCTCATTCCGCTGTCGTGGCGCACGGATTGCGGCGTGGGCGTCGGCCCTGGGGCGTTCGCGCGGTCCTTCGACGGCGCCAATCGCGGGCAGAGATGCGCGCTCTACGGTATGATCGGTGTCGGGGCGGTCGTCTTCCCGTGGGGCGTCGCGCGTCATCACGTCGGCTAATGGGATGGGCCGCTTGGAGAGCGGAGACACGAAAGCAAGGTGGCAGGATGACGATCACGGGGATACCACCGATCGCGCGGGATGCCCACGGGAACCCGGCACGAGCGCCGGAGACGCCATTTACGGCGAGCGCGGGGTACCCACATCCGGTCGGGCCGTCGGTGCAGCCGGACGGTGTGAACTTCTCGCTCTACAGCGAGCGGGCGACATCGGTCGAACTGCTGCTTTTCGATGCGGCGAACGCCACCGAGCCAGTGCAAACGATCGTGCTCGACCCGGAAGCGAATCACACGCCCCCCTTCTGGCACACCTTCGTGCCGGGCCTGCGCCCCGGCTTCTATTATGCCTATCGCGTGGACGGCCCGCACGATCTGCACGGGCGCGGCGACCGTTTCAACCCCAACAAAGTGCTGATCGACCCCTATGCCCGTGGCATCGGCACGGCGCTCTGGGATCGCGGCGCAGCCTGCACGCCGGACGACAACGTTGCCGCCTCCTTGCGCGGCGCGATCGTCGCCACCGGCGCCTACGACTGGGAGGGAGACCGGCCGCTCAACCGGCCGATGCACGAGACGATCATTTACGAGATGCATGTCGGCGGCTTCACGCGGGACAACTCCTCCGGGTCGCTGCGGCCCGGCACCTTCCTCGCCGTGGCGGAGAAGATCCCATACCTGCGCGCGCTCGGCGTCACGGCGGTGGAACTGCTGCCCGTCTTCCAGTTCGACCCGTCGGAGTATGGCGGCACGAACCCGCTCAACGGCGAACCGCTCTCGAACTACTGGGGCTACAGCACCGTCGGCTTCTTCGCCCCGCACAGCGGTTACTGCGTGCGCTCGGCGGAGGCGCAGCACGTCGCCGAGTTCCGCGATATGGTCAAGGCGCTGCACCGCGCCGGCATCGAGGTGATCCTCGATGTCGTCTTCAACCACACGAGCGAGGGCAATCACCAGGGGCCGACGATGCATTTTCGCGGCCTCGAAAACTCGACCTATTACTACCTCACGCCCCAGGACCGCCAGTACTACATGGACTACTCCGGCACGGGCAACACGGTGAACTGCAACCACCCCGTGCCGAAGAAACTGATCATCGACTGTCTCGAATACTGGGTGCGGGAGATGCATGTGGACGGCTTCCGCTTCGATGAGGGTTCCATCCTCTCGCGCGGCGAGGACGGCGCGCCACTCCGCTACCCGCCGGTGATCTGGGATATCGAGCTCTCGGACACGCTCGCGGACACGAAGGTGATCGCCGAGGCGTGGGACGCGGCGGGCTTGTATCAGATCGGCTACTTCCCCGGCGTGCGCTGGGCGGAGTGGAATGGGCGCTACCGCGACGATATCCGCCGCTTCGTGCGCGGCGACGCGGGCCTCCTCAGTGCCGTCGCCTCCCGCATCATGGGCAGCGCGGACATCTACCAGTACGCGGACCGTCGCCCCGTGAGCAGCATCAACTTCGTTACCGCGCATGACGGCTTCACCCTGCACGACCTCGTCACCTATAACGAGAAGCACAACGAGGCGAACGGCGAGGGAAACCGCGACGGCCTCGACGACAACGAGAGCGGCAACGGCGGCATCGAGGGCGAGACGGACGACCTCTCCGTGAACGCGTACCGCGACCGGCAGGTAAAGAACGTTGCCGCCATCCTCCTCCTCTCGCAAGGCGTGCCGATGCTACTTGGCGGTGACGAGATCCGCCGCACGCAAGGCGGCAATAACAATGCGTTCTGCCAGGACAATCCGATCAGTTGGTACGACTGGGGCCGTGCTGTCTCCTACGCGGGGACGTTGCGTTTCTTCCAGAAGATGATCGACTTCCGCCATCGCCACCCCACGCTGCGGCGCGAGGATTACTTCGCGAACGAGTCCAACGCGCGCGGCCTCGCCGACATTGCGTGGCATGGCGCGATCCTGTTGGAACCGGGCTGGGCGGACCCGAACAGCCGCGTGCTCGCTTTCACCCTCGGTGATCCCGGCGACGGCGAAGACCTCCACGTCATCCTGAACATGGAGTCGGAGGCCGTGCCCTTCCAGTTGCCACCGCTGCCCGGCCGTCGCTGGTATCGAGCCGTGGACACCGCCCTCGGTAGCCCCGACGATATCGCCGACGCCGGCGCCGAAATACCAATTACGTCCGAGGTGTATCTCGCCACGAGCCACAGCGTGGTCGTGCTCGTCTCCAAGAGCCACGAAGCCATCACCGCCGAGGAGACGGCCACCATCGCCATCCCGTGACGCGCTGCCAGGAACCGGACGCACCGCGCGAAACACCGAAGCATGTACCGGCCAACGCAGCCTGCATTGGCCGGTCGTATCTGTGCGCTAATCCCGCAGTGTCGGGTCCAGCGTATCGCGCAAGGCGTCACCGAGCAGGTTCGCGGAGATAACGGCGATGAATAATACGGCGGTCGGTATGAAGAATGTATGCGGGGCGACCCGCAGATTGTTGCGTGCGGTGCTGATCATCGCGCCCCACTCCGGCTTGGGCGGCGGGACGCCGAGGCCGAGGAAACTGAGCGTCGCGCCCGTCAGGAGCGCGCCCGCGATTCGCAGTGACGCGAAGACGACAATCGGCGAGACCATGCTCGGGAGGACATGGCGCGCCATGATCCTCATGTCCACCGCGCCGAGCGCTCGTGCCGCGCTGACGAACTCGCGCTCGCGGATCGAGAGGACGGAGGAGCGCGTCAGACGAATGAAGCCGGGGATCTCGGTCACGCCTATGACGATCACCGTGTTGAAAAATCCGGGGCCACGCGCCGCGGCAATCGCGATGGCAAGCAAGATCGTCGGAAAGGCGAGCGTTACATCAACGACGCGCTGAATGACCCCATCGAGGCGCCGATAGAAGCCGCTGATTGTGCCGATAACGACCCCGACGGCGAAGCTGATCAGGACTGCACCGAACCCGATGGAGAGAGAGTATCGTCCGCCCCAGAGGATACGACTAAAGATGTCCCGCCCTAGCTCATCGGTGCCGAGGAGGTGGGTTTGTGATGGCCCCTGCCAACGGATGCTGATATTCTGCTCCGACCACGAATAGGGCGCGACGACGGGCGCGAAGAGCGCGAGCAGAATCAGCAACAGGAGCATAATGGCGCCCGCCACGCCCGCACGGTGCCGCACAAAGCGACGGACGAAGGACGATGGCGGACGGACGGACGCGAGTGGCTGGTTCGCCCCTTGGGAGAGCGCTCCGGTCGCCGCAGCGGACAGCGGATCAGACGACACCTTCATGTTCCTTACGTATAGTGAATGCGCGGATCAACGAGCGCGTACAGGAGGTCAACCGCGAGGTTGACGAGCACGAAAATCGTCGCAACGACAAGCAGACATCCCTGCACGACCGGAAAATCTCGCCCCTGGATCGCGGAGAGGGCCAGTCGCCCGATGCCTGGCCAGGCGAAGACCGTCTCGGTGACGACGGCACCGGAGAGGAGCGCCCCAACCTGCAAGCCATAGACGGTGATCACGGGCAGGAGGGCGTTCTTGAACCCATGCCGCAAGATAACGGACCGTTCCCTCAGGCCCTTCGCACGCGCGGTACGGATATAATCCTGATTGAGCACTTCAAGGAGCGCGGACCGGCTGAGGCGCGTGACAACCGCGATCGAGCCGAGCGAGAGGGTGATCGCGGGGAGGACCGCGTGCTTCAGGCCATCGAGACTCCAGGTCGATCCGCCGATTCCCGAGATCGGCATCCATCCGAGTCGGATACCGAAGAGAAAAATGAGCAGGAGGCCGATCGCAAAGACCGGCATGGTGATGCCGATGGTCGAAAAGAAGGTCACCGCCGTATCGGTGGGCCTGCCCTGACGGGTCGCCGCGATCATTCCCAGCGGGATCGCCACGAGCGGCGTGATTATTGCGGCCATCGTCGCCAATATGAGCGTATTTGGGAGCGCGTCACGAATGTCGTTCGTGACCGGGCGCTTACTCCGGATGGACCGGCCGAGGTCGCCGTGCAGTACGCGCCCCAGATAGTCCCAGTATTGCTGGGGCAGCGGCTTGTCGAGCCCGAGATCGTGCTCGATCTGCTTGACCGTCGCGGGCGGGGCATCCGCGCCCGCAATCACCTGCGCGGGGTTGCCCGGCACGAGATGTAGAACCATGAACACGAGAATCGAGACGCCCAGCGCCGTAACGGGCAACAGCAGCAATCGCCGGATAACGTACTGGCGCATGTTCCCCCTCACTAGTCAGTGGAGCGAAAGGCAAGGATCGGGGGCTTCCCGATCCTTGTGGGCATCGAAGCGCCCCTCTCCATTCGGATTGACACCGGACTCTTGGCGCCTCGCTACGAAAGCGACACATCCAGCATTCGATACAGCCAGCGAGAAGGATGGACCTTGATGCCCTGGACTTTCTTATTGACACCGATCGTGCCCTGGGCATGGATCAACGGCAGGGCAGGCGCTTGCTCAGCAAGCTTCTTCTGGACCGCCTGGTAGTCATTCGCGACCGCCGTCTTATCTGGATTGGTGAGCGAGTCCATCAGTTGCTTGTCCGTATCCGGGTCGTTCCAAGTGAAGCGATTCGGGGCAGGCTGGTTCGTCGAGAGGAAATAGAAGCGGAGCACGTCCGCATTCTCGTAGAAGACGCCGACGGTAAAGCCGACCTGATCGCCGGTGCGCGCCGCCGCGAACCATGCGGTCTGCTCGTACGGCTTTGTATCGAGTTTGATGCCCGCCTTCGAAAGTTGCTGCTCCAGAATCTGGGCCATCAGCGTCGTCGCGGAGTCGTTGATGTACCAGAACGGCACGACGAGTTGCTGGCCGTTCTTTTCGCGCACGCCACCGGCGCCCGGCTTCCAGCCAGCCTGATCGAGCGTCGCCGTCGCCTTGGCGAGGTCGAAGGTGGCTGCGGCATCCTTGACACCCTCCCAGTAGCCCGGCGTCTGAGGCGAGACCATATTGATCGCGGGCGCACCGAGGCCGAAATATGCACCCTTCACGATCTCGTCGCGATTGATGGCATAGCCGATGGCACGGCGTACCATCACATCATTGACGGGAGACTTGGCGATATTCAGGCCGAAATACGTCGTCTGCAACTGGTCATATTTGACGACAGTTACCTTGTCACCCTTGGAAAGGCGATCCACCTCCTGGGGCGGGACATCAGCGTTGATATGGATGTTTCCTGCCTCGAACTCGGCGTTGCGGGTCGTATCCTCCGGGATGATGCGAATCTCAAGCCCATCCAGATACGCCGCCCCTTGATTCTTGAAAACCGGACCGCCCCATGCGTAATCCGGGTTCCGCTCCATCGTGATTTTCTGCTGACGGACCCACTCCTTGAACTTGAATGGTCCCGTCCCATCCACGACGCTCACGCCGTAATCCTTGCCCGCCTTGTCCACCACATCCTTATTCAAGATCACACCGTACGACCCGGCGATCGTATCGAGCAGGATATTGTACGGCTTATCGAGCTTGAAGACGACGGTAAGTGGGTCCGGCGCGTCGATTCCTGTAATCGGCTGGATCGTATACGAGGTCGGGGATTTATCCGTTTTCTGCCAGCGCTCGTAAGTATATTTCACGTCCGCACTCGTCAGCGGCTTGCCGGAGTGGAACTTCACATCTTTCCGCAATTTGAACGTGTACGTGAGACCATCCGCGCTTGCCGTCCAAGACTCCGCGATGTTCGGCTTGAAGGACCCGTCGAAGTCGCGGTTGATGAGATTGTCGTGCAGGAGTTGGAGGTAGCGTGTCGCAAGGAGTGCGGTCGTAATGTGCGGGTCGAGTGTTTCGGCATCCGCCTGGGAGCCGACGATCAACGTCCCCCCTTTCTTCGCGGTCGTCGCCGCGGCTGGGGTGGCGCCTGCGGCCGGAGAGGCCGCGGATGCTACAGTCGCCGGGGCGGCGCCCGTTGTCGCTGCAGGCGCCGCGTTCGATGCGGTGCCGGTGGTGGCCACCGGAGCCGTCGTGGGATTCGCACCGCCCGTCGTGGTCTGCGGCTTCGGAGTGTCCGTTGCGTTTCCGCCGCCGCACGCGGCCAGAGCCGCGCCCGCCACAAGCGCGCTCGATGTGGCGAGGAATCGCCGCCGCGAGAGGTATCGTGTAACCGGCGCAGCACGCTCATCAACAAGGATCACGTGAAACCTCCTTGTATCCACGGAACCAAGATAAATCACCCTACATGAGTTTTCGGACTAATCGGACACCACAGTAGTACAACGATTATTGGCTGTCAACGCAAATGATCGTGTGCAGAAAGCTCTGCAAAGAGCGAAGCCGCTCGTCGCAGCGCCCGTCGTTCTCCGCGATCGGTGGGATGGAGGTCCTATGCGTTGTCGTGAATAGCAGGCTGCGCCGGTGGCGACATCGATGACCATGTCAGCCGCGCTCGGAGAGCATCGCATCCTGTGAGCTCGCGGTTTGGCAATGAGGGTGAGGGAAAACTGGTACGCGGGGAGGGGCTCGAACCCACGGCCTTCTGCTCCGGAGGCAGACGCTCTATCCACTGAGCTACCCGCGCATTAATCGATATGGTAACGGGTCCGGGGCGGGGCGTCAAGGCGACGTCGTGACGCAGGCTGGAAGCCTACGCTACCATCGGGTACACGCTATCGTTCCCTCGACCGACCGGCTTCGAGACGCTTCCGCGCCCTTGCCGATTGTTGCATACCCAAAGCGGGGGATGGTATACTGCCGCATCGCCGCGACGAGCGGCGCCCCAAACATGTGCCGACGAAACGCAGTGAGGTGGGGTCACGCCGCGTCACGCTGTGCCGTAGACGCGCTGTTGGTGCATAGGCAGGGGAAGAAACGGTCGTAGGGTCAGCCGCCGTTGGGCTGCCCATCGCCCCAGGATACGGGGAGGTAAACCGGTATGGCAGTAGCAAAGGCGCCAGCCAGGGGCAAGAAAGGCTCCGATTGGGACGGGCAGGGCCCGCTCCTCGATGTGGCAAATCTCAAGACGCAGTTCTTCACGCAAGACGGCGTCGTCAAGGCCGTGGATGGCGTCTCGTTTCACCTGATGCCCGGTGAAACGCTCGGCATCGTCGGCGAGTCCGGCTGCGGCAAGTCGATCACGGCGCTCTCCCTGATGCGCCTGATTCCCACGCCGCCGGGCAAGATCGTGGACGGCAAGATCGTCTTCCAGGGCGACAACATCCTCGAAATGAGCGACGAGGAAGTGCGCAACATCCGGGGCAACCGGATCGCGATGATCTTCCAGGACCCGATGACCTCGCTCAATCCCGTGCTCACCGTCAATCGTCAGATCAGCGAGGCGGTGATGCTCCATCTCGGCATGTCGAAGGCCGAGGCGCGCGAGCGATCCGTCGAGCTGCTGAAGATGGTCGGCATCCCGAATGCCGAGGAGCGCGTCAACGAGTACCCGCACCAGTTCTCCGGCGGTATGCGCCAGCGCGTGATGATCGCCATGGCGCTCTCGTGCAACCCGGACCTGATCATTGCGGACGAGCCGACCACCGCGCTCGATGTGACGATCCAGGCGCAGATCCTCGAACTCCTCAAGAAGATTCAACTCGATCGCGGCACTGGGCTGATCATGATCACCCACGATCTCGGCGTCGTCGCCGGGATGACCGACCGCATGAACGTCATGTATGCCGGGCATATCGTGGAGACCGCGTCCACCGACGAACTCTTCGCCAATCCGCGCCACCCCTACACGCTCGGCCTGCTGAACTCCATCCCGCGCCTCGACGAGTTGGAGAAAGGCCGGCTGAAGCCGATCCGCGGCCTGCCGCCGGACTTGATCGACCTGCCGAATATGTGCCCCTTCGCGCCGCGCTGCGACTTTGCGGAGGAGCAATGCTTCCAGCAGAACCCGCTGCTGCGCGAGGTTGTGCCCGGTCACGAGATCGCGTGCTGGTTCAACATTGTAAATGGGGAGAAGGTATCATAATGGCAGAGCAGACCTCCTCGACACCGAGGACCGAGGCAAAGCCGGGCACGAACGGCGACGCCGGGCTTGGCGAAACGCTCCTTGAGGTCAATGACCTCGTCATGCACTTCCCGCTCACGCGCGGCATCATCGTGCAGCGCAAGGTCGGCGCGGTGCAGGCCGTGGACGGTGTCTCCTTCGCCGTCAAGAAGGGCGAGACGCTCGGACTGGTCGGCGAATCCGGCTGCGGCAAGAGCACGACGGGCCGCGCCATCCTGCAACTCTACAAGCCGACCTCCGGCGAGGTGAAGTTCCAGGGCAAGGACCTGACGAAGCTGGACGCGGGCGACATGCGCAAGATGCGCCGCCACATGCAGATGATCTTCCAGGACCCGTACGCCTCGCTCAACCCGCGCATGACGGTCGGCTCGATCATCTCCGAGCCGATGCAGATCCATAACCTCGTCGATCGCGGCCACCGCAACCAGCGCGTGCAGGAGCTGCTGGAGACGGTCGGGCTCAACCCGTACTTCGCCAACCGCTACCCGCACGAGTTCTCCGGCGGCCAGCGGCAGCGCATCGGCATCGCCCGCGCCCTCGCCGCCAGCCCGAGTTCATCGTCGCGGACGAGCCGGTCTCGGCGCTCGACGTGTCGATCCAGGCGCAGATCGTCAACCTGCTCGAAGACCTGCAGGAGCAGTTCAACCTCACTTACCTCTTCATCGCCCACGACCTCTCGGTCGTCAAGCACATCTCCGACCGTGTCGCCGTCATGTACCTCGGCAAGATCGTCGAACTCGCCTCGCGCGATACGATCTACGAGGAGCCGCTGCACCCGTACACGAAGGCGCTCCTCTCCGCCGTGCCGATCCCGGACCCGGTGATCGAGAAGAAGCGCGAGCGAATCATCCTCACCGGCGACGTGCCCAGCCCGATCAACCCGCCGAATGGTTGCCATTTCCACACGCGCTGCCAATACGCCATCAAGGGCGTCTGCGATGTCGAGGAGCCCGTCTTCGAGGACAAGGGCGGCGAGCATTTCGTCGCCTGCCACCTGTACACGCCCGAAAGCGTTGCGGCCATGAAGCCGACCGCGATGGCCGGGGACTGAACCTCACCCCCCTGCCCCCTCTCCTTTACTTGCCAGCAAAGGAGAGGGGGGTAGGAGAAGAGATGTGATGATCGCCCTGCCAAACAGCGGGGCGATTTGTTGCGCCGGGGGGTGGGGGCGGATGGTACAATGCAGCCAGATACAAACGTGGGGCGCGCTTTCTCTCGGTACGAATGGGAGTCGCTGTGTTCGGTCGCGGTACGGTGGATCCGCAGCATTTCGTCTCGATCATCCTCGCCTTTGTGGTCAGCATCACGGTTCACGAGTTCGCGCACGCCTATGTTGCGACGTTGCTCGGTGACCCGACGCCGCGCGAGCAGGGGCGGGTGACGCTCAATCCGATCGCGCACCTCGACCCGATCGGCTTCCTCTTCTTGATCTTCATCGCCCTGACGGGCTTCGGGCTCGGCTGGGGCAAGCCGGTTTCGTTCAATCCCTACCGCATTCGGTGGGGCAAGCGCGGCGTGGCGCTCGTCGCGGCGGCGGGGCCGATCTCCAATGTCATTCTCGCCCTCGTCCTGGCGGTGCCGCAGCGCATCTTCACGACCGGATTCCACACCCTGCCGCCGAACGCGCAGACCTTTGTTAACACGCTGATCACGCTCAATCTCGGCCTCGCGGCCTTCAACCTCGTGCCGCTCCCGCCGCTTGATGGACTGAAAATCCTCACCGGCATTCTGCCGGATTTCTGGTATCCCGTCCTCGCGCCGCTGGATCGTTACGGCTTCATGATCCTCTTCGCCATTATCTTCTTCCAGCCACGCATCATTCTGAACATCAGCGCGCCCGTCTACGAACTGCTCACGCGTGCAATCGAGGGCACGGCGGGCGTCTTCGGCAGTTTCTGACGTGGCTTGCCTACCCCCTGCCCCCTCCCGACACGGGAGGGGGAACCCAACCAAACGATTGTTGCCAAGAATGAGCAGTGCGTCGCTCCTTTTCTTACCCCCTCTTCCGGGCGCTCTCATGGCAGGATGGGGAAGGGGGCCGGGGGGGTAGGGCGAATCCGCTACCGCCTCACGCAAGGATTGCGCGCGCTCCTCTCACCCCTGGTACCACTGGATCGCTCGGCGCGGGATGAGGCGCTGACGATTCTCCCCACGGCGGCGGTAGCGGCATTCCGCGCGTTGCCGAAGGCCGATCAGCAGCACGCCCTCCGAGTCTATCGGAGTTTCATCGCGCGCGGGGAGCACGATACGGACCTGCTCGCCGCCGCGCTGTTGCACGACATCGGCAAGCATCCCGGCGTCGGAATCACGCAGCGGACAATCCGCGTGCTCCTTGCCCGCCGGCCCCGTCTGCTCGCATCGATGGCCGCGACGCGCTGGCTGCCGCGCCGCTGGCGGTGCGGCTTGACCCGCCTGTTCGACCACGCCGCCATCGGCGCCGACCTTGCCGCCGCGTGGGGATGCACGCCCGCAACCGTTGCCGTCATCCGCGCCTCGCACGATGCCGATGTGCATGAGACCGTGCGCCGATTGCAGGCGATGGACGACGAGAGTTGAAAATAGCGAGTAGCGAGTAACGAGAGGGAGATTCGCATCTTCTCGTTACTCGTTACTCGCTACTCGTTACTGCGAGCGCAGCGAGCAACCCCTGCATGTAGCCAATGGCGTGGGCGCGGCCGCGGTGGCCGTAGTCGGTGTCATCAATCATGAAGGGGACGTGGTCGTCGAGGAGGAAGCCGGTGAAGCCGGTGCGTTGCAGGGCGCGCATCACCCGCGCGGCGTTGAAATTTCCCTCGCCGATGAAGCACTCGGCGAATTTCGGCACGGTTCCTTTGACATCGCGGAAGTGGACGTAGAGGATTTTCCCGCGCGGGCCGAAGAAGTCGATCGCCTCCATCACCGCCTGCTCGCCGCCCATCTCGGACCAGCAGCCGAGGCAGAGGTCCAGCCCCCAGGCATCGCTGTCCGCGATCTCCATCGCGCGCCGGAAGCCGTCGAAGTTGCGGAAGAGCCGCGCGATGCCGCCGAGCGATGGCACCGGCGGGTCGTCGGGGTGGAGGGCGAGTTTGACACCCGCCTCCTCGGCGACGGGGATCACCGCCTTGATGAAGTAGGTGTAGTTCGCCCACATCTCCGCTTCGCTCAGGTGATAGTCCGCCGCTGGGATGACGCCGCGCGTATTGAACGGATCGTCGCTGCCCGAGCGGTCGGTGCGCGCAACGAGCACGTCGCCCGGTCGTGTCTCGACAGCGGCCATATCGAACGAGGTGACCAGCGCGCCACCCCGGCCAATCGGCGAGCGATCGGTGCGCCAGACGGAGTTCGGTATGAAGTGATAGCCGAGGATCGGGATACCGGCACGGCCCATGTTGCGGACAGTCGCGCAGTAATGCTCGATCTGCTCGTCCCGCCCCGGCAGGCCGAGCATTACCTTGTCGTAGAAGTCGAGGTGGACGTTCTCGACCGCCTCAAGGCGGAGGCCGTATTCCTCGCAGCGCGTGCGGAGCGCCAGCAAGTCCGCGTACTCCCAGCGATGCGCGCCGGGCAGCGCGGGCGTGTTCACCTGCATCCCGGAAACGCCGAGTTGCCGCGCGAAGGTGAGGATTTCGTCGCTCAGTTGACTGACCTGCCCGACCGCGATCCGCATCTGCTCCATATCACTCCCCACTCAGGCGCGGCCCTCCCCGGCTCCCGTTTCCGTATTATGCGCCCGGCCAGTCGCGCTCCTCGCCCTCCGGTGCCTCCTCGGTGAAGACGAGGTGGCGCGTCGCGCCCGACTCGACATCCTCCGCGTCGAGCCAGCTCATCGCGGCGTCCTCGGCCGATTCGGTCAGGTTTACGTCGGGATCGGCATCGATCCACTCCCGCGAGAACGCGCAGAGCATCTGCGCCCACGGCATGATGAAAACCGTCCCCTCCTCTTCCATCGGGTCGCCCATATTGAAGACGTTGACGAGAAAGCGCGTCGCGTCCTCCGTGCTCGGTCGCTCATGGACTGAGAGGAAAAAGATGCTGTCCTCATTCTCGTATGTCGAGCGGGAAATCGATTGATCCCCCGGCACCTCCGTGAACACGAATGCCGGTCGCGTCGCATCCTGTTGCATACCCAAACCCTCCCTCATTACCAAGAACGTTCACCTATCGCATCGGTACGCGCTCGAAGTCCGCTGGCTCGAACTGGGGTGGCGATGGGGCGTAGACAGGGAGCCGGTACGGAGGCGGCGGGAAGGCAAACAGACACCACCCGACAGCCATCAGCAGCAGGCCACCCCAGGCAATCACCGGCGAGAGCGTCACCGCCCGCCCGAACATCGTCGCAAAGACGAGCGGCGAGCGGGGCGCGATCGCGCTCCAGTGCGAGAGCAACAACGGCGCGACGAGTAGCGGGTAGGCGAGCCACGTCAATGCGAGCGTGCCGAGTAAGCGCGGCATCGCGAAGGCGACGGTGTTCGCACGATGTGCCAGCAGACCAAGCAGCGCGGGCAGTCCGCAGAGCCAGACATCCGCCCAGAAAACGAAGAAACGTCGCAGCGGCCACTGCCCGAAATCCCAATCCGTCTCGCTATGCACATCCGGGCTGGACCAGACGACGAGCGGGAAACCGATCGCCGTCCGTGCGGGCAATTGCCGCACGATGGGGTCGCCGCCGATCACGCCGGGGTCGTGCGCGGGCTCCGCGCGCGGCACGCAGCAGCCGAGCACGGCAATGGTCAGACCGACGAGGAAGGCCGCGCGTAGCGCGTTCTCCTGGGCCCAGGCATAGATGGCGCTGATCCCTCGGACGACCCGGCGACCCATTCGCTCCCCTTCATCCCTCCGACATGACCATGATGCCCCGGCAGTGTACCGGACGGCCCGATGATGCACAAACCTTGCCGGGACGGAGGAGTCAGTAGTCAGTAGCCAGTAGCCAGTAGTCAGAGACTCCGGTCCCCTTCCGTCTACTGGCTACTGACTACTGCCTGACCCCACGGAGCATGGCAGCCCAGAGGTGGAATGAACGGGGAGGGGTCGTGACGATGGAAAAGGCGCGGTGGGCGTCGGATGAGGCGCGATCGAAGAGCGCTTCGAGTTGCGCGACGGATGCGGGCGGCGTCTGCTGGCGGGCGGTCCAGTCCGCGAAGTCGAGGGGCAATTCCCATCGCGCGACGACCGCGAACGGCACACCGATTTCTCTGCCCACCGCATCCCACTCCGAGAGCGTCCAATCCCGACTGTGGGACGGGTCGCGCAGTATTTCGACCTGGTTGATGAAGGCGGCGAGCGCCGCGTCTTCCGGCGAGATGATGTCGACGATGATGCATTGCCCGCCCGGTTTCAGCACACGCGCCATCTCCGTGAGCGAAGGGGCGAGCGACGGAAAATGGTGCACGACCATCCGGCAGGTAACGATGTCGAATGTCGCGTCCGCGTACGGTAGCGCCGCCGCGCTCGCTTCCTCCCACCGCGCATTGGCGATGCCGCGTGCCGCCGCCTGCCGCGCCGCCTCCGCCAGCATATCGCGGCTCAGATCGACGCCGACCACTTCCCGGACATGCGGCGCAAAGGCGAGCGCCGTATGGCCCGCCGCGCAGCCGACATCGAGCACGGTCATGTTCGCCGTCGGCGCTGCCGTCTCCACCATCAGCGCGAGGTCGTGCCCCTGCGCGAAGATCGGCGACGTGCCATACGCCGCCGCTGCCCGGTCAAACTGCCGCCGAATCGTCTCATCTCGCTCCACGCACTACCCTCCCTTGACGAACCGATCGAACCGCAGAGGCGCGGAGGACGCAGAGGAATACAACGAGAAATACATCATTTCTTTCCCATCCTTTCGTTTCCTCCGTGCCACTCTGCGCCTCTGCGGGTCTCGCCGGTCTTGCGTCAGACCGCGAGGGAGGCCAGGGAGCGCAGGCGGGCAACGAGACGGGGGAGGATGGCCGCGACGGTGTCCAGTTCGATCGGCGTCGTCTCCGGGCCGAGCGAGAAGCGGACAGTGCCGAGCGCGTACGACTCGGGGACGCCCATCGCCGTCAGGACATGGCTCGGCTCGATGCTGCCGCTCGCGCAGGCCGACCCCGCCGAGGCGGCGACCCCTTCCGCGTCGAGCAGGATGAGCAGCGATTCCGCCTCCACACCGGCGAAGCCAAGGTTCGCGTTGTTCGCGAGTCGCTCCGTCGGATGGCCGTTCAGGCGAACATCGGGTATCTCGGCCATCAGGCGCGCGACGAAGGTGTCCCGGAGCGCCGTGCAGTGGGCGACGGTTTCCGCCCGTGCCGCCTCGGCACGGGCGAGCGCGGTCGCCATTCCCACGGCATAGGCGACATTCTCCGTACCGGCGCGGCGATTCATCTCCTGGCCGCCGCCGGTGATCTGCGGCGTCCAGCGGGCGCCGCGGCGGGTATAGAGCAGCCCGACCCCCTTCGGCCCGTTGAACTTGTGCGCGGAGAGTGAGAGCAGGTCCACCCCGAGCGTCTCCACATCGACGGGGAGAGAGCCGGGCGCTTGCACCGCGTCGGTATGAAAGGGGATCTGCCGCGCGCGGGCGATGGCAGCCAGCGCGGGAATAGGATTGACCGTGCCGACTTCGTTGTTCGCATAGATGATCGAGACCAGACACGTCTCCGGCCGGATCGCGGCAGCGAGGTCGTCCGGCGCGACCATGCCATAGGCGTCCACCGGGAGATAGGTGACATCAACACCGTCTTTCGCCAGCGCCGCCGCCGTGTGCATGACGGCGTGATGTTCGACGGCGCTGATAATCAGGTGTGGGCGGGCGACGGTGCGGCGCGCCTCGGCGGCGATACCGCGTAGGGCGAGATTGTCGCTCTCCGAACCGCCGGAGGTGATCGTGATCTCGCGCGGGTGGCAGCGGAGGACTTCCGCGAGCGCGGCGCGCGCCCGGTCCAGCGCGGCGCGCGCCTGCCGCCCCGCCGCGTAGAGGCTGGAGGGGTTGCCCCACGTCTCGCGCCAGTACGGGAGCATCGCCGCGATGACCGCCGGATCGGTGGGCGTCGTCGCCGCGTGGTCAAGATAAATGGTCGTCTCCGGTGTCGGAGCGGATGGGCGTGCATCCTCGGTGGCGAAATCCTGCATGTACCGGGCGCTCCCTGAGACGAATCGCGCGTTGACGGCTACATCCTGCCGCACCGCATTGTACGGGCCACACCGCCGAGCGGCAACGCATCCCTGAGGTTCGCGAGAACGCACATGCCTCGAAAGTGCGCGCGATTCGTGGCGCTCGCATCGTCCAGTTAGTGAACGGACATACAAAACATACAAACAGTACGTATAGACGGCACGAAAATTGCGTGGAGATTCTCCGCATTTTCCGCCGCGTTGTACGTCACCGATGCAAGGGGGTCGTCATGGTACAAATCCTTACCGTCGCTAATGGGACCACGCTTCTGCGCGGCGGCGTTCTCGCGCTGCACGCGGCGGGGTACCGGGTGACGATGTACGATACGGCGAGCACGCGGGACCTCCGTCATGCCGCGCCCGATCTGCTTATCCTCGGCATGGATTCGTCCGCGAGGGCGCACGCGCTGCTCGCCGCCATCCGCGCGGATGCATCGCTCCGTGCGTTGCCGGTGATTATCGTCGGGGAATCGTGGGAAGCATTCGGGCCGCTCCCGGTCGATCTGCTCGCCGAGACAATCGCCCTGCCCGCGCCGGTCGACGATCTGACGCTGCGCGATGCGACGCGGATGTATGTCCCGACGCTCGTCCGCGCGCGGCGCCCGATCCACCACGGGCATGCCGTCGCCTGAGGCGGAGAGCATCAAGCGGCCCGTACCGGCATGATATACTCCTCGCACTGACCCGCACGATTGGCAGCGATGCGCGTGCGGGTTCTCATCCGCTCGCGGGGGTTTGCGCGTACCACCGACATTGCCCCCTTTGCCACTCGGTGCATGGAGGGAGGTATCGCGATGGCCGATTCGCAGGCGATTCGCGTCCTGATCGTTGACGATCACCGGATGGTGCGCGGCGGGCTGCGCGGCTTCCTGAGCGGCGAGCCCGGCCTCGCGGTGGTCGGAGAGGCGCAGACGGGCGAGGAGGCAATCGCCGCCGCCGCCTCGTTGTGCCCCGATGTCGTGCTGATGGACCTGATAATGCCGGGCATGGGCGGTACGGCGGCGATCGGCGTGCTGCGCGCATCGCACCCCGAGACGAAAATCATGGCGCTCACCAGTTTCGCGGACGACGCGCACGTCTTCCCCGCGCTCGAAGCGGGCGCGAACGGCTACCTGCTCAAAGACATCGACCCCGATGCGCTGGTCGCCGCGATCCGCGCCGTCCACGCGGGCGAGTCCCCGCTGGACCCGGAAGTCGCCAAGCGGCTCCTCTCCCGCTTCCAGCACCCCGCCGCGGCCTCCGCTGCCGCCCAGGGCCCGATGCACGAGACGCTGACGGAGCGCGAGATGGACGTCCTCCGGCTCCTCGCGCAGGGCAAGAGCAACAAAGAGATCGCCCGCGCGCTCTTCATCGGCGACCGCACCGTCAAGAGCCATCTCAGCGCCGTTTTTCAGAAACTCGACGTCACCGACCGCACGCAAGCGGCCCTCTACGCGGTGCGGCACGGGCTGGTCGAAAGCGGGGAGTAAGGATAGAGCCGGTGAAGAGCGGACGAAGGCGTTCATCGTAGACCCGCACGCGCGCTCGCGTGATACCATTTCTCCACGAGCAGTTGACGCCGGGCGAGGGTGCCCGGCGCGGGGCACATGAGCGTGTAGCGGAAAGGTTTGGCAAGCGATGGAAGCCAAAGAGATCTTCACATTCCCGAATCCGGTCAACGAAGTGTCGGCCCGCGTGGTGGCCGGCGGCGTTGTGCTGATGGCGACGACCGCGCTGGCCTCACGTCGCCGTTGGTTGATCGCGCCGATCGCGTACGGCTTCGTCGCCCGCGCCCTGTCGGGGCCGACGCTCAGCCCGCTCGGTCAGGTGGCGACGCGAGTCATCACCCCCCGGCTCGGCGTGCCGGCACGAGAAGTCGCCGGGCCGCCCAAGCGGTTCGCCCAGAGTCTCGGCGCCTGTATCTCGGTCGCCGCGCTGGCGCTCGCCTTCCCGATGAAGCGCCCCAAAGCCGCCGATGCGCTCCTCGGCATGATCGCCCTCTTTGCGACGCTGGAATCCGGTTTCGGCTTCTGCGTCGGCTGCAAGATCTTCGGGGTACTGATGAAGATGGGTATGATCCCGGAGGATGTCTGCGCGGAATGCGCCAATATCTGGTCGCGCCCGAATATGCGCGCCAACGCCCCGGTCGCCGCGTAGCAAGCGGACGGGGATACGGCGGCACGAGAGGAGACGTGGACGATGCCGATCATCGACCCGCCGGACGCCCGATCGATCATGGCAATCGCGGCGCACCCGGACGATATCGAGGCGTGGTGCGCCGGGACGATGGCCCGTGCCATCCAGGGCGGTGCGACGGCGCGACTCCTCCTCGTCACCTCCGGCGATAAAGGCTCCGGCGACCCGCTGACCGACTCCCGCGCGCTCGCCATGCGCCGCGAAGCGGAAGCGCGCGAGGCCGCCCGGTTGCTCGGCATCGTCGATGTCGTCTTCCTCCGCTACACCGATGGCGAGGTGGAGAACAATCAGTCGCTCCTGCGCGACATCGTCCACTGGATTCGCCGCTGGCAGCCGGAGGTCGTCTTCACCTTCAATCCCGAGCAACCTCTGCCCCCCTACCTCAGCCATCGCGACCATCGTACGGTTGGCCGCGCGACGCTCGACGCGATCTATCCTCTCGCGCGGGACCCGCTCGCCTTCCCCGATCAGCTACGCGAGGGCCTTGCGACGCACAAGGTCGGCGCGGCCTGGCTCTTCGCCAGCGCCATTGCGGATTCGTACGTGGACATTGCGCCCGTCTTCGATCTCAAAGTCGCTGCCCGCCTCGCCCATGCCAGCCAGACCGCCGACCCCGCCGCCCTCCCCGATCGCTTCCGCACGCGGGACCGTGCCGCGGGCGAACCCGTCGGTCTCCCTCTCGCCGAAGCCTTCACCATCGTCACCATCGGGCGGTGAGGTTCCCCGCTCCCCGCCCCCTGCGATACACTCTCCCCAGTCATCCATCCGCACGAAGTACGAGAAGGGGAGCCGAGATGAGCATGGAGCGACATTGGAGCCGGGAGCCGGGGCGGTGGGAGCCGCAGTTCACCCCGGCGGCGTACGCGATGATCCCCACGATCACGACGCCGCGACCATCGCCGGACGGGCGGTTCGTCGCCTTTAGCCGGGGCTATGACGGGCGCGTGGACCTGATGATCGCGGCTGCGGCGGGCGGCGTGCCGATGCAACTGAGCGACGATCCGGCGTTGCAGGGGCCTGACCCGAGCCAGCGGCAGGCAACGGCCATCGCATGGACACCGGACAGCCGGCACATCGTCTTCGCCTCGCGCAAGGATGGCAAACTCTTTTCGGTGCCGGTCAGCGGCGGCAGGGCGCGGCAGATGGACGAGGGGGCGGGCAACCATCACTCACCGAGCGTTTCGCCGGATGGCACGCGCGTCGCCTACGTCGCAGAGCGCGGCGAGGAAGTGGACATCTTGATCGCCGCGCTCGATGGCGCATGGACGCGGAAGGTGAGCCGGGGCGACGAGTACGTGCTGGAGCCGAAGTGGTCGCCGGACGGCACGCGCCTCCTTTGGTGCCAGTGGCCGCACTACGATATGCCGTGGGATGAACTGGCGATTGTCGTCGCCGATGCCGAGGGGAACAACGCAAAGATCGTCGCGGGCGGCGGTCGGGTGACGAACAACTACCCGGCGTGGTCGCCGGACGGGCAACGGATCGCCTTCATCTCCGACCGGGAGGGCGATTTTGGCAACCTTTGGGTGATGGGCGCGGATGGGAACGGCGCGGAACGGCTGGTCGGCGAATCGTATCAGCACGGCTCGCCCGCCTGGTCGCCGGATGGGCGGCGGATCGCCTACACGCGCAACGACGATGGGGACGTGCAGGTCTGGCTCTGGGAGAACGGCCAGACGCGCCAGTTGACGTCGTCGCCGGGTGTTCACGACACGGTCGTCTGGCTCGACGCGGAGAGTCTCGTCTACACCTTCAGCAGCCCCGTCCAACCGGCGGATGTCTACGTCCATTCGGCGGACGGCGCGCTGCGGCGGCCGCTGACGCAGAGCGCGACGGGCGGCGTGCTCGGCGGCAACCTGATGATGCCCGAGCATGTCCGCTGGACAAGCCGTGACGGTCTGGAGATCAGCGGCCTGCTTATCACGCCGCCGGAGACGGTGCCGGGCGATCATCCGCTCGTCGTCTCCATCCACGGCGGCCCGGTCGGGCAGACGATGTGCAACTGGCTGCCGCAGGTGCAGTACATGGCACAGCGCGGCTGGCTCGTCCTGCAACCGAACTATCGGGGCAGCAAGGGGTATGGTCGCGCCTTCATGGAGAAATTGTACGGCGATTGGGGCGGCGGCGATCTCGACGATTACATTACCGGGGCGGAGATGATCGTCGGGCAAGGGCTGGCGAATCCGCGCAAGGTCGTCGCGATGGGCGGCAGTGCGGGCGGCTACAGCACGCTGATCTGCATGACCAAAGCGCCCGATTTCTTCCGTGCCGGCGTCTGCCGCTTCGGCATCGCCGATCTCGCCTCCTTCACCGACAAGACATGGGTCTTCGAGCGACATTACATCGCAAAATTGATGGGCGCGCCGAGCCGCAATAGCGACCTGTACGTGGATCGCAGCGCCATCCACTTTGTCAACGATGTCAAGGAGCCGCTCCTGATCCTCCAGGGCGAGGAGGACATCGTCTGCCACCCGAGCCAGATGAACGCGATGGTCGAGGCCCTCCGCATGGCGGGCAAGGATGTCGAGTACCACACCTATCCCGGCGAGGGGCATGGCTGGCGCAAAGTCTCCACCGTCATCGACGACGCCCACCGCACCGACGACTTCCTCGTCCGCAAAGTCCTCAACCGGTAGGGAGAAAGCATTTGAACCGCAGAGGCGCAATGCACACAAAGATCGCAAAGAAGAGCAGAAAAATTAATAAACCCCTTTCCCTCTTTGCGTGCTTTGCGCTCTTTGCGCCTTTGCGGTTCTCCCCGGTTAGCCCCCCGTGAATAGGACGGATCGGCTGCTGGCGATAGTGCTGGAGTTGCAGCGCGCGGGGAAGCGGCGGGCGGAGGATTTGGCCGCAACCTTCGAGACGAGCAAGCGGACGATCTATCGGGACATGGAGGCCCTGAGCGAGGCGGGGGTGCCGGTCGTGGCGGTGCCGGGGCTGGGGTACGCGCTGATGGAAGGATACTTCCTGCCGCCGCTCTCGTTCAACACCGACGAGGCGACGATGCTGCTGCTCGGCAGCGACGTGATGGCGCAGCAGTTCGACGCTCAATACCGCGCGGCGGCGCAATCGGCGGCGGCGAAGATCGAGGGCGTCCTGCCGGAGAAGTTGCGCGGCGAGGTGCGCTCGCTGCAAGAAAGCATCCGCTTCTTTGTCCCCGGCGATCCGGCGGAACAGTCTCGATTGCAGACGCTTCGCCGCGCAATCCTCGACCGCCGTACAGTCTGCTTCGACTACACCGCCCGCAATCCGAGCGAATCCCGCCCGCCTGCCACGCGCGAGGTCGATCCGTACGCCCTCACACACATCGCCGGCTCATGGCACCTGACGGGGCACGACCACCTGCGGCGGGCCAGGCGCAACTTCCGCCTCGATCGTATGGACACGCTCACGATCACCGACCGCGGCTTCCGTCGCCCGGAGCATATCGCTTTCGGCCCGCGCCCGGACGACCGCACGATCATCATCCGTGCATTGTTCGATGCCGATACCGCGCGCTGGGTGCGCGAGGCGCGCTCGTACTTCACCGTCGCGGAAGAGGAGACGCCGGACGGCCTCCTTGTCATCCTCACCGTGCGGGACGAGCGGGACGTGCTCCAATGGCTCCTGAGCTGGGGCAGCCATGTGCATGTGCTCGAACCGGAGTCTTTGCGGGAGCAGATCGCGGCGGAAGCGTCCGCACTTTTGGCGCGTCATTCCGCTACCCTTTCGCTACTGACATAATGCTGTCACACGCAGACGGTATGGTGTACGGGAAGGCAGCGACCACCGAGGTCGCCGCGCACCGCCAGGAGGTCACCCCGATGAGCGCCACACCGACTCTTTCCTTTGCCCTGCTGCATGTCGCCGACATCGACGCCGCATATCGCTACTGCACCGAGCAACTCGGCTTCGTGCCTGTAGCCGAGCAGAGCGGGCCGAACTTCCACATGTTCGCCCCGGCGGAGGGCGGCATCCCCTTCAGCATCGCCACCGCGCCGGAACCCTCCATGGTCGGTGAGATCGAGCTCTATTTCTATACGCAGGAGCTCGAAAACCTGCGCGCTGCCATGCTATCCAAAGGCGTCGAAGCGGGCGTCATCGAGTCCCAGCCGTTCGGCGAGATCTTCACGGTGCCCGCGCCGGATGGCGTGCCATTGACGATGATGCGCCCGGCGGTGTAGGCCGGAGGCCGCCCCCGGTACAAAGGTGCGGCGGTGTGCGGGCGAGCAGATTGCCACCCGCACACTGTCGGGCCATCGAAAGTGACGAGGAGAGAAACCTTATGACCATGAGCAACGCCCGCGAAGTCGTCGATCGATATTTCATCGCGCTCGCGCGGAGAGACTTCGCCGCCGTGCGCCCCCTGCTGCATGACGACGTTACCTTCAAAGGGGCGTTGGGGACGACGGAGGGTGCCGAGGATTACATCAGCGGTTTGCGGCGCATGATGGCGGCCATGACCGGCATGGAGCGCCGGGTGATCGTCGCCGAGGGTGAGGAGGTCTTCCAAGTCTACGATCTGACCCTCTCAGAGCCGGTCGTTACCCTGCCGATCGCGCAGTGGCTCACCGTGCGGGATGGCCGGATCGCGGCCCTGCGCGTCTATTTCGATCCGCGCCCCCTGTTCGATACACCGGTATTGTGATTGGTCGGCGCACCGGAGACGGGGAGGAAATAGATGCGGAGGGATGGTGTGCGATGGAGACAATTTCAGCCACATTGAGGCCGAATGCGCCGTTTGATTTCGGTCAGTCCCTGGCGTTCCTGCGTGGATTTCCGCTGACGCGCGGGGATCAGACGATAACGGGCGACGCGGTGACGCGGGCGGTCGTAGCGGGCGGGGAGACGGTCATCTTCCGCGTGGTCGGCCAGGGAACGACGGACGAGCCAGCATTAGATGTGACACTCTATGCCGAACGGTCGATCAGTGATGCGGTGCGGGAGGCGGCGCTGGATCGCGTAGCGTTCTTCCTCAGCATCGCGGACGATCTCGCGCCGTTCTATGCGATCGGGCGGGAGGATGCCGCATTCGCGCCGGTTATTGCGCAATTGTACGGTTATCATCAGGTCAAGTTCCTCACGCCGTTCGATAATGCGGTGTGGGCGATCCTCTCGCAGCGCACGCCGATGGCGGCGGCCCGGAAGACCTGGGCCGCCCTGATCGACCGCTACGGGAGCAGTCTCACGGTGGACGGGACGACCTACCGCGCCTTCCACTGCCGAGCGCCTGGCAGCCTTGAACCCGGATGATCTGCTGGCGATCCTGCCGAATCTGCGGAAAGCGCCGTACCTCCATGCCGCCGCGCGTGCATTCGACGATGTCGATGAGCAATGGCTCCGCACCGCACCACACGATGCGGTCAATGCATGGCTCCGCCGTATTCCGGGCATCGGCGAGTGGTCCGCGACCTTTCTGCTCATCCGGGCGCTGGGCCGGATGGAGAGGATATCGGGCGAGGACGCTATCCTGCGCGCGGCGGCGAAGGTGTACGACCCGCAGGCGGGCACGCCGGAGGGCCTGCGCGGCATCGCCCGGCGATACGGCGCGTATCAGGGGTACTGGGCGCATTATCTCCGCGCATTCGCTTGAATCTCATGCCCGGCGCGCCTATTATCCGGTAGTGCGATCGCGCGCATGCACCGGAAGGAATGGTAATGCAGGGCAACGAACAGGGACGTGCGATGCAGATTGGTGGGTGGCTGCTGGTCGTCATCGGCATGTTGCTGCCGACCGTCTTCATCGTCGCCGCGCCGCGCTGGCTCATCTTCGTTGTGCCGCTGGCGTGCGCCATCCTCGTCCTCGGCTTGGTGCTCGTCTCCGGTCGCTGGCCGTCCGGCAAAGACGCTACATAAGCGCCTTCTTCCCTCGCGCCTCTTGCGCCGTCTGGTACGATGACCGCCGCGAACAGAGACGGAGTATGAATGGAGGCGGCAATGGCGAACGGCGCGACGGGGCGGCGGATGAAACTCGGCGTGATGCCCTCGCTCGGTGAGGGCTCGATGGACGACAAGACACCACACTATACGGACATTCAGGCGATGGCGCAGACGGCGGAACGCATCGGCCTCGATTCCTTCTGGCTCGCCGACCACCTCATTTATCGCTATCCCGGAAAGGACGAGAACGGCTGCTGGGAAGTCTTCACCTTCCTCAGTGCGGTCGCGGCGGTTACGTCGAAGATCGAGATCGGCCCGCTGGTCGCCTGCACCTCGTTCCGCAACCCCGCGCTACTGGCGAAGATGGCCGACGCTTTGGATGAGATCAGCGACGGGCGGTTCATCCTCGGCCTCGGCTGCGGCTGGCACGAGCCGGAATATGACGCCTTCGGCTACCCCTTCGACCACCGCGTGGGCCGTTTCGAGGAGGCGATGGCGATCATCGCGCCCCTGCTGCGCGAGGGGAAGGTGGACTTCCACGGCCAGTACTACGACGTGATCGAGATGCGGTCCTCAAGCCGCGCGGCCCGTCCCCGACCGGGCCGAAGCTCTGGATCGGCTCCAAAGCGCCCCGGATGCTCGAATTGACGGCGAAATACGCCGATGCCTGGAACACCGTCTGGCATATCGACCCGGCGGTCGTCCTGGAGCGCTATGCCCCATTGAAAGAGGCGTGCGCCAAAGCGGGGCGCGATCTTTCGACGCTCGAACTGACCGCCGGTACGTTTGTCAGTTTCCCCGAGTTCGCGAAAGAGGGGGACGACGGTAAATCCATCACCGGCACGGACGAAGAAATCGCCGCCAAGCTGCAGGCGTTCGCCGACATCGGCGTCAAACACCTGATCGTCATCTTCCGCCCCTCGACCACCGCCGCCGTCATCGAGCGGTTCGCGCGGGTGGTCGAGATCATGGACCGGGGGTAGGGCATTCCTCACCCCCGGCCCACCCTCTGGCCCCTCCCGTTTCGGGAGGGGCCAGAGGGTGGGCCAATTCCGGTAGCCCGCGTAGACATACTCCGGCTCGGCTGGTACCAGTTCGCATTGCCGAGCATCTTTGCTGGCGGGCAGGAGGACCGAGTGGATCAGCGTCGCGTCCAGGGGACGGCCACGCCGAGGCCCACGCCGACGGTTGTGTCCACGAAATTCTGATGGATATTGGCAATCAGCGTAGGTACGCACCAAGCCGCCGCGTCCGCATCGTTCAGTGGCTGGCGAACTGGCTCGACTCACCCGCGACCCAGAGCACCGCATCATCCACGGTTCGATACCCGAGACGGTCGTACAGCGGTTTCCCGGGTGGCGTCGCGCCAAGATAGAAGACACGCCCGCCGCGTTCCCATGCGTGTGCTGTCGCTCGCATGAGTGTCTCCCGCCCGATCCCGTTGCGTTGGGCGGCGGCAATCGTGCCCATGCTATAGACGCCGACGAGATTTCCCCTCTGGATTGTCGTCACTGTGCCAACGGCGCGCCCGTCTTGCCGTGCGAGGAAGATGGTCACCTCGCCCGTGGCGAGCGTCCCCGGATTAATCGCCTCGTCGGCACACGCGCGCGGGATGCCGAATGCATCGCTCAGTACCGCATTCGCCTCCCCGAGCGCGCTGCCATCGGCCACCGGCTCAACCGTCAGCATCCGGTCATCCGAGCGGTTCTCACACGTCGCGTCGTTCGGCTCCCAGACCATGATCGGGGCCGACCCGACGTGCATCAGACCCAGATCCTGTGCGATCGGGGCGAGCGTGTCCGCGACGCTACTCGGGAAGAGGGCGATGACGGGACATCCGCTCGACTGGACAATGCCGACGTACTCGCGCAGCCGGTCGGCGCCATCGTCGCCGCCACCGATGACGAGATAGTTGAGATCGGGCGACGCAGTCCCACTGAGGGCGAGCCAGGCATTCGATGCGGTCCGGATCGTTGCGCGTTGCGCCGCACGGAAATAGGCGGTCACATCCGTGCCGATCGATGACCAGAAGGTGTCAAGGCTTGGCATCGTCTCCCTCCCCTTGGGATCGTGAGTCGCTTCGCTTGTGTCCCGTGCGCTCAATGATACGACGCGGCCAGAGTGGGATCAAGCTTCGCGCATGAGTCGGCCCAACCCGACGCGAGGCCTACTTGTGCGAACGTTCAGCAGGCGCACTCATATCGAGGGAGCGCCGCCCGCTCACCCATTCCTCCGATTGCTCGACGCACAACGCCGTCACCAGGCGCACGCACGCCGCAGCATTCGGGAAGATCCTTACCGCCCGTGTACGCCGCTTGATTTCTTGATGCAGCCGCTCCAAGCCGTTCCTCGTGCGGATGCGGACGCGATGCGCCAATGGGACGGCGAGGCTCGCCAGACAGTCCTCGACCTCCTCCTTCATCAGGCGTGCGACTACCGGATCGACGATTCCCAGCGCGCGGCCACCGCCTCCGCTGTCACCAGTGCCTGCTCGCGTGTCGTCGCTGCGAAGACCTCCCGCAAATCGGCGGCCAGTTCCCCGCGGCGTCCCGGCCCGACCAGCTTGACCGGATTCCGCGCGAAGTGAAGGTGGCGCCTGTTCCAACTCGCGCCTTGGAAGAGTCGGTCGGTCGCCGCCTTCAGCCCCTTGTGATCGTCGCTCGTCACGAGCCGCACCCCACGGAGGCCACGTTCCTTGAGATCACGAAACAGCCGATGGTACGTCGCCTCGCTCTCGGTGTCGGCGACCGCCACGGCGAGAATCTCCCGATGCCCCTCCGCGCGGACGCCTGCGACAATGAGCACGCCATGACGAATGATCCTTCCGTCTTGCCGCACATACTCGTAGCGTACATCGACGCTCGGGTAGGGATAGGTCGTCTCGGTCAGCGGACGATGGCGCCATGCGTCGGGTTCGTCATCCAACAGTACGGCCAACTCGGAGACGAGGCTCTTGGAGAAGCTGGTGCCGCACAGCGCCTCGGTGATGGTGCGCACGTTCCGGGTGGAGACGCCCACCACGTACATCTCCATGAGCGCCAGCACGAGCGCTTTCACGTTGCGCTGGTAACGGGCGAAGAGCTGCGTCGAGAAAGTCCCCTCCCGATCTTGCGGCACGCGCAAACTGTCTCTTCGGGACAGGCGGCTATGTGCGATTGTTTCGGTCGTGAAGGGCGCGGATGGTCTCAGCGAGGTCGGCGAGTTCGTTGCCCTTCTCGAGGAAGAGGGCGATACCTGCCTCGGCGGCGGCGCCCCGGATTTGCTCGCCGCCGAAGGCGGTGAGCATGATGATCGCGCCCGTTTCGCCCGCCGCCGTGATGCGTCGGGCGGCGTCGAGCCCACTCATGCCGGGCAGTTCGAGGTCCATCAGGATGATATCGGGGTGGAGATCGCACGCGAGTTGCACGGCGCGCGCCCCGTCCGCAGCCTCACCGACCACGCGGAGATCGGGCTCGATGCTCAATATGAGACGCAACGCCCGGCGGACAGCACCGGCATCGTCGACGAGCACGATGCGGATGATCTTTGCGGCGGTCGTAGGAATGATTGCACGGATCGATGCCATCCGATTCCCTCATGCGCCTGGGCCAATGCCCGCTGCCTCCCACTCTAGGGCGGCGGCGGGGCTGGCACATCGGTCGGATGGGAAACCGGGGCATCGCCCGAAAGGACGAGGCGGCAGGTAGCAATCCACCACTATCGCGCGGATCGGGCGAATGGCGCGACATGCACCAGCTACCGAGGCGAGAATTATCGGATCGTTGTGATCGTAGTGATGAAGAGGGTGGAGCCCTGATCCGGACTTGAACCGGAGACCTCATTCTTACCAAGAATGTGCTCTACCAACTGAGCTATCAGGGCCTATCGAACTGGTGGGCAGGGAGGGATTCGAACCCCCGTAGGTTTCCCAACTGGTTTACAGCCAGTCCCATTTGGCCACTCTGGTACCTGCCCAAGCGATCGCTGCGCGCTGGAGCCGACGGCCGGACTTGAACCGGCAACCGACGGTTTACAAAACCGTTGCTCTGCCATTGAGCTACATCGGCGCGCCGTTCCATGCGGCGTCCCCGCCGCGATGCTGAGTATAGGCGACGCGCCCCGCCCGGTCAAGCGTCCGCATGACGGCGGCTTTGCAAGCGCTGCTTGACAGGGAGCGGGGGCGATGCGATACTCACTCCGCACCCATCGTGCGCGGGTGGCGGAATTGGCAGACGCGCTAGGTTGAGGGCCTAGTCCCGGTTTACGGGGTAAGGGTTCAAGTCCCTTCTCGCGCACCACCTCTTTTTTCGTGACCCAGCAACCCCCTCATGGGCGATTAGCTCAGCTGGTTAGAGCGCCACGTTTACACCGTGGATGTCGCAGGTTCGAATCCTGCATCGCCCACCATGCGTGCGCGGCGTTGACCCGCCTTCCTCACTATGCGATACTTGAGCATCGTACGGACAGTGCGCCTGCGACACTGTCCGTTCTGCATATTCACGAGGAGGCGCGCGGCAGATGCAGACGGTCGAGAAGTTCCTGAACAGCCCCGATCCGTCGTCAGCCGATACGGCGTTCGCCGCCAAATTTGGCCCGGAAGCGCTCACATTCGATGATGTCCTCATCGAGCCCGCCGCCTCGGAAGTCCTCCCCAAAGATGTCAGCACCGCCACGCGCCTGACCCGCGACATCGCCCTCTCCATCCCGCTTATCTCCTCCGCGATGGACACCGTCACCGAGGCGCGTCTCGCGATCGCGCTCGCGCGCGAGGGCGGCATCGGCGTCGTCCACCGCAACCTGTCGATCGACGCGCAGGTGGACGAGGTCGACAAGGTGAAGCGCAGCGAGTCCGGGATGATCGTCGAGCCCGTCACCCTCGGCCCGGATGACCGCGTGCGGGACGCGCGGGCGATGATGGAGCGGTATCACATCTCCGGCGTGCCGATCACGGATGAGAAGGGTATCCTCGTCGGCATCCTGACGAACCGTGACCTGCGCTTCGAGGAGAATGTCGATCAGCCGATCCGCAGCCGCATGACGCGCGAGAACCTCGTCACCGTGCCGGTCGGCACGACACTGGAAGAAGCGAAGGCGATCCTCTACCACAACAAGATCGAGAAGCTTCCCGTCGTCGATGCGCAGTATCGCCTCAAAGGGCTGATCACCGTCAAGGACATCCAGAAGCGCATCCAGTTCCCGAACGCCTCGAAGGATAGCAAGGGGCGCTTGCGGGTGGGGGCGGCGGTCGGCACGGGCGACAGCGCGATGGAGCGCGTCGAGGCGCTCGTCGCGAAGGAGATCGACGCCATCTTTGTGGACACGTCGCATGGGCATCACCGGGATATTCTGCGTATCATCCAGCGCATCAAGCAGACGTGGGACATTCCGGTGATCGCCGGGAATATTGCTACCGCCGGGGCAACCGAGGCGCTGATCGAGGCGGGCGCGGACGGCATCAAGGTCGGCATCGGGCCGGGCAGCATCTGCACGACGCGCATCGTCGCCGGTACCGGCGTGCCGCAGATCACCGCCATCTGGAACTGCGCCCGCGCCGCCGCCCCCTACGACATCCCGGTGATCGCCGATGGCGGCGTCCAGTACAGCGGCGATCTTGCCAAAGCGATTGTCGCGGGCGCGGACACGGTGATGCTCGGCTCGCTCTTCGCGGGGCTGGACGAATCGCCCGGCGAGGTCGTCCTCTATCAGGGCGAACGATTCAAGGAGTACCGCGGCATGGGCTCGCTCGGGGCGATGAAGGAGCGCTTCTCCTCCGACCGCTACTTCCAGGAGGGCGTCTCCGGGAATGTCAACAAGTACGTGCCGGAGGGGATCGAGGGGCGCGTCGCCTACAAAGGCGCGCTCAGCCCGCTCGTCTACCAACTGATCGGCGGCCTGCGCTCGGCGATGGGCTACGCGGGCGCGGCGGATATCCGCGCTATGCAGCGCGACACCCGTTTCAACCGCATTACGAGCGCCGGACTGCGCGAGAGTCACCCGCACAGCATCTCCATCACGAAAGAAGCGCCCAACTACCGCGCCTCTTCCTGAATCCGGTTCACGCTGCCTCCGGTTGGCCGATGAGGACGGTGTGCGTGCCCGCGACTTTGGTCAGGAAGAGCGTGCAGGCGCCCGCGCCGGTCAGGCGGAGGTCATGGTGAAGCGCCTCCGGCGTCAGCGGTGAGCCGCGTTTCTTGATGACGACGTGGCCGATGTCGCGCTCGCGAAGGAGTGCGCGGAGGCGCTTCAGATTGAACGGCATGACCGCGTCAATGCGATACGGACGCGCGAAAGGCGTGGCGATCAGGTTGTCGCTCGTCACGTAGGCGATGGTCGGGTCGAGCAGCGTGCCATCGAGCAGGATGGCGACCTCCGCCACGAGATGCGCGCGGATCACCGCGCCGTCCGGTTCGTAGAGGTAGCGACGGGGTGGCGAGACGGGTGGCGCCGCCATCGTGGATGGAGTGAGCGTCGCGCCGGAGGGCAGGAGCGTCGCACGGCGCGCTGTCGCCCCATCCCGGAGCGCGCCGAACCAGAGGGCGGCCTCCTTAACATCGCCGTCGAGCGAGACCCATTCCGCCTCCGCGCCGGGCGGAACCAGCGCATGGTGGATGCCGGGCGCGACTTTGACGCCGACGTTACCGATCCGCTCAACCAGATCGCGAATGAACGACCACGGCGGCTGATAGTCCGCGACATTGAAGACGCGCCGCTCAGCCGTCCGCCGGGACGGATCGAGAAATGCGGCGTCATATCCCATCAGGTCAATCGCGGTCACATCGTCGCAGCGGACAGAGACGCGGCCGGAGAGATCGAGGGCCTCCACATTCGCAGCGGCAATCGCGGCGGTGAGGGGGTCGCGATCTACCGCGAGGACGTGATGCTCTGCCGCCAGGGCGCGCAGATCGCCGCCGATGCCGCAGCAGAGGTCCGCGATACGCGACACGATGCCGTAGCGCGCCGCGTGATGGGCCGCGACGAGGCCGCTTGTCGCTTGCTCCAACCCCGCCTGGGTGAAAAACATCCGGTCGGCATCAGCGCCGAACTTGCCGCGCGCCCGCGCCCGGAGTCGGACTTGCGTCATCGCGGCGGCGACGAGCGGGGCGGGGTAGTGCTGGCGCAACTCCGTCGCGAGCGCGAGCGTGTTCGCCTCGGTCAGGCCGCGCGCTGCGATGGTCGCGAGCAGTCGCTGACCGTCGTCGGTGCGGAACGCTTGGAACGTCGCTACATCCATCCTTGTGCCATGTTCAATCCCTCGCGCACGGTTACGAGCGTCGGGTCGGGCCCGGCTGCCCTGTAAGAATATCAAGCGGCGCACGCGGGCGGCACAAGCAACCGTTCTGCGACATGTTTGCTATTGTTTGTGTGAAAGCAAAAATGTGCTCAGTTGCCCACTACCACCAAGTTCCTCGCGACGAACTGTGTAAGCCCTACAAACTGTCTCAAAACCCCTGATCGAGTACCATCACGGGCATGAGAGACCTCACCGACGCCCAGTGGGCGATCCTCCAACCCTTGCTCCCGCCGGGTCACCGTACCGGACGCCCGCGTGCCGATGACCGCCGCACCCTCAATGCCATTCTCTACGTCCTGCGCACCGGCTGCGCCTGGCGCGACTTGCCGGAGAAATACGGCGACGACTCCACCGCCCACCGCCGCCTCCAACGCTGGCAGCGGGAGGGCGTCTGGCAATGCATCCATCGCACGCTTCTCGGGATGCTGGAACGCCTGAAGCGCATCGACTGGTCTGCCGGCTTGCTCGACGGCTCGTTCGTCCCGGCGAAAAAGGGGGCGATGCCGTCGGGCTTACCGGCAAGGGCAAAGGCTCCCGGCTCATGCTCGCCACGGACGCGAACGGCCTGCCGCTCGGCATGCTGACCGTGAGCGCGGGCATCGGCGAGGTGCGCATGGCCGAGGCGACGCTGGCGACCATCGCGGTCCCGCAGAAGAAGGGCAAGGCGAAATCCCGCCCACGGCAACTGATCGCCGACAAGGGCTACGACAGTCGGAAGTTTCGTCAGTCGCTGCACACGCGGGGCATCCGCCCGTGCATCCCACCCAAGCGCCGTCCGCAGAATTGGAAGCCGAGGCAAGGTCGACCGGTCAAGATGTACGCGGATGAATACCGGCTGCGGTGGCCGGTGGAGCGGACATTTGCGTGGCTCGGGCACCAACGCCGGCTCCTCGTGCGCCACGAGCACAAGGCCGACAACTTCCACGCGTTCTACACGCTCGGCTGCATCCGCATCGCACTCATCGCCGTGCTCCGGTGAGCCTCCCGCCGCGTGCGGTATGATGGTTGCATCGTCGCCTCGTGCGCCGCGCATGAACGGAGGGCCCGCATGCAGCACCGACCGGATGCGCCGTACCTCTTCATTTCGTATGCCAGCGCCGACCGCGAGCGGGTGCTGGCGCTCGTTGATGCGTTCACGCGGGCAGGAATCGGTGTCTGGATCGACCGGGACGGCATCCACGGCGGCGCGAACTACGGGCGGGAGATCGCCGAGGCGATCAAGGGGGCGGCGGCGCTCGTCCTGATGGCGTCGTCCATGTCGCTCGCCTCCCGCAACGTCAAGCAGGAGATCGCCCTCGCGTGGGAGTACGAGCGGGCATACCTGCCGCTGCTGCTCGAACCCGTCGCCATCCCCGACGACGTGAAGTACTGGCTCACCGCCGCCCAATGGATTGAGGTGCTGGACAAGCCGGAGGAGCGCTGGCTCCCGGCGGTGCTCACCGCGCTCGAACCGCTCGGCATCGCGCCGCCGGTTGCGGCGCGCGAGGAGGTACATCTCGCTGGCCGGGAGAAGGAACTGGCGCTGCTCCGGGAGAAACTCGTCGCCGCGCAGGGGGGCACGGGCGGGCTGGTGCTGATCGGCGGCGAGGCGGGCATCGGCAAGACGACGCTGGCCGCTGCCGTGCTGCGGGAGGCGGCGGGGCAGGGGTTCGCCGTGCTGGAAGGGCACTGCTTCGATCTCGCGGAGACGCCTCCCTACGGGCCACTCATCGATCTCTTCCTGCACCTGCCGAATGCCGCCGCCCTGCCGCCGCTCCCGCCGGCCTTCGCGGAGCGCGGGACGGTCGGCGCGGTACCGAGCCAGATGGCGCTCTTCGCGCAGGTCGAGGATTTCCTCAGGGCACTCGCCGCCCGGCAGCCGGTCGTCATCCTGCTGGACGATATGCACTGGGCCGATCCGGCGAGCCTCGATCTCCTCCGCTATCTGGCGCGTTCCGTCGCGGGCCTGCCCCTGTCGATCCTCGTCACCTACCGCTCGGACGAGTTGACCCGCCGGCACCCACTCTATCAACTCCTGCCGCAACTGGCGCGCGAGCAGGGCGCCGTCCGCATCGACCTCGGCACGCTGGATGGCGCCGCCGTGCGTGCGATTGTGGATAACCGCTATGGCTTGCCGGATGCCGACGCCGCGCGTCTGGTCGCCTACCTGCAGCAGCGGGCGGAGGGGAATGCCCTCTTCATCGGTGAACTCCTGCGCGCGATCGAAGAGGGCGGCGTGTTGGCGCGCGAGGGAGACGGATGGCGGCTGGACGACATTGCGAGCGCCGCCGTCCCCGCGCTGCTGCGGCAAGTGATCGATGGTCGGGTGGGGCGGCTGGACGAGGAGAGCCAGCGGCTGCTCGCGATTGCGGCGGTGATCGGGTATGAGGTGCCCGTCACCGTCTGGACGCTCGTCGCGGAGAGCGACGAGGATGCCGTGCTGGACGTCATCGAGCGGGGGCTGGAGGCGCGGCTCCTGACCGAGGCGGCGGGTGGCGAAGCGGCGCGCTTCGCCCACGCGCTGATCCGCGAGGCGCTGTATGAGGGCATCCCAGCGATTCGGCGGCGGCGCGTCCACCGGCGCATCGGCGAGGTGTTCGTCGCGAGTGCAAACCCCGACCCGGACACCGTCGCCTTCCACTTCCACCAGGCGGGCGATGAGCGTGCGCTGCCGTGGCTGCTCGCGGCGGGGGAGCGGGCCCAGGCGGCGTATGCGTGGACCACGGCGGCGGACCGGTATGAGACGGCGCTTTCCCTGATGTCGAGGGCCGATAGCGGCGCCGGGGAGCACGGCTGGCTCCACTATCGCTTGGCGCGCATGCGGCGCTATGCCGACCTGGCCGGGGCGGTCGCGCACCTCGACGAAGCCGCCCGAATCGCGACGACGACGCGCGACGCGGGCCTGTCGGCGGCGGTGTTGTACCTGCGCGGCCTGCTGCGCATCCATGCCGGGGACATCGCGCACGGGCTGCCCGAGATGATGGACGGGGCGGATGCGCTCGACGCATTGGCCGCCGGGGCGCGCGACCGACTCAACCGGCACGATGATACGAGCAGCGGCGACATGCGGGGGCGGCGCGGGACGATCGTGCTCTACCTCGCGGCGGTGGGTCGCATCCGCCAAGCCGTGGCGATGGGCGAGGAGATCGCGGGCACACTGCTCGCCGGCCCGACGGGCGGCACGGGGGGCGGCGCGCTGTTCGGCGACGCGCTGCGGGGGCTGGGGATCGCCTATGCGACCCTCGGTCGGGCGGCGGAAGCCGGTGCCGCGTTCGCGCGCGCGTGGGCGATCATCGTCGCGGCCCGGCACCACGCGAACCTGCTCCAGATGATCAGGTTCGAGATGGAGATTGTCTCCCTGTTTCTCGAGACGGACCGGCTCGACCGCCGACGATGGCTGGCGGAGGAAGGGGACCGCGCATTGGAACGGTCGAGCGGGGCGGGATTCGGTGGGGCCGACGGACTCGAGCAGAGCCTGCACGCGGCGATGCTCGAAGGGCGATGGGACGAGGCCCGCAGTGTGGCCGAGGCGCGGCGCCTCGCGCCGATGGTTGTCAACCGGCAGTTCGCGCTGGATACGCTCGCGGCATTGGCACGCGCGCGGGGCGACCGGGACGCGGCGTGGGCGTACGTCGGCGAGATGCTCCCGGCGGGCGCGGACACGGCCCCCGGCGGCCTCATCTTCGTGCGCGCCGTGGCCGTCCAGCGCGTCGCCATCCTGTTGGCGCTCGACGCGGGCGAACTGCCGACCGCGAAGGAATGGCTGGAGGCGCACGACCGCTGGCTGGCGTGGAGCGAGGCGGTGCTGGGCCGATCCGAGGGGCAGGCGCTGTGGGGGCGGTACCACCGGCAGGCGGGCGACGCAGGGAAAGCATACGAGCACGCCGAGCGCGCACTCGCGCACGCGACGGAGCCGCGCCAACCCCTTGCCCTGCTCGCCGCCCATCGGCTGCTCGGCGAACTCGACACCGAAGCAGGGCGCTATGAGGATGCGGTCACGCATTTAGACGATTCATTGACCGTCGCTACCGCGTGCGAAGCGCCGTACGAGCGGGCGCTGACGCTGCTGGCGATGGCGGGACTGGGCGCCGCGACGGGCGAGACGGACACGGCCCGTGCGCTGCTCGATGAGGTCCGTGCCAAATGTACACCGCTGGGCGCGAAGCCCACCCTCGCACTGGCGGATGCGCTCGCGACCCGTTTGACCATCACCTAGTGGCACTCGGTTGAAGGGAAGAATAGCGAGGGACCAAGGCCGGATAGGGCTTTGAGACAGGCTGTAGAACTATACTGCCATGAGATCACTGCCTGTGCCCTGGAGGCGCGCCATCATCCCCCTCGTCGGTCGCGAACGCGCCCGCCGGGATCGCCGGGAGGAGCGGCGTCGAACCTGTTGCCGCCCTCCCGGCCCCGAGGGGCGGCGGTCTGACGGATGGGTGCGTGTGAACCAACCTGCGGAGCATATGCACCTGTCCGTTGCAAAGGGAGCGATCGCCTGCGCGACGTGTGAGACACGGCGTGACGGGAGGCGATTTGACAGGGGCGGGAAGGGAGCAGATGATTCCTTGCGTGCGGTAGGCGCGGCTCGCGAGCCGCGCACGCCAATGACGAAAGGACGCGCCACCGTGCTTAACTTCCGGCCCTGAGCAACGCTGAACACCCCATTCGCGACCCGTTGCGCTTCAGGGAGCAGGAAGTGAGCATCATGGACGACCAGACACCGCTGGCGGATGTGGTCGAGCAATTCGCCCGCCCGCCCGGTACACGCCTTCTCCATAACCGGCAGTTCAACATCTTCTGGGCAGGGCAGGCGCTCTCGGCGATCGGCGACGCGGTCGCGTTGATCGCCATGCCGCTGCTCGTCTTGCGCGTGACGGGTTCGGTCGCGCAGATGGGACTGGTTACCGCGACCGTCGGCGTCGGGACGATCATCGCCGGAATCATCGCGGGCCCGATTGCCGACCGCGTCGACCGGCGGCGCTTCATGATCGGCTGCGATCTGGGGCGGATGGTCGTCTACGCGGTCATCCCAATCGGATGGTGGCTCGCTGGGCCGCACCTTTCACTGATTTACCTGACTGCGGGAGGCGGCGCATTCCTCGGCATGTGCTTCTCGGTGACAAGCATCACCGCCGTCGCAAATCTTGTCGATGCCGATCAGGTCACGGACGCGAACGGGCGCCTGCAAGCGAGCTTCGCGTGCGCCAGTATCATCGGCCCGGTGCTCGCCGGTCTGCTCGCCGCCCGATCCGGCCCCGCCGCGGCGCTCGGTGTCGACGCGCTCTCCTTCGCGCTCTCCGCCTTGTCGCTCGCCTTCCTCCGGCTGCGCTCCGCGACGGCGCGACGGCCCGACGCGACCGATGAGCGCCGCATGACCGAATTGCTCGCCGGGGTGCGCTTCCTCTGGCGGCAGCCTGTCTTGCGCGCGCTCACCTTCATGATCGCGGGCTTCTCCTTCCTTACGCTCGGCGCGCTCGATCTTTTCGTCTATCACCTCAAGCACGACCTCGGGCAGAATGACCGCGCGGTCGGATTCGTCTTCAGTATCGCCTCGACGGGGGCAATCGCCGGTGGCCTGCTCGCCGCGCCCGCGCGCCGCCGCTGGGGATTCGGCATCTGCTATCTCGGTTCGGCCATTATTGAAGGAATGGTGCTGGCGGGCATTGGCCTCGCGCCCGCCGTCGCGGTGATGGTGCCGCTGGTGGTCGGCTTCACCTTCCTGGAAATCCTCAAGGGTGTCAACTCGATTGCGCTCCGGCAGCAGATGACGCCGGATCATCTGCTCGGTCGCGTCACCGCCGCATTCTGGACGATCAACAGCGCGCCGGGGCCGATCGGCGCGGCGCTGCTTACCACGCTTGCGGCGACATTAGGCGCGCCTGTTATGCTGGTCGCAATCGGCGCGCTCTTCACCACTATCGCGCTTCTCGGCGTGCGCTCCCCCGTGCGGATACGCCGCCCGGAAGCGCGCTACCGACCATCCGACCGCGCCGATCCAGACGTACCGTGAGAGGGTGGACGAATTACGGAAGGAGTGTCAGCAATGCGCACCAGCGTTCGGCCTCATGGATGGAACCGTGCCGCGATAGCGATGGTCTTCGCGCTGTTGCTCGGCAGCCTGATCGCAGTCGGTAACGCGACGAGCGCCTCCGCCGATGTGTCGGTCACTATCGCCAACTTCGCCTTCATGCCGACGCCGCTGACCATCCCGGTCGGCACGACGGTCGTCTGGACCAATCAGGATGCCGCCTCGCACACCGCAACCAGCGACCCCGGCAGCGCGTTCGCCTTCGATACGGGCACGCTGGCGAAAGGGCAATCCGGCAAAGTGACCTTCAATCAGGTGGGCACATTCCCGTACCATTGCATGATCCATCCGAACATGGTCGCCACCGTGATCGTCACCGGCGGGGCGGCGCCCGCGCCGAGCGCGCCGTCGGCTGGTGGCTTGCAAGGGTTCGCCGACCCCGCCTTCCAGTCGCTCTGGGCGCAGACCGACGCGAACCCGGCGGGCCGCTCGTATGTCTGGGGTCCCGGCCCGTTCACGGGTGGGCTGATGGAAGAGTACACGGGCGCACCCGGCGGCAAGCGGCTCGTCCAATATTTCGATAAGGCGCGGATGGAACTCAATACTCCGGGTGGCCCGGTCACGGCGGGTCTGCTCTCCGTCGAATTGATCTCGGGGCGGCAGCAGAACGGCGACGCGACCTTCGTCCAGCGCGAACCGGCCAAAGTGACCGTCGCGGGCGATCCTGACAATCTGTTCCCGACGTACGCCGATCTCGCGAAACTGCAAGGCGCGGAGCCCGACAACACCGGCAGCGGCGTGCCGGTGTCGAAGATGGTCAGCCCCAACGGCGCGGTGGGCATATACGCCCCGGCGGCGACGGACACGCTGGCGAAGACGACCGGCTACGACGCCACGACGAAGCACAATATCCCGAAGGCATTCCGCGATTTCCGTGATGCCCCCGGCCTCGGCGGTATCCAGGCCATCGGCTTGGCGATTACGGAGCCCGTCTGGGCGAATGTCAAGGTGAACGGCAAGGTCGTACCGGTCCTCGTGCAGGCGTTCGAGCGGCGCGTCCTCACCTACACGCCGGATAATCCTCTCCTCTTCCGCGTCGAATATGGCAACATTGGCCGCGCCTACAACGCCTGGCGTTACCCATCATCAGCCTGATACCTCGTTTGTACCGCCAAGACGCGGGGGACCGTTTTTCTGGTGGTAGCAGGCTCTCTGCCTGCTACCACCCCTTCTTTGACCGGGAATATGAACCGGGCAGGGGGGCGCGCACGTAGTGTTAAAGTCGGGCCATGCCGCACCACGGCATGGCCTTCGTCTGGCCTGGCATTACTCGTAGCGGGAGAGGGTCTGTGAGCGGCGAATCGGGGCGGATTGACCGGCGTACTATGACGCGCGCGTTGCTTGGCGGTGGCGCTGTCGCGATGGGCGGGTGGGCAAGCCTCCGCAGCATCGGTGCGCACCGCGTCACAATGGGGGGCGAGGACGGCGTCGTAGCGCCGACGATACCCGTCGCACCGGATACGGGCGCCGCCTCGCCCACCGCGACGACCGCGATTCGCACGCTCACGGGGCACACGGATCGTGTCCTCGGTGTCGCCTTCTCGCCAGATGGGCAGTTGCTCGCCTCCGTCTCGTTCGATCACACGATCCGCCTCTGGAATGTAGCGGACGGGTCGGCGGTGAGGACGCTCAAGGGGCATACGGACCGCGTCGATGGCGTCGCCTTCTCCCCCGACGGCGCGACGCTCGCATCTTGCTCCACGGACAGGAGCGTCCGCCTCTGGAACGTCAGCGACGGCGCGCCGCTCCGCACGCTCACCGGGCACACCGATTCGGCGATGGCGGTCGCCTTCGCGCCGGACGGGCAGACACTCGCCAGTGGCGGCTACGATCAGGTCATTCGCGTCTGGGCGGTGGCCGATGGGATGCCAGTGCGGACGTTGCAAGGCCACACCGCGCGCGTCTCCGCCCTCGCCTTCGCGCCGGATGGGCAGACGCTCTGCTCCAGTTCGTTCGACATGGCGCTGCGCGTCTGGCAGACGAGCGATGGCGCGTCGGCGCGCACCCTCTCCGGGCATACGGACAGGGTCACGAGCGTCGCGGTGAGCAAGGATAGTCAGACGATTGTCTCGGGATCGTTCGATCTGTCGGTGCGTATCTGGCAGGCAGCGGACGGCTCCGCCCGCACAACCTTCACGGGGCATACCGATGCCGTGATGGGCGTGGCGATCACGCCGGACGGCCAAACGGTCGTTTCCGGGTCGAAAGATGAAACCGTCCGCGTCTGGTCGCTCGCGGCGGACACCCCGCCGCGCATACTCACCGGTCATACCGACTTCGTCCACGGCGTCACGATCTCGCCCGATGGCGCCTTGATCGCTTCCGCATCGGCGGACATGACCGTGCGTCTCTGGCAACTGACGTGACGTCAGCGCGCATCCGTCGTCAGGCGGGCATCCCGTCGTCGTCGGCGCGTTGCGACTGCTCTTCGACGGCGTACGGCACCTTCGCGCTATTCAGTGTATCGATCAACCGGACGAGCAACTCGCCGTCCGCGTAGGCGCTGACGGGCGCGTTGCGATCGATCGTCGTCACGCCCGCACGCTTGCAGGCGTCGAGGAATCGCTGCTGACCCTTCTCGATATCTCCCGACTGCTCGTCCGCCGTCTTTCCCTTATAGAGCATGTCAAATGCGACGCGTACCAATTGATACCTCCAATCATTCTCTCAACCTACCGAACGCGCCAACCTCCCCCATTCACCAGTGCAAGAATGAATCCGAAAGGCGGTAGCAGGCTGGAGCCAGTTGCGCATGCCTATCGGGCGGTGACGTTTCCGGTTCGGGGAGCGTCACTCGCCCGCGATGGCGGGCGCGAGTTCGTTCCATGCGACTTCCATCGCTTGAATGTCCTTGTATGTCGTGTAGAAGGAGCGCCACATTGCATCGATCGCCGCCTTCGCGGCGACTTTGTCTCCAGCGCCGAGCGCGCTCCGAAGGTCCGTTGCCGCCGCTTCCTGGGCTGTGGCGTTCGCGGTGGCCGCATCGACGAGCGCATGGGATGCCGCGAGGTGGCGACTGAGGAGTGTTTCGGGCGCTTCGGGTGGCTCGGTGCGGGCACGGCGTTCGTCGCGGGTCGATGCGCCGTAATGGTAGGGGAGTTTGCTCCCGCCCGGATGATCCCACTGCGTGTGCGTCGGCTCCAGGTGCGGGGTGACGGAGAGGTAGTAGATGAGCGGCTGATCGCCGACGACCTTGATCTGATGCCACTGGTCGGCGCGGGCGATGCACATCTGACCGGGGCCGAGGATCGCGGACTCGCCCTCGACGATGATCTCGGCCTGGCCCTCCAGGATGAGGAAGATCTCGTGCCCGAGGTCGTGGGTGTGGCCGTCGCCCGCCGTGCCCGGTTCGCGGCGAATGACGCGGGCGCGCATCTCCGGCGCGATGAAGAAGTTGCGGATATCCGTGCGGTAATCGAAAACCTCGACTGGCAATGTTGCCTCCTCGGTTTATGTCGCTTTGACGATGCACGGCGACACGGTGATGGGCGGATCGTCTATCAGATGTGATTCAGATGATAGCAGCATCGAGGCGATGTGCACGCGCACGCCGAATGCTAGTCGGTATCACGACGCACCTCCCGTTGCAGGAGTCCGAAGAACATTGACGCCCACAAGCGCTGTACGGATACCACCGTCATCGTTATCTAATCATGCGGGGCGAAGAGGAGGGAGGGCGGCAATGCACGACGGCTCGTTCATGAGACGCAGCGGGTTCACGCGCGTTGCAGTGGTGTTGCTTGCGATGCTCCTCACTCTGGCCGCGATCCCCGCGACGCCCGCATCTGCCGCCACCACCTATTACGTCGGCACCGCCGGAGACGGCACCGGCGTCGTGTCGGATTGCGCCACGTCGTCTAATACCGACTGCACGCTCCGCGATGCCCTTGCCGTTGCGACCAGTGGCGGCGATACCATCATATATCCCTGTACAATTAGGTTATTTCGCGGGAGTTGACTGCGCGAGCCCGCTCTCGGCGGTGAGCAGGCGCGTGACCTGGCTGACCAGATCATCGATGTCGAATGGCTTGAGCAGCAGGCCGACGCCCTTCTCGGTGAGGTAGCCCTGAATTTCCTGCGCCTTGCGCACCTCCGCCGTGCAGATGAGGACGGGGATCTTCTCCGTGTCGCGGTGCATCTTCATTTTCTGGAGGGTCTGCCAGCCGATATATTCGCGGTCAAAGACGAGGTCGAGGATGACGAGGTCCGGCGCGGCGTCGATGATCCGGCGCAAATCTTCCACCGCGAAACCGAGCGCGGTGACGCGATACCCCTCGTCTTCGAGGATCATGCGGAAGAGATCGAGGATCTCCTGTGTATCGTTGACGACAAGAATGTGCTTACCCGCTGCCATCCCCACGGCGTCCGACATTTCCCATCACCCCCCGCGCGTAGTGTCGCCGCCCGCAGCGCGGGCGTCAACGGGTGGGGTTACGATTGCGGCCAGACGGGCCGGAAGAGCACCCATTGGCCCGGATCGTGGGCGACGACGGTCTCGATGTTGGCGAGGATGCGGCGCATGTTCTCCGCGACATCGTCCGCTGTGTTCCCGGTGCGTTGCAACGGGACGTGGCGGAGGATGAAGCCGTAGCGGTTGCCTTCCACGCGCGGGGTGAGCGCGGTGACGATCTCCGCGCCGGTGGTCAGGGCCATGCGGATGTGGCCGGTCGGCAGCGTCGTCGGCGCGCCGAAGAAGGTGACGGGCGCGCCGGTGCCCGACCAATCGCGATCGACGACCATCCCCGCCAATTTGCCCGCCTTAAGTGCCTTCATCACCCGCCGGACGCTGCCGGGGTCCTCCACCTGTTCGAGATGCCAGCCGCGCGATTGCCGCAGGTAACTGACCGAATCGTGGACGAAGTGCGATGTCGTGCGCCCGACGAGCAGGTGCGCCTCGTAGCCGCGATTGATGATGTACTGCCCCATGATGTCGAATGCGCCGTAATGCGCGGAGCAGACAATCACCCCCCGCCCGGCGGCGAGGGCGTCGTCGATCGTATGCCAGTCGCCGTCGAGGCGCACCTGCCGCTCCAGCCGTTTGAGCGAGACGCGCGGCACGCGGAGGAGGTCGAAGCCATTGCGCGCCTGCATCCGAAAGGCGCGTCGTACCGCAGCCTGAACGGCGACCTCGCTCGCGCCCGCGCCGAGCACATGGCGCATGTTGTCCGCGACGTTGCGGCGCAGATTCGTGTTGCGTCGGTAGAAGTAATCGCCGAGCCGGTCAGCCATCCAGTAGCCAAGCGGTCGCGAGATGCCGAGCAGCAGGATACTGACAACCTGCGCGGCGTAGTTGCCGGCGCGCCGCAACCAGTCCGGCGGCGCCTCGATCCACCTTTTGATCACGACTGCAACCCTTCACACAAAGGCTTCGACGCGCCAGCCGCGCGTTTCCGCTTCTTTCCGGAGCCGCGCGTCCGGGTTGACACAGATCGGGTGGCCGACGAGGGCGAGCATTTCCGCATCGGTGTAGTGGTCGGCGTAGGCATAGGAAGCGGCGAGATCGAGGCGGTGCTCGTCCGCGAACCGCTTGATGAGCAGCGCCTTCGCCCGCCCGTAGGGATGCGGCCCCTCCAGCCGGGTCGTCAACTTCGCCCCCCGCCCCGGTGCGGACGACGCCTTGACGGCGAGTCGTGTGGCGATGACGTGATTGACGCCGAGGAATTCCGCCATCGGCTGGAGGAGGAACCAGAGCGAGCCGGAGAGCATCACCGTCGTGTGCCCCTCCGCGCGGTGCGCCGTGACCGCCTCGATGCCGCGCGCCGCCAGGCGCGGGCGAATATCCCGCGCGAAGCAGTCCACGCCCAGTTGCTGCATCTCCGCCAGGTCCTTGCCGCGCAGATACGGCCGGTGGCGCCGGATGCTCTGTGCGATCCGCGATGGGGTCGGGCGGAGATGCCGGAGCGTGAACCCCGCAGTCAGCAGCGCCTCGCGCAGGCCGAGTTGTCGCTTCTCCCAGAGATAGCGGAGGAAGAGGCGTTCCGCCGTCGTGCCCGGCAGCAGCGTGCGGTCGACGTCGAAGACCGCGCCAATGGCGGCAGCCGCGCTATCGGCCTGCGGGACGACGGAGATTTCCGTCGCCTCCACTACCGCACGGTTGCCGACGAGCGGGACGGTCGTCTCGACGGCGGCGGGCAGGTTGGACGGGTTCGAGCGTACGCGGTCCGCGGGTTGGTCAGTCACCGGATGTCTCCGGAGGGACGGTCTCGCGCTCGCTCGGAATCGCGCGGCTCTCCCGGCCCATCCTGAATCGGTCGCGCATCAGTCGCTGCTCCGGCGCCTCGCCGCGCAAATAATCCCAGGAGTCGTAGACGACCGGCAGGCCGCGCACGAAGGAAAGGACGACCGCGCTATAGACGAAGAACCACGTCGCTATCCGGCCACCGACGGTGTTGTACCACGACAGGAAGCCGTTTGTGTGCGGCAGTCGCGCGCCGAAGAGGCCGGCGAGGAAGGCGAAGGCCAGCACCTTCGCGACCCCATAGAAGGCGCGCATGAAGCGCGAGCCGGTCAGCCATTGGGTGATCGGCGAGCGCATCATCGAGTTCGTGCCGAAGGCGGTCCTGCCCTCTTTGAGGCCGAGCGAGCGCAGCGCGTCGATCATAAAACCGCGCGCGATCATCGCCAGGGGAATCCAGATGGGGATGACGCCGAGATGGGCGAAGACAATCCAGAACGTCATCTCAACGACGCGGTCGCCCGCGATGTCGAAGACCGCGCCGAACTCATCCGCCCGGCCCCGCCGACGCGCCACGATGCCATCGAGCGCGTCGGAGGCGATGATCAGGTAGACGAGGATCACCACGCAGGTGACGGCCCACGATTGCCGCGTGTAGAGGAGTGCGACCGTCCCGAAGAGCACGATCAGCCGAATTACGGTTATCAGGTTCGCCACGCGCGCATCCGCCCCCGTAGGCGCGCCGCGCCGTCGTGCGGCATCGCCGTGTCATCCCGAACGCCGCACGAGTATAGCATAGGGAAAGGCTGAGGGCTGAGGCAAGAGAGCAACGCGGATTGGCCCCTCATCGCTCATTGCTGGTTGCTACCGGTGCAACACCGTGAGCAGCACGACCCAGGCAATCGCGGCAACGAGCGCGCCGCCGAGGGTGAGCAAGCGCGCGGCGAAACGGTCGAAGCGGTAGACCGCCCAGGCGAGCGCCGTGTCGGCGGCGAGGACGATGCCGACGATGAAGGGGATCGTCCATAACTCCCGCTTCTCGCCGATCCGGGTTGGCTGGCTCGATCCGGCCGGGCCGAAGTGCAGGGCGATCTGGTCGGGGAAGTGCGTGTAGCGCAGGGCGATGAAAGCGATCATCGCGCCCGCGAGCACCGCCGCTGCAAGCAGGGAGGCGAGGGCGGGCCGATCCGCCAGCAGCGAACCGAATCCGGCGTCGGGCGCGACAATGACGCGGCGACTGCCGGTACTTGTCACCTCGCCGGGATAGGCAAACTGCCCGCTCCGCTGAATCTGCGGCATTGCCCCGCTGATGGCGGGACTTTGCGGGATTGGACCGGAGCGAGCAGGATCGTATCTGCCCGAATCGGGCGGCGCGGCGAATGATCCGCTCTGGTAGGCCGCATCCGGCACGGTCGGCAGCGTCCCGCTGCGACGGTCATCCGGCGGGCGCTCGACGGGCGTGAACGGGCCACTCTGGCGCGGCGGCGGTTGCGGGGAGGGGAACTGACCGGAATACGGCCCGCGCGGCGGTTGATACGGCGCGGGTGACGACGTCGGGAATTGACCGGAGTAGCCGCCGCGTGGCGGTGCGTCCGGGTTGGGCGGCTGCACCGGCATCTGACCCGAATACGGGCCGCGCGGCGCCTCCGGCGCGGGCGGTACGCGCCACCCCGACGTATCGTATGGGTTGTACGATTGCGCCGGGCGGGATGGATCGTCGCGCGGAGCGACGGCGGGCAACTCGGGCCGCGCCGCGCCCGTGTCGGCGTCCATCCCCTCGGGGAGCGGCCAGCCAAAGCGGTCGCGCCGATTATCTGATGACGATGGCGACGACTCCGACGCCCGCCATGCGCTCGGTTGCCCAGGGCCCGGTTGGGGCGCGCCTTGCTGCTCGGGCTCATCCCGATGGACGGGCGGTTCCGCGTCCGGGTCCGCCCGCTCGCCGGTCTCCTCCGCGATGGTCGGCGGCTCGTCGGAGACATTTTCTTCGGGATGCTCGCCCGACTGAGCAGGCGCGTCGTCCTCTCGACGTTTGCGCCCTGCTCCGTCGTCCCGGTTGTCAGGCCCCTGCGTTGACATTAGCGGGTCGCCGCCGGAGTTCGCGCGCCGGCATAAACGGGGGTACACCAGTCGCGATGCTCCGGTAGTTTGCCGCGCACAGCCTTGAAGAAGACCTCCTGCAACCGCTTCGTGACCGGCCCGACGACCCCGTCACCGATGGGCCGATGGTCCACCGACGTTACGGGAGAAATTTGCGCCCCGGTGCCGCAGAGGAAGAGTTCGGAGACGGCGTAGAGCTCGCTCCGGTCAATTTGCCGCTCGACGACCGGGATGCCGAGGTCGCCTGCCAGCGCGATCACCGTCGCGCGGGTGATACCGACGAGGATGTTATTCGCGCCGGGGGGCGTGACGAGCGCGCCGTTATCGACGACGAAGAGGTTCTCCGCGCTCCCCTCCGAGACGTGGCCGTCGCTGGAGAGCATGATCGCCTCGTCGTAGCCGTTCAGTTCGGCCTCGGTGCGGGCGAGGGCGGAGTTGATGTAGATACCGGTGATCTTGGCGCGGGCGGGCGCGGCGTTATCCTCGACGCGCACCCACGAGGAGACGCACGCCTTCAGCCCTTTCTCGACATCGAGGTAGTTGCCGAGCGGGCGCGTGTAGATCGTCAGCGCGTCGGCGTCGATATTGATGCGCGGCCCGAGTTCCAGCGAGTCCTTGTACGCCAGCGGCCGGATGTAGATGTCGTAGCGCGCGTCGTTGCGGCGCAGGAGGTCGAGCGTCAGCTCGCAGAGATCGTCCGCGCTCATCTTCAGGTCGATCATCAACGTCCGGCAGGAGCGCAGCAGGCGCTCGTAGTGCGCCTTCAGGTGGAAGACGTAGAGTTCCTCGTCTTCCTCGTTCCAGTAGCCGCGAATGCCTTCGAAGCAGCCGGTGCCGTAGTTGAAGGCGTGCGTCATCACGCTGACCTTCGCCTCGCTGAGCGGGACGAAGCCGCCATTGAAGTAACAAAGCGGATCGTTCGTCGTCGCTGCCATCACGCTCGCCATCCTTTCCTCCGCAGACCCCGCTCGATTGATTCGCCTATCATACCACGCGGGCTGGAACGGGCGCGCCCCTTGGCCTCGCTGTCTGAGTCACCCGGAATACGTGCATTGATCGCGACAAAGCCGTATCCTGATACCTATCGCACGCGGTCACCCGCGCCTCCTGAGCGGTCATCCGTGGCAGTATCAGGCCATAGCCGCGCCAGTTGACGGAAAGAGAGGGCAGTATGCAGGTCGCCGTCATCGGCGGTGGCATCGGCGGCATGGCACTCGCTCTGTCGCTCCACGCCGCTGGCATCGAGGACGTGGACATCTACGAGTCCGCACCCGCGATTCGCGAACTCGGCGTCGGTATCAATCTCCTCCCGCACGCCGTGCGCGAGTTGACCGAACTGGGCCTGCTCGACGCGCTGTTGGCGACCGGCATCCCCACCGCCGAGTTTTATTACTTCACGAAACGGGGGCAGCAGATCTGGCATGAGCCCCTCGGCGTGGCTGCGGGCTACCGCTGGCCACAAGTCTCGATCCATCGCGGCGAACTGCTCGGCGTCCTGCATCGGGCGGTGGTGGAGCGCCTCGGAGCGCGGCGCGTCCACCCCGGCCACCACCTCGTCCGCTTCGGGCAGGAACCGCCGGGCCGCGCCTGGGGAGAATTCATCGACCGTGCGACCGGTGGTCCCGCTGGCCGTGTCGAGGCGGATCTGCTCGTCGGCTGCGACGGCATCCACTCGCTTATCCGCCGTACGGTGTATCCTGCGGAAGGCCCGCCCAAGTGGAACGGGGTGACCATGTGGCGTGGCGTGACACGGGGCAGGCCATTCCTCTCCGGCCGGGCGATGATCAATGCCGGGTCGAGCAAGCAGCGTGTCGTAATCTATCCGGTCTCCAAGGCGGAGGAGGAGCGGGGATGGGCGCTGATCAACTGGGTGGCGACGATGCGCACCGCCGACGGCGGTCCGATGCCCCCGCAGGACTGGACCTCCACCGCCGACCGCGATGAGGTGCTCGGCGCCTTCGCATCCTTCGCCTTCGCCTTCCTCGATGTGCCCGCGCTTATCCGGGGCGCGGAGACGATCTACCAGTACCCGATGGTCGACCGGGACCCGCTGCCGACGTGGGACTTCGGACGGGTGACGCTGCTGGGCGACGCGGCGCACCCGATGCACCCGGTGGGCGGGAACGGGGCGTCGCAAGCGATCCTCGACGCGCGGGTTCTGGCGCGGGAACTGGCGATGCAGCCGACGATCGCGGCGGGGGTGGCGGCCTATGAGGGGGACCGACGACCGGCGACGGCGGCGGTCGTGCAGTCGAACCGGCGGGCGGGACCGCATCGGTGTCAGGACCTGGTAGAGGAACGGGCGCCGGATGGCTTCACGGATTTGAACGCGGTGGTGAGCCAGGAGGAGTTGGCGGCGATTGCCGATGAGTATAAGCAGACTGCGGGATTCGAGATGGAGCGCTTGAACGAGCGGCCGTCTATATCCGTCCGCTGAATGGCGGCGTATCGAGGCTGATGCGGCGCGACGATGGTTGATCGAACTCGGGGATGCGATCTTGCCGCGCTGACTGCATGTATTCCGGGTGACTGATATGTCCAAGTCCACGCCCCTTTCCGAAACGGAGACGGGGGCATGTGTCCGTGGGCAATCCTCGAACCCCCGTCGCCCGCTCCATCACCCTTCGACCGAGGAACAGTGAGGTGTATACGGCGATGGAGCGGGGCAGGGGGTGAGGTTCACCGCCCGAAACGGGCGGTGGTCAGGGGGTAGGTGTGCCGCTTTCGAGGGTGGCGAGTTTTTCCATCGCCTCGTCGATTGTCAGTTCGCCGCGCTCGACCGCCTGGAGGACGGCGAGGGATTCGGAGAAATCGCTCCCCGGCGGGGCGTCCGGCGTCGGGATTGCCGCACCAGGCATCGGGGGCATTGGCGGTCGGTGCGGCTCCGGCGGTACCGGCGGCGCGGCGGGCATCGCGCTGGCATGGAGTGGCATAGCCGGGGGGAGTGGGGGAAGGTTGCTGTTCGCGGCGCGGATCGAGCAGTCGCCGCTGACGCTCTTAACGTGGACGGGGACGCCGCCGCCATTGACGGCCAGCGTGCGCCTCCGCTTGCCGCCCTCAGCGCTCGTGGACGGCAGGGCGCAGGAGAGATCGCCGCTCAGGGTCTGCAGCGACACGGTCATGCGCGTCTCCTGCGGGACTTGCAGGAGCAGGTCGCCGCTCACCGTGCTGAACTCGTATTCGCCATCCGGCGCAAGCGGCGTGACGACGTTGAGGTCGCCGCTCGCCGTCTTCGCCCGGCATGAGCGTAGCGCGGAGGAGCGTACCTCGCAGTCGCCGCTCGCCGTGGTGGCGTCCAGCGTCCCGATAATCTGGTCGAGTCCGAGGTCGCCGCTCGCGGTCTGGATGCTCATGTCACCCTCCGCGCGTTCGACACTCGTGTCGCCGCTCGCGGACTGGATATGGACGGCGCCGGAGAGATGATGCCCCCGGATATCGCCGCTGGCCGTTTGGATCGTCACCGCCCGAGAGAGGCGATCGGCGCGGATGTCGCCGCTCGCCGTCCGCGCCCGGATCACGCCATCGAGCCGGTCCAGATTGACGTTCGCGCTCGCCGCTTCCGCTTCGACATTGCTCCGAATCGGGGTGCGGACAACCATCGCAATGCGGAGCGAGTGACCACCGGGCAGCCAGCCGGCGAAGAAGTCCCCGCGCCCCGGCCTGCGCACCTCGGCATGGATCGTCTCGCCCTGCTCCTCGAGAATAATTTCCAGATCGCGCCCGATGGCATTCGCCGGCTGCACCGTGATGGTCACGGCAACATCGTTCCGCTCTTCCCCATGAATCTCCAATGTGCCACTCGGGATGCGCGCTTCGATCGTCGGCGTGACGCCGGGCGCGAAAGCAAAGGTCCGTTCGATACGACCGTTTTCCATTATCTGTTCTCCGTTTCCGGCGGCTGGGGCTCGTCGCGCTTACCTCGTCGTCCGCCGATGCGCATCTCGATGTCACCGCCGCCCTTCGTGCCGCCGACGCGGAGGTAGAATGCCGCTTCTCGCGCCGGGATGCGCCCGGCCGCCACGTCCGCCAGGATCGCCCGCCGCTCCTCCTCGGGGGTGAGGGCGGCGCCCTCGGCGGGCGGCGGGGCGTCGGCGTACGGGGCATAGCCCATCGCCCGGATCACTTCATCGAGCCGTGCGCGCACGGTCGGATAGGAGATGCCCAACTCCGCCTCGACATCCTTGATGATGCCGCGATTCTTGATGAAGACCTCGACGAAGGCGAGATGCTCGGGGCTGAGGACGTCGAGGCGGCCGCCGCTGCCGAAGGTGAACCGCCCCTCGATGGCGATCCCCGTCGTCGGCCCTTCCAGCCGCGTGATGACAAGCGGCTCGCCCGTCACGGGGTCCTGCCGGGGGGCGGGGTAAACCGGTTTCTCGCTCGCCATCGTTAGAACATCCTTCGGAATGTCAGCGCCGCTTCGTCCCGCCAGCGCTGCCGCATCGTTTCCATCTCCTCATGCAGCCGATTCGCCGCCGCAATCGCAAGGAGGTCGGGCTTGCTCGCCTTTGTCGCTACCGTTGCCGGCGCGACCGGGTAGGTCACGCGGGCGAGCGACTGCACCCGAAATGTCACGCGCCAGCGCTCCGCAATCGTCAATGTCATCGCGTACCGTCCTTTGGTAGAGCGTACCATCAGCGGCAATCCGCCGACACTTGCGATCATAACGTATGACATTGATTTTGTCAATATGGGGATTGATTTTATTTATTTTTGCTGCGTGGTCGGACACGGACCATGCGGTCTCTGGCTAATCGTCGGCGGCGAGGGGCGGTGCGGGCGGGCGCGGGAGCGCGGGGGCATTGCCGGTCATGCTCCCGACAATATTGAAGAGATCAACGGGGATCGGGATTACCGTCGTTGCATTGCCGACGCTCGTCATCTCGGTGAGCGTCTGCAGATAGCGCAACTGGATGGCAATGGGCGTCTGCCCCATGACGAGCGCCGCGTCGTGCAGTTGCTGGGAGGCTTCGAACTCGCCCTGGGCATGGATGATCTTCGCCCGCTTCTCGCGCTCCGCCTCCGCTTGGCGTGCCATCGCGCGCTGCATCGTCTGCGGCAGTTCGACATCCTTCAACTCGACGATGCTCACCTTGATCCCCCACGGCTCGGTCTGCTCGTCAATGATCGATTGCAGGCGGTGATTGATCGCCTCGCGCTCGGCGAGCAGTTGATCGAGTTCACCCTGGCCGATCACATTGCGTAGCGTCGTCTGGGCAATTTGCGACGTGGCGCGCACGTAGTCGGCGATCTGCACGATGGCGCGCTGCGGATCGAGGACGCGGAAGTAGGTGACGGCATTGACGCGGACGGTCACATTGTCTTTGGTGATCACCTCCTGCGCCGGAATATCCATCGTCACGATGCGCAGATCGACCTTGACCATCCGCTCGACGTAGGGGATGAGCAGGATGACGCCCGGCCCGCGCGCCCCGACGAGGCGGCCGAGCCGGAAGACGACACCGCGCTCGTACTCCTGCACGATCTTGATCGCGGAGAGGAGCGTCACGACGACGATGATGACGACCGCGACGATGACGGCGAGCGCTGCCTGATTCATTGGATGCTCCTTGTTTGTGACGGATCGTAGGCGCCGGGGACCGGCGGGAGCGTCGTCGCGGTGTCGGGCGCGTACTGCACGACGAGCGTGAGATCGGTGACGGAGAGGATGCGCACCGGCGTGCCGACCGGGAGCGTCGCGCCGTCCGCCGTCACCGCGCGCCACCGCTCGCCGTGGACGAAGACGATCCCGGTGGGCGCGAGTTTCTCCCGCACGACGCCGAGTTCGTTTTCGAGCCCGCTGGCGCCGGTCGTCACCGGGCGGTCGCGCGCGATGATCACCTCGAAGACCGCGAGCGCCGCGAAGGCGACCAGCGCCAGCGCAAGGGCAACGATCAAGACGACGGGTACCGCGCTGCCCGTCCCCTGCGCCAGCACGATCAGGCCGACGAACAGGATCACCAGCCCGCCGACCGCGACACTCCCATGCGTCGGCGCGAAAAGCTCCGCCACGAACAAGGCCAGCGCGAGGGCGAGCAACACCCCGCCGACGATGTCCGCGCCGGTAACACTGATCGCCGCGAGGCTCAAAAGCCCGGATGCGCCGCTATGCATTGGCCCGCCCTCCCCTGGCGGCACCGTCCGATGTGCCTACACCAGTATAGTACCAATGGATAGGGATAGGATTACGGTTGGCGCGATGGCCCGCGCTGCGCGATGGCATCCGCGACCTGGGTGATGTAGGCGATTCGTTGCTGCCAGTGGCGGATGTCGGCGTTCCGCGCGGCGTGCCAGGCGTCGATGCCGCCCGCCGCCGCGATCTGGTCTCCGTAGCGATCCGCCGTCTCGTATTCCAGGCCATCGCAAGGGAGATAGCCGCAGCGGAGACCGGGCGTGTCGCGCGCGATCAGCGGCCACTCGGCATGGAAGCCGATGTCGGTGATGTGGGCGTGAGCGCGTATTGCCGCGATACCGCGCCGGGAGAAGCCCCATGCGCCCGTGCAAATGTCGATCAGTGTCTCCCCGGAGGCGTCGGGGGCGCAGGCTGAAGCCTGCGCCCCCTCACGCAGGCTGAATCCTACGCCACCGGATGTGCGAGCGAAGAGGAGATTGATGAGATGTTCCGTCTCACGTTGCGCCTCGGGGAGGGAAGCCATCGCTCGCGCCGTGCGACCGAGCAGCAGGAAGTCGTGCCGCTCAATGGTGCGATTCACGTCGTCCAGTTCGTCCGGCCAGAAGCGCGCCCAATGGAGGGCGCTGTCGAAGTCGCACAGATGGACGTGCCCCCACTCCGGGTGCGCGGCCATCACGCCGAGCGCGTAGGGGCGGGCGTTGAGGGGGATCTCCGCGCCGCTGATGACGGCCACGCCGGAGGCGCGCAGACGCTCGACGGTGGAGGGGAGCGTCTGCATACCACAGAGTGCAAAAATTTTGGTGTAGCGCCGTTGCAGCAGCGGCAAATCCGCAGGGAGAAGCGCGGCGATACGCCCCTCCGGGTCATGGACCGCGCCGAGCAGGACGACGTCGCTCATCGACTATGCTTGAGCATCCGGGCGCGCTCGTTGGCATCCAAATACCGCTTGCGCAGGCGGAGATTTTGGGGCGTCACTTCGAGCAGTTCGTCGTCGTTGAGGAAGTCGAGCGACTTGTCGAGGCTCATCTCGATCGGCGGCGTCAGCCGGATGGCGATGTCGCCGGTGGAGGAGCGCATATTGGAGAGCTTCTTCTCCTTCGCCACGTTGATGCCGAGGTCGCCCTCGCGCGGCTGCTGGCCGATAATCATGCCCGCGTAGACCGGCGTTTGCGCGTCGATGAAGGTGACGCCGCGCTCTTGCGCGTTCTGCAGGCCGAAGGTGGTGGAGACGCCCGGTTCGGACGCGACCAGCGCGCCGCCCCGGTTGCTCGTGATCTCGCCCGCCCACGGCTCGTAACCGAGCAGGACCGAGCCCATCGTCGCCGTGCCGCGCGTCGCGGTAAGCAGCGCGTTGCGAAAGCCGATCAGCCCGCGCGTCGGCACGGTGAATTCCATCCGCACGCGGCCGTTCTCGTCCTGGCGCAGGTCGAGCAGGATGGCGCGGCGCGGGCCGAGCAGTTCGTTGACGGGGCCGGTGTATTCGGAGGTCGCGTCGATCAGCAGCCGCTCGATCGGTTCGAGCGTGCCGCTCTCCGTCTTGCGCAGGATAACCTCGGGCCGGGAGACTTGGAACTCATACCCCTCGCGCCGCATCGTCTCGATCAGGACGGCGAGATGCAACTCGCCGCGCCCCGAGACCTGAAAGACATCGGCCTGCTCGGTCGATTCGACGCGCAGTGAGACGTTCGTCTCCAACTCGCGCAGCAGCCGGTCGCGGATCTGGCGGGAGGTGACGAACTTGCCCTCACGCCCGGCGAACGGGGAGGTGTTGACGCCGAAGGTGAGGCGCAGCGTCGGCTCCTCGACGGCGATGGCGGGCAGCGCGTCGGGGTGCTCGGGGTCGGAGAGCGTGTCGGAGATCGTCACTTGCGCGATGCCGGTCAGGGCGACGATATCGCCCGCCTCGACGCGCGGGACATCGACGCGATGGAGGCCGTCATAGGCGGCGGTATAGGTGATCCGCCCCGGCGTGACCGTGCCATCGAGCGAGACGCGCGCGACATTCTGCCCCGGCGTGATGCTGCCGCGACTGACGCGCCCGACGGCGATGCGCCCCCGGTGCGTGTCGTAATCGAGCGAGGCAACGAGCATCTGAAAGGGGCCTTCCGGGTCGCCGACGGGCGGCGGAATGTATTCGATGATCGCCTCGAATAAGGGGCGCAAATCCTCCGACAGCGTCTCCGCACTCGTGCCCGCGCGGCCGTCCCGCGCGATGGTGTAGAGGACGGGGAAGTCCAGTTGCTCCGCCTCCGTCGCGAGGGCGAGGAAGAGGTCGCTGGTCATCTCCAGCACGTCGTCGATGCGGGCGTTCGGGCGATCCACCTTGTTGATGACGACAATCGGCCGGAGGCCGAGCGTCAGCGCGTGCGTGAGCACCGTGCGCGTCTGCGGCATCGGCCCCTCGACGGCATCGACGAGCAGCAGGCAGCCATCCGCCATATTGAGGACCCGCTCAACCTCGCCGCCGAAGTCCGCGTGGCCGGGCGTGTCGATGATATTGATCTTGATGCCCTCGTACATCACCGCCGTATTCTTGGCGAGGATGGTGATACCGCGCTCGCGCTCCAGCGGGTTGGAATCCATAATCAGCGTGCCCGCCGCGTCCGGGTCCCGGAAGACGTGCGATTGCTTGAGCATACCGTCCACCAGCGTCGTCTTGCCGTGATCAACGTGGGCGATGATGGCGACGTTGCGAATATCGTGCCGGACCGGATGGCGCAGTGCGGTCGGGCGTTCCGCGATCATTTGCTGCAAATGAATAAGCCTTTCACTCTCAATACATCCCGCGAGCGTGCGCCCGCCGACCGATGAGTATCGCACAATTGCGCCGATCCCGCCACCCCGATTCAACAGCAATAGAGGGGGAATTCTTTATGCCACAAGGGCGAAAAAGACGCGGGGCGCCTTCGCATTCATCCGAAGAGGCGGTGCTTGCACCGCCCGCCGCCGCTCGGTCGTGGTCTTTGCATGTCGGCCATGGCTCGGAGAGGCCGGGGAGGGCGGTGCTGAACCGCCCATACGGAACGATTTCCTCTCTCGGGTTTAGCGCGCCAGTGACGCCCGAGTATAGGGCGAAATGACGGGCAAGCGCTCGGTGGTCGCCTCATGCGCGCGCGCATCCGCGCAGGCGATTGCCTGGCTCCAATCATGGAAGCGCCCGAGCGGCGTCCCGTCGTCCGCATGGAGGACGAATGACCCGCCCCGTGTCTGCACGTTATATCGTTTGCCGCTGATCGTGAAGTGCCAGAGCCGGAGGTCGTACGGGTCGGCGATCAGCCGGACACCGGAGACGTAGCGGAGCAGTCGGGGCATGGCAAAGTCCCTTTCGTCATCAGTTTGGGAGTACGGATCGTTCGGAGAATGCATACATTGATAGAACGGACTGTTCCGCGCGTGGTTGCGCCAATTTGCGCCGGATTATGCGAGCAAAATATGGCGCAGGTGTTCGTTCAGGAACGTCCCGTCCGGGTCCAGTCGCGCGCGGACGGCGGCGAAGGCATCCCAGCGAGGGTAGAGGTCGCGGAGCATGGGCGCGGTGTGCCAGTGCATCTTGCCCCAGTGCGGCCGGCCCCAGTAATTGCGGAAGATCGCCTCGGCGTCGGCGAAGAACTCCCGGTACGGCAGTTCCGCCGCCTGGTGAATGGAAATTGTCACCGTCTCGCGGCCATAGGCGGGGCTGAGGGGGATATCGTCGCTGCGCAGCGTGCGGTACTCGACCGGCCAGGCGACATCCGGGTGCCGGTCGCGCATCAGGTGGCGCACCTCCCGCAGGCAATCCAATCCGTGCTCCGCCGGGACCGCGAACTCCATCTCGTTGAACCTGAGCGTACGCTCCGACGGGAAAATCCGGTAACTCCAGTCGATCCGCTCCGGTTTGATGTAGCGCGCGAGGCGACCGGCAATGTCGGGCGGTGGCGCGTCCTCGCGTTGTTCCTCAGTGGTCGGATCGAGCGCCTTCATCGCGCAGACATCGTCCTGCGGGAGCCAGAAGAACTCGAAGTGCCGGTTGTCGCCGATGAGGGCGGGCATCTGCTCCACGCATTCATCGAAGGTGGCGACCCAGGTGCGCTCGTGCAGACGGTAGGCGGGCAGCAGGCGGAGGGTGATCTGCGTGACCACGCCGAGCGCGCCGAAGGAGACCCGCGCCGCCTCGAAAACCGCCGGCTCATGCGCCGCCGAGCAATCGAGCGTCTCCCCGGAGGCGAGCACGAGGCGCAGCCCCGCGACCTGCGTGGAGATATTGCCGAGCGTCCGCCCCGTACCGTGCGTCCCCGTGCCGATCGCCCCGGCGAGGGACTGGTAATCGATGTCCCCCATGTTCTCCATCGCCAGCCCGGCGGCGAGGAGCGGCGCGCCCGCCTGATGGATCTTCGTGCCCGCCCGGAAGGTCGCCGTCCGCGCCGCCGCGTCGGCGGAAACGAGACCCTGCATCGCGTCCAGGGACAGGAGCGTGCCATCGGTAGCGCAGAGCGGTGTGAACGAGTGGCCGGTGCCCGCCACCCGGACACCCCTGCCCGCATCCCGCGCCGCGACGACGAGCGCCGCCACCTCCGCCTCGCTCGCCGGTGTCGCGATCCGCGCGGGCGTACAGGCGACACTGCCGGACCAGTTCTGCCACGTTTGGGTCATTGCCGCATCGTCTCCTTGAGCCGGTTTCACAACCACCAGGGTGCTCTGTTCGCCCTAACCCCACGCGGCCCATTCTCAGCGTAGCACGATTGAGAAGGAGAGCGACAGGTTATAGTCGGGAGACTGTGCGCTACTGAGCGGTGGAGTTGTGAAGGTCACTGGCGCGCTGTATTCGCTCGCCAGCATCTTCCGCGTATACGAGGCGACCAGCGGCGGGTCTCCCGCATCCGCACGGGGGATCGTTATCGTTGCGGTGATGATAACCGTCGATTGCTTGTCGAGCAGGGTCAGAGATGGCAGGGAATCGGTGCTGGACGCCGAGAGTCCCGTCGCGTCGTGCGACCACGTCGTCGGACGCAGCGTGCTCGTTGTCCCGCTCGCGTTTCCTTCATAAGTGAGCGAGACCGCGATCGTCGCCTTTTCCAGTTGTAAGGCCGTCGGCGCGAGTTGGATGGGATTCCGCGCATTGACGTTCACCTGCGTGACGGTCATGGCTATTGTCTCAACGATTGTCGTCGGGGTTGCCGTCGGTTTCGGAGTCGCCGTTGCTGTTGCAGTCGCAACATACTTAACCTTCGTCGCTACTGGAGACATTGTTGACTGTTGGGCATCAGCTTTCGGCGTCGCGAAATAATCCTCCTTGCGCTCCACGGATGCGCCGTTCGCGGTCGCACGGAGGGCGAAATAATACTTCGTGCCCGGTTGGAGTCCGATAAGCATGACCGAGTGATCCAGCATCGCGCTCGTGGAGACATCCTGCTGGAACGCGTAGGAGTGGCTGGCGGTGCCGTAGAGCACGGCGGTTGTGGCCGCGACGGAGGTGGTGAACGTCAGCGAGAAGGTCGTGTCGGTCACCGCGCCGAGCTGCACGGCGGCGATCGCCAGCGCTCCCGGTGTGCCGGTCGTGCGTGTCGTGACCGCTGCGGTGCCGGACGCCGTCGTCGCGGATGGGGTAGCGCCAGCGGTAGGGTTCGTCGGGTACCGCCACTGCGCGTAATGCTGGCCGATGTTGCCCATCTCGACTTGGAACTTCGGCGGGTTCGTCGGCGTGTAGGAGAGGACGCGCCGCTCGAAGGGCTGCACGAGCACCCAGGTGAGTGCGCCGTTCACCTTGACATTGACCCAGAAGGCCTCCGTGAGCGGGAAGCCCATCGCGCCCTGCCACGGCAGCGGCAAGGCGGCGAGATAGGCGGAGAAGGCGAGGGGGATGTTATGGGCGTAGACGCCGCCTGGATCGGCCTGATAATCGCCGTACGCGGCCCCCGGCTGCGCCGCGAGGCCCGGATTGAGCGCAAATGTGCCGTCCGGTTTGTAGACCGTCCCGGTCGGCTCGCCGCTCCTCGTTACCCGCGCCGCGAAGACCGTGCCGCGTAACGCGGCGTACGGCGGCCATGGATTGGTCAGATCGCCCACCACCGGCAGCGACGAGGGCGGGAAGGCGGCGAAGGAGTGGTCGCCCATCTGCCGCTGGCCGGAGATCAACTCGACGGTGAGCAGGCCGTTCGTCACCGGGCCGCCCGCCGTCGTCTGCTCCATGCGCGCCTTGTCGAAGTACTGCACGAGCCGCGTGCCGCCGGTCGCCTCGACGTACGGCTCCTGCATCGCCGTCTGGACGGCGGGCCCCCAGAAGTTGGGCACGATGGGTTCGATGCTGCCCCACTGGGCGGCAAAAGCGGACGAGCCGAGCGGGATATCCGCCGCCTGCCCGTGCGTGAAGGCGGGCACCGCAACAGATGCCGCGAGCAGGAGTAGACCCGCGCCCAGCACGAGCACGCCACGGCACGGCGCGGACCGCATGGCCCCGGACATCGAAGGGCGCTCCTGCTACAACAGAATGACTCCGCATTGACCCGGTGAGGACAATGCGGAGTCTATGTTCTCGTAAAGAAGGGCGCAAGATGTATGTACACACAAGAACCGAAGCGCAGTAGGATATGCGCCGCTCCATCTACGGATGGGCAATTTTGAAGCGGTTGCTGTCAATGCTGCCGCTGTCTGTGCCAATAAAGTTGGATCGCAGACTTGACCTGGGAGACAGGTAATCCGCCCAGGCGTCGGATCGACAATCGGCGCGCTTGAACTAATTACCGGTGGACCCTTCGATGCCGTTGTGAGGGTCGGCGTTGCCGTGTCCGGCACGGTCGCCGGTAGCGACGTGATGAAGTAATCCTCGGGGCGGTTGATTGCATCCGCGGACGAGGTCACGCGGATCGTGAAGTAGTAGACCGTATTCGGCGTGAGCCCTGTCAGGGTGACGGCATGAGTGCGCGTCTGGGAGGTCGCGATGTCTTGCGCAAACGGATAGCTGCCGCTCGTCGTGCCGTATCGGATGTAGGAGGTCGCCGGGAGGTTCGTGTTGAACGAGATACCGAAGGTGGTGTCCGTCAGCACCGTGTTGCGCAGGTTCTCAATGTCGACGCCGGTTCCGGTATCCGTCGCGGTCGCGGTTGTGCAGGCGAATGGGGTGGCGGTCGGTGTCGCGGTGGCGGTCGAAGGGGTGCCGGTGGCGGTCGGCAGCGGGGTCGCGGTCGCGCACGGATCGGGTGTCGAGGTTGCGACAGTCGTGATCGGCGTTGCGGTCGCCGGCCCGGCGACGCCGCCGGGATTGGTCGTGTAGCGCCATTGGAAGTAGTGCTGGCCGATGTTGCCCATCTCCACCTGGAAGCCGGACGGGTTGGACGGCGTGTACGAGAGGACACGCCGCTCGAAGGGCTGCACGAGCACCCAGGTCATTGGGACGTTTTTCACCGTCACCTGGACCCAGAACGCCTCGGTGAGCGGGTAGCCCATCGTCGTCTGCCACGGCACGGGGAGGGCGGTGAGGTAGGACCAGAAGGCGAGCGGGATGTTGTGCGCGTACTTGCCGCCCGGATCGCCCTGGAACGAGCCGAATGCCGCGCCGGGCACTGCCGCTTGCTGGCTATTGGTCGTCAGCGTACCGTCCGCGTTGTAGACCGTGCCGATTGGCTGCGCGCTCTGCGCCACCTTGTTCGGGAAGACACTCGCGCCGAGCGCGGCGTAGGTGGGGAAGGTATTAGTCGGGTCGCCGACGACGGGGATAGACGCAGGCGGATAGGTGGTGAAGAGCGTGTCGCCGAATTGCCGCTGGCCGGAGATCAACTCGACGGTGAGCAGGCCGTTCGTCACCGGGCCGCCCGCCGTCGTCTGCTCCATGCGCGCCTTGTCGAAGTACTGCACGAAGCGCTGGCCACTCGGAGTGGCTTCCTGATACTGCTCGGGGAAGATGTTCTGGTACGCGGGCCCCCAGAAGTTGGGCACTTTCGGCTCGATGCTGTTCCATTGCGCGGCGAAGGCGGTGTTGCCGAAAGGTATAGTCGCCGCCTGACCGTGCAAGAAGGTCGGCCCCGCAACGAGCCCGGTGATAAGCAGTAGCGCCGCCGTGCCCATCAGCAGACACCGGACAGCCAACGAGCGTTGCGAACCAGCCATGAGACCTCGCTCCCGACGACACCATCAGATCAAACCGAAACGGCGAAACCTCGGCCCAGTTTACGCGACATAACGTATCCCCGCAATATGTACGGATGCAAATTGTGAATTATGAACGGGATTTTACAATGATGTTGCCTCGACTCCTGGCCTCACCCCGCAAGCGGGGGAGGGGAGCTTGATACGGCGAAATCGAGACACGCGATCGCCATGAACGCGACGCGAGGGCGGGGGTGGGGGCTCTAATCCGAGCCGCCGTCCGCGAAGATGGGGGCAGCGTATGGCGCTGCCTGCGACAGGCCGAGCAGGGGTAATTTCTCGGCGGGCAGGATGCGCGCGTAGGCGCGGAGCAGATCCGTGCCGCGTCGCTCCCAGGAGAAGTCCCGCAACGCAATCGTGCGCCCGGCCAGCCCGGTGCGCCGCGCCGTCACCGGGTCGGTGAGGAGTGCGGTGATCTGCGCCGCGAGGCTCCCAGCGTCGCCGCGCGCCGCGAACGTGGCGTGGTCGCCGAGGATCTCGCGCGAGGCGGGCGTGTCGAACGCGACGACGGGCAAGCCGGTGGCGAGGTAATTGAAAATCTTCTGATTGCCCTCGGTCTCCGAGAGTTTCGGTGCGACCGCGACATCGCCGAGGGCGAGGTAGCGGTGGGCGTCGAGATAGGGGATCTGACCGGGCAGGCTGACCCGCCGCGCGATGCCGAGCCGCTCGGCGAGGACGCGATAGCGCTCGTTGCCGGGGAAGCCCATGATGAGGAAGAAGGCGTCGGGCACGCGCCGGAGCACATCGGCGGCCGCCTGAAGGAGCATATCCGTCCCCTGATAGGGGGCGAGCAAGCCGAGATAGACGACCACCTTGTCCGTAGGGCGGATGCCGAGTTGGGCGCGCAGCAACCGCCGTTCGTCGTCTGCAGAGCGCGTCGGGCCGGAAGCGATGGGTGTCCACCGCGTCGGGGATACAGGCGATCCGGCTGTCCGCCACCGTGCCGCGCGCGCGCAGCAGGTTCGCCGCGTGCTGCGTACTCGTGATGACCATGTCCGCCGCGTGGTCAATCGTCCGTTCCAGCCCGGTCAACGGGGCGCGCAGGACGCTCGACGGGCGCAAAAAACCGTGATCGGTCATCTCCGCCGTCAGACTACCCTGATAATCGAAGAGCAGCGGGGTGTGATGGGCGGCACGCGCGATCTGGCCGATCAGTGCGCCTTCGTGAAGGTGCGCGTGGATCAGGTCGGGCTTGAGGCGGCGTATCTCCCGCAGGACAACCGCGAGGAGCGCGGCGTCGAGATAGAGTTTGTGCCGCGTCGTGCCGACGACAACGCGCTTGCGCCAGGGAATATCGATGCTCCGGCGAATATCGATGCCCGGCACATCCTGCCCATTGTGGTAGGTGCAGACGGTAACCCGGTGCCCCAACCGTTGGAGCGCGCGAATCTCCTCGAGGGGACGGACATGCGCGCCGTAATCGGCAAAAAACGATGTCGGTGCGATCATGAGCACCGAAAGTGACACAGAAATCTCCCTTGATGCGAACCGACGCCGCGCCCCCGCGTGTCCGCCAGCAACCCTCTCCCTTATGCAGGAGCATAACACACGGAATGTACGTACTCAATACGTTGACGCGACTACTGTACGTACAGCTTCGTTTCCTTTAGGCATGCCTGCCTCGCCGGGGGAGGACTCCCGAGATCATGATGCCCGCACGATGCCCATCGTGTTCGCGCGCCATTGTGTTACCATGCCTCACTATCGTGGACGTTGACATGCCGCAGCGCGGTCAAAATGGCTGCGGGCGGTGAAGAGGGAGGCGACGAGGCGCATGGCGGAGTGGATCCCGGACGACGAATACAAGACGTTTATGGTCGTTGTGGCGCACCCCGACGATCTCGAATTCTCCAGCGCGGGGACGGTGGCGCGCTGGGTGCAGCGCGGCATGGACGCCATTCTCGTCCAGGTGACGAGCGGGGATCGCGGCTCCCCGGACCCGAACATGACGCCGGAGCGGTTGACCGAAATCCGCGAGCAGGAGCAGCGCGAGGCGGCCGCCGTCCTCGGCATCAAAGAAGTCGTCTTCCTGCGCGAGCCGGACGGCCAGACGGATAACTCGTACCGCTTCCGCGGTCGGATCGTCCATGAGATTCGCCGCTTCAAGCCGGACATCGTCATCACCCACGACCCGTGGCGGCCGTACGCGCTCCACCCGGATCACCGCAACGTCGGCCTGACGACGACCGACGCCGTCTATCCGACGGCGCGCGACGCCATCTACTTCCCCGAGCATTACCACGAGGAGGGGTTGGAACCGCACAAAGTCGCGGAACTGCTCTTCTTCGGCCCCGAGCACCCGGATTGCTTCGTGGATGTCTCCTCGACCTTCGATCTCAAACTGGCCGCCCTCCGCCACCACGACTCGCAGGTCGGTCGGTCGGAAAACCTGGAGAAGCGGCTGCGCGAACGCCTTGAGGAGATCGGCAAGCAGGCCGACCTACCGATGGCCGAGGGCTTCCGCCGCCTGACGATGCGCCGGTAGATTGCCCGCCCCCTGCCCCTTCCCCCGCAAGAATGGGCGGGGGCGGGCAACCTACCGCTGTGGCGCCGTGTCTACCGGCTGTTCTAGCCACTGACCGACGTTGCGGTACTTGGCGTAGCGGTCGGCGAGTAGGCGTGTGACATCCATCGTGGCGCCGGTGCCGTAAGCTGCATCCAGCGCGGACAAATGACGGTCGATGGCGAGGCCGACGGCGTCGATGGCGTCGAGCGGGTTCTCGTGCGCGGGCGTCTGCTCGGGGATAACCTCGTCGATCACGCCGAAGATCGGCGAGTCCGGGCCGGTCATGCGCATCGCCGCCGCGATATCCTGCTTGGCGGCGGGGTCGAGTTTGAGGATGAGGGCGGCGGATTCCGGCGGCGCGACCGCATAGACCGCGTTCTCCATCATCAGGATGCGATCGGTGACGCCGATTGCCAGCGCGCCACCGCTGCCGCCCTGCCCGATAACGACCGAGACGGTCGGTACGCGCAGGCCGAGCAGCGTCATGATCGATTCGGCGATGGCGAGCGCCTGCCCGCGCTCCTCGGACGGAAGCGTCGGATCGGCGGCCATCGTGTCGATGAAGGCGATGACCGGGAAGCCGAACTTCTCCGCGTGGATCATCAGTCGCTTTGCTTTGTGATATCCCTCGGGCTTCGACATGCCGAAGTTGCGCTTGAGATTCTCTTTCGCGTCCGCGCCGCCGCTCTGATGGCCGATCAGCATCACGCTCCGGCCGTTGAAGCGGCCAACGCCGCCAACGAGGGCGGGATCGTCGCCGTGGAGCCGGTCGCCGTGCAGCGGGACGAACTCGGTGCAGAGGCCGCTGATGTAGCCGAGCGTGCGGGGCCGGTTCGGGTGGCGCGCTCGCTGCACGCGCTCCCACGCCGCTTCGGGCGTCTGCTTCTCACGCACGGGCGGCGCTCAGAGCGGGTTCATCGACACCCACGGGCGCCGCCACCGCGTCATCGAGCGCGGGGAGATCGGCGCGCGGGATGGCGTAGAGCGCGAGCAAGGTGGCGAGCGTCTGCCGCAGGTCGCGGCGGTGGATGACATCGTCGACCATGCCGTGCTTCAGTTGGAACTCGGCGGTCTGCACATCGTCCGGCAGTTTCTGGCGCATGTTCTGCTCGATCAGCGTCTTGCCCGCGAAACCGATCCGCGCACCCGGCTCCGCGAGGATGATGTCCGCCACCGTCGCGTACGACGCCGTCACGCCGCCGTAGCAGGGGTCCGTCAGCACGGCGATGTGCGGCAAACCCGCCGCGCCCAGTCGCACGACCGCCGCCGTCGTCTTCGCCATCTGCATCAGAGAGAAGAGCCCCTCCTGCATCCGCGCGCCGCCGGAGGCGTTGAAGGTGACGAGCGGCAGGCGCTCCGCGATGGCGCGTTCGGCGGCGCGGGCAAGTTTCTCGCCATAGACGCTACCCATCGTCGCCCCCATGAAGGAGAAATCGGCGATGGCGACGGCGGCGGGCTCACCGCTAATCGTGCAGCGCCCGGTAATCATCGCCTCGGTCTGCTCCGTCTTCGCCTGGCTCGCCGTCAGTTTCCGCTGATACTGCTCGCCGCCCGCCGCGAAGCCGAGGGGATCGGTGGGACGCACGTTCCGGTCCCACTCCTGGAACGTCCCCTCATCGAGCGTGAATTCGATCCGCTGGCGGGCGTCCAGGCGGAAATGCGCGCCGCATTTCGGGCAGACATAGAGGTTATTTTCCAGTTCCTTGACGTAGAGGGGTTCTTTGCAGTGCGTACACGGGATGATGATAGCGGCCGAGTTGGCGTCGTCTGCCGCGGCGCGCGGCTCGGGCTTGAATTTCGATTGGGGCGTCGCGTCGTCGTGCCCGCCGTGGTGGCCCCGGCGGAAGATCCGCTCTTTCATCGTCACTCACCCCCACGCATCGCGTCCCCGCGTGCTTTACCATGCCCAGCGTGCCCGGCCATTCGTCGCGCCGGACGGCACACGCCGCCTCCCGCATGGTCTTCCGCAACCGCCGCGTACGGCAGGTTCCGGCCAGCATAACATAACCACTGCCGCCGCGCCTCCTACATCAAGAGGCAACTGGGAGAAACCGAACACAGAAGGCACTGAGGAGATTTGGTGCTCTCAGAGTCCTTCTGTGCCTAATCTCCTGGCGGTTCAAGCACCTCGTTCAGATGATCGTGACGCGGCCGGCGTTGGCGGAGATGGTGAGGGTAAGGCGGTTCTTCGCGCCCGCGTATTCGGGTGTCTCGTAGCCGCCGTTCTTCGGGGTGAAACGGGTGGGCACGTCGCGGCTGCCCGCCTTCGTCTCGATGACGATACGCACCGCCGCACCGGGCGGCACCGTCACCTGCACATTGCCCGCCGCCGCCTTAATCTGCCCTTTCGTGTCGCCGCTGTATGAGGCGGGGAGGACGAGGCGGAAGGTGCTCGCGTTCGCCTCGGCGGTGAGCGAGGTGAGGATGAGGGCCTTCAGGTCCACGTCACTGCTCGTCGCGTCGAGGGTCATCGTCAGGTCGAGCGCGATGCCCGCGGCGACGCCGACATCCCAGGCGGCGGAGTCCGCGCTCTCCGCCGAGCCGTTCTCCTCGTCGAGTTGCCAGGTGTCGCCCTTGTGGGCGAGGATCGCATCGCCGCGCTCCTTACCGGGCGTGAAGGAGCCCTGCAAGAGGTTCGGGTTGCCGGTGTCGAGCGGATGGACGCCGACCGTCGCGGCATTGGCGGTCAGGGCGATCTTGGCCGTGTTCCCGGCGCGCGGGGCGGCGAAGGTCTGCGCCACGCCCGCCGGTGCGTAGTGCCCGCCGCGATGGTTGACGACCGCCGCGACGACGATGAAGAGGATGAGCAGGAGCAGCACGCCCGCGCCGCCGAAGGCGAGGGAGCGCCGCCGCCGACGGTCGCCACGCGCGCGCCGAGGCCGGGTCGCCGCGTCGGGCGGTCGGGCATCGGGATCAATTCGGACACGGGCGATCCTTTCGCGGTGTGCGGCGTCTCCGTGGCAGCATACCGTGAACGCGCACAGCGCGGCAGTGTACGTTCATCCGTGGGCAAGGGGTTGACGCGGCGCGAATTGTCCGTATACTGTGCAGTCGAGGCGGGCCCACCCGCCGCACGATTGCCGAACGTGCGAAGTGCGAAGATTGAGGCGCGACATGGCTGGGGCACCGATCTGGCAGACAATTGAAGCGCCGCGCCGTCGTCCGCCGGGCAGACCCGGAGGAGACTCGCCGCGAACAGCGGCCCCGCCTTCCGGTTTCGCCGGGAGGCTTTTTTTCTGTCCATTGGTCCGCATGCTAACCGCCAATACTGCCCAGAGGGCACCGGTAAGGACGCCAAGAGGAGAAGAGAGAAAAAACCGTTCGTGTCCGCATTTCTTGGCGTCTTGGCGGTTCATTTCCGAGGCGGGTGGGCGATGAGCGCGAGCGGAGCGAGCCTCGTCATCCGGGGTGGGCGCGTCATCGACCCGGCCTCCGGTTTCGATGGCGTGGCGGATGTCATCATCACGAATGGGCGGATCGCCGCCATCGGCGGGGTCGCCAATCGCTTCGACGGCCTGCGCACGCCGATGCCGGACGAACTCGACGCGGCGGGCTGCATCGTCTGCCCCGGACTCATTGACATTCATGTCCATCTGCGCGATCCGGGGCAGGAGCAGAAGGAGACGCTGGCGACGGGCACGCGGGCGGCGGCGCGCGGTGGATTCGTCCACGTCTGCTGCATGCCGAACACGACGCCCGCGCTCGATAGCGCCGCGATGATCCGCGATCTGCGCGAGCGGGCGATCCTCGAAGGCATCGTGCGCGTCTCGCCGATTGGCGCGATCAGTGTCGGCCGCATGGGAGAGAAGCCCGCGCCCTGGGGCGAAATGGCTACGGCGGGCGCGGTCGCCTTCTCCGATGACGGAGACAGTTGCATGAGCGATGCGATCATGCGCGCCGCGCTCGAAGCGACGCGGGAGCACGGCAGGCCGCTCGCCGTGCATTGCGAGGATAAGGCGCTGATTCCCGATGGCGCGGCGATGAACGAAGGGATCGTCTCGCGCCGGATGCGCGTGCCCGGCATCCCCCGCGAGGCGGAAGAGGCGATCATCGCACGGGACTTGCGATTGGCGGAGGAGACGGGCGGGCTGCTGCACCTCTGCCACGTCAGCACGGCGGGCGGCGTTCAGTTACTCCGTGAGGCGAAGGCGCGCGGGGTGAGGGCGACGGGCGAGGCGATGCCGCATCACATGGCGTTGACGGACGAATGGGTCGCGGGGGGACGCGCGTGGGCTTGGGAGAAGGCGTATCACCCCGGCTGGCCGAGTCTCGACCCGCTCGCCAAGGTCAACCCGCCGCTGCGGACGGCGGAGGATGCCGCCGCCGTGCTCGCCGGGCTGAAAGACGGCACGCTCGACTGCATTGCGACCGACCACGCGCCGCACACCATGGCGGAGAAGGCGGGGGACCTCGCGAGCGCGCCGTCGGGGTTCACCGCGTCGGAGACCGCCCTGCCCGTCCTGATGGCGATGGTCAGGGCGGGGCTACTCACGATCCCGGAGGTCGTCGCGCACCTGACAGTCAACGCCGCGCGCGTCTTTGATCTGCCCGGTGGCGCCCTGCGCCCCGGCGCCCCGGCGGACGTAACGGTCTTCGACCCGGACGCGCCGCTCGTCGTCTCGGAGGAGACACTCGTCTCGAAATCGCCGAATACGCCGCTCCTCGGCATGAAACTGGCCGGAGCGGTGCGGGCGACGCTGATCGGTGGCCGCATTGTCTACGACGCCCGGCGCACGCCGGCATTTCTCGGGGGTGACGTCTGATGCCGTTTCAGGGTGCGGGCCGGATCGCTGCGCTGGCGTTGGAGGATGGACGGATTTTCCCCGGTCGCCCGTTTGGCGCGCCGGTGGCGACGGATGGCGAGGTCGTTTTTACGACCTGCATGACCGGCTACCAGGAGATCGCCACCGATCCATCCTTCCGGGGTCAACTCGTCTGCCTGACCTATCCGATCATCGGCAATTACGGCGTCACGCCCGGCGACGACGAGTCGCGCCAGCCGTGGGTCTCCGCGCTGATTGTGCGCGAGTATGTGGATGAGCCGAGCCATTGGCAGATGACGGGCACGCTGGACGATTACATGCGGGAGCACGCCATCCCCGGCATCGCGGACCTCGACACGCGCGCCCTGACGCGACATATCCGCACGCATGGCCTGATCCGTGGCGTACTCGTGCCGGATCGGACGGGGATGAGCGACGCGGAACTGGTTGAGCAAGCGCGTCGCGCCCCGCTCACGTCGGACTTCGACGCAGTAGGGGACGTGAGCGCACTCACCGCGCGCGATTACGCGGGGCCGGCGGACGGCGCGCACGTCGTCGTCCTCGATTGCGGGCTGAAGGAGAATATCGTCCGCTCGCTCGTCGCGCGCGGCGTCCATGTGACGGTCGTGCCGCACGACACGCCGTACGCCGACATTCGCGCCCTCGCACCCGATGGTGTGCTCTGCTCGCCCGGCCCCGGCGACCCGGAAAACGCCGACGAGGCGGTCGCGACGGTCCGGCAGGTGCTGGACAGCGGCACGCCGTATGCGGGCGTCTGCCTCGGCCATCAACTGCTGGCGCTCGCCATCGGCGCGAAGACGAGCCGTCTGCCGTTCGGCCATCGGGGGGGCAATCACCCCGTCCTCGATCTCGTCACCGGGCAGGTGCGCGTGACGAGCCAGAACCACGGCTTCAAGGTCGAGCCCGACTCGATCCCGACCGCCGACGGCTGGAAGGTGGCGCACCTCAATCTCAATGACGGTTCGGTCGAGGGATTGATGCACGACGACTTGCCCGCCTTCAGTATCCAGTACCACCCGGAGGGCGCGCCCGGCCCGCAGGACAGTCAGGACCTCTTCGATCGCTTCCTGACGATGGTCGCGCGCTACCGTGCCGGCCAGGGGGAGGCATCGTGAGCCTGCCTGGGAACCGGCGAGATGCGCGCCTCCGAGCGCCCGCCCGATGCCCGCGCGTGGTATCCTGCCAGCAACACAATGTTCGTGTTGCACACGGAGGAGCGAGTCCATCATGACAGCCACACGATCCTTTGCCACCACCTACGATGAAGCCTGGCAACAGTTCCGCGCGCGCCCGACGACGGACGACGAGAACGCCCACGAAGTGGAGTCGCGCGCCCGCACGGAGAAATCGTCCTATATCGCCTTCCTCGTCCCGGTCGTCGGGCGGGGTGTCGTCGATGCGACGCGCCCGGTCCGCGAGGCGCTGACGGCGGCGGGCATCCATGACGTGCTGCCATCCCATTATCTCCACATCACGGTATTGGGCATCGGCCTGGAGTCCGCGATCCGCGTGACGAATGGGAACATCGCCCGGATCATGGACCGCGCGAGCCGCGCCCTGCGCGATGTGCAGCCATTGACCCTCTCCCTGCGCGGCGTCAATTCGTTCGGCAACGCGGCGTTCGTCGAGGTGCATGAGGAGAGCAACGGACTCGCCGCGCTCCGTGATTCGCTCGTCACCGTCCTCCATCAGGTCGGCCTGCCGGGCTTCGGCCCCTCCGCCCTGTCGGCGGAAGCGGCCGCGCCGGGCGACGATGCGCCGCACGATCAGCCGGACCCGGTGAACGCGCCGCCCTTCCTGCCGCACCTGTCGCTCTGCTACTACCGCGAGCAGTACCCGACGCAGCGGGTGGCCGAGATCATCGAACCGTACCGCGAGATGGAGATCGGCACGCTGCGGATGAACTACGTGACGCTCGCCGCCGTGCCGCACTCGGATTTCGACCGCTTCCCGCCAATCACCCGGATCGCCGACCTGCTGATCGGCTAAGGAGAGAAACGCTTGTGATGACGCCTGCCCAGACCTCGTCCGTGCCGCCGAAGACGGTCTTTGTGATCGGTTCCGGCCCCATCGTTATCGGGCAGGCGGCGGAGTTCGATTACGCGGGGACGCAGGCGTGCCGTGCACTGCGCGAGGAGGGCGTGCGCGTCGTCCTCGTCAATTCGAACCCCGCGACGATCATGACGGACGAGGATGTCGCGGACGTCGTCTATATCGAGCCGCTGACCGTCGATGTGCTGCGGCGCATCATCCAGCGCGAGCGGCCGGATGGCCTCCTGCCGACGCTCGGCGGGCAGACGGGCCTCAATCTCGCCGTCCAGCTGGCGGAGGCGGGTATCCTCGATCAGTACAACGTCCGTCTGCTCGGCACGCCGCTCGAAGCGATCAAGAAGGCCGAGGATCGCGCGCTCTTCAAGGAGACGCTGGAAAGCATCGGCGAGCCGTCGATCGCGAGCGCGATCTGTCACACGCTGGAGGAAGCGCGGGCGTTCGCCCTCTCCGTGCCGCCGCCGCTGATTATCCGCCCCGCCTACACGCTCGGCGGCACGGGCGGCGGCATCGCGGATACGTGGGATGACCTCGACGCGAAGGTGCTCGCCGGGCTGCACGCCAGTCCGATCCACCAGATTCTCCTGGAGCGCTCGCTCCTGGGCTGGAAGGAAGTCGAGTACGAGGTGATGCGGGACAGCGCGGATACCTGCATCACGATCTGCAACATGGAGAACTTCGACCCGGTCGGCGTCCACACCGGGGACAGCATCGTCGTCGCGCCCTCGCAGACGCTCTCCGACCGCGATTACCAGATGCTCCGCTCCGCCTCGCTGCGCATCATCCGCACGCTCGGCATCGAGGGCGGCTGCAACATCCAGTTCGCGCTCGACCCGCGCTCGTCGCAGTACTACGTCATCGAGGTCAATCCGCGCGTCAGTCGCTCCTCCGCCCTCGCCTCGAAGGCGACCGGCTATCCGATTGCCCGTGTCGCCGCGAAGATCGCCATCGGTAAACTGCTGCGGGATATCCCGAACGCCGTGACGGCCAAGACGACCGCCGCCTTCGAGCCCGCGCTCGATTACTGCGTATTGAAAATCCCGCGCTGGCCGTTCGACAAATTCTACCGCGCCGAGCGGACCATCGGCACGCAGATGAAGGCGACGGGCGAGGTGATGGCGATTGACCGCTCGTTCGAGGCGGCCATCCAGAAGGCGGTCCGCTCGCTGGAATGGGACGACCGCGACCTCGGCTGGGAAGAGCAGACGTGGAGCGGCCCGCAAGGACCGGACCTCCTCGATGACCTCGTGCGCCGCCCGAACGATCAGCGCTTGTGGGCACTGATGGCCTCGCTGCGACGCGGCATCTCCGCCGAAGCGCTCGCCGCTGATACGGGCATCGACCCGTGGTTCACCCGCCGCCTCGCCGCCATCGCGCGGATGGAGGGCCGGCTGACGCGTGAGACGCTGACGGATGAACTGCTCTGGGAAGCGAAACGGATGGGCTTCGGCGATGCGTGGCTGGCGCGGCTCACCGGCGCGACGGAAATGGAGATCGCGGCGCGGCGGCGCGCGGTCGGCATCGTGCCGGTAAGCAAGACGGTTGATACCTGCGCGGCGGAGTTCGATGCCGCCACCCCCTACTTCTACACGACGTATGAAGACGAGGACGAGGCGGAGCCGCTGCCCGCGCCGAAGGCGGTCGTGATTGGCAGCGGCCCGATCCGCATCGGCCAGGGGATCGAGTTCGACTACTCATGTGTGCAGGCGGCGCACGCGCTCCGCGCCGCCAACGTGCGCGCGATCATGATTAACAACAACCCCGAGACGGTTAGCACCGACTTCGATACCTCCGACCGCCTCTACATCGCCCCGCTCGACGAAGAGAGCGTGCTTGACATCCTCTACCACGAGGGAGCGGGGATGCCTACCACTGCGAACCTCCTCCCGAAGCGGGAAGAGGGAGCGGATGCGGGAACGGAACTTGTCGGTGCCGCACGTCCCGGTATGGTGGCATCGGCAACAGCGACCGTGGCTGCCTCGCCGGTTCGCGCGAATGGCGCGCCCGCCGCGTTCTCCCCTCCTGTGTCGGGGGGAGCCCAGGGTGGGGCTCCCGCTACCCCTCCGGTCATCCTCCAGTTCGGCGGGCAGACGGCGATCAACCTCGCGGCGCCGCTGGCCGCGCTCGGCGTGCCGATTCTCGGCTCCGGGCAGGAGGCGATTGATCTCGCGGAGGATCGCAAGCGATTCGAGAAGTTCCTGCGCGAGGTCGGCATCCCGCAGCCGCCCGGCACGGCGGTGCGCACGCTCCTGGACGCGGAGATCGCGGCGGAGACGATCGGCTACCCGGTGCTCGTCCGGCCGTCGTACGTGCTCGGCGGGCGGGCGATGGAGGTCGTGCATACCGAGGACGATCTGCGCAACTATCTCAGCCGCGCCGTCCTACTCTCGGATAAGCCGGTGCTGATCGACAAGTACCTGGCGGGCAAAGAGGTCGAGGTTGACGCGATTTGCGACGGTACGGACGTGCTGATTCCCGGCGTGATGGAGCATATCGAGCGGGCGGGCGTCCACTCCGGCGACTCGTTCGCGGTCTACCCTGGCGTCAATCTCTATCCGACCGAGGTGGAGCAGGTCGTCGAGTACACGACCCGAATTGCCCTCGCGATGGGCGTGCGCGGCCTGATGAACATCCAATACGTCATCTACCGGGCGCGATTGTACGTGCTCGAAGTGAACCCGCGCGCCAGCCGCACGGTGCCATTCCTCTCCAAAGTGACGGGCGTGCCGATGGTGAAACTGGCGACGAATATCATGCTCGGCAAGAGCCTCAAGGAGCAGGGGTACGCGGGTGGCCTCTGGCCCCGCCGCCCGCTCGTCGCCGTCAAAGCGCCCGTTTTTTCGATGGCGAAGTTGCGCGGCGTGGAGGTCGGCCTCGGCCCGGAGATGAAGTCAACCGGCGAGGCGATGGGCATCGATCGCACCTTCGCACCCGCCTTCATTAAGGCGATTGCCGCCGCCGGGATGTCCCTGCCCGATCGCGGCAGCGTCGTCGTCTCGTTGCAGGACAGCGATAAGACGGACGAGTACGCCGAGATCATGGAATCGCTCGTCCGCATGGGCTTTCACACCTACGCGACTGAGGGGACGGCGTCATGGTTGGAGGCGCATAATATCCCGGTGCAGGCGATCGCGCACCGCATCGGCCGCGGATCGCCCGATATGCTCGACCTGATCTCGAACGGCACGGTCCATGCCGTCATCAACACACCGGGACCGGTGGACAAAGAGATCGCCGATGCCTTCCTGATGCGCCGCGCCGCCGTCGAGCGGGGCGTCCCGTGTATCACGAGCATGGATACCGCCCGCGCGATGATCGAGGCGATGCGCGTCGGCAACGAGGCGTATACCGTGCAGCCGCTGCCCGCGTACCGGAGCACGCTGGCGCGGGGATACTAGCGAAGACTGAGGACTGAGTGCTGAACCCTCCCCCGCACGCGGGGGAGGGCAGGGTGGGGGCTAAATCCCGTGCAGGCATTTGCCGCGCCGATCATCGAGAATGAACCCGCCGGGCGCGGGAGCGTCGTGTTGCGGGTGCGGCTGCCGCACGCCGTCGCGACGCAGGCGCGGGCCGGGCAGTTCGTGCATATCCGCACGGCGGGCAGCGCCGATCAGTGGGATCCACTCCTGCGCCGGCCGATGTCGCTGCTCGGCGTTAATGCCGCGACCGACGAAGGATTGATCCTCGTGCAGAACGTCGGGCGCGGCTCGGCGTGGTTGTTGGAGCGTAAGCCGGGCGAATCGCTGGACCTGCTGGCGCCGCTCGGCAGCGCCTTCACGGTCGCGGGCAACCAGCGGCACCTCCTGATGGTCGCGGGCGGGGTCGGCATCGCGCCGCTCGTCATGCTGGCGGAGGAGGAGCTGCCGAAAGGCGCGGAGATCGTCCTGCTGATCGGCACGCAGACGGCGGAAAAGCACCTGCCCCTCCATTACCTGCCGGAGCAGATCGAGGTGATACGGGCGACCGACGATGGCACGCTCGGCCATCACGGATTTGTTACCGATCTCATGCCGGAGTACCTCGACTGGGCGGACGCGGTCTTCACGTGCGGCCCGAACCCGATGTTCCGCTCGTTGCGCGTCAAGATAGAGCAGCATCGCGGCGTGCGTACGCCCCCCGTGCAGGTCTGCATCGAGCAGCAGATGGGCTGCGGGATGGGCGTCTGCCTCGGCTGCGTTGTCGAGACCAGGCACGGCTACGAGCGGACCTGCACCGAGGGGCCGGTTTTCGGCATGGAGGCGCTGACATGGTAAATCTCGCCACCGATCTCGCGCCGCGCAACCCGCGCGAGTTAGTGCTCGCGAACCCGGTGCTCGTCGCGTCCGGCACCTTCGGCTATGGCATCGAGTACGCGCGGGTGATGGACATTCAGCGACTCGGCGGCATCGTCTCGAAGGGGACGACGCTCCGCGTGCGCAAGGGTAATCCGATGCCGCGCATCGCCGAGACGCACGCCGGGATGCTGAATAGCATCGGCCTCCAGAACCCCGGCATCCACGAGACGATCCGCAAATATTGCCCAATTTGGGAGCGGTGGCAGACGAAGGTGCTCGTCAACATTAGCGGCGAGCATGTGGACGAGTACGCCGCGATGGCGCGCCTCTTGGATGAGGCGCCCGGCGTCGCGGGTATCGAGGTGAATATCTCCTGCCCGAACGTCGATGTCGGCGGGATGCAGTTCGGCGTCGATTGCGTGATGGCCGGGGAAGTGACGGCGGCGGTGCGCGCGCATACGACGCTGCCGGTGCTCGTCAAACTCTCCCCGAACGTGACGGACATCGTCGCGATTGCCGAATCGGTCGTCGCGGCGGGCGCGGACGCGATCACGCTCATCAACACACTCAAGGGCATGCGCATCGACACGAAGCGGCGGCGACCGATCCTGACGACCGGCGGTGGCGGGCTCTCCGGCCCGGCGGTGAAGCCCGTCGCGCTCTGGATGACCGCGCAGGTGGCGCAGGCGGTCGCGGTGCCGGTCGTCGGCATCGGCGGCATCGCGACGGTCGAGGACGCGCTCGAATTCTTCATGGCGGGCGCGACAGCGGTGCAAGTCGGCACGGCCTCCTTCGTCAACCCTCTACGCCGCGATTGAGGTGCTGGACGGCCTCAGTGCATGGCTCGATAGCGAGGGGCTGGATTCGCTCAACGAGATCATCGGCGTCGCCTTGCCCGGCCCGATGCCGTTCCGCACCGCCGCCATCTCCGCGACCGACGAGGCTGACCTGCTGGCGATGCTGCGGACGGATGACTAACGTGCGATGGTAGACGTGATCATCCGCCCCATGCAGTGGGACGATTACGCCGTCTTGCGCGCGGTCGATGACGCGGTGATGCGCTATAGCGCGCACGCATTCCTCGGTTTCGACTGGGACACGGCAACAGCGGAGCGGCGCGAGGAGCAGCGCGCGATCACGCCGGACGTCGTCGCCTACTATGTCGCGACGGGTTGCTCGTTCGTCGCGGTAGACGGAGAAGAAATTGTCGGTTATGTGCTGGCGCAGCCGCTCCGGCACTTCGATCTCGAACCGCTCGCCGTCTGGGTCGAGGATATTTCCGTCCACCCAGCTCATCACCGGCGCGGAATTGCGCGCGGCCTGTATGGTGCGCTCCATGACTGGGCGCGGGCGGCGGGCGCCTCGGTGATCCTGGCCGGTATTCACGTCGACAATACCGCCTCACTGGCGTTGCACCGCCGGGTGGGATTTACGATACACGAGACGCGCACCGCCGTCTGGCGGCTCGATGAATAGGACCATTATGGTGGCGGCGGGGATGCCTGCCGCAGCAAGGTCTGGCAGGCATCCCCGCCGCCACCGGGAGAGGACGATGCAGTGAGTGAACCGACGGCGGGCGAGGTATTGCGGGCGGCCGGGGCGATCAAGAAGGGGCATTTCCTCTTCTCATCCGGCCTGCACGGCGATACCTATGTCGAGAAGTTCGACCTGCTGCGCAATCCGCGCGCGACGGAGCAAATTTGCGGCGGCTTCGCGCGCGCTTTCGCGGACGCGGGCGTCGCAGTCGTCGCCGGGCCCACGACGGGCGGTATCCTGCTCGCCTTCGAGACGGCTCGCCAACTCGGCGTGGCGGCGGCATACGCCGAGCGGGAAGGGGAGACAGGACGCGCCTTCCGCCGGGGCACAACGTTCGACCCCGGCGCACACGTCCTCGTCGTGGATGACATCCTGACGACGGGCGGTAGCGTGCGCGAGACGCTCGCCGCGCTCGCCATGCACGATGTAACGGTGGTTGGCATTGGTGTCCTGTGGGATCGCTCGGGCGGCAAGGTCGATTTCGGCGTCCCGCTCGTCGCGCTCAATGCCGAGGAGATCGTCGCCTATCCGCCCGACGCATGCCCGCTCTGCGCGGCGGGTGTCCCGCTCGTCAAACCCGGCACGACCGCCACGCCCGGCCCGCGCTAGAGCAGGTATCCTATCGGTGGCGGCGGGCTTCAGCCTGCCGCGATGAGCTTCGGCAGGCTGAAGCCCGCGCTGAGCCCCGACCCCTACGGTTCCGGGTGTGTCACGCGCCGCTCGCGCAGTTCGATGCGCTGGGTGGCGAGGTCGTTCAGGCGCTGGTCGATCTGGTCGAGCAGATCGGGGCGCGGGCGGCGCTCGTACTCGTCGCGCAGTTCGAGCAGCATCTGGCAGAGCCGCCCAATCGTCCGTACCGTGTGGTAAGGGTCGTCTTCGCGGACGGGATGCGCGTACCCCGGTGTAAAGCGCGCCTCATCGTTACGTGGCAATCGTGTCGCCTTTCCTATACGGGAAGCGTCGCCTGTGCGAGCGATCCGCCCGCCGCTTCCTGCTCCATGCCATCGGTCTCCGCCCGTTCGTGCGCGTCGAGGAGGGCAAGGAGCGCCGCTTCATCGAGCACCGGCACCTTCAGTGCGACGGCGCGCTCCGCCTTCGAGCCGGGTTCCGCCCCGACGATCACTCCCGTCGTCTTTTTGGTGACGGTGCTACCTGCCTGCGCGCCGAGCGCCTTTAATCGCTCCTCCGCCTGCGGGCGCGACATGCTCTCCAGTCGCCCGGTCAGCACATAGGTCTGCCCCGCGAGCGGTTGCGGGCCGGTCGGCGCCACCCGCCGCTCGTCTGCCATCCGCACGCCCGCCGCCGCCAGCTTGGCGATCAACTCGCCGTTTTGCGGCTCCGCGAAGAAGTCAACGATGCTCTGCGCGACGATCGCGCCGACACCGTTTACCGTGCCGAGTTCTTCGAGCGTCGCATGCATGAAAGCATCCATGCTGCCGAAGGCGGCGGCGAGCAGCCCCGCCGACCGCTCCCCGACATGGCGAATGCCGAGTCCGAAGATGAGGCGCGCGAGCGGACGGTTCTTGCTGCCCTCGATGGAGCGTAGCAGATTGTCGACGCTCTTCTCGCCGAACTTCTCCAGTTCGAGCAGCTTCTCGCGTTCGAGATGGTAGATATCCGCTACATCGTGGAGGAAGCCGAGATCGGCGAAGCGATCGACGATCCGCTCTCCCAGCCCCTCGATGTCCATCGCCCCGCGCGAGACGTAGTGTTTGATCCGCTCCCGCACCTGCGCGGGGCAGGAGATATTGGTGCAGTACGCCATCGCCTCGTCGTCCAGATGCTCGACGCGCGCGCCGCAGGCGGGGCAATGCTCCGGCAGATGATATTCCTGCTCGTTGCCCGTCCGCCGCTCCGTGACGACCCGCACGACCTGCGGAATGACATCGCCCGCGCGCTGGATGACGACGGTGTCCCCGATGCGGATATCCTTGCGGCGGATTTCGTCCTCATTGTGCAGTGTCGCGCGGGCGACGATCACGCCCGCGACATTGACCGGCTCCAGTTCCGCCACCGGGTTGAGGCTGCCCGTTCGCCCGACCTGGACGGTGATGTCGTTGATGCGCGTCGTCACCTGCGTGGCGGGGAACTTATAGGCGGTCGCCCAGCGCGGCTCGCGGGCGACGAAGCCGAGTTCTTCCTGCAGGCCGAGGCTGTCTACCTTGATGACGACGCCGTCGATCTCGAAATCGAGCGCGTCGCGCTGCGCGTGCCAGTACTGACAGCGCTCCCAGACCGCGTCGACCGTGTCGCAGACCGCGGCCTGCGGCGTGGGGCGGAAGCCGAGGGCGTGCAACCGCGCCAGCAACTCGCTCTGCGCGCGGACGGGCATCGCGGCGGGTCCGTCCAATAGCCTGCGGCGTAGGCGAAGAAGCCGAGCGGCCGCGTCGCAGTAATGGACGAATCGAGTTGGCGCAGCGAGCCGGCGGCGGCATTGCGCGGGTTGGCGAAGGTCGCCAGGCCGTCGCGCGCGCGCTCCTCATTGAGGCGGTGGAAGCCGGTGCGCGTCAGGTAGATCTCGCCGCGCACTTCGATCGTGCCGGGCGCGCTGTCGTGCAGACGGAGCGGCACGGTGCGTACCGTGCGCAGGTTCGGCGTCACGTCCTCGCCCGTGAAGCCGTCGCCGCGCGTCGCCCCCCGGACGAACCGCCCATCGGTATACGTGAGGGCGACGGCGAGGCCGTCAATCTTCGGCTCGACATCGAAGGCGATCGTCTCGCGCCCGATCAGGCGATAGACGCGCTCGGCCCAGGCGCGCAAGTCCTCGTAGCGAGAAGACGTTGCCGAGCGAGAGCATCGGCACCGGGTGCGTCACGCTGCCGAACTCGGCGGACGGCGCCGCGCCGACCCGCTGCGTCGGCGAATCCGGCGTGACGAGGGCGGGGTACTCCGCTTCGAGCGCGCGCAACTCGTTCATCAGCGCGTCGTACTCGGCGTCCGTCAGCGTCGGATTGTCATGGACGTAGTACTCGACGTTCGCATGGTCGATCTGCTGCCGCAGGGCCGCGACGCGCTCCTCGATCTGGACGGGCGGCGCGGCCTGTAAGGCCGCCTCTACCGCTGCATTCTCTGTGGCACTCACCCGCGCCTGCTCCTTCGCTCCGCTGCGTTCGCCGCGAGAAAGTATACCATGTCCGTACGCCGCACACTGTGGCTGCGCGGGCACCTTTTTGCCCTATACGAGTATCCTACTGGTGCATCCGCTAAGAGCCTGTTATGAACTATCGGGCGGCGGGAAGGCCTGCTGCAACATCAGGGAAGTGACGGCGACGAGATGCAGGCCCGCCAGTGCTCCCGGCAAGCGTCCGTAATCGCGCACCAGCCGCCGAAACCGGCTCATCCAGGCGAAACTGCGCTCCACCACCCAGCGGCGGGGCAGCAGGACGAAGCCGCGCTTGGCGTCTGGCAGCTTGACCACCTCCAGCGCGATGCCATGCGCTTCGGCCTGGGCAGCCGGTATCTCGCCGGTGTAGCCCTGGTCCACGTAGGCCAGCGTCACTGTCCCGCCCGGGATTGCCGGTCTTCCGCCGCTTCTTCGAGGTCATTACCGAGCAGTGCGTCCCGGCGGGCTTGGCCCGGGGCGATGAACCGATCTTCGACGCAACCAAAGCACGCCAACGCCGCCATGGACTCGCCCATCCCCCGCTTGCACCTGCTCACGGAGGAGCACCTCGCCAGCCTCGAGCCGCCGGAGCTGCCCGCCACGTCGTGGGACATGGACGACGCACGCTGGGATCTGCTGGAGCGATGCCGCCGCGATCCCGAGCGGCCGTCGCCCGGCGGGTACGAGCGCAAGAGTGACCGGCTGGTCAGCACGACCGATCCCGACGCCATCGCCATGGAAACGAGCGGACAGAAAACGACACTCGGGTTCGATGACCACTACGTGATCGACGGCGGCAGGGCGCGGATCATCCTGCACGCCATGGTGACGCCGGCGGACGTCATGGGGAACCAACCGATGCTCGCGATGCTACGGCGGGTGCTGTTCCGCTGGCGGGCGAAGCCGAAGCGGGTGATCGCCGACACGACCTACGGGACGGCGGAGAGCATCCGGGAACTCGAGGACGGCGGCATCCGCGCCGACGTGCCGCTCCCGATTGGGACCGGCGCACCCCGCACTACGGTGCATCGCCGTTCACCCGCGACGCAGAGCGGGATGTCTATCGCCGCCCGCAGGGCGAGACGCTGCGACGGCGCAAGGCCAGCTACAGCGAGGAGAAAGTTCTCTACCGCGCCGACGCGGCGGTGTGCAACGCCTGTCCGGTCAAAGCCGCCTGCACCGCGAGCGACCACGGCCGGACCATCCATCACTCGTTCGATGCCGACTATCTGGAACGGGTGCACGGGATCATGGAACCGAGGAATACCAGAAGGCGATGCGCAAGCGGAAGGTCTGCTGATCGCGGCGGGCCAGAACCTGAAGCGATTGTTGAGCGCGACGGGCCGGGGACGGCGCCCCTGGCCGGATGGGGCGGCCGGTTCCGCCGATCTGAGCCCGCAAACCTGCATCGCCCCAGCCTGACAGGCGATTCCACAACGATTTTACGCACAAGCATCGGCGATTCCCGCCGAGGTGCCGCTACGCCAGGTCGTCGCCTACCACCTTTTTCACCAGCATCGAACCTTATCTGACGAGTTCATTCAACTGGGGAATCCTATGTCGCTTTCAAGGCTTCGTGGCATCACAGCGCAGAACACGGCGGTCGAAGCAGTCGCCCGACCGCCGTTTCCTTGCTCTCCCTCATCGGCACCGATCGCGGCTACGCCGGGACCGCTGCGGGCTCCGGCAACGCGCCGAGCTGTTGCATCATCCGCATCATGTCGAACGAGCCGCGGAACTCGACGATCTTGCCGTCCGCGATGCGGTAGAAGACCACCCCCGGCACTTCCACCCGTCTGCCGGTCGGCGGGATGCCCATGAACTCCCCCCGGTGCGTCCCGCGCCCCGTCCACCTCTCGGCCACGGCGTCGCCCTCGGCGATCAGCTCCTCTGGCGTGGAGTGCCAGTCGGGGAAGGCGGCGCGCAGGGCGTGGTTGAACGCCGTCAGCCCCGCCGTGCCGCCGACCTCGGGCGCGTGGATCGTCGCATCGGGCGCCATCAGCGCGCCGATCGCCTCCACCTGCCCGTTGCTCCAGAATGCCTCCACGAAACGGATCACCAGGTCCTTGTTCGCTTCGCCGCTCATCGTGACACCTCCGTCGTTCGCGTCTCGGGGCACCGGTGTGCCCGTCATCCACTATGCGGGGTCTCGTGCCGCGCCGCCATACCACCTTTCTGGTATATCTTCCGGCACCCGCGGGCGCTATACTGGCGGCGCGGTAAGGAGCAACCCATGGACGCACGGACGGCGGAACGGTCGCGGCGCGACATCATCCGGTTGAGCCACACCGGACTCGACTCGCGCGCGCTGCGCCTGGCGGTCCTCGGGCGGCTGCGCACGGTGATTCCGATCGACGCGTTCTGGTGTGCGACCGTCGACCCGGCGACGCTGCTCTTCACGGGATCGCTCATCGAGGGCGTCCCCGAGGCGGTCACGCCCGCCTTCCTCGCCAACGAGTTCCTCCACGACGACGCGAACAAGTTCGCCCGGCTCGCCGGGGGCGAACCGGCGGTGCGCAGCCTCCACGACGCGACCGCGGGCGACCTCGCAGCGAGCGCCCGCTACCGCGAGATCCTCGCCCCGCTCGGCTGGGGGGACGAATTGCGCGCGGCGCTGATGACGGGCGGCGCCTGCTGGGGGGTGATGTGTCTGCATCGGGAGCGGGGCGCGCCGGCCTATACCGACGCCGAGGCCGCCTTCCTCGCGCAGCTCGCGCCGCACATCGCCGCGGGGTTGCGCGCGGCGCTCCTGCTGGACAACGCGGACACCATCCGGGAGACGGACGGGCCGGGACTGCTCGTGCTGGCGGACGATTTCTCGATCGTCGCGACCACGCCGACGGCGGAGCGGTGGCTGGCGGAGATGGGCGACTGGCCGCGCCGCGCCGAGGCGCCGCACGCGGTCCGCGCCGTGGCTGCCCGCCTGTGGGCATTGGAGCGCGGCGAGGATGCGCCGGGTGCGCTGATGCCGCGGGTGCGCATCCGCACTCGCGCGGGAGACTGGGTCGTGCTCCACGCGGCACGACTGTCGGGGACGGGCGGCGGGACGGCGGTCATCCTGGAGCGGGCGCAGCCGCTGGAAGTCGCGCCGTTGATCCTCCAGGCGTACGGCCTGACCGTGCGGGAGGCGGGGATCGCCGAACTCGTGCTGCGCGGTATGTCAACGGGCGAGATTGCGGCGGCGCTTTCCATCTCCGCGCTGACGGTGCAGCAGCACCTGAAGGCGGTGTTCGACAAGACGGGAGTGAACAGCCGTCGCGCGCTCGTCGCGCGTGTCTTCGCGGAGCAGTACAAGCCACGCATGGCGGCGGGCGCGCGGCTGAATGGCGCCGGTACGTTCACGATCTAGCCGCGGCACCGGCGATGACAGGACGCCGCACGGTCCGGCGTGTGGCGCTTGTGCAATACTCCCGCGCGTTCGAACTGCGCATATTCGTGAGACCAAGAGCGCCGAATGCTCTCGACAATCAGACGATCAACGTGACGCCCTGCGGGTGAAGAATACCGCTGCACGTTACACTGCTCACCCGCTGATCGAAGAGCTTTTCCTTCTTGGCGGCGCAGTAGCCACAATACTCCGCCCCCTGTACCTTGCGGCAGCGCCACGCTCGTGCCCGACGACAAACGGGCAAAGGCATGCTGTCGATGATGAAGAGCGTCCCGGCGGTGAGCAGAGTGGCGAGCAGGTCCACCACGTCGCTCAACCGATGGGCGAGGGCATGGAAGCGGTGGTTGAAGCGGGAGACGGAGAGCGGGCCGGAGAGATAGCCCAGGCCCTTGAGGACGCACAAGGCACGTTCGTGGTGGTTTTGGAACTGGCAGGCGGCGATCACGCCGACGGTCACGGTCGTCCTTTGGGCAGTATCGCTGTCGCTGGTTCGGGCGCGGGGATCGGTACGGTGTTCCATTGCGCGCAACAGATCGTCAAGGATGACGTAGACGGCTACAATCACGGCGAGGGTCGCTCGCCCCCACTTGATACTGCTGGCGGAATCAGCCCCGATCCATACCACGTCACAGGATGGGGTACATATTTCGGTCATCGTTTTGACGGTTTTGTGAGCCGGGAAACAGCCGTGAGGTTCCTTTTCAACGGTGACTTTACACGCCGGGGACAATCACGAAATCACCGACCGCCGCCCCTCGCGCAGCGGCGTCAACTCTTGATACGCTGCCGAGTCATACCATGCGTGAATACGTTCCGCGTCAGCAAACTCCACGACCGTGATCCCGACCGGCTGACAGGTTCCTTCGAGTACCTCGACGGGACCGCGCCCCGTCACGTATCTGCCGCCCAATGCATCGAGCGTCGCGCCAACGCGGCGGCGATATTCGGTGAAACGTTCCGGGTCAGAGATTTCCTTGATCGCGACGATGAGATATGCGGCCATACCTCTGCTTCCTCCTTCCCATGAATAGACGAGCGTGGTCAATCTATCGAGGCTATCACGCTATGTCCAGTCGTTCATTCTCCCCGATACGATGTCGGGAATCGCTGCACAAATTATTATCACCGATGCGACCGGAATGTGTACCCCATATCGTGACGCGGTGTGCCCCCGATCATGCGGCTATTGAGGTGACAATCGGGGAGGCGCCTATGGACGTGACATAGCCGACTTTTATTGACGTTTCGCCAAGCGACATCTAGAATGCCCGCATGAGTCATATTCTCCAATCACTCCCCGTGGGCGAGAAAGTGGGAATCGCCTTTTCCGGCGGTCTGGACACCAGCGCCGCACTCTATTGGATGCGCCAGAAGGGCGCGATTCCGTGTGCCTACACCGCAAACCTCGGGCAGCCCGATGAAGAGGACTACGACGCGATCCCCAGGCGCGCGATGGAGTGCGGGGCCGCGCAGGCGCGGCTGATCGATTGCCGGCTCCAACTGGTGCGCGAGGGGCTGGCGGCGCTGCAATGCGGCGCGTTCCACATCACCACGGCGGGGGTGCCATACTTCAACACGACGCCGCTCGGCCGCGCGGTCACGGGCACGATGCTGGTCGGCGCGATGAAGGAGGACGACGTCCACATCTGGGGCGACGGCAGCACCTATAAGGGCAACGACATCGAGCGGTTCTATCGCTATGGCCTGATGGTCAACCCGGCGCTGCGCATCTATAAGCCGTGGCTCGATCAGCTCTTCATCGACGAATTGGGCGGCCGGCATGAGATGTCGGAGATGCTCGACCGTGCGGGCCTCGGTTATCGGATGCCGAAAGAGAAGGCCTATTCCACCGACTCGAACATCTGGGGCGCCACGCACGAAGCGAAGGACTTGGAGTTCCTCAACGCGGGGATCTCGATCGTCGCGCCGATCATGGGCGTCGCCTTCTGGCGCGACGACGTCACGGTCCCCGCCGAGAAGGTGACCGTCGAGTTCGCCGACGGCCTGCCGGTCGCGCTCAACGGCCAACGCTTCGACGACCCGATCGAGATGGTCCTGGAAGCTAACCGCATCGGCGGGCGCCACGGCCTGGGCATGAGCGACCAGATCGAGAATCGCATCATCGAGGCAAAGAGTCGCGGCATCTACGAGGCGCCGGGCATGGCCCTCTTCTTCATCGCCTACGAGCGGCTCATCACGGGCATCCACAATGAGGGGACCATCGAGCAGTACCACACTCTGGGGCGGCGCCTGGGTCGGCTGCTCTACGAGGGGCGCTGGTTCGACCCCCAGGCGATGATGCTGCGCGAGACGTTACAGCGCTGGGTGGCCACGGCGATCACCGGCGCCGTGGCGATCGAGCTGCGCCGCGGCAACGACTACTCGATCCTCGATACCACCAGCCCGAACCTCACCTACCAGCCCGAGCGCCTGACCATGGAGAGCGGCGCGTCCGCATTCACGCCGCACGACCGCATCGGCCAATTGACGATGCGCAATCTGGATATCTCGGACAGCCGCGCCAAACTCTTCGTGTACGCCGAGGCGGGGCTGATCGGGCCGGGGACTTTCGAGGGTATGCGCCTACTCGATGGCGGGAAGAACACGCTCGACGAGGAGGAAACGGAGTAGCGTTTCCCAACCGGGGAACGTAGGGCGAGCGCGTGTGGTGAAGGCGACTGGTCCAGCTATTCTCGCGCCTCGGCGGCGATCCGCACCATCGCGGCCAAGCTGCGTTCGACATCCACCTCAGTCGTCGCCCACGAGGAGACGCTGATCCGCATCGCCGTCCGCCCTTGCCAGACCGTCCCGCCGCACCAACAGGTGCCGTCCTCCTGGATTGCGGCGATCACGCGCCGGGTCGTCGTGTCGTCCCCAAAGGAGACAAGTACCTGATTGAGGGCGACATCGTTGAGGATTTCGTACCCGGCGGCGGCGAGACCGGCGGCGAAGCGCGCGGCGTGTCGGCAGGTGCGCTCGATCAGGTCCGCCAGCCCCTCCCTGCCGAGCGAGCGGAGCGCGGACCAGACCTCGACGCCGCGCGCCCGCCGCGACATCTCCGGGGTGTACTGGTCCGGCTCGCGCACTTCTCCCACGGGGAGGTACGCCGCAGTCGCCGCCATCGCCGCCCGCAGCGCCTCGGCGTCCCGCACGAAGGCGAGGCCGCTGTCGTAGGGGACGTTGAGCCACTTGTGCGCATCCGTCGCCCAGGAATCGGCCTGTGCGAATCCTTCCAGGAGATGTGCCCTCTCCGGCGCGGCGGCGGCCCAGAGCCCGAAGGCGCCATCGACATGCACCCACGCGCCCGCATCGTGCGCCCAGGTGCAAATTTCGCGCGCCGGGTCGCACGCACCCGTGTTGACGTTGCCGGCCTGGATACAAACGATGGCCGGGCCGGAGAGCGGCGGCAATGCATCGGCGCGCATCCTGCCCTGCGTGTCCACCGGGACACGCACGACGCGCCCCCGCCCGAAGCCGAGCAGGCCGAGCGACTTGGCGAGCGAGACATGGGCCTCCGCGCCGACGATCACCGTGATCGGCGGCGCGCCGAAGAGGCCGTCCCTCTCGACATCCCAGCCCTCTCGTGCCAGCACCGCGTGGCGCGCGGCGGCGAGGGCCGAGAAGTTCGCCATCGTGCCGCCGGTGACGAAGGCCGCGCCGCTCTCGGGCGGCAGTCCGAGGAGGTCGAGCATCCAGCGCCGCGCCACCTCCTCCAGCGTCGCACCGATCGGGCAGATCGCGGACATGCCGGCGTCCTGATCCCATGCCCCCGCGAGCCAGTGCGCGGCCAATGCTGCCGGCAGGCTGCCGCCGACGACGAAGCCGAAGAAGCGGCCACCGGCGGTCGCAGTCGTGGCGGGGGAGCCGATCTCATCGAGGAGGGCGAGCACCACGGTGGGGTCGGTGGGTCCATCGGGCAACGACTCATCCAGGGCCGCGAGCCGCCCGCGCGCCTCCGGCGACACCGCGACACCGCGCGTGTCCAGGCTCGCGAGGTACCGAGCCGCCCGCTGGGCCGTATCGCGCAGTAGGCTATCCGGGACGGTTCGTTTCGGCAAATGTCCGGCGTTGATTTCGGCTGTCATCGCGGCGATACCTCCACATGGGTGTGTTACCTCTCGCACCGCACGATATAACGCTGCATGTCTTTGGTCTCGCGGCCGTGGTCGGCGAGCAGGTGCGCCGTCTCGTGTACCAGGCTCTTGCGGGCCCGCACGCCGGTCAGACTCGATGTATCAACGGCCTAGTGTCGATGCGGGCTTAAAGTCTGCGCCGCATCCCAGGCGAGCCTAGCGCGCGGACCGGTGCGGCTGGAATCCGTCTCGATCCGAACCCTGGAGTCATCCTGTTGCAGTGCATGGACTGTGAGCAGAGAGCTACGCTGCGGTAGGCGGTCCGAACCAGGTGGTGAGCGCGTCGGGCAACCCCAAGTGGGGTCGGTCCCCCTCTCCCACCCAGGCCACATAGCCGTCGGGCCGAATCAACACGGCGGTGGGCGCGGTGACCGCGCCAATTACCGGAAGCTCCCACGTACCGCCATAGGTAGCGTCGATCACCTGCACCCGATCCGCCCATGGCGTGAGGTCGAAGCCGCCGGGCTCATCGAGGTTGAGGAGCACCGGCCGGGCATCGTGCAGCAGGGTGAATACCCGCACGGGGCCGCTGGCGGTGACCAGGTCGAGATCGGGCATGCGCCGCCCGAGCAGCGGGTGTCCCTCACCGAGGTCGTAGTGAATATCCAGACCGGAAAGCATCCCGGCGATGTGCCGGCGCGGCTCGTCCATGCTCAGCAGTTCGGACATGGTCTCGCGGAGGGCCTGGTGACGGTCGTCGGGGCGGAGGAGCGCGTTTTGCGCCATGGTGTTGCGCAGCACGCGCGCACCAACCGGGTGGCGCTCGGCGTGATAGGTATCGAGGAGGCTTTCCGGCGACGTCCCCTTCACCACCTGCGCCAGTTTCCATCCGAGGTTCAACGCATCCTGCACACCCGTGTTGAGGCCCTGCCCGCCTTGTGGGGGATGCACGTGTGCGGCGTCGCCCGCGAGCAGCACCCGCCCCTTGCGGTAGGACGCCGCCTGCCGGGTCATGTCGGTGAAACGGGAGATCCAAGCCGGACTGTGCGCCCCGTAGTCGGTCCCGTCGGCGGCGACGAGCGCCTCGCGGACATGCTGCAGCGTGGGCTCGCGGTCGCGTTCGACGTGCGGCTCGACGAGCGCGACCCGCACGCGCCCTCCGTCCCCCGGACCGATGCCGCCGCCTTCGCGCAGGCCGAACTCCGGCCGCTCGTCCATCTCGACCTCGGCCATGACCCAACTGGTCGTGGGATCCCACCCGGGAAACGCGATGCCGGCCTCCTTGCGGACCAGGCTGCGTCCTCCGTCGCACCCGACGAGATACTTCGCGCGGAGCGACCCGCCGTCGGACAGGCCGACGTCGACGCCGGTGTCGTCCTGGGCGAAGCCTGCCACCTCGCGGCCGCGAAGGACCGGAACGTGGAGTTCACCGACCCAGCCGGCGAGGATGGGCTCGGAGTGGCTCTGCGGGAGCGCGAGCCCGTAGTTGTGCCGCGTGGGAAAGTCGCTGATATCCACACGGATCCGGGCGAAACCCTGGATCTGCATCGCTTGCCCCAGCGCGAGGAACCGATCGGCGATACCGCGCTGATCGAGCATCTCGATGGTGCGTGCATGCAGGCCGCCTGCGGGCGAGCCGATGCGGCCCTGGCTGGCGCGCCGCTCGACAATGGCGACGTCGATCCCCGCCAACGCCAACTCGCCCGCCAACATCAGCCCCGTCGGGCCTCCTCCGGCGATCACCACCGCATGCTCCATCATCGCCACGCTCCTTCCGGCATCACCAGCGGATTACACCCCCTGGCCACTGCGGCGACCAACTCGGCCGCGTGCCAAGGCAGGTCCCCTGGCAGCGGCGGCGCCGTCGCCCCGGTCACCAGCGGGCGCACCATCTGGCCGGCCGGCAGCAGCGGCACGCCGACACGGGCCAGCAGCTCCGCGACATCCGGCGGCGCACACACCTGCATCTCCGCGCCGGGTGCCCGCAATGGCACCGCGCGTCCCACGACCGGTTCGACGCACCCGCGTGACCCATGTGTCGACAACAACACACGCATTTCGCTGCTCCTCTATCCGTAGGCTCCGGCCTCTGCCGGCGACTATACGGCACGACCCGGGTCTTGCCGCAAGCCCCCCGGTGCGCTATATAATGAGAGTGGAGAGAGGTGGAGTTGCGTCGGTTCGATGGACACTCGATGATTTGCTCAGATGCGAATCTACGGAGGTGTCCGGATGCGGAATCCTCATGCTCCCTATCCCCCGCCTTCAAGGTTGAAGTCGTCCGTTTGGTTCACAGCGGCGATAAATCGATCGCCGCTGTGAGCTAAGGACCTCGGTATCTCTGATCCGACGCCGCGCAGTTGGGTCCACTAGGCGGAGACCGGCGCCGGCACACTCGACGACCGGCGAGCGGATCGAACTGACGCAACTGCGGTGCGAGGTCTGCATCCTCAAACAAGAGCGGGAGATACAAAAAAGCCGCGGCCTTCTTCGCCAGGGAGAGCGACACGATCCGCTAGCGGCGTTCACGCTCGTCGAGGCGGAGAAGGCGCAGCATCCCGTCACCCTGTTGTGCCGGCTACTCGGCGTCTCCCGGAGCGGCTATTACGCGTAGCGGGAGCGACCGGCATCGGCACGCACCCGTAGCAACCGCGCGCTTACCGAGCGGATTCGGATGATCCATGAGCGGAGCCGGGCGGGTGCCCTCTGGGCAGATATGGCGCGCCGCGCATCCATGCCGAGTTGCGGTATGAGGTGTGTGTTGTTCCCGCAAGCGAGTGGCGCGCCTGCTCCGCGTGGCCGGGCTGCAAGGCTGCCATCGGCGTAAAGGGCCGCGTACCACCCGGCGTAGCCCGGACATGGCTCACGCTCTCGACCTCGTGTGGCGCGATTTCGCCGCGTCGGCACCCGATCGGCTCTGGGTTGCCGACATCACCTACGTGCCGACGCAGGCGAGCTTCCTCTCTTTAGCCGTGGTGCTCGATGCATGCACGCGGCGGATCGATCGGCTGGGCGATGGCCGACGGGTGCCCCCTGGGCAGGATGCGCACGGAGTTGGTCATCGAAGCGGTCGAAATGGCGCTCTGGCGGCGACCGCCTGATGGGGTGATCCACCACTCGGACCATGGGAGTCAGTACACCAGCCTCGCCTTCGGGAGACGACTGCGCGAGGCGGGGATGACGGCCTCGATGGGCAGCCGGGGCGATTGCTTCGACAACGCGATGGCGGAGAGCTTCTTCGCCACCCTGGAATGCGAACTGCTCGCCCGCCGATCCTTCCCGACCCGGAACGCGGCGCGACGCGCGCTCTTCAACTATATCGAGGGGTTCCATAACACTTACCGACGGCACTCGGCGCTCGGCTATTTGTCGCCACTTGCCTACGAAAGGAGATGGACAGTCGAAGGGTTGGTCGCGTAGTCTTTCACTGTCCACCGAGACGGGGCAACTCCATGATAAAGGGGTTTTCCATGATGAGAATGACCGCGCAATATGTCATCTATGCCGTCGCCGCCGGGGTGGGCGTGGCCGTCCAGTTCGGCGTCAATGGGCAGTTGCGCCGCATCTCGGGCCAGCCGATCTGGGCGTCGATGATCTCGTTCGTAGTCGGCACGGTCGCCCTCTTCCTCTGCTTCATCGCCACCCGGCGCGCCTGGCCGGCGGGCGGGCAGTTCGCGCACGCGCAGTGGTGGGTGTGGATTGGCGGCCTGCTCGGCGCGTTCTATGTCGTCGTCAGCGTCGTCAGTGGCCCGCGCCTCGGCTCCGCGACGCTTGTCGCCTGCGTGATCGTCGGGCAACTCGGCGCGTCCATCGTCATCGACCACTTCGGCTGGATCGGCTACCCCGTCCACGCCGCCAGCCCCGGTCGCCTCATCGGCGCGGTTCTCCTGCTGGCAGGCGTCGCGTGCGTGCTGCGCTACTGAGATTCAGGGCTTACTCGATTCGTGTCTTATCTGAGGCATAGGCAATTTCGACGACGTTGTTCGGCAGGAACTGGCTGACGAAGAACCGCAGCCCCTGCTCGCGGTCTGCCCCGCCTTCGTCGCTCAGGAGCAGTTGCTCGCCGTAGGCGGCGATGTCTTGCACGATCCGCTCGTAGCGATAATACGCGAGGGCCAGCCGATCGATCTCGGCCTCGCCATAGCCCCGGTAGAAGAGCGCCTCCTCGCGCGGGTCGTGCCAGATACCATCACCGATACCGGCGCCAATAAACATCAGGTCATGCTCTTTGGGCGCGAAGGTGAGGGTGTCCCAATCGACGATGTAGAGCGCGTCGTCCGCGCCGACCAAGACATTGCCCGCGTGGATATCCGCATGGCACAAGACCTGTTCCAGCGACCGGGCGCGCAGTGCATCCCCATAGCGCTCGGCCCGCGCGACAAGATCGCTGATGATATCGTCGCTTCTGTCCGTATGAAGGCCGCGAATTCTGCCGCGACGGGATCAGTAAACGTGGTCGTTTCGGCATCTGCCTGGAATGCCCTGACCATGTCGCGCCAGTGCGGACTGAATATCTCGCGCGGGATGTGCCGCGCGATGGATTGCGGCACGGCCACCGCGTGGATGCCTTTGAGGGCAAAGCCGAGTTCGATCCACTGGCGATCCGACAGATCGGTCTCGAAACCGTCGCGGCCTACAACGAAGGGGGAGAGGATCGCCGCGAAGCCGTCCACGCGCTGTCCAGAGTTGCCCTGCCTTCGTCGCGATGGGCGCAATGACCTGCGCGATGCCCTGATCGCGGAGGAAGCGGGGTACCGCGACGGTCGCCTCATCGAACACGCCGCCGCGCAACTTCAGGAAGTATGGCGTCCCATCGTCGGCGTCAACGCGATAGACCGCCGTATTCACATCGTTGCCAAGCGGGAGAAATGCGATGTGAGCGTTGTGCAATCCGTAGTCGTCCCGCAAACAGGCGATAATCTTTTCGTCCGGCAGGTCCGGTTTTTCGAGCATCGGTCCATTGCCCCTTACGCCGAGATTCGATCTCCGTAGCAGTATGCAGACAGCGAGGACACTTGTCGAAGGAAGCCGCCCATCCCGGCGCATTGCGGGGTTGCGGCAGGCGCGACGGTGCGGTACGCTTCGATCACAGAACGTACGTTCACATTGCGTGAGAGAAACGATATACCCCGATGAGTGATGATGGAACGATGGAGCGCAATCCCGCAGAAACGCTCGCGACAGACGGCGACGGCGATCAGTACGCGTGGTTGCGGCAGCGCACCTATCTCTATCTGCGCGAGCAGGGCGGGGCGGCGCACGAGGACGCGGTGATCCGGCATGTCTTCGGCTCCGGCGGGCCGCCCGCGCTCTGGCGCACGCTGATCCGCACGGTGCTTGATGAGCCCGCAACCTTCCGGCTGCGGCCGGATATGCACTGGGCGCTGGTCGAGGAGATCGCCATGCCCGCGACGCTCGACGACCTCGCGGGGATCGGCGAGTACATCGTGCTGGATGTCGAGACGACGGGGCTCCGCCCCTTCCAGCAGCGGTTGATCGAGGTCTGCGCGCTGAAAATCCGCGAGGGCGAGATCATCGACACCTTCACGACGCTCCTCAACCCCGAGAAGCGGCTGCCCAGCTTCATCACCGAACTGACGAGCATCACCGAGGAGATGGTGCAGCACGCGCCCCGCTTCGCCGCCGTGGCGGACAGCCTGCTGCGCTTCATCGGCGAGCGGCTGATCGTCGGGCACAATGTGCGGTTCGACATCTCCTTCGTCAACGCCGAGTTGGCGCGCGTCGGCAAGCCGCCGCTCATCAATCCGCGACTGGATACGCTCTCGCTCGCCGTGCGGCTCCTGCCGGGGTTGAAGAAGCCGAATCTCGAGCGGATGGCCTCGACGCTCGGCGTGCCGATCGTCCACCGCCACCGCGCCGAGGGCGACGCGCGGCTGACGGCGGAATCGCTGCACCGCCTCCTGCCGCTGGCGAAGCAGGCCGGGCTGCCGACGTTGGAGGCGATGCAGGCGCTCGCCGTGCCCGCCACCGCCGAGCCGCACGGCAACGCGAGCGGCGTCGAGGCGGTCGGCAGCGGCAAGGCGTACCTCGACCGCGCCTGGCTGAAGACGGTGCCGCACGCGCCGGGCGTCTACCGGATGCTGGACGAGGATGGCCGCATCATCTACGTCGGCAAGGCGAAGAGCCTGCACGACCGCGTCTCGTCGTATTACTCGCAGCATCTCGGCCTGACGCGCAAGATGGACGGCCTCTTGGAATCGGTCGCGCGCATCGAGATCGAGGTGGTCGGCAGCGAGTTGGAGGCGCTCCTGCTCGAATCGCGGCTGATTCACCGTCACCAGCCGCGCTACAACCGGGCGATGCGGAACCATGCGCTCTACCCGTACATCAAGATCGAGGTGCAGAAGCCGTGGCCGCGCATCAAACTGGCGCGGATCGTCAAGGATGATGGCGCGCGCTACTTCGGCCCCTTCCGCTCGCGCAGCGCCGCCGAACGGACGGTCGCGGTGCTGGCGGAGATTCTGCCGCTCGTCACCTGCACACGCGGCTTCTCGAACCCGAAGAAATGGGGCAACCCCTGCCCCCGGCTCGGGATGGGCAAGTGCCTCGGGCCCTGCGTTGGCGAGGGCGACCCCGCCGAGTACTTCTCCTTCATCGACGACGCGATGGCCTTCCTCGAAGGGCGGCACGACGGCATCCGCAATCGCCTGCAAGCCAAATTGGAGACGGCGGCGGAGCGGCTCGACTTCGAGGATGCCGCGCGGCTCCGCGACGCGATGCGCACCGTGACGACGGTCGCCAGCACACACCAGACACTGACGAAGCAGATCGAATCCGGCCATCTCGTGCTCGCTTTGCCGTCGGCGGAGCCGGGCTGCACCGAGGCGCTGCTGATCGTCCATGGTCGTGTCGCCGCGCAGCGCCGCGTCACGCAGGGCGAGCCCGCCGCCTTCGTCGCCGAATGGCTGATCGCCGCCTACCGGCGAGCGGCGGAGAGCACCTCACCCCCGGCCCCTCTCCCTCAAGGGGAGAGCGGGAGACGGACGCGGAAGATACGGGCGACGGCGGAGCGCAGAAGCGTCGCACGCGAGACACCCCTCTCCATCGCGATGGCTCCGTACGAGAGGGGCCGGGGGTGAGGTTGCCCATCGTCGTCGCGCAGGATGATGTGGACGAACTGCACATCATCGAGCGGTGGCTGCATCATCACGCGCACGAGCCCGGCCAATTCCCGCTCCCCGAGGAGCGCGACTCCGCCGCCGGGTGGTGGGCGCTCGCGGAATCGCTCGTCGCGTACGATGCCGCCGCCGAGGACTGGACGAAGGCCGACCTCGATGCCGCGCTCGCCGAAGAGGATGACGAACCGATCGCACCCGAAGAATAGCGCTTGCCTCGGAATGCTATGCTTCGCTCTGCATAGTGAGGAGACGCACCGTACTCAGTGCTCAGTCCTTCATCCTCAGTCCTAAAGAAGGAGCGCGGCGACGAGATGATACGCTTTGGGACGGACGGCTGGCGCGCGATCATCGCGGATCGAGTTCACGCTCGCGAATGTGCGCCTCTGCGCCGCCGCGATTGCCGATTGGGTCAAGCAGACGGAGGGCGCGGACCAGCGGGGCGTCGTCGTCGGGCACGACCGGCGGTTCATGTCCGAGCAGTTCGCGGCGGCGGTCGTGGAGACGCTGCTCGGCCAGGGCGTGCGCGTGCTCTCCTGCGACCACGGCCCGGTACCGACGCCCGTCGTCACCTTCACGGTGCCGCACACGCAGGCGGCGGCGGGCGTGATGGTCACGGCCAGCCACAACCCGGCGATCTACAACGGCATCAAGGTGAAGACGAGCGCGGGCGCACCGGCAGACCGCATCGTCAACCACCGTGATCGAGACCTACGCGGACACGCGCCGCCTGAGCGGCGACGAATTACCCCGGACGGCGCTCAGCGAGCCGTACACCGACGGGCGCTACATGCCGATTGACCCCTTCCCGGCCTATCAGGAGGCGGTGCGCACACTGGTCGATCTTGAGGCGATCCGCCGCGCGAATCTGCGCATCGTCGTGGACGCGATGTATGGCGCGGGCGCGGGCGTGCTGCGAACGACTGCTCGGCACTGGTTCGGGCACGCGACCGGTGATCGAGATTCGCGGCGAGCGCAACCCGCTCTTCCCCGGCATGAAGGGACCGGAGCCGCTCGCGGAAACGCTCGGCCCGCTGATGCAGGCGGTGAAGGCGCACGGCGCGGACCTCGGCATCGCCTTCGATGGCGACGGCGACCGCATCGCGCTCGTGGACAGCCACGGCGAGTTCGTCAGCAGCCAGGATACCTTCGCCATGCTCGCGATGTACCTCGGCGAGCGGGACGACGTGAGGACGGGCGCGATTGTCCGCTCGGTCAACGGCTCCGTGATGCTCGATCTCCTCGCGGAGCGGTACGACGTGCCGCTGATCGAGACGCCGATTGGCTACGCACATATCGCGCCCGCGATGATCGAGCACGAGGCGATGCTCGGCGGCGAGGAGAGCGGCGGCTTCGCCTTCGGCACGCACCTGCCGGAGCGAGACGCCTTCGTTGCCGCGCTCTACATCCTCGATCTCCTGCAGCGGCGCGGCACGGACATCGCCGGGCTGCGCTATGGCGTCGAGATCCGCACCGGCGCGTGGCACTACCGGCGGCTGGATGTCCCGCTCGCGGCGGACGAGATGGACGACGGTGCGCGCCCGCCTTGCCGCGGTCGAGACTGGCGGTATCGACCTCGCGGGGTCGCCCGTGACGAAGACCGTCACGCTCGACGGCATCAAACTGATCGGCGAGGATCGCCGCTGGCTGCTCGTGCGCACGAGCGGGACGGAACCGCTGGCGCGCATCTACGCCGAGGCGCGCGACCCGGAGACGGTTGCATCCCTCCTCGACCTCGGTCAATCGCTCCTGCGGCCCGCGAGCGAGGAGCACGTTTCCCTCGAACCGCCGCGTGCCGACGCGGGAGAGCGAACAGCGAGCCAGCCGCAACGGCGACGCCGGCACGCGGCGGACGTTCTCGTACGTACACACGTCGCCGCGAGGGATAACGGGCATGGGTCGTGCTATACTGGGCATGGAGAGTCGCGGCGCGGAATAGCGCGCGACGGCGTGATGTTCGATCAGTGATGGAGCGAGTACAGGGTATGCAGGAGGATCAGGAAACGGCAGCGAGCGAGTCATCACGAGGGGATGTCGCCGCGCAATTGGAGGCGATCGCGGAGGAAATCCGCGTCTGCACGAAGTGCGAGTTGTGCAAGATGCGCACGAAGGCCGTCCCCGGCGATGGTCCCGTCGATGCCCCGATCCTCTTCATCGGCGAAGCGCCCGGTTTCCACGAAGATCAGCGCGGTCGCCCCTTCGTCGGCGCGGCGGGCAACCTGCTGAACGACCTGCTCGCCTCGGTCGGCATCGAGCGGAGCCAGGTCTTCATCACCAATCTCGTCAAATGCCGCCCGCCGGGCAATCGCGATCCGCTGCCGGACGAGATCAACACCTGCACGAGCAACTACCTGGACCGGCAGATCGCGCTCATCAACCCGCGCATGATCGTCGCGATTGGGCGGCACTCGATGGCGCGCTTCTTCCCCGGCGAGAAGATCATGAAGATTCACGGCCAGCCGAAGCGGGAGAACGGGCGCATCTACTTCCCGATGGTCCACCCCGCCGCCGCGCTGCACCAGCCCGCGTTCATGGAGCATGTGAAGGACGATATCAAGAAAATTCCCGCCCTGCTCGAAGAAGCGAAAGCGATGGCCGCCCCCGGAATCGGACGAGGAGCCGCCCGCGCAGTTGTCGCTCTTCTGAGCGGGAAGTCAGCCGGTAGCCGGTAGTCAGTTGGGGATCGCGCTGCGGATCCATAGCAACAAAATCGCATCACGGCGCGACATGGACCACTGGCTACCGGCTACGGACTGCTCATAACACGGCATGAAACCATGCACGCATATCCTGCGGAGACGTGCGTGGTGAGGAAATACCGCCGCAGGACGCAATCACCATCGTTGGAGGCATACCCCCCTTGGCAAAGACAACAAAGAAGCGCGTGCGCATTATCCCGCTCGGCGGGATGGGCGAAGTCGGCAAAAATATGATCGTCTATGAGTACGGCGACGACATCATCGTCGTCGATGTCGGCGTCGGTTTCCCCGAGGAAGAGATGTTCGGCGTCGATCTCGTCATCCCCGATATCGACCTACCTCGCGGACAAGACGCACCGCATCCGCGGCATCTTCATCACCCACGGGCACGAGGACCACATCGGCTCGCTGCCCTTCCTGCTCACCGATCTGGGCAACCCGCCCATCTACGGCACCCCGCTGACGCTCGGCCTGATCAGCGTGAAGCTGCGCGAGCGGCATCTGCTGGAGAAGGCGACGCTGATCCCGATTGCACCGGACGACGTGATCGAGGCGGGCGCGTTCACCATCGAATCGTTCCGCGTCTGCCACTCGATCCCCGACGCCGTCGGCTTCGGCATCACGACACCGGCGGGGCTCGTCGTCCACACCGGCGACTTCAAGTTCGACCAGACGCCGGTGGATGGCAAGCCGACCGATTTCGGCAAGATCGCCGAGTTCGGCAATCGCGGCGTGCTGGCGCTCGTCTCCGACTGCGTCCATGTCGAGACGCCGGGCTTCACCCCCTCGGAGCGCATCGTCGAGGATGCCTTCGACCGCATCTTCGCGCAGGCCGAGGGGCGGATCATCGTCGCCACCTTCGCCTCGCTGATCTCGCGCATCCAGCAGGTCGTGGATGTCGCGCAGCGGTACGGCCGCAAGGTCTGCCCGATCGGGCGCAGCATGGAGAACAATGTCGAGATGGCGCTCGGCATGGGTTATTTGCACGACCCGCAGCGCGTGATCGTCGATGTGCGGCGGGCGGCGGAACTGCCGCCGGATCGCGTCGCCTATGTCGTCACCGGCAGCCAGGGCGAGCCGATGGCGGCCCTCAGCCGCATCGCGGGCGGCGATCACCGGCAATTGAAGTGATGTCCGGCGATACCGTCGTGATCAGCGCGACGCCGATCCCCGGCAACGAGACGAGCGTCGGGCGGATCATCAACAACCTCTTCCAGCAGGGCGCGGACGTGATCTACTCCGCCCTGACGACCGTGCATGTCTCCGGCCACGCGAGCCAGGAAGAGTTGAAGCTGATGCTCAACCTGACCCGCCCGAAATACGTCATGCCGCTGCACGGCGAGCAACGCCACCTGATCCTCTACAAGCGGCTTGCCGGAGAGCATGGGCTGGGCCGAGGAGGACATCGTCCTCGCCAAGAATGGCAGCGTCGTCGCCTTCTCGGACGAGTTCGCCGGGATCACCGAGACGGTCCACGCGGGCTTCCTCTTCGTGGATGGCATCGGCGCGGGCGAGGTCGGCGAGGTCGTCATCCGCGACCGGCAGATGCTGGCGCGCGACGGCATTATGCATGGTCGTCGTCTCGGTGGATAAGGAGACGGGCAAGCTGGTCTCCGGGCCGGACATCGTCTCGCGCGGCTTCGTCTCGCAGCGGCGCAGCACCGACCTGATCGAGGGGACGAAGGAGCGCGTGCGCGACTCGCTGATCTCCTCCAACGGGCACCACCCGCAGGAGTGGAGCTTCCTCAGCCGGAAGATCAAGGATGTCGCCGGGTCGTATCTGTACGAGCAGACCCGCCGCCGCCCGATGATTATGCCGATGGTGATGGAGGTTTAGCGCCAGGTTACGACGCGAAGCCCGCGCCACGTTCTGCGGCGAGCAGCGCGTCGATTGAGTCGATTGTTGCCTCCGCATATCCCGGCAAATCGTTGCCGAACCGTGCCGCGAGCAACCGCTTGAATGCTTCAGAGGAACTGATCGCGAACATCAGGATCGGGAGCGCATCTCGTTGCGCTCCCGACCGGCAAGAATCGCGCGACATACTGCTTGTCGATTATTGGATGTAGGTGACCTCGATGGTGACCTGCACCGTGAACTGCAGCGGATACGCCGGGCTCGTGATGACCAGCGAGAGGGTCTTATTCTCGACGAGGCCCGACGGCCCGATGGAGGGCTTAAGGCTTGCGGTCGTCCAATCCTGCGCGCTCGTCGAGCCGTGAGCGGGCGTCCCATTGCCGGGGCTGGCGATTCCCTCCGGGCACAATCCATCGAAGAGATCGTCGCAGTTGTCGTCCCAGCCGAAAACCTGCAGGGAGAGCGTTTCGGGCGCGTTGGGGATGTACGTCGAGTAGTTCGGGTTGGCGTGGCCACCCATCGCGATGTCGGCGGAGAAGACGGCCGCGTAGTCCCAGCCATAGCCGGTGTTGAAGTAGTACTGCTGCGTTTCGTCCCCCTCGGCGAGGACGTGAATGTCGGTGTAGGTGACCGTCACGTCCCGATGGAGCGTCTTGAACGAGCCGCCGGGCTCATAAACGTTGCCATTCCGGTCCGTCGCCCGCACCGTGTAGAGGTATTTCGTGTTCGGTTGCATGTTGATGAGGAAGGTTTTGATCTCGGCGTTGCCGGTGTAATCATACTTCGTGTCAACTGACATCTTGCCATCTTCGTGCGCCTCGATGCGGACCTGCTTCACACCCTTGTCAAGATGGATATCGAAGTCGGCATTCGTGCCGTGCGGCGTGACAGTGAAGCTCTCTATACACTGCTCCGAGCAGTCGGGGCCGCGCGGGATGAGGGGATGCGACGCGGAGACCGGCGCTGCCGGGAGCCGCGATACCATCAGCCCGAGGGCGAGCAGCAGCGCGGCAAGTCGTGAAGCGGTGCGGGCGAATCGTCGTGCGTTCATTACCGGTGCCTCCTCTGTGCGTCGTGGAACCCGATTGGCTTCCCTACCGATGAGACAGCTACCTTCGGAAAACCTTACACATGCCCTCGCGCTCCAATTGCCCGTGCATCATCCCAACGCCATTCAGATTTTCGCGGCAATGTTCGCCGGGCGTGACAAATGTGTACGGACATGTGTAGAATGTACCGGAAGCATTGTGTGCGTATAGGGAGGCGCGCCCGTGGCGGGAACAGCGACAACACCGAAGCGGCGGTCCAGCGCGCCATCACCCGCGCGGCAGCCGCCGAAGGCGCCGCGCCGCACGAGCCCGAAGCCGCGAAGGCCGGCGCCGAAGCGGCCGGCGGCGCGTGGGCCGCGCCCTGAGCCGTGGCTGGCGCTCCACCCCGGTCTGCGGCGCGATCTCGTCGGCGTGGGCCTCATCGTCCTCGCGCTGCTGACGATTGGCGCATTACTGGCGGGGGAGCGGACGGGCCTGCTCGATTATTGGCGGCGGGCACTCGTCACCGTCTTCGGCTGGGGCGCGGTGGCGGTACCCGCGCTGATTGGCGTCTGGGCGGCGGATTCCTTCCTCGGCCGTGAGGAGAAGCGCGTCGGCCCGTCGTACCACACGATCATGGGCAGCGGCCTGATAGTCGTCGCCATCCTCGGCCTGCTGCACAGCCTGTCGGACGATCCGCTACAGTGGGCGGAGACGAATAAGGGCGGCGGGTATATCGGCTACTTCATCAGCGCCTTCCTGTCGCGCGGACTGGGGGCGTTCGGCGCGGGCGTCGTGTTGCTCGCGCTGCTGATCGCGGGGATCGGCATTTTTATGAACAACGAACTGCGCTACGTGCTCGCGCGCCTGCGCGGCCCGGCCCGCGAAACGGACGCGATGGGCGATCTGCCCGCCGTGGCTGCCGCGCCGCTGCCCGGTGTGCCCGCGCTGCCACGGGGACGCAATGGCCGCGCCGCAGCCATGGACGATATCGGCCCGCCCCCCCAACAGGTGATCGTGCCGCCGCCGATTATCCGCCGCCCCGAGCCGCAACTGCCGCCGCCGGAGACCCTGCCGGAGACGCCGCAACGGATGGTGCGCAAGGACCCGCCACCGCCGCCACCCATGCCGCCCGCGAAGACCGAGGCAGAGACGCCCGTCGCACAGCCGCTGCGCTGGAGCCTGCCGACGATTCTGCAGATGGATCGCTACCCGGACGTGAGCGTGAGCGAGGAGGATCTCGAACAGCGGGCGCAGGTGATCGAGCAGACACTGGCGAGCTTCCGCGTCGAGGCGACCGTCCGCGAGATCAATCCGGGGCCGGCGGTCACGCAGTTCGCGCTCGAACCGGGCATCGGCGTCAAAGTGCGGCGGGTGACGGAATTGCAAAACGACCTCGCCCTCGCCCTCGCCGTGCCCGCGCTCCGCATCGAGGCGCCGATTCCCGGCAAAAGCCGGATCGGCATCGAGATTCCCAATACCACCATCGCCACCGTCGGGCTGCGCGAGGCGTTGGAGTCGAGCGACTTCGCCGCCGCGAAAGCCCGGCTGCCGATCCCGCTCGGGCGGGATGTGAACGGCCATTATCAGATCGCGGACCTGGCGAAAATGCCCCATCTGCTCGTCGCCGGATCGACGGGCAGTGGCAAGAGTATCTTCATCAATGTGCTGATCGCTACCTTGCTGCTGAACCGCACGCCGGATGAACTCCGCCTGGTGATGGTCGATCCGAAGATGGTCGAGATGACGGAGTACAACGGCATTCCGCATCTGCTGGCGCCCGTCGTCACCGATATGGAGAAGGTGATCGGCATTCTGCGCTGGGCGGTCACGGAGATGGAGCGGCGCTATCAGCTCTTCATGCGCTCCGGCGTCCGCAATATCGAGGCATACCAGAAACGGAGCAAGGAACTCGGGCCGCACCTCGAGAAGCCGCCGGAGAACATCCCCTACGTCGTCCTCATCATCGACGAACTCGCGGACTTGATGATGACCGCACCGGACGACATCGAGACGGCCCTTGTCCGACTTGGACAGAAGGGCCGTGCCAGTGGGATACATCTCATTCTGGCCACGCAGCGCCCGTCGGTGGATGTCATCACCGGACTGATTAAGGCGAACTTCCCGGCGCGGATCGCCTTCGCCGTCACGAGCCAGATCGATAGCCGCGTCATCCTCGACACGCCGGGCGCGGAACGGCTGCTCGGGCGCGGCGACATGCTCTACAAGGCGGCGGACAGCGACAAACCGCAGCGTATCCAGGGCGCGTTCGTCTCGGACAAGGACATCTCGGCGATCGTCTCGCACTGGCGGCTGCTCGCGCCGGAGCCGCAGTACAAACCGGAGGTCGCTGAGGCATCGAATATTATCAAGTCGATGCGCGAGGAGCCGGGCGGGGACAATCTGATCGACCGGGCGCGCCAACTGGTGCGCGAGCAGGGCTGGGCGAGCACGAGCAATTTACAAAGCAAGCTGAGAATTGGGTACAACCGTGCCGCACGGCTGATCGAAGCATTGGAGCGCGAAGGCATCCTCGGCCCGCAGGATGGCGCGCGACGCCGACAAGTGGTCGATGGCGAATCTGTCCTCGATGATCTCCCGGATGACGATGAGGAATGACCGGCTCACCGGTGGGGGCACGATCCTACCCGCTGTCACCGAGAGATCGGCCCGCGATCGAATGAGAACGCGAAACGCCGGAGGGGCCTCCTCCGGCGTTCGGGATCTCGTTGACTGTCGCGTCAGTCCGCGATGGCCGCCTCGGGAATGACCTCGATGATCTCGATGGCCTCCTGCGCGATTTTCGCCTTCGCGAAGCAGGACGAGCAGAGCACCGGCCGGCCATTGCGCGGCACGAAGGGGACGGTGGTTTCCTGGCCGCACTCGGCGCAGACGATGGTGTGCATCATGCGCGGCGCTTCGAGGCCGAGGCGGGCCTTGCGCGCGGCGCGGCATTCCGGGCAGCGCGCCGGCTCATTGACCAGCCCCTTCTCGGCATAGAACGTCTGCTCCCCGGCGGTCCAGGTGAACGGCTTGCCGCAATCGCGGCAGGTAAGCGTCCGGTCTGCAAAGTCCACGACAGATCCCTCCTGTATCCCCAAATTCACCACGTCTCGTGACACGGGCATCCCCCCACCCGTCTTAACGCAACAATGACCGGTTTTGTTAGTACGATTCCGCGAAACGTCCCGCTTTGCATCGGTGCGCCGCTTTATCCACTTTGCCTATCACGTTGCTGATCGTAAATATACCATACTGCCCTTGCGGATAGCAAGGGGGCAAGGGCAACGGAATTCCTATTGTGAAAGAGCGATTTCGTCCCGCCGGGGAACCAATCCGTATGATGCATGCTTCCCCGCATGAGGGATCGGCGACCGATTCGTTGATCGCTGACGATCCCCACCGTGGATTGCCTTATCTCGCGCCCCGCTCGGTATCTGTTCGATACGCGATCGCCACGACATTGTCGGGCAGGAACTGATTGGGGAATTTGCCAAGCCCGACTGCGCGATCCCCACCGGCTCCGGCCGTCACCAGCAGCCGCTCGCAATATTCGGCAATATCCTCGGCGATCCGCTCGTAGCGATAGTACGCCAGCGCCTCCCGATCGATTGCTGTCGGCCCATATCCTTGGTAGAACAGCCCTTCTTCCCGCGCGCTGTTCCAGGCCCCGCCAATACCACCACCGATGAACATCAGGTCGCGCTCTTTCGGTGCGAAGATGAGCGTATCCCAATCGACGATGTACAGTGCGCCGTCCGTGCCGATCAGGACATTGGCCGCGTGGATGTCGGCGTGGCAGAGGACCGGCTCCGGCGATCGGGCGCGCAGGGCGTCACCGAGGGCGTCGGCGCGTGCCACGATCCGGGCGATATCGTCGCGTTTGGCGCGCAGGAACGCCGCCATCTGTGCCGCAATAGGCTCCGTGAAGTCTGCCTCCTCAACGTGTGACTGGAATGCCCTGACGCGGTCGCGCCAGTGGCGTGCATATCGCTCCTGTGGGATCGCCGCGCTGAGCGATGGCGGCACGACGACCGTGTGAATAGTGCGCAAGGCGGCGCCGAGTTCGATCCACTGGCGATCCGACAACGGCGCCGCGAGCCCATTCTGACCCGCGATAAACGGGGAGAGGATCATCACGAAGCCGTCCATACGCGCCCACAATCGCCCCGTATTGGTGGCGATGGGAGGGATAATCTGCGCGATGCCCCGGTCGTGCAGGAAGTGGGGGATCGCGACGGCCGTTTCGTCGAAGGCGCCGCTGTGAAGCCAGCCGCGCACCTTCAGGAAGTACGGCGTCGCATCGTCGGCGTCGACGCGATAGACGGCGGTGTCCACATCGTTGCCGATCGGGAGGAAGGTTATCTGCGCGCCGCGCACGCCGTAGTGATCGCGCAGGCAGGCGAGCAGCGCTTGATCTGGTACATCCGGTTTCTCAAGCATCGTATTCTCGCCCTCGGGTACGCCGCGCTACGGGAGCAGTATACCGACCAGGATCAACGCCAGGAAACGAAGAATGCGCGGCAATGGCTTACCGCTCGGGGAACTGCGTTGTATCCGGTGGGGGCGGTTTGATCCAGCCGCGCGCTTCGAGCAACTCTTCACCGAGGCGGCCGAGGGTGATCTGCTTGTCAGCCGGGAGCTCGGGGTGGTATTCCAGCCGGCCGCGCTCGAAATACTGCACGTTGACGCCGTTCTCCGTCAATTCTTCGGAGATCGGGAAGCCGAAGGTATTGAGGCCGTTATTGTCGTCCCAGTATTTCTTGAATCCCGCCGCGAGCGAGTGCCCGGTCTCCTTGAAGAACCGCCGATCCGGCGCATCCGGGAAGGGGACGATCGGCGTGAATTTCCGATCTCGCGTCAACTCCGTGCCGACCAGGCCGATGCGCGTGGCCCCCGTCGCCTTGACGTACTCCAGCTTCGAGCGCTCGAAATACTGGACCGTGACGGCTTGACCGTCCGGGGCGGTTTCGTCGAATTCCTCGGTAATCGGGTAGCCGAAATAGGCGAGGCTGCCGTGGGTTTGCCAGAAGTCCTTGAAGCCTAGTTTCACGTAGTGCCCGGTCTCGCGGAAGTAGAGCGCGTCCGGCTCCGGTGTTGTCGGCGGTTCCAGCGGGTCAGATGGTAGTTTGGCGACGAGGCGTACCGCCGTCACACGCCCACTGAATGCGTCGCTCTTCAGCCAGCCAATGATCTGATTGGCGACGAACGGCACGCGGGCGTCGCCGCTGCGGGTGAGCGTGTATTCGACGTTCTTCTTGATGTCGTAGGCGAAGACGTTCGGCAGGCCGCTGCGCCAGTCTTCCCAGACGACGAGATTGCCGTTGATCGCCGGGCGCGCGACGAGGTGATCCTTCGCGAGCGTCTTCGTCTGCTTGGTTTCGATGTCGTACAGTTTCAGGCTCGGCGTGCCGCCCGCCATCCCTTGATCGAGGTAGACGACCGTCGTGCCGGAAATCTGCGGATAATTCTGGTCGCCGGAACCGGCGGCGATCGAGAAGGTCTTCTTGTCGTTCACCGTGTATCCCATGATATCCCACGAGTTGTCGTGATAGACCTCATAGACGACCGTGCCGCCACTCACCGACAGGTAGCCATGGACGCCGCCACCAACGGCGATGGGGAACTCCGTGTTCGTTGCAACGTCGTACCCGTAGATATCCCAGTCGCCGCCCCCGCGCTTGTCGCCGTAGACGATCAGCGATCCGCTGACGGCCGGGCGACGCTTCTTGCCCTCGCCGATATTCGGCAGGGCGATGACCCGGTGGCGGGAGAGATCGTAGGCGCCGATCGACTGTGTCTGCGCCGGAGCGGGCGTCGCCGTCGTGCCCTGCGAGACGTCCGGCGGCGGTGTGTTGACCCAGACGAGCGTCTGACCGTCGAGCGCGGGCTGGCTCCGCTCCGTGCCCGGCGCGGGGAGCGGCACGGCGAGGGCGAGCCGCTGCTCCTGCCCCTCATCGGTATCGTAGGTGACGACATCGAAGATACCCGTGCGTCGATCCGCCCACGAAATGACGGAGCCCGCCATCACCGGATCGGTCTGATCCGCCGTCGGCGCCGCCGTCATCACTGGCTTGATGGTGAACGGGTCGCTCGTTGCCGCGCTGGCGGGCAGCGGTGCGATACCGCAGACGAGTAATGCGAGAAGGATGGCAGCGGTACACCGCTGGAGTCGCACGATGATTTGACGTTGCTTCACACGATCCCTCAAAGTCCCAACATTATGCAAACTGTACGTACGAAGCGCCCCGTGCGCGGCAGTATAGCACACGAGTGGAAAATGGGCAGTGGGCAAGGGTAATGAGCGGCAAATGTCCCGCGCCTGACCCGGAATCGGCCGTTATCCGTTCCCCGTTCTGGGCGGCTCACCGCTCACTGCCCACTGTTCACTGCCCATGCTAGAATGCGCCGGACGAGCGAGATGGGATGATGCGAAGGGAGTGAGGGGAATGAACGCAGCGGAAGCGCTGGTGCAGATGCTGGTGGATACCGGCGTCACCCATATGTTCGGCCTGCCCGGTGATACGAGCATGACCTTCTACGACGCGCTCTACCACCGGCGCGACGCCATCCGCCATGTGATGTTCCGCGACGAGCGCTCCGCGTCGTTCGCGGCGGATGCCTACGCGCGCTTCACGAATCGGATCGGCGTCACGGAAGGGCCGTCGGGCGGCGGCGCGACGTACATCGTGCCCGGTGTCGCCGAGGCGCAGGGCTCGGCGGTGCCGATGCTCTGCCTGACGACCGATACGCCCGTCTCGGAAGAGGGGCGCGGGGTGCTCACCGAACTCGATCAGGTGATGCTCTTCACCGCCGTAACGAAGTGGACAACGAAGATCAAGACGAGTGAGGGGTTGCCGGACGCCCTGCGGCGCGCGCTCCGCCTCGCGACGAGCGGGCGACCGGGCGCGATACACCTGTCGCTCCCCGCCGATGTGCTTGCGGGGGAGATCGGCGACGCATCGACGCACACCGATCCGCTCTGGGGCAGCACGCCCGCCGCGCCCGTCCGGCCCGATCCCGCCGCCATCGAGCGGGCCGCGCGCCTGATCGAGGGGGCGGCCCGCCCGGTGATCGTCGCGGGCGGCGGCGTCCATGCCTCGCGCGCGTGGGACGCCCTGACGCGGTTCGCGGAGACGCTCAATCTGCCCGTCGCGACAAGCATCAACGGCAAAGGGAGCATCGCGGAGACGAGCCCGGTCAGCCTCGGCGTCGTCGGCGGCAATGGTGGCCGGGAGTATACGCAGCGCGCGGTGATGGAGGCCGATCTGATCTTCCTGATCGGCACGCGCACCGACAGCGTGACGACCTTGAACTGGACGCTGCCCGCCAAACCCGAACAAGGCGGCCCGGCGGTCATCCAACTCGACATGGAGCCGTGGGAGGTGGGGAACAATTATCGCGCCGCCGTGCCGCTCGTCGGGGATGCCCGATTGGCGCTTCAGGACTTGCTCGCCGCCATCGAGAACCCGACCGCCGTCGGCGCGCGCAATGCGTCGCGCATCGGCGCCCTTGGCGAGGAAGCGGCGGGGTGGTGGGAGCGCGTGCGCGCCGATGGCGAGAGCACGATGCGCCCGATCCACCCGACTCGGCTGATCCGCCACCTCCGCGCGATCCTGCCCGAAGATCCGCTGATCGTCGCCGATCCCGGCACGCCAACGCCCTATCTCGCGGCGCAGTTCGAGGCGCGGGTCGCCGGGCGGGGTTTCGCGATCCCCCGCGCGCATGGCGGGCTGGGCTACGCGATCGGTGGCGTCGTCGGCGCGGCGATGGCGGCGCGGCCGGGGCAGCGCGTCGTGGCGATGATGGGCGATGGGTCATTCGGCATGTCCTGCGGCGACCTGGAGACGATCAGCCGCATCAATGCCCCGGTCGTCGTCATCCTCTGCAATAACGGCTCCTTCGGCTGGATCAAGGAACTGCAGCACTTGTACCACGATCGGCGCTATTACTCCGTCGATTTCTCGACGGAGACGGATTACGGCGCGGTTGCCCGCGCCTTCGGCTTCAAGAGCGCGCGGGTCGCGGACCCGAACGATCTCGAAGGCGCCTTGCAAAGCGCCTTCGCGGACGGCGGCCCCTATTTCCTCGATGTCCTGACCGCGCCCCCGATGACAGAGACGCCCCCGGTCGCCGCGTGGCAGGCGGCGGTGGCGGCAGGTGCGCCGGGCGATGATTGATAAACGGTGAACCGCGAAGGCGAAGGACGCGAAGAGGGACACGAAGTACAACATGTCCTCCTCTTCTTCTCCCCTCCGCGTCCTTCGCGCCTTCACGGTTGGTGTATCTCAGAATGATGGAGGGGTGACATGGCGTTGGAGCCGATTCGGGCGATTCTGGATGTGGATACCGGGGTGGACGATGCGATGGCGATTGCCCTCGCGGTGGCCGCGCCGACAATCGATCTTGTCGCCGTGACGACGGTGGCTGGGAATGTCGAACTCGAACACACGACGCGCAATACGCTGCGGGTGCTCGATTTCATCGGCGCGTCGCATATCCCGGTTTATCGCGGCATGAGCCGCCCGATGGATCGCCCGCTGCACACCGCCGCGCATGTGCATGGCGCGGACGGCCTCGGCGGCGCGGACATCCCCGATTCGTCGCGCGGTGTCGAATCATTGAGCGCGCCGCAATATCTGATCGACGCCGCGCGGCAATCACCCGGCGCATTGACCTTCATCTTCGTCGGCCCGCTGACGAACCTCGCGGTCGCGACCGCGCTGGAGCCGGAGTTGCCGCGCCTCGTCAAGCGGTTGGTCATCATGGGCGGCGCGTTCCGGGTGCCAGGCAATACGACACCGGCGGCGGAATTCAACATCTTCGCCGACCCCGAGGCGGCGGCGCAGGTCCTCGCGGCGGGCTTTGATGCGACCTGGGTCGGCCTTGATGTGACCATGCAGGCGGCCTTCAGTCGCGCCCAATGGGACGCGCTCGACGGCGCACGCGCGCCGAATGCCCAGATCGTCCGCAAGGCCGGGGCGCAGATGTTCGTCACCTTCAATCGCCCGCTCAACTACCTGCACGACCCGCTCGCCGTCGCGGTTGCGGCGGACCCGTCGCTCGTCGGCGCCCCGGAGGAGCAGGTGATGATCGAAACCGGCGGCGTCTACTCCGCCGGTCAGACACTGATCGAGCGACCGGGCCGCGACGGCGGCTTCCGCACAAAGGTCGCCCAGACCGTCGACGCGGAGCGGTTCAACACGTACTTCACCGAGACACTGGGTTTGCCGGGAGCGTCCTAAACCCCCAACCCGCTTCCCTCGGATGGAAGCGGGCGTCCTCTGGACGGTGGGGGATAGGGGATTCCCTACGCCTTCCGCGCCGTCACGAAATCCGCCATCGCGGCGAGATAGTCGCGCGGCTGCCGGCGGGCAGGGGGTCGAGATGGCGCTTGGCGCTTTCGACGGCGGCTTGCGCCTCCCCAATCGCGTCGTCCAGCGCGCCGGAGGTGCGGACGCGGCCAATCAGCGCGTCGATCGCCGTCTCATCCGTCTTCGTGCCGAGGATGACTTTGCGGATGAGCGCGGTGTCGTCCGCGTCCGCGTACCGTTCGAGGTAGAGCATCATCGGCAGGGTCAGCGTCCCCTGACGCAGGTCCGATCCGGCCGGTTTGCCGATATCCTCCGCGGTCTCGCGCACGTCCAGCACATCGTCAACGATCTGGAAGCCCATTCCAATCGCCGCGCCGTATGCCCGCAGGGACGCGACCGCCGCCGCCGGCGCACCGGAGAGGATGCCACCGAACTCCGCTGCGGTGGCGAAGAGTGCCGCCGTCTTGCCGTGGATGCGCCGGTCGTACTGCTGGCGCGTTTGGTCCCATTGGCGGGTCTGGAAAATCTCGTCGAGTTCGCCATTGCAAATGTCGCCGAGTGTCTCGGCGAAGAGCGTCATGGCGCGCAGATTGTTCGACTTGGAGACGAGTACGGCGGACTGGGCGAAGAGGTAATCGCCGAGCAGCACGACAATCGTCGTCGGTAGTACGGAATTGAGGGTCGCCGCGCCGCGCCGAAAGAGCGCCTTGTCCACCGTATCATCGTGAATCAGGCTGGCGATGTGCAGCAGTTCGATCCCGGCAGCGGCCGGGGCGAGGCGGGCAATATCGTAATCGAAGAGGCGCGCGGCGGTGAGAAGCACGCGCGGGCGGAGCATTTTGCCTTTGGCGGCGATGATGCCGTTGAGAAGGTCGGTCATGACCGGGTAATTAACCGATACGGTCTCGCGGATCGCATCCTCGACGCGGGCCAGGTCCGCGTTCGTCGTGGGGTCGCGCAATACGTCGATAGGTGATGCGGACATGGGAAGCGTCTCTGCTTTCTATCCTGCCTCGTCGCAGGATGCCGGGCGGTGCAACGATGTGCCGCCCCTTTGATTGATGGCGTACATCCGCGCCACCACCCGAAAGGATACTCCCTTCATCTCCGCCCGTCAAAGGTGATCGCCGCCGCAATCCGTGACGAAGATGCGCAAATTCCGCGTCTTCATCATTCTCTGCTTGCACTTGACGCACGGGGATGGTACCGTACGCCGCGTAGAACAGACATTGTGCTGCGCGAGTATTTTGGTGAACGTACAGTACGAACTATGCAACGACGATTCATCCAAGGTGGGTGCATGTGCGTTTCCGGGTAGCCTATACCGCGTCCTCGATTGGCGACAGCCGCAGTAGCGTCTGCATCGTCGTCGATGTCGTCCGCGCGAGCACGACTCTCCTGACGCTCTGCGAGCGGGGCGCGGGGCCGATCCGCTTCGCGACCGAACTGGAGGAGGCGCGCCGGCGCGCGGCGCAGCCCGGCAATGAGCGCGCGCTGCTGGTTGGGGAGCAGGGCGGCATCATCGCGCCGGGATTCGACCTCGATAACTCGCCGACCGCCGCCAACGGCGCCGCCGTTGGCGGTCGCGGCGTCGTCATGCGCACGAGTAACGGCACGGTCGCGCTGGCCTTGCTGAGCGCTGCGCCCCTCGTGCTCATCGGCTGCATCCGCAACGGTGCGGCGGTCGTCGATGAGGCGATCGCCGAGGCGACGGCGAGGAATCTCGATGTGCTCATCGTGTGCGCGGGCCAGGAGCACGGCACCGTCTTCGCGCTGGACGACATGCTCGCGGCGGGATTCCTCGTCGCCTGCGCCTGGGAATCGCACGGCCCGTGGGCCTTCCCCGATCAGGGCGATGCGCCGCGCACGATCGACGAATCCGCCCTTGCGTCCTTGACGCTTTACCGCTCGTTCGTCGCTGAGACGATCACGCCGGAGGCGGAGACTTTCATGAATGCCCTATTACAGGGCGCCGGCCCGCGTTTCATCGCGCGGACGGGCCGGCTGGATGATGTGCGGTATTGCGCAACTCCGCACAGTAGCGTCGTTGTGCCACGGGTCATGCAGACCCCGGATGGCCCGACGATCACCGGCGAGCGACCCGTCGCTCCCCCCACGCTCGCCGGTGCGACCCCTTCGCCGTCGTAGGAGGCCCATCGCTTGGTGTTACGACATCGACATTTGGCCGTTCGTTCCCGGTCATACCGCCGCCCGACGGGCACCGCGTGGCGAATGCTCATCGCAGCGGGCGCGGTGGCCGCACTCGGCTACGGCGTCTACACCCTGATCGGGCAGACGGGATCGAGCGGCACCGGGCAATTGGGGACGGTTGTCGTCAAGGACGCATACAGCGGTGGCCCGCTCGCGGGCGCGCAGGTGACGGTGGTGCCGCTCGCCTGCCCGGACGGCGCGTGCATCCCCGCCGAATCGACGCCGCAGGGCGTCGTCGGGCGGAAGTTCGTCACCAATGCGCGCGGCGAGGTCCATGCGCGTCTGGGCGGCGAGCGTGTGACGCTCTTCGCCTCCGAGCGCGAATACGATGCACGACAGATCGACCTGCCGTGGCCGCCGACCGAGCCCGCGACGCTCGCGCTCCGGCCCGCCTGGGTGACGGGGCGTGTCACGTCGCTCGGTCAGCCGCTGGCGAACACGAAGATCGAGGCGGTCGCGCCGGGCAAGGAGCTGGGAATCGCCGGCACGACGGATGGCGATGGCCGTTACCGGCTCACCGGCGTCCCCGATGGCGCCAGCCTGATCGTCGATGCCCCGAATGTCAGCCGCCGCCCGCATCCTATCGCGCAACAGACGACGATGGACCTCGCGCTGCGCCCCGACGTGCTCTCCGGCGCCGTGCGCGACCCGCACGGGCAACCCGTCGCCGGTGTGACCGTTGCGGCGGGCACGGTCGTCGGGCAGACGGATGCCGATGGTCGATACACGCTCGATGGCGTGGACGAGGGTGTGCCGCTGATCGTCAAGGGCGTCGGGTATCGGTCGCAATCGCTGCCGCTGGGTGCGAACCTGACGCAGGATGTGACCCTCCAGCCCTTCGTCTCCAAGGGCATTTATGTCCAGGCGCCCATCGCGGCGGACCCGGCGCAACTCGACAAACTGATGGGCCTGATCGGCACGAAGGACCTCAATACGCTCGTCGTGGACCTCAAAGACAACAACGGCGTCGTCTATTACGACTCGAAGGTGCCGCTCGCCCGCGAGGTCGGCGCGGTCCATCCCGTCCTCGATGTGCCGCACCTGCTGCAAACGCTGCACGCGAAGAACGTCTACGCCATCGCCCGCATCGTCGTGATGGAGGACCCAATCGCCGCGACGAAGCGGCCCGACATGGCGATCAAGGACTCCCGCACCGGCAAGCCGTGGCGAACGACGGCCGGGCAACCGTGGGTCAACCCGACGAATCCGCAGGTCTGGGGGTACGTCAGCGACCTCGCCCTCGAAGCGGCCAATCTCGGCTTTGACGAGGTGCAGTTCGATTATGTCCGCTTCCCGTCCGACGGCAATCTCGACGCGACCGACTACGGCCCTGGGTACACGGACGGCTCGCAGGAGCGGCGCGACGCGATCACCGGGTTCCTGAAGACGGCACGCGCGAAGCTCGCGCCGACCCGCGCGCTGATGGGCGCGGACATCTTCGGCATCACGGCATGGATGAAGGGGGAGAACGGCATCGGCCAGCAGTTCGAGGACCTTGCGGCGCTCGTGGATGTCATCTGCCCGATGGATTATCCGTCGCATTACGGGCGCGGCTTCAATGGCTGGGACATCCCCAATAACTACCCCTATGACGTGATAAAGCAGAGCCTGATCGAGCGCGAGCAGCGCGTTCCCGGCGTCGTCCACAAGACACGCCCCTGGCTCCAGGCATTCGACTACGGGCCGGGCACGAGCTACGGCGCCGCGCAAATCTTCGCCCAGATTCAGGCGTGCAACGAGATGCAAAGCAGCGGCTACCTCCTCTGGAACATCGGCAGCGACTATAACCCCGCATGGCTCCCCCCGAAGCCGCAGCCCGCGCCCGTTGGCTAGCTGGAGAGAGGGATCCAACGACCAAGACACCAAGAACACCAAGAACACCAAGGATTCTATTAGATTCTTCTTGGTGTCTTGGTGGTTCGCGTTCCCCTCCCCGCGTTTGACGGTTCGTACACCAGGCCGTACTCTGCGTACATGAGTGAAGCGGTTTCCACAGGCACGCAAGTAGTGCCGCCATCAATTGAGCCGGGACTGCATGTGCGGCGGTCGCTCGGGCGCGCATTGCTCAAGGAGGCACGCCCGAAGCATTGGGTGAAGAATGGCCTCCTCTTCGCGGGGATCGTCTTCGCCAAGGAACTGACGCACGCGACCGCGATCTGGCATGTGCTCGCGGCCTTCGCGCTCTTCTGCGTCGTCGCCAGTTGCATCTACTTCATCAATGATCTGCGCGACCGCGAGGCGGACCGCCTGCACCCGAAGAAGCGCTTCCGACCCATTGCGGCGGGGGAGGTCCCCGTGCCGCTCGCCTGGGGGGTCGCGCTGGGCGGGCTTGCCGTGGCGATACCCCTCGCCTTCCTGCTGCGCCCGATGTTCGGCGCGATCGTCGCCGGCTACGTGGCGCTCCAATTCTTCTACACGTATTGGCTCAAGGAGCAGGTGCTGCTCGATGTCTTCGCGCTCGCCGCCAATTTCGTGCTGCGCGCGATGGCGGGCGCGGTGGTGATCGCCGCGCCGATCTCGCCGTGGCTCTATGTCTGCACGGTGCTCCTCTCGCTCTGCCTCGGCTTCGCCAAGCGGCGGCACGAGTTGATGCTGCTCGAGGCGGGTGCGGGCAGCCACCGCGCCGTGCTGGACGAATATTCCGCGACCCTGCTGGAAGAGATCATCGCCGTCGTGACGAGCGCGACGGTGATGGCCTACGCCCTCTACACCTTCAACGCGGAGAACCTGCCGAAGAATCACGCGATGATGTTCACGATCCCCTTCGTCTTGTACGCCGTCTTCCGCTACCTCTACCTCGTCTACCGGAAGGGCGAAGGAGGCAACCCCGAGGACGCCCTCTTCGCCGACCGCCCCCTGCTGGTCTGCATCCTGCTGTGGGGATGCACCAGCGTCCTCATCCTCTACCTGCTCTGATCTCGTGTGATAGCGCGGGCTTTCCGGCCTGCGCCACCGACTGGTTGCGAACGGACACCGGCAGGGGTACACTACGCAGAGGCGATTAGCACTCATGCATCGAGAGTGCTAAAGATGGAACAATTCCCTCGCGATTGTGTTGTAGACGATGAGCGCTCGACGAATGGGCGGGGGTATGCAGCGATGAACGTTGCAAGCACAGAGGGGGTGTCCGATGCCGCGACATAATGATGACCCCCACGCACCGTATCGTCTCGCCTTCGGGTACCGAATGACGGGGCAGACGGATGCGTGGCGTCCCGCGCTCGAAGTCTTCGAGACGGAGAAAGCGCTCGTCGTGCGTGCGGAATTGGCGGGGATCGACGAGAACCATCTCCGCGTCGTGCTCGACAATGACACGCTGATGATTCAGGGCAAGCGGATGCCCGACGCGCAGCGGGGCGCGGACGCGCTCGGAACAGCGCTCGTACCATGAGATGGGAATCTCCTACGGTCCATTCAAGGCGCGTGTCCCACTTGCCATTCCCCGTCGAGCGGGATGGCGTCGAAGCGAATTACGAGCATGGTTTACTGACGATTATGCTGCCGCGGGCGCAGCGCGTGCGCATCCACGCCACACGCACGGCAGCGGTCGCCGTCGGTGCGCCGGACGACGAGACAACCGCCACGATCGACGGTGATTTGGGAAAGGATAATGAATAAATGGCCGGTAAGAAGAAGCGAACAGAGGCCGTTCCGACCGAGGATCGAGAATGTGCAAGCCGAGGCGACGGCCGCCGAAGTGACCGGCAGCGGCGGAGACCGAGACGTCCGCGCCGATTGCGATCAAGCGCCGATCGCGGCGAGAACGCATCGAGATCGGCACGCCCGCGCCGGACGACGAGCAGATGCCCGAATCGGTGCCGATCCTGCCGCTGCGCAACGCCGTCCTCTTCCCGATGACGGGGCTGCCGCTCGAAGCGGCGCAGCCGCGTTCGCTGCGGCTGATCGACGCGGTCGTCAATGGCGACCGGCGCGTCGTCTTCGTCGCGCAGAAGGACAAGGAACTCGAGGGCGCGGGGCCGAATGACCTCTATCAGATCGGCACGTTGGGCGTCATCCAGCAGATGCTGCGGATGCCGGACGGCAATGTCCGCCTCGGCGTGCAGGGGCTGGAGCGCGTGCGCATCGGCGACGTACACGCAGGAGGAGCCGTACCTGCTCGCGAAGGTCGAGCGCATCCCCGAGACGGTCGTCGAGGCGCTGGAACTGCAGGCGTTGATGCGCAACACGCGTCAAACTCTTCGGCCAGCTGGTCGAGCTGGTGCCGTACCTGAATGACGATCTCGTGACCGTCGCGGTCAACCTCGACGACCCGCGCCAGCTGCTCTACCTCGTCGCGGGCACGCTGCGCATGGATGTCGAGCAGCGGCAGGAACTGCTGGAAATCGACGACATCGCCGCGAAGTTCGCTGGCTGAACGGCTACATCTCCAAGGAGTTGGAAGTCCTCGAACTCGGCAAGAAGTTGCAGGAGCAGGTGCAGGACGAGGTCGGCAAGACCCAGCGCGAGTACTTCCTGCGCGAGCAGATGAAGGCGATCCAGAAGGAACTCGGCGAGGCGAACGAGCAGGAAGCGGAGATCACGCATGCATCCGCGAGAAGCTCGAAGCCTCCGGGATGCCGGAGGACGCGCGCAAGGAGGCGGATCGCGAGCTCGACCGCCTGGCAAAACTGCCCCCGCAGGCGGCGGAGTACGGCATCATCAAGACGTACCTCGACTGGATGACGAGCCTGCCCTGGAACATCTCCACCGAGGAGCCGATCGACATCGCCAAGGCGCGCAAGCAACTGAACGACGATCACTACGGCCTGGAGAAGATCAAGGAGCGCATCCTCGAATACCTCGCGGTGCGCAAGTTGAAGCAGGACCGCGCGGTGGACGGCGAGAAGACCCCCAATCGCGACCCGATCCTGCTCTTCGTCGGCCCGCCCGGTGTCGGCAAGACCTCGCTCGGCCAGAGCATCGCCACGGCGCTGGGGCGGAAGTTCACCCGCATGGCGCTCGGCGGCATGCGGGACGAGGCGGAGATTCGCGGCCACCGGCGCACCTACATCGGCGCGATGCCGGGGCGCATCCTCCAGTCCATCCGGCGCGCGGGCGCGAACGACCCGGTCTTCATCCTCGATGAGGTGGACAAGATCGGTTCGGACTGGCGCGGCGATCCGTCGTCGGCGCTGCTGGAAGTGCTCGACCCGGAGCAGAACAGCACCTTCCGCGATCACTACCTCGATGTGGAGTTCGACCTGTGCAAGGTGCTCTTCATCGCCACCGCGAACGTGCTCGATACGATCCCGGCGCCGCTGCGGGACCGGATGGAGATCATCGAGCTGGCCGGCTACAGCGAGGAGGACAAAGTCCACATCGCCAAGCGGCACCTGCTGCCGAAGCAGATCGAGGCGAACGGTCTGCGCACGGACGAAATGTCGCTCACCGATCCGGCCATTGCGCACCGTCATCGCCGGCTACACGCGCGAGGCGGGCGTGCGCAATCTCGAACGCGAATTGGGCGCGATCGCCCGCAAGGTGGCGACCGAGGTCGCGGGCGGCTCGAAGCGCGGCGCGAAGAAGGTCGTTGGCCCGAAGCAGGTGCAGCACTATCTCGGTCGCCCCCGCTTCCAGCGCGAGGAGATCCGCGAGCGGACGAAGATGCCGGGGGTGGCGACGGGTCTCGCCGTCACGGCGGTCGGCGGCGACATCATGTTCTTCGAGGCGACCAGGATGCCGGGCAAGGGCAACCTGCTCATCACCGGTCAACTCGGCGACGTGATGAAGGAATCGGTGCAGGCGGCGATGTCCTACGTCCGCGCGCGGGCGGTCGGCCTCGGCATCGACCCGAAGGTCTTTGCGGAGAGCGACATCCACGTCCACGTCCCGGCGGGCGCGGTGCCCAAGGATGGCCCCTCGGCGGGTATCACGCTGGCAACGGCGATCACCTCGCTCCTCACCGGCATGCCGGTGCGGGACGACCTCGCGATGACGGGCGAGATCACCCTGCGCGGTCAGGTGCTGCCGATCGGCGGCGTCAAGGACAAGGTGCTCGCGGCGCGGCGGGCGGGCCTGACGACCGTCATCCTCCCGAAGCGGAACGAGGGCGACCTCGACGATCTGCCGAAGGAAGCGCGCAAGGCGATGCACTTCGTCCTCGCCGCGCATATCGACGATGTGCTCAAGAATGCGCTCGAAAAGCCGGTCGTTCCCGGCGTGCCGATTGCCGAGGACATGCTCGATACCGTCGAGCCGCCCGTCGCCACCCGGCAACCGGAGATGGTCGCCGTGGTCGCATAATCGGATAGACGTGGATCAAAGGCCCGACCGGATTGCCGGTCGGGCCTTCGATCTTCCCCTCATCGTAGCAGCGAAACGAAAGTAGCGATCAGTCCGCGACGGAGAGCGCGCCACGGCGGACGGCGGCAGCGACGAGGGCGCGGAAGGGCGCTTCGTGCTCCGGGCGCTTGGCGAACATCGCTTCCGGGTGCCATTGCATACCGAGGACGAAGGAGTGCTCCGGCATCTCGACCGCTTCGACGAGACCGTCCGGCGTCGTGCCGCAGGCGACGAGCCCCGCGCCGATCTCCTTGAGTCCCTGATGATGGAAGGAGTTCGTGCCGATCTCGTCCATGCCGTAGACAGCGGCGAGCAGGCCCGTCGCGCTGACGGTATGTGCCGTCGCTTCCGAGCCTTTGCCTTCCGGCTGCTTGTGCGACTCCGCGCCGGGCATCTCGGTCGGCACATCCTGCCAGAGCGTGCCGCCACGGAAGACATTGAGCACCTGAATGCCGCGGCAGATGCAGAGCACCGGCAGATCGATCGCGAAGGCGGCCTCCAACAGCGCGTCCTCCCACGCATCGCGCTCGTCGCTGATGCCGTAGGTCTTCTCGTGCTGCGGGCCGGTGTCGCGGTAGCGGGAGGGGCGGATGTCGCCGCCGCCGCTGAGGAGCAGCGCATCGAGCCGGGCGACGACCTGCGCCGCCGCCGATGGATCGGTCGGCGGGAGCACGACCGGGATGCCCCCGGCGGCCTCCACCGCGCTCGTGTAGGTGTTCGTCATCCGGTAGATCGTCACGTCCCCGAACGCGGGGCTCGCCTCCGGCTTCGGGGACGGCGTGATGCCGATGATCGGTCGCGTGCTCTGCATCGTCTTCGTTTCCTCTCCGATAGCGCGGCGTGTCAGTTCCGTGTTGACCATAGCATGACAGGGCCCTTCGCGCCCGTCAATCGCGGGAAAAGCCAATTGAACCGCAAAGGCGCAAAGAGCGCAAAGGACGCAAAGGAAAAAAAGAGAAGGGGGATAGACCCAAATTCTTTGATCCTCTTTGCGCTCTTGGCGTCCTTTGCGCCTTTGCGGTTCTCCCCGGTTTCTCCCCGTTTTGGTATACTGTCCACAGGTGTTCGTACGCTGTGTGCCGGAAGGAATCTGTTGTGAGTATCCGTTCCCGCTCGACTGCCGAGCCTGTGACGCGCCTGATCGAAGAGTTGGGGCGGCTGCCGGGCATCGGGCCGAAGTCGGCGTCGCGCCTCGCCTATCATCTGCTCAAAGCGCCGAAGCAGCAGGCGCTCGCGCTCGCGGAGGCGGTCATCGAGGTGAAGGAGCGGGTGCGCTTCTGCTCCGAGTGCTACAACCTGACCGAGCACGACCCGTGCGACTTCTGCAGCGATCCGGGCCGGGACCGTTCGATGATCTGTGTCGTCGAGGAGCCGCTCGACCTCGTCGCTTTGGAGCGGACGGGCGAGTACCACGGCCTCTACCATGTACTGCACGGCGCGATCAATCCAATTGAGGGGATCGGGCCGGATCAGTTGCGCGTGCGCGAGCTCTTCCTCCGCTTGCAGCGGCCCGATGTGAAGGAAGTGATCCTCGCCATGAACCCGAACACGAACGGCGAGGCGACGGCGATGTACCTCTTCCGCGCCATCAATCCGCTCGGTATCCGCGTCACGCGCCCGGCGAGCGGCCTGCCCGTCGGAGGTGACCTCGAATACGCCGATCAAGTGACGCTCGGTCGCGCGCTCTCCGGCCGCCGCGAACTGTGAACCGCGTACGATCGTTTCGATGCGCGAGGGCGAGCGCGGTATGAGCGGGACCGGAGAGCCATTCGATCCGACCGCGCCGGGGCCGGATGCGCCTCAGGAACCGGATGATGCCGCGCTGAATGCCCGCCCGTTACGCCGTCGCCGCGACCGTATGATCCATGAAGAAGCGGAATTGACGCTCGGGGAGTTCACGCCCGCCGGGGTGACTACGGTCGTGCATGGCGAGCGCATAGTCCCGGTGGAGAAGGGCATCCCCGGCGAGCGGGTGCGAGCGGCGATCACGACGCTAAAAGGGCGCAAGGGCTGGACGCGCGCGACGGTCACGGAGGTGCTCGAAGCCGCCCCTGGCCGAATCGACGCGCCGTGTCCCTACTTCCGCGAGCATGATTGCGGCGGCTGCGAGTGGCAGCACATGGAGTACGCTTCCCAGTTGACGACGAAGCGGGCTATCGTGACCGGGTTGATGCGCGAAGTGGGCATCGATCACCCGCCTGACGCCGTGTACGCGCTGGATGAGCCGTGGCGGTACCGGCACTCCGCCGCCATCGCGCTGGCGCACGGGGCAGGCTTCCGCAAACGCCGCCGCCAGAGCGTGATCGCCGTCGACGACTGCCCGATCAGCCACCCGGCCATCTCCGGTCTGCTGGCGACGCTCAACGATTGGTACGCCGATGGGGTCTACCCCGAATTGCGTGGTAAGGTCTGGGTCGAGGCGAAGGTGGTCGGCGCCCCGGATGCGCCGCTGCTGCAACTGGTCATCGGCGGTATTGGTGGTATGGATTTGCCCAATCGCCCGGAACTGCACCCGCTGGCGGACAGACTGGCGGCGCTGCCGGAGGTCGCCAGTGTCACCTACAAGCATCCCTCCGGTGAGACGCGCCCGTACTACGGCCCGGTGGCGAGCGTGGTCATCGTCGGCGGGGAGCCGTTCGTGTTGCCGGCGGGCTCGTTCTTCCAGACCAATCTCGCTCTCGTGCCGCGCCTGATCGCCCGGATCGAGGAATTGATCGCGCTCGGACCGAACGACACCGCTGCCGACATCTACTGCGGCGCGGGCCTCTTCACGATGTTCCTGGCGCGGCGGGCCGGGCGCGTCGTGGCGATAGAAGTCGACCCGGCGGCCATCGCGGCGGCGCGGGAGACCGCCCACCTGTGGGGCCTGACGAACATCGACTGCTTCGCCAAACCCGCCGAGAAGGCGATGGATCTGCTCCCCGATCTCGCCCTCGCCCTCGTCGATCCGCCGCGCTCCGGTCTGGACGCGCGCGTGACGGACGCGATCATCGCCAAGCGACCCCGGCAGTTCGTCTACGTCTCGTGCAATCCCGTCACGCTGGCCCGCGACGTGGCGTTGTTCGTCGCGGCAGGATACGCCCTCCGCACACTCGAACTCTTCGATTTCTTCCCGCAGACCTCCCACGTCGAATCGCTCGCCTACCTGACCGCAGCGGAAATCTGAACCGCCAAGATGCCTAGGACGCCAAAACGGAAGAAGGGAATAAAGGTAGGAATTATGCAGTTCGTGGCAAGAAACCCGGTGATAGCAGGCTTTCCAGCCTGCCTCTCGTGGGTCGGGGAGGCAGGCTGGAAAGCCTGCTACCACCGAGGAAAAAGATTCCAATTGCATAAGTCCTAAAAGGAATTCCTTGCCCCGTATTTCTTGGCGTCCTTGGCGTCGTGGCGGTTCATCTCCGGGGATTACCGGCCGGCCATCTCGCGGGCAAGACGTTGCTGGAGGAAGGCGAGCACGGCCCCTTCTTCCGGTTTCAGGCCGGGGAGGGCGTCCGCGATCTCCTGCTCGGCGCGCTGCTTGACCGCTTCGAGCATCGCCCCTCCGAGGTAGGCGTCGAGGACGGCGGGGTGGACGTAACATTTACGGCAGACACTCGGCGTGTTGCCCAGGCGTTCCGCGACGCGCTCGATCGCCTGCACGACGTTTTTCTTCGCCTGCGTCTCGCTATCGAATGCCTCGAATTCCTGTAATGCCATCGCCGCCAGTACCGTACCCGCCCAGGTGCGGAAATCCTTGGCGGTGAAGTCGTCGCCCGTGATCTCGTGCAGGTAGGCATTCACGTCGCCGGAGTCGATCGTTTGCCGCTTCCCGTCGTCGTCGATGTACTGGAAGAGTTCCGCGCCCGGCAACTCCTTGCACCGCTTGACGATGTTCGCCAGCCGACGGTCGTTGAGGTCGATGCTGTGGTCGATGCCGCTCTTGCCCCGGAAATGGAAGCGCAGCGTCGCGCCGTCGACATCGACGTGCCGGTTGCGCATCGTCGTCAGACCGTACGACTTGTTCGTCTTCGCATACTCGACATTGCCGACGCGGATCAGCGTCGTTTCGAGCAGGCGCACAACGGTGGCGAGCACCTTCTCGCGCGGGAGGCCGTGCCGATTGAGGTCCTTTTCGACCCGCGCGCGGATGCGCGGCAGCGCCTCGCCGAAGGCGATCATGCGTGTGTACTTGGTCTCGTCGCGCGCCTCGCGCCAGCGCGGGTGGTAGCGATACTGCTTGCGCCCTTTCGCGTCGCGACCCGTCGCTTGCAGATGACCGTTCGGGATCGCGCAGATCCAGACGTCCGTCCACGCGGGCGGGATGGCGAGCGAGCGGATGCGCCGCAGCGTCTCGGCGTCGTGGACGAGGGCGCCATCCGGGCGACGGTAACTGAACCCTTTGCCCGCTCGCTTGCGCCGGATGCCGGGCGACGTGTCGCTGACGTAGCGGAGCCGCGCAACGCGCGCCGACGCGACCGGATCGGTGACCGGCGCGGAGAGCGATGGGCGGCGGGTCGGTTGTTCATGCGTCACTGCGTAGATCATGATCGGCCCGAAGCAAGAGCGATACCATGACGCAAGCGGTGGACGGCCCAGCCCCTCGTCCGGCGGGAATCGTTCTGCCTTGTCTGCGTTTCGGTGCGGTGATAGGCTCTGGCGCGGCGTGGTGGCAGGGGCGCGATGCGTGAGGAATCGCGCCCCGTGTTGTGGGGGCAAGGGGGCGAGCGTGCGGCAGGTTGCGCGGATGTGGCGGACGGCATCGGGGCGCGGATTCATCATGCTCGCGGCGATGTCGGTGCTCTTCGGATTCGCGCTCAATGCGCAGCAGAACATCGTCACCAACTACTTCGAGAGTGTCCTCCATCTACAAGGGCCGCAGTTCGGCTACATCACCGCCATCCGCGAGATACCCGGCTTCCTGCTCATCTTCCTCACCGCGCTCTTCTATCGCGTCTCGCTCCAGCGTGTGACAGCGGGCGCGCTCGTCCTCCTTGCGGTCGGCTATGCGCTATTCGGGCTGTCGAATAGCTTCTGGACGGTCGCACCATGGATGATCCTCTCCAGCATGGGCTATCACACCGTCTTGCAGACGCAATACTCGCTCGGTATGAGCCTCACGTCGGAGGCGAAGAGCGGCAGCATCCTCGGGCGGATGGCGGCGATCACCCAGGGCGGCTCGCTCGCCGCGCTCGTCATCATCCTCGTCGTCTTCCACGTCCATCCCGCGATCTACCGCCCGACCTTCGTCGTCCTCGGCGGGGTGGCGCTGCTCGCGGCGGTCGCCATCTTCGGCTTCCCGCATCTGCACGACGGCGAGGAGCGGCAGCAGGCGGCGCGGCGCGACCGGGTCGTCCTGAAGCGGGAGTACCGCTACTACTACTACCTCAGCCTGCTCGATGGCGGGCGGCAGCAGGTCTTCTTCTCCTTCGGCCTCTGGGTGCTCGTGCATCGCTACCACCTCTCGGTGGCGCAAATCTCCGGCGTGCTGATCGCGGTGACCTTCGTCAGCATGGTCTCCGGCCCGTGGGTAGGCCAGATGATCGATGTGCATGGCGAGCGGCGGATGCTCTCGATCATCAATGTCGCCTACGTCGTCGCGCTCGGCGGCTACGCGCTGGCGAACAATGTCGTCATCGCCTGCCTCTGCTACGTGCTCTACACCTTCATCATGCCCCTCTCGCCGATCGGCGCGGCGACCTATCTGCGCAAGGTCGCCGTCGCGGAGGAGATCGCGCCGAGCCTGGCGATGGGCGTCACCTTGCAGCACGCTGCCGCCATCGTCGTGCCGATCACGACGGGCATCATCCTCAACTATGTCGGCTATCAGATTCCCTTCCTGATCGCCTGCGTCTTCGCCAGTTTCACCTTCGTCGTCACCCGCCGCCTCGACCCGCAATCGCAACGCTCCGCCCTGCGTATCGCCGCCGACAACGCCCGCATGTCCGCCGTCAACGATGTGGCAGAAGCCGCCGCCGTTGCCGAATCCGGTGAAGGCGTCGGTGGCGGGGGCATCGCCGCTACCGCGACGATCGGCTCCATCCCCGCCGCCTCGGCGAGCAGCGACTGATTATCTGGGTGGGCTGTGCCGGAAGCATCGTGCCGATTGCTCAACGAATACGTGAAGCCTTCGACGATAGGGAGGAAACGATGACGGCGTTAGATTTCGGCATCGTGCTCCGGGTGACGACACGCGGCGGGACATTGGCCGACATGGTCGCGATGAATGACAAAATCCTCGCGGCCTGCGCGGAGCACGACCTGTCGGCGTGGGTCGTGGACCATTTCCAGTTCGACGACACCCCGCTGATGGAGTGCTTCTCGTTGCTCGCCTATGCGGCCGGGCGCGCGCCGGGGGTGCGCTTCGGCACGCTGGTACTCGGCCAGAGTTTTCGCAATCCGGCGCTTACGGCGAAGATCGCGGCCACGCTCCAATTCCTCACCGGTGGCCACTTCATCCTCGGCATGGGGGCGGGCTGGAAGGAAGATGAGTACCGTGCCTACGGCTACCCCTACCCTCCTGCATCGGTCCGCATTGCTCAACTCGACGAGGCGGCGCGGATCATCCGCGCCCTGTGGGCAGACTCGCCAGCCACCTTCACCGGCATCTACTACGCGGTGGCGCAGGCATATTGCGAGCCGCGACCCGATCCGGCGCCCGTCCTGATGATTGGCGGGGCGGGCGAGCGGCGGACGTTGCGCGTCGTCGCCCAGCACGCCGACTGGTGGAATGCGGATTACTACTCGCCCGCCGAGTACGGGCGCAGACTCTCCATCCTCCACGATCATTGCCGCGCGATCGGACGCGACCCCGCGACGATTGTGCCGACCTACTTCGCGACCGCCAGCCTCTCGCGCGATCCCGATGCCATCGTGCGCAATATGCCCTTCAGCCACCGGGGAGAACTCTACCTCCTCAACGGCACCCCGGACGACGTGACGCGGAAATTGGAGGAGTTCGCCGCCCTCGGCGTGCAGCATGTGCAACTCTCGTTTATGGACTTCCCCAGTTCGGAAGGGTTGGACCTCTTCCTGTCGGAGGTCCTGCCGCGATTCTCGCGCGTGACGCAACAGGCATAGGACCCCGAACTGCGGTCCATAGCGGCAGTGATCGAATGCGCCTTTCGCTCCGTACCGATTGATCTCCTCTGCGTTGACACGCGCTCGGTGCGGCCGCTATCCTCGGCGGCATGAAAACTGGGGAAGGGGATGGCGCTTCGGCATTGCAGCCAATAGTACCCGTCTTGCTCGTCGGCGTCGGCGTGCGCGGGCGGATGTGGGCGCGGGTACTGGCGGGCGAGTCGGGCGTCCATGTCGTCGGCTATGTCGACCCCGATCCCGGTGCACGGGCGTGGGTGCGGGAGACGTTCGGGCCGGAGGCGCGCTGCTTCGCGGATCACACCGAAGCACTTTCCGTCCTCGATCCGACCCTTGCCGTTGTGGCAACACCGCCGATGGAGCGTCGCGCCCTCTGCATCGCGCTCGCCGACGCCGGATGCACGCTGCTCGTCGAGAAACCCCTCACCGTCGATCTCGCGGACGCGACTGCGATTGCCGATCATTGTCGCGCCATCGGACGGCGCGTATATATCGCAATGAACTTTCGCTATGTCGCGACGACGGTAGCAGCGAAAACCATCCTCCAACGGAACGACTTAGGTTTGCCCGGCCTCGCCCATGTGAACTACTGGCGTAACCGCAATGGCTGGGCCTCCGGGCTGAATAAATACCCGCTGACGATGCGCCAGCCGATGCTCTGGGAGCAGACCGTCCACCACCTCGATCTCATCCGCCACGTCTACGGAGCGGATGTACTCTCCCTCTCCGCTACGACGAGTAACCCGCGCTGGAGCGACTATGCGGACGACGCGACGGTCTGCGCGACGCTGACGCTCAATAACGGCATGACCGTGCAGTACACCGGCACCTGGGCCGCCCGCACCGCGCGCGACACCTTCCTCTGGCGGACCGATTGCGAGCGGGGCGCGCTCGTGCAGACCGCCCTCTTCGATGGCTTGCATATCGTCCACGAGGGTACGGAGGCGATGGAGTACGTGCCCTTGCCCGCTCAGGAGCCATTCATGGACGATGTCCGCCTGATGCTCCGCGCCGTCTTGCACGATTTCCGTAGCGGTGACAGCCGCGCCCCGACGGTGGACGATCATCTCCGCACCCTCGCCGTTACCGCCGCCATCGAAGCGTCCGCCGCTGAGGGTATCCGCATCCATGTCCCTTCCTTCGCCGCCGCCTTCGGCATTTCCATTCCCGTATCGCCCGACTATCGCCAACGCGCCGCATATCCGTGCCCGGCGCACCACTCAGCCCTCAGTCCTCAGTCCTCAGTCCTGAATTGCGACCGAAGGGAGCGACCCGTGGCACGGACAGCGGAGGCAATCGTCGTCGGCGGTGGGGTGAACGGGGCGAGTACGGCCTTCCATCTCGCGGAGCGCGGCGTCAAGACGATCCTGATCGACCGGGGCGAGATCGCGGGCGCGAGCACCGGCAAGTCGGGTGGGCTGGTGCGTATGCACTACACCAACCCGTACGAGGCGCGGCTGGCGAACGAGAGCCTGCCGTACTTTCAGGACTGGCGGCACCGCGTCGGCGTCGGCGATCCCGGCTTCGCGCGCACCGGGTTCATCCAGACGGTCACGCCGCGCAATGTCGCCGCGCTCTCTGAGAATGTGCGCATGTTGCAAGGGATCGGCGTCAACACCTGCATCGTCAACGGCGATGATGTGCGCCGGATGCAGCCCTGGGTGGATACGGATGATCTCATCGCCTGCGCGTACGAACCGGATTCCGGCTGCGCGATGCCGGGCGACACCGCGCGCTCCTTCGCCCAGGCCGCCGAGGGGCTCGGCGCACAGATCGTCACCGGCACGGCGGTCACGGCGCTGCGCACCGACGGCGGGCGCGTCGTCGGCGTCACGACCGATGGCGGCGACTTCGATGCGCCGCTGGTGATCGTCTGCGCGGGGGTCTGGGGCGTGCCGCTCTTCGCGCGGATCGGCGTCGAACTGCCGATCGTGCCGCATCGCACCCAAGTGGTGCTCTTCCAGCGGCAGGGCGCCGTACCGCACGGAGTGGACGGCCACATGGTCTTCATCGACACCGCGCTCGGCTCATATTTCCGGCCCTACGGCGCGACGGAGACGCTGATCGGTGTGCGGCAGCGGTCGCGCCTCGTCCCCTCAGCGGACGACTACGACGAGCAGTCGGACGCATCCATCGTCGCGGACTCCAAGCAGACGATTGCCCGCCGCATCCCCGATATGGAGGGCGCGGCAGTGACGCGCGGCTGGGCGGGCATCCTCGATATGACGCCGGACCATTGCCCGATCCTGGAGGCGAACCTCGGCGCGGATGGGCTCTTCCTCGCCGCCGGATTCAGCGGTAGCGGCTTCAAGAGCGGCCCGTACGTCGGTCAGGTGATGGCGACGTGGGCCGCGACCGGCGCGCAACCCGCCGCCGCTCGGCCCTTCCCGCTCGCCCGCTTTGCCGCCGGGGAACCAATCACGCCCGCGCATCCGTATGTCGATGATGCCGGTGAGGCGGTCGTGTCCGTGCCGCATTAGTTACCGGCGGCCGACCGATGCTATGACGCAGGGTGATGTATGCCAGAATATATGGAATCTATGGTATGACCGCCGACCAGATCATCGTTATGGCCGGCACAACGCTCGTCACGGGCGCGACAGGCTTCCTCGGCCCGCATCTTGTCTGGGAAGCGGCGGCGCGTCGCCCCGTTGTCGCGGTGGATCGTCGCCTGCCCGATGAGACCGTGCGCGCCTTCCTCGCACGCGACCCGGAGCGTGCGGAACGTGTGACCTGGGTGCAGGCGGACGTGACGGATTACGGCGCGCTCTTCCACGCGGCGAGCGGACATGCGATCACCTTCGTCATCCATGCGGCGGCGATCACGCCGGATGCGGCGATGGAAGCGGCCGGGATGCGGCAGACGATTGGCGTCAACGTCCTCGGCACCGCGAATGCGCTCGATCTGGCCCGCGCGCTCGGCGTTCGACGTACCGTCGTCTTCAGTTCCTCCTCCGTCTACGCGGCCAATGATGGCTCGCCGCTCACGGAAGACGCCCCGTGGCGCGATACGACCGCCTACGCCGTCTCGAAGCAATCCATTGAGCGGCTGATGGCGCACGCGGTACACGGCTTTGGTATGGATGTCGTCGCCGTCCGGCCCGCCGCGCTCTTCGGCCCGCTCGAACGCCCCACCGGCGCGCGGGAAGCGATGAGCGGCATCTACGGCCTGATGCACGCCGCACTTGCGGGCGAAGAAATCCGCACGCATGACGATGGCCTCGCGCGCGACCTGACGGCCGCGAGTGAAGTCGCCCGTGCCGTCGTCGCGCTGCTCCATGCGCCGAGCCTCGCGCATCGCGTCTACAACCTCGGCGCGGGCCGGGGCTATACGCTGCCCGACATCCTTGATGCGCTCCGCACCATCGTCCCCGACCTCCGCGTGGCATTTTGTCACGCCGGATGAGGCTAGTGTCGGCTTCGGAATCGGCGTCCGGCGCGGCCTGCTCGACATGACCCGCTTCCGCCACGATCTCGGCTTCGGCCTCGATGACGATCTCGCCGCGCATCTCGTCACATACCGCGATTGGCTGCGCGATCATCCGTATTAGACGTACTTGCTGAGCCCTTGTCGCGTACGGGACGGAGAGGAACGTAATAGCGGTATGACTTTAGAACCACGGAGTATTATCTAGAGAAGTCCTTAATTCGTCTTGGAACTGTTGTATTTGCTCTCTCTGCAACTGGGTAGTTGATTTTCCACTGCGCCCTTGGGCTGCGGAATACGGTCGATAGCCTCCTAAGGACTCGTCGCCTACCAGGCTATAGGCCCGATCTTTCTCGCGCTCTGTTTCACGTACAATGTCGGCAAGGTCAGAGTGACTCTTTAGCCACTCCTCGAGGTATCGAACCTTACTGGATAAAAAGTACGGGCTTGTGCCCGGTCGGGCCATTACTTCTTGTTTCATCTTCTCACCGGCCTCTTTTAATCGTTCTTTGCGAACGGCAATGGGTAAGGACTTATAGCCCCTCAGAAGTTCGGTGACTGATATGGGAATCATCTTGCTAATCCGCAGAAGTTTTTCCATTCCCCCTGGAACGAGGTCATCTTGCATGCCTCGACGGAACTCAAGACGCAGAATGATAAGGAATTCGATATCCCTACGGCTCGTGCGATCGAGATCTCGATACTCGTCCATTATGCCCCCCATATTTAGATGGTTTAGTTGCTATCCTGTATCGACTTAGGACGAGTATATCAGGTAAGCAAATCGGGTGCGCTAAAATAGCGCTTGCTACAAATGACGCTCTTGAGAGACGTTCAATATGGTATCCTGCGGCGCGGCGGTGGTCGCCGGGCGTGAGGGAGGTTGCGGGTGAGCGTTGCGCCGATTGGCGTCGGGTTGTTGGGGCTGGGGACGGTCGGCGCGGCGGTTGCGCGGGCGATTGGCGAGCAGGAGCAGGCGATCATGCACCGGCTCGGTCGCCCCGTTCGCCTCGTGGCGGTCTTGGAGCGCGGGCCGGAACGGGCCGCACGCGCCGATCTCGCGCCCGATCTCATCCGCACCGATGGCGCGGCGGTCATTGACGACGCCAATGTGCAGATCGTCGTCGAAGTGCTTGGCCGCGAGGAGCCCGCCCATACGCTGATTGACCGCGCCTTGCGCGCCGGGAAGCCCGTCGTGACGGCGAACAAGGAGACGCTCGCCAAGCATGGCGGCGCGCTCTTCCCGCTCGCGGCGGCGCGGCGCGCGCCGCTCTTGTGCGAGGCGTCCGTTGGCGGCGGCATCCCCCTCTTCGCCGCGCTGCGGCAGGTGCAGGCGGCGAACCGGATCACCGCTTTCCGGGGCATCATCAACGGCACGACGAACTTCATCCTCAGCGCGATGGCCGAGCAGGGAACCTCATACGCGATGCCCTGGCAGAAGCGCAGCGGCTCGGCTACGCGGAGCCGGACCCGACGGCGGATGTCGAGGGGTACGACGCCGTCTACAAGGCGTGCGTGCTCGCGCAAGTCTGCTTCGGTACCGCAGTCGCGCCGGATTCTGTCTCGCGCACCGGCATCACGGGCGTGACGGCGGATGAAATCGCCGCGGCGAAGGCGGCGGGCGAAACAATCAAGTTGCTCGCGCAAGGTTCGGTCGCGGACGGCGCGGTATCGCTCGCGGTCGCCCCGGCGCGCGTGGCGGCGGCCAGCCCGCTCGGCTCGACGAGCGCGAACTACAACGCGATCGAACTGACCGGCGACCGCGTCGGGCCGGTGCTGCTCGTCGGGCAGGGGGCGGGGCCGCGCCCGACCGCCTCCGCCGTCCTCTCCGACATCGTCGATGCCGCGCGAGTCGATCCTCGGCGCGCCGCCCGAACCCTATTTCGTCCACCTCGGAGGCACGCGATGAGCGACAATCTCGCCTGGCTGAAGGACATTCGCGCGCTCGTCTTCGATATGGACGGCGTGCTCTGGCGTCGGCAAGGAAGCGCTCCCCGGCCTGAACGAAATCTTCGACTGGATGACCGCCGAGCAGATTCCCTACCTGCTCGCGACGAACAACTCGATGAGCACCGCGCAGATGTACGTCGAGCGGCTGGCGGGCCACGGCGTGACCGTGCCGAAGGAGACGATCATCACCTCCGGCATCGCCGTGCGCGACTATCTGCGCCTGAACTACCCGCCGGACGTGACGGTCGGCGCGGTCGGGATGCAGGCGCTCTATCGAAGTGCTCTTCGACGAGGGCGGCTTCACGCGGGACGACCGCCGCCCGCAGGTGCAGGTCGTCGGCACCGACCTCCATTTCGGCTATGACGACATCAAGCGCGCCTGCCTCGCTATCCGCGCCGGGGCGGCCTTCGTCGCCACCAACCCGGACACAACGCTGCCGACCGAGGAAGGGCTGGTGCCCGGCTGCGGCGCGATGATCGCCGCGCTCGTCGCCTCCACCGATGTGCAGCCGACGGTGATCGGCAAGCCGGAGAAGTACATGTTCGAGCTCGCCTGCACCCGCCTCGGCCTCCAGCCGCATGAGGTGCTGATGGTCGGCGACCGGCTCGACACCGACATCCTCGGCGCGAACCGGGCCGGATCGCGCACCGCCCTCGTCCTCACCGGCGTCTCGCAGCGCGAGGAGATCGTCACGACCGGCATCGAGCCGACGATGATCGCCACCGATCTCGTCGAATTGCTGGATCGCCTGAAAGCAGCACGGAGCAATGCAATGAGCAGATGACGAGTAATGAGCAGGCAGCCGAGGGTGTAGGGGCGGTCGCTCGAACCGCCCTCCCCGGCCGTCGACTTCGATTACGAAGACGCCACGACGATTCAGGGGCGGGGCGGCATCTCCTCGACCGAGCGGACGATTGGCGGCTTGCGGCTGCAACGCGCCTTCGACGCGATCGCCGGACAGTACCGGCGCCTGCCTGCTGCTCGGCTGCGGCGCCGGGCGGCATAACCGCGCCATCCATCACGACCGCCCGGACCTGTCGCTCGTCGGCGTGGACCTGAGCGTCGAGCGCGATCCGGCGAGGCGATGCGGGCGGGGAGCGGCGGCGCATATCTCGTCGCGGACGCGGCGCGCATCCCGGCGGCGGATGCCTCGTACGACATCGTGCTGCTGTTCGATCTCCTGGAGCATGTGCCGGATGTCGGCCGCTGCGTCGCGGAGATCGCCCGCATCCTCAAACCGGGCGGGCTCTTCCACGGCTTCGTCCCGCTGGAAGCGCAACCGAAGACGCTCTTCCGCGCCCTGACCCACAGCAGGCGCATCCCGATCCACCAGATGGAAGCACGATCACGTCGGCCATATCCAGCGGCTGACGACCGCGAGCGTCACGCAGACCTTCCGCGCGCACGGCATGGAGCCGACCGACCTCTCGTACTCGTTCCATCTGATCGGCCAGGTGCATGACATCGTCGATTACTGGGGGCGCGAGCGGTTGCGGCGGGAGCCGGAGGGCCGGCAGGCGACCGTCACGAAGGCCGTGCAGCGCGTCGTCTTCTTCCCGACCTGGCGGCTCTCCTACTGGGAGGACACGCTCCTCAAACGCAACCCGTGGGCGACGGGATTGCATCTCACCGCGGTCAAGCAGGGGTAGATTCTGGTGGCGTAGGCTTTCAGCCTGCGTCGAGAGACGCAGCGCCGCAGGCTGAAAGCCTACGCCACCGATGCCTGTGCCCGCACGACCGGCGCAACGACCGCGCCGGTGGCGGCGATGAGGTCGGCGATCCCGATCTCCAACGTGCCGTCGCTGCGACCGATGCCGCAATAGACGGTGTCCAGTGTGGCGGCCGCGCCTGCATCCACGATGGTCCGCGTTTCCGCATTGGGCGGGAAGGGGGCGACGCCGCCGGTGATGTAGCCGAGCGCCGCCTCGACATCCTCCGGGGCGGGTTGCTGGATGTCCGCCCGCCGCGCGCCCGCCGCCTCTGCCAGGCGGCGATAGTCCACGCGATCATCCCCTTTGCACGCCACGAGGAGCCACGGGCCGTTCTTCACGCGGAAGGCGACGGTTTTCAGTAGGTGCTCGGGTGGGAAGGGAAGTTGTGCTTTGGCGTCCGCGACCGTCCGCGAGGTGCGATGCGTATGGACGTGAAAGCGGTACCCGCGCGCGGTGAGCAGGCCGACGATACGCTCCTCCGCGGCGGCGGCCATCCCATCTCTCCATGCCGCTGACGCGCTCGACCCTGATGCGAACGACAGCGGGCGGCTTCGGCAGCGGGTTCTCGACGAGATAGCGCTTGCCACCCTCCGGGCCGCGATAGCGCGACGCCATGTGCAGCCGCTTGCTGTAGTCCTCATCAATCGCTGATCGTCGCCGTGCCATTCACGGCGAGATACGGATACCCGGACGGATCGACGACATGGAAGGCAACGCGCGGGTCGCGCTCGATGTGGCGGAGTTTCGCGAGGTCCTGCCGGGTGACGAACCAGATGTCGTCGCCGTCGAGGTCGTACCAGACGGTGAAGAGCGAGGGCGTCCCGTCCGCCCGCAGGGTCGCGACGGTCCCGTAGCGGGGCGGGGCGAGGAAGGCGCGCTGGGCGTCGGTGAATGGCATTGGCATTCCCTTTCGTGGCTGAGCGGTGGACCCTAATAGAGTCGTTCCCGATACGACTCCTCGAACGCGGCGTCCAACGCTTCCACCGTCGTGTCGGGCATCGGCACCTGATCGTGGAGTATCTGCGCCAGCGTCGGCAGCGCGCCCCGCTCCGGCCATGTCGCCGCATCCCACAGCCGCGACCGCTTCAGCGCCTTCGGACACTGGAGGAACGCTTCTTCGATCTCCACGGCGATGGCGAGTTCGGGCACCTTCCCCTGCGCCTCCAGTCGCTCCCGTATCTCCAAATCCCGCACGATGGCCGCCCGCCCGTTGATGCGTAGCGTCTCCTCGACGCCAGGCACCATGAACAGGAGCCCAATCCCCCCGTGCATGACGATGTTCCGCAGCGTATCGATCCGCCGGTTGCCGGGGCGGTCGGGGATGACCAGCGTGCGGTCGTCGAGCGCGTGAACGAACCCCGGTGCGTCGCCGCGCGGCGAGACATCGCACTGGCCCTCGGTGTTCGCGGTCCCGATCAGCACGAAAGGAGAGAGCGCGATGAAGGCGCGGCAATGTCGGTCGAGTGCCGGGAGCTGCTTCTTGATAACCAGTTCGCGCGGCTCCCCGAGCAATGCGCGCAGTGCCGCCTCGGAGGTCACATAGTCATTGAACCGATGACGCGCCGGTGCTTCGATCATCTCTCACCCTCACTCGCTACACGCATCCACGCTCGACGCGCGCCATTGTATCCGAACCGGCGCAACGTTGCGCGACGACCGCATAGCGGCGACAAGAGCCGTCAGGGACTCTTCGAGACCATGCCGATACCGGCGGAACTCTGGTGAAAGATCGTTTCGGCAATCACTTCCGGTGTCGCGTCTTCTGTGTTGACGAAGATGCCGAGTGCATCGCGATTGCGGGAGATCGCTTCATAGCATGTGACGACGCGATCGCCGAGTCGATCACGATCCGACCGGTTGCGCTCGCGGGCGGTCACGGTCTCAAGCGGCGCCCACAGCGTGAACAGATGTACGGGGACGGCCAAGGGAAATGCGCCGAGAAAACGATCAACGTACCTGCGTCTCTCGAAGACGAACTCGAAGACGACGAGCTCGTAGCCCGCCTCCACGAAGTTCGCCGCGATGCTCGCGCCATTCACGTAGGCGAGGCCGGTGGAAACCGCGCTGGCTTGCCGCGAGACGATGAATTCTTTGAGATCGTCACCGTGGATGCATGCGCCGTTCGAGGCACGGCCAGCAAGCATACGGCCCACTGTCGTCTTACCAACTCCTGCTGGTCCGTTGAGCAGAATGATGCGGGCGACCATAACGTCAGCGAGCGCCGCTATTGTCGTTTGGTGATTCGAGTTGTTCGGGGCCGAAGGAGTGGGGGAGGAGCGCCTCCAGCGTGGTGCGCAGGAAGACGGCGCCCTCGGTGTTGGCGATGATGATCGCGGCGTCCTTGCCGAACTCGCGGATCACCTGGCGGCACGCGCCGCATGGTGTCGCGGGATCACTCCCCGCCGTCACGACGGCGACCGCGCGGATGCGGCGCGCGTCCGGGTCGGCGGATGTGCCGACGAGGCCGAAGATCGCGTTCCGCTCGGCGCACGAGGTGAGGCCGTACGAGGCGTTCTCAATATTGCAGCCGCCGTGTACCTGCCCGTCCGCCGTGAGGATCGCCGCGCCCACGGCATAGTGCGAGTACGGCACGTATGCCCGCGTCCGTGCCTCGGTTGCGACGGCGATGAGTTGGCGCTCTTGTTCGGATGTAATCAACCTCACCCCCGGCCCCCTCTCCTTTGCTGACAAGCAAAGGAGAGGAGCAGCGATACGGGAACAGGAATGTAGGGGCGATGCTCGAACCGCCCTCCCACTGCTAATGCGCGTGCGCGGCGGCTTCGTGCCGGGCGTGCGACGCCTTGATGATCGTCTCTTGCAGGTGGGCGGGGACGGTCTCGTAGCGGTCGAAGCGCATCGAGAAGGTGCCGCGCCCCTGGGTCATCGAGCGGAGGTCGGTGGCGTACCGCTGCACTTCCGCGAGCGGGGCGTCGGCGTCAATCGTCGTGAAGCCCCGGCCGGGATTCATGCCGTGTACGCGCCCGCGCTTGGTGTTCAGATCGCTCATGATGTCGCCGGTGTAGGAGTCCGGCACGGTGATCTCCAGGTGATAGATCGGCTCCAGGAGCACCGGGCGCGCCTTCTGGGCGGCCTCCTTGAAACCCTGCGATCCGGCGATCTTGAAGGCCATTTCCGAGGAGTCGACCGGGTGGTACTTGCCGTCCGTCAGCGTCACACGGACGTTCGTCACCGGGAACCCGGCGAGGAAGCCCTCGTGCAGCGCCTCGCGGATGCCTTTCTCGACCGCCGGGATGAAGTTCTTCGGCACATTGCCGCCGACGACCGTGTCCTTGAACTCGAAATCGTGCTCCATGCTCTGCTCGACGATCAGCGCGACCTCCGCGAACTGGCCGTGTCCGCCCGTCTGCTTCTTGTGGCGGGAGATGACCTGCGCGGTCCCCTGGACGGTCTCGCGATACGGCACGACAGGCAGGTCGAGATCGACGTTGACGCCGAACTTGCGCGCCATCCGCTCCGTCGCGATCTGCACATGCGAGTCGCCCATGCCGGAGACGAGCGTGTCGCCCGTCACGGGGTCGCGGTCGATGTGCAGCGTCGGATCCTCCTCGATCAGGCGGTGCAGACTGGTGCCCATCTTGTCGAGGTCGCCCTTGCTCTTCGGGCGGACGGCGACGGTGTACGACGGGTTCGGGAAGTGGATGCCGTCGAGCACAATCGGCCGCTCGGGTGCGCAGAGGGTGTCGCCTGTCGCCGCCTCGGCGAGTTTCGTCACCGCGCCGATGTCGCCGGGGCCGACCTCGCCGACTGCCGTCTGCTCCTTGCCGCGTACGGCGTAGAGGCCGCTGATGTGCTCCGGTTTGCCGCGCGTGGCATCGAGCAGGTTCGTATTCGCGCGCACCGTGCCGGTGTAGACGCGGAAATAGGTCAACTTGCCGACGAACGGGTCCGCCATCGTCTTGAAGACGAGCGCGACCGCCGGCTCGCTCGCGCCGACTTTCAAGGCCACGGCCTTGCCGTCCGGCGTCTGCGCGTTGGCGCTGACCGTATCCGCGCCGGGCAGCACATCAACGATGGCGTCGAGCAGGGCGCTCGTACCCGCGGTCTTGTGGCACGCGCCGATGAGCACCGGGACGATGTCGCCCGCCGCGACCGCCGTGCGCAGGGCCACCTTCAGTTCGTCTTCGCTGATCTCCTCATCGCCGAGGAAGCGCTCGATCAGGGTATCGTCGTTCTCGGCGATCTTCTCGACGAGCGCCGTGCGCGCCTCCTCGACAGCGTCCGCCATCTCGGCGGGGATGCTCGTCGCCTCCACGCCGCCGTCATTCTTGCCGCTCGCCTTGTACGCGGTGCGGCTGAGCAGGTCCACATAGCCGGAGAACGACGCCTCGCTGCCGATCGGCAGGTGGAGCGGGATGAGCGCGTGCCCCCACCCTTCCCGCGCCTGCGCGAGCGTGCGGGCGAAGTTCGCATTCTCGCGGTCCAGTTTGTTCATAAAAACGAGGCGTGGGATGCGCGCCTCGTCACAGTATGCCCAGACTTGCTCGCTGCCGACCTCCACGCCGGAGGCGGCGCAAAGCACAATGACCGCGGCATCCGCAGCGCGCAGGGCGGATTTGATCTCGCCGACGAAATCCGCGTAGCCGGGGGCGTCGAGCAGATTGATTTTGTGGTCCCGCCATTCCATCGGCAGCACGGCGGTGCTGACCGAGATGTGCCGCTTGACCTCGTCCGGGTCCCAGTCCGAGACGGTGTTGCCCTCCTCGACGCGACCGAGGCGGGTGGTCGCCTTCGCGGTGTACAGCATCGCTTCCGCCAACGACGTCTTGCCGGCGCCACCATGCGAGAGCAGGACGACGTTGCGCAATCGTTCGGGGGGATACTGTTTCATCGCGGGTACCTCCAGGCTGTACCGGGGCGGCACAGTGCCGCCATACGACTCCATCGCACCGGCCCCATAGCCGGTGAGCAGTGCGGCCGCGCGGGTGTGCGCGGCGGGATGCCAGCGGATCAGCGGAATGATGGCGAATGGCGGTCGCATTTGTGATACGACAATCAACGACTTGGTTGTTCAGTCGGGCAATCATGGCGGCCCGGCACCTTGATACGGTATCGGAGAGTATCGTCCCGTAGCGGGTTGTTGTCAATTTATGATCGTACGGCGATGGGGGATACGGTATCCTTGTGCCATTGGACGTTTCGCGAGTCGGGAAGGGGAATGGCGTGGCGAACACCGAGTTGGGGCCGATCAAGGGGCAACTGAAAGAGACACTGCGCGACTTGACCGCGCTCGATGGCGTGGCCGGGCAGGAGACGGCCGTTGTCCGTTGGCTGAAGGAGCAGTTCGCGCCGCTGGCGGATGAGGTCGTCGTGGACCGGATGGGCAACGTGCTGGCGACGAAGCGCGGCGGCGAGGGGCCGCATCTCGTCATCTCCGCCCACTCGGACGAGATCGGCGGCCTCGTCACGGCGATTGAGCCGGATGGCAAGATCCGCTTCGCCAAGAACGGCGGCGTGATCGAGACGCTGCTCGTCGCGCGCAAAGTGCGCGTCGGCACGGTGGCGGGGATCGTCGGCGTCAAGGCGGGCCATCTCCAGCGGCCGGACGAGCAGCGCACCGTACCGCCGATCCGCGACCTCTACATCGATGTCGGCTACGACACTGCGGCGGAGGTGGCCGCGCTCGGTATCCGCACCGGCACGCCGATCACCTACGACGCGCCGCTCTCCGAGTTGACGAACGGCGACCGTGTCTACGGCAAGGCGGTCGATAACCGCATCTCCTGCGCGATCCTCCTGCAATTGCTCGAACGCTTGCAGGGCACGACACTGAACGGCACGCTCACCTGCGCCGTCGCCGTGCAGGAAGAAGTCGGCTTGCGCGGCGCGCAGGTGCTCGCCTACCGGCTCAACCCCGATTACATCATCGTCATCGACACGATGCCTTCCGGCGACACGCCCGAGATGCGTATGGCGCAAGACGCGAATGTCCGCATCGGCGCGGGCCCGGTCATCCGCCTGATGTCCGGTGGCGGCGGGGGCGGCGGTCACCACATGCCGCCGCAGATGGTGCGTTTGATGCTCGACACCGCAGAAGCCGCCGGCATCCCGGTGCAACCCGCCGTCCTTGCGGGCGCGAACACGGACGCCGCGACGATGCATCTCGTCCGCGAAGGCATCCCGACCGGGGTCATCAACCTGCCCCGCCGCTACTCGCATTCCCCGGTCGAAATGCTCGACCTGAACGACGCGGCGCACGCCCTGCTACTCGCCGAAGCAATCGCGAAGGGCATCGGTACGCACCGGCTGGAATTTCTGGATTAGCCGAAAATCCGCCTGTTCCCACGAAGGCGGGTTGGATAGGCGCGCAGCGTCGGTCATAGGCCACAGCAATAAAGGAGAGTCACCCCTTCCGTCGGAGGGGAGGAGCCGGGGGATAGGATTGTGGACGATCTCACCCGCATCGAACATTCCCTCGCTGACGCGCGAGAGGAGCTCATCGCGTACTGGGAGCAGTCTGATGGGCAGGCATGTCTGCTCGCCCTCCGCGCGGCCACCGACGCGCTCGCGGAATACCGGGCGGTCGATGCGGGGGCGGCGCGCGCTCGCGATCCGGCCGTATGGCTGCGCATCGAATCGCTGGCCGATGAGGTCCGGCGATTGCGCGCGCCGCTGGAAGGTGCGACGTAGGTAGGAGTTACACGGTTGGTCGCGAGAAACCCGGTGGTAGCAGGCTTTCCAGCCTGCCTCCCCGGCAAGACGGCAGGCTGGAAAGCCTGCTACCACCAAGAAAGGCTTCAACCGGGTAGGTCCTGGCACGTGCTATCCGGCATGGTGACGGTCGCTCGCATCACAATCTACGGGCGCGGCGTGTTCAAACGGTGCATCAGGTAGATGCCGTAAAGCGTCAGATCGTCATCCACCGATCCGATTGCGGTGGTGCCCGCCGCGATGATAGTGGCGAAAAAGCCGGTCGCGACGACATGCGGCGTGCCGCCCAGTTCCGCCGCCATCCGTGCGACGAGCCCTTCCACGAGGCCGACGTAGCCGAGCACGACGCCGGAGCGCATCGACTCGACCGTGTTCGTGCCGATGGCGCGCGCGGGCAACTGCAAGTCGATGCTGTAGAGTTGCGCCGCCCGCCCCGCCAGCGCCTCGAAGGAGAGCGCGAGGCCGGGCGCAATCGCCGCGCCAACCATCGCGCCAGATTCGTTGATGCAGGTGAAGGTCGTCGCGGTGCCGAAGCCGATGATAATCGCCGGGCCGCCGTAGCGGTGGTGCGCCGCGAGGCAGTTCATGATGAGGTCCGCGCCCGTCTCGCTCGGTCTATCGGTCTGTATCGTCGTGCCGAGGTTGACGCCCGGCCCCGCGACGAGGGGTGTCAGATGCAGATACCGCTCGCACAGATCGCGCAGCTGCACGAGTACCTGCGGCACGACGGACGAAATCGCCACCGCCGAGACATCCGATGAGCCATGCCCGGCCGCGTGCAGCAGCGTCGAGAGCTGCACCCACCACTCATCGGCGGTGCGATCCCGGTTCGTCGAGACGCGCCAGATGTGCAGCGGTCGCGCATCCTCGCCCGCGTCGTCCGCATAGAGGCCGATCTTCGTGTTCGTGTTCGAGAGGTCTATCGCCAGCAGCATCGCGGTCGTATCCGTTCACCTAAAAGCTTCCTCGTCCGTGGTCAGTCGTCTGATCGGAGAGCGCTAGCGATGAGTGCGGTCGGTCGCGCTGCTTGAATCATGTCATCAAACCGGGCGCGATCTTCTTTGCTCAATGTGGTATTGGGGAATTGTTCGATGTAGTCGACGAGTTCAAAGTACTCTTGCGGCGATGCTTGTCGATCTCCTGTCGCAATTTCGGCGAGGTGAGAGAGAGCTTTCCCAAGACGACCGTGCCGCAAATCCGCCACATTGATCGTTTCGAGCGTCTTTCCGGTGAGGTTTGCGCTCAGAAGCTGCATCTCACTATAGACGGAGACCAGAACCGCATCGATGATTTCGTTGTATCGGGCGGTTCGCGCCCTGTTTGCTGGCGCTGCTTCCACATCCGCGCGCTTCTTTGCGGGAAGTGGGTCGTGAATGTCTATCCCTGCCTCGTGTTTCGCTTGAACGAGCTCATATACCTCGTGTGCGAGATCGATTCCCGGCACAACGAAAGCCTCTGTGGCACTCGGCTCGCGGGCGAGAACTTCCGCGACGAGATCGCTCGCGCGTTTATCTATCGCTATGTGCCCTGTCTGATCGACGTTCGCAAGTACCCCCCGCACAATGAGGGGACTACCATCGCGCCTGTTTGCTGCCCAGCAGAATCCGCTTCGAAGCCATTTTTTTCACCTGCGTGGATACATCACCGTTACGACCGTCATCATTGTCGCCTGGCGCACGTCCTCGGTATCAAAGGCGATGACCACATG
>CAWJZC010000023.1:0-13840 GCA_963847195.1 uncultured Chloroflexia bacterium | reverse complement strand
CTCAGAGCCCGTTTACCGTGCCGATTCGCTCTCATATCCGTGCGCAGGAGCAGGCGGATAAACGCCACCTCGATCAGCGTCTCGCTGGTTTGTAGCTTCCTTTCGTAGTCGATCCGCAGGCGACGATTGCGCACTAGCCAGGCGAACGACCGTTCCACCACCCACCGGCGCGGTTGGACCGCGAAGCCTCGCCGCCTCCGGGTCGCGCCCGACGATTGCCAAATCCCAGCCGCCATAGTCTTTGCACCAGCGGGCCAGCTTCCGGCTGGTGTACGCCCCGTCCGCCCAGATCTTCGCCAGACGCGGGACGAGCGGCTTCAGCCCGGCGAGCAGGCGCCAGGCGCCGACTTTGTCATGCATAGCCGCCGATGTGACCGAGATCGACAGCGGCAGGCCGAGCGTGTCCACCAAGGAGATGCCGCTTCCTGCCCTTGACGCGTTTGTGGCCTCGTAGCCGCTGATCGGGCCGACTCCTCGACCGTCTTGATGCTCTGCGCGTCCATGATCGCCGCCGATGGCTGAGGATCCCTGCCTACGCGCATTCGTTCCGTCCGGCGAAGCGCGGCGAGGATGCCAGCCCACAGGCCGTCGAGACGGAAGCGGCGGAAGTAATAATAGACGGCTTGCCAGGGCGGGAAATCGGCGGGTAAGAATCGCCATTGGCAGCCGGTGCGGAGCAGGTAGAAGATGGCATCGAAGACTCTGCGCAGGGAATGGCGCCGCCGGCGCAGGGCCGCGGCGAGCGGCAAGTGGCGGCGCAGGCAGCTCCACTGTGCGTCGGTCAGGTCGGAGGGATAGTGCGTGTTCATACCGGAAAGCGTAGCCGATGCCCCGTACTTTCACCTCTTTAAACAGGCTCTTAGAGCGTGTTTTAGAATCCTCATGCGCCCTTCGCGAGCCGTCGCAGCAGTAGACGAATGAAGGCCACTTCGATCAGTGTCTCGCTTGTCTGCACCCGGCGCTCATAATCGATCCGCAGGCGGCGGTTGCGCACCAGCCACGCGAAACTCCGCTCCACCACCCACCGCCGCGGCTGGACCGCGAAGCCCGCGCCTCCGGGTCGCGCCCGACGATCTCCACATCCCAGCCACCGTATCCCTTGCACCAGCGCGCCAACTTCTTGCTTGTGTACGCCCCGTCCGCCCAGATCTTCGCCAGCGAGGGACGAGCGGCTTCAGCCCGGCGAGCAGGCGCCACGCACCGACCTTGTCGTGTGTGCTCGCGGGTGTGACCGAGATCGAGAGCGGCAGGCCGAGCGTGTCCACCAGGACCTGCCCAGGTGCCGCGTTCCGCCCCTTGACGCGTTTGTGGCCGTCGTAGCCGCTGCTGAGGCCGATTCCTCGACCGTCTTGACGCTCTGCGCGTCCATGACCGCCGCTGACGGCTGGGTATCCCTGCCTACCCGCTGTTCCGCCGGGCGAAGGGCCGTGAGGAGGCCGGACCACATGCCATCGAGGCGGAAGCGGCGGAAGTGATCGTAGACGGCTTGCCAGGGAGGGAAATCAGCGGGCATACCGCCGGGGGCACCCGCGCCATTGGCACCCGGTGCGGAGCAGATAGAAGATGGCATCGAGGACTCTACGCAGCGAGTGGCGCCGCCGGCGCAGGGCCGTGGCAAGCGGCAAGTGGCGGTGCAGGCAGGTCCACTGGGCGTCGGTCAGGTCGGAAGGATAGTGCGTGTTCATGCCGGGAAGCGTAGCCGATGCCCCGTACTTTCACCCCTTTAAACACGCTCTGAGGGAGTGTCAGGGGAGGAACAGAAGCCGCCGCCCGAGCCCGCCCCACCACCGCAAGACCGGGGCCGCACGCATGCAGAGCCGATTTGCAACGGAAACGAAACGGGCGGCACGGCGAAAACTCAATGCGGGTGACCGGCGGCGTTAAGTGCATGCACCCGGCAACGGGGAGCAAGGGGAGGTGCGGAGGTTTGTCGAGGCGGCGGGCGACGCGGGGCTAATCTGGCTCAGCGAGCGCGTCCTCGGGCTGCGACCGGTCGTGCAGCTGCCGCCGGACGAGCGATGCCGATGATCCCCCGGCGAGGATCCGCGCTGCTCACGCAGGCGCGGTCGGAGGGTGGCGCCGCTCGTCGCACTCCCGGCAGGAGCCCCGATCGGGCGCGTAATGCGCGGCACAGAAAAAGCGTCCACAATCGCGGCACCGGTGCAGGTCGCCGGGGCGGTTCCAGTCGGACCAGGAATGGGCCAGGTCGTCGCGGGTCTCGTAGGCGGGGACGCGACTCGGCACGCCGCAGATGGCGCAGCCGAACCGCTCGCCGTGGCGGCGGAGTTGATCTTGCAGCCATGAGTTCGCCATCGCACCCCCTACCCTTGTCACCCATCCGGTCATCGGACGCGACAAGCATCGCACGAGATCAAATACGCTCCTTTTCGTTACACAGCAATCTGTGTCGTTCAGTGCGGCGGTGCGCCGTCCGCCGCATCCCGCGCGACCCGCGGCAGCCAGAGCGCGAACCGCGCGCCCCGGTCAATCCCCTCGCTCTCCGCCCACAGCCGCCCGCCGTGACCCTCCGCGATCCGGCGGCAGATCGAGAGCCCGAGCCCGAACCCCGGAAGCCGCCGCTCCTCCGCGTTCGCCGCGCGCGCGAACGGCTCGAAGATCGTCTCCTCCGCCCCGGCGGGCAGGCCGATCCCCTCGTCCCGCACCAGGAGGGTCGCCCCCTCGTCGTCGCAGGAGAGCGAGAGCGCGATCGTCGTCCCCGCCGCGGCGTACTTGTCCGCGTTCTCCAGGAGGTTCGTCAATACCTGCTCGATCCGCTCCGCGTCCGCGGACACCACGCACGGGGTATCCCAGCGCTCCACGACGAACGCATGGCGCTCGCCCGCCTGCTCACGATACCGCGCCAGCGTCTCCCCGAGCCGCGCGGCGAGATCGACCGACGCGAAGCGGAAGGCGAGCCGCCCGGCACGGATGCGGGCCACATCGAGGAGATCGTGCGTCAGCCGCTCGAGCCGGTCGCTCGCGCCGGAGAGGAGGCCAAGGGAGCGCGCGAGTTGCTCGTGGTCGAGCCGCTGCGCCGCGAGCCGCCGCATCAGCAGCTGCGTGTACCCTTTGATGCTCGTGACCGGCGTCCGCAGCTCGTGCGCCGCGACCGACAGGAACTGATCGCGCACGGCGATCGCCTCCCGCGCCTCGCGATACAGGCGCGCGTTCTCGATCGCCAGCGCCGCCCGGTGCGCCAGCTTCTCCGCGAACGCGCGGTCCGCCGCGTCGTAGGCGGGCCGCGGGCCCGTGCGCACGCACGAGAGGATGCCGACCGCGCGACCGCGCGTCGCCAGCGGCGCGACGACGCACGAGGTGGGATCGAGGGCGCGCATGATCGCCAGGTGCTCGGCATCCGCCGCCATCCCGCGCAGCATCGCCCCCGTGATGGCGGGGAAGAGCTGCCCCTCCCGGCGCTCCAGGAGCCCGACGGTCGCTTCCCCCTGCACCGCGGTCACGGGGTAGCGACGCCGGTACTCCCACAGCAGGTCCTCCTTCGCCGGGTCACGATGCGCGACGGCGACCGGTCGGAGCGATTGGTCCGCGTCCCTCAGCTCGACGATGCAGTAGTCCGCGAAGGCCGGGACGACGATCCGGGCGACGCGCCGGAGCGTCTCCTCGTAGTCGAGCGACGCGTCGAGGACGGCGCCCGCGTTCGCGAGGAACGCCTCGCGCTCCCGTCCCGCCTCCGCCGCGGCGAGCGCGTGCTGCAGGTCGTGGCGCGCGCCGTCCAATGCCTCCGTCAGGGTGTGCGCCTGCGCCGCCATCTGGCTCGCCAGCGCCACCCGGCTCTCGAGCGCGAGCGTCGCGCGCTCCCGGGCGAACGCCGCGGCGATGAGCGGCAGGAGGGAGCGGATCGCCGCGAGCTCCGGTTCCGGGGACCATGCGCCGAGCAGGATCAAGGCCGAGCCGTCGGCGCCCGCCGCGCCGTAGGCGGCGACCGGCCCATCGCCGCCCGGGGACGGCAGCTCCCCCGCGTGATACCCGGCCGCGCGGCAGTCGCGCAGGAAGCGGTGCCATTGCTGGCCCCCGCGGAGGGTCTGCGGGAAGCCGAGCGCCGGGAGTGGCAGCTCGAGGGCGGCGTCCGGCACGAAGACGATGAGGTCCTCGCCCCCGAGATGGCGCGCCAGCGCGCGGGCCGCGGCGGGCCGGTCGGGATCGGCGAGCAGCCGCTCGGCGAGCGCCACGGTGGCCGCGTCGAGCGCGATCGGCGGGGCCATCACGGGATGGCGCAGACGACGGCGGTGCAGTTGTGGAAGCCGCTGAACTGCCCCTCGGCGCGCGCGATCTGGCCGTAGGTGTTGCAGCCCGCGTAGTCCGCCGTGCCGAGCGCGTCCTGCAGCGCGCGCAGCTCGACGCCGAAATCGCGGCCCATGCGCAGGCGGGTCGCCACGCAGTCGAAGAAGAGCGCCACCCGCGGCTGGAGGCCGTGGAGCTGCGCGATCGCGGCGGTCGTCGCCCGCGCCGCCGCGTCGGACGACGAGGCGACCGTGGCGCGCATGATGCGAATCGTCGCGCCCGCCGGGATCTCCGCCGCGCACACGATCGCGCCGTCCGGCGCGACGCCGAGCGGCACGCGGAGCTTGTATCCGCCGTCGGTCTCGATGCCGAGGATGTTGTGCAGGAAGAAGGGGAGCGGGTCGCCGGGGTCGAAGCGCTGGCCGGTGGCCTCCGCATGCTCCTGGAAGACTTCCGCGACGGGGACGGCGTTCAGGCTCACCAGCCGCGCGCCTTCCGCCTCCGTCACGCGCATCGGGCCGCTCGCCGGCTCCCAGCCGTGCGCCACGCCGATGCCGACCGGCTTGTTGGAGAGGATCTCCAGCGCCACGGCGGCGTTGGTGACGGCCTCGGTGCCGCAGAAGACGTGGGTGCGCTCGAAGTGCGCGTCGTCGCCCGCACCCCCGCCGAAGAGCTGGTACATCCCGCCGGTGAGCACCGTCAACTGCTCCACCAGTTCGTCCGCCAGCCCGGCGAGCGCGTCGGTGAGGACGAGCGCGGAGCGGTAGAGATAGTCGTGCGCGGCGACGCCGCGGAACGAGGCGGTGAGTTGCCGCGCGGCGGCGGCGCGGTCGACGCCCAGGTCGCGCGCGATGCCCGCCGTGAAGCGCATCTCCGGCGCCCGCAGCGCCACGGCGCACGCCATCCCCTCGCCCTGCGCGCCCCTGGTGAACTCGCCCGCCGAGGAGGAACCGACGAGGCAACCGGGTTGGCACGCGGCCGTGAGGGCCTCGAGCAGCGCCGGGTAGTCGTAGCGGGAGGAGGCGAAGAGGATCACCGCGTCGGGGGGGGCACCGGGGAGCGATCGGGCGATCTCGCCCCCGAGTGCCGCGCCGGCGGCGGCGCTGTCCGACAGATCCGTGTACGCGACGGCCGACTCGGTCACTGAAGCCTCCCTCTATCCGCATCACCGCGCCCGCGCGGCGTCCCGCCGGGCACAGGGAAGATACCACGATCGCGTGGCCCCGAATGTGAGATAGGAATCACTGCAAGAATCATGCGAGGGAGATGGATCGCCGGCGTCGGTCGAGCGGCGCGGGGGATGTTCCGGGGAGAGCTGTTGTAATGGTGGAAGGGAGAGGTGTCGGAAGGCCGGGGGCCACCGCCCGGCCGCGCCCGGATCATCGCACGTCCAGGGCCGCGGGCATCGCATCCCTGCAGCTTCTTTCATCAAGCAGCCCCCTCATGCCAGCGACAGCGCGTACCGGACGACCAGCCAGAAGCAGCACGCGCTCCCGCCGAGGACGAAGCAGTGCCAGAGCGCACGCCGATCGCCACCAGGGCGGCCAGCGCGACCAGCGAAAGCAGCACCCCGGCGAGGTGGGTTAGGCCATTCGCCGGCTCGCGCAGCCGCCGCGTCATCCGCCTCGTCGTCGCGCCCGGTTGCATATCATCCCCGGACATCACCACTCGCTCCTTCTCGGCGTCGACCTCCGTGCCCGGTTGGGCACCGACCCGACCGATGCCCCCAGCCGCGCAGCGACGCTCCCGGAGTCGCGGCGCGGGGATGAAGAGATTGATGCGTCATTACAAGGCATGGACCGTGCCGCGATGGCCACCATGCCGACCGGGGCGACCACAGCGGAAACCCCGCACCCCGGGGCTGGCACCACCCGCGGGACAGTTTCGCGGGTCGGGCCAGCCGGAGCGGCGCCCCCGCCTCCTCGCCCAGATAGGCCCGCTCCGCGCCAAGCGTCGCGACGTGCGCCACGAAGGTGATCGCGTCGCCGGGCCGCAGGTCGAGACGGCGCACCTGCGCGCCGATCGTCAGGGAGGGCACGCCCCGGAATGGCAGACCGTCGGCGTCCGCGATGTCGCGCAGCCGCAGCGGATCGAAGGAGATGCCTCGCCCTCGGACCCCCTCGATGCCCGCCACCACCGCGGTGTATCGTATCCGCTCCGCCATTCAGCCCGCACCGACACGTGACCGCGCGGGGTGCCGCGCGCCGCCGGAGGAGATGCCGGACGAGCAGCACCCCCGCGGTCGTCGCGCCCGCCTCTAGGGCGAGCATCAGCGCGCACGGCACGACGCAGCAGAAGCCGTTGCGCCCGGTCGGTATGACGATCTCAGCGGCGTCGTGCGATGGTCGCTGCATACGCCCGCGTCCCTCCCTCGATTGGCGGGTCGCTCGCGCGAGGAGCCCGGCCCCGTCGCATGACCCCATGTATTACGGGTCGATTGGCGAAACGGAAAATATTGTACGCTAAGGCTTGCGAGGCCACTCGTCACGACGGCGAGCGCGCGACGAACTGTCAGGTTGGTGTACCCCAGATGGGGTGACCCCGTTCTGCTGCCGTTCAGTGCCGACGGAAGCGGGACGACCACGGCTCATCGCAACGTTCCGTCAAGCCGTCGTTCGGTTCCTTCCTCGCCGCGCCGACCGTCGCCGATACCGCGTCTTCCCATGCGTCCCCTTCTTCCGCCCGATCCCATGCAACGCGACGCTCATCCGGCCCGGTCGCCCGCATCCTCGACACCGCTTCGCCACTCGACTACGCTTGAGCCCGATCGCTGCCGATGGGCAAGCGGGGTGTCCCGCCACCGCCACCGCGCACGCGCGACGGGCGGTGACGCCCGTGCGGATACTCCTGCGAAGGGCGGAGGATGTGACCGAGCTGACGATTGGGATGGCGACATACAACGACTTCGAGGGCGTTTACTTCACCGTGCAGGCCCTCCGCCTCTATCAGGATCTGCGCGACACGGAGTTGCTGGTCGTCGACAACTACGGCTGCACGCAGACCCGAGAGTTCGTGGAGAACTGGGCGCAGGCGCGATACATCCTGGCGACCGAGGCGGTCGGCACCGCGGCGCCGCGGGACCTGGTGTTCCGGGAGGCGCGGGGGGAGGCGGTCCTCTGCTGCGATTCCCATGTCCTCTTCGTGCCGGACGCAATCGCGCGGCTGAAAGCGTATTATCGCGGACATCCCGACAGCGGGGATCTCATCCAAGGCCCGATGGTCTACGACGACCTGCGGAACATCTCCACGCACTTGGAGCCGGTCTGGCGGGCGCATTTCTGGGGAACATGGGCGACCGACCCGCGCGGCGAAGACCCGGACGGCGAGCCCTTCGAGATCCCCATGCAGGGTCTGGGCGTCTTCAGTTGCCGGAAGGTCGCGTGGCTCGGCTTCAATCCGCGATTCCGGGGGTTCGGGGGGGAGGAGGGGTATATCCACGAGAAATTTCGCCGCGCCGGGCACCGCTGCCTCTGCCTGCCCGCATTGCGATGGATGCACCGCTTCGGCAGACCGCGCGGGGTGCCCTATCCCCTGACGATCGACGACAAGCTCAGGAACTACCTGATTGGTCACGGCGAGCTCGGGCTGGACCCCGTGCCGGTGATGCTGCACTTCGCCGACTCGTTGGCGGAGGAGACCATCGTCGCGCTGGCCCTTGATGCGCTGTGGGAGTCCCCCGCGTCCGGCATGGCCGACCGCGGATCTGCCCGCCGGGACGGACCGAGCATCCCGACTACGCGAAATGGAGGCCGGTGATGGACGGGATACTGCGACGGTGGCCGATACGATACGCGGGCGCTCGCGAGAAACCGCTCGCCGATGGGTCGCTCACCCTTTTCCACCCGGACACGAAGGAATTCATCACCCTCAGCCCGCTCGCCGCCTTCCTCTGGGAATCGAGCACGGGCCACGATACCCTCGCCGCGCTCGTTCAGGAGATCCGGTCCGTCTTTCCGGAGCAGGCGGGCGTGGAGCGCGATGTGATCGATCTGGTGCAGGCGCTGGCCGCGAAGCGATTCATCACACTCTCGGACACGCCGGAGGATGGGGACGCCGAGCAGCGTGCCGTGGCGCAGTCCGTCGATGCGGCGAACCCATTCGACCTTTTCGATGGCATCTTCTGCCTCAACCTCGATAACGAGTCGCACCGCTTGCGGGAGGCGCTGCGCCGCTATGAGACGCTCGGGATTGTGGGGAGGGTCGAGCGATTCCCGGCGATACCAACTCCCGAGAACCACTCCCGTGGCTGTACGATGTCATGGCGCGCGATGATTGCCGAGGCGGCGCGGCGCGACTATCGGCACATGCTCGGGCTCGAGGACGACGCGATCTTCCTCGACGACACACCGGCAGTGCTCCGTACCGCGACCGTGGAGCTCGCCCACCACGAGTGGGATTTGTTCTACCTCGGCGCCTGCGTCCGGTCGCGGGAGTTCCCCGTGGTGCAAGGGGATCCGGTGCTGAAAGCGTGCGGTCCGGTGACGTGCACGCATGCATTGGCGGTACATCGGCGGGCGTACGCGCGCATTCTCACCGATATTCCCCCGGACGGAGCGGCGTTCGACGCGTGGATGGCGGAGCACAGAGCGATCGATCAGTATCTGTCCCGTATGATCGGGAACGGCACGCTCCGAGCATATATCACCGCACCGCGCGTCGCGTCGCGGCCGCCGCTCCTCCGCTACGACGACGCCGATCGAGCCCTCGCCAGCCGGTATGTGATTTAGGTGGGCGCTTCACGAGGGGTCTCCCGCCAAGACGGTGAACCAAGGAAGCGGCGTGTTCCCAGTGTGGCGCGGGGATCCGGGGGTAGCGGGCGCTCGCGCCACGCGGGTGGATCACCGCGCGATTCCGTTGTCGCGGAGGGCCGGAACGGCAAAAATGCTTCGCCGCGATCGCGGAAGAGCCAGGATCATGTGGCGTTGCCCACAGCGTGCCTGCATAGATGTCCCTCCGTTTGGGCACGCGACCGGGTCACCCGTAATGCGGGAGCGGTCATCGCTGTAGGAGGAGAATATCTCCCCTCGTCTCTTGAAACATCCCCCTCTCTATAATGCACTTGTGCGGCGTACATGCTCCTGATACGATAACCTTTAACTGCTCATTACTTCGTTTCGCTCGGTCTATTTCCCTGATCGACATGCTAGGTAGTGTGGAGCAGGTGCGCCTCGATGCGGGAGGTTGGAACGGTGGGTGACGGCATCCTCAAAGACGAGATTTCGCGGCGCGATGCGATGAAGGCGGCGCTCAAGGCCGGCGCATACAGCGCCCCGATCATCGTCTCAGCCACGGTGCCCATGGCGGTGGCAGCCGCCAGCCCCCCCCCCATCGCCGCCGACCTCTCCCTCTCCCTCGCCTTCAGCCCCCCAGCAGTTGCGGTCGCCGCCGCGCCTGCCGTCGCGATCGGTGACACGATCGTCATCGCGCTCACCGTCTCGAACAACGGTCCCGGCGCTGCCTCCGGCATCGTCGTCGCCGACGCACTGCCCGCCGGCCTCGCGCTCGTCTCATTCGTCGCCAGCCAGGGCAGCTACGGCCCGACCGCCGGCCTGTGGAACGTCGGCTCGCTTCCCGCACCCGCCGGTACCACCGTCCCCTCGGCGACGCTGCGGTTGACCGTGACGGTGACCGGGCCGGCGACCAACAGCGCGACGATTGTACATGGCGACCAACCCGATCCGGTCCAAAGCAACAATTCCGCGACGCTGACGATCACGCCGGGGACGACCACGTCCACCACGACGAGTACCACCACCAGTACGACTGCGGCACCGACGACCACCACGACGAGTACCACGGTACCGCCCACGACCACGACCGCGGCGCCGACGACGACTACCACGACGAGTACCACCAGTACGACTGCGGCACCGACGACCACCACCACAACGACGCCGGCGCCGCCGGTCGATTTCTCTTTCCAGTTTTATGGCGGCCAAACTGCGTCGTTCAATCAAACGGCTACTATCGGCCTCGGAGTGACGAACAACGGGCCCGTGGCGGCGACCGCTGTCGTGGTGCACATCGCCATTGATCCTGCCGGGATCGCCACCTATCCGGGCTCGGCGACGCCGGATCATGGGTCGTTCGACCCCGCCACCGGCGACTGGACGGTCGGGCCGCTCGGCAATGGGGTGACCGCGATGCTGGTGTTCGATATAACGTGCACCTCGTCCTCCGGTGGTGACCTCACGATTTACGCCACGCTGAAGAGTTCGACGCCGATGGACTCGAACCCGCAACCTCACACGGCGACACGCACCTTCCGCTGTTTCGGTTCGTAGGCGAGGCGGGGATCATCCGGCGGTGGGCGCGGGCGGCGGGATATTCCAGAGGGCGTCGAGGACGGTTGCGACGATCGTTTCGCTCGGTAGGGTAGTGGTTGTATTCGGCATTGAGAAATGGGCCCATCGCTGCGAGGAGATCTGAGCCCGGTGCCATGACCTCTCCGTAGTATAGGGTTTAGCGCGGTGTGCCAGATCACCCTCAGGAGGTCGATTGGCGAAACGTGGATTTTGTACGCTGCCGGTCGCATCCGTCGCGGTCACCGTCGCCAGCGCGGCAGTGATCGCCGCTTCCAATCCCTGGCGTGTCCGCGCCTCCGCCCGTCGCAGGGCCGTCTTGATCTTGCTGAATGCTTGCTCAATCGGCGTGAAGTCGGGCGAGTACGCGGGGAGGTAGACCACCCGGCATTCCACCCCGGCGATGAGCGGCGCCACCCGCTTGTCCTTATGCACGCTCAGGTTGTCCATCACCACGATCTGCCCCGGCACGAGGGTCGGGATGAGGAAATGCCTGAGATAGGCGACGAAGGCATCCGCGTCCGCCGCCCCCTCCAGCGTCATCGCCGCCCCCATCCCCGCTCCCGACAGCGCCGCGATCAGGGTGGTGTTCTTGCCGTGGTTGCGGGGTGCCGCCCCGTATGCCCGCCGCCCGCGCGGTGCCCGGCTGTACCGGGGCGTCATGTTCGTCTGCGTGCCGCACTCATCCACGAACACCAGGGCGGCGGCTTCCCACCGTGCGCTCATCTCCCGCCATGCTGCACGGGCGGCTTCATCCCGCTCGCTGGCGATCAGCGACTTTTTTTATCGTCCATCCCACCCGCCGCTGCGCGCGGCACATCGTACTCTCGCTGACCGTGACGCCGCTCTCCCGCTCCCACCGCGCGCAATAATCGGCAAGAGTTGCATCGGGATCGGCGTCGAGCAGGGCGCGCAACCGCGCCTCGGCCTCCGGCGGGATGCGGCGCGCCTTGCCGGGATGTCGACGGGCGGCGAGCGTGCCGGTCGTGCGCCATTGACGGAGATAGCGCTTGACGCTGGCGAGGCTGACGGCGAAGCGGGCGGCGACGGCGGGCGGTGACTGCCCGTGCTCGACGGCCGCGACGATGCGTTGACGGAGGTCTTCACTATATGCATTCATCCGCACAGTCTCGCATCGGCTCAACTACATTGCAAATCGCTCTAAGCCCGTGCGACCGGACGCAAGGAGCGGAAGCCGCCTTTCTCGACCCGTTTGTCCGGTCGCCACGTATAGTCGCCGGTCAGGTTGATATGATTCCAATGCACCGGCGCGATGTGGGTGAGGAGGCGCTCGTCGATCACCTGGCCATGCCGGCGTAACGCGGTGACCGCGCGCTCCAGATAGACGGTGTTCCACAGGATGATCGCCGCGATCACCAGGTTCAGGCCGCTGGCGCGATAGCGTTGCTGGTCATACGTGCGGTCGCGGATTTCTCCACACCACGTCGTAAGTGACTGGGTCTTCCACCTTCTCGCTGATGCGATGGGAAGAGACTGGCAGGTAGACTCCGGAGAGATCGTCTTCCGCTCCCGGCACAGGAGTCTCCGATGTCTTCTTCGCGGCTGCTCACCCTCTTCCCGCATCTGCGTGCCTTCCGTCTCGCGGCGGTCCACGCCGCTGCGGACGCCATCACCCTCGACCTCCATCCTCCACGCCGTGCCGCGCGCTGCCCGCTCTGCCATACGCGCGCGACCCGCGTGCAGAGTAGCTATGTGCGCACCATGCGCGATCTGCCGTGTGGCGGCCTGCCCCTGATCCTCCGCGTGCGCGTGCGTCGTTTCCATTGTGCCAGCGACGATTGTCCGCGACGTATCTTCGCCGAGCAGTTCCCCGACCTCGCCGCTCCGCGGGCGCGACTGACCAATCTGCTGCGCGGCGCGTTGCAGGACGTGGGGCTCGCCCTCGGTGGCCAGGCAGGCGCTCGCCTCGCGGGGAAGTTGGCGATGCCGACCACGGGCAAGACCGTGCTCCGCCTTGTCCGCCAGATGCCGCTTCCTCCCGTGGCTCCGCCGCGCGTCATCGGCATTGACGACTGGGCATGGCGGCGTGGGCATCGCTCCGGCACCATCCTCTGCGACCTGGAGCGGCATTGTCCCGTCGAGTTGCTGCCGGATCGTGCGGCGGAGACCGTCGCTGATTGGCTACGGGCGCAACCACAGGTGGAGATTGTCGCGCGGGATCGCGGCGGACTCTACGCCGACGGTGCACATCGCGGCGCGCCCGATGCGGTGCAGGTCGCCGACCGCTGGCATCTCGTGGACAACCTTGTCGACGCACTCGAGCGCTTCCTGCTGCATAAACGGACCTTGCTCAAGCAGACGGCGGCGACCATCGCCATGACCGCTACCAGCGACACGGGATCGGCATTGGGGGCGTGTACGCCAACGGACGAGATGTATCCCGGGCGGCGTAAGCGCCCGCCCCCACGGCTGTGGCACCAGCGGGCCGAGGAGGAGAGCCATCGGCGTCATGCGGCACGCCTCGTCTGCTACGAGCAGATCCATGCGCTCGCTGAAGCGGGCGCGGACAAGGCCGACATCGCGCGGGTGGTCGGTGTCAGCCGCCAGACGGTCCATCGCTATCTCGCCCTGAGCGCCCCGCCCGAGCGACGCCAGCCGCGGCGGCGCGGGACGGTGCTCGCTGCATGGGAGCCATACCTGCTGCGGCGCTGGGCGGAGGGCTGCCATAATGGGATGCGGCTGTGGCGGGAGATTCAAGAGCAAGGCTTCGCCTACTCGTGCTCGAACGTCGCCCGCTTCGTCGCCCGGATCCGGCGCGGCGAGATTGCCTGTCCGAAACCGTCCGCAGGCGGTGCAGAGCATGCGGGCGGGGGCAGCATACCGTCACCGTCGCCGGGCGGTCGTCCCCTTGCAACGGACTGGTCGGCACGGCGAGTCGCGAGCCTGATGGTCTACCGCCCCGAGCAGTTGAGCGAACGGCAAGCGAGCTATCTCATGCAGATATGCGCGGTAGACGAAGCGATCGGGGGAGCGTATCGGCTGACGCAGGACTTCCTCGGCATGGTGCGGGAGCGGTCGGGCGAGTGCTTGGGGGAATGGATCGCGGCGGCGCAGCAGAGCGATAGCAGCGAAATGCGGCGCTACGCCACGGGATTGCTCGCGGACAGGGAGGCAGTACAGGCGGGGCTCACGCTGGCGTGGAGCAATGGGCAGGTAGAGGGACACATCCATCGGCTGAAGCTGTTGAAGCGGCAGATGTATGGGCGTGCCGGGTTCGATTTACTCAGGACGCGCGTGCTTGCAACGGCGTGAGCGCATCAGCGAGAAGGTGGAAGACC
>CAWJZC010000022.1:0-124540 GCA_963847195.1 uncultured Chloroflexia bacterium | reverse complement strand
GTATTGCTGACGGTACGATGCCGTTTGGTTCACCGCCCGCCCCCTGCGGCATCCCCGTTCAGCCAGTGAAACACCCTGCGGGGCCCTTGCGGGCGAAGGAGAGCGGCGGTACAATAGCCGTCTTCCTACCACCCCGTACCTCCGACGCCCGCGAACCCCACTTGGCGGGCGTCGGCGCGCTCACGGTGCGAGGCGGCGGATGGTGACCGTCCTGGCGGCGAAGTCGGGGCGGTCCGCGATGTAGCCCGCCCGCGACCAGTGCATCGCGTAGGCATGGCTGTAGCGCCCGCTCGCGGTCGCGCCGATCGACTGCCGCGCGCTCGGCGTGTTCGCGGAGTGTGTATGGACCGCGTTAAGCCCAATCGCGGCGATGATCAGTGCGGCGATCAGGGCGATGAGCCAGTTTCGGCGAGCACGAAAACGCTGAGGGGGTATTTGCCGGAACCCCAGATGACGACTGCATACCATCCTCCCGATTACCGCAGTGCGCGCAATGGATTGAACGTGAGTGCAGCCGTAAACGTGACGGGGTTACGGCGTCCGCTTCTTCCCCTTCCGTAGCCCCGGTGCCGCGCCATGCTCTGGGCTTCCGCATCGTCGGTGAAGACGTTCGGTAGCCACAGCAGGTAAGCGATGGCGAATGGGCCGAAGAGCAGTCCGGAACATCGCCCATTCGCCCGGAATCAACCACTCTGCGGCGTGCGAGCGTGGCGCAGATGCCCGCACAGAGCGCGCCGGTGACAAGCCACAGAACCACAATCGCCACCTCACACCTCTCAACCCGTTACGCAGCCATCCAGTGAAAAAGATACCGCGAGCAGGTCAATCACTTTCTGTGATCGGCCTGCGGTCGTATTCGCGCCTTGCGTGACGCCAATGGCGAGATCATTGGACGTGACATTGCTCGGACAGTGAATGCCGCGTCCTAGCGCGGCATCTATGACCCCTTGCCGATCTGAGAAGGAAAGCGTCAGCCAGTCCGTGCCAGTGAGTTGATTGATCGGGATGGAGCGTGCGGCGGGGCTAACCGGCGTTGGCGTGGCGGATGCGCTCGGATGCGATGCGGAATAGGCGTAGAGCGCGATGACGATGACGATGATGACGAAGACCACGGCACCTACTGAGACGCCGTTCGATTGCTGATCCGGTGGCACCAAGCGCCCTTTTACGCGATCCCACATAGCACCCCTCCGGTCATTGTCGCTTCGGAGTCCGTACGATGATGAGCACAACGAGAATAATAAACATCAGTTGTATCCAAGCATTTCGGCTGTAAAGCAGGTCGCGGACAAACAAACGACAACCCTTTCTATGAGAACGATGACTAACTCGCGAAGATACCACCCGCGCTCACCGCACATAAAACGGTGTACGCGCCGGATTGCTTCTCTATGCCCCAATAGCTGGCGCGGCATCCGGTGGCTCTCCCCGTGCCAGCACGCCAGCGCCACCGCGAGCACCAGATCGTCGTGGACCGATTCGCGCCATGCCTCGTAACTGTCGTGCCCCGTCGCCAGATTCACCTTCACCTTGAAGTTCACCAGTTCGTTGATGAGCACCGGCCCCTCGGCCAACCCTTCGGCGATCTTCAGCCGCCCGCTCTGGAAGAGCATCACGAGATTGCCGACCAGTTCCCGCTTCGGCACCTTGACGTGGTAGCGCGCCGTCGCGGATCACTTCATCGCCGCCGGTGATCGTCACCGCATACGGCGTCACCCCCGCCGCCGCGAACATATCCACGACCGCCGCGCCGACGCCCGTCTTGTCGATCACAAGGCGGGTGCGTGCGCCGAGGGGAGGCGTTGCGAGCAGCTCCCGCACGCGCGCGACTATCACAGGATACTTCGTGCCGAGCGGCGGCCGTTCGAGGTGCCGGACATGGTAGGACGCGGCCGCGTGTCCGAAGGGGGAGGGTGATCACCGCGACGCCCTGCATCGGGTCGCCATTCACGTTGTAGCCGCCACCGCCGTAGTAGGTGAGCGGCCGATAGGGAGCAGTCGGCTTCGGACGCGGGGGTACGACGCGCTCCACGACGCACAGGGCGGTGTAGTCGTTGCTCTGTCCCAAGTCGAGGCCGATGATGAATCCCGCGCTCTCGTACGTGCTTTCGCTCATGGGGTGATCCCTCCGAATAGTGGCGCGATCTCGCTCGTGATCGCGTGCTGTATTTCCTCGTAACTGAACACGCTATCGGTCGTCTCCGAGAACTGGCACTCGTATTCTTGCCGATACCACCACGGCCCGAGCGACCGGCGCTCCTCGGCGAGGAAGGCCGCCGGGATGCGCGGGCAGCGGCTCGCGGGCACTTCCACCCGCCGCCAGTCGGAGCCGCCCTCCGTCCATTCCTTGTGCCACCAGCCGCGCTTGCCGAACGGCGTGCTCATCGCCACCAGCCGCCCCGCGCCCACGGCGAGCATCGGCCGCACGCCGTAGTACAGGGCGTCCTCCACCCGGCTCGCCTCGTCGATGACGAGCAACTTCACCGCGCTGAATCCCCGGATGCTGCCTTCCGTTCCCGGCAAGGAGACGATGCGACTGCCGTTGTCGAGTTCGAGGCGCATCGCCGATTCCGCGCTCGCCGAGACCGGCCGGTCCGGCGGCGCGGTAGGTGTCGAGGCACTTGCGAAACAACTCCTGCGATTGTCTGAGTGACGGGGAGAGCAGCAGCACGAGCGCACCGGGATCGTAGAGGGCGGTATGGACGGCGAGCACGCCCGTCGTCGTGCTCTTGCCGCTCTGTCGGCTGCAATTGAGGAGCAGGCGGGACGCAGGAGAGCGGAGCACATCGGCCTGCCAATCGTCGGGCACGATGCCCGCCGCCTCGGAGAAGCGCACCGGGTCGAGGGCAAGGGCAAGGTCTGCCGTGATGCTCATTGTCGCCTCCACGTCCACGAGTCGGGCGGCGACGGCGAGGCGGGCATCCGGGAAGGGTGCGAGCGCGCCGATGATCACTGCCCTGAGTCGCGTCCATTCCGGCGAGACGATGACATTTACCGTCGCGCCATCGTTCAGTTCACCGGCGAGCCTGCCGAACAGTTCGATGCAGCCGCGCGCCTCGCGGATCGCGGCCAGGGCCGTTTTCAGGTCGCCCGCCGCTTCCGCCGTGTCGAGAATGCTCGAGGGCGCGGCTTTGCAGGTCGCGCACCTGTGCGAGCAGATCATCGGCATGGGTCACGTCTTCCGCCCCTTTCGCCTGTACGAGTGTGGCGGCAAGATCATTGCGGTAGCGTGCGAGTGCGGACTTGCTGACGCGCCGTACCGTCCCGCTATGTCCCGCAACGGGCCTTGCGGAGCAGCGCGCGTCAATCGCGTCCCGCTCGGGGTGGGTGCTGATCGTGCAGGTGCGCGGCATCATTCGCCCTCGCTTTCGCCAAGGGAAGCGCCGTGCCGCCGATCCATTCTTCGCGCCATGCCGCTTGTTCGTCCCGCGTCATCGACGGTGGCGGATTGGTGCAGGGCCAGGCCGCAACGCGGCGGGAAGTGCGGATCGTCCGGCGATGGTTCGCCGGTGACGATGGCAATCGCCTTCGCGAGCGCGAGATCGGAGAGACGCCGGCCGTAGCGGAGGCGAACGCCTCCGGGCTGGTGATGCCCTTCGCGGCACATGCGGCGGCGAAGCGTTCGAGGTCACTCATCGCCCGCCGCCTTCGCGAAGTCCGATGCGGTGAAGATGTGCGGCGCTTCCGCTAATGTTCTTGAGTGTCCCCCCTGAACCTACACTGTCTGCATTTCCTTCACTACCTGCACTCTTAGTACCGGGGCGCATACTGCAGGGTAACGTGTGTAGGTATGTGTAGGTTCTGTAGGGTGTGTAGGTTCCTACGGGTAGCGGTATCGGAACAGGTTTCGGCAGATACAACGCGACAGCCGCCGCATGACCGATTCGGAAGGTCGTAGATGTTGCCCTTGCTCGTGCGCGGCAACTTCGGCACATTCATCCGTTTTGAAGAGTTTGCCGAGTTTCGCGGCGGTATCCAACCCGAACGGTTCGGTCTCTGTTCTTGTCCTTTCGCCGGTGGTATCGGGCGGTTCGCCGTTCTCTTCCGCATACAGTTTCCGCACCATGCTGAGGGCAAGGCTCGTGGTCGTCGTGCGGTTGCCGTCTTCCACAATGGCGACGAGCGCGCGGGTGACGACCGCTTCCCGCGAGCCGTCATCTTCGGTCCGCTGTTTCAGCAGCCAGCGCGCCAACCTAGTAATGAGGCCGTGCCGTATCCGACGAACCTACCTGTCTCATTTCCTGCACACCCTGCATTCGCATCGTCCACCATCCGCGCGACGGTAAGGACGGGACGCCATACCTGCAAGTCACGGTTCGTCAGGCCGGTTTCCGCGCTGGTGATCGTCCGCACGATCCGGGCGGCGTCGGCAAGGTGGTAAGAGCGACGTTCCAACACCGCTGCACGAGGTCATTCGCGGGGGCATCCGGCCAGGTTCGTCATCCCATGGCGAGAGCGCGCCCTTGCTTGATCATCGGTACGGAACATCAGCACCTTGACGCACCGCGAATCGAGCGCGTCCGGCGGTTCCGCAACGGCGGTGAAGCCCGATTGGCGTAGACATTCGCATCGCCTGTTTCCCATGCCGCGGCCGGTGCTACTCGGTACCATCAGCGTCACGCGGGCGCCCGGCGTGTAGCCAAGTCTCCCAGAACGAGCGCAATGCGCGGGTCGTGTCGTCCTTGTTCGTGATCGTATCCCAGTTGTCGTAGTGAGTGTGCCGCCCGCGTCCGCGTGACCGCGCAATGGCGGCAGCGTGGCTGCTTGCCGATGCCATGAGGGGCAGGAACGCGAGTACGGGCGATGATGTCGCCACGGTTGTTTCCCGCTTCCGGGCAGGCCGGTAAGCCAGAGATAACCAACGGCGGGGAAGGCGGCAAGCAGATAGGTGCTGAGCACCAGCGGCACAGAACGCCGCATAATCATCAGGTATCACGCCGTCACCGGCCGGGAACGCGCGAACGTGAGGAATGACGCCTTCAGATCACGGTAGAGCCGGGCGATGTCGGGCCGCCGTTCCCGAGGATCGCCGCGACCGTCTCTACGCTCATCATCGCGCCGTCGTGCGACGTGGGCGGCGGCACGCGGGGCAGGTCTACCGCGATGCCTTCGGGCATCGGCGCGGCATGCCGATGAGGAGCGCGGCCGGGCCGTGGACACGGATCGTACCATCAGGGAGCGGAAAGGGTCACGCCCAGCGTGAAGCGTTTCGGCTTCCCCGTCTCTTCGTCGTCCTTTTCCACCGGCACATAGGTCGTGATGTAGACCGTGCCATCGTCACCGAGCGCGACGGTGCGGCGGATGATCGTCTTCTGGGTCGCAAGTCGCAACGCGCCCATCAGTACACCATCCGATCAGGCTGCAGGGTAGCCGTGCGGTCTCCTGACGGCGGAGATGCCGTTTCGCTGTCCTCCGGATCGTCAGGCACGAGGCCGTCATCCCATCGCGGCGGCAGGGCGGCTTATAGACGAACAGCCCGGCATCGGCGCGGGCAAGCCAAGTGTTCAGCTCCTAGATGGTCAGCGCGACGAGCGCGTGGTAGGGCATCTGGCACACGCGCTATGCCGCTTCGTTTGCCGCCTTGTCGGGATCGACGGTGATCGGTCGCGTCGCGATGAGATGATCACGCAGTTCGTCGTGCCGTGAGACGCAGGCGGCATGAACGTCAACGCGCGGGCCGCGATAGGGCCGGATGATAAGTCGCCCGATGTACCGATGTAGCAGGAAATACCGTGCTGTTCCCCGAGTCGTGTGAGGGCGCTAATATCGCAGGTGAAGGGATCGAGTGTGTCCATTGCTGTCTCCATGAGAGGAGACGGCGGGCGTGATATAATCGGAGTGCCGCTTGCAACGTGCGCCGCCGATTCCGCCCGCGTCTCCGGGTGGTAATCGGCTATGCCGCGCGGGTGTCATCGGTGCGCAGGTTGCGTTCTGCAACCTGCTGTAGCCGATTCAGTTCGGACGTAGGAATCAACCGGCGCGCTCCGACAGTGACCGATGCAATATCACCGCGTCGGATCGCGTCGTAGAGCGCGGTGCGTCCCATTGGGAACGCCTTGCGAAAATCCTCGATACTGAGAAATGCCTGTACTCGTTCTGTGACCATGCTGAGCACCTCCCGTGTCTGTGTTCGATAGTGAACGGTTTTTCCGTTCGCTACCCCGACACCATACGGCGGCGTTCGTCGGTTGTGCGGAAGATTTACGAAATGGCTAAAACACCCGTTTGGATGTGGGGCGCCGGAATCTTATGCCGATCACGTCGGCCAGCGTTTTGGTGGGCTTAAGAATGGAATCTGCGTGGTAGTTCACCTTAATCTTTTTCGGTTTTCCCTCGCATCACTCACAGATATTTTAATGATCATTCATGAGCCGCTATCGTATCGCACGACTGACGATATGCAACACGTCGAAAGAGCCAGCGCGTGTGATTGCACCGCATGGTATTCGTATCTTCGATCACATATCCGGCGTCACGCGCCATTGGTATCAGCCTGTCAAATGCCTCGTCAATTTGCTTCACGCATTCTTTCAGCATCCGTGCCTTGACGACGGGGGGACGGATCAAGAAATGGTTGCCAAGAATCCACGACATTTACTCGAATAAACGGGTTTGAATGTTCCACTGAACGTCTATCTTGGTCGTGCCATCGGGATAGGTAAGCACTATTTCATTGCGATGGGTGACTTCTCCTATCTGAGGGGGTGAAGCCACCACCACCGTGAATGTGAAGGCCAAATTGCTTAACCGGATGCCGTCGGAATGCGGGCTTTACGGCTACACCAACCATGGAGGGCCTCAAAACCGTAACCACCGGGAAAGATATGCAAAGCCGGTTCACCCGGTTCGCCAATGAATCTGTCTAACCGCCACCGTTGCGAGAAATGCATCAGGATCCCCCGGATATTCTCGGCATACACCCTGTGCCGTCGTGCGCGGTTTGAAAGCGACAGGTTCCCACACCAGAGGTGCCACGGCGATAGTTGCGTGATGCCGCTCGTAGAACGCAAGAAGTTCGCGCCCGAATCGGGCATCATGGCCGTAGCAATTGAGGTATACGCACGTCAAGTGAAATGACTCGTGCTCCCTGAGATATGCCGCTTGTTTTGCCGAGACGCGCGATGCCGTTGACTGTCCCATGTGGTATCACCTCTCGGTATCGTGGCAGGCAGGGCGATCTCGCGATGCCATGCCGCTACTTCACGACTACTTCACGGACGCCGCGTATCGGGCGGATTCGCGAGTGTCCGTACATGTTCGCATCGCCAGAGGCCACGTCAGGTTCATCCCGCTGTGACGGCCTAAAACGGTCATGCGCGAACACCGATGAACATGTATGGTAGAATACCAATATGGCACCCGAGAATGCTTTGGGAGCAGGGGGTCGGAGGTTCAAATCCTCTCGCCCCGACCAATATCTTTCACGTTCCCCAAAAATGGACGACCCATGGCGCGAGGCGAGACGATTATCGGCTGCCGCGGAGGCGGGGGTCGAGTATGTCGCGCAGTGCGTCGCCGAGCATATTGAAACCGAAGACGGCGAGGCTGATTGCCAGCCCCGGCCAGATCGCCAGCCAGGGCGCGATGAGGAAGAATTGCCGCCCGGAACCAGCCAACATGCTTCCCCAGGCGGGCATCGGCGGCTTGACACCGAAGCCGAGGAAGCTCAACGTCGACTCCGCGAGGATCGCGCCACCGAGTTGCACGGTGGCGAGGATGATAATCGGCGCGAGCACATTCGGCAGCACGTAGCGCATGATGATGCGCGCGTTGTTGCAGCCCGTACAGCGTGCCGCTTCCATGTAGGGCATGTCACGGATGCCAATCACGGCGCTGCGTACGACGCGCGTCGAGCCGCCCGCCACGATCAACCCGAGCGCGATGGCGACGATGACGATCGAGTTGGTTGAACTGGTGGCGCGCGAGGTCATGACGGTCACCAGGCAGGCGAGCAAGACGATGGCCGGGAAAGCGATCCACGCGTCGATCACCCGCTGAAAGAGCAGATCGAACAATCCCCCGTAGAAGCCGGAGAGGATACCGAGGAGCGTCGCCAGCCCGGTGCCGACGAGCACCGCGCCGAAGCCGACCTCGATCGAGACGCGCGCGCCGAAGACGATGCGGCTGAAGAGATCGCGCCCGAGATTGTCAGTGCCGAAGAGGTGGTGCAGCGACGGCTTCTGCAGGCGATCCGCTCCCTTGCCCGCGTCGTACGCATAGGGCGCGATCTGTTGGGCGAAGAGCGCCGTCAGCATCAGGGCGAGGACGATGATTCCGCCGATTGCGCCGAGCGGCTTCTCACGGGCAAAGCGCAGAAGTTTTTGCAGGGGCCGGGCGCGGAACGCCTGCGCCGATGTCCGCGCGCTCGGGGGCGCCGATAGTGTGGTCGCGGCGCCCCCGCCGTTCGACTGCTCGGTACGTAGCAAAGAGTCACTCCTCTCACGTCCGCGCCGTGTTGGGCAGATTGAGACGACATCGCGCCATTGGCGCCTACGAGTAGCGAATCCGAGGGTCAAGCCAGGCGTACAACAAGTCTACCAGGAGATTGATGCCGATGATGACGGTCGCGAAGAGGACGACGACGGCCTGCACCGCCGGGTAATCGCGGAAGTTGAGCGAATCCAGCAGATAGCGCCCCATCCCCGGCAGGACGAAGATGCTCTCCAGCACCACCGTGCCGCTGATCAGCACGGCCATGTTCAGCCCGAGCAGCGTCACCACCGGGACCACCGCATTGCGGAGCGCGTGGCGGTAGATGACCGCGCGCTCGCTGAGCCCCTTGGCGCGCGAGGTGCGGATGTAATCCTGTCGCAACACCTCGAGCATCTGCGCGCGCGTCAGCCGCATGATCGAACCGGACAGGCCGATGCCGAGGATGAGGGCGGGAAGCATCATCTGTTTGAGGTTCGTACCCGGATTATCGCGCAGGGGAGTGTAGACGAGCGGCGGCGTCCACTTGAACCAGAGCGCCGGCAGCGTGATCGCAAGGGTCGCGAGCCAGAAGCCGGGGATTGCGAGCATCGCGATCGCCGCACTCCGGGCGATGAAGTCGGAGAGCGAATCCTGCCGCACGGCCGAGTAAACGCCGAGCGGAATGGCGATGAGCAGCGAGATGAGCAGGCCGAGCAGGCCGAGCTCGAAGGTGACCGGGAGCCGCGTCGCGAGTTCGTGCGAGATCGGCGAGCGATCGCGCAGCGACTGGCCGAAGTCGCCGTGCGCGATCCCGCCCAGCCACTTCAGGTATTGCACCTGAAATGGCTGGCTGAGGCCCAGCTTGGCGCGTAGGTCGTCTGCGCTCTTCGCGTACCCGCTGTAGTCCTGCAACATCAGCGTGACCGCGTCCCCCGGCAGCAGACGGACCATCCCCGACACGATGAGCGTGACGCCGAGCAAGGACGGGATCGTCAGGAGCAGGCGCCGCATAATGTACCGTTGCATCGCGATCCTTATCGATGAATGATCGAGTGACCCGCCTTACTTCTTGCCGTCGAGGAAGAGCTTCGGGAAGACTTCCGAGCCATTCCCGTAGTCGTCTTGGTAGAAGAAGTTCTTCACCCACGGTTGGGTTGCGACGTTCACCGCGCCGGTCGGGCCAATAACGTAGTACTGTTTGTCGCCCAGATATCGCTGAATGTCTAAGAGAAGCGTCTTGCGCGCCGCCTTATCGAGTGTCGCAGTCTCCTTCTCGATCATCGCCGTCAGTTGCGGGTCATTCACGCTCGCGTGGTTGCGGGTGCCCGTCGGGTGGTACATGTTGAAGAGATAGTAATGCGCCTCGTTGAACTGCGTCTGCAAGCCCCAGATCATCGTCCCCGGATCGAACTTACCGAGGAAGGTGCTGCCGATGTAGGCGGCGTAATCCTGCGGGCGGAAGTCCAACGTTAGGCCGATATCCTTCATCTGTTTGATGACCAATTCGATGCTGCTATTGAAGGTATTGCCGTACGCATTTTGCGTGGAGATGAACGGCACTTTCATGCCACTGGCGAAGCCCGCATCGGCCATCAGCTTCTTCGCGGCGTCCACGTCGCGCTTGTAGTATTTCACGCTCGGACCCATGTCTGCGCTGCGCGGATCGAGCCATGATGAGGCCAAACCGGCGGGCACGGAGTTGTTCATGTACCCCGTACCCTCGAAGAGGGTGGCGATCAGTTCGTCGCGGTCGAGGGCGAGCGAAACGGCCTGGCGCACGCGGACATCGTTGAACGGCGGCACCGTGACGTTCCAGTAGAAGAACCAGAGCAGATTTTGTGGGAATGTGACGAAATTTATCTCCGGGTTCGAGGCCTTGATCGCCTTTGTATCCGTCGGCGACGGCGCGTAGCTGTCGAGTTGCTTCGCGCGGAGATTTGCCACCGAGGTGGCGGCGTCGGGGACGATCAGGAGGTCCAGTTCGTCGACATACGGCGTTCCCGTGAAGTAGTAGTCCGGGTTGCGCTTGGCGACGACCTGCACGCCCTTATCGAACTTGTCGAAGATCCACGGGCCGCTGCCGATCACCCGCTTGCGGGCATCTCCATCCGCCTCGATCACTTCTTTCGGCATGATGTAGAAGACCGGTGCGGCGAGCGCAACCTCGAACGGCGCGAAGGGTGCGTTGAGGGTGAAGACAACAGTCTTCGGGTCGGTCGCCTTGACGTCCTTGACAATATCGAAGGTGGATTTCTGTGGAGAGACCGTCCTGAACCGCGTGAATGACCAGACGACATCGTCGGCCGTGACGGCGCGACCGTTCATCGGGTCCTTGTTTTGCCATTTCGCATTGGAGCGAATGGTGAACGTATATGTCAGACCGTCTTTGGAAACATCGTATTTCTCGGCAAGGTCCGGTACCGGCGTGAACGAGGTCGGGGGGATACCGGGGCCGTTGTCGAACTTGAGCAATTTGCTGTAGAAGAAGCCGCCGAACTCCGCCGCGCGGAACGTGACGTTGAGGAAGGGATCGAGATCGGGCGGATCGCCGGTGTAGTAACTGATGACGAGTTTGCCGCCCGGCTTCGGTGTCAAGACGGTGTTTGCCCCTCCCACTGCGGTCGGCGCAGCCACGTTCCCCGCCGCGCTCGCCGATGTCGGACTGACAGCCGAACCTGCCGCAGCCGTCGGCTGTGCCGCGGCTGCCGGTTGTGTCGCGGCGGAGGGCGACGTGGCGGCGCTCGTCGCGGCAGGTGCGCCCGTCGCGGCGGAGGCCGAAGGAGCGGCGGTGGCTGCGGGTTTCGGCGTGTCCGTCGCGGTACTGCCGCCGCCGCAGGCGGCGAGGATCGCGGCGGCGACGCTCGCGCCCGCCGCAGTCAGGAATGCGCGCCGCGTCACGCGATAGGTTGACTGGCCCGCCGGTGTTGTCGTCATGTACCTCTCCTTGGATCGGCTACAAACCTACAACGGGAGACGCCGTGTACCACGGATGAGCGATGCGGCACGACCTGACCGTGCTGCCGACATCCATCGTCGGCGTGGGATAGAAACCTCACTGCTACGCTGTCCGTATGGCTCACAGTATACGGGAAGGTGTCAATCCGTCAAGCGGGTCGTCCACTGCTGACCAAGGCCGCCATTCCTCGCCGCCACCGCCGTTTTCCGCACCCACACACGACGCCACGCCGTGCTATACTTTAGGAACAGGGCGATGACGCGCCCCCCGCCTCGGGCGCATGTGACAATGACCAAGCGGCGAAACAAATGGGTAGGGTCCTCGTATCATACTACGTAGCGGCCCCGATGTATGGACCGATTGCACGAAAGCGAAGAAACGATGTCGGCAACCGACGCAACACATTCCCTTCCCGACGATATTCAAGTCCTCGACGTGATCGTTCGTCACCCCGTGCGGGGCGGCGCGCTCTCGCGTGTCCCGTCCGCCCAGGACGCCAGCGAACTGCAATTGATCGAGCGGGCGGTCGCGGGCGACGAGCGCGCCTTCGCCGATCTCGTCACGCGCTATCAGACGGCCGTCTATAACCTCGCCTACCGGATGCTGGGCGATGCGGGCGAGGCCGAAGACGCGGCGCAGGAGGTCTTTCTGCGCATCTACCGCCGCCTCGCGACGTACGACGCGGAGCATCGCTTCTCGACCTGGGTACTCTCGATTGCCAGCCACTATTGCATCGACCTCCTGCGCCGCAAGCGGCCGTGGCTTGTGCCACTGGAGAACATCTCCAACTGGATGCGGGCGCGCACGCGCGGTCCGGAGGCGACGGCGCTCGCCATCGAGCAGCAGGACACCGTCCGCAATCTGCTGGCGAAGTTGCCGGAGCATTACCGGCTTGTCTTGCTGCTGCGCTACTGGCACGATCTCGGCTACGAGGAGATCGCGCAGGTGGTGGATTTGCCGGTGAGCACGATCAAGGCGCGCCTGCACCGTGCCCGCAACGCGCTGGCGGCATTGGTGAATGGCGACGGGAGGCTTGCCGATGCACTGCAAGCAAGCCCGTAAGCTCCTCCTCCAGTCGGTCGATCATCCGGTCGCCCCCGGCGACCTCGATCGCGTCCACACGCATATCGCGGAGTGCGCGGAGTGCCGCCGCTTCGCGGAAGCGATGCATGTCTGGCCCGCGTCGGGCGCGGGGCGGCTGGGTTCCGCCGCGCCGGATCTCACCGAGCGGGTGCTGGCGAATGTCCGGCCGCTCCCGCCGCCGTGGGTCTTCCGCCAGGAGCGGCAGAAGAAGCAGACGCCGCACCTCGTCGCCTTCGCGGTAGGCGCAATCGGCGTCGTGCTGACCTTCCTGATGCTCTGTCTCACCTTCGTCGTCGCGATCTCCGGAAACACTGCGCCGTCGACCGGTCGCCAGCGCCAACTGATGGTGCCGGAGGTCTGGCACGACGTCCGCGCGTGGATGAACAGCATCCCCAATGACGGGGCGCATACCGCCGTGACGATTGCGCTCGCGGTGCTCTTCGGTGTGCTGGTCGTCTCATGGTTCCGCACTCTTGCCCTCCACGTCGGCCATGATCGCCAATAGCCTCCCGGAACCCATCATTCAGTTCGAGCATGTCACCCGGCACTACCAGACGGGCCGCGGCATTGTGACCGCGCTGCGCGACGCGACGTTTTCCATCCAGCGCGGGGAGTGGGTGGCCATCGTCGGGCCGTCGGGCAGCGGCAAGAGTACCTTGATGAACCTGCTCGCGGGGATCGACCGCGCCTCGACGGGCGCGGTGACGGTCAATGGCGCGGAACTGACACACCTCTCCGAGGAGCGGCTGGCGCGCTGGCGCGGACAGGAGGTCGGTATCGTCTTCCAGTTTTTCCAGCTCATGCCGACGCTGACAGCGCTCGAAAACGTCGTGCTGCCGATGGAGTTGCGCGGTCGGTGGCGCGGCGAGCGGCGCACGCGCGGCCTCGCGCTGCTCGACCGGGTCGGCGTCGCCGCGCTGGCGAGCAGCCTCCCGTCGCAGCTCTCGGGCGGCGAGCAGCAGCGCGTGGCGATTGCCCGCGCGCTGGCGAACGACCCGGCGATCCTCCTCGCCGACGAACCGACGGGCAATCTCGACTCCGCCACCGGCGAGCGGATCGTCGAGTTGCTCGCCGACCTCGCCGATGGCGCGCGCACGCTGCTGATCGTGACGCACGATGCGCGGCTGGCCGCGCGCGCGCCGCGCGTTATTGGGCTTGCGGATGGCGCGATCGTGCGGGACACTACGGATGCCGCGCCAGTCGATGACGAGGCGAAAGCGGCGATCGCGGCGGAGCAGGTACCGGGGTAATGGTGGGCGCGGCGTCAACGGATCGGTTTATTCGTTCATGTCGGTTCTCGTTGCAAAGACCATGCGGGATTTCGGTGTGCGCCGTCTGCGATCCGCTTTGCTGCTCGTCGGCATCATCATCGGCGTCGCGGGCGTGGTCGCTATCGCCTATAGCGCGCGCAATCTCGCCCGCGCGCAGCATGACGCCTACGTCTCCGCCTCCCAGGCCGACATCTTCATGGGCGTGCGCAACTTCCCGGTCGGGCTCGAGAATGTCCTTGGCGAGATCGACAACGTACAGACCGTCGAAGCGCGCGTCTCCGATTACATCCAGTGGTCGAACGGCGGCCCGTATCGCGACGCGCTGATCTACGGCATCCACGACTTCGGCACTATGCGCGTCAACCGCCCGACGCTTATCGAGGGGCGCTGGCCCGGCAAGGGCGAGGCGGTGCTCGATTACTCGTCGCGCAGCCTGCAACCCGTTCAGATCGGGGACACGATCGCGCTGCGTGAAGATGTCGCCACCGATCCAGTTTACGCCCGGATTAGTGGCTTCACGCGCACGCCGGGCGAGGCGGACGCCTCGATCCAGAACCGGGCGACCGGCTACGCTCCCGCCGGCGATGTCCAGTTGTGGCGCAATGAGGTCGGTGACAATCAACTGCTCGTGCGCGTCGCGGAATTGCGGCGAGCGTCGGAGACGCTGCGGGCGATGGTCCGTGTGCTCGACAAGCGGGGCATCGCCCATAACCCCGGCTCCATCCGCGATCCGCAGGATGCGCCCGGCGCAAAGGAACTGGGTGCGCTGCTCCTCCTCATGTCGGTCTTCTCGGTGATCGGCGTCATCTTGAGCGGATTCCTCGTCGGCAACACAATGAACGCCGTGATGGCGGAGGAGATGCGGCAGGTGGGCATCCTGCGCGCGATTGGCGCGAGCCGCTGGCAGGTGCTCCGCACCTACCTGCTGCCCGCTGTGGTGGTCGGTGTGACCGGGAGCGTGATCGGCATCGCGGTCGGGGTGGTCGGCGGCGGGGCGCTCGCCGGGTTCCTTGGCGGCCTGATCGGGTTGGCGCTGCCGCCATTCACGCTCGCCCCCCGCGAGGTGATCCTCGGCTTCGCGGTCGGCCTGGGCGTCGGAGTCGGTGCGGCGCTCCTCCCCGCGTGGCAGGGGACGCGCGTGCGCGCGCTCGAACTGCTGCGCAACTACGGCGTGCGCGCCGACTACGGCGCCGGCGTCGTGCAGCGGTTGCTTGCGCGCTTGCGCGGCACCACGGCGATGTTCGCGATGGCGGTGCGGAACACCTGGCGGCGGCGCGTGCGCTCGGTCGTCACCATGCTCGTCGTCGGCGTCGGCGCGGCGGCCTTCATCGGCACGCAAGCGCTTAATGCGTCGGTCAATCATACCGTCGATGCGCTCTACGCGACCTACGCCGCCGACGCCTGGATTGATTTCAACCGGCAACTTACGGTGCCGTTCGCTGGGGAACTGCGGCGGGACACCGACATCACTGCGGCGGAAGGCTGGGTGCGCGACAGCGCGTATGTTCAGGAGACGCTCACCGATCTCTGGGGCATCCCGTCGGACACGCAACTCTACCTCCATCCGATCGTCGCCGGGCGCTGGTACAACGATCACGCGCCCGGTGAAATTGTCGTCACGGCGAACCTTGCCCGGCGTCTCGGCCTCCACGTCGGCGATGCGATGTCGGTGGTCAAGCAGAAACGAGAGCAGATGTACGGCATCGTCGGCATCGTGGACGATGAAAGCACCTATCTCGGCAGTCGCGCGACGGGGAAGGTCTTCATGACCCCGGAGAGCGCGAACACCCTCCGCGCCCGCCCGAATGTCGCGGATGTGTTCGCGGTGCGCTTCACGGACAGTACGCCTGCGGGCGTCGACGCGGCGCTCCGGCGCCTCGAGGAGCAATTTCGGCCGCTCGCCCCCTCCGCGCTCGCCGCTTACGAGGATCGCGCCAACACGCAGAATACGATCCGCATCCTCACGGTGCTGCTCGACGCGATGGTGATTGTCGTCGCCGTCATCGGGGTGATGGGCCTCGTTAACACGCTCGTGCTGAATATCACCGAACGACGGCGCGAACTCGGCATCCTCCGTTCGATCGGCGCGGGCGGCGGGGCGTTGATGCGGCTCCTTGTCAGCGAGGGGTTGGTGCTCGGCTTACTCGGCTACGCGCTCGGCGTCGTCAGCGGGTACATCCTCGCGCGCTATCTCGTTGCCCTCGCCGGGGCGCAATTGTTCCGTATGCAGTTCACACTCTCGCCGTCGGTGCTCGTGTTCACGGGGTTGCTCACACTGGTCGTCGCGGCAGGAGCGAGTGTGGCGCCCGGCCTGCTCGCCGCGCGACTGCGCCCCATCGAAGCGGTGCGCTATGAGTAGGCGAACAACGGTCATCCTCGCGGCCATCCTGCTCGTCGTGGCGGGAGGCGTCGCGGTGTGGGCCACGGCGTTCCGGTCGCACAGCGGCGCGGCGCGCTCGATCGCGGTCGAGCGGCGCGCCGAACTGAGCGCGACGGTCCGGGCGACGGGCAAGGTCGATGTGGCGGGCAAACTCTCCGTCCCGCTCACGCAAGCGGGCACGGTGCGCGTCGTGGCGGTCAAAGTCGGCGACGCGGTGCGTGCGGGGGACGTGCTTGCCGCACTAGACGACTCCCGGCAGCGGCAGGACGTGCAGGCCGCAACGGATGCGCTGGACGCGGCGCAATACGGGCTGACGAGCGCCCGCGAGCGCGGCAATGGCGACACCAACGGTCGTTCGGCCATCGTCACCGCCGAGGCCGCCGTGCAGGATGCGCAGCGCCGGCTGGACGGGGCGCGGGATGCGCTCCGACGCACGCTCGTCCTTGCTCCGGTCGATGGCACGATCCTCGTCGTGTCGGTCACCGAGCGGGGCGTCTACAATCAAGGGCAGGAGTTGCTACAGATGGCGAACCTTGCCAATCTTGTCCTGACGGTGGACCTCGATGAACTCGATGTGCCGCGGCTCGGCGACAACCGTACGGCGACGATCATCTTCGATGCCTTCCCCGGCCAGGAAGTGAAGGGGAATCTGACGACCGTCGCGCCGCTCGCTACCAACCGTGGCGGCCGGACGATCTACGAGGGGACCGTCGCCTTCGCGCGCCCCCCGAACCTCGACTTGCGGCCGGGAATGGGCGCGGATGTGACGGTGGCGACGCGTACCGAGCGCAATGTGCTCGTCGTGCCCGATCTCGCGGTCGAGACGATTGGCGCAAAAACATACGTCACCGTCCTGCACGACGATGGCACGCGCGAGCGCGTCGAGGTGCGCACCGGCATCCGCGCGAACGGTGTGATCGTCATCGCCAGCGGCGTCGATGAGGGAGTCCGCGTCGTCCTGCCATGAACCAAGAAAGCATCTGGTGGCGTCGGTTTCAGCCCGCGCGAGAGGCGTGGACCGAGGACGCCGACTACAATCGTCCCGAAGTGCGCCCGGTTCGATCCAGAACATCTGCTTGCGGGTCGTCCGGCTCCCGCCCGTAGACGGCGATTACCGCCTTCTCCACCAATTCTATCAATGAAGAGAATAGAGTACGAATCCTTTCGTTTGGCGGTTTGCGTCATGATTGCGCCTGCTCACCATATCTTTTAACGACGTGAGTGATCTGTCATCAAGGTACACATCATACGCTATCGGACATTCATCTGCGCCAACGATCATAGGGGATGTCCGCACGTAACCAAGCGGGCGTCTGGCCCCGCAGCGGATCGGCAGTGCGCGGGCGTGCACCGATCACATCGTGCGACGGTTACACTTTTTTACCGATATTTTTGTAAGGGACTCATGATGTTTACCATTTTCTCGCGGTATCGGTGGGTGTTGTGCCTTAGTTGCCTGCTTCTTCTCGTCGTCCAATGTGCTCCCGTGGTGTATGCAGCAGGGGCACCAACCGTGCCTCTGGAGTCGGAAGAACAAGCCGTCTGGCAACTCGTCTCCGACGCCCGCCGGGATGCGGGCCTGTCCCCGCCGACTATCGATAGCCAAGTCACTGCCCTGGCGCGGCAGCAAAGTAGCGATATGGCAACACGCCACTATTTCAGCCACTACTCCCCCGACGGCGTGACGTTCCTCGACCTCATGCCGGGATACGGGATCACGGGCCAGCTCGCTGGTGAGACGATCCAGGAGAACAACTACCCGCAAAGCGCGATCGAGGCGGCCCGCGCATTGATCGCCAGCCCGGAGCACCATGCGATCCTCTTCGACCCGCGCTTTACAATTGCCGGGGTCGGGCATGCGGTTGGCACCGACAGCATCCACTACTTCACCATCATCGTCGTCCAGCCGTAGCAGGTACGCAGGCACGCGCACCTCCCAGAGAAAACCCTGGGAGGTGCGCGGCGTGAACTTTGGCTAGAGACTTCGCTGCAACGCCATTCGTGCTGAACAGAGCTGTGCGCAATCATCGCATTGTGGCGACGGCCTCCTAGCCGTCTCCGAGGCGTCGGGCGAACGATCTCTCGGATTCCCAACCCCCGCCGGTCTTCGGCGGTGCGATCGGCACATCCGGTGCACCCGGCGCGACAGCGGGAGGAGCGACCGCATTCGCGGGGGTCCCGACAAGCGGGAGCGTGGCCGAAACGGGTGCGGCTGTGTCCGGAGTGGACGCAGGGGGGGCCGTGATGTCAGGGGTGCTCGCTCCTGGTCCGGTGACCGGTGCGTTCGTGACCGGCCCCGTGACAGTCGTTCCCTGGGGTGTTCCGGGAGGACTGATCCCCGGCGTCAATACGGGAGGGGGAAAGACCCGCGGCGTCGTAATTGGCGGTCCGACAACCGGCGGGGTCACGGGTGGGGTCACGATCGGCGGAGTAACAACTGGCGGAGTAACAACTGGCGGCGTGACCACCGGCGGGACCACGACTGGTGGAGTGACCACCGGCGGCGTCACCACCGGCGGCGTGATAACCGGCGGGGTCACTGTTGGCGCGCAGCCGCCGATGGTGAATGCATTGGTATCCAATGTTACCGCACCGTTGCGCGCTAACGCCCGTCCGACGACCGTTGCGCCGGTGTTAAGGCCGATGCTTGTCAGGGCGAGGATGTTCCCTATGAATCTGGTGGTCGTGCCGAGTGTGGCGGAACTGCCGACCTGCCAGTACACGTTGCACGGCGAAGCGCCGTTGGTGAGGAGTACCGATGCACTACTGGCCGTCGTCAACGTGCTTCCGATCTGGAAGACGAAGACCGCAGAGGGGTCGCCCTTGGCGTCGAGGATGAGTTGCCCCGTCAGTTGCGCAGATGTGGCGTAGAAATAGACGCCCTGCGTGAGCGTCTTCCCGCCCAGATCCTGACTGGTCAGTGTCGCGGTGCGCGCCTGGCCCGCGAGGGTATTGTACGCAGTCGTGACATCACTCTGGGCCTGCGCCGCGACCGCATCGGCCGCGTGGATCGTCCCCGGAGCGACGACGATCCCCGGCGGGAAGCCCGTGACCGCAGTGCCTGGGCTGACGCCGAGGCTGGCGCCGGTGACGGTGGTCGGCCCGGTATTCGTGACTGTGGATCCGCCCAGGACGAGGAAACTCTGCGCCGTACCGAGGACGGTGGGCGCAATCGCTGCGCTCACGGCGAACTGCGGCGAGGCGAGTATCCCCGCCATGAGGAGCGCGATGGCTGCGAGCAGCGCGCGGTGTGCGAGTCGCCCTCGCGCCGTTGCGTGCGAGCGGAAATACGATTGCTGCATCTGGCACCCTTCTTTCGTCGGGAGCGATCCGAAGGCTGCGCCGCCTCAAAGTGGGCTGGTCACTCCCGGCCGGGTCGGTACCCTGAGTTCTCATGAGCGGGCGATGGCCATGCTCTCGCTACGGGGCGCGGAAACGGTTGCTTCCGAGACGAGATAGGAGGAGGGGTATGGTCGAAGACCGCTATCATCGGCGCCGTCATCGGCACTCTTCCGCAGTGCCAGCAGAATCCGACATTGGCAGCAGGCGGTGCACCGCCATTCCGCACAACGCTTCATCAGCCCGACATGTACTCAAGCATAATAACAGGTTATGATCTAATAAGCGAATTCGTGGAAAAAAGTCAGTAGATACCAGGCAATTCTATCTATTTGTCTCAGGAAAGTAACCCGTCACAGCAACTGTGACGACGCCTCACAAGCAGCCGATGTGAAGGATTTATGGGTGGCATAGATATTCCTACGATCACTCGCGCAGGCGTACCCACCCCACCATAACCCCCCCAGGTGCGGCGCGAGGGCATAGTATGAGGAACGTCAGGAACCGGAGCGCTCGTCGATGACGTTGACGTAGGTGTGCAAGCGCTGCTTGGCTTCCGCGCCGAAGCGGTCGATCTCGCCACCGAGACTCTTGACGCCCTGTTGGAGTGTGTCGATCAATCGGTCGATCGCTTCTTCGATCAGGGGCATGTTCTCGCGGATCGCGCCCTGCAATTGCTCGTCGATATTGGCGAATTGTGCGCCGAACATCGTCGTCATCTTCGCGCGGCCTTGCTCGCTGCGCATGTACATAATCAGCCCGACCGCGCCCGCCGCGAGCGCGCCGCCTGTGCCATAGCGCGCCATTTTTTGCCCCATGCCGTCATTGCTCATCATTGCCATCTAATGCCTCCTTGTATCGTCTCCCACCATTGCAACATCCGCGCCGCGACCCGTCGGTGTGCGTCCCGCGGGTCGGAGATCAACCGTTCCACCATGCCCTCATCTCAGATGCGCCGGAGGAGTTCGGCGCGCTTGGCGTCGAATTCGGCGTCGGAGATGGCCCCCCGGTCGCGCAGGTCGGCGAGCCGGGCGATCAGCGCCGGCACGTCTTCCTGCGGCGGCACGGTAGGCAGCGGCTCGGTGTAGTGCGCCGTGCCGAGCGGTTGCGCGTACTGCTCGCGGGCGGCGAGTAATGCGCGTTTGAAGGCGAATGGATCGGCCACGCCTTGCAATCGGTCGCCAAGATCGTTGCCGGTAACGACCTGGAGATCACCGAAATTCATCATCCGGCCCCAGACGGATTGGTCGAGGATGAGGTCGTTAATCATGTTCAGCGACGAGTCCATCGTATGCTTGCCGAGGATGCCCTCGATCTGGATGACGCGCCGGGGCGTGACGACGTACATCTCGTTCCGCCACTTCAGGCAGAGAACGACCGTCTGCGCGATGGGCACGAGCGCGGCCGCGATGCAGACGACGAGCAGGATGTTCGCCGCCATGCCGTGTGCCTTCACTTTCAGGACGATGCCGAGCACGATCAGCGCCAGCGCGATGAGGACGCGCACCGCCGTTCGTGCGATGAGGAAGATCACATGCCGGTGCGCGACGTAGAGTTTTTCCTCGCCGTGGCCGAGGATGCTGTCAATGTACGCCATCCCGCTCCCCCCTCTCCGCCCGCTGGCCGTCATCCATCCGTTGCAGAACCAGCGGCGACCGTAAATCGTGCTCGGCGGCGGCGCGGATCCACCGCCCGAGCATCACGCCCGCCGCGTCGAGCGCATCCGGCGGCAGCCGCACCTGCACAATGCGCGAGAGCGGCTCCCGCGCGAGCAGCCGCAGCGTTTTGATCGTCGTCGTATCGACAGGCGGCGCGAGCACGTCCCGCTGGCTGCACGATGGGCAGAGGAGGCCGCCCTGCTCGATGCTATAGACGTAGTCGAGGTCGGGTTGAATCGGCTCGCCGCAGCCCGCGCAGGTGGACCACGACGGCGCGAGTCCGTTGAGCGTCAGGATGAACAGTTCGAACCAGCGCATCGCCGCCTCGGGCTCCGCGCCGACATCGAGGGCGACGAGCGCGGCGGCGAAGGCGTCGTAGAGGGAGCGGCTCTCACTCTCTTCTTCGGCGAAAACATCGACGAGTTCGGCGAGATAGTAGGCCGGGCCCAGCAGGTCGAGCGCGGCGCGCAGGTGCGTGAAGGCTTCAAGCGTTTCGACCTGCGCGACGATATCGAGGTCGCGCCCGCGGGCGAGCAGGAGCGCGCAACGGCAAAACGGCTCCAGATGCCCGGCCTTCTTGCTCGTCATCTTGCGGACGCCCTTCGCCACCGCGCGCACCTTGCCGCGATCGGGCGTGATGATCGTCAGGATGCGATCCGCCTCGCCGAGGTCGCGACCGCGCAGGACGATCCCCTCGGTCCGATAGGTGTGTTGTCCGGTGCCACGCGACACAGCAATGCCCCTTCCTGTCCTGCCGATTATCGCAGACGCGGCACATCCCGCGCATCAGTATCGCCGAATCACCGGACATAACCGGATTTCGTGGCGGCGGCGGGCTAATGGGGGTTAGGAACGTACCTGGGTACGGGTGGCGGCGGGCTTCCAGCCTGCGGGTAATTCAGGCTGGAAGGCCGCCACAACGTATTCTCGTCGAGGCGCGCGTTGTCGCACCGCACTGCTCCAGGTCATTCGCGGTAGTATGATGCCGATGTTGGAATGCCGCCACGGAGGGCGACGCGTGTTCGTACTTGCAGTCCATCTCACCGGAACACCGCTCGTCTTCGGGCTGCCGCTGGCGCTGCTCGGCGGGCTGCTCTCGTTCGTGTCTCCATGCGTGCTGCCGCTCGTGCCCGGCTATATCGGCTACCTCGCGGGCACCGCCGTCACGGAGCGGACGGCGTTCCCGCGCCGCGCGCTGCTGCTCAACGGCCTGGCGTTTGTGCTCGGCTTTTCCGCGGTCTTTACGATTGTCGGCGTCGCGGTCGGGCAGTTCCTGACCAATGTGCAGTCCGCGCAAGGGTATGTGCGGTGGATCGGCGGCGTCGTGGTCATCTTGCTTGGCTTTCACATGCTCGGACTCATCCGCATCCCATTGCTGCACCGGACGATGAAAATGCAGCCCGCCACCGGCCTACAACGACGCGACGATCACTTCGGCACCGTCGCCCACCCATCAGCGGGGAGCGCACCCGCAGGCCAAGCCACGGGGCCGGTGCGGGCGAGCGCCGCGCCGCTGATGTTCGGACGATCACTCCTAGTCGGCGTCTTTTTCGCGGCGGGTTGGTCGCCGTGTGTCGGCCCGATTCTCACCGGCATTTATGGCGTCGTCGGGTCGCAACCGGCGAATGGCGGCATTCTGCTCTTTGCGTACTCGCTCGGGCTCGGCATTCCCTTCCTTTGCGTTGCGCTGGTTTTCGGTCGCGCCGCTGCCGCGCTGCGCCACATCAATCGCTACTACGGCGCAATTTCGCTGGTCAGCGGCCTCTTCTTGATCGCGATTGGCGTCTTGTTGCTCACCGACACGATGGCCCGGCTCGCGCGTTATGCCCCGGCGATCAACCTCCCCGGCGTCTCTTGATCGACACAATTCGTCGCACGAAGCAGGCTCTCTGCTTGCTCCCACCAAGAAAAACCGAAGCCAACGATGTCGGCCCTCCGCCTTACGCCGCGGCGTACAGAGGGCGATCGTCGTCGCTGGCGAGCGGCAGTGTGGTATCATTCTCTCCACTTGGCGTGGCGTGCGGTACCGCAGTCAAACGGCGCATCCCCGCGCGTGGACGCAAACAACGGAGTTTGCCCCCATGTCCGAGACGACATCGCCCGATAGCGCATCGGCCCGTGGACGGTCGCCCCTGGCGATCCTCCTCGACCGCGCGTGGTGGTTCTTCACCTCCGTGCGCGTCGGCCTCTGGCTGATCGGCACGACGATCTTCTGGGTGCTCTTCGCCACCCTCGCGCAATCCACCCTACCGACGACGATCAGCGGGGACATTCCGCCCCTGGCGGGGTTGATGCGCCGCTGGGCTGATTGGTCGGTCTGGGAGTCGCCGGTTTTCCTGCTGACGCTTAGCCTGCTGGCCGTCAGCATCATCTGCGGCGGTATGATCGCCCGCTGGCCCGGCATCGCGCAGCGCGTCTGGCGGCCGGGCATCCGCACCTCGACGGGGTTTTTCCGCGCCGTCAAGACTGCGACGACGATTGACGGCGAATCACCAGAAGCCAGCCGCGACGCCTTTACGACGACGCTCGGCGGTCACCGCTACCGCGTGCTCTCCTGGCGGGACGAGAAGAGCGGCGCGACGCACCTCTACGCGGACAAAAATCGCTTCAGCTTGCTGGCGACCTACCCGTTTCACACCGGACTGGTGCTGCTGATGTTCGGGGCGGTGATCGCCTCGACTTTCGGGTGGCGCGAAATCGGCTTCCTCGTCCCGGACGGTTCGACGCGCGCCGTAGGGCACGGGACGGGCCTGAGCATCAAGAACGACGGTTTCGTGGACGTCTACTATGACGACGCCCGCCCGAAGGATTACTACTCGGATGTGGAGATCATCAAGGACGGGCAGCCCGTGAAGACGGGGCGGCTGCGCGTCAATAGCCCGCTCTCCTATGGTAGCGTCTCGCTCCATCAGGCTACCTATGGGCAGGCGGCTAAGTTTCTCATCACGGACGCCGCGACGGGCGCGGTGCGCTGGAATGACAGCGTGCCGGTCTTCGTCTCATCGAACCGCGCCTTCGCGCGGCAGTTCGTCGACGCGGCGGGCGAGATGGAGCCGACGGGCGTGCAGCGTCTGGACGATCTCGGCGTGACGCTGCGGATTGTCGGCTCGGCCGGGTCGCTGGATGAGAAGATCGGCGTCGGCCAGATGGCGGTCGCGGTCTTCGATAACCGGGCGGCGAAGGCGGGCGCGGGCCCGATCGGCACCGGCAGACTCGATCCCGGCGGCGCGGTCACGATCGGTGGTTTGACCTTCCAGTTCCAGCGCGAGGTGCGCTTCACGGGCCTGCAAATCACCCATAACCCCGGCCTGCCGATCATCATTTCTGGCCGCCGCGTTGATCTTCTTCAGCACGATTATCACCTTCTACATCCCGCACCGCCGCGTTCGCGCATTGATAGTGCCGCGTGGCGATGGCGGTGCGACAATGCATCTGGGCGCGCAGGTCAAGTTGGACCTGTTCGGGGCGCGCGAGTTCGAGAAGCTGACGGACGAGATACGGGGGAAAGTCGCCGCGCGCGCAGACGAAGAGGATGTGCCAAGCGGCTGTCCGTGACGAGGCGGAAGCGGTTCCGGTTGCCGGTGATTGAGCGGCACAATGGCGTGCCGATGAAAGGGTAGTGGCCGATGCTTGGCGCGTTGAAGTTCTCCTCGTACTGCTTATATGGCGCCTTTGTCTGCGCGATTGCCGCCACCGTCCTCTACGCGGTCTATGGGGTCGGCCTCTTCCGCCTCCGGGCGGCGCGCGTGCAGACATCGGCGGGCAACACAATAGCGGCGGGCGTCACGGCGCACCGCTCCACCGGCGCGCCGACGATGGCGGGATATTTGGCAACCTATATGCAGCGCTCCGCCCTCCTCTTCATGATCGGCGCGCTCCTCTTCCGCACCATCGTTTCGAAGCGCGGTCCATACGGGAACATGTACGAGTTCGCGCTCGCCTTCGCGACGACGATTTGCCTCGCCTACTACGTGATGTCGCGCTTCTACCCCGTCAAGGCGCTCGGCGCGCTGGCGATGGCGGCCGCGTCGGCGATCATGTATTATGCACTCTCGCGCCCCGCCTCCGAGAAGCAGGTCTCCGGGTTGATCCCGGCCTTGCAGAGCAAGTGGATCGCCATCCATGTGCCGATGGCGATGCTCGCCTATGGCTTCTTCACGATCGGCTTCGCGGCGGGCGCGATGTACCTGATTCAGGAGCGCTTGCGCAGCGAGAAGCTTCCGTCGCTGGACGTGCTCGATGAGGTGGGCTACCGCGCGACGGTCGTCGGCTTTCCGCTGATGTTCCTGACGCTCGTGCTCGGCGGTATCTGGGCCTCCGAGGCGTGGGGCGGCTTCTGGACGTGGGACCCGAAGGAGACATCGGCGCTCGTCACGTGGCTCATCTACGCCTTCTATATGCACGCGCGCGTCGTGCGCGGCATGAAGGGGCGCGGCACGGCAATCATCCTGCTTGTCGGCTTCGCGGCAACGCTCTTCACCTACTACGGCAACTACTGGTTCACGGGCCTGCACGGGTTCGTCGGCCCCGGTGGACTCGGTGGAGACTGAGCGGCTGGCGGATGGCGCCTCCGACGCGGTGACGCCGGAGGCAGCGCCTCCACTACGCGCTTTGCCGCGCGGCGTGCAGATGGGCGTCGGCCTGCTGCTCATCGTCGCCATTGTGCTCGGCGTCGTCTTCTTCAACCGGGAGAACGGCGGCGGCCTCACCGATCCGGGTCGCACCGTGCCGCGCGTCGGTGATCGTCTGGCCGCGTTGCCGCTGACGACCGCCGACGGGCAACCGTTCGACCTCTCCACCTTGAATGGTCACCCCGTCTGGATCAACTTCTGGGCGTCGTGGTGCGGGCCGTGCAAGGCGGAGATGCCCGATTTGCAGTCGGTCTACACGCAGGAACGGGCGACGCACCCCGATCTCGTCCTGCTGCTCGTCAATACCGCTGATATGCGACAGGACGGCCTGAAGTATTACCAGGACCTGCGCATGACCGGCACGCTGGTCTTCAACAACGGCTCGAACGACATCGGGCCATACAGAATCACGAACTTCCCGACGCACCTGATGGTGGACCGCAACGGGATCGTCCAGCGCGTCCTCCAGCAGCCGCTCGACCCCGAGACGGCGCGGCAGGAGCTGGCCCGGATCACCGGATAGCCGCATGGTGCCATGTTCGCGAATTGCGCCGTCCGCCCGCGCATGATACGATTTCCGCCGATGGGCCTGTAGCTCAGCGGTAGAGCAGTGGACTTTTAATCCATTGGTCGTGGGTTCGAATCCCACCGGGCTCACCAGAATTCCCCCCTGAAATACAACGGCAAGGGCGGCACTGACGCCGCCGTTTTTGCGTCAATTGCACATGGAATTCCACATCGCCTCACCGGTGGGGCGCACTAAATTTCTCGATGGCAGCACGCGGGCAGATCAAGCCCATTGCCGTACATGTAACGTTGGGTGTGACGTAGATATCACGATGCATAAGTGATTCCGTTGACAGTACCCGCCTGTTACAAGTATCGTGGACGAAGGGGAGCGGCCGCACATACGGCCGCATAGTAGCGGGTACCGGGGGAAATCATAAAGAAATATCTTCGTGTGGCGCGACGGCGTGGGGCGCTGCTGTTCGCGGTGCTGCTGGTTCTCGGCAATGGACTGCTCTTTTCGGTCGGCGTCGTTTCCGCGCAGTCATCGACGATCAGCGGCGTCTTCACGACGATGTTCGTCGATCCGCCGCCCGGTTCGGGCATCCCACCGCGTGAGATCTATGAGTTAACCGATGCTACCGGGAAGATGTCCGAGTTGCAGATTACTCCCGCCACGCTCCAGGCGGCGGGCGGTGACGAGCGGCTCGACCGGCAGCGCGTGACCGTGACGGGCGTCGCTGCCCCGACGACACAGGCGGCCGCGACGCCCGTCGTCGCGGTGCGGACAGTGGCGCTGGAGGGGAAGGCGGCGCTTGATGCTGCACCGAAGCGACAAGCAGTTATCGGCGGACAGGCATTTGTCAACGTCCTGTGCAAGTTCTCGGATATTGCCCAGGAACCGCCCACACCGGGCTTTGCATCCACCGCCGCCTACGTAAATAGTCTGATAGGCGACACCTATCCGGGGCTGGGGAATTTCTTCAATACGGTGTCGTACGGGAATATCAACCTAACGGGTACGGTGACCTACCCGCCCGCCGGCTCGACCCCGGCATGGTATACATTGCCGCAGCCGCGGTCGCACTATGTGCCGGCTGATCCGAACGCGGGACCAACTTCGGCGAACCTGGATGACATGTTCCAAGATTGCGCGGCGCAGCTCCCTCCCGCGCTGGACATGAACCCCTACGTCGGGCTCAACTTCATGTTCAACGACCTGATCGGCTGCTGTGCGGTTGGTGGCACGGGACGGTCGTTCGCGATTAATGGCGTGACGAAATTCTGGTCGTCCACCTGGGACCCGCCGTGGGGATACATGCCATATCAGGGCTACACCGGCGGACAAACCGTGCTCGCCCATGAGATGGGCCATGCCTTCGGACTCCATCATTCGGCCGGGCCGACGGGTGTGACCTACAAGAATGCCTGGGACGTGTTGAGTGACACCTACGTCAACTGCGCGCTGAATACGAGCGCGACGTACGGCTGCCTCGGCCAGCATATGAATGCGTATGACAAAGACCGGCTTGGCTGGATACCCGCCGCGCAGAAGGTCACCTATGCGGGGGCGGCGCAAATCGTCACCTTCGGCGCGCTGGCCGACCCAACGACGACGAACACATGGATTGCCGTCATCCCGCACAACGGCTCGACGACGCAATTCACGACGGTCGAATATCGCCGCCAGCAAGTACCGACGGGGTATGACACAAAACTGGCCGGCGATGCCATCATCATCCGTGATGTCGATACGAGCCGTCATGATCCGGCGTGGGTGCAGGGCACGGATGGAAACGCCGGGGCGATGTTCACGCCATTGGGGACGAATACCTACACCGTGCCGAATAGCGGCGGCGTGACGGTGACCGTCACGGCGATCGTGGGCGCCACGGCGAACGTCGCGATCACGCCACCGGGGCCGCGCGTCGCGCCGGCTCCGCCGGCACGGGCAGGCAATTTAGTCGTCGGCATACCGTCCGTCACCCCACCGCGCGCGGGCCCATCGACCGGCGGCACCCCCGATGCGAAGCCTCCCGGTCGGTAGCGACCGCGCCGGACACGATGTGATCGGGCGCGGTGGACCGAATGAACGGTGGAACGGGCAATAATCTGGCCTTGGGGCGTGCCCCTCCGGGTGATCCCGTCGGGAACCGAACCGTCCGGCGCCGCGCATTCATTGATAGATGACGACGAGCGGACTGGGGTCGAGATTGACGATATCGGTGGGCGTCATCAGCGGCACGTCTTGCTTGTAGAAGAGTTTGATGCCGCCGTACTGGATAAGCTGGTCGCGGACAAAAATGCCGTAGTTCCCAGCTTTCGCGCCGGGCGCGCCGAATCCGTCCATCACCGTGACAATTTGGACGTGCGGCACGGGTTTGATCTCGCTCTTATCCGGCAACATGTCGTCGCGAAACTGGTGGATGACGAGCACTTTGTCGGTGAGGCCGTTCTGCGTGACGATGTCCTGCAGCATCCGCGCCGCGCCCGTCACCTCCGCCGCTGTGACACTGCCGAACTCCTGCCCCGGCACCTCGCCATGCTTGACATGGAACTCCGGGTCGATTGCCAGATGCACCTGCGGCTGCTTGAGGACTGGGGCGAGGCGCGTCACCTCGTGGGCGACGGTGTCATATCCCAACTGGATGTCGAGCAGGAGCAGGCAGCCATTTTGCTGCGCGATGCGCGCGTACTGCTCGATCAATTCCATCCGGGTCGGGTTGAGGTAAAGCCCGTCCGCCCCCGGTGTATCGGAGGCGACCGACGCGATCAGCTCGATGGTCGGGATGGCCGGGCGGGACGGGTCCGCCGTGTGATAGGCGGCGGCCTGCGCTTTGAGTTTGGCGATCATCGCCGAAGGGTCGGAGAATTCGCCGAGAATCCCGAGGCGGTTATTGTCGGGATGGCCGTAGAAGGTGACGAGACGGCTGGTGACGAGTGGGCCGTTCGCTACGGGCGGCGTCGGCGTGGCCGTCGGGGGGATCGGCGTCGGCGTCGGCTCGCTCACGCGCAGGCCCACGACGCGCGCCGAGAGTGCGGGAACAACAGGCGGCGGGATCGTCGGGATGACCGTCGGCTCGGGTGTCGGAGCAATAGTTGGCGCGGCAGTCGGCGCGGCGACGCTCCCACTCGCCACGAGGGTGCCGCTTGCGGGCACGGTCGCGTCCCCGCGCGATGTCTGCTGGCCCCTCCACGGGACGACAACCGCACCGGCGACAATGAGCCCAAGGACGACAATCATGCGAATCTGCCGGATCGCGAGCCGGTTCACGCCGCCTACCTCCCTGCCTTCATCTCCCCTTCGGCGACGGATCGCTCGCGTGCGGTTACCCGCAGCATTACCCCGGATCACGCCACCATCCGCGTTTCGATACAGCAAGGTTGGAGCCAGCGCGATCACTGGCTGCTATCCACCGCACCGATCGCCGTGTTTTTACATTCCCTTCCCATTTCGCCGGCGGTACGGTACAACGGGCTTGACGCGGTAGATGGACAGGTTCGCGGAGGAGTGCGTACGTGCGGAATCGACTGATGCGTGTGGGTGCTGTTGCGCTCTTTGTCGGACTAATCAGCGTGCTCGCCGTGGCGCCTGTCGCCGCCGCTGCCATGGTGGCCCATGTGGCCGGGGGCGGCATCCAATTCGATGGCAACGGCTTCTATCCCGGTGAACTCGTCCAGATCAACGGCATCCACTACGACGGATCGACGGTCCCGTACGGGCCGGCGACCGCCAGTAGCGCGGGCGCGATCACCGGCGTCGTACCCTATACCGATGCCGCGCTGTATCAGATCGATGCGCGCGGCTACACGTCCGGCACGCACGCCGTCAGCAACATTACGGGCGCGCTGCCGTATCCGGTTGTCCCGCCCGGCTATCCGTACGTGACGCAGGCCTATCCCGACTACTCGCTCGGCGTGCCGGGTACGCTGCCCATCAACGGCGGCTATGCGAACACCGGCTATCCGTTCACTGGCGCTCCCTTCGGGGGCCCATACCCCGGCCCCGGCTTCAATTACCCCGTGCCGCCAAGCGGGGTGATCCTCTATCCCTATCCGAACGGGTATGGCGGTGTCGCGGGCCTCGTCACCTTCGTGCCGAGCCTGCCGTACGCGGGGGTCGGCGTGCCGGTGCCATTTACGGGCACGGGGTGGTCGCCGGGCTCGGTCGTGACCGTCTGGTCCACCGGGCCGGACGGCGCGAACTCCGCCCCGGCGCCCGCGACCGTCGGCAGCGATGGATCGCTGACCGATATGATGGCCTTCTCGTCTCCCGGCGCCTGGCATGTTTTTGCTCAGGCGAGCGGTATGGCCAACCCCGCCGCTTCAGTCATCCAGATCAACCCATAAGAACGGCGGTCGGGGACGCATCAATCATTCCCGTCCCGTGTGCGGACCGAGGTAGGCACCATGTTTGACGAGCGTTTCCTGCACCCAGCCCACAGGCACCAGGCGGGGCGAGAGATGCTCGCTGATCGCGAGGGCCGCCGCCGTTCCCGCCGCCTCGCCCATCGCGAATGATGGCGGCATGACACGGATCGCGCCGAGCGCTTCGTGCGTCGCCGAGACGCACCGGCCTGCCACGAGCAACTGCTCGACACCCTGCGGCACCAGGCAGCGATAGGGGATTTGATAGGCGTTCGCGGTCTCGCCGCGATTGGAGATGCCGCCGCCGCCATCGGTCGGGCTGTGAATGTCCATCGGGTAGGCGCAATAGGCGATCGTATCATCGAAATCGCGCCCGGTGATCAGGTCTTCCTGCGTCAACGTGTACGCGCCGACGATGCGCCGCGTCTCGCGCACGCCGACCTGCGCCGCCGTGTCGATCAGGGTGCAGTGCGCCGAAACCCGGCACGTAGTTGCGCAGAAAGGCGAGAATCTCCATCACCTGCCGCCGCCCGGTGATCTCCGCGCGCGTCAGGTCCTCCGCCTTTGTCCCGTCCGCGCCGAGGATGCGGCTGACGTTGACACGCCAGACGCCCTCTTGCGGGCTCTCGTAGAGGCTCAATCGCTCGCGCGGAATCGTGTAGTCACCGTTCGCCTGCGCGGCCTTGATGCACGAACTGAAGGCCATCCGCTGCTCGATCTCTTCCGGATGCTCCGCGAAATAGGCGGCGACGAGCGAGCCGTCGACATTGCCGACGCGGAAGAACATCGTCATCGGCTGCGTCAGGCCGTCCGCCGCCCGACCAACAGCGAAGGGCACGCCTGCCCGCGCCGCGACATCCGCGTCCGCCGAGCAGTCGATCGTGATCTGGGCGCGGATGCCTTGCAACCCCCCCTTGTTATGGATGATCGCTCCCGGACTGTCGCGCCTTCCATGAGCGGATCGATGAAGATCGAGTGCAGCAGCAAGTCCACGCCGTATTCGAGGCAGAGTTCCGCGCTGACCAGCTTCATCGCCTCGGGGTCGAACGGCGTGACACCCGTGTGCCCGTGCTTCATATACGCCGATTTCGCCACCGCCGCCGGGACTTTGGAGGGGTGGATCGCGCCGCCGATGGCCTCCATCCGGCGCACCAGTTCGTCGAAGACGCCGCGGATCAGTTGCGTCGTGCCGTCGGCGCTGTAACTGGTCATGAACGGGCCGACGAGGCTCGCGGTCGCGTTCCCGCCGAGGAATCCATATCGCTCGACCAGTAGCGTCTTCGCGCCGCTCTTCGCCGCGCCGACCGCCGCACCGATCCCTGCCGGGCCGCCGCCGATGACCAGTACATCCGCCGTGTGTGTGATCGGGATGTCTCGTGAATACGTTAACGTTTCCATCGTTACTCCGCTCGCCCTAATCTCCGATCCCTTCCCCACGGTGAAGGGATCGAGGGTTGGGGTAAATGCCCGCTCACACGCGGCGGGAGAGGCGCGGGTCGAGAGCGTCCCGCAGGCGATCACCGAAGACGCCCACGCCGAGGACGACGAGACTGAGGGCAATCCCCGGCATCGTCGCGATCCACCAGGCGTTGGTGAGGTAATCGCGCCCATTGGCGATTATCAGGCCCCAACTCGGCTGCGCCGCGCTCGTCCCCAATCCGAGAAAACTGAGCGACGCCTCGGCGATGATGACCAGGCCCATCTCGACGGTCGCAATGACGAGAAAGGGCGCGACGAGCGCCGGGGCAATGTGGCGCAAGAGGATTCGCGGCGTGCCCGCGCCGCTCGCCCGTGTTGCCGTCACGAACTCCCGCTCCTTCGTGACGAGTGTTGCCGCCCGCGCCACCCGAGCGAAGACGACCCAACGGGTGAACGAGAGCGTGATGATGACGTTGGCGATGCTCGGGCCGAGCACGGCGGCGATCAGGATGGCGAGCAGGATGGACGGGAATGCGAGTTGAATGTCTGCCAGCCGCATCAGCACATTGTCGACTCCCTTACCGAAATAGCCCGCGAACAGGCCAAGAAACGATCCCGCCAACCCCGCGACGACGACGGTGGTCAGGCCGATGAAAAGCGATACCCGCGCGCCGCGGACGACTTGCGCGAGAACATCCCGCCCGACCTGATCGGTGCCGAGAATGGCCCGCTGCCCGTTCGGCAGGACAGTTCCCGGCGGTCTGAGACGCTGGGTAATCTGCACGGTAATCGGATCATAGGCAATCACGAAGGGGCCGATTGCCGCGATGCCGATGTAGCAAACAAGCGGGATCGCCGTCAGGATGACGGATCGCCATGCTTTGCTCAGGCGTCGCGTCGTTCGCCGCGACTGCAAGGCCGGGAGCGCCGCCATGCCAGGGTCGCTCAGGGTGGTCGAATCGGCGCTCATGTGTACCGCACCCGTGGATCGAGATAGCCGTAACTGATGTCGACGAGCAGGTTGATGAGCACGAAGCCGCCCGTAATCATCAGGATGCCCGCCTGGACGACGGGGTAGTCGCGATTGCCAATTGCCGTCACCAGCAACTGCCCCGCGCCCGGCCAGCCGAAGACCGTCTCGACGATGACCGCGCCGCCGAGTAGGCTGCCCAATTGGAGACCCGCGACGGTAATCACTGGGATGAACATGTTGCGCAACGCATGACGGAAGATCACCGTCCGCTGGGTCAGCCCTTTCGCCTGGGCCGTGCGGATATATTCCTCATTGAGCACTTCGAGGAGGCCGCTGCGGATCAGCCGCGTGAGCACCCCGACGAGCGGCAGTGCGAGGGTGAGTGCGGGCAGCAGCAGATGATTCAGGCCGCCGATGCCGGAGCTGGGCAGCCAGCGGAGGCGGCGCGCGAAGATGAGAATGAACATCAATCCGAGCCAAAAGCTCGGCACGGATTGGCCGAGCAGGGAGAAAATCGACACGAGCGCGTCGATAACCGAGCGCGGGCGGAGCGCCGCGATGATGCCGAGTGGGAAACTGAGCAGCGCGGCGACGCACATCGCGCTCAATGCAAGCGTCGCCGTCGCCTTGAATCGTCCCGCGACCGCCTGGATAGCGGGTTGATTGAGGCGAAGCGATTCGCCGAGGTCGAGATGCGCGACCTGACCGAGGAACCGGGCGTACTGGATCGGTAGCGCGCGGTCGAGGCCGAGTTCGTGGCGCAACGCGACGACATCCTCCTTTGACGCCTGCGATCCCGCCATCAGTTGCGCCGGGTCGCCGGGGATGATGCGCACCGCGACGAAGACGATCGTCAGTGCGCCCCAGAGGACGAAGATGGAGAAGAGGAGGCGGCGCAGGATATAGGACGTCACAAGACGCCGCCGAACTTCCCGGCGGCTCCGGGCCCCGGGCTCCCTTCGGGTGGCATGACGGCCGTCACTGCGTCATGCCACCGCGTTTTCATGGCTTGCCTGCCTCCATCGCCGAGCACCGCTGCCATTTCCTTTCGTACCTATTTCTGCATCGTGACGTTGGCGAAGGACGGGATGCCGTTCGCGGGGGGCACGAAGCCGGAGACTTTCTTGCTGGCGACGAAGTTCTCCAGCAGTTCGAAGGGGAACACCCCGACCGCCTCATCCCAGATGAGCTTGTCGGCCTGCGCGTACAAATCCGCACGTTTCTTCTGATCGACGGTCGCCACCGCGTCCGTGAGCAGTTTATCAAGGTCCGGGTTGGCGTAGCCGTTGCGATTCGCCGACGTGACGTAGAGCCGCCTGAGGGTGAAGTCGGCGTCGCCGGTGAGGACGATGTTCGTTTGCAGGTCCATATCCCAGTTGAGTTTGATCAGATTGTCGAGCCAGACACCGGGTTCCTGCTGGTCGTTCTTGATCTTGATGCCGACCGCGTTCCAATACGACGCGAGCGTGTCCACGATGTCCTTGATCTGCGGACCGCCGGTCGGCGACCAGATCAAATCGACTTCGAGCCCCGCCTTCACGCCCGCGTCGGAGAGCAGTTGCATTGCCTTCTTCGGGTCATAGGCGTACGGCGTCTGCGGCGCGTAGCCGAAGACGGTGGAGGGGATCGGTGCGTCCGCCCGCTTGCCGATGCCGGCGAGCAGGTTCTTGACGATGCTATCGACATCCAGCGCGTATGCCATCGCCTGCCGGACGCGCTTGTCCGTGAACGGCGGGCGCTTTGAATTCATCCAGAGGAAGTAATAGGAGAACGATGGCGTCGGCGTCACGGTGAGATTGCTGTTTTGCTTCAACTTCGGCAACTGATCCGGCGGGATCGTCCACGTCAGGTCGATCTCGCCGGTATCAATCGACGTGATGCGCGCGGTGGTCTCGGGGATGATACGGAAGACAAGCGATTGCAGGCCGGGCGCCCCGCCCCAGTAGCTCGTATTCGCGTCGAGCGTCACGTCGGAGTCCGGTTTGTACGACGCTACCTTGAATGGCCCGGAACCGATCGGCTTGTTGAAGAAATCGGCCGCCTCCATCTTGGCAGCCGGGAGGATATTGAGGAGCGCCGCGCTCGCAAGCACCGTGCCGATCGGGGCCGAGAACTTCATCGTGACGGTGGTCGGGTTCGTCGCCTCGACACTGGTCAGGGTGGCCCACAGCGGCTGAATCGGCCCCTTCTTCGCCGCGATGCGGTCGAGCGTCGCTTTTACATCGGTGGCGGTCACCGGGCTGCCGTCATGGAACTTCGCGTCGGTGCGGAGGGTGAAGACCCAGGTCGCCGGATCGGGAGTATCCCATTTCGTCGCAAGGGACGGCTTGAACTCGCCCGAGACCGGATCCTTGCTCACGAGTTGATCGAAAATTGCCTTGCCAATAGTCAGCGTCGGCCCTTCGAGCGAGTTTGGCCCGGTCGGATCGAGCGAGAGCACCTTGTTCGGGTGCGCGACACGGAGCGTGCCCGATGGCACGCGCGCCGCCGGTGCGACCGCGCTTGATGCCGCGGCGGTCGGGGCCGCCGTCGAAGCGGCTTGCGGCGCGGCGGCGCTCGGCGCGGCGGTTGTCGGCGCGGCTTGTGGCGCCGTGGTCGGCCCGCTCGCGGCTGCGGCCGTCGTCGGTTTCGCGGCGGGTGTGTCCGTTGCGGCGCTGCTCCCGCCGCACGCCGCGAGGATGGCGGCGGCCGCGCTCGCCCCCGCCAGTCCGAGGAACGTCCGTCGTCGCAGGACCCGGTCATGTGCGTGCATCGATTCCCTCCCTGTCGCGTCTGATGCTCCGGCGCCCACCGCGCCGTGCTAACCCGTCGCGGACCCCGTCTCTCCCCGGTCCTCGTCCCCTGCGCACTCCCTCTGCTGCCCGTGATTATCCGTCATCTCTTCGTCGAAACCGAATGCGCGGCCGCGCGGAAGATCGCCGGGGTACGGTTGCAGCCGTGCGCCGCAAAAAGGGCAGTACTGTATCGCCCAGTAGCGCAGCTCCGGCAGCCCCGCGCCGACCGTTTCCGCATCCGTCCCGTAGAGCAGCCACGCCGTCGGGCCGTTAACTGGCATCGCGAAAGTCACCTCGACGGCGCTCATGAATTCGTCGCAGCACCACGCCATCGTCGTGTTCGCCTCTGATCGATGCGCGGCTTGCATCTTACCCCTCTTGCCGTGCTACATGGGCTGTATTTCGTTCCGTGCCTTGCGGTGCGATGCCGAACAGGGCGATGGCGTTCTCGCCCATCACCCGTGCGCACGCTGTCGCGTCCGGGAACGCGGCGGCGATCCGGTCGACCGCGTCGTGCCCCGCGAGCGGCCAGTGCGAGCCGAAGGCGATGCGCTCGATACCGCCACAAAGCCGGATGATGGCATCGAGATTCGCCGGCTGCGCCGCGGATTCGAGCGGGTGCGTGCCGAGCCATACCTGCCGGCGCAGATACGCGCTGACGCGGTCGGTATAGTACGGGATGTCCCGCCGGTTCTCGTTGTACTCCTTGTCCATCCGCAAGACGATATGCGCGAACCACGAGATGCCCGCTTCGAGGAAGAGGACGCGCAGCGTCGGGAATCGCGCGAAAACGCCTGTGCTCGTCATCGAGACGAGGTGCGCCATCGCCGCGAGCGGGTGGCTCATCGCCTGCTGCTCGAAGACGCTCGCGAACTGCGTGCCCCGGTTTGGCGAGCCGGGCAGCAGCAAATCACCGCCGCCGTGCAGGATGACGGGAAGGTTCGCGTCCGTGGCGGCGGCGTAGATCGCATCGTAACGCCGGTCGCCCCAGAGCGGGTCGACGCCGCCCATCGGCAGGAGCACGCCAGCGACCCACGGATGGGCTGCGGCGTGGGCAATCTCGCGCGCCGCGTCGTCCGGGATCTGCGGCGCGGCGATGATTGCTCCGTAGATGCGGCCGTCGCAACCCAACCATTCGGCGTCGAGCCAGCGGTTGTAGGCGCGAGCGAGCGCGGCGGCATAGGCGGCAGTCGGCAATGCCCCGACTTTCAGCAGTGGACCGGGGAGGACAATACCGGCGGAGAGACCGGCCGTATCCATATGCGCGATCAGTTCGCGCGGTGTCCGTGCCGGTGGTGTCGCATCGCGCGCCGCACCGAGCCACGGATGCAATGCACCGCTCAGCGACCACGGCGGGTTCGGCGTCGGCTCCGCAACCGCGCGACGCCAGGGCAGATCCGTGTAGGGCGCGAGGTCTTCGGGTCTCTCCGCAAGGTGGAGATCGACATCAACAACCTGCGGCAACGGGTCGCGCATCTTACACATGTACTTTCACGATGCCCGCCTCGATCGTCACCGGATAGCGGCGCAGCTTGACGCGGGGGTAGGCGAGGCACTGCCCGGTGGGGATGTCGAACTCCAGCGAATGCCACGGGCAAATGATGATACGGCCCTCATGCTCCCAGCGCGGCTGCCAGTCGGCCTCGCGCGAGGTCGCGAGTGTGCCGCTTACTTTCCCGGCACAGAGGGGCCCCCATTGATGGAAGCAGAGATTCGGCAGCGCGAAATACTCGCCCGCGACGTTGAAGACGCCAATTTCCACGCCCCGCGCGGTAATGACACGCACCGTTCCCGGCGGCAGTTCATCCTTCGTTCCGACCGCATAGGGGGTTGCCATATCTTACCGCCCCGCCGCGACCGGACGCGATACGCGCTGCGCGGCGTCCGGCGTCGGAATATTGAGCGCGCGCAGGGCGTTTCCGCCCATGATTTGTCGCTTGATCTCGGGCGGGACCGGGATATCGTAGACCTTTTTCGGGTGATCGAAGTCGTGATGCGGGTAGTCGGACGCGAAGAGTACACTCTCCTCGCCGCCGATCAGGTGGATGACGTCCGCCATATCCGCCAGTGATTCCGGCTCCTCGATTGGCTGCGTCGCGAAGAACATGCGGCGGATATATGCGCTCGGCGGCTCGGTCAGCAACGAGAGATCATCGCGGTGCTGCTCCCACGCCCAGTCGAGCCGCTGCATCAGATGCAGCACCCACGAGATTCCCGCCTCGATGAAGATCATCCGCAAGCGCGGGAAGCGCACGGGTACGCCCGTGCTGAGCAGGTTGGTCAGCGAGGCCATCAGCGCGACGTTATGGCTGTACGTGTGCTGCGCGAACCATGTGTCGAACTGGCCGAGATCATAGGGGAGGACGGGCATCAACAATGAGCCGCCCGCATGGAACATCACGGCGATATTGTGCTCCTGCGCTGCCGCGTAGATCGGATCATAGCGTCGGTCGCCCCAGAGGGGATTGACACCCGAGGTCGGCAGGGCGATGCCGACGACCCGCCCGTGCTGTCGCATACCGCTCGATCTCGCGCGCGGTACCTTCCGGGTCCTGCGGTGCGGCGAGGATGCCGCCGTAGAAGCCGCGTTCAGTCGTCAGGTAGCGATCGACGACCCAGTGATTATAGGCGCGTGCGACCGCCATCGCGTAGTGCGGGTCCGGCTGCCGGGCCAACGCGAGGCACATCTCCGGGAAGAGCACCGCGAGGTCGATCGAGAGCGCGTCCAAGTCGGCACGCAGCGTGGCGGGCGATGTGGAGACAGGGCGGCGCGGCTCCCACTGGCCGGGGAAATTGGGGAACATTCGCAATCCGCCGCCGAACGGTGGCACCGGCTGACGCTCCGCGATCACCCGACGCCACGGCGTGTCACAGTAGGCTGCGATCTCGTCAACATCCTCCAGGAGATGCACGTCGAGATCGACGATCGGAATGTCGTCAAGTCGCATCTTGCTCGCGATACCGGTCGTGGGAATCCAGGTCGCCATGCGCTCCTCGCTTTCGCGCGTTACCCCGCCGCGCCCGCGTCGGCGGTCTCGGGCCCGAGATTCGCGCCCGCCGCCCGTAGCGTCCGCTGAAGCAGTGGCACCGGCACATCACCGGGCGAGACGCGATGCTCGACCGCGAGAGCGGCCGCCGTGCCTGCCGCCTGCCCCATCGCGAATGCCGCCGGCATCACCCGCACCGCGGCATGCGCCTCGTGCGTCGCGGAGAGGCAACGACCGGCGATCAGCATGTTCGTGACGTTGACCGGCACGAGCGATCCGAAGGGAATTTCGTACGAGTTGGCCGTTCTCCCCGCCTCAGAGAAGTAGCCGCCCGCCTCGGTTGGGCTGTGAATATCCATCGGGTAGGCATATCGGGCGATCACGTCCGAGAAGTGCCGGCCGGATGAGAGGTCCTCGGCAGTCAACGTATAGCGGCCCTGCATGTGCCGCGTCTCGCGCACACCGATCTGCGTCGCGGTATCGAGCAGCGTCGCATTCGCGAAGCCAGGTAATCGCTCGCGGAAGAAGCGCATCAGCACATGGACCTGCTTGCGGCCCTCGATCTCGGCGCGCGTCAGGTCCTGCACGTTTGTGCCATCGACGCCTTGAATGCGCGAGGTATTGACGCGCCAGACGCCGCGCTGCGGGGTGCGATAGATGCCGACTTTCTCGCGCGGGATGGGGAACTCGCCCCGTTCCTTCGCCGCCTCGACGAGCGACCGGAAGAGCACGCCGCGCTCCTCGGGGTGGGCGATGACGTACTCCTCGACCGCCGCGTCGTCCACATTGGCCACCCGGAAGAACATCGTCATCGGCTGCATCAAGCCGTCCCGCTCCCGCCCGACCGTGAACGGGACGCCCGCCCGAGCCGCGACATCGGCGTCCGCCGAGCAGTCGATAATCACCTCGGCGCGGAGCGCCTGCAAGCCGGATTTGTTGGCGACGATGATACCGTCCACGCGGTTGCCATCGACGATCGGCTGCACAAAGAACGAATGCATGAGCAGCGTGCCGCCTGCCTCCTGAATCATCTCCGCCGCGACGGCCTTCAACGCCTCCGGGTCGAACGGCGTCACATGGTCGTGGCCGTGCAGGTAGAATCCCGCCTCGGCGCTGCCCGCGCGCACGCGCTCGGGATGGATCGCGCCCCCCATCGCCTCCATCCGCCGGACGATTTCGTCGAAGATACCGATGACGAGTTGCTCTTCGCCATCATCGGAGAACGACGACATGAACGGCCCGACGAGACTGGCCGTCGCATTGCCGCCAAGGAAGCCGTAGCGCTCGACCACCATCGTGCGCGCTCCTGTGCGCGCGGCGGCAATCGCGGCGGCGATGCCGGCCGGGCCACCGCCGACGACCAGCACATCGCACGTCTCCACAACGGGAACATCCAGATGCAGCGGAACCGTCTCCATAGCGCCTCTCTTGCATGTTGCATGTAATCACCGCGCGGACGATACACGTAGGCGTGCGGTGTGTCAATAATCGGATGTCTGCAACGCCGCAAGGAACCGCGAGAATCCGGCGGCGACGTGGTGATGCATCGCGCCAGCGGCACGCTCTGCGTCGTGCTGCACCAGCGCTTCGAGTATCGCCGTATGCTCGTCGTGATTGGCGTTGATGAGGCCGGTGCTGACATAGCGACGGCCCCGATACGGCTCCACGCGGTCCCACAGGTCGGTGAGGATCGCAGCGGTGAGCGGGAGTTGGGCCGCGTCGTAGATGCCGATATGGAACGCGCGCTCGGCTTTCCGATACCCGGCGAGATCGCCGGTGACGCTGAAATGGAGCAATCGCGCCTGAATCGCGCGTAGGTTATCGAGGGCATCATCGGTGACGTGGGCGGCGGCGGCGCGCATGACGAGGCTCTCCAAGGCGTGCCGAATCGCGTAGACTTCGCGAAGACTGCTCGCGTCGAGGGCGGCAACCACCGCCTCTTTGTGCGGCGTGACGACCACGAACCCCTCGCTCGCCAACCGTTTCAGGGCATTCGCCACCGTGATCCGGCTGACACCGAGTTCGACCGAGAGTTGCGAGCCGACGAGCCGGGCGCCCGGCCCGAGCGCGCCACCGGTGATCGCCTCCCGGAGCCGCTGATACGTCTGCTCCTCCAGTGTGCGGAGGCCATTTATTGGCGCGAGCCGCCCGTGCGCAATCTCCATCGCAACCTCGTTCGCGCTCTACCACTATCACGTTGCATGGAGTATGCAACACGGGAGTGATCATGTCTATGGAGAGATGCGTGGCGCGGTTCTACGATTCGTTTGCCTTGGGACGGACATCATAGGCGCAGACATGCGCGCCGGCGATCATATGGGCGACGCGGGTGATCTCCGCTTCGGGGAGGGCCGCGCGTAGGAACTCGATCTCTGTCCGGCACGCCTGACCGTACTTCCGGGCGACTTCCATGACGGCGCAGTTATGTTCGGTGATCCGATAGGAGCCGTCCGGATACGCCTCGACAGCGGCCAGATAGCCGTCTTCGTCGAGCAGCGCGGTCACGGCCGCCACCTTCTCGGGGAACGGGAGATCAGCGGTGCGTTGGCGAGCGCGTTCGAGGCGGCGCTGGCCGCGCTTGTCGAAGATGTGATCGAGGAGCAGGGGATCGGCCTGATCGACGTATTCGAGCAGTTCATTTGTCAGATCGACGTAGTTGCGCGGGAAGAGATTGTCCGCGATCGGCGTGAGGGAGTAGAGGTATTTCGGTCGCCCCCGGCCATCGCGCCGGTCGGTATGGGCAAGAAAGCCGTCGCGTTCGAGCGAGGTCAAATGCTGGCGTGTGCCGCTCAGCGTGACGCCGATCGCCTCGGCGATCACCTCGGAGGGCGACGGGCCGTGTTTCTTCACGTGCGTGAGGATGGCACGCCGCGTCTCCGGCATGTTCACGAGCGCGGGGTGAAAGTCGGTCGGCACTACTCCTCCTCGCCGGCACGCCGGCAGTTCGGCTCCAGTATACGACCGCGCGTCGATTTCGCAAATAAAACCAGTAAGTACTTGCTTTATTTGGGCGCGCCTGCTACGCTACGCATCTGTCGGGTCATCCGCATGCCGCGCCCGAGGAGTGTGACCATGTTCACCGCGACGGGACTCTTCGAGACGCATCTTACCGTCCAGGACCTCAACCGGTCGGTCGCCTTCTATCGCGATGTTGTCGGCCTATCCGTCGCGACGATCATCCCCGCGCGCCGGGTCGCCTTCATGTGGATCGGTGGACCCGGCGAGGCGATGCTCGGCCTCTGGGAAGCGCCGGGCCCGATGGGTCTGCACCTGCACTTCGCCATGCGCATGACGGAAGCAAATGTGATCGCCGCGCCCGCAGCCCTCCGCGCGCGGGGTGTGACGCCGCTCGACAATGAGGGCAATCCGACCGAGACGCCGATTGTGTATGGTTGGATGCCGGCGGTGGCGATCTTCTTCCGGGACCCGGACGGGCACTCCGTCGAATTCCTCAGCATGTTGCCGGGCGCGCCGCGCCCTGAAATCGGCGAGATCCCGTGGCCGCAGTGGCAAATGGCGACCCGGCATGACGGGGATGACAGGCGCGCCCACGCGAATGAGCGGAAGGAAGAATGAAATGGCAACTCTGGCCGCGACAGCCACGCCTATTCGCGTCCTCGGCATCGGCGGGAGCACGCGGCAGGGCTCGATGAGCCTTCTGGCCCTGAACGTCGCGTTGAAACTGGCGGGTGAGCAGGGCGCCTCCACGAGTGTCGCGGCGGTGCGAGACCTCGATCTGCCGATGTACAACGGCGAGCGCCACCTGACCGAGTACCCGCCGTCATTGCATTGGCTCCTCGAAGAAGTGCGCGCGGCGGACGCGTATATCATCTGTTCGCCGACCTACCACGGCACGATCAGCGGCGCGGTGAAAAATGCCCTCGACTCGCTCGAATTCCTCGCGGGCGATCAGCCGCGCTACCTCGGCGGCAAGGCGGTCGCCCTGCTCGGCTACGGCGGCGCGAGCGCGATGAATGTCATCAATAGCCTCTACCATACCGTGCGGACGTTGAATGCCTACGTCGTGCCGACGGTGGCGATTCTCTCGCGCGATCATCTCGACCCGGAGACCGTTGACGTCAGGGACGGAAACATGCGCCAGCGCCTCGGGACCATGGTCAGCGAGGTGATCGATCTCGCGGCCCTCACGCGGGAGCGTAAGGCTCGCGCGTCGGAGTAGATCCTGCACAACGACAGCCGCACCGCTGTCGGTTGTTCGATAGGTCAGGAGGGCTGACCGTGCGATTCTCGGCACGTCTGTGTGGCTGTTTCATCAACGCGAAGTATTGCCGGATCGATGACGACGCCGTACTCGGTGCGTGCCGCCGCGACTGAGACGAATCCGTCGAGCACGTCATCGAGCACGGCGGCGACTCGCGCGTGAAGGGGTCGTAGTAGCCGCCGCCGCCGGGTAGTTGGAGCGTGAATCGCTCGTCCGGCGCGAGAGCGACCTGCGATTTGTCCTGCAACTCGCCGCGCCCGTCGCTGAGCGTGATCGCGCCGCGCGCGCCCTGGCCACCGCCCGCGTATCCTTCGGCGGGGATGCGGGTGCGGTCGAAGATCGGGCCGAGGTTGTATGGCTTGCCGGTCAACGCGCCGACCTCCATGTACTGGCCGCAGCCACCCCGGAAGCGCCCCGGCCCACCGGAGTCGGCAGCGATCTCCCGGCGGTGGACCAGGAGCGGCGCGACGCTCTCGATCACCTCGACCGGCACGCCCATGATGCCGGAGGGGAAGGCGGTCGTATGGATGCCGTCACTGGTCGGGCGCGCGCCGGTGCCGCCGCAGGAGAACCAGACATAGGTCCACGATCCGCCGCCGCGATGCTCGCCCGGTCAGTTGGGTCGCCCAGATATTGGCCGCACCTTCGGCGATGACCCGCCCCGGCAGCACGGGCGCGAGCGCGCCGAAGACGATGCCGGGCAGGAAATGGCCGATGACGTGCCGCCCCGCGACGGGCGCGGGCGGCAGCGCGTTGAGGAGCGATCCGGGCGGCGCGGTGACGGTGACCGGGCGGAACGAGCCCTCGTTGTTCGGCACCTCCGGGCAGAGCGCGCATTTGAGGGCGTAGGTCACGTAGGCGTGCGTGTAGTTGAGGACGACGTTGATACCGCGCGGGCTGGCCGGGCTGGAGCCGGTCCAGTCGGCATGGATCGTATCGCCCTTCTTGGTGATCGTGACGGCGAGCGTGACGGGCGCATCGAAGCCGTCGCTCTGGCCCGAATGGCGTGTACACGCCGTCCGGCACGGTGGCGATCGCGTCGCGCATTGCTCGCTCGGAGCGATTGATGATCTCGTCCGCGAGCGGCTCGATGCTCGTCGAGGCCGAACTCGGCCATGAATTCCTTCAGCCGCGCGCCGCCGACATTGTTGCCCGCCACCTGCGCGTGGATGTCGCCGAGCACCTGATCCGGCTCGCGCACATTGGCGCGGATGATCTTCACCAGTTCCTCGTTCGGGCGGCCCGCGTCGTACCACTTCGTGATCGGCACGAAGAGCCCTTCCTCGTACATCGAGCGCGCGTCGGCGCTGAGGCCGCGCCCGCCGATGTCGATGGCGTGGCAGGTCGAGCCGAAGAAGGCGATCAGTCGCGCCCGCGTCGTCGAAGATCGGCGAGATGACCGTGAAGTCGTGCAGTTGGCCGGAGGTCTTCTGCGGGTCGTTGGTGATCAGCACATCGCCCGGTCGCAGCGTCGCGGCGGGATAGACGGCGAGGAAGTGGTGGATACAGGTCGCCATCGAGTTGATGTGGCCCGGCGTGCCGGTCACCGCCTGCGCGATCATGTAGCCGCGCGGATCGAAGACGCCCGCCGACAGGTCGCCGGACTCGCGCACGACCGTCGTGAACGAGGTGCGCATCAGGGCGGTCGCCTGCTCGTTGACGACGGCGATCAGCCGGTTCCAGAGCACTTCGAGCGTGATCGGGTCGATGCCCGTGGCGGACGGCGTGTCATGCACCTGGCGCCTCTCCCTTCAACGTGACGATGAGATTGCGGTAGCGGTCAACGGCAATTCGCCCGCCGCCGATGATCGCGGTCGACTCGCGCTCCTCGATCACCGCCGGGCCCGCGAAGGAGACGCCCGGCGCGAGCCCGTAGCGGTCGTAGACCGGGACGGGCGCGTAGCCGCCGACTTCGGGGAGGTAAATCGGCCGCTCGCCCTTCAGCGCCGCTCGTGCATCCGCCTCGCCGACGGCTTCCGCCGCCAGGTCGATCTCCGGGCGCGGCCCGCTGGCGACGACGCGCCAGTTGAGCACTTCCAGCGCGACACCCTCGGCGACGCGACCGTAGAGCGTGCGATAGACCTGCTCGAAGGCGGCTTCGAGGGCGGGCAGCGTCTCGGGGCGCAGTTCACCGTCCGGCAGCGGCACCGATACCTCGTGGCCCTGGCCCCGATAGCGCATCTCCGCCGTGCGCCGGTAGGTGATCTCCCCCGGCGCGACGCCCGCCGTGCGCGAGCGTCGCCGCGCCTTCCGCCTGCATCTCGTCGAGGAGGGTGTTCGCCCGCCCGAAGTCGAGGTCGGCGAGCGGCGTGAAGAAGGAGCGAACGAAGTCGAAGGCGAGCGGCGCGACGAGGAAGCCGAGCGCGGAGGTGACGCCCGCGCCGAGCGGGATGACCAGTTCCGGCACATCGAGGATCTTCGCGACGCGGTAGGCATGGACCGGCCCCGCCCCGCCGAAGGCGAAGAGGGGATAGGCGCGCGGGTCCTTGCCGCGCTCCACCGCGTGGATGCGCGCCGCGCCCGCCATGTTCTCATTGACGACCTGATGGACGCCCCACGCCGCCTCGGTCACGGAAAGGCCGAGCCGCTCGCCCAGGGCGCCGAGAGCGCGCTCCGCGGCCGCGATGTCGAGCTGCATCTTGCCGCCGAGGAAGAAGGCGGGGTCGAGGTAGCCGAGCAGCACATCGGCGTCGGTGACGGTTGGCGCGGCTCCGCCGCGACCGTAGCAGGCGGGGCCCGGTTGCGCGCCCGCGCTGTCCGGCCCGACCTTCAAGAGGCCGAGCGTGTCCGCCCGCGCGATCGAGCCGCCGCCCGCGCCGATCTCGATCATCTCGATCACCGGGACGCGCACCGGCAGGCCGCTGCCGCGCTTGAAGCGATAGACGCGCGCGACCTCGAAATCGGCGGAGACGAGCGGCTCGCCGTTGTCGATGATGCACGCCTTCGCCGTCGTGCCACCCATGTCGAACGAGAGCAGATTGGGGCGATCGGTCAGCGAACCGTATTCCGCGGCCGCCAGCGCGCCCGCCGCCGGGCCGGACTCGATCATGCGGATCGGGAAGCGGCGGGCCGTCTCGACGGTGCCCGTGCCGCCGCTGGAGAGCATGATGTAGAGCGATGCGTCGGTCATACCCTGCGCCCGCAGCCGCGACTCGAGTCGTTCGAGATAGCGCTCGACAAGCGGACGGACATAGACGTTCGCGAGTGTCGTGGAGGTACGCTCGTACTCGCGGATTTCCGGCACGACATCCGACGAGAGGGAGACGACGATCTCCGGCGCGTCGGCGGCGAGCGCCTCACCGAGCAGTCGCTCGTGCTCCGGGTTGCGGTACGAATGGAGGAGGGAGACGGCGACCGCCTCCACATCCTGCCGCCGCAGCGCGTCGATCAGGGCCGGGACCGGCGCGGTGTCGAGCGGCGTGAGGACCGACCCATCGGCCAGTACGCGCTCGTCCACCTCGAAACGCAGACGGCGGGGCGCGAGCGGTGGCGGCATCTCGAGGAAGAGGTCGTAGAGGTCGTAGCGGCCCTCATGCCGGATTTCGACGGCATCGCGGAAGCCGCGCGTCGTGATGAGCGCTGTGCGCGCGCCCTTCCGCTCGATCAGGGCATTGGTGACCAGCGTCGTACCGTGGATGACATTGCCGACCGCTTCGGGCGGCTCCCCGGCGAGCGCGAGGGTTTCGTGCATCCCGGTCTCGACCGCGATTGCCGGATCATCCGGCGTGGTGAGCGTCTTGCCGATATGCAGTTTGCCGCTGCGCTCATCGTAGACGATCAGGTCCGTAAACGTGCCACCGATGTCAACTCCCGCGCGCAACGGTCGCGCGCCTGCCCTGTGTAACGACACGCGACATTCTCCCTCTGACGGGTCCGGGGTTCGAGGTTCGGGGTTCGGGGAACGACCCCGCGAGCCGCGAACCGCGAACGGTCTCTCTACGACGGTATCGGATAGGTCGGGCGCGGCAGGAAGCCGACATTATCCCGCGGCCAGAATGATACCCACGTCTTGCCCATGATCGCGCTGGCATGGATGGGGCCGAAGAAGTGCGAGTCTTCGCTCGCGTTCCGGTTGTCGCCCAGCACGAAATACTCGTCCGGCCCGAGCGTGTACGGCCGGCCATCGGTCGGGTAGGTGTAGCGCGGGGCCTCGGCGATGTTCGTCTCGTTCAGTGCGACGCCGTTGACGAAGACCTTGCTATCCCGAATGAGCACCGTGTCACCGGGGAGGCCGATCATCCGCTTGATGAACGGTTTATCGTGCGCGACGGGCGGGTTAATGACGACGATATCGCCGCGTTTGGGCGCGCGGAAGAGGTAATATTTCTTGCCGCCGATTTGGATGTTGCGGTAGGCGAGGCGGTTTTCGAGCAGATGCTGCCCGTTTTGCAGGCTCGGCACCATGCTGACGCCATCGACGACGACGGCGGGCATGATAAGGCGCATCCCAAAGAAAAGCAGTGCGGCGATGATCAGCGTTTCGATCAGTTCGCGCGCCGCGCTCGACCGCGCGGGTTGCTCGCGGGCGGGCGTCACGGGAGGTGTGGCAAATTCTCTGTCGGTCGTCTCAACCGGAACGTCTCTCGTCTCGTTTGTTGCCACGGTGCTCCCGATCTTCGATGCACGCCGCCCACATAAGACAGCAGCGTACTACGCGCGCGAACGCCGGTCAACGTGCCCGAAAGGCGTCGGGAACCGTACTTCCGCCCCCTCTCCATCGCGGGCGCCCTTCGGGCACGTGAGAAGAAGTCGGGGGTGGGATTCCCGAACCGACGGGCGACCACCGGCAGGGGAACGAGTATACTGAGTGGGAGTGGTGAGGCTGGCCGGGCACCGCCCGCGAAAGGGGTGTTGGTGGCAGAGGTTTCGATGACGCGCGCGGTAGAACCATTCGTGCTGACCTACGATGTCGGCACATCGTCGGTGCGCGCGCTGCTCTATGACGCCCGTGCAGAACCAATCGCCGGCATGGTCGCGCAGGTCACGCACGAGATGAGGACGACGGCGGACGGCGGAGTCTTCTGCGAGGTTGATCCCCTCGTGGAACGCACCACGCGCGTCATCGACCGGGTGCTTGCTGCCGCCGGGGAACACGCCGCGAAGATCGGTGCGGTGGCGTCGGATACGTTCTGGCACACGCTGCTGGGCACTGATCGATCCGGCGCGGCGATCACACCGCTCTACACCTGGGCGGATACGCGGAGCGACGCGGCGTCGGCGGCACTCCGCGGACGACTGGACGAGCGCGTCGTCCATCAACGCACCGGCTGTATGCTCCACCCGATGTATCTGCCCGCGAAACTCCAGTGGCTGGCGGATAGCCAGCCCGATACGTTCGGGCAGGTCGCCTATTGGATGTCATTTGCCGAGCTTTTCATGTTTCGCTGCTTCGGCGAGCGCGCCTGTTCGCTCTCCATGGCCTCCGGCACCGGGTTACTGAACCTCAATGATTGCTCCTGGGACGGCGAACTGCTGGCGGCGCTGCCGGTTGACGCGGATCAACTGTCGCCGCTGCGCGATCTCGATGCGCCGATGTCCGGCCTGCGCTCGCCCTATGCCGAGCGGTGGCCGGCGCTGGCCGCTGTACCGTGGTATCTCTCGATCGGCGACGGCGCGGCGAGTAACCTCGGCAGCGGCGGTGTGGACGGCAGCCGCATCGCCGTCAATGCTGGCACATCTACTGCGATGCGGCTAGTGCTGCGCGCGGACGCGGTCGTTGTGCCGGACGGACTGTGGGCGTACCGCGTGGATGGCGGCCATTTCGTGATCGGCGGGGCGGAAAGCAATGGCGGCAACGTCTGGGCGTGGTTGAAGGAGCGCATCGGCTGGCTGATGACGACGCGACCGCCCGTGCCGTCGCCGCCGTGCCGCCGGATGGTCATGGTTTGACCGTGTTGCCTTTCCTCGCCGGCGAGCGGAGCCCCGGCTACAATGCGGGCGCGCGGGGCGCCGTGACCGGCCTCAGCCTCGACACGACGCGCGCCGGAGATCGCCCGCGCGTTCCTTGAAGCGATGACCTATCGGCTCGGTTTCATGTACCGGATTATCGCGGCCAATTACGCGGGCGCGAAGGAGATCATCATCAGCGGTGCGGCGCTCCTGCACAGCCCGACCTGGATGCAGATGCTGGCGGATGTGCTCGGTCAGCCGCTGATCGTCTCCGAGGAAGCGGAAGCGACGAGCCGCGGCGCCGCACTCGTCGCGCTCGAACAACTTGGTGCGATCGGTTCGTGGGCAGATCTACCCGTCACGCTCGGCAGGACAATTGCACCGGACGTGGCGGCGCACGCCACCTATCAGACCGCGATGGAACGGCAGCAGCACCTGTATCGATGTGCTCGTTCCACCGCGAAGAGTGAGGGCATAGTCAGGAGCGTTTCACCGTTTACTCACAATAGGATGAGATCATTCCGTTGATCGTAGGATTGTTCGGTGTACAGGAGGTCAGGCATGGCAACGAATCCACTGCGGGAGATTGCGAATTTCGGTCAGAGCGTCTGGTATGACAATATCAGCCGTAGCCTCGTCCACGGCGGCGAGTTGCAACGGCTGATCGACGAAGATGGTGTCGTCGGGCAGACCTCTAATCCCGAACTTCTTCAAGGAGGCGATTGTCGGCAAGGCGGACTACGACGATCAGATGCGCGAGTTGGCGCAGCAGGGCAAGAACGGCGACGAAATCTACGAAGTCCTGACGACGACCGACGTGCGCGACGCCTGCGATCTCTTTGCGCCGGTCTATCAGCGGACGAACGCCCACGATGGCTATGTCTCCATCGAAGTCTCGCCGACGCTCGCGCATGACGAGCGAGCGCACGATCGAAGAGGCGAAGCGGCTCTGGAAGACGGTCGATCGCCCGAACGTGATGGTTAAGATTCCCGCCGCGCCGGAGGGGATCGAGGCGATCAAGCAGGTGCTGATCGCGGGCATCAATGTCAATGTCACGCTCGTCTTCTCCATTGCGTCGTATCGCGATGTGATGAATGCGTATATCGAGGCCATCGAGGAGCGCGTCAGCGCGGTGAGGCCGTGGACCGGCTCGCCTCCGTCGGCTCCTTCTTCGTCAGCCGCGTCGATGTGGCGGTGGACAAGATGCTCGACGAGAAGATCAAGAATGCCTCCGGGGCCGAGAAGGAGCAACTGCAAAGCCTGCTCGGCAAGGCGGCCATCGCCAACGCGAAGGACGCCTATCACGTCTTCCGCGAGACCTTCAGCGGCCCGCGCTGGGAGGCGCTCGCGGCGAAGGGTGCGCAGGTGCAGCGCCCGCTCTGGGCGAGCACCGGCGCGAAGAATCCCGCCTATCGCGACATCCTCTACGCGGAGGAATTGATCGGCCCGGATACCGTCGACACGATGGGTCCGCCGACGATCGAGGCGTTCCGCGACCATGGCCAGGTGCGCAACTCCGTCGAGGAAGACTACGCGGGCGCGCAGCGCGTGCTCAAGGAACTGGCGGACGTCGGCATCGATATGGCGAAGGTGACGCAGGACTTGCAGGACGCGGGCATCAAGCAGTTCGCGGACTCGTTCGAGGCGGTGCTGAAGGATGTCCGCACGAAGAGCGAGGAGTTCGCTGGCGCGCCCGCGCCGGTTGCCGATTAGCGTTACGTGGGAGTCACCCGCCCTCCATCGCAATGAAGAGGGGCCGCGGATGAGGTTGTTCCAGGCGCAGGACGCTTGGCACCCGGGTTCGAATCTGCGACATCACGCGCGCAATGACGCGACTGACATAAGGGAGTACGCGGGATGCTCGAAACGACCGTGGTGAACCCTCTGCGCGAGGGATTGCGCTTGCAACGGACCCCCGAGCCATGCGTGATGGTGATCTTCGGCGCATCGGGGGACCTGACACGCCGGAAACTGGTCCCCGCGCTCTATAACCTGACGCGGGAGCGCCTGCTGCCGGGCGGCTTTACGGTCGTCGGCGTGGCGCGGCGACCGATTGGCAACGAAGCCTTCCGCGAGCAGATGAAGGCCGGGATCAACGAGTATTCCCGCGTGCGCCCGGTGCAGGAGACGGTCTGGGAGAACTTCTCGCAGGGCATCTACTACCATCAGACGGAGTTCAGCGACAGCGACGGCTACGCGCGCCTCGGTGAGTTGCTGGACGAGATCGACCGCGAGCGCGGCACCTGCGGCAATCGCGTCTTCTATCTCGCCACCGCGCCGTCGAATTACAGCGAGATCATCCGGCAACTCGGCGAGCACGGCCTGGCGCGGCGCGCCTCGCCCGGTGGTCAGGATGAGGGGCCGTGGCAGCGCATCATCATCGAGAAACCCTTCGGGCACGATCTGGAATCGGCGCGCGAGTTGAACAACCAACTGGCGGAGGTCTTCTCGGAGCGGCAGGTCTTCCGCATCGACCATTACCTCGGCAAGGAGACGGTGCAGAATATCCTCGTCTTCCGCTTCGCCAACGGCATCTTCGAGCCGCTCTGGAACCGGCAATACGTCGATCATGTGCAGATCACGGTGGCGGAGAGCATCGGCGTCGAGGGGCGCGGCGGCTATTACGAGGAGTCCGGCGCGCTGCGCGATATGGTGCAGAACCATATGATGCAACTGGTCGCGCTGATCGGCATGGAGCCGCCCGTCTCGAACGACGCGACGGGCGTGCGCGACGAGAAGGTGAAAGTGCTGCACGCCATCCGGCCGATTCACCCGGAGGATGTCAACAAGTTTACGGTGCGCGGCCAGTACGGGCCGGGCGATGTCGCGGGCCACCCGATCCCCGGCTACCGGGAGGAGGACGGCGTCGCCGCTGAACTCCTCGACCGAGACATTCGTCGCGCTGAAGTTCTTCATCGACAACTGGCGCTGGGCGGGTGTGCCGTTCTATCTGCGCACGGGCAAGGCGCTGCCGAAGCGGGTCACGGAGGTCGCCATCCAGTTCAAGCCGGCGCCGCACCTCCTGTTCGACCGCGCGGCGGACAGCATGGAACCGAATGTGCTCGCCCTGCAAATCCAGCCGGATGAGGGAATCTCGCTCAAGTTCGGCTCCAAGGTGCCGGGGCCGACGGTGCAGATCCGCTCGGTGAACATGGATTTCCGCTACGGGACGTACTTCGGCGTCGAGCCGCCCGACGCGTACGAGCGGCTGCTGCTCGACTGTATGCTCGGCGACTCGACGCTCTTCACCCGGCGCGATGAAGTCGAGGTGGCGTGGTCGCTCATCTCGGCGATCCATGAGGGATGGACGATGGTCGCGCCGCCGCAGTTCCCGAACTACGACGCGGGCGCCTGGGGGCCCGGAGCGAGCGCACGAGATGATGGCGCGCGATGGCCGGACCTGGCGGCGGTTGCGGACACGGTAGGAGGCGGACGATGGCGACGGACGAAGCCAACCCGAACGCCGGTGCGCGCCGGTGAGCGAGCCGCGCCCGGTAGATGTCCGCGACATCGAGGACGCGCTCGCGCAGTTGTGGGTGACGGGTCAGGGCGGCCACTCGACGATGCAGGCGTACGTCCTCAATCTGATCGTCTTCGCCGGGTCGTCCGTCGATGCTTCCGAGGCGCAACAGGTCGCCGCGACGGTGGGCGCGCGCGCACCCCTCCCGCACGATCATCCTGCACACAGAGCGATGGCGAGGAGACGCGTCTGCGCGCCTGGATTTCGGCGCAATGCGAGTTCCCCGGCGCGTCCGACCACGCCGGTTCCGAGCAGGTGATGCTCGAAGCCTCCGGCGACGGCGTCCGGCAATTGCCGGGGACGGTCATTCCGCTCCTGATCCCGGAGGTGCCCGTCGTCCTCTGGTGGCCGGGCGACGGGCTGTTCAATCATCCGATCTTCCCGTCGATGATGGATGCGTCGGATCAACTGGTCGTCGATTCGAGCGCCTTTTCGGATTCGCTGACGCTCCTTGGCCGTCTGCACTCGCTCGCCACGGAAGAGTATCCGGGCGTCGCGCTGCGCGATCTCGTCTGGGCGCGGCTGACGCCGTGGCGCGAATTGACGGCGCAGTTCTTCGACGCGCCGACGACGCGACCCTATCTCGAAGGCATCCACCGCGTGCACGTCACCTATGCGCATCCGACGCCGGGGCCGTATCAACCCCGAGCAGGCGCTCTTGTATGCGAGTTGGCTGGCCTCGCGGCTCGGTTGGGAGACGATCCCCAATCTCCGCCGTTTCGGGCGGGAGACGATGCTGATCGTGCGCAGCGGCGAGTTGCCGATCACCTTGGAGTTTTCGGCGCAGAGTGCGCCGGACCTGCCGCCCGGCTGCCTGCTGGCGACGACGATCAGCGCCGAGTTGGGCGAGCAGCAGCGCGACCTTCACGATCCGCGCGCGCGGATGACCGCGAGCACATCACGGTCACGACCGACATCCACGGCCAGACGACGCAGGAACGGATCGTGCCCATGCACGAATCGCACGGTCGCGGAGATGCTGGCGGAGGAAGTCAGCGCGGTGCGACATGACCATGTATACAACGAGGCGCTGGATGTGGCGGTGCGCCTCGCCAGCCCGAGAAGTGGAGGCTCACGTTGACCGAAGTCGCGCGCGATGTGGTGGTCTTGCCGGATCTCGACGCGGTCAGCCACGAAGCGGCGCGGCGATTCGTCGCGCTCGCCAATGACGCGGTGGAGCGGAACACAACGCTTCACGGTTGCGCTGGCGGGCGGCTCCACGCCGGAGCGGTTGTACCGCCTGCTCGCCTCGGACGCATACCGCGACGCGGTGCCGTGGGCCTCCGTCTATATCTTCTTTGGCGACGAGCGGTGTGTGCCGCCGGACGACGCGGAGAGCAACTACCGGATGGCGCGCGCGGCCCTGCTCGATCATGTCCCGGTGATGCCGGAGCAGGTCTTCCGGATGGAGGGGGAGCGCGATCCGCAGAGCGCGGCGATGACCTACGATGCGATGATCGGCGATATCTTCGGCCTGCACGCCGGGGCGCATCCCGCAGTTCGATCTGATCCTGCTCGGCATGGGGCCGGACGGTCATACGGCGTCGCTCTTCCCGCATACCGACGCCTTGCAGATCGTCGAGCGGCTGGCGGCGGCGAACTACGTGCCGAAGTTCGATTCGTGGCGGCTGACCCTCACCTACCCCGTGCTCGATGCCGCCGCGCAGGTGCTCTTCCTCGTCGGCGGCGCGGAGAAGGCGGACGCGGTGCAGCAGGTCCTCGAAGGCCCGTACGATCCTGCTGAATACCCGTCGCAAGGCGTCCAGACGCCGGACGGGACCGTCACCTTCCTGCTCGATACCGCAGCGGCGAGCAAGCTGCGTCAGACACCGACGACGTAGTTTGCATTCATACCGTTAGGCGCGATCCCCTCGGTGGTAGCCCATCGTGCCGCCGCACGATGCGATGGCGGGTCTGTGCATGTTTGCGAACAGGTGTCCGTACGTGCTATGCTTATGCGCATAAATGGATTCGCTCATGCGGCACGACCGCAGCCGGGTAAAGGAGCAGGAAGATGTCCGGACATTCAAAATGGTCTTCCATCAAGCATCAGAAGGGTGCGAAAGATGTGCAACGCGGCGCGCTTGTTCACGAAACTCGCCCGTGAGATTTCCGTCGCCGTCCGCTCCGGCGGAAGTGGCGACCCGGATGCGAATTACCGCCTGCGCCTCGCCATCCAGAAGGCGAAGAGCAACAACATGCCGAACGACAACATCGACCGCTCGATCAAGAAGGCGCTCGGCGAGGGCGATGGCGCGAACTACGACGAGGTGATCTACGAGGGCTTCGGCCCCGGCGGCGCGGCGATCCTCGTGCAGGCGCTGACCGACAACCGCAACCGCACGGTCTCCGAGGTGCGCAGCGTCTTCGCGAAGTATGGCGGCAACATGGGCGAGTCCGGCTCGGTCGGCTGGATGTTCGCCAATCGCGGCGTCATCACGATCAATACCGACGGCAAAGACCCCGACGATGTCGCGCTGATGGCGATCGACGCGGGCGCGGCCGATGTCGAAGACAGCGACGGCGTGCTCGAAGCGTATACCGAGCCGCAGGACTTGAAAGGCGGTCGAAGAGGCGATCCGCGCCGAGGGGCTCGCAAGTCGATGAGGCGGATCTCCGCTACATCGCCTCGACGCCGATCGAGTTGGACGACAACCAGACCGCGCAGGCGTTGCGCCTGATCGACAAACTGGAAGACCTCGACGATGTCCAGCAGGTCTTCTCGAACCTGGAAATCTCCGACGATGTCCTCGCCCAGTTGAGTGCGTAGCGGACGGAGGCTCTGCGTGCCTGGTATCACCCTCGGTATTGATCCGGGCACGGCCATCCTCGGCTACGGCGTCGTGCGTGGCGACCGCGACCCGGAACTGGTCACCTACGGCGTCGTGCGCACCGAGAGCGGCCTCGCGCCGGAGAAGCGCCTCCAGCGGCTCTACGACGCAGTCTCGCGCCTGATCGCCGAGCATTTGCCGGACGCCGTCGCCGTCGAGCAACTCTTCTTCTCCAAGAATGTCACGACCGCGCTGCCGGTGATGCAGGCGCGCGGCGTCGTGCTGCTCGCCGCCGTCGATGGCGGACCTGCCGGTCTCCGAGTACCGGCCCAATGAAGTGAAGCAGGCGATCGCCGGCTACGGCAGGGCGGACAAGGCGCAGATGCAGGAGATGGTGCGCATCCTCCTTCGCCTCGACACGATTCCGCAGCCCGACGACGCGGCGGACGCGCTCGCCATCGCGATCTGCCATGTCCACTCGCAAGCCTTCCGCGACGCCACGCGCGCGCCGGTCCTCACCCATGCCGCCGTCCGACGGGCATAAGCCGCGCGCGGCGCGCGTCCGCCTCGATCAATTGCTCGTTGACCGCGCGCTCGCCCAGAGCCGCAGCCAGGCGCAGGCGATTATCATGGCCGGGCAGGTGCGCATCGGCACCGACGCGCCGACGAAGGCGGGCCATCTCGTGCCGGAGAGCGCGGACGTTCAGCCTCGTCGCCCAGCCTCGCTTCGTCAGCCGGGGCGGCGAGAAGTTGGATCACGCCCTCGCGCAGCTTTCAGATCGATGTTGCGGGGCTCGTCTGCGCCGATTTCGGCGCCAGCACCGGCGGATTCACGGATTGCCTGCTCCAACGCGGCGCGGCGCGGGTCTATGCGGTCGATGTCGGCTACGGTCAACTCGACTACCGCATTCGGCAGGATGCGCGCGTCGTGGTGATGGATCGCACGAATGCGCGGTTCGTCGCCACTTTGCCGGAACCCGTCGCGCTGGTCGTGATCGATGTCTCGTTCATCTCGCTCGCGCTCGTCCTGCCGAGTGCGATGGCGGTGATGGCGCCGATCGGGCCGGATCGTCGCCCTCATCAAGCCGCAGTTCGAGGCGGGGAAGGGGATGGTCGGGCGCGGCGGCGTGGTGCGCGACCCCGAGACACACCGCGCTGTGCTACAATCCGTCGCATCGGCGGCGGCGAACCTGGGTCTCCGGTTGGACGGCCTGACGGCATCGCCGTTGCGCGGGCCGGCGGGCAATGTGGAGTTCCTCGGCATCTGGTCGCGAGGAACGCCCGCAACGACCGAGGAGACGAGCGCGCAGCATCGCGGCCGCGCTCGCCGATGTGCCGGGAAGGTAACGGACGATGACGAAGCGGGCGGGCGTCGGTGCAATTGGGATGCTGGTCCACCCGGAGAATCCGGCCGCGCGCGAGACGGCGCGGCGCATCCGCGAGCGGCTCGACGCGGACGCGATTCCCTGCTGGGAGGAATCCACCCGCGCGACGGAAGTGGCGGAAGCGCACCTCGCCGCGACGCGCTTGCTGCTCGTCCTCGGCGGCGATGGCTCGCTGATGCGCGCGGCGCAATTGACCGCGCCGCGCGATATCCCGGTCGTCGCCGTCAGCCTCGGGCGGCTCGGCTTCCTCGCGGAACTGACCCCGGAAAACGCGGTCGATTTGCTGCCCCAGTTCCTTGCCGGCAACTATTGGCTGGACCGGCGGCTGATGCTCGAAGTGACCGTCGCTCGTGCCGATGGGACGATCGCGAGACGGTGCTCGCCGCCAATGACGCGGTCGTGACGAACCCGAAGCCGTCGCGCGTGCATCGATGTCACCCTGACCGTCGATGATGCCGCCGTGACTACCTTCGTCGCGGACGCCTTCATCGTCTCGACGCCGACGGGCTCGACCGCGTACAACCTGGCGGCGCACGGGCCGATCGTCGCGCCGTGGACGCAGACGATGATCCTCACGCCGGTCGCGCCGCATCTCAGTTCCATTGATACGCTCGTCATCTCGTCCGACGCGCGCGTGACGCTCAATGCGTCGTCGCGCGAGGGGGCGGTGCTCACCGTCCGATGGGCAACTCGATATCCCGCTGGTGACGGGCGATCTGGTCCATATCTGCGCCTCGCGCCATACGCTCGCGCTGGCGCGCGTCAACCCTCGCAATCATTTTTACCGCACGCTCGTCAGCCGCCTGATCCGGCGCGAGCAGTGGACGACCGATGCTCCCGGCGGCGCCTGATCCCTTCGGCGCATTACGCGCCGCACTGATCGCCCGAACGCATCCGACGACGGCGCGACGAGGCGAGACATATCCCTTGAGACTTGATCGTCGGCCGCGAGGAGCGCACGGGCGTCCCGGAAGTCGTCTTTGCCCCCGGCAAGAGCGTCGATCAACTCGTGGCGGCGGTGCGCGGCCTGCTCGAGGCGCGCGGACGGGTGATCGTCAGCCGTGTGGGGCGCACAGAAGTCGCCGCGATTCGCGCGCACCTTCCCGCTGCGATCGTCGACGATCGGCGAGGGGATGCGCACGGCGCGCGTGACCACCGACGGTTTCGCGGAGCACGCTGGCGGGTGGTCGCGTTGGTATTGTCACGGCAGGGACGTCGGATCTGCCGGCGGCGGATGAGGCGGCGGTGATCGCGCGGGCGATGGGGTGCGATACGCGCATCGTCGCCGATGTCGGCGTGGCGGGGCTGCACCGGCTGATTCGGCCGCTCGAAGACCTCTTCGCCTGGGGGTGCGACGCGCTGATCGTCGCGGCGGGGATGGATGGCGCGCTGCCGTCGGTCGTCGCGGGCCTTGCGCCGGTGCCGGTGATCGGCCTGCCGACGATGATTGGCTACGGCGCGGGCGGTCAGGGCGAGGCGCGCGCTCCTGGCGATGCTCCAGACGTGCGCGCCGGGGCTCGTCGTCGTCAATATCGACAACGGCATCGGCGCGGGTGTCGCCGCCGCCCGCATCGCCAATCAATCGGCGGCGGCGCGGCGCGGCGCGGGTCAATCGCTGCGAGTCGGCATCCAACCGCGGGCGGCGAGGAGTGAGCGCGCGAGGCTGATCGGGTCCGCCTTGCCCGTCGTGAGCGCCTGCAGCGCGGGCTGCAGCGTGCGCGGGCGCCGCGAGATAGCGGTCGAGCGCGCCGCGCACCTCGTTGTGGACGAGCGCCTGCACTTCCGCCCAGAGCCTGCCCGACTGCCCGTTGCTGCGCCCTCCGGCGAATCGTCGAGATACCGTCGATGCGCCTCGATTGCCTCCGCAAGCGCGGGGACGCCGCTCCCGTCGTGCGCGGTCGTCGCCACCACCGGGCGCGCCCATGCCGCGTCGTGACGCGCCGCCTCGGCGACCTCCCGGAGGTCTTCGAGCATCGCCTCCGCGCCCGGCAGTTCCGCCTTGTTGACGACGTAGCAATCGGCGACTTCGAGGATGCCCGCTTTGAGCCCCTGCACATCGTCCCCGCCGTTCGGGGTCTGCACGAGGACGACGGTCGCCGGCCACGGTCGCGACGGTGACGCCATCTTGCCCCGTGCCGACCGTCTCGACAATGACGCGGTCATAGCCCGCGACATCCATCAGGCGGGTCGTCTGGATCGTCGTCAGCCCGAGGCCGCCCGTGCTGCCCGCGCGCCGCGCTGGAGCGGATGAAGACGCCCCGATCCGCCGCCGCGCCGTGCATCCGGATCCGGTCGCCGAGCGTCGCGCCGCCCGTGCGCGGGCTGACGGGATCGACGGCGAGCACGGCGACGGTCAGCCCGCGCGCGCGGTACTCGCGCACTAGCGCGTCGATCAAGCGTGCTCTTGCCCGCGCCGGGTGGCCCGGTGATGCCGATGACATGGGCTCGGCCGCTGTCCGGGTAGAGGTGTTCGGAGAGCGCCAATCCGTCGGGGTCGCCCGCCTCGACGAGCGAAATGCCGCGCGCCAGCGCGACACGGTCGCCCGCGCGGATGCGGTCGGCGAGCGCGGTCGACGCCGTCGGCTGGACGAAGCGGTCATGACCCGCTGTCCCGGCGCCTTCAGGTGGCGGTTGCGGGGCGCGTGCTCCTTGATGAAGGCGATACTGGTCGCGAGCGACGTGCCGGGGCCGAAGACCGCCGCCACGCCCGCGGCCTTCAGCGCCGTCACATCGTCAGGCGGGATGACGCCGCCCGCGACGATCAGCACGTCATCGAGGCCGACCGCGCGCAGTCCCTCGATCACGCGCGGGAAGAGCGTCGCGTGCGCGCCGGAGAGGCTGCTGAGGCCGAGCACATCGACATCCTCCTGAATCGCCGCTTCGACGACCATCTCGGGCGTCTGATGGAGGCCGGTGTAGATCACCTCCATGCCGCTGTCGCGCAGCGCTCGCGTCAGCACCTTCGCGCCTCGGTCGTGGCCGTCGAGGCCGACTTTCGCGATCAGGACGCGGATCGGTCGGTTTTCCATCGCACGCCCCTCCATCGCGTACCGACGTGGGATCGTCTCACCGTTCATCGCTCGTGGTAGGTGTAGAAACCCTCGCCGCTCTTGCGGCCCAGTTTGCCCGCCGCGACCATCCGGCGCAAGAGCGGGCAGGCGCGGTACTTGTCATCCCCGAGCCCGCGATGGAGGACTTCCATGATATTCAGACAGACATCGAGGCCGATGAAATCCGCCAGTTGCAGCGGGCCCATCGGGTGCGCCATGCCGAGTTTCATCACGGTATCGATCGCCTCGCGGTCGGCGACGCCCTCCATCAGGCAATAGATCGCCTCGTTGAGCATCGGCATCAGGATGCGGTTCGAGACGAAACCGGGGTAATCGTTGACGGCGACCGGCGTCTTGCCCAGCCGCCGCGCGAGCGTATCGACGGCGTCATGCGTCGCGTCGCTCGTCCGCGCGCCCCGGACGATCTCGACGAGTGCCATCAGCGGCACCGGATTGAAGAAATGCATACCGATGACGCGCTCCGGGCGACCTCGTCGCGGCCGCGAGGACGGTGATCGAGATCGAGGAGGTATTCGAGGCGAGGATTGCTCCCGGCTGGCAGGTCGCGTCCAGCCGCCGGAAGAGATCGCGCTTGACCGCCTCATCCTCGAAGACCGCCTCGATGACGATGTCCGCGCCGCGTGCCGCGTCGAAATCGGTTGTACCCGCGACGCGGCTGCGGGCGGCGTCCGCGTCGGCGGCGGCGAGCGTTCCGCTCTTCACGAAGCGGTCGAGCGACGCGGCGATCGTCTGTGTGCCGCGCGCGACGGCATCCTCCGTTATGTCGATCATTGTGACCGCAAGGCCGACATTCGCCGCACTCTGGGCGATGCCGGCGCCCATCGCGCCAGCGCCGACGACCGCGACGGATTGGATGGAATGGGTGGTGCTCTCACCCATCGCGCTCGTTCCCTCCACGCAGCGCATTGTATCCCATCCGCGTTACGGCGCGACCGCGCGCGGCGCGTTGACGAGGCGCATCACTTCTTCCATGTCGCGCGTCAGCCAGAGCGCGATCGCGTCGGCGGCGTCGGGCAGGATCTCCTTTTCCAGCGCCCCGCGTTCCGATGGCGCGAAGAGCTTGAGGACGTGCCCCATCGCCTTCCCGCCGCCGGGCGGACGGCCGATGCCCAGGCGCAGGCGCGGAATCTCCTGCGTGCCGAGCGCCTGAATGATGCTGCCGAGGCCCTTGTGCCCCGCCGCGCTGCCGGATGGCCTGATTCGGAGCGCGCCGAAGGGCAGATCGACCTCGTCGTACACGACCAGCACGCGGTGAGGCGGCACCTTGTACCAGCGGACGAGCTGGCCGACGCTCGCGCCGGAGTCATTCATGTAGGTCTGCGGCCGCGCGACGACGACGGATTTGCCCTCCGCGTTGCCCGGTGGCAATCTCCGCCTGCATCCGTTTGCCGCTGAAGCGGAGGTCGTGCAGGCGGGCGAAGCGCGTCACGGCCATGAAGCCGATATTGTGGCGGGTGCGCTCGTATTCCTTGCCGGGATTGCCGAGACCGACGATCAATGCCTCAATTGGCACTGCTGCTCCTCTCATCGTGCGCGCGGCTCGGTGCCGCCAGGACGCGAGTGTACACGTCCGCCGTCTCGCGTGCCGCGCGTTCCCAGGAAAAGTGCGCGGCGCGGGCCAGTCCGCGCGCCCGCAGCGCCGCGCGCTGCGCCTCATCGGTGGCGAGTGTCGTCAGGAGGGCGACCCAGGCGCGCGCATCGTCCGCCGGAGCGACGAGCGCCGCATCTCCCGCGATTTCGACCAGCGCGGCGGCGCTACTGATCGCAACGGGCGTGCCAGATGCCATCGCCTCGACCACCGGCAGACCGAACCCTTCATCCCACGATGGCAGGAGCAAGCGCCGTCGCACGATGATAGAGTACGACGAGCGAGTCAGGCTCTGCTGGGCCGAGCCAGGTAACGCCGGGCTCCGCCTTCAGGCGCTGCCACGGTCGGCGCGCTATTCCAGCCCGCCGCACCGGCAATGACGAGGTGCGCGGCGGTTGGCGACGATTGGCTGTATGCGGCGTACGCATCCAGGAGCGTGTCGAGATTCTTGCGGGGCTCGATCGTCCCGACGAAGAGGAAGTAACGGGGTGGGAACGCGCGTACCGGCGACCGCGAAGGAAGAATCGGCGCGGGAAGCCGTGCGATCGGCGGGGCGGAAACGCGCACCGGCGGCCTCGTGGACGACGGTAACGCGGCAGGGGTCCGCGCCGGACAGATTGACGAGGTCGTCGCGCGTCGCCTGTGAGACCGCGATGATGGCGTCCGCGTGATGAACCGCCGCGTTGATCCGTCCGTAATAGCGTTGCGCGTCCGCCGTTAACCGGTCGGGGTGGCGGAGGAAATCGAGGTCATGCACGGTGATCACCGTCCGCCACGGGCCGGGGCGGACGGGGAGGAAATCGGGGCTGTGCAGCAGGTCGCAGCGTGTACGCAGCCATTCGAGGGGGAGCGTCCAGCGCTCGAAACGATGATGCGGCGGCGTCCAGAGGCGCATCTCCCTGTGGCCTGCCTGCTCAGCCAGCACCGCCGCGCCGCGCCGCGCCCGCCCGACGATCAACGGTATCGCCCCGCGCGGCCAACAGCGGGGCGAGGGCGGCGGTCAGGTTGCGCGTGTATGCGAGCGATACCGCCCTGGCGATAGCCGCACATCCGCGCGTCGATTGCGATCCGGGCCACAGGTGTACCCTCCCGGCACGCGCGTTGACCGTGCCAATGGTATACTGAGCGGAAAGGCGCCGCTTCGCAAGGGTGCGGCCCCTTGTCCTCAGTAGGGGAGCAAAGGACACGCATGGAATTCTTCGGCGTCGGCGCACCAGAACTGATGGTCATCCTGGTGATCGCGATTGTCCTTTTCGGGCCGGATAAAATCCCGACGATGGCCGCGCAGGTCGGCAAGACGATCCGCGAGTTTCGTCGCTACACCAGCGAACTGACCAAGGAGTTCGACGCCGCGACGGGCGATCTCCGCCAGGAGTTCCAGACGATCGCGGGCGACCTGAAGGGCGAACTCGCGGCGACGCAGGCGGATTTGCGCAGCCAACTCGACTTGACCGATTACTTCAAGGTGGACGCGCCGAAGGAGACCGTTGCCGCGTCGGTTGCCGCCGCTGCGGTCGCCGAACCGGAGAGAGTCGCGGCGGCGATGCCCGAAGTCGCGTCGGTTACCGACGCGACGGAACCTGCCCCCGTCGAGACGATCACCGTGACGACGCCGTACGCGGATGCGCTTGCGGCGTCGGCGGCGACAGCGACGGTTGAGGCGGCGCCCGTCGAGGCGCACCTCGCTATCGCGGCAGTCGCGACGAAGGCCGACCCGTTCGCTGACCTCGCGACGCTCGTTGTCGAGCGGCCAAACACGGACCCGGTGACCGTCGTCGCGCCGGAACCGGCGGTAGACGCGGTCGCGGAGTCCGCCGACCGTTGCCAGCGCGGACCCTGCGCAAGAGGCAGCCATCACGACGAACGGCACGCCGAAGGTCGTCGGCGGCAGCGTCAGCGGGAGCAAGTACAGCCGCCGCAAGTCACGGTAGCGAGGCGGCATTGCAGCGTCACGGCGTCGATTGCCGGGAACGCCGTCAGCGCGGCGAGTGGGACGAGATGTGACCAGATGTCCGGCCGTTTATTGATGCGCGTCGGTTTGCCGCTCGCGGTCGATGAAGAGATGGTCCGTGAATCCGGTCGCGAGATGCGTCGCCGTGCCGTCGCTGAGGCGATGGACTTCGTAGCCGAAGCGGAGGCGGACGCCGGTCAGCATTTCGACGCGCGTGCCGATCGCCAGCAGGTCGTCATAGCGGGCGGCGCGGTGGAACTGCGCGCCGCACTCTTTGAGCGGCATCAGGATGCCGTGCGCCTCCAATTCGGAGTAGGGGAAGCCGCAGTCGCGGACGAGCTCGCACCGGCCGATCTCGAAATAGGCGAAGAAATGGCTGTGATACATGAAACCCATCTGGTCCGTTTCGGCGTATCGCGTGCGGAGCAGGGTCGGTCGATGAACAATTCCGCTCTCCATCGGGCCTCCTTCATGCGCCCCTGTCGGCGGAGTGCAGTATAGCGGGTGCGTCGTGCGCGCCGTGCGATGAAAGCGAGCCTCGTGGATTCATCTTTTCCATATACGCTGGATGCGGTCGATGACGCGATCGCAGGCCCGCGCCGGTCAGTTTACTACCCCACACGGCACGATCCCCACGCCCGCATTCATGCCGGTAGGCACGCAGGCGACGGTCAAGGCGCTCGACCCCGACGATCTGCGGGCGATTGGCGCGCCGATCGTGCTCGCGAATACGTATCATCTCAGCCTCCGGCCGGGCGCGGCGATCATCGAGCGCGCGGGCGGGTTGCACCGATTCATGGCGTGGGATCGCCCGATCCTGACCGACAGCGGCGGGTTTCAGGTCTTCAGCCTCGGCGACCGGCGGACGGTGGATGATGATGGCGTGACCTTCCGCTCGCACCTCGACGGCAGCCTCCAGCGGTTCACGCCCGAGAGCGTCATCGCGCTCGAAGAGTCGCTCGGCGCGGACATCATCATGCCGCTCGATGAGTGCGTCGCGCTGCCGTCGGACGATGCGACGACACGGCGCGCGCTGGATCGCACGCATCGCTGGCTGGAGCGCGCCCTTGCGGGCGAAGCGGCGCGACGATCAGGCGCTCTTCGCGATCGTGCAGGGCGGGCCTCGATCCCGCATTGCGGCGGGAAGGGGCCGCGTTCGCCGCCGCACTGGATGTGCCGGGCATCGCGATTGGTGGCCTCAGTGTCGGCGAAAGCAAGGACGGAGATGTACGCGAGCGCTCGCGCGATCGACGACCGAGGCGTTGCCGACCGATCGCCCGCGCTATCTGATGGGCGTGGGATCGCCGGAAGATCTGTGGGCAGTGCGTGGCGCGCGGCGTCGATCTCTTCGATTGCGTCCTGCCGGCGCGCGTCGCGCGGCACGGCGGGCTGTACACCGCCGACCGGGCGGGTGAGTATCGGCAATGCGCGCTTTCGCGACCAGTTCGCGCCCGATCGATCGATGCGTGCGGCTGCCCGACCTGCCGCCGCTTCACCGCCGCGTATCTGCATCATCTCTATCGCGCGAAAGAACTGCTCTGGTATCGTCTCGCGACGATTCACAACCTCTGGTTCATCCTGCGGCAGATGGAAGCGATTCGCGCGGCGATCCTCGACGGCACGTTCGCCGACCGCGCACGTGCATTTGCGGACAACGTATCGGACCGGCGAACCGCGCAGCCGCGCAGGATGCGCACGCGCAGTTCGTCGAGAGCCGCGCGCGGCGCGGGCGGGTTTGACCGCGCACGCCGCGCTCCGTACAATGGCGATCGCGGTGTACATACGTACTACCGGCGCGTAGGGATTGGGACATGGGAACGAGCCTGCGGCGATGCAACAGGTGAGAGGGAATCGCGGTCACCGATGCTCCCGCCTGCGCCGCGCACCTCAGCGCGCGCAGACGCGGCGCGCGTGGCGGGTCCTGGTGGTGAGTTTCTCCTGTTTCGCGATCCTGATCGCCGGGCTTGGTTTCGGTTTCGCGACCTATCGCACGAACGCGACGAAACCGCGTGGCGGCACGGTGCGCCAGATTATCACCGGCAGCCAGGCGCAGGTTCGCTCGCGCCAGCAGTCGTTCTGGCATGATCTCAGCGAGGGCAGCACGGTCAACGAGGGAGACACGATCCGCACGGGCGATGATACGCGGATGCGTATCGCGCTCTTCGACAATACCGATCGTCGAGCTCTCCGCGAACACGACGGTCGCATTCGATCAAGCTGCGCGCGTCGCAGTATCTCGACAAGAACGCCGCGATCCAACTGCGCGCAGGATCATGGACGGGTCGTCGTGACGGAGAACTCCGAGACCGAATACAACCGCGTGCAGGTGGATGTCCTGACGCGGGGCACGACGATCGAGGCGCGTCAACCGGGGACGAGTTTCCGCGTGCTCGTGCTTGCCGGGCGAGCAGGACGATCCGGGGCGGGTCGATGTTTCCGTGCTCAATGGCGCGGATGTGACCGTCGCAGGGGGCCGGGCAGCGCGTGACGGTGGCGAACGGGCAGCAGACGGTCGTGGCAGTCGGCTGCGGCGCCCTCCGCGCCGACCGTCAAGCAGCGCGAACTCGTCGATAACGGCGATTTCAAGACTCGGCGGCAAGATCCGCGACCAGGTGCCGACCCACTGGAGATCGAAGCAGGACGATGGCGGCGACGGTGTCGGGCATCCGGGCGACGGACGAGATCGTGCCGGAAACGATTCGCGGCCAGCCCGCCAACGCGCTGCATTTCGTCCGCGCGGGCGGCAATGTCGATAGCGATCTGATCGGCATCAAGCAGACCGCTCACGTTCAGCGAGCTCGATGAGTTCGACTCGGTTGTGCTGAGTGCGGACGTGAAAATCGTCAGCCATAGCCTCTCCGCCGGCGGCGAGCGCGGCTCGGAATATCCGCTGATCTTTCTCGTTCGGTATGTGGACGCGAAGAACGATCCGGTTGAGGTCGCGCCGCGCGTTCTACGTGCAAAACGACGATGGCAATCGCACGGACAATGGCATCGTGCAGGGCACGCCAGTCAAGCCCGGATATCTGGACGGATAGACTCCATTGGGACCTGAAGCAACTCTACCCGGCGCCATACAAACTGGTGAGCATCCAGGTCTATGCCTCCGGGCATGACTACGACGCGTATGTCGCGAATATCTCGATCACCGCCAAGTGAGCGCGCGTGGGAAAGAAAGGTCAGTTGATGAGTTCGATTGTGGTCATCGGCACCGGCTATGTGGGGCTAATCACCGGCGCAGGGTTCGCGGACCTCGGCAACGATGTCGTCTGTCTGGACATCCTCGAAGAGAAAATCGCCAAGCTCCGCGCGGGCATCGATGCCGTTCTTCGAGCCTGGTCTGGAAGAACTGGTCCGCCGAACGGCGGAGGCGGGTCGGCTGCGATTCACGACCGCATATGCCGAGGCGATCCCCGATGCGGACTTCGTCTTCATCACCGTCGATACCCCGCCGGGCGAGAACGGCAAGGCGGATATGAGCCGCGTCGCGAGCGCGTCGCGCAGCCTCGCGCCGCATCTGCGTGGCCGGACGATCATCATCAACAAGAGCACGATGCCGGTCGGCAGCGGCGATTTCGTCGCCCAGATCGATCCGGGAGCACGCCCCGCCGGATGCCTCGTTCGCGGTGGTCTCGAACCCGGAGTTTCTGCGCGAGGGCTCGGCGGTGCGCGACATTCAGGAGCCCGATCGCATCGTGCTCGGCGGCGACGATGTCGCTCGCGGTCGAGGCGGTCGCGGAACTCTATGAGGCGGTCAATGCCCCGATCGTCAAGACCGATCTGCGCACCGCCGAGATGATTAAGTACGCCTCGAACGCGATGCTCGCGACGCGTATCTCCTTCATCAATGAGATCGCCGCGATCTGTGAGGAGTTCGATGCCGATGTCCGCGTCGTCGCGCGCGGCATGGGGCTGGATGCGCGCATCGGCCCCAGTTTCCTGGAGGCGGGGATCGGCTTCGGTGGGTCGTGTTTCCCGAAGGATGTCAAGGCGCTCGTGCACATGGCGGCGGAGAAGCACCTGCATCCGCAGTTGCTCGCCAGCGTGCTCGACATCAATCAGGATCAGCGCCGACGTTTCGCGCGGAAGGTCTTGGCGCATCTCGCTAGCCCGGCGGAGAGCACGGTCGGCGTCTGGGGGCTCGCCTTCAAGCAGGATACCGATGACATGCGCGAGGCGCCGTCGGTGGACATCATCCGCTGCTTGCAAGACGAGGGTGTCCGCGTGCGCGCGTACGATCCCGTGGCGGAGGAGGGTGCGCGCGCGCTGCTGCCGGATGTCATCTACTGCCCCGACCCGTACGACGCGGCGCGCGGCGCGGACGCGCTCTTGCTGCTCACGCCGTGGAGCGAGTTCCGCCAGGCGAATATGGAGCGCGTGCTCGAAGCGATGCGCCATCCGGTCGTGCTCGATGGGCGCAACATCTACGATCGCGGCGAGATGGAGGCGATGGGTTTCACCTATGTCGGCGTCGGACGCTGACGGCGTCGCGCCGCTCCGGCCGCCCGGCGTCGCGCGATTGGCGATCGGCGTCGATACGGTCGAGATTGCCCGTGTCGCCGCCGTCATCGAGCGGCACGGCGAGCGCTTCCTGAACCGCGTCTTCACGCCCGATGAGCGCGCGTACGCGGGCGGGCGGGCGCTCGCGCTTGCCGGTCGGTTCGCCGCGAAAGAGGCGGCCGCCAAGGCGATGGGCACGGGGATTGGCCCGGTCGGCTGGCGGAATATCGAGGTCCGCAACGATGCTGCCGGGAAAGCCGTCGCTCATGCTCCACGGCGCGGCCGCGACGCGGGCGCGCGCGATGGGTCTGCTGGAGTGGCATGTCAGCATCACCCATAGCCGCGACCTTGCCACCGCGTTCGTCGTCGGGTACCGTTCCGATGCCGCGGCGGCGATCGACACGGGCCAATAACGAACGAGGAGAGTAGCGACGATGCGAGTAGTCACAGCGGCAGAGATGCGTTCATTGGAGGAGGCCGCATTCGCGCGCGGCGTCGAGGCGCCCGCGCTCATGCAGCAAGCGGGCGCGGGCGTCGCGCGGGCCATCCGGGAGATGACCGGCCACACGGGCGCGCGCGTCGTCGTGCTGCTCGGCCCCGGCAACAACGGCGGGGATGGCGTCATCGCGGCGCGGACGCTCGCCAGCGAGGGCTTTCATGTCTCTGTCTGGTCGCTGGCGCCGCGCCCGGAGTTGGAGACGCCGGGCCGCCAGGGGATCACGGTGCTCGATGGGACGGACGCGCTGCGTTCCGCGCTCGGCGGAGGCGGATGTCGTGCTCGACGCGATTCTTCGGTACGGGCGCACGGCCCGGCCTGCCCGCTGAGATCGCCGCTGTCACGCGGATGGTCAATGATCGTGACGCCGCCGCGCCGCGCGGGTGGTCGCGCTCGATGTTCCGACCGGCGTCGATGCCACGACGGGCGAGGCGGGCGACGACGCGATCACGCGCGCATGTCACCGTCACGCTCGGGTCGCCGAAGCGCGGCTGCCTCGTGCCGCCCGGAAGCCGCTACGCGGGCCGTATCGTCGTCGTCGACCTCGGTCTTGGCGAGCCGATCGGAGACCGGGCCCGCGCATGACGACGGACGAGGACGTGCGCCAGCGCGTCCCCCGCCGGCTGCCCGACGCGCACAAGAGCGATTGCGGCACGTTGCTCGTCGTCGCCGGCGCCGTGACGTATATCGGCGCGCCGGGCTTTGTCGCGGAGGCGGCGATGCGCGCTGGCGCGGGCCTGGCGACGATGGCGGTGCCGCGCGCGATTGCCGGGACGGTTGCGGCGGTCGTCCGCGAGGCGACGCTGCTGCCGCTGCCGGATGATATCGACCGGGCCGGCAAGCAGGTGCGCGAGTGGGTGCAGCGGTTCACCGCCGCCGTGATCGGGCCCGGCCTGGGCCGCGAGGAGGAGACGGAGCGATTTCTGGCGCGGCTGCTCGGCATCGGCGAGGCGCGGGCGCGCCCGCAACTCGGCTTCGGCGGCGCATCGCACGGCCGCCGCGACCGATGCCATCCTGCCCGCCGACACTGCCGCTCCTGATCGACGCCGACGGCCTCAATTGGCTGTCCGGCCTCGATAACTGGGCGGAGCAGATCAAGAATCCGGCCATCCTCACGCCGCATCCGGGCGAGATGGCCCGCCTGACCAAGCGCGAGATCGACGAGATCAAGCAGCAACCCGTGGCAGATCGCCACCGAGTATGCCGATGCAATGGAACAAAGTCGTCGTCCTCAAAGGCGGCCCGACGTCGTCGCGGCGCCGGGCGGCGCGCTCTGGGCCGCGCCCGGCGGCAACGCCGCACTGGCGACGGCCGGGACGGGCGACGTGCTCGCCGGGACGATCGGCGGCTTCCTCGCGCAGGGACTCTCGCCGCTCGATGCCGCGATCTGCGGCGTCCATGTCGGCGCGCGCGCCGCCGAACGGGCGGCGGACGCGGTCGGCGAGTACGGCATGGTCGCGCCGGACTCTGCTCCCCGCGATCGCGGCGGCGATGCGCGCGATCCTGGGCGTCTGAACCATGTCGGGCAGCGACGGTACGATTCCGGATCACCGGCGCTCGTTCGTGCGCGTCGATCTGGGCGCGATTGCCGCGCAATGTCGCCGTCATCCGACAGCGTCTGCCAGACCGGTTGCGCGTTCGGCGCGGTCGTCAAGGCGGACGGGTACGGTCACGGCGCGGCGCCAGTCGCGCGGGCGGCGCTGGCCGGGGGCGCGTCGTGGCTGCTGGTCGCGACCGTGCCCGAAGGCGTCGCACTGCGGCGCGCGGGCCTCGCGGCGATTCCGATCCTCGTCCTCGGGGCAGTTGCCGCCGAGGAAGTCGCAGGACCTCGTCGCGCGCCGACCTCACCCCGACCATTGACGAAGGATCGCCGCTTCGACGCGATCGCGGCGGTGGCGGCAGCGATGGACAAAGCGCCGTATCCGGTGCATGTCAAGGTGGATACGGGACTCAATCGCTTCGGCGTTGCCGAGGAGCGTGCTATCGCCTTTGTGCGCCGCGCGACCGCCGATCCGCGCCTGAGCGTGGACGGTCTCTCCACGCACTTCGCGACCGCCGATGTGATCGGCGACCCGTTTCTCGCCGAGCAGGAGCGACGTTTCGCGGCGATTGTCGCCGCGCTCTCGGCGCATGGGCTGCGCCCGCGCGTCGTCCATGCGGCGAACTCCGGCGCGGCCTTGCAGGGAGTCGCGTGCTGGGACATGGTGCGCGTCGGCATCGCGCTTTACGGCATCCCGCCCGCGCCGGACTTCCCGATGCCGCCGGGTCTGGTTGCCGCGCTCTCGGTGCAGTCGCGCGTCGTGCGCGTCATCGATCTGCCGGCCGGTGCGACGGTTGGCTACGGCCGTACCTTCACGGCGTCTCGCCCGTGCCGCGCCGCCGTCGTGCCCGTCGGCTACGCGGATGGCCTGCCGCGGTCGCTCTCCAATCGGGGATCCTCCTGATCGGCGGCGCGCGCTGCCCGATTATCGGCAATGTGTCGATGGATCAATGCGTTGTGCGCGCTCTCGGATGGCATCGACGCGGCGGTGGATGATCCGGTCGTCGTCGTCGGCGCGCAGGGCGGCGCGACGCAGACGATCTCCGACCTTGCGCACGGACGCCGCGACGATTGCCTATGAACTGGCCGTACGCTTCGGCGCGCGGATGCGGCGCGAATACTGCTTCCACCTGTACGTTCGACGGCAGTTGATCTTCCCTTTCGGTACATGTTGCCGATGCTGTATACTGTGGACGGACAGTGCGTGAAAAGGGAAGCAACTGTGGAGCAACGCGTGACGACGGTGCTGATCGTCGAGGACAACGAACGCAACATGCGCCTGATGCGCTTGCTGCTGCGCCCGCTCGGCTATCATCTCCTCGAAGCGACCGACGGCAAGGAAGCCCTCGCGACGCTGGAAGGGACGACGCCCGACATCATCCTCGTCGATATTCAGTTGCCCGATGTGGACGGGTTGGAGATCACGCGCCGCCTGCGGCAGCAGGAACGTTTCGCCACCACGCCCATCGTCGCGCTCACGGCGTATGCGATGCCCGGCGATCGCGAGATGTTCCTGCGCGCGGGCTGCACGGGGTACGTCGCCAAACCGATTGACACGCGCGCCTTCCCGGAGATCATTGCCTCGTACCTGGGTCAACTTGAGGCCCCGACAGCGAACGAAGGGACATCCGCCGAATGATGCAGGTCGGTACCGCGCCGACGCAGGGTGCCCGCGCCGCGCTCACTCGGGTCGAGGCGTGGCGTACCGCGCATCTCGCGCTGTGGGATTTCTGGTCGGACGCATGGGAGCGGAAGACGGGGCACCCGCTCCGGCTCACGGACGGGCGTGACGATCCGGAGCGCCACGGTCGTGCCGATCGAGGCGGGCGGCCAATTGTGCGGGGCGCTCAGCGAGTGACGGCCGGGATCCGGCACTCGAACCGTGGCTGGATGGCTTCGCCGCCTTGATCGGCGAGATGCTGGCGACTGAAGACGAACTCAACGGCATGACCGATGAGTTGGTCGATTCGTACGATCAACTGACGTTTCTGTATGAGATTGCCCGGATGCTCTCGACGACCTCGACCCTCGCGGAGGCATTGACGATGCTGCTGGCGCAGGCCCGCCGGATCATCGGCGCGGATGGCGGCGCATTGGTCATCGAGCAGGCGGAGCGACCGATGCTCGTCCTCACCGATGGCGCCGTCCCGACCGAGGACTTCATCGTCGCCGCCCATCGGGTGGTGACGCACGCGACAGCGCCCGCTCGTCGCGAACGACCACGCGACGCTCATCGCAGCAACCGTCGGTATGGCGCCGCCGTGCGTCGGTCAATGGGCATCGTCGTCGCGCCGATTGTCACGCCGCAGGGGACGCGCGAGCGCCGCCTGCTTCGGCGCGACGAAGCTGGACGGCTTCACGGCGGGCAACCGGAAACTGATGCAGGCGGTCGCGGAGCAGAGTATCGCCATCGCCGGGCAGTTCGCGCTCCAGGAGGAGCAGATCAGGCGCAGCCGGGTCGCGCGCGATCTCGAACTGGCCGCGCAGATTCAGACCGCCCTGCTGCCCGCCGCGTTCCCCGGCGCGCCGCACGTCTCGCTCGATCGCGACGATGCTCCCGGCCAGCGAGGTTGGCGGCGACTTCTATACCCACCCGGACGAGCGCGCGGGCGAACACGACGTGCTCGCGCTGGCGATCGGGGATGTCGCGGGCAAGGGCGTCGCCGCCGCGCTGATCACAACCGTCTGCCTGAGCGCGATGCGCGCCGAGATGCGCCATGTCGCCTCACCGGCGCAGGCGCTCCAGGCGGTGCAAGGCTTCATCGCCGACGAGCTCTCTCGCATCGACTCGTTCGTCACCTGCATCCTCGCGACCTATGATCCCCGCGCGCGGGAGTTGCAATACGCCAATGCCGGTCACACCGCGATCCTCCGCTGGTCCGCGCGGCGTCGGGAGATCGACGTATTGGGGGCGACCGGCCTGCCTCTCGGTGTGGATATCGGCATTGCGGTCGAGAATGCGGCGGTGACGCTCGATGTCGATGATCTGCTGCTCCTGTACACGGATGGCGTCACCGAGGCTGCCGCGCCGGACGGTGAATTGTACGGCGACGAACGGTTGCGGTCGCTGCTCGCGGCGCACGCCGATGAGGAGCCAGCCGCGATCCGCGACGCGATCCTCGACGACGCGTGCGCACCTTCGCGCCCGTGCAGCGCGATGACATCACGCTTATGCTCCTGAAAGCGGAGGCGTGAACCCGATGCCCACGCGCCAGTTCGTCTGCCGGTTTCCCGCATCGTTGCAGTATCTGACGGCGCTGCGCCACTTCGTCCATGCTTTTTGTGTCGACACGCTCGGCACGGAGGCGAACGACGAGCAGGTCTATCAGTTGCAACTCGCGGTATCGGAACTGGCGACGAACATCATCGTCCACGCCTATCGGGACCGGCAGCCGGGCGCACTCGATATCGCGGGCGAGGGCGAGGATCGGCGTCGTCACGCTGGAGTTCTGGGACACGGGGAAAGCGTATGAGCGGAAGCCGCCGGTGCTGCCGGAGCTCGAGCGGCTGGCCGAGGGCGGCTATGGCTCATTCATCATCCAGCAATGCGTCGATGTGGTCACCTATGAGCGAGACGGCGAGCGCAATCATTGGCGGCTCGAAAAGCATTTTGGCGACGAGTGGAGGCGAGTAAATGGATGTCACGGTGACGGTCGAAGAGGGCGTCGCGATTATCACGATGGACGGTCATCTCGATGCCCTGTCCGCGCCGCAGGCGAAAGAGGCATTTCGCGAGTATGGCAATGGCGAGTATCACGCCGTCGTCGATCTGGCAAAGGTCTCGTTCATCGATTCGTCCGGCCTCGCGTCGCTGATTTCGGGCCTGAAGACCTTCCGGGCGCAGGGGAAGCAATTTCGGCTGGCGGCGGTGCAGCCGAATGTCCGGCAGGTGCTGACGCTGACGATGCTCGACCGTGCGTTCGATATTCGGCCCGATGTGCGGACGGCCGTCAGTTCCGTTGGCGCGTAATCCATCGGGAGTAATGGGGTGCTGTGTGGCAAATGTGCTCGTCGTCGATGATAATCCGGTCAATCTCCGCGTCTGCCGCCTCATTCTCGAACGGTACGGGCACACGGTGGAGACCGAGACAAGTCCCGGTCACGGTCCTGTCGCGTGTCCAGGCGCAATTGCCGGATGTACTGATTACCGACCTGATGATGCCGATTCTCGATGGCATCGAGCTGACGCGGCAGATCCGGGCACTCCCGAATGGACAGACACTGCCGATCATCGTGCTCACCGCGCGCGGCGAGGAGTCTGACCAGGACCGCGCAATGGAGGCGGGGGCGTCCTACTTCCTCACCAAGCCCGTCAGTTCCGGCGCGCTCACCGCCGCCGTCAACGAGGCGCTCGCTGTCCCACCCACCTGAACGGAGATTACCGGGATTGGCCCATCCGCCGCAGGGCGGCGAGGACGCGCTCCTCGACGGTCATCCCTTCGGCCATCTCGGCGTCGCGCAGGGCGGTGTACGCTTCGGTCGCGGAGTAACCGAGCGCCTGCAACGCCGCGATCACTTCGCTGCTCGAATCCTGCGCCGCCCCACCGCCTCCGCCCGTGCTGACGGCGAGCGCGCCGCCGGCGAGCGCATCCAGTTTGCCGCGCAGTTCGAGGACCAGTCGCGCCGCCGTCTTCTTGCCGATGCCGGGGATGCGCGCGAGCGCGTCGATGTCCCCCGCCGCGATCGTCTGCATGACGACATCCGGCTCGCCGGAGCCGCAGATGTTGAGCGCGACCTTCGGACCGACGCCCGTGACGCCGAGCAGCAGCCGGAAGAGGCCCAGTTCGGTCTCCGTCGTGAAGCCGTAGAGGGCCATCTGATCCTCGCGCAGATAGAGGTGCGTGACGAGCCGTACCGGCGTGCCGTCGCGCGGGAGTGCGGCGAGCGTCGTGTTCGACACGGCGATTTGCAGGGTGATCGGGCCAACCTCGAGGAGCACATTGTCCGGCAACGCGCCGACGACGACACCACGAACGGCGGCGAGCATCGCGCCTCCTATTCGCCCTGCGTGGGGCGGGCGTGCTGCATATCCCAATCATTGTAGAGCCGGGGGAGCATATCGCTCGGGGACCACTCGGCGGTCTGGCCGTATTTGCCCTGGTAGTGGATGTCCGTCTCGCCAACCTCGTAGAAGAGGATCTGCGCCACACGCAATCCGACCGGTAACTCGATTGTGGCGTGCGAATGATTGGTGATCTCCATCGTCCATCGTGCGATATAGCCGACGTCGCCGACGCCCGCGCACTTGCAGACGCTCATGCACGAGCGGCCGATACTGGAGCGCGCCCGCATCGAGGTGGTGTAGCCATTGCGGCCACCGACGACTTCGATGGTATGCGCGAGGATCGTGTCGCCCGGCCGCACCGGGATCACGCCGGTGGACCGGATCGGCTCCCCCCAGAACTTGCGCGTCTGATCCGCCGAGAGAAAACTGACCGTTTGCATGTTGCGGTTCGGCTCGAAATACCACTCGCCGAGACGGACGTCGTAGGAATTTGTGCTCAGTTGGCGCAGCTCGAATGGTTCGATGACGATATTCCCCGCGTCCATTGCCTGCTTGATTTTGCGGTCGGAGAGCAGCACGGACACCTCCTAACGGACGAGGAAGAGGACAATGATCGCGATCACGATGAGCGCTGCGACGACCACGGCGATGATCGCGGCGATTGGGATGCCGCGCGTGCTCGGCATGGCGGGGAGGCGGTCGGTGGCGGTCTCGGAGAGGACCATCGCGGGCGGGACCGGCGCGCTCACGGGCGCGCGCTCGGCAGTCGCCTTGACGACCACGGCGGAGACATTGTCGGAGGCATTGCGGTTGTTGGCGAGGTCGATCAATTCATTGGCGGCTTCTTCGGGCGGCAGCGCCTGGACGATCTGCTTCATCTCCGCGTCGTCGACGATACCATGCAGGCCGTCCGAGCAGAGCAGCACCACGTCGTCGGCCATCAGATCGACCTCGAAGATGTCGACATCGACCTTCTGCCGCTGACCGAGGGCGCGGGTGATGACATTGCGCTGGCGGCTGCTCTTCGCCTGTTCGGCGGTCATCTGCCCGGCGCGCACCGCCTCCGCGACGAGCGAGTGATCCTTGGAGATTGCCGCCATCTGCGCCCGGCCGCGCGCAAGATAGGCGCGGCTGTCGCCGACGTTGCCGATGGTGAGCGTCGTGCCGCGAATAACTCCGGCGACGAGCGTCGTGCCCATCGCGCGGTCCTCGCTCTGGCTCAGGCCGCGCTCGTAGACCGCTTCGTTGGCGAGGCGGACGGCGCGCTTCAGCGCCTTGTCGATCTCGGTCGTGTCGTCGCCGTAATAGGAGTGGAAGAGCGTCTCGATGGCGAGCGCGCTGGCGACTTCGCCTTGCTCATTGCCGCCGACGCCGTCCGCGACCGCGAAGAGGTAGCCGTGCTCGCTGAACTGGATCGTCTGCGGCAGGTCCTGCCAGGTGCCGACCGCATCCTGATTATTCGCCCGGACCCGCCCGGTATCGGTACGCGCCCCCACCCAGAGATGATACGCACGGCTCGGTGTGGCGCCGTTCCCTACCGCTTCGCTCACGCCTGCCCTCCGCATTGCCGAGGCATCATGCCTCCTCGCCGACGGCATCAATCTGTGCCTTCTGCAACTTGCCACTATAGTCGATGTACAGCGCCTGCCACTCGGAGAAGACATCGAGCGCGGCCGTGCCCGCCTCGCGGTGGCCGTTGCCGGTCGCCTTCGTCCCCCCGAATGGTAACTGAATCTCGGCGCCGATGGTTCCCGCGTTGACGTAGAGGATTCCCGTATCCACGTCGCGCATCGCGCGGAAGGCGCGATTGACGTCCTGCGTGTAGATCGACGCGGAGAGCCCGTATTCGCTCTGATTGACAACGTCGATCGCCTGATCCAGCGACTGCACGGGGATTACGGACGTCACCGGGCCGAATATCTCCTCGCGCGCGACGCGCATGTCGGGCGTCACGCCGGCGAAGATCGTCGGCTCGTGGTAGAAGCCCTTGCCAAGCACGCCGGATGCGACGACCTTGCCGCCGATGGCGACCTCCGCACCCTCGCGCTCCCCGACCGGGATATAGGAATGGATGCGCGATAGTTGCGACTCACTAATCACCGGCCCGACATCGGTACCCTCATCCAGGCCATCGCCGAGCGTCAGTTGGCGCGCTTTCGCCACCAGTTTATCGAGCAGATCGCGGTAGACCGCCTGATGGACGATCACGCGGCTCGCCGCCGTGCAGCGCTGCCCGGAGGTGCCGAAGGCGGACCAAATGATGCCCTCGCTAGCGAGATCGAGGTCGGCGTCATCCATCACCATCACGGCATTCTTGCCGCCCAGTTCGAGCATCACGCGCTTGCGCCCGCGCGCCCCGGCGAGCGCGACCTCGTCGCCGACCTCGGTGCTGCCGGTGAAGGAGATCAACGCGACATCCGGGTGCGCGATCAACGCGTTGCCGACCTCGCTGCCGGTGCCGAAGACGATATTCAGCACGCCGCGCGGCAGGCCCGCTTCTTCAAATATCTTGACGAGCCGGTAGGCAAGCAGGGGCGTGTATGACGCAGGTTTGAAGACGACGGTATTGCCGCAGATCAGCGCGGGCATAATCTTCCAGGTCGGGATGGCCATCGGGAAGTTCCACGGCGTAATCAGGCCGACGACGCCGATCGGGCGGCGATGCGACATCGCCCACTTGTCGCGCAGCTCGGAAGGGACAACCTGACCGAACTGACGCCGACCCTCGCCCGCCATATAGAAGGCCATGTCGATGCCCTCCTGGACATCGCCGCGCGCCTCGGCCAGCACCTTGCCCATCTCCCGCGTCATATCCCTCGCAAGGGATTCCTTCTGCTCCCTGAGCAACTGGCCGACCTTATAGAGAATTTCGCCGCGATGCGGGGCGGGGTAGAGCCGCCAGGTGGCGAAGGCGCGCTTGGCCGCCCCCACCGCGCGACCGATCTCCGCCGCACTCCCTTTCGCGAATTCACCGACCAGGTCGCCATTCGCGGGATTGCGGTTCTCAAACGTCTCGCCGCTCGCCGATTCCACCCATTGGCCGTCGATGTAGTGCGTGTACAGATCGGGCACTGCTCACCCCCGAGGGACGCCGCGCGTCCGGTGGATCATCGAATGTACGGGTGTTTGTACTGCCAAAAACGGCACCGTGTCAATCGGCGCGGCGGTCCGCGAGCCCCTGATAGGCCGCTTCCGCGCCGATCCAGATTTCCCCGTCCGCGTACGCCTCTTTCTTCCAGATTGGCGCGCGTTCTTTCAGTTTGTCGATCGCATATGCGCAGGCCGCGAATGCGTCCTGCCGGTGGGCGGCGGAGACGGCAATCACGACGCTTGCGTCGCCAACCAGGAGGTGCCCGACGCGATGATGGATTGCCACATCGATGACGCGCCACTGCGCGCGCATCTCGGCGGCTAATTGGGCGAAGATCGGCACGCAGCCGGCGGCGTACGCTTCGTAATCCAGCCACTGGACGGCGCGCCCCCGCGCATGGTTCCGCACCGCGCCGACGAAGGTGACAACCGCCCCGGCCTCGGGAGAGGCGACCAGCGCGGCAATCGCGTCCGGCACGAGCGGAGCGTCGACCACCGCGAATCGCGCGTCATCGGTGGAGCCACCGGCGACGGGCGGGATGAAGGCGACCTCGTCACCGTCCGCCAGCGGTGCTCCGAGGTCGGCGTAAGCGGCGTTGACCATCACCGGAGAGGCGCGGAGAAGGCCCGCGATGCGCGGGAAGCGTTCGCCGAGATCATTGGCGACATCGGCGGCGGTCGTCCCGTCGGGGAGGTCGCGCTGCTCGGCCTCCATGCCGACCGTCTCGCGGATGATCGCGAAGTAGCGGAGCGTGATTGTCGGCATCCTTAGAACGGAATCTCGGCGTCGAGATCGTCCGCCGCCGGATCATCCCAGATCGAACGCGGCTGCTCAGGAGCGGCGGCGGTCACCGCCGGGCGCGTCGCGTCGGCGGGCCGGTCGCCGTCTGGTGTGCCGCGATAGAACCGCCGCCGCAACGAGCGTACGGTGTCGGACCACGGCCCGTCGCCCGCGCCCGAATGCGATGCGGCGGCCAGCGTCGTGTCGAGTTGGTTGCAGGTTTGCAAAACGACCGCCTCTTTCGTTTGCGGCGGCGCGCCGGAGAAGCCGCGTTGCTCGTGCGTCGCGATGGCGTGGTACAACTGGCGGCGCGCCTCATCGCCGAGGCCCCCCGCCTCATCGACGAGCCGGTCGAGCCGGATAAGCGTGAGCGCCGTGTGATCGAGCAGTTGCCCGTCCACCGACTGCGTAAAGGTGAGCGGTTCGTAGGCGTCTACCTTGCCGATGTCGTGCAGGAGCGCGGCGGTGAGGAGCAAATCGGCGTCCACATCGGTGCGCGTCGTCGCGATGCCGAGGGCGAGTTGGGCGACATTGAGAGTGTGTTCGAGCAGGCCACCGAGGTACGCATATGCCTCGACATGCGCCGCCGGGGCGCGGACGAACTCGTCGAAGAAGGCGGAGGCCATGAAAACGGTCAGCAGGTGGTGCAGATCGGCGGCGGCCACCGTGTCGGCGAGGCCGGCATATTCCTGCACCATACCCGCCCGCTCGCGCGGCGACGAAGGGACGTACTCGGAAAGGTCCGCCCCCTCGACCGCCGTCGCGTCCGTGATGACGAGCGAGACCTCGTTGCCGTATGCCTGCGTCGTGCCGATCACCTGAACGACCGCGTTCTTTTGCAGCACGGATTCGACGAACGGGATGTTCTCCGACCAGACGCGGCCCGTGACGACGCCGGTGCGATCGGCGAGTTCGAGCGCGAGGAAGGGCTTGCTGTCGCCGAACTTGTTCGGCTTGGTCATCTTCCGCTCGACGTTGCGGACGAGGAAGGCCGAATCGACATTCATATTCGCTTCGATGTCGCTCGCGAAGAGCGTTTTCGCCGCCATGACGTATGCTCCTGAGAGAGTGGCGCCCCCGGCAGGGCTCGAACCTGCGACCTAGGGATTAGAAGGCCCTCGCTCTGTCCACTGAGCTACGGGGGCGCGCGCTGCACCGCGATGATTGTACGTCGCGCGCGGGGTGCAACGCAATTCTTTTTCCGTCCGTTCGCGGCCTCGTGCGTTCCTTCACGAAGTTGACAGAATGTGCCGCACAACGTACTCTGGCACCATTAGAGAGGTAGCCCGTCGGCCCCACTGCGAGTGATGCCCCCGGGGACGCGCCTACGCAGTATAATCTGCCGGTGGCGCGCAGCCAGTGAAACGATCCGATGCACCCCGGATGCGCGGGCCAGTAGCCGCTAAAGCGCACCACCCTCAAGGGTTTGCCGCATCGTGAGGCGTCGCACCGGCACCGTGGCGGCCTAAGACGACCGACGACATGGCCCTCTCTTTTTCTGTCCCGGCGCGGAGATTCGTCGTGCTACATCGCCGCGATAGCAGCGCCGAGGAGCAGATCGGCGGCGTCGCGACGCAAGACGGCGCTCGTGCCCTCCGGCTGGGCGGCGACGGTCCACACTTCGTCCATCAGGGGGGAGAGGCGAACATCGTCCACATGGCTGATGATGAAGAGTTGCGGGATGATGTCGCGCATCGCGGCGAGCGCGTCGAGGACGAGCGTGCGACGCTCGTTGTCGAGCGAACCAAAAACCTCATCGAGGACCATGAAACCGATCGCGTGACCGCCGCGCGCGGCGAGCAGTTGCGAGAGGGCGATGCGCGCGGCGAGCGCGGCGATATCGCGCTCGCCGCCGGAGAATTTGTCGACCGGGAACTTCTCCAGATCGCCATCGTAGAGGGCGGGCGCGTAGTTCGTGTCGAAGGTGAGGCGGTTGTACCGGCCATTCGACATGCGTTCGATCAGGTCGCTCGCGTATTCGCCGAGACGAGGCTGGATACGCGCCGCTAGCGCGACCGAGAAGTCCGTGAAACCCTCGTCCATCAGATTGAACTGTGCGACCGAGGCGGCGAGGCGGTCCACACTCGCCTTGAGGACCGCGAGCCGGGTCTGCTCCGCGACGACCCGCTCGACGACATTGCGGGCGTTCGCGGCGGCGATCATCGTCGCCGTCAATTCGCCTTGAACCATGTTTGCCGCATCCGCCGCCGCGCTCGCCTCCTGCTCCGCCGAAACGAGCGATTCCGGATCGAAGGCGAGCGCCGCTAGCTCGGTCGTCACCCGTGTCACCGTGTCAGCCGCAGTCGCGATCCACCGGGCTGCCGTCTCTCGGCGCTCCTCCTCTGCCGGAAGCGCGCGTAGTTCCTCATCGATCCGAGCCGCCTCCGATTGGAGGGCGATCAGGCGGGCCCGTTCCTGGCGCAGATGCTCGTGGTGCGCGCCGTCGTAGGTGGCGACGCCAAGCGCGTAGAGCGCATCCCGCAGCGCCGCGAGCCGATCCTCGCCGTGCTCCATCTGGGTCACCAACCGCGATGCGGGGCCGACCGCGTTTGCCGCCCGCTCGAGGAGGGCGATCTCCGATTCGAGGTGCGCGATGTCCTTCTCGGCGGGCGCATGCCGGCGATGCGCCGCGGCCAACGCCTCGGCCAGCGCGGCCTGCACCTGTGTTGCGCGGTCGGTGGCGTCGCGCTCCTCGATGACGGCGCGGTCGCGTTGCGCGGCGATCGTTTGCGCCTGTCGCAGCCGCTCGCGCTCCTGCTGCAACGCACCGCTCACGCTGCGGCCTTCACCGCGCACCGCGTCGAGGCGCGCGCCGACTTCCTTGCCCGCGACTGCACAAGACTCCATCGAGCGGCGCAGCGAGGCAAACATGATGTCGGAATCGGCGTCGGTAAAGGGGCGCCCGCAGGTTGGGCACTCCGCGTCGGGGTCGGTCCCCTCCCATCGCTTCATCAGCGTGGCGTACCTGCCGTGCTCGGCACGCAGCGCGGTGAGTTCCGTCTCCAGGCGTGCCACATCCTCGGTCAACGCCCGTTCCTCGCGTTCGAGCTGATCGACGCGGGCCGCAGGGTCGTGCCCCGCCACGATGACCGCGAGTCGCGCATGCAGTTCGGCACGCTTGCCGGTGCGACCCCTGGCATCCTCGGCGGCGCGCGTCGCGTCGTCCGCGCGGCGCATTAATGCGCGCAGCGCGTCGCGCTCCTTGACACGCTCGACGGTCATCGGGGCGGCCGCCGCCAGTTGCCCGGCGAGGGCGCGCGCCCGCGTGAGGCCGGGCGGTTCATCGTCCAGCGTCTCCCAGTCGAAGAGCAGGTCGCGCAATGCGTCGAGGTCGGCAATCATCGCGTCGGTTGCCGCGTAGAGTTGCGCGACGGCATTCTCCGCCTCGCGCACATCCCGCGTGCCCTCGGCGACGCGTTGCGCGTGGGCCGCCCCCGCATCCGCGTCGCGCAGGGCCACCTCGACGGTGGGGAGGGAGGCCAGCACGGGCGCAATCTCCGCCGCGCGCCGCCGGCGGTCGTGCAGGAGGGCAATCCGACGGGTGGCGTCGTCATGGGTCGCCTGTGCCGCCATCTGTGCGGTCTCCGCCGCGCGTCGCTCCGCCTGCAATGTCTCGCTCTGGCGTTGCGTCGCCCGCAGCGACTCCATGCGCGTGGCGAGGCGGTCATACTCGGCACTGAGGCGCGCATGTTCATTCGTCAGGCGCGCGACGCGCGCGTCAACGTCGGCTTCGGCTTGTTGGGCGGCAGCGAGCTCGGCGTCGAGGTCGCGCGCGGCATTCTCCTCGCCCAGTTGGGCGGTGCGCGCGGTCAGGGCGGCGCGTTCCCGGTTCCGCTCCTCGCGCAACTTCGCCTGCGCGCGTTCGATGGCGTCCATATCGAGCAGGCGCTGCATCTCGCGGCGGCGCTCGGTATCGCCCATCTCGCCGAAGAAGGCGAGTTCCTTCTGCCGGGTGAAGAAGGTCGTGGTGAACGACTGCGAGCTCATGCGGAGCAGCGTGCCGCGCACGAAGTCGGAGACCTGATTCGCCCCGGTGACGAGCGGTTCGGCGTCGTCGCCCTTGAAGACGCTCGCCTCGACCCGCTGGCTGCCGCCCGCCGTGATGCGCAAGCTGCGGGAGATTGTGTACACGGTATCGTCGGTCTCGAGCGTCAGCTCCACTTTGGTCGTCGCGCCGACGCTCCGGCGCGGCACGACATCGCGATTGTCGATGCCGACGGCGTTGGGGCGGAAGAGCGCCCAGAGGATCGCCTCGAAGAGCGTGCTCTTGCCCGCGCCGTTCGCGCCGACGACGCCGATGATGCCGATGGAGGGGAAGACGATCTCCACATCGTGCAGGCGCTTGAAGTTCTCGATGCGCAACTTCTGGAGGATCATGCCGTCGCTCCCGTCAGCGCGGGCTCCGCCGCATCGGCCGGGGCGGGCTCGGGCGCCGGCTCGTCGCCGCGCAGTTCCTCCTCGAGCAGTTTGCGCCCCGTCTCGCGGAAGGCGGCGGCAAAGGCGGGCTCATAGAGGCCGGTTTGCGCCCGGCCGGTGACGAAATCGCCGAATTCATCGAGCAACTGACCGATCGGGCTCGACTCCTCGGATTGGACGCCGGAGGCGCGCAGGGCCCGAACATCGGGCACGAATGCCCAGCAGGAGCGGACGATCTCATGGCTGCGCAGCTGGCGAATCACCTCGCGGTCTATCCCCAGCGCCGTGTCCCGCACCGCGCAAAGGACGATCGCTTCGGCGCGCTTGGCCGCCTTCTCGCGTTCGAGGCGGCGCACAACCTCCCCGACGATCGCTTCCGCGCTCAACTCTGCGCCGTCGACGGTTGCCAATTTGAGATGCTCGCGCGCGGGGAGCGCGACATGCGTCACGTCGGCCTCGGCGGTGCCATTGACGACGACGCGCGCGTATCCGGGCGTTGTCGCGAGGTCCGACAGGCCGATGCGTTCGGTGCTGCCACTATAGAATACGTTGTGGCCCTTGCGCTCGTGAATGTGCCAGTGGCCGAGGGCGACGTAGTCGTAGCGGGCGTCGAGCAGCGCCTCCTCGATCTCGTCCGCGCCGCCGCGGCGGTCATTGGCAAGCGTGAGATTGTACGAGCCGTGGGCGACGAGGAGGTGTACCGCGTCTTCGTCGGCGAAGAGGGCGTTGGGCGGTTGCTCATTGGTGAACGCGCCGTGCGGCACGGCGGTGACGACGACGCGCCGCCCGCCGATTTCCAGCGGGATGCGTTCCCAGTCGTAGCCGGTGGCGAAGTGGATGGAATGGCAGGCGATGGCGCAGAGATCGAGCACGCTCCCGGCATTGCGCAGGCGCGGCGTGTCGTGGTTGCCGCCGATGACGACGGTCGGGATGCCCGCCGCCTCCAGGCGTCGCATCTGCTTGACGAAGAAGATCAGCGTCTGCATCGGCGGTCGGCTGTGGTGGAAGACATCGCCGGCGTGAATGACAAGATCGATGTCCCCGGCGGCGATGATGTCGTCAATCGCCGCCGCGAAGGCCCGCTCGACATCGACGGCGCGCTGATTGCGCCCGGTGTCGGGGCAGAGGCGGGTCAGGGCGCTGAAGCCGAGATGGGTATCGGCGATATGGGCGATCCGAAGCGTCCCGTCGGTCATGGATGGTTCCCTTATTGTCTCATTGTGTCTACAGGCCGTTCTTGCCAATCGTGCTACAGAAATATTGCCAGGGCGAGACGCGCGTGCCCGGCCGGTACGAACTGCGCACGCGGTCCATCGCGGCGTCCACTTGCGTCCCGGTCAGGTCGCGCTCGGAGAGCACGCTCTTCACCACCGCCACCGTGGGGGCGGTGAATCCGCTCCGTTCCGACATATCGCGCACGGTGCGGAAGACCGATTCCGCCGGGTCGATCTGCGAGCTGCCGCCGTAGACCTTTTGGGCGTCGCTCCCCGCCAATGCCGGTGGGCGCGGGAAGACGCCGAAAACGGGCACGGGAATGTGCGCGTGGCGCATCAGGAGCGTGCCCTTCGGGACGCGCAGCAACTCCGCCCGCGTCGATTCGGTGAAGGCGCGGTACGACGGGCTGATGATCTCCTCGTCGCCGATGCGACCATAGAACGATGTCGCCGCATTGCCGACGACCTCATCATCGACCTTCGAGCGGAACTGCTCCGCGCCGAAGAGGACGACATTGAGGTGCCGCCCGCGCGCCGCGATGTCCACCAGCGTGTCGCGCAGGCCGCCGCGCGCGCCGCCGGGGGCGTACTTGTTCAGTTCGTCCACGAAGATGATGACCTTCTCCACACCGAGTTCGGAGCGTTCCGCGCGCTCCCAGATACGTTGTATTGTCGCACTGACGAGCAATTCCTGCACGGTCGTATTGCAGTTGGCGATGTCGATGACGCGCAGTTCGCGGTCGGCGAAAGAGCCGTCGCAGCGGGGTAAATCGCCGTAGTTGACGAAGTTGCGCGCCAGCAGGCCGCCGCACTTGTGCGTCAGGTTCTGGATGCGGTTTTTCGCCTTGAGAATCGTGAAGCGGTGGTGATCCTGCCACGACTGCGGCTTCTTGCCGTCGTCATTCTCGGTGTCGAGGTAGTCCATGATCTCGCGCATCTTCGCCTCGAAACCCTTGACCGTCTGGACTTTCTGCTCCTTCAGTTCCGAGAGGAAGCCGAAGAGCTTGTCGTCCAGATCGCCGCCCTCGAAGACGCGGTGCGGGTAGCGCAGCACCTCGGCGAGATTCCAGAGGATCGGGTAGAGGCAATCTGCCTCGCCGCGCGCCGTGCGCAAGGTGTTCAGCGCGGCCTTATCGACCGTGCCGTCGAGGTTGATCTGGTCGCCGTGCTCGTTGTGCGGCTCGCCGCCCGGCTTGTAGGGCGCGAAGATGCGCAGGTCGCGGAAGGGCGCGGGCGACATCTCCATCTTCTCGTACATCAGCCGGTCGAGCGGCGTCGGCAGTTTGACGCCGCGCTCGCCGAGCACCGCCGCCTCGTCGGGCGAGACGTAGGCCGCTTTGTCCAGCCAGAGGAGGTCGGGCCCCTTGACATTGAACATCAGCGCGGCGACGGACTGTGGCGACTTCTGGAAGACGCTGCTGATGACGAAGAGCGCGTGGCTCGTCTTGGTGGCGAGGCCGGACTGTCCCGTCCAGTTGGCGTGGCCCGCCTCCGGCCCGAGCAGATAGTCGCTGTCCACATCGACCGGCGTGTGCTGGAAGACGGCCCGCTCCGTGCCGTCGGGCAACTCCTCGTAGAGCTCGTCACCCTCCTCGTCGCGCGCCGCGTTGCCGTTGCGGTGGAGCAGGACGGGAATCGCGGTGCCGCTGTACCCCTCCTTGCCGAGCGCGAGGCGGATCGCCTCGGGCGTCGCGTAGTAGACGGGGCCGCTGCGCGGCGGGCGGCGCGAGCGCACATCCTCCCGCAGGTGGCGCGAGGCGAGCACGCGGCAGGTGAAGACGAGGATTTCGGGGCGGGTGGAGGCGAGCGCCTGGGTGAGATCGTCCTCGCCCTGATAGTCGAAGTAGTCATCGAGGAAGGTAGAGAGGTCGCTGAACCGTTGCGGCTCATCGAGGATGCCGATGACCGCCGCCTCCTCGCTGAAGGCGACGACGATATGGCCGATGTCGAGGGCGAGCGCGGCGGCGGGCGCGTCGGCGGCCCAGAAGGAGAACTCGTGCGCAGCGGCGGGCTTCCGCTCGCTCGTCACGACGCGACCGATCGGCCCGGTGCGTGTGTCGATCAGGGGCGCGAAATGGCTGGCGAGCGTCGGTGCGTCCATCAGGCGACCTCCCGCAGGTAGCGGCGTAGAGCGGCGGGCACGCCGAGCAAGGCCCGCTCCAGTTTCACTTTGAGGATGCGCTCGGCGATGTGGATCGGGTAGAGCAGCGTCGGCCAGCGGTCGTCGTTGGTGGCGCGCGGCGTGCGTTCGGCGTAGAGCATCTGCGAGAGACGGTCGATGTCGCGCGCATTCTCCACCTGCGATGGCGCTTCGATGCGCGCCAGGCCGAAGAGCGGGTCGGTGCCGCTCCCCGCGTGCAGGCGCACATACCAGGTGATCGGACGGAGACCGCCGGTGACCGTGCGCTGGAAGGCGCTGCTGCGGTATCCGGCGGGCAGGGCGAGCAAGGCGGTCATCTCGCTGTTGGTCAGATCGAACCGACTATGCCGCTTGATGACGCCGACCGCCCGGCCAACGTGCGCGTCCGTCAGCGAGCCGTCCATCACCAGCCATCCCTCGCTGCCGTCTGTCCGCTCGTCCCATGCGCGGAAAACGTCGTGCTCGCACATCTCGCGCACCTTGCCGACGGCGGGTCGGATGCGCGACTGCAGGGCGAGAAAGTCGCCGTCGCGGGCGCTCCCCTGCGGCTGCTCGTCGCACGGTGTCACCGCCAGTCCCGCCTCCTCGAAGGCGTCGATCAGTGGCCGCGCGTGATCATCGTCGGGGGACGAGGCGATGAGGATGCTGCTGCGGATCGCCGTCATGCGCGGGACGGCGCGGAAGACGCCATCCTGCGGCCGCCGCTCGATGACGCCCGCGACGACGACGACGAGCGCGATGGCATTCATGCCGCACCAACCGATCGGCAGCGTCCGCTGCACGCCATCGAGGAAGTAGCGGACCGTGCCGAGCGCGCCGTCCGGCGGCCCCGACGGGATCGGCAATGCCGAGAGACTGTTGCCTTCCAGATGCTGAATCTGCTGCACGTTTTCGCCGTGCCGCTCGTCACCCAGGAAGGGGACCAGGTCGTGTTCGAGGCGGGTGGCGGCGGGTGTGGCGACGAAGGGCAAGCCGAAGCCGCGCACCGATGCGAGCGCGTCCGCGAGCCGGGCATCGAGGGCCGGTGTATTGTTCAGAACAGACATCTCGCCAGATCGCTCCTACGTGAACGGACACCCGGAGAATAGCACGTATGTACTATCCGATGCAAGGGGCGATCGCATGGGGCTCGCCAGACGGCCACACATTCGGCCTTACGCGCACCCTGCTTGGTAGCGCAGACTTTCCGGCCTGCGTCTCTGTTCGCAGACGACCGATTTTCCGGCCCCCGGTCCGAATCGCCGCATCGATTTGGACGCGGACGTATTGACAGGCGGCGCGGCGGGGTGTAATTTGCTCTAGCCTCGCGCGGAGGTGTAGCTTAGTGGCTTAAAGCGCTGCCCTGTCAAGGCAGAGATCGCGGGTTCGAATCCCGTCACTTCCGCCAAATTTCATGTGGGCCGCTAGCTCAATTGGCAGAGCAGCTGACTCTTAATCAGCGGGTTACAGGTTCAAGTCCTGTGCGGCTCACCACTCTTTCCCGTGATATAGCAAGGAAAAACCGCTCTAGCGATGAGGGCGGTTTCGTCGTCTATTGGTCTCACGGGCACGTCAAGGGCACGGACACTTTCGATAGGAGTGCAACGATGAGGCGTAGCCCGCTTGAGCCCTTGCTCTTTCACTACACAAGACGCGAGACTGCGATAGAAAAGCTATTTCTCAATGGCTCAATCCGCATGGGTCCGCTCAATCTGACAAACGATCCGGAGGAGAGTGCATTAGGCAGTTTTGGCGTTGCTACAAATGGGATGAGCGATGAGGAAATGTTCGCTGTGATGGAAACCTGCCACAGCATTTCTACTACGCCAGTCCGCTTGGCGTGCTTCACGGAGGAGGCGCGCAACGAACATGGCCAACGCATCGGCTTGCACGGCTACGATCATGGCCGCATGTGGGCGCAATACGCAGGGGTCAATAGTGGGGTAGCTATCGCGTTTAGCAAGGAGCGCCTACTAGCCAGTACGAATGCTCACTTTGCTGGAAGAAAGGGGCGACTCCTTCATGGTCCTGTCACGTATGTAGACAAAATAGAATCGTCTACAGCGCCATATTTCATGGTTGACCACGAAGAAATCAAGACCCTTGGTTTGGTGTCTTATGCCCGCAAGAAGCGCGATGAATACGCAAAAGAGCGATATCTCCGTAAGACGATTGACTGGCAAGGGGAGCAAGAATACCGCTTTGTCTGGATTGACGATGATGATAATTATGCCAAGGACGGTGAGTGCATCCCCATTGCGGACAGTGTAAGAAGCATCTGTTTAGGAACACACTTTCCGATTCCGTATCGGAGCATCATAAAGGAGATTTGTGACGCCTTTCACATGGATGTTTATCGGGTAACGCATGAGGCGGGAGTGCGTCAAAGGATACCAATCAATTGGGTTTAGCCGTTCGCATGCAATATCGCCAATGGCTGTCCTTACCGGGGCGAAAGCGATGCAATCATTACCCAAAGAGCGCGGTATCTACGCCGCCGATGGCATCCCGCTGCATCTCCGGCGTGACATGCGAGTACGTGTCTGCCGTGATTTGGATGCCGCTATGCCCAAGGCGCTCACTGACAATCTTGAGATGGATACCCGCCTTGAGGAGAGCCGTGGCATGGGCGTGCCGGACGCTATGGAATGGCATCACTGATTCGCTATGCTACTATTGCCCGCGTACCAGTACATTTCCCGAGACGGAGCAGCACCATGCCCATCGACCCTATCGCCTACGAAATCATGGAGAAGCTGGAAGCATCGGGCCGGGCCAATGTCCGAATGGACGTGGATGGCGGCATTACGTGGGACGACCCGGCCGCGCTGACCGGCGTCCAGTATCTCCGGCCCGATATGTTCGCCGATGCGCTCGCGCGGCTCGATCAGGAGGAGCACGCCCGACGCGCCGCACGCGAAGCACCGTTCGCGGAAGCGCCACCGTCGAGCGCGCTGCCACGGTCGCGCCGACGGGTGCCGCGCGTGCTCCTCGCGCTGCTCCTCGTCCTCGTGGCCGCCGGTGGTATCGCCTTCGTCTATGGCGCGTCGAACCGATCGCCCGGCCGGACGCCCATTGGCCCGGACTGCAAACAGGACACCGTCTGCCTCGAAACGTACGTCAACGATGCCAATGCGGCCGTCGATACGTCGGTGAGCAGTTGCAACGCCGCGCTCCTGACGGGGAACGCCCCCGGCGCGACCGCGACGATGAGCGCCGTTCGGTGCGATACCGCCGTTGCGGACCGCGATCGGTTGGTCGCGACCGCGTTCGGGGCGGACGCCACCCTGCGAGCGCTCTCCACCCCATGAGCGACTGATCTCTCAGGTCCGTACCGCGTGACCGTCATCATCAGAGAATCAGCAGTCTCCCTTGCATACGTGTCCGAACGCTGGGGAGCAACGCGGGCGGACTGAAGAGCTGATGACGCAGGGGTCGCGGCCCGTTACCTGGATGGCTTACCCCGCCCGTGTCGTCGGGGTGGACGCCATGTGTTACACTCCCGCTATCGACGAACAAGCGAATCGTGAACGGGGAGAGCAATGGCAGACCAGCGGCGTACCGGCGAGCAGACAAACACGGGTACGGCGATGAAGCGGCGGGGCATCCTCGCTGCGGCGGGGGCGGTCGTGGCGGGGATCGTGGCGAAGCAGGCGAGCCAGTCGGTGGCGGCGACCGATCAACCATGGATACTCGGATCCATCTTCAACTTCGGGGCAGCGACAACCTATCTGCGGCCCAACTCCGGCTATACCGATCCGAGCTTACTCGACATCAGCATGACGACGCTCGGCGGTACGGACGTTCATGCGATTGTCGCGCTGGGGAAAGGCACCGGGGCGGGCATCACCGCCACAGGCGGGAGCAGCGGCGTCGGCGTCTCGGGCACGGGGGGCGGGGCAGGCAGCACGGGAGTAGTAGGCCACGGCGGCTCCGGGGACGCGGATGGAGTCCGGGGGACCGGAAGCGGCGTCTTCAGCGGGGTGGCCGGGTTCGGCGGTAATAACGGTGGGGCGGGCATTTTCGGCTTTGGCGGACTGCAGGGCACGAACAGCACGGTCGGGGTGGGTGTCGTCGGCACGCTCGCCGGCTACCTCCCGTCCTCAGCTTATCCTGCGGGCACGGCCGGCCTCTCCAATGTCGCCAATGTACCGGGCGTCTACGGGCTCGCGACGGTGGGTAACACGGCGGGTGTTGTCGGGTCGGGCGCGAACGGCGGCGCGGGGGTATTCGGAATCAACAGCAACATCGTGGGCATCGGCGTACAAGGGTTCAACGATCACGGCCCCGCCGTGCAGGGCAACACGAGCGAGGGCATCGGCCTGAAAGGGGTCGCCACGACTGGTCTCGGCGCGTCGCTGCAGGGCGGGCAGGCACCGCTCCGGCTCGTGCCGGGGGCGGTTGCGGCGGCGAGTCTCTCCCCGGTGGGTCACCAAGTGGGCGAGCTGTACGTCACCAGCGACAACCGCCTCTTCTTCTTTACCGGTAGTGCGTGGCGCGAGCTTGCATTCGTGCCGCCGGCGGCGCTACCTCAGCCGCAGCCTGTTACACAGATTCAGCATCCCGGGCCCGCGCCTCTGCCACCGGCGCAGGTGGGCGGCTCCGCCGCCGGTGCCCCGCCCGCACCGCTACCGCCCGCGAGACCATAACGAGGACCCTCATTTTGCCGGCGAATCGCTCCATGGTGGCGCACGATGCCGAAGTGGACTATCACGGAGCGTTCGACACCTGGCCGATGGTGCGTGAGACCGTGCCATTGGCAGGATTCGGTTTCCCGCTTGTAGTTTGGATTTTGTGCCTCTCCCGATCAATTCGCGAGCGCGGATATGCGGCATCGCTGGACAGCTAACGATATCCGGTGAGGCAACGTCAGCGGCAGATGGTATACTCGGGGCGTACGTGACCTGGCCCCGTAGGTCAAAGGATAGACCGGCAGCGTCCTAAGCTGCGCGTTGGGGGTTCGAGTCCCTCCGGGGTCACCATTCGCATCGATCGCGCGGCGCCCCGCCCGTGCGCGTGTGCCGTCCGCGCAACGGAGGCAGCAGATGGACCTACAGATCAAACCGCATCAGGTATCCGTGTCGGCGGAGTTGCAGTCCTACATCGATCGCCGCGTGGGCCGTCTCGACCGCTTTCTCGACCGCGTGACCGAGGCGAAGCTCGAATTACGCGAGGATCAGCGGCGAACGGGCGGCATCCGCCACGTCGCGCAACTGACAATTGCCACGAATTTCGCCGTGCTGCGCGCCGAGGAGGAAGCCGCGGACATCCACGCGGCCGTGGACGCGGTCGCGCTGAAGATGGAGCGGCAAATCGTCCGCTACCGGAGCAAATGGAAGAGCCGCAAGCATGGCCACCACGCGGCGGCACCGGAATTGCCCATCGTGGACGAGGAGGCGGAGGCGAACGGCGTGGACGAGACCGCGATTCTCCGCACCAAGCGGTTCTCCGCCAAGCCCGTCGATGCGGAGGAGGCGATCGAACAGATGGAGCTGCTCGGTCATACCTTCTTCGCCTTCATCGACGCGCGGAGCGGCGCGGTGAACGTCGTCTACCGACGCAAGCGCGGCGGCTATGGACTGCTGCAACCCGAATAGCGCATGGGGAATAGGCGCGCGGCATCGCTGTTGCAATCAGCGGAAATCGTACCGCCGTGGAGGGATGTCGTGGCGCGTGGGGTGATGATGCAGGGAACCGTACAGATCGAGCGCGCGTCATTCGATGCATTGCGCGCGGCGTGGGCGTCGCTCCTGCCCGTCTCCGTGACGCCATTTCCCTTCCAATCCATCGAGTGGGCGGAGTCGTGGTGGAGCGTCTTCGGCGCTGACAACGAACTGCTGCTGTTGCGCGCAACGGATGAACAGGGCCGGGTGATCGGCATCGCGCCGCTGATGTGCACCGAGACCGCGTTGGGCCGGACGATTCAATGTATCGGTGGCGCGGATGTGACCGACTACCTGGACATCATCGCGTCGGAGGGCGACCTCGGCGGTGTCTGGTCGGCGGTGCTGGATTATCTGCTGGCGCGGCGCGACGAATGGGACGCGCTTGACTTCCATTGCTTCCCGCAGTGGTCCCCGTCGCAGGCAACGGTCGCCGATCTGCTTTCCGGCACACTGGCGGTGGAGATCGGCCAGGAAGAAGTTTGCCCGATCGTGCGGCTCGACGGTTCGTTCGAGACCTATCTCCGCGCATTGCCGAAGAAGGAGCGCCACGAAGTGCGGCGCAAGGCGCGCAACTTCGAGCGCGATGCGCCGACGGGCCGCGTTCGAATCATCACCGAAAAGCCGGACGCTCTGGCGGCGCTGCCCGATTTCTTCCGCCTCCACCGGCTCAGCGCCCCCGATAAGGAGCGCTTCCTCACGCCGGAGGTTGAGCGATTCTTCGCCGCGATGATCGGCGCGACGGCGGACGCTGGGTGGCTGCGGCTCTACCTGCTCGACATCGACGGCTCGGCGGTCGCCGCTGTCGTCACGTTCGTCGCGGACGGCAGGATGCTCGTCTACAACTCCGGCTACGATCCGGCATTCGCGCATATCAGCGCCGGTATGGTGTTGGTCGGCATGATGATCGAGGATGCGGCCCGGCAGGGATTGACAGTCTTCGACTTTCTGCGCGGCAATGAGGCATACAAATACCGCTTCGGCGCGACCGATACACCGCTCTGGCGGGTGATCGCCGCGCCCGACCGTGACGCGGCACGCGCCGAAATCGCCCGCATGGAGGCGGCTTTGCGGACACCGGCGGACGAGCGCGATCTGGCCGAGGCGGAACGCGCCCGCGCGGAGGGTACGGAATGACGATCCTCTCCGCGGATGGCTTGCCCGCCTCGGTCCGTCGCGTGGCGATGCTCGCGGTGCATTCGAGCCCGCTCGCGCAGATCGGCGGGCCGAGCGCGGGGGGCATGAGCATCTACGTCCGCGAACTGGCGCGCGAGTTGGCGGGGCGCGGGGCGCGTGTGGACATCTTCACGCGCCAGGAGACGACCGAGACGCCCGCAATCACCGTGATGGAGCCCGGCGTCTCGCTGATCGCCGTGCCCTGCGGCCCGTTCGGCGATTGCGGACAAGAACGCGCTCCTGCCGCACATCCCGGCATTCGCCGCCGCCGTGGATGAGTGGGCGCGCGCCAATCGCCGCACGTACGACCTCATTCACGCCCACTACTGGCTCTCCGGCATCGCGGGCGACCTGCTTCGTTGCCGGTGGGACGTGCCTCTGCTGATGACCTTCCACACACTGGCGCAGGCGAAAAACCGGGTGGCGCGCTCGGATGCCGAGCAGGAGACGACGCAGCGCGTCGTCAGCGAGCGGCGGCTGATGCACAGCGTCGACGCCGTGATGGCGTTCAACCCGCAAGAGAAGGCGGAGATGACGTGGTTTTACCGAGCCGAGCCCGGCAAAGTCTGCGTCGTGCCCGCGGGCATTGATACGGCGCTCTTCACGCCCGGCGACCGGAGCGACGCGCGGCGGGCGCTCGGCCTTTCGCCGGCTGAACCCGTTGTGCTCTTTGTCGGCCGGATCGACCCGATCAAGGGCATCGATGTGCTCGTCGATGCCTTGTGCGGGCTGCGGAGCGAACTGTGGCAGACCTCGCCGCCGCGTCTGGTGCTGATTGGCGGCGGCCAGGGCGAACCCGCCTTCGACGCGCTGGTGGCGCGGGCCGGTGCGCGGAACATCCTCGATCAGATTACTTTTGCAGGCTCAATTCCTCACAATGATTTACCGACCTATTATCGCGCGGCGGACGTCGTCGCCGTTCCGTCATTCTATGAATCGTTCGGTTTGGTGGCCGTCGAGGCGATGGCGTGCGGCACGCCGGTCGTCGCATCCCGCGCGGGCGGGCTGGCGTTCTCCATCGATGACGGCCGCACCGGGTTCCTCGTGCCGCAGAATGACGCCGATGCGCTGGCCTGCCGCCTGCGCGCCGTGCTGACGGATGCCGCGCTGCGCGATCGATTTGGCGCGAACGCGGCGGTTGCGGCGCGGCGGTTCGGCTGGCCGGTGATCGCCAGTCGGGTCGTTCATATTTACGATCGTTTGATTCGTGGCTATCGGATGGACTTGTGCAGCGATGTCCCATCGGTCGGCGCGGCGATGACGGGCGGTGCATAGTATCTCGATGGCGGCGGGCTGAAGGCCGCCGCCATCTTCATTGCGACGTAGTAATGCTCATCGACTACGGGGCCTTATTCTTTATTGCCTCGTCGCGCTCGCGCTGCGCCTTGTAGAATTTCTTGTCTTTCGGCACCGGACGCGCATCCTCGCGCTCGCGCTCGGCCAGCGCGGCGGCGGTGGCGGTGCCCAACTGCTCCTCGATCAGCGTCAGGTCGTTATAGACCGCACTGTTCTTATGCGCCTCCGGCGTGCGCATCAGCATCTTGACGAGTTGGGTTAGCGACGGGGCGGAAGCGTCCGTCCCCTGCGCGCGGTTGATGTACGTATCGACCATCGTCAGTGTCTGCGGGATCGCGCCGTTGTGGGCGAGACGGTCCCGAATTGTCATCAAGCCATCGGTAACACGCATCTTGTCCTCCTTCGGTTGCGCGCGGCGTCGCAATCCGCCGGGAGTATAGCACAGCGACCCAGTTTTCGCCTGCGTTGACGGTCAAAATGCGCCGCCGTATACTGGTGTGTGTGGCCGTGCGCGCCACGAGTCGCGTTGTCTCCATGGGGTGATCCGTCGCCGTTGACGGTCGCCAGCGGGCAGGAGCGCCATCATGTTCAAACTGACTGGGGAAGATATCGACCTCGACTGGGTCCGCCATGTGATGGAGGAGCACTTCACGCCGGAGGATTACCAGGATGCGCAGGAGCTGATCCTGCCGTCGCTTCAGGAGGTCCAGGAGCGCTTCGGCTATGTCTCCGAGGAGGCGGTCGGTGTGATCGCCGCGCACCTCGATATATCCGAGACGCGCGTCTTCGGCGTGATGACCTTCTACAACGATTTCCGCTTTAAGAAGCCGGGCGCGCATGTCCTTCTGATCTGCAACGGCATGGCCTGTCGCGTGGTCGGGTCGCAACGGTTGATCGATCAGGTGATCTATCCCCGCCTCGGTCTCGGCGAGAAGGAGACGACACCCGATGGGCAGATCACAATGCAAATCTTCCCCGGTTGCCTCGGTGCGTGCGACCAAGCGCCGCTCTGTATGGCGGATGGCGATTATCATGCCCAAATGGATGCCACGAAACTGAATGCATTGATCGACGAACTGCTCGCCGATGGCACAGCGATGACCGTCGCGCCGGCAACCGGAGGTTCACAGGCATGAGTATGCACGCCTACGACGCACCCGCTCTGAGCAAACTGACCAGCCGGGAGGCGTTCAATCGATTCCGCACCGACGCTACCGAGCGGTACCAGCGCATGATGGCGGCGGTAGATCGCCCGGTTGTCAGTGTCGTGATGAGCGAATGCACCCGCGCGAAGGGTGTCGAGCAGGTAATCGCCACCCTGAAGGAGCAGATCGCCGCGCGCGGTGTCGATGTCGAGGTGCGCGAGGTCGGTTGCTTCGGCAACTGTTACGCGGAGCCGGTGATCGAGGTGCGCAAGGCGGGCTGGCCTGCGGTCATGTATGGGTACGTGACGCCGGACGACGTACCCGCCATCCTCGACGGCATCCGCGACAATCGTGCCAATGTCTCCCAGCCGCTCGGCGTCTACTTCGACGGCCCGGCCGACGATCAGAAGCCGGATGCCTTCCAGGGCATCCCGCCGATTAAGGACGATCAATTCTGGCGCAAGCAGCAGCGCATCGTCCTCGGCAAAGCGGGACTGATCGACCCATTGCGGCTCGATGAGTACGTGGCGCGCGGCGGCTATTCCTCGCTCGCGAAGGCGCTCTATGACATGACCGAGGACGAGGTCATCGCCGAGATGAAGACCTCCAACGTGCGCGGTCGTGGCGGGGCGGGTTTCCAGGCCGGCATCAAGTGGGAGAGCGCGCGCGCCTCAGTTGGCTACCCGAAGTACGTCTGCTGCAACGCGCACGAGGGCGAACCAAACGTCTTCAAGGATCGCAAGATGCTCGAACTCGACCCCCACGAGACGATCGAGGGCATTCTGATCGCCTGCTACGCCATCGGCTCCGACCGGGGGTACATTTATATCGGCGGCGAATATCCGCTCGCCATCCGCCACTTCCGCCACGCCGTACGGCAAGCGCAGGAGGCGGGACTGATCGGCACGAACGTGCTCGGCTCGGATTTCAGCGTCAAACTCACCGTGCGCGTCGGCGGCGGCGCGTACATCTGCGGCGAAGGTTCCGCGATGCTCTACTCGATCCAGGGGACGCGCGGGCAGCCGCGCACGAAGCCGCCGCGCTCGGTGGAGTATGGCCTCTGGGGCAAGCCGACGGTCGTCAACAATGTCGAGACGCTCGCCAATGCGCCGCACATCATTGAGAAGGGGGGCGCGTGGTACGCCAGCATCGGCGTGGACAAGAGTCAGGGGACGAAAGTCTTCACCATGGGCGGCAACCTCAAAGGCGTTGGCATGAGCGAGGTGCCCTTCGGCCTGACGACAGGTGAACTGATCAACGACGTGCATCTCGGCATGAAGGATGGCTTCCAGTACAAGGGGCTCCAGACCGGCGGCGTTTCGGGCGGCATCCTCACCGAGGAGGATTTCGACTTGCCGATGACCTTCGAGGGCATCGAGCCGGCGGGCGGCATGATCGGCTCGGCGGGGTTCGTCGTCTACGATCACACGACGAGCATGGTGGACATGGCCCACTACATGATCGAGTTCAATCGCAACGAGTCCTGCGGCAAATGCACACCGTGTCGGCTTGGCACGCAGGCGCTCCTGGAAATCCTCGACCGCTTCCAGCGCGGTCAGGGGCGCATGGCGGACATCGACACGATCATGGACACGAGCGACCAGATCATCAAACTGTCGCTCTGCGGCCTCGGTCAGGCCGCGCCGGTGCCGGTGCAGAGCATGATCCTTAAGTTCCGCCACGAATTCGAGGAGCGCTGCATCGACGGCCCGCAGCGCGAGGAGTTGGCGGCCGCCGCCGACTGATACGTACTCACAACAAGGGAGGCAGGCTGAAGGCCGACGCTACCGGTAGCGTCGGCCTTCAGCCTGCCTCCCGTCGGTCACATGATCAGGCGAGATTGACGGTCTGCCCCATCCCACGCTCGCGCGCCCGATCGACGGCGCGGCGTCCAACGGCGATGTCCTGGACGGCGTTGCCGACCGACTTGAAGAAGGTGATCTGCTCCGGTGATTGCCTGCCCGGTTTTGTCCCGGCGACCAGTTCGCCGAGCTCGGTGTGGACATCGTCGGCGGCAATCAGCCCCGCGTCTCGGGCGATAACGAGGTCGCCCGCCTCTGCCCATGCCGCCACCCGCTGATCGACGACGATCAGTGCGCGTGCGACGGTCTCTGCCGGGACTTCTTGCATCATCGGCGTGTAAGCGCCGACTGCGTTGATGTGCGTGCCGGCTTCCACATCCGCATCCAAGAAGAGCGCCGCCGTCGCCGCCGTGGCGGTGCAGATGATCGGTGCGCCGCGCAACGCTTCAGCGGCGTTCGCGGCGAGATGCATCTTCGCGGCGGTGTCGGCGTCCTCCGCGCGCATTCGTTCGATAAAGGCCGCGCCTTTCTCCGCCGAGCGTGCCACGACGCGGATTTCGTCGATAGGTCGTACGGCGCACACCGCCTGGGCCTGGGTGATGGCCTGTGCGCCGGCGCCAAAGAGGGCAAGGACGTGCGCATCACCGCGCGCGAGGAGGTCCGTCGCCGCGCCGGAGACCGCACCCGTACGCAGCGCGGTCAGGTAGGTGCCATCCATGATCGCCAGCGGTTGCCCGTTCTCCGGGTCGATGAGGCAGACGAGGGCGTGGATTGTCGGCAGGCCGCGTGCGGGATTGTCGGGGAAGACGGAGACCACTTTCAACCCTAACCCACCGACCGATGGCACGGCGGCGGGCATGAAGAGGGAGACCGCGTGATGGCCGGGGACCTCAACAGGCGTGCGTAAGGGCGCGGAGGCTGCGCCCGTCGAGAGCTCGCGGAATGCCTCCTTCATCAGCGCGATTGCATCCGACATCGGGACGAGAGAACGAATATCGGCGGCGGTCAGTGCGAGCATGGCATCCTCCTTCGGGCGACACCGTTCTTCGGGCGGTTCGGGCGGGTGAGATTGTCAACCAGTCGTGCCATTATGCCGCCTTTTCTCTGGTACAACACCGCTAACAATGGCGATATCCGTCTCCACAGCGTGAAAAGGGTTCCGCATCCGCGCACACGCATGATAAACTACCGTGCGACCGAATACGCGGCGCGACTCGTGCTGACGATGGAATGAAGATATGGGGAGGCTACGGATGCAGTTTGTCCGCTATTTGGCTGGTGGAGAAGCGCGCTACGGCGTGCTCGAAGGTTCGCAGGTGATGAGTGCGACGGGCGATCCCTTCTCGGGGCTGACGCCGGGTGCGGCGGTCGGTTCGCTGGAGAGCGTCACGCTCTTGCCGCCGGTACATCCCGGCAAGATCGTCGCCGTCGGCCTCAACTACGTGGATCACGTCAAGGAAGGCGGCCGAGACCGCGACGTGCCGGATGAACCGGTCATCTTCATGAAGCCGCAAAGCGCGCTGATCGGCAATGGCGCCACGATCGAGTTGCCGATGGATACCGAAAATATCCACTACGAGGCGGAGTTGGCGGTCGTGATCGGCAAGCGGGCGCGCCGCGTCAGCGAGGCCGATGCGTACGAGTACGTGCTCGGCTTGACTTGCGGCAACGATGTCTCCGCCCGAATTTTGCAGGCGAAGGACGGCCAGTGGACGCGCGCGAAGGGGTTCGACACCTTCCTGCCGCTCGGCCCCTCCGTCAATGTCGGCCTGCGCGCCGACGATTTGTCCGTGCAGTCGCGCCTGAATGGCGAGGTGCGACAGAGCGCCCGCACCTCGCAGATGATCTTCAGCGTGCCGAAGTTGATCGCCTTCATCTCCCGCGTGATGACGCTCGATCCCGGCGATGTGATTATCACCGGCACCCCGGCGGGCGTCGGCGCGATGAAGCCCGGCGACACGATCGAGGTCGAGGTCGAGGGGATCGGCGTGCTGCGCAACCCCGTGGCGGCGGAATCCGTCTAAACGACCTGGTACGAAGAGAGGGGATAAACCACCAAGACCCCAAGAACACAGTGCAGTTCGATTAGTTTTGATCTTGGTGCCCTTGGTGTTCTTGGGGTCTTGGTGGTCCGATCGGACCGCTGGAGAGGGGTGTGAGATGGCACAGGTACAGGCCTCGCGGCTGGAGCCGCTCTTTTCAGATCAGGCGAAAGCGTTGCCATCCGGCCCCGCACAGGGTTTTTCGGGTGCGAGCGACCGGATCAACTTCACCGGCGGCTTCCCCGACCCGGAGAGTCTGCCCGCCGACCGCATCGCGGCCGCCACGGCGCGCGCGATGGAAAAGAATGGCAAATGGGCGTTGCAGTATGGGTCAGCCGTCGGCTATGCCGGTTTGATCGATCAACTGCGCACCAAGTTGGCGCGAGACAACGGCGTCGCGGCGGAGCGCGAGAATGTCCTGATTACCGCCGGCGCGTCGCAGGCGATTGACCTGGTCTGTAGCGCGATGCTCAACCCCGGCGATGTCGTCCTCTCCGAAGAACCGACATGGATGGGCGCGGTGCGCATTTTCAAGGCGCACCAGGCGACGTGCGTCGGCATCCCCGTCGATAACGAGGGGATGCGCCTCGACGTGTTGGAGAGCCGACTCGCGGAATTCAAGGCGCGGGGCATCCAGCCGAAGTTAATCTACGTGATCCCGACCTTCCAGAACCCCACCGGCGTGACGACACCGCTCCACCGGCGGTTGCGCCTCCTCGAACTGGCGAAGGAATACAATGTCGCCATCATGGAGGACGACGCCTATTTCGACCTGCGCTTTTCCGGTGAGCGCATCCCGATGCTCTACACGCTGGATGACGCCGGGTTGGTCGTTTATACGGGCACCTTCTCGAAGATCATGGCGGCGGGGATGCGGCTCGGCTGGGTCGTCGGTCCGGCGCAACTGATCGAGAAGGCGGCGAAGCTCAAGGCGGATGGCGGCACGAGTCCCTTCGCGTCGAATGTCGCCGCCGAGTACGCCGCGTCCGGCGAACTGGCTGACCATATCGTCGATCTGGTGGATATCTATCGCCGCCGCCGGGACACGATGGCCAATGCCCTAAAGGCGGAGATGCCCGAGGGCGTTGAATGGACGGAGCCGAACGGCGGTTTCTTCATGTGGCTGACGCTCCCGGAGGGGTGCGATTCCGTCGCCATGCTGCCGGAGGCACGCGCGCACGGTGTCGAATTCCTGCCCGGTACCGGCTGCTTCTTCGATGGGAGCGGGCGGAGCAATATCCGGCTCTCGTTCTCATTCTCCGATGAGGATGCGATTCGGCGCGGCGTGAAGATTCTCGCTGGCATCATCCGGGAGTACATTCCGAACAAATAGGCAGCGAACGCGAGGGAGGGGGAAACGTTCTTCCTCCCTATGCCATGTCAAAAATGTAGACGAGATGTGTACTCGGAATGTATAGTAGAGGGCGCAGTGTGCGTACAGTTTGTATAATGCGATGCCAGGGATGAAATTACGGATCGGCGTTGACGTCGGCGGGACAAATACCGATGCGGTCGTCCTTGACGGTCGGCACTTGCTGGCGGCGGCGAAGCGACCGACGACCGCCGATGTTACCGGGGGAATCGTTTCCGCGCTCTCGGCGGTGATCGCGGAGGCGGGCGTGCCGCCTGCCGCGATTGGGCGGGTGATGATCGGCACGACGCATTTCACGAATGCGGTGGTGCAGCGGCGCGATCTTCGCCGTACCGCCGTCATTCGCCTCGGCGCGCCGGCGACGACGCTGCTGCCGCCCTTTTGTGATTGGCCGGAGGATGTCGCGGCGGCGGTCAGTGGGCGGGGAATGATCGCGCCGGGCGGGTTCGAGTTCGACGGTCGCGAAATCAGCGCGTTTGATGATGGCAGCATTCGGGATGCGGCCGCGAACCTCGTTTCTTCCGACGTCGAGGCCGTGGCAATCTCCTCGGTCTTTTCGCCGGTCTCGGACGCGCATGAGCGGCGCGTGGCGGCGATGCTGGCGGAGCTTCTGCCCGATGTTGCCGTCGTCTGTAGCGCGGACATCGGCCGCATCGGGCTGCTCGAACGCGAGAATGCCGCCGCACTGAATGCCGCGCTGACGGGCTTGGCCGCCCGTACGACCGATGCGTTCGTCGCCGCGCTGACCGAGATGGGCCTCGATGCCGAACTCTTCCTGACGCAGAACGACGGTACGTTAATGCGGGCGGAGACGGCACGCCGCTTTCCGGTGCGGACGTTCGCGTCGGGCCCGACGAACTCGATGCGCGGCGCGGCCTACCTCTCCGATGTCCAGGATGCGATTGTGCTCGACATCGGTGGCACGACGACGGATGCGGGGGCATTGACGCACGGCTTCCCGCGCGAGGCGGGCGCCGCCGTGGCGGTGGGCGGCGTGCGCACCAATTTTCGGATGCCCGATCTCGTCTCAATCGGTCTGGGCGGCGGCAGCGTCGTCTCGGTGCAAGGCGCGCTGGTCGGCCCCGCGAGCGTCGGCCGGGCGATCCAATCGGAAGCGCGCCTTTTCGGTGGCGCGGTGACGACGGCGACGGATATCGCGGTGGCATTGGGGAGGGCATCGCTCGGAAATCTGCCGCACATCGATGATGACATGGCGCGACGCGCGGGCGGGACGATTGACGCCATGCTCGCGGACCTTGTCGATCGGATGAAGGCAACGGCAGCGAATGTGCCGGTGATCCTCGTCGGTGGCGGTGCGCTGCTCGTGGGCGCCGATGGCATCGCGGGCGTTACGACCGTGCTGCAACCGGCGCATGGCGGGGTCGCGAATGCGATCGGCGCGGCGCTGGCGCAAGTGAGCGGGGAGGTCGACCGCGTCGTCTCGCTCGCGAACGGTGATCGCCGGCAGGCAATCGTCGCCGGGACCGACCATGCGCGCCGGCAGGCGATTGATGCGGGCGCCGCGCCCGACCGCTTGACGACCGTCGAAGTCGATGAGGTGCCGCTCGCCTACCTGCCGGGCAACGCGGTGCGGCTCCATGTCAAGGTCGTCGGTGATCTGCCATGATAAGGCGGGCGTATGCTGCGGATTGACGAGCGCGCGGCGGAGGCAATCGCTATCGGCGCGGGCATCCTCGGTACCGGCGGCGGCGGCAATCCGTATCTCGGGCTGCTGATGACGCGCGAGATGCTGCGTCGCGGTGCGCGCATCGCCGTCGTCGATGTCTCTGCTGTCCCGGATGACGCGGTCGTCTGCGGCATCGGCTCGATGGGCGCCCCGACGGTCGGTATTGAGAAGTTGCCGCGCGGGGACGAGCCGCTGGCCGCCTTGCGCGCACTGGAGGCGCACACCGGGCGGCGGGCCACCCACCTGATCGCGGGCGAGATCGGCGGTGCGAACGCGATGCAACCGCTCATACAGAGCGCATTGAGTGGGCTACCGGCCGTGGACGGCGACGGCATGGGCCGGGCATTCCCGGAACTCCAGCATTGCACATTCTCCATCGGCGGCATCGCCTGCACCCCGGCGGCGATTGCCGATTGCCACCACAATGCGACCGTCTTCCCCTGGCTGCGGGACACCGTGACGCTGGAGCGATTCGCGCGGGCGGTGACGGTGCAGATGGGCGCGAGGGCGGGCTATGCCTTCCCGCTGATGAGCGGGGCGGAGATGCGGCGGACGGCGGTGCGCGGGTCGTACACCCTCGCGCACGCGATTGGCGACGCGGTCCTGACGGCGCGCGAGCGGCACGCCGACCCGGTCGCGACGATCCTTGGTTGCACCGACGGCACGCTGCTCTTCACGGGGCGGATCGCCGATGTCGAGCGGATGCTCGTGGCGGGCTTCGCACGCGGGACGCTGCGGTTGACGGGTAGCGGCACATTTGCGGATACGCGCGCGGAGATCGCCTTCCAGAACGAAAACCTCATCGCGTGGGTGGGTGACGACCGCGCGCGGGTGCTCGCCACCGTGCCGGATTTGATCTCATTGGTCGATGAGCAGACGGGCGACCCGGTGACGACGGAGATGGTGCGGTTTGGCCTGCGCGTCGCCGTGCTCGGTATGCCGGCGCCCGCGCAGTTGAAGAGTCCCGCGGCACTCGCCGTCGTCGGGCCGCCCGCCTTCGGCTACGACGCGCCCTATCGGGCATTGCCCGGCACCTATGGCGGGGCGCTTTTGCCCGCACCGTAAGCGATTTTACATTTGCATTACAATTATTTGCATCGCTTCTTACAGCGGTGTCGTACGCTGGCGGCGCACCGATCCGGCGTGCAGAAGGGCGACTATGCGCACGATCCGCGGAAAACTGACGCTGGCCTTCCTCCTGATTATCGCCGTCTGCCTCATTCCGACCAGCGCGGCGGCGACCTATGTCATCCGCTATTACCAGCGACAAGATGCATTAGAGCGCCTTGCGTCCTATGGCGAGACGGTGGCCGGGGCGGCGCAGGCGCGCCAGTTTTCGCAACTCGCCCCGACTGAGATCGTCGCCCTCTTCGACCAGCAGAAGACCCCGAATTCGCTCATCGTCATCACGGACGCGCGTGGCGTGGTGCAGGCGGACAGCGACAACAAATACACGGGCACAACGTGGCCGGTGCCGCAGGCGCGGGCGGACAATCGCGGCGCGCCGCTGCGCCCGGAGTCCAACGGGAAGATCACCGCGCCGGATGGGGCGGTGCTCGCCGCTGCCGAATATCGCATCGAGCGGCGCTTTCGCCCGCCGGGCGCTCCACAGCCGCCTGGGGCGGCGTCGCCGGACGCGACGCCGACGACATCGTACGTGATCGTCGCCGTGCCGTGGGGCGAGATCGGCAATGCCTGGGCGGTGATCGGCTCGCGCCTGAAATGGATCGTCATTGTCGCGCTCCTCGTGTCCGTGCTGATTGCCTTTGTCCTCTCGCGCTCGCTGACCTCGCGATTGCGCACGCTGACACACGGCGCGAACGCGATGGCGAGCGGGGACTACGATCGCGCGATGCGGCTGGCGCAGGTGCGCGCATCGAACGACGAGATCGGTGAGCTCGCGAACGCCTTCCAGACGATGGCGACCAATGTGTCGCGGGTCCAGCAAGCGCAGCGCGATCTCGTCGCGAACGTTTCGCACGAATTTGAAGACACCGCTCACATCGATCCAAGGATTCTCGCAGGCGATGATCGACGGCACCGTCAGCGACGACCGCGAGTATCAGGAATTGGCGCAGATCATCGAGCAGGAATCCCAGCGGATGCGGCGGTTGGTGGAGCAGATGCTCGAACTCTCCCGTCTCGAGTCCGGCACGGTCCACCTGGAACTGGCGCCGTTGCACGTCGACGCGTTGATCGCCAACATCGGCAAGCGATACGCGCGACTGGCGGAGGCGAAGGGTGTCACCGTGCGGTGGGCCGCGCCGGGCGAGCTTTCATTGACCGCCGATGCCGGGCGACTTGAACAGGTGCTTGTCAACCTGATCGACAATGCCCTACAGTACACGGACAGCGGCGGTCAGGTAACGCTCCTCGCGCAATCGGCGCGGCCAAATGGGGTGGAGTTCGTCATAGAAGATACGGGCCAAGGCATCCCCGCGGATGACGTGCCCCGCCTGTTCGAGCGATTCTATCAGGTGGACCGCTCGCGCACGGGGCAGGGCAAGCATGTCGGGCTGGGACTGGCGATCGTCCGGGAGATCGTCGACGCGCACCAGGGGCGGATCGCGGTCGAGAGCGATCTGGGTGTGGGGACGACGATCACGGTGACGATCCCCAATCCGATGAGGAATGTGGCGCGCGCGGATACGACACGGCTGAATGATGCGTACGGGGTCGGGTCTCATGCTTCGGCAACGAGCTAGGGTGCGGCGGGGAGAAGGGGTGGTAATGCGCGGACGGCGGTTCTATGTTCGTCGGTTGCCGGGTGTTTTTCCGGTGATTGTGCTCGCGGGCCTCGTGACGGCGTGTGGCGTGCCGAGCGTACCGTTTCAATCGTCGGGGCCGTCGTCGCCGGGGCAGACGGCGAAGGTGACGCGTGGGACGATTCAGACGACGATTGGCGCCAGCGGCGCCGTCGTCCCCCTCCAGGAAGTCACCCTTTCATTCCCGAGTGGCGAAACGATTAAGACGATCAATGTCGCGGTCGGTCAGCGCGTCAAGGCGGGCGATGTCCTCGGCGCGGTCGATGGCACCGATCTCCAGCTCGCGTTGCAGCAGGCGCAGTCCAACGTCGCCTCCGCCCAGGCGAAGTATGACGCGACCGCGGCGGGCGCATTACCGAAGGATATCGAGGTCGCGCGCTCCAACGTCGACGCGGCGCGTGCCAAGTATCAGGCGACCGCCACGATTAGTCAGAAGGATATCGACATTGCCCAGGCGAACCTCGATTCGGCGACGGCCAAGTACAACGCAACGGTGACGATCAATCCCAAGGACATCGCCGTGGCGCGCGCCAATCTTGACTCCGCAATCGCCGGGTACAACGCGGTGATCGCCGGCACGACGACGCCGCAGGACATCGCCAACGCGGAGGCGTCGGTGCGCTCCGCGCAGGCGAAGCTCGACGCGCTGAACGCCGGGCCGCTCAAATCGGACGTCATCTCGGCGCAGAGTAAGGTGCAGCAGGCGCAGCAGAACCTGGACAAGGTGAAGTCCGACAGCGCGAACACGAAGCAGCAAGCGGACATCTCGTGGCAGAAATCGGCAGACGCCACGAAGGCCGCGCAACGCGCCTTCGACATCGCCAATGCCACCTATCAGCAGGCGAAGAGCACCAACAAGGACCCCGCCAGTGCCGGGGGCGGATCGACAACGGGCGGCGCGGCCGTCGCGGTACCGACGATCACGCCGCTGAAACTGGCGACCTACAAGCAGGCGGCGGACAGCGCCTTACTGACGGAGCAGCAGGCGGAGAAGACGCAGGAGGCTGCCCGGCTCACTTACGAGAATAGCAAGAATGCCGAGGTCAACAATGTCGCCACGGCGCAGCAACAACTGAACGATTCCCAGGCGGCGCTGTCGAAATTGATTGCCGGGCCGACCAAGGAAGATGTGACGCAGGCGCAGGCGGCGGTCGATCAGGCGAAGTCGAGCCTCGACAAGCTGAAACGAGGGCCGACCGATAGCGATGTGGCGAAGGCGCAGGCGAGCGTGGACTCGGCGCGGGCGACGCTCAACGATCTGCTCGCCGGGCCCAAGGCGACCGACGTTGCCGCGGCGCAGTCGGCGGTGGACACGGCGCGGGCGACGCTCAACGACCTGCTGGCGGGGCCGAAGGCGACCGATCTCGCGCAGTCCCAGGCGAGCGTGGACGCGGCCACCGCGACCCTCAAAGATCTCACGGCGGGCGCGAAGCCGACGGATCTGGAGACGGCATTGGCGGCCCTCGATCAGGCGAAAGCGGCGCGGGACGCCGCGCAACTGAAGGTGAATCAGGGGACGCTCATCGCGCCCTTCGCGGGGTTGCTGACCCAGGTGAACGGCGTGATCGGCCAGTCAACCGGGGGCGGCGGGAGCTCGAGCAGCAGTTCCACGACGACGACAACCAGTTCGGTGAACTTCGATCTCGTCGATGACTCGGAGCTGCACATCGATGTCAATGTCTCGGAGAGCGACGCCGCGAACGTGCAGGTGGGGCAGGCGGTGACGATCACCCTCGACTCGGTGCCGGGCGCACCGCTGCAAGGTACGGTGCAGCGGGTCAATCCGGTGGCGGTGACGACGTCGAACGTGACGGCCTTCCCGGTGCGCGTCATCATCAGCCCGACGCAGGCGGCGGTGCGACCGGGGGCGAACGCGACGGTGCAGATCATCACGGCGCGGCGCACTAATGTGCTGGTCGTGCCGTCACGGGCGGTGCAGACGATCAACGGTCAGCGGGCGGTGACGGTGCTCTTCAACGGCTCGACCTTCCTCGTGCCGGTGCAGGTCGGACTGACTGATGGGCGCAACACGGAAATCACCGGTGGCGTCAATGAGGGCGATACGGTGGTCGTGCCGGCGGCCGGCGCGACCACGACGGGCGGCGGCGGCGGCGGTGGCTTCGGTGGCGGGCCGCCGGGAGGGTAGGCCGAGCGATTGCCGCCGATTGTGGCCGCGCGGACGGGCGTGATTCCGTTCCGCGCGGCCGTCTAGCGAGAAGGAAGGAGCGGGGCATGGCACAGACAATCGTCGCCGCGTCGCCGGAACGGGCTCCCGTCGCGCGGACGTCCGCGCAGGAACTGTCGGTCCTGAGCATCCCGCCCACCTCGCGCGGCAGCGGCAGCGTCCCGCTCTCGGAGAGTCTGCGCTCGTCGCTCTACAGCCTGAGCGCCAATGTGATGCGCACCGCCCTCACTATGCTCGGCATCATCATCGGCGTCGGGGCGGTCGTGGCGCTGCTCGCCATCGGCAATGGCGTCGTCGCCACCGCGCGGGAGAAACTGACCGCGAACGGGACGAATCTCGTCACCGTCCAAGGGGCGAATCAGCGCAGCGCCGGTGTGGCGACCGGCAACCTGTCCAACACGCTCACCCTAGAGGATGCCCAGGCAATGGCGCAGCCCGGTGTCTTGCCGGACGTGGCGGCGATCTCGCCCGAGGTCGGGCGCGGTGGCCGCATCAACGTCGGCACCGTGAACACCTTCGGCGAGACGCTCGGCGTCTGGCCCAGTTACCAGGATGTCCACAGTTATGCGCCCGTGTCGGGTACCTTCGTCACCGATCAGGACGTGACGAGCGCCACGCGCGTCGTCGCGCTCGGCGCGAACATCGCCACCGCGCTCTTCCCCGGGACCGACGCGGTCGGGAAGACGGTCCGCTTGAACGGGAACGCCTTTCAGGTGATTGCGGTGATGGAGATGAAGGGCGGCAACGGCTTCGGCTCGCGCGATAACCAGGTCTATGTGCCGATCACGACGGTGCTGACGCTCCTGACGGGCAACCGCCAGCAGCCGACAGGGGCAGGCCACACCATCGAGACGATCTCGATCAAAGCGGTCAGCCCCGAGAACGTCGATAAGGCGATCAGCGAGATCAACGACGCCCTCAGCGGCCAGCATCGCACGAAGAGCGGCGCTCCCGACTGGCAAGTGACGAACCAGGCAGATCAGATTGCCGCCGCGGAGTCGACGCAGAAGACCTATCAGATCTTCCTGCTCGTCATCGCCAGTATCTCGCTCCTGGTCGGCGGCATCGGCATCATGAATATCATGCTGGTGAGCGTCACCGAGCGGACGCGGGAGATAGGCATCCGCAAGGCGATCGGGGCGAAGGGGAAGGATATCCTCACCCAGTTCGTCACCGAGGCGGTGCTCATTAGCCTCATCGGCGCGCTGACGGGCGTGGTCTTCGGGCTCGTCGCCGCCTTTGTCGTCGGCAAGACGTGGCAGCGAACAATCGTCTCAACCCAGTCGGTCTTCGTGGCGGTGGCGTTTGCGACGGCGACCGGGCTTTTCTTCGGGGTCTACCCGGCGCGGCGCGCCTCGCGTCTCAAACCGATCGACGCGCTACGATACGAATAATTGTTCAGGAAGGTGAGGGAGATGCGTCGACGCGGCGTCATGGTCATTATCATTGCAGTACTCGCCGTGGCCTTCGTCGGCACATGGTCGCTCGCCTACCGTGCGGGGGAGTCGAAGGGGCGCGACAAGATCTCGACCGACCGGAGCGCCTTTCAAACCCGAGTAGCCAGCGCGCCGCAGACGGGCGCGAGCGGCTCCGCCCAGGCGGGCGGAGGACGCGGCGGCGGTAATCCGGCGGGGGTCGGCGCCGGCGGTAATCCGACGGGCACGAATGCCCCCGGCGCGTCAGCGGTCACGGGCGGCGGAGGCGCCGGACAGCGCGCCAGCGCCACCGGCGGTGCCGGCGCGTCGGGAACGTCCGCTAGTGGCGGCGCGGCGAGCGCCGTGGCCGGCAAAGTCACGAAGGTGGACAGTGCGACGATCAGCGTGCAGCAGACGGACAACGCGACGATTAGCGTCACGACCAATGCCGCCACCACCGTCCGCAAACTGGTAGCCGGCGCCCTTACGGACCTGAAGGTCGGTGACATCGTCGCGGTCGACGGCAGCAAAACGAGCGACACTGCATTCAGCGCCAAGACGGTCACCAGTCTCGGCTCCGCTCCGGGCGCCGGCACGGGCGGCGGCAGAGGCCAGGGTGGACCGCCGGCGGGGGGGACGACCCCGGCGGTGACAGGGCAGATTAAGAGCGTCGATGGCGGCACGATTATGGTGCAGGGCACCGATGGTTCGTCCGTGAGCGTCACGACAACGCCCGCGACGGTCGTGCGCACGCAGCAAGCGGGCACGATGGCGGACATCAAGACGGGCGACATGCTCGTGGTCCTCGGTGATAAGATCGGCGATACGACCTTCCTCGCACGCACGATCACCGATCAAGGAACGACAGCCGGGTAGCACACGGACTGCCTGCGGAAGTAGGGCGACATGGCACGGACAATACTGGTCGTCGATGACGAGCCGAATATCACGCGGCTGCTCGGCATGTATCTGACGAAGGAGGGCTTCACGGTCGAGACGGCCGCCGACGGCCCGAGTGCGGTCGGGAAGGCGCGGGCAACGCGCTATGCCCTGATCCTGCTCGATCTGATGTTGCCCGGCATGGACGGCCTGGAGGCGTGCCGGACGATCCGGCGAACGAGCGACGTGCCGATCATCATGCTCACTGCCCGCTCCGAGGACGTCGATAAGATCGTCGGCCTGGAGGTCGGCGCGGACGACTATGTGACCAAGCCATTCAATCCGCGCGAACTGGTCGCACGCGTCAAGGCCGTCCTGCGCCGCTATGAGACGACGGCCTCCCCGGAACGTCAGGTACTCAGCGTCGGCGATGTGACGATCGACCTCGACCGGCGCGAAGTGCGCATCGGGGATGAATTCGTCGAGGTACGGGCGAAGGAGTTTGCCCTCCTCGTCGCGCTAGCGCGGCGGCCCGGTGTGGTCGTCCCGCGCGACCGGCTCCTCAACGATGTCTGGGGATACGAATACAGCGTGGACACCCGGACAGTCGATGTCCACATATCCACCTTGCGGGATCGACTGGCGAGCGCCAACGCGCGCATCGAGACGGTCTGGGGCGTCGGCTACAAACTCGTCGCCGGGGATAGCAAGATCTAGCATGGCAGCCCACAGGCAGACAAAAAAGGCGGCCACGTGCGCGACCGCCCTGTTTCATCAAAATGGCTCCCGGATCAGGATTCGAACCTGAAACCTAGCGGTTAACAGCCGCCCGCTCTACCGTTGAGCTATCCGGGAATAGATGCCGCCGGGCCTTTTCCCATCGGCGGCATCCTAGCACGGTTTTGCCCGGCCCGCAAGTCCTACACGGGCTCGTTCTCGATTGCGTCGCGCACGAATTCTGCGTGCCCCTGCGGCTTGACGTTGAAATAGACGGCCTCCACGACGCCGTCCTTGTCCGTCACAAAGGTGCTGCGGGCGACGCCCATGTAGGTCTTGCCGTACATACTCTTCTCGACCCAGACGCCGTGGCGCGCGGCGGTGGCCGCCCCTTCGTCGGAGAGGAAGAGGAACGGGAGGTCGTTCTTCTCCCGGAAAGCCAGCAAGGGCGGCACCGGGTCCGGGCTGATGCCGACGACGTTGTAGCCCAAGCGGTCAAAATCGGCCTTCAGATCACGGAAGGCCACTGCTTCGAGCGTTCAGCCGTCGGTGTTCGCTTTCGGGAAATAGAAGAGGACGAGCCCCCGATGGTCGCGGGCGAGCTCGGTGACGGTGTGCGTTGCGCCATCGGTGCCGGTGAGCGAGAAATCGGGCAATGGCTCGCCGACGACGGGCAATGCGTCCTGGGTTTCTGGCAATCGGTGCTCCCTTCAAGGGTGAGGAGCGCGCGGCCTTCCGCCCGCTCCTCATCAATGCGACGAACGGCGCATCTGCGCCCCGTGTTATTTCTTGATGGCCTCGGCGAACGCCTGCTCCATCTTCGTCTGCGCCGCCTTGGCGGCATCCTGAGGCGATTTATTCGAGACGACGACGTCCTGCACCATCTCTGCGTAGATCAGTTTCTGGTCGACGGCGCTCATCTGCGTGAGCAAGTCGGGCGTGGCGGTCGCGGGCGCCCAGGCCGGTTGCGTCGATTGGATGATCTGGGGGAAGAGGTCGAAGTAGGGGCGCTGCTTCCAGAACGGCGCGTTCGCCAAGTCCTTGTAGACCGGGTACCAGCGCCCGCCGACCAGTTCGTAGACGGCCTCCATCTTGTCCGGTTGCATGATCGCCTGGATCATCGCTTTGCCGGCTTCGACCTGCTTGCTGGCGGAGAAGACCGACCACGACCAGGTGCCGACACCGTTATAGGAGATGCCCGCTTTGCCCTTCGGGGTCGGCGCCTGGATGGTGTTGCCGAGCAGTTCCTTATCGTTCTTGTCGAGGAAGGCGAAGATCGAGGCGGGGTTGAAGACGAAGGCGGATTGCCTGGATTGGTAGGAGTTGTTGTTGCCGCTGTCGTCCCATCCGGGGGCGTCCTGCGGAATGATCTTGTCCTTCCACCACGACTGCACGCGCGTCAGGGTGCTCACCGTCCCGTCGTTGTTGATCGCGGGCTTGCCGTCCTTGTCTACCAGCGTGCCGCCGTCGCCGAAGATCAGCGCCGTAATGTTCCCGGCGGCATCCGGTGTGCGACCGAGCGTGAGGCCGATGCCGTACTGGGTTGGCGGCGTGTTCACCTTGCGCGCGATCATGTCCAGTTCATCGATCGTGGCGGGCGGCTGGCGCTTGCCCGTCACCTTCTCGCAGAGGTCGAGCCGCGCGTACATGACGGAGACATCGGACTCCATCGGGATGGAGTAGACCTTACCGTTCGTCTGCACGAAGGGCAGCAACTGCTCGAACATCCCGCCGCCGAGCCCCTTGAGATTGTTGTAGATGTCGGTGAGGTCCACGAGGCGGTTCTGGGCGGCGTAAAAGATTGTGCTGGTACCGGACATCATCACCACATCGGGGATGGCGCCGGTCTCGACCGCCGCCGCGACCTTGGTCGTGTAATCGGAGCCGGGGAGGGCGACGTACTCGACGGAGACATTGTTTGCCTTGCCCCAGTCCTGCATCTGCTGGCCGAGCAGGTTGTCGCCGTCCTTCGTAAATGAAACGATGCCCCAGGCGGTCAGCTTGCCGCCGAAGGCTTTGGCCGGGGCGCTGACGGGCGACGATCCGGTCGTCGTGGCGGCGGTCGTGCTGCCCGACGGGGCGGTCGTCCCTCTGGCGGGCGCGGTCGTCGCGGCGCCTGCGGCCGCTTTGGGTGTGTCGGTCGCCGAGCTGCCGCCGCAGGCCGCGAGCAGCGCCCCAAACGTGGCGGTTGCGGCGGTCGCGGCGACGCCCTGCAAGAATGACCGACGACTTGTGTGCTCCATGATGCCGCTCCTCCTTCAACGCCAACCCGACACGCTGGCATGTTCACGGACCAACGCGACCCCCAAACGGGGTGACTATCCTTTGACCGCCCCACCGGCGAGGCCGGAGACGACCCACTTCTGGGCGATGATGTAGATGAGGATCGGCGGGAGCGAGGCGATCAGCGAACTGGCCATCAATGCCCCCCATTGGTAGACATCGCCATTGATGAAGCTGACCAGTCCGGCGGGGATCGTCTTCTGCGAGTCCCGACCGATGAGCAGGAGGGCGAAGAGGAACTCGTTCCACGAGTTCGTGAAGGCGAAGAGGGCGATCACCGCCAGCGCTGGCAGCGCGAGCGGGATGATGATGCGCGTCAGCGACTGGAACCGTGTCGCCCCATCGACCAGCGCGGCGTCCTCCAGTTCGGCGGGGATCGTGTTGAAGTAGGAGATCGCCAGCCAGGTGCAGAATGGCACCGTGAAGATCAGGTAAACGACGATCAGGCCGGACGCTTTGTTCGTCAGGTGGAGTTGCTGCGCGATCTGGAAGACCGGGATGAAGAGGAGGGTGCCGGGCACGAGGTAGGTGACGATGGTCGCCCGCGCCATGAACGCCCGGCCCCGAAAGACGAGGCGGGTGATGGCGTAGGCGGACAGGACGCCGATAATCATCGCGATGGCCGTCGTGGAGAGCGAGACGATCAGGCTGTTCTTGAAGTAGGTGAAGAAGGGCGTCTTGTCGATGACCTCGTGATAGTGGACGAGGGTGACGTGTTGCGGGATGAGGGTCGCCTGCGTGTAGAGGTCCTTATTCGGTTTGAGCGATGTCTCGATGATCCAGATGATCGGGAAGATCGTCCAGATCGTGAACATCGCCAGCCCGCCGACGAGCGACGACCTTGCGGATGCCGCCCCGCACGAGCAGGCTGCTTGTGGTCGCGCGCTCGGCGCGCCGGTTCACTCGGGCCGCTACTGCCATTGTGCCCCCCCTATGCCCGCGCTTCGGACGAGAGCATGCGCTTCGTCAGGAAGAAGATCGCGACGATGAAGATCGGGAAGAACATCACCGAGACCGCCGCCGCCGTACCGAGTTGGCGCGCGCCGTCGATGCCGATTTCGTAGGCGAGCATCGGGAAGGTCATCGTCGCGTTCGCCGGGCCGCCGCGCGTCAGGGCGAAGACGATGTTGATGCTGTTCGCCGTCCAGATCGTCGAGAGCAGGGTGGTGATGATGATGACGGGCTTGAGGCTGGGCACCGTGATGAAGAAGAAGCGCTGGAAGACATTCGCGCCGTCCATCGCCGCCGCTTCGTATTGCTCGCTCGGGATCGCCTGCATCCCGGCCAGGAACATCATCGTGTAGAACGGCGTGCCCTGCCAGACGACGACCGCGATCACCGACCAGAGGGCGATGTGCGGGTCCGCGAGGTACTGGACGAGGGTGTCCTTGCGCAGATAGTCGATGCGCAGCAGGTTGAGGAGGCCGCTCGGCGTGCCGTAATAGATCCACCGCCAGGTGAGGGCGGTGATCAGCGTCGGGATCGCCCAGGGCAGGAAGAGCAGGGCGCGCATGAACATCCGGCCCCGGAAATGCTCGTTGAGGAGGAGCGCCATGCACATGCCGAGCACGACTTTGATCGCGACGGCGACGCCGGTATAGAGGAAGGAAATGACGATCGATTTGCGGAAGACGGAACCGTACTGATCGCCAAAGAGCAAGTCGCGATAGTTGCGCAGGCCCACCCAGGTCGCGGGCCCGCCGACGACCTTGTGCTGCATACTGAGGATGATCGCTGAGACGAACGGATAGGCGATCAAGCCCGACCAGCACGACGGTGAGCGGGATGAGGAAGAGCCAGGCGAGCCGCCAGTCGCGCCCGAGGAAGTGTTGGGCGCCCGACTTGGCGATACCGGTGTCCGGGCGTTTCCCGAGCGAGATTGTCGCCATACGCCTTTGCCCCTCCGGTCCGCGTGAACCGCCATCGTGCGTCAACGACAGGCTCGCGCGATCCCAATTTCCATAACCACCAGCGACCGTGCCCCTACGATACGCGACGCGTCGAATGGCGTCAACGTGCATCTTGCGGATTGCTTGCGGTGTCCCGCAGCGTACGGCCAGCGAGGGCAGCAGGGCGCGCGGAGAGGGTATCCGCGCGCGGATCGCGGACGTAGCGCGCAACGACGAGCGTCGCCAGGGCGCCGAGCAGGGCGGTGAGCGCGAAGACCGGCGGGTAGCCCCAGCGGTCGGCGATGGTCGCCGCCAGCACCGGCGCGCCGAACGCGAACGGCGCCTGCGTCAGCATCGCCACACCGATGATAGGTTGGCCGCTGCTCGGGCGGGGCGAAGTCCACGATGAAGGTCAGGGATGCGAGTTGCAGGGCGCTGCTGCCCAGCCCGACGAGCACGAAGACGAGACAGTAGCCGACGACCCCGCCCCATGCATGGCGGGCGACGAGCGCGACGAGCGCCGCGCCGCCGGTGCAGGCCGCGCCCGCGACGACGACGCGTTTGTGGCCGCGATGATCGCCGATATAGCCCCACATGCACGCTGCCGCGCCGTCGAGGCGATGAGGAGGAGCACCGCGAAGAGGCTCGCCTCCGCGTCGGTGAGGCCGAGGGCGCGCTTGGCATCCACGACGTAGAAGGCGGCCGCCGCCCCCGCACAGGTCACCAGTGCGATGGTCAGCAGATAGCGGCGCAGATTGCCGTCCGCCCGAACGAGCGCGGGGAGGCGACGCCACGACGGTGCGCGGATCGGCCGCGCGGGCGCGTTCGCCGCCGTGGGAGCCGGTGACGGCTCGCGACCGAGCGCGATGAAGACGAAGGAGACGGCGAGGCAGACGAAGGTGCAGGCGAAGCAGAGCGCGCCGCCCGTGGACCAGCCGAAATGCGCCAAGCAGGTAGGCCGCGCCCGCGCTCCCCGCAACGCCGAGCAGCCCGCCGAGCGCCGACGACAGACCGAAGAACCGCCCGCGCCAGTTCGGCCGGGAACATGCGCGAGATGCAGATCGAGCCAGGCGGGCGTCGCGACGCCACCCGCGAGCGTCGAGAGGGCGATCATCGCGAAGAGCAGCCAGAGCAGCGCGGTCGGGCGCGTCGCGGCGAGCAGCGGCGTCGCCACGGCGAGGGCGAGGTAAGGGAGTCGCTCGACGATCGTCCAGCCGATGACGAACGGCTTCTTGCGCGCCAGCCGCTCGGTGAGACCGGCGACGAAGAGGGGAGGCAAGAGGTTCGCAGCGCGGAGGGCGGGGATCGCGCCGAGCGCGAGGTTGGACGCGGAGAGATGGTGGACGAAGAGCGGCAGGATGCCGTAGACCGAGGCGAAGTTGATGCCCAGCACGAAAAGCGTCAGGTCGAGTCCCATCACCGTGAAGTTCCAGCGAAAGGCGCGCGGCGGCAGCAGGGCGCTCACGCGCTTTCCCGCACGCGCGACCGTTCGACGCTGTCCCGTCGCCTTGTCATCCCCCTGTCTCCTTTGGCCATCCGTCTCGCCGGGCGTACGACGCAGCAGTTTCTTGTCCCGTGTTATAGATGAGACATCGCGGTCTTCTCGTATGACGAGAAGACGTACGTACCACGGCGTATTTTATTCATGTTCAAAGAGAAGGATGGTACGCCCGGAGGGACTTGAACCCCCAACCTTCTGATCCGAAGTCAGGGATGCATATGCGCTGTGGCAAATCCTTATATAGCAACGAGAACGGGCCAAATCAACGAGCGAATCATGCCCAATCAGAGTGTCTGATGCTGGCACTGCGGACGGGCGTGCATCTCGCAACGCGCTGGCTGAGGGGTGCCGAGGGTCGAAGCTGTTGGATGTCAATTAGCCTTGCCGGCGGATTGCCTCACGGGAGAATCTTACCCGGCCGCGGCCCTTGCCTCATCGTTGATCTTACCGCGTTCACTCTCGGTTCGTCCCGTCACGATCGCCCGCAACGGCAGCGGGAGCGATCGCCGCACGAGCACTTCCTCCCCGAGCCACGCGTCGTCGAACGCCAGGACCGTGCGCATCCGCCACTCTTGCACCCGCCGTTGCAGCGTCCGCACTTGCGTCGCCGGGAACACCCCCGGATAGCGCTCCTGCAAGTGTTCGAACGCCGCCTTCGCCGTCCGCTCCGGATGTGCCGTCAGTTCCGCCTCGACCTCGTGCCACACCTCGGCGAACGGATCCACCCGCGTCCGATAGAGCCGCGGCCCCTTCACCCCCTTCGTGCGCCGATATTTCCTCCCTCCTTCTGATTCGGCACCGCATGCGCGTCTCCGGTGCCGATGCGCCATCGAGCGAGAAGCGGATCGTCGGCAGCGCCTCCTGCATCGCTTTGATATTCGCCGCGACACTCTCCGGCATCTGCGTGACTGCATGTCTCCAGAGCGCGTCTTGGAGCTGCTGAATCTGGCGCAGCAGTTGGACCGGGTCGAGCGCCTGGGCGATCGCGGTCAGTCGCACGCGATCGTCGGTGCTCAGCACTCCCATCGCCAGCAGGCGTTGGAACGGGGTCTTCGCCGGATCGTAGCGCCGCCGCAGTTTGCCGCCGTCCCGCTCCTTGAGCCGCAGCTTCATCGACGGCTGGAAGAAGTTCACGTAGAGCCGCACCGCCCGATACAGCTCGGCCAGTTGGCGATAGGCGTGTTCCCCCTCGAAGCGATCATAGCCCACCAGTTGCCGCACGATCGCGCCGTTCTTCTGCTCGACGAAGCACTGATCGTTCTTCTTGGCGACCCGTCCGCGCGTGAAGGTGATCCGCTCGCGCGTGCAATAGTCGAGCAGATCGGTGTTGAGGAACTCCCTGCCGTTGTCGGTGTCCAGCCCGAGCAGCGGCATCGGCAACAAGTGCGCGCACGGTCGAGGGCCTGGATGACCGTGTGCTGGCTGCGATGCAGCAGCGCCAAGCACTCGGTCCAGCCGGTGGCGACATCGGTCAGCACGAGCGTCTGCAGGAAGGCGCCTTCCGCCCACGGGCCGCAGTGCGCGACCAAATCGGCCTCGAAGAAACCGGGTTGGACGTCATCCCAACCGGTGAAGGTGCGAACCGGCACCTGCTGCTTGATGAGCAGTCCCGCGGCGCGTGGTCGTCATCCCGTGCGGCGCGTCCCGTTCGCGATAGGGGCGGAGAATCCGGTCGGCGGTCGCCGGACTGAGCGCGAGGAGTTGCTCGCGCACCGCGTCGGTGAGCGTCAGATGGCCATGCCGTTCGAGCGCCGGGACCAACTCCGGCAAGAAGGGCACGAGGCGCTTGGCACAGATGCGATTGGCGGCCGTCCAGGCGACGACCAGTGCATCCTGCACAGCGCGACCATAGAAGCGCTCGCGCGGTCGGGTCAGCGGCAGGGGGACGGGAGACCGGATGCGCGAGGAGCCGGATGGCGTACTTGCGGGCATAGCCGGTGACGGCGACAAACTCATCGAGGATGACGGACTTCTGCTGTGGCGGCGCGCTCTGATAGCGCGGCGCGACGCGTGCGAGTAGTTCACGTTTGGCCAGGAAACTCATCGAAGCACTCACCCTTCCTCCCTTCGCGTGGTAATCGGACCCGCGTCGGGTGACATTATTGGTGAGGCAAAAACCGGCTCAAAGTGTCATCTCTCGTGAGGCAATTCGCGCGCGTCTCCGAAATCGTGTTGGTCTCGAGGGTCAGAACGCTCCGCATTTCGGTGGGAGCCGCGTCCATCTCGGGCAGGGCTGAGCGCAGTCGCTTCAATGCCAGGCGCAGTCGCCCCTTCACCGTCCCGAGCGGCAGAGCGATCGCACGGGCGATTTCGCTGTGACTCAGGCCGCCAAAATAGGCAAGGATCATGACCTGACGCTGGTTGGAGGGCAACATCGTCACCGCTTCCCGCACCCTCTCGCTTTCGTATCCCTGCTCCACGATTGCCGCGGTGTCCATGCTGCCGGCGAGGGATCGCAGCCCGTCGATATCCGCCGTCGCACCACCCCGCGCCGCAAAGGCGCGCATGTGGTCGATTGCCTGATTGCGGACAATGGTGAGCAGCCAAGCGCGGACCGTGCCGCGCTCGGCGCGGTACGTTGCGGCATGCCGCCAGACGTTGAGGAAAACGTCCTGCACCACGTCTTCCGCTGCGGGGCGGTTGTTCAGCATGCGGTACGCGACGGAAAACGCCAGGCCACTGTAGCGGTCATGGAGCATAGCGAGGCTGGCCGGGTCACGCCGTACCATGCGTGCGAGGATGGTTACGTCCACAGCGGAGGATCCGTCGCTCCCATCGATGCGGAAGCGCACCGTGTGCGGGCCCGCGGGATGTTGGTGATCCGGTCGCTTACGATCCCCCATGCCGCATCCTTACCCTAGGGCGTTTGTCGAACGGTTGTCCCGATTGCTGGCCTCAATTCCGTTGTCCGGCGAGGCGAAACAGGGCATACGGATTGTGCGATTCCCGCTCGGGCCCTTTTCGGGGTGTGCACGCATCGAAAGATCAGGGAGGATGGCAATGCTGCCGAGTCGCATATTACGTGAGTCAAGATCTATGCCAGGGCATGTGACGGCCACGGGCAATCGGCAGCGCCGCGCGATCAGAGCGAAGGCTTCCATCGGCGTGTGCCGAGCAGGATGCCATGCTTCATCCCCTCGCGATTGATGTCGTATATCCGCGCCTCGGACCAATCGAATCGCTCCCGGAGATCCGCCATCGAGGACGGATTGACGCGTTGATGGATCTGCGTCACGTAGAGGATCGGGTTGCCATGGTACGCGCGATCGATCTCATCGATGATGCCGGTGACCGGCGGTGCGGTGCGGCGCAAATCCAATCCGGTCGTCGGGTCCAGGGCATCTCCCCACGGCGGGGCGACAAAGACGATCAGCACATGATCCGCGGGGAAAACAAACTCCCCCAGGAGAGACCGGTAGTCGCCGCGGATCAGGCGGATCTCCCGATCCACCAACCGGAGGTTCCGTCGGGTTATCGCGAAGATCGTTTCATCGCGTTCGCATCCGATCGCCCGCGCGCCGGGCACCGAGCGCTTCAGCCAATACAGCGTATTGCACGATCCCGCGAAGGGGTCGATGACGACCCGCCCGAGCGCGGGGGGGACGCCCTGCATGGCCGTTGCGACATCGGCGCCGATCGCTTCACCGAGCAGGTCGCGGGTGCATTCGACGACTGTCCGGGCCAGGAGCCGAATGCCTCGGCGATCCTGCTCCGCCGGCTTCATCCCATAGACGCAGACGTAGTCCGCGTCGGCATAGCTGTCGATGCCGTACTTCCGGATCTCCCATAACTGCATCACCTGATTGCGCTTCTCTTCGCTGAGGAGAAATGCACGATCGTAGATGCGCGCGCGGTCATCCGCATCTTGCCCGTCCATCGCCGATCCTCCTGCCGGGGCGGGGTGTTCCGATGGGGCCGCCCCCTTGCGCGTCGGTGCGGGTTCCTCAGACAGGGATTCTAGCGACGCGGACGCCTCCTGCAAACCGGGCCGGCAGAGGAATGGCGACCGGTACACGCCGCAGTCGCGGGGGACGCGCGGTACAGCGGTGGCTCGGCTCGGTGGGGAGCGCGCGAAATCGACCGATGATCCGAATCCGCCTTGAGCGTTCCGTGACGCACGCGTACAATCATGGACGCCTGCATTCCGCGTCGTGACGCTATCATCTGGTGGGGTTCGGTCGTGCCGGCGCTGTCCAATCCGACCCCACCCTCACGTGTTGTCTCTCCACCGGGGTGCAGTCCACAATGGTTCGCTGTCGGTTATCGTGACACGAGGTGGTATGGGAATCGAACAGTTGCCAGAGGCATCGGGGTTCGCGGAGCACCCCGACGATCTCCCCGGCGGGTCGGACTGGTTCGCCACGACCCTCCGGAGCATCGGCGACGCGGTGATCGCCACCGATGCCGCAGCCCGGATCCTCTTCATGAATGCCGTCGCGGAGGGCCTGACCGGTTGGAAGCTCGCCGATGCGCGCGGCATGTCGCTGAACGAGGTCTTCCCCATCATCTCGGCGGAGACCCGGCAGCCGGTGGCGAGCCCCGTGGATCGGGTACTCCGGGAGGGCAAGGTCGTCGGCCTCGCCAACCACACCCTGCTGATCGCCAGGGACGGCACCGAGCTGCCGATCGACGATAGCGGCGCACCGATCCGTGACGCGGCGGGCGACCTGTCCGGGGTGGTCCTGGTCTTCCGCGACATCACCGAACGGGAGCGGGCGGAACGCCGGTCCCGCGCGCAGTACGAGGTGAGCCGGATCATCGCCGCGGGGGGCGTGCTCGATGAGGCGATGCCGGCGTTGCTCCGCACGATCGGGGAAACGCTCGGGTGGGCGTGCGGCTTCTTCTGGACGATTGATCGCGATACCGACACCCTCCGTGCCCGAACAACGTGGCACACGGATGAGCCGGGCCTTGCGGCATTCGCCGCCGCGACGCGGGTGACGTCGCTCCCACGCGGCGTCGGGCTCCCGGGACGGACATGGCTGCACGACGCGCCGACGTGGATCGCCGATGTCCGGAGCGATGGCAACTTCCCGCGACGTCCCGACGCGGCGCACGCCGGACTGTGCGGCGCCTTCGCCTTCCCGATCCGGGGCGGCGCGGGGCCGCTCGGCGCGATCGAGTTCTTCGGCCGCGCGATCCAGACGCCGGACGAACCACTGCTGCAGACCGCCGCCGGGCTGGGCATCCAGATCGGCCAGTTCATCGAGCGGCTCCATGCGGACGAGTCGCTGCGCGCCAGTGAGGCGCGCGGCGCGGCGATCCTCGCGAGCGCCCTCGACGCGGTCGTCACGATGGACCATGCGGGCAGCATCGTCGATTGGAATCCCGCCGCCGAGCGCACCTTCGGCTACCGGCGTGCGGAGGCGATCGGCAGGCCGCTCGGTGAGTTGATCGTCCCGCCGTCCCTGCGCGCGCGGCACTACGACGGTCTGGCGCGCTACCTGGCGACCGGCGAGGCGCACGTCCTCGGCGGGCGGATCGAGATCACGGGGATGCGGGCGGATGGGAGCGAGTTCCCGGTCGAACTCGCCATCACCCGCATACCGGTCGACGGGCCGCCGCTCTTCACCGGGCACATCCGCGATATTAGCGAGCGCGTGCGCGCCGATGGGGAGCGGGAGCGGCTCGCCCGGGACCTCACGTTGTTGCTCGAATCGACCGGGGAGGGCATCTACGGCATTGACCTCGACGGCACCTGCACATTCGTCAACCGCGCGGCGGCGCGCATGCTGGGCCGCGAGCGGGAGGAGATCCTCGGCCGGAATGCCCACGACCTGATGCACCACACGTACCCGGACGGCACGCCGTATCCCCGCGAGGCATGCCCCATCTTCGACGCGTTCCGCGCCGGGCAGGGCAGCCGGAGCGACCGGGAGGACTTCTGGCGCGCGGATGGTACCTCGTTCCCGGTCGCCTATTCCTCGTTCCCGATCGTCGAGGGCGGCACCGTCCGCGGGTCGGTCGTCACCTTCACCGACATCACCGAGCGCAGGCGGGCCGAGCACCAGCAGCAGGACTTCGTCGCGATGGTCGCGCACGACCTGAAAAACCCGCTCGCGACGATCAAGGGGAACGCGCAGCTACTGCAGCGTCGCGCGGCCTACAACGAGCGCCGGGTGGCGGCGATCGTGGCGCAATCGGACCGCCTCGAGCGCCTCATCGACGACCTACGCGACTCCGTCCGCCTCGACGCGCAACATATCGAGTTGCGCCGGGCGTGGGTGGACCTCGGCCACCTCATCGCCCGGGTGGTTGACGAGGCGCAGGCGCTGACGCATCTGCACGCGATCCGCTTCGAGGGGGCGGGGGAACCGATCGACGGGTGGTGGGACGGCGCGCGCCTCGCGCAGGTGGTGGAGAATCTCATCACCAACGCCGTGAAGTATGCGCCGGATGGCGGGGATATCCTCGTCCGCGCTGAGAAGATCGGCGGCGCGGCGCGGGTGACGGTCCGCGATCGCGGCATCGGGATCGCGCCGGAGGAGCTGCCCCGCGTCTTCGAGCGCTTCTACCGCGCGGAGGACGCGGCGAAGGCGGACACGAGAGGGCTCGGGCTCGGGCTCTTCATCTGCAAGAGCCTGATCGAGGCGCACGGCGGGCAGATCCTTGCGGAGTCGGCATCGGGGGTGGGCAGCGCGTTCACGTTCACCCTGCCGCTCGCGCATGCCCCGGACGGCGCCGCGTGAATCTTTTCGGCACGCGCGGAACGACGCTCTCAACTACCCGCTCACAAACTCCCCGGCAACGATGGTTGCCGGGGAGAATCGGTGGGCGCGGGACGCGCCCACTCCTGACGAGTTGGCTCGCTCGGCGGTGGCTAGCGTGGGCCGCCCATGCGTTCGCGATCCTCGATCACCTTCCCGAAGATCGCCAGCGTCGGCGGCCACAACCCGACGAAGATCGCAAGCCGCTCACCGCGCGCTTTCTTTGCCTCATCGTCCGCCGGGATGAACCAGAGGATGAGCGAGAGAGCGACGGATGCGAGCGATGCGACATAACAAATTTTTCCGGCCTGACTACCCTCCGCGGACTGCTGAGTGGCGGCGTTCGCTCTATCCTGAATGCTGGCCATGATGCGGGCTTCCTTTCGAAAAATAAACCGTAGGACACCCGATCGCAACGGTGTCCGGTAGGGCACTCTTGCAACTTCCTGACCAGAGGCCATCCCGCGCAGGAAGTCGGCACGAGCGGAGAACCGGGCACGGAACGCCGCCAGACCGGGTGTGTGCTACTGCCGAACCCTGCGCCTTATTTCGACTGCAAGATCACGATGCTTCGACCGTTCACCCGATACCAGGGATCGGCGATTTTCGGCGCCGCGTCGAGCGGCATGATATCCTGCGGGGAGGCAAGCGCCGTGTCGACGGTTCGATACCAGCCTCTCCCGGCGACGACCGGGATCTCGAACGCCAGGTCCTCATCCTGCATATTGCACATGACGTGAAGGTCCGGCGCATCCTCCGAGGCCCCCATCGTATAGGCGAGCACGCGACACGAGGGATCGTTCCAGCCCGGACCGTTGAGCAGACAGCCGTGCCACATGATATCGGGGAGGCCGCGCGCATTCGTCTCACCGGTGAAGAATTTGCCGCGCATGAGATCGGTGTGCTCCTTCCGAAATGCGATGAACTGCTGGAAGAAACGCAACAAGGGGGCGTGCCGATCGATGCGATCCCAGTCGAACCAACTCCGCGCGTTGTCCTGGCAGTAGACATTATTATTCCCATCCTGGGTCTGCCGCACCTCGTCGCCGGCGAGGATCATCGGCACGCCCTCGGACAGGAGCAGGAGGGCGAAGAAGTTCTTGATTTGACGCTCGCGGAACGCCTCGATGCGCGCATCGTCGCTCCCGCCCTCGACGCCGCAGTTCCAACTCAGATTCTCATAGATCCCATCCCGATTCCCCTCGCCGTTCGCTTCGTTGTGTTTGCCGTTATAGGAGACGAGATCATTGAGGGTGAAACCGTCGTGGCACGTGACGAAGTTGATGCTGTTCGTCGGCAAATGATCGTTCCACTGATAGAGGTCCGCGCTCCCGGCGATGCGCACCGCGACCTGACCTACGATACCCGCATCGCCGCGGACGAAACGGCGGATATCGTCGCGGTAGCGGCCATTCCATTCGGCCCACCGCCACCCGGGGAAGTACCCGATCTGATACAGGCCCGCGGCATCCCACGCCTCCGCGATAATCTTCGTGTTGGCGAGCGTCTCCGACAATTCGATCGCCCACACCACCGGCGGGTGGACGAGGGGCGCGCCATCCTCCCCGCGGGACAGGATCGAGCCCTCATCGAACCGGAATCCGTCGACATGCATCTCGCGGACCCAGAACTCGAGGCACTCGACAATAGACTTCTACCACAATCGGATGGTTGCAGTTGACCGTATTGCCGCAACCGG
>CAWJZC010000021.1:0-352352 GCA_963847195.1 uncultured Chloroflexia bacterium | reverse complement strand
CAGGCAAGCACGACGCCTTGCCGGAGCAGGCGTTCTATAACGTCGGCACGATCGATATGGCCGTCGAGAAGGCCAAGGAACTGGCGAACGCGTAAGAGCCTCACCCCCCGACCCCCTCTCCATTGCTTGTCAGCAATGGAGAGGGGGAAGCAAAAGGGGAGATCATGTAGGGGCGCATGCGATGTGCCCTCCGGCTCCCCTTCCCGTATCGGGAAGGCGGGCGTCCTTTGGGCAGATGGGGGTTAGGTAGATGCCGACGCTGAACTTTGAACTCGTCACCGCAGACCGGGTCGTGCTCCAGGAGGAGGGTGTCGATATGGTCGTCGCGCCCGGCACGGATGGCGTGCTCGGTATCCTGCCGCGCCACGTCCCGCTCATCACGACGCTCCAACCGGGCGAGTTGCGCGTCAAGCGCGGCGCGGAGGAGACCAGCCTGCTCGTCACCGGCGGCTTTATGGAAGTGACGCCGGAGAAGGTGCTCGTCCTTGCCGACGCGGCCGAGCGATCGGACGAAATCGACCTCGCGCGCGCGGAAGAAGCGCGACGCCGGGCCGAAGAGCGACTCGCCGCGAGCGGCGACGCGGTTGACGCCGCTCGCGCGGAGGCCGCCCTCCGCCGCGCGATGGTGCGCATCCGCATCGGGCAGCGGCGGCGATCATCGGGCCGGTCGCAAGAGCGCGGATGAGAATGGAACAGACCCTTTGGCGCCAGCCGCCAATATCCGTCTCCGAGAAGGGTGCGAATGGATGATTCGCACCCTTCTCTCATTTGGTTATGTCGAGTATACTAACGCGCCGCTCACGGACGGATCGGCGCCACACGAGCGAAACAGACTAAGGGGAACAGCATTTGCCGAAACAAATTGGCATCGACCTCGGGACGGCGAATGTGCTGGTCTACATGCGCGGTCGGGGGATCGTCATCAATGAGCCGTCGGTGGTCGCCATCGGCACGCGCGATGGGCGGGTGAAGGCGGTCGGCGTCGAGGCGCGCGAGATGATCGGTCGGCACCCGGAGACGATCGAGGTCGTCCGCCCGATGCGGGACGGGGTGATCGCGGACTACGTGGTCACGCAGGAGATGCTCAAGTACTTCATCACCAAGTCCTGCGGGCGGTTCTCGCTCGTCAAGCCGGAAGTGATGATCTGCATCCCCGCCGGGGTCACCGGCGTCGAGACGCGCGCCGTGCGCGATGCCGCGCTCCAGGCGGGCGCGCGCCGCGCGTATCTCATCCAGGAACCGCTCGCGGCGGCCATCGGCGCGCGCATCCCGGTCGCGGACCCCTCCGGCAATATGGTGATCGACATCGGCGGCGGCACAACCGAAGTGGCGGTCATCTCCCTCAACGGCATCGTCGTCGCGCGCTCGATCCGCGTCGGCGGCAACAAGTTCGATGAGGCGATTGCGAACTACATCAAGCGCAAGTACAACCTCGCCATCGGCGAACGCACGGCGGAGGAGATTAAAATTCCATGGGCAGCGCGATGCCCCTCGATGAGGACGTCATCATGGACGTGCGCGGGCGCGATCAGGTCGCGGGGTTGCCGCGCACGATCCAGATCCATGCGAACGAAGTGACCGAGGCGCTCACCGAGCCGCTGGAGGCGATTATCGGTGCCGTCCGTGGCGTTCTCGAAGAGACCCCGCCGGAACTCTCCTCGGATATCATCGACAAGGGGATGATCCTCACCGGCGGCGGCGCCCTCCTGCGCAACCTGAACGAACTGCTCACCGAAGTGACCGGCGTCCCCTGCTACGTCGCGGAAGACCCGCTCTCCTGCGTCGCCATCGGCACCGGCCTCGCCCTCGAACACCTCGATGTCCTCCGCGACAGCCTCGACACGATGTAGGGAGATTTCATCACCGGGGACACAGGGGAGAATATGAGGAGATGTGCGATCTCTTCGTTTTCTCCGTGCCCTCGGCGAATGTTGCCGTGTGCGTGACCCGGTATCTCTCGCAGGCATTCGCGCCCAGCGTTTTCATCCCGTCGTGATCGCCGATCCCTCCGGCGGGTCGGGGGTAGCAGTCGGCGCATGGGCGGGTGACGGGATTATAGGCAACGGTGCTATTGGTCACGTTCATCGTCCCTTGGCCGTTATCGATGTCGCCGAAGTTCCCCGCGCGATTGCCGCTGATCGTGCTGCTACTCACGTTCATCGTGCCGCCGCTGTTGTTGATACCGCCGCCAGGCGTGCAGAGAAGCGTCGCATTTCCTCGGTGTTCTTCGTGTTCTTGGTGTTTTGGTGGTTATCGTTGCGTTCGCTGCTGAGCCGCCGCGACTTCGGGACGGATAGGCTCGGGGACATCGTCGAGCGAGGCCCAGCCGTAGTAGACGAGGCAGCCCCAGCAGTTGATCCGGTTGTAACTGCCGATGGTCACATAGGTCTCGCCGGGGCGGACGGTGCGGCGGCCGCAGCCGCAGGGCATGGCGTCGGACGCGCGATGGACCTCATGCGGCCACGGGATCGCGAACGGCGTGGGTTCGTCAGGGGCTGGGGATGTTGGCGGCACGGATGAGCGCCTTCCAATCGGTCGCGCGCGGCGGCACGGGTTGGCCGCTCGGTGGCTGCCAGGTGACGATCATCAGCGTTTCATCCGGGCGCGTGAGCATCAACGTGTGGCGCGCGACGAGCGTCGCATATTGCGCGTAGCGCGCCGGGTCGTTGAGGGCCGCAATCTCGGCGGTGAGTGTCTGCTGCTCCATCGTCGCATCGTGCAGATCCTGCTGGCGTGCCGCCACCTCGCCCGCGATCTGCTGGGCGGTCCGCTCCTGCCGAATGAAGCCGACTGTCGCATATCCGGTCGCGAGCAGCAGGCCAACGATGATTAATGGCCGTTGCACCCGCGCAACAAGGCGAGCGGAGCCTTTTCCGACCGCATGACGCACTATATGACCCATCGTGACACATCGAGCAGCAACATGTACGTACAGTAGCGATTGCGCTATGCCGCGTCAAGCCTCGGAAAATACGTACATTCGTCATAACGGACTGCTATGGATCGGCGAGTTGATCCTTCCATGGCGTTGCCTGCTCGTAGGCGTGGGCGACGCGCAGGCAGATTTCCTCGCCGAGCGCGGGGCCGAGCACTTGCAAGGCAATCGGCAGGCTGTCTTTGAAGCCGCAGGTGAGTGAAATGCCGGGGATACCGGCCATATTGGCCGGGATGGTCAGGACATCGTTTAGGTACATCGCCAGCGGGTCCTGCACCTTCTCGCCGAGCTTGAACGCCACGGTCGGCGAAGTCGCCGCGACGATGGCATCGACGGTCGTGAAGGCCTCGTCGAAATCGCGTTTGATCAGTGTGCGCGTCTTCTGCGCCTTGATGTAGTAGGCGTCGTAGTAGCCGGATGAGAGCGCATACGTGCCGAGCATGATCCGGCGCTTCACCTCGGGGCCGAATCCTTCGGCGCGCGTCGACTCGTAGGAGTCGCGCAGGTCGCCCGCCTGATGCGAGTAGCCGTATTTGACGCCGTCGAAGCGGGAGAGATTGGCGGAGCACTCGGCGGGCGCGATGATGTAATAGGTCGCGAGGGCGTATTTCGTGTAGGGCAGCGAAATCGGCACGATGATCCGCACCCATCTTCTCCATCTCGGCAATCGCCGCGCGGACGGCCGCCTCGACCTCCGGTTGCATCCCCTCGACGAAGTATTCCGCCGGCACGCCGAGCCGGACGCCTCGCAGATCGCCCGTCAGCGCGGCGCGGTAATCGGGCACCGGCAGCGCGAGACTCGTGCTGTCGAATGGATCATGCCCCGCGATGGTGGAGAGGATGATCGCCGCATCCTCGACGCTCCGCGCGAAGGGGCCGATCTGGTCGAGGCTGCTGGCGAAGGCGATCAGGCCAAAGCGCGAGACGCGCCCGTAGGTGGGCTTCATGCCGACGACGCCGCAGAAACCGGCGGGCTGGCGGATGCTGCCGCCAGTGTCCGACCCGAGCGCGCCCATCGCCTCCTGCGCCGCGACCGCCGCCGCCGAGCCGCCCGAGGAACCGCCCGGTACGCGGTCGAGATCGCCCCACGGATTGCGCGTCGGGCCGTAGGCACTGTTCTCGGTGCTCGAACCCATCGCGAACTCGTCGGTGTTCGTCTTACCGAGGAAGACCGCACCGTCGCTCCGCAATTTGGTAACAACCGTGGCATCATACGGCGAGCGATAACCGGCGAGGATTTTGCTCCCCGCCGTCGTCGGCGCATCGGTCGTGACGAGGACATCCTTCAGGGCGAGCGGGATACCGGTCAGCGGCGCGGCATCGCCCGCCGCGATGCGACGGTCCGCCGCCACCGCTTGAGCGCGCGCACCCTCGTCCATCGTATGCAGGAAGGCATGGAGGCGATCGTCGACGGCGGCGATCCGGGCGAGGTGCGCCTCGGTGAGGTCCGCGCTCGATACCGCCCGTGCATCCAGCATCCGGCGCGCGTCGGCGATCGACAGCCGCGTCAGTTCGGTCGTCGCGGCCATTTACCCTTCCTCCAGCACGGCATCAACCTTGATAAAGTTCTCCTCGACGCGCGGCGTGTTGGCGAGCGCGACGGCGGTCGGCAACGACGGGCGCACCGTGTCATCGCGCAGGACGCTCGTCAGCGCGATCACTTGCGCGGTGGGCGGGATCGCGGCGGTATCCACTTCCTGCAACTGGTTGATGTGCTCGAGGATACCCTCCAACTGGCCGCGCAGGTGCTCCAACTCCTCCGGCGAGAAGCGGAGATAGGCGAGCGCCGCCACATGTTGCACCTCGTCGAGCGTCAGTTCCGCCACCGTGATCCCCCGATTCATTCCACGGACTCCAGCCATCGCGCGACCGCCCTGTATCGTATCACGTTTCGTTCGGCATGCAGGCGAAACCGGGCGACTCTCGCTCACGGTTCAGGCGGGTGGGCTGCGGGTGAGGCCGTGGCGGTACGCGTATGCCACCGCTTCGGAACGCCCGCGGACGTTAATCTTGGTGTAGATGTTGTTGATGTGCCGTTCCGCCGTGCGCACGCTGATCGCGAATGTCGCGGCGATCTCACGGTTGCTCATCCCCGCCGCGAGCGCCCGGAGCACGTCCATCTCCCGGTCGGTCATTCCATCGGTCGCGCGCGGGCGAAGAGGGCCAATCGACGGCGCGCGCCGCGCATCCAGCACGTCAAGCCGCGCCAGCAGCGGCCGGGCGCCCAAGGAGATGCTGAGGGCGCACATTTCGTCGAGGCATACCGTCCCATCGTCGTCATACGCTGCGGCGAGGAGTTCCGCACGGGCGATTAGCGTTCGCGCCCGCTCATAGGGCGCGGCACAGTCGTCCGCGAGTGTGAGCGCCGCGGTGAAATGCGTTTCCGCGTCGTCGAGCGCACCGCTCGTGCCCGCGATCTGACCGAGCAACCGGTGCGCCGCGATGAGCACGAGTGGTTGCCGGGGAGCCGTCGCGCCCGCGAGCGCGTCTGTTGCCCGCTCCATGGAACGCGGTCTATCCCCCGCCGCGTGGTAGAATTGTGCCCAGAGAACGTCCGCCTCCGCAGCGCCGAGCACCGCGCCACTCCACGCGATCCAGCGATCGTGCGCGTCGAGCCATGCACGGGCGCCATCCCAATCGCCGGCGTCGATGGCGAGCGCCGCCGCGATCCGCTGGAAGGCGGTAGCGCTGGGGAAGCGATTACTACCCGGCTCGGTCCGCGCGCCATCGGGGAGTTCATCGCGCACGAGTTCCCGCGCGGTCTCGGTGTCGCCCTGCCCAAGGGCGATGAGGGCGGTGACAATCGGCATGAACTGGGCGATTGGGTGCCGCGCGAACCTGGTGCGCCGCGCCGCCGCGATGATATGGCGCGCCTCCGCCCATGCACCCTCGACGTAGAGCGCGGGCAGGAGCATCACCGATAACGGCAGCGCCGCGAACAGTTCGCCCGGCTGCGGCACATGCTCCCGCAGCATCGCTCGTACGTTGCCGAGTTGCGCGCGGTCATCCGTCCAGTACGAGAGCGCGCCCCACATCACGCCATTCCCGATTAGCCACGCCGCGAGATCGTGGTCGCCGGTGGCGCGATTCAGCGCGTAGACCGCCGCGACATCCGCCCATCCTTCATCCGGCCGCCCCATGCTGCGCGCCACGACCGCCCGCGCCAGCAGCACATCGTGCGTGGCGAGGCTGGGCGCGACCTGACCATCGGCGAGCGCACGCGCGATGTGCCGGTCGGCGTCCGCGAAGCGCCCGACTTCGGAGAGCCGCAAGGCAACCGAGCCGTGCCGCGCGCTGCTGCTCGCCGCGACGAAATCGAGCGGCGCGACGCGCTCCATCGCGCTCGCGGGGAGCGCGTCGAGCGCCGCGACGGCCGCCGACTGCGTCGTGAGCCCGCGCGTTCTCTGGCCGGCATACGAGAGCAACTGGCCCAGCCGGAAACGCGCGACGGCTTCCAGCACGGCATCGCCAGCCTGGGATGCCAACGCGGCTGCCTCTTCCGCGTAGCCAATGCTTTGGCGGGTTTCGGTCGTGCGGAGCAGTCGCGCAAGGCGCAGGAGTAATTCGCACCGAAGGACAAGCCGCGTCGCATCCTCGCCGAGCAGCGCGAGCGCGTGGGCGAAACGCGCTACGGCGGTCTGGTGCGCGAAGAGTTGATCCGCGCGGTCTCCCGCCCGGATCAGCCACTCAATCGCCCGCGGATCGCCGGCCTGACGAAGATGATAGGCGATTGCATCCGCGTCCGCCTCGGGCGACGTGCGGGCAATGAGCGCGGCTGCGACACGCCGATGCCATTCCCGCCGCCGGGCAACCAGGTGGCCGGTGTAGAGCGTCTCGCGGATCAGCGCGTGGGCGAAACAGACGGTCATGCCGTCGGGAGACTCATCGAGAATCCGCGCGCCGACTGCGGGTTCAACCAGATCGAGCACCGTGTCGCCGTCCACCCCCGCCACCGTCGCCCAGAGGGAGAGCGGCACCTCCTGCCCGATGACGGCGGCAATCGTCAGCAAGCGCGGCGCGGTCTCGCCGAGGCGCGCCACCCGGCGCGCGATAACCTGCTTCAACACGAGCGGGACCGTGGCGTCCGCAAGGTCGCCGACCGACCATCCGTCAGCGCGGACCAGACGCCCGTCATCCTCAAGCCCATGCAGCAGTTCGCCAATGTAGAAGGGGTTACCCTCCGCGTACGCCCGGAGATAGTTGAGCAGTCGATCCCGATCGGCCTCCGCAATCTCCGCGTAGCGGGCGCGCACAAGCGACGCCACCGCTCCCGCATCGAGTGGGCGCAGCGTGAGGCGCAGCGTCTCGCGCTCCCGAACCATCACCGCGATGATACGGGCACAGTGGCTCTCCGCGCGCATCTCGTCGGTCTGGTAGGTCGCGAGGATGATGACCGGCGCGTCCGTGAGATCGCGCGCGAGCACACGCAGGAGGTCGAGGCTCCCGGCGTCCGCCCAGTGAATATCGTCGAGGACGAGCAGGAGCGGACGCTCCGCCGCCATGGCGCGGAAGAGTTCGAGCGTCTGCGCGTAAAGGGCGGCCTGGCTGCGTACCTCAGGCGCCGCGTCGAGGTGCGCGAGCACGCCCGGCAACGCGGATGGGCCGGAGGCGCCCACACCGGAGCGGAAAATCTCCTGCCACGGCCCGTACGGCGGCGTGTCCGTCAGGTCGTAGCAGCGGCCGGAGAGCACACGCACGCCGCAGTCCGCCGCCGCCACGCCAAGCGCCGCAGCGAGCGCGGTCTTGCCGATCCCCGCCTCGCCGCCGATCAAAATTACGCAACCATGACCGTCGCCGAGCGCGTCAAGCGCGTCGCGCAGCAGGGACTGCTCCCGCTCCCGCCCGACGAGTACCGGGGCCGAAGACTGGAAGAGGCCGGGAGACCGCTCTGTACGCTTCGTGCCGCACCTCACTCGCCGCAAAAAGAACCCGCAGAATAAATGCGCCAAGAAGAAGTATACGAGCGACACGAAGCGGCGGCAAGAGAGCGAATAGCTTACCCGATGACAAATTTCTGGTGGCGCATAAGGATACTCTGCATCAATCCCTGGCCGACCAGCAGCATCCAGAGTTGCGTGCCGCCATAGGAGATGAACGGGAGCGGCACGCCCGTGACCGGCATCATCCGCGCGTTCATGCCGATATTGACGACGACCTGGAAGAGCAATTGCGCCGTGATGCCCATCGCGATCAACTGGCCGAACGAATCACCGGCGGTCATCACCACTTTCGCATAGCGCCAGATCAGCAACATGAAGAGCGTAATCAGGGCGAGGCAGCCGAGGAAGCCGAACATCGCCGCCGCATGCGCGAAGATGAAGTCGGTCGTACGTACCTTGAGGAAGTCGTAATCGCTGAGAATGCCGCCGTGGATGCCGTTCCCCGCGACACCGCCGCTGCTGATCGAGTTCTGCGCCTGGATGATGTTGTACCCCTCGCCGCCGATATTCTTCGGGGAACTCGGATCGAGGAAGGCATCGAAGCGGCTCTTCTGATATTCCGGCAGCCGCTGCCAGAGCAACATCGCGGCGGGGATGCCCGCGGCGACGATCCCCACGAAATAAATCAGCCGGGTGCGGGAGAGCCCCATCATCGCCGCCCAGATCGCCACGAAGACGAGCGCCGTGCCCAGGTCCGGTTGCCGATAAATCAAGAGCGCCGGCACCATAACGATGGCGAGCGCGATGAGGAAATTGTACCAGCGCGCCATCTTCTCGCCCCGGCTGCTGATGAAGGCGGCGAGGCCAATGATGACGCCGATCTTCGCCGCCTCGGAGGGCTGGAAGTCGATCACTTTCAGGCTGAACCAACGCTGCGCCCCGTTCACCGTCTTACCGACCACGAGGACCGCCCCGAGCGCGGCGATGCTTATGCCGTAGATGATCGGCGCCACACCACGGAAGATGCGGTAGTCGAGCAGCGAGAAGACGACCATCAGGCCGATGCCGAAGACGAAGTAGACGAATTGGCGCACCGCCAGATTGCTCGGCGTCAACGGGCCCGCGCCACTGGCGCTGTAAATCGCCAGTGCACCGAATACGGTGAGGGCGAGCGTCACGACGACGATGTACAAGTCGAGATAGCGCGTGCGAGCGCGGTCAAAGGTGCTGCTGGCGGTCATTACTGCCACTGCGATGTGCTCCCCTTACGGATTTCCCCTCGCCCCTACAGGATCGTGTGGTCGTTGATCTCGATATGGAAGCGGCAGCCGAGGAACTCCGCCGCCCGCTTCGATTGCAACATGCGCGGCAGGAATATCTCGAAATAATCCATCACCGACGATATTGCAGTGTCAATCGTCAGTTCGAGCGTGATCGTCTTCTCATCCGCGTCCACGCGCAGGAACGACGAGACGACCGCGTAGTTGACGCGATCGTGCGCGTCGTACGTCGCCGGATCGGGGTTGCGGACGCGCGAGCGGTGGACATCCGACTTATCCGCGACGATCAGGGCAGCGCAGACGGCATGGACAGGCTCGGCGAGCCCACCGCCATCGTCGCCGTGGCTGCCGATCGCGCCCATCACGACGGCGATATCGTCCATCGGCATGCCGAGCCGCTGCAAAATCGGCATACTCATCACCGCGCCGCTGCTCGGGTGGCCGCGTCGGTTCACCACGTTGCCGATGTCGTGCATGATGCCGGCAATCGCCGTCAACTCTTGCGTGTGCTCATCGTAGCCGAGGATGCGGATGACATTGCGGGCGATCCGTGCGACGAGCGTGACATGGCGAAGCCCGTGCTCGGTGTAGCCGACCACGCCGAGGTTCCGGTTGGCGTGATCGATCAGTTTCCGCACCTCGGCGTCATGCTCGACCATCTGATAGGTGACCGGCATCGCTGCCGCCGCCGTCTCCGCTGTCGTCTCTTTCGGTGTAGGGGGGATGGTAGCCGCCTGCGGTGTGAGCGGTTTCCGTTGCTCGACGCTCACCGAGGTTGTAGTGAGGCCGGCCGCATTCTGGATCGACGTCGCCTCAGCGGTTGTCGTCTTCGCTCTCTCTGCCATGACACAAACCCTTCCATCAACGCACGTCAAAAATGCCGTGCGGTACTCCATGCAGGATACCACACGGCGCGGATCGGGTTCATTTTGACGCGACAGCGAGGATGCGTCTCAAGGCCGGTCGGCGATTCGCCCTACCCTCCCGGCCCCCACCGGGGGTGGGGGCCGGGAGGGTAGGGCAAGAGGATGACGTGGTAATTGTAAAGACTACGTGCGCTACGATGTGCCGCGGAGCGTATCGGGGTGCGTGAATCCGAAGAGCGCTTCGGCGTTGCGCGTCGTGGCGTCCGCCATCGTACATATGTCCATTTCTTTCAATGCGGCGATCCGTTCCGCGACGAGCGCGACGTTGGCGGACTCGTTGCGTCTGCCGCGCTGCGGGTGCGGCGCGAGGTACGGACTGTCCGTCTCGATAACGATGCGGTCGATGGGCGCGGCGCGGACGGCGGCATGGAGATCGGTGGCGTTCTTGAATGTCACCGGGCCACCGATGCCGAGGAGGAGGCCCAAAGCGAGCACCTCGCCCGCGAAATCTGGGCCGCCATTGAAGGCGTGCAAGACGCCGCGCAACGGGCCGTGTGCCGAGACATTATCCCGCAGGATGGCGAGCAGATCGTCGTGCGCCTCGCGATGATGGATGACGACCGGCTTGCCGAGCGACCGCGCGAGGGCAATCTGGGCGAGGAAGGCGGCGCGCTGCTGCGCGGGTGAGGCGTGATCACGGTAGTAATCCAGCCCCGTTTCACCGACCGCGACGACCTTCGGGTGCCGGTGGAGGCGGGCGAGCGTAGGGATGATCGTATCGTTCCAATCCGCCGCGTCGTTGGGGTGGAAGCCCAGGCAGGCGAAGAAACCGGGATACGCCTCGGCGAGGGCGAGCGTCGTTGGCCACGTCGCCGCGTTGTAGCCGACATTGACGACCGCACGGATGCCTGCACGGTCGGCACGCCGCAGCATGTCCGACCGATCCTCGTCAAACTGCGGTGCATCGAGATGGGCGTGACTATCGATCAGGGCGGTCGGCATACTCTACCTCATCCTCGTGGCGGCAGCATGGCACGCCACCTGCGTATACGTCGTGCAAACTCGCGACACATCCGATGGTAAAACGGGGGTGCAGACGATGGCAACGGCAACGCGCACAATGGGCGCCCGGCAGGCGGCGAAAGAGAAACCGAAGGTCGATTACAAGGAAGTCGCCCGCGCGACGATGAAGGAGTTCAGCCAGGACGATTGTGCCGGGCTGGCGGCGGAGTCCGCCTATCATATCCTCTTCTCGATCTTCCCCCTGGCGATCTTCGCCGCGTCGATGTCGGCGATCATCAATCGCGTCTTCGGCCTCGACCTCTTCGGCAAGATCATGAGCGCGCTGACCTCCGTCTTGCCTGCCGACGCGCGTTCCGCGCTCGCGGCGCCGTTGGCGAAGGTTCTGAGCAATCAGAGCGGCGGCCTGCTCTCCTTCGGTATCATCACCGCCCTCTGGTCCGGCTCCGCCGCGGTGAGCACGTTCATCAAGGCGCTCAATCGCGCCTACGATGTCGAGGAGACGCGGCCATTCTGGCGGCGCAAAGGGGCAGAAATCGTCCTGACACTCTTCGTCGGCATCGTTGCCGCCGCCGCGTTCATTATCATCGTTTTTGGCGGTAAGCTCGGTGACGCTATCGCCAAGCATATCGGCGCCGGGCACATCTTTACCATCGTCTGGAACATACTCCGCTGGCCGCTCATTCTCGCCTTCATCTCGCTCGCGCTCGCCGTGCTCTACTGGGTGGGGCCGAACATCAAGCAGAAGTTCCAGTGGATCTCGCCCGGCGCGGTCCTGGCGACGATAGTCTGGCTGTTGGCGATTGGCGGGTTTGGCCTCTATGTCTCCAAGTTCGGTAGCTACGACAAGACGTACGGCACCCTCGGCGGTATGATCGTCCTGCTGCTCGTCTTCTACATCTCCTCGATGGTCATCATGCTCGGCGGGCAACTGAATAGCGAACTCGCCAAGCGGTATGATCCGGAGACGATCGAGGATATCGCCGAGCACCCCGAAAAGGACAAGGGCGAGACGATCTACGCCGATAAAGCACCGAAGAAGTCGATGCCCGACCGCGAGTCCGACCTGAAGGGCGCGGAAGTGCGCGGCGAACCGATCACCAACCGCACCGCGCCGACCGCCAAGACGGACCAGGGCAAGCAGCGCCTCGTCAACTACGCCACCGGCAAGCGCGAGGACCCCTCGCCGCGTCCCGACACCCAGTACACGATGACGGCGACCCCGACCGTCGCCGGTCGGAACAACCATCGCGCCCAGACCGGCCCTGCGGAGCCGCCGACGAAGCGCGCGGCAGTCGGCGTCGGCCTCCTCGGTCTGAGCGCCCTCGGCATGGCCGCGAAGAAGATGCTGAAGCGGTAGGGGGAATGCCTCACCCACTGCCCCTCTCCATCGCGGTACGAAACTCAGAACCCGATAACCTATGGGCGATGGAGAGGCGGCCGGGGGTGAGGAACCTCCCCGCTACTTAACCGTCACGCTCTTGGCGAGATTGCGCGGCTTGTCGGGATCGTAGCCGCGCAATCGGGCGAGGTGGTAGCCGAGCAGTTGCGCGGGGATGACGTTGACGAGCGGTGAGGCATCGCCGACATCCGCGACGGGGATATGGACGTGGAAGGCTTCGTCCGGCTCCGGCGAGACGCCGATGATGAAGCCGCCGCGCGCCCGCATCTCCATCGCGCCGGAGAGAATGTCCGCGCGCGTCTCGTCCATCGGGGCGAAAACGAGGCAGGGGGTATCCTCCTCGATCAGCGCGATCACGCCGTGCTTCAGTTCACCCCCCGCGAAGCCTTCGGCGTGCATATACGAGACCTCTTTAATCTTCAGGGCAGATTCGAGCGCCGTCGGGTAGGCGAGGCCGCGCCCGATGACATAGAGATGCTGCTTATCCACGATGCGCTCCGCGATGGCGCGCACCGCCTCCGCGCACTCGCCACGGAGCGCCTGCTCAACGCCAATCGCGGCGCGCTTGAGGAGTTGCTGCCCCTCCTCCAATTTGCCCGCGACCGCGTATGCGGTCAGGAGCAGGATGGCGACCTTCGCCGTGTACGCCTTCGTGGAGAGGACGCACTGCTCGGGGCCGGCGGTGAGCGGCACCACCACGTCCGCCATCCGTGCAAGGCTCGAACCGGCGACGTTGACGAGCGCGCCGATCTGCGCCCCGCGCGCCCGCGCCGTATTGACGCCCTCGATGATGTCCGCCGTCTCGCCGCTCTGCGAGAGGGCGATAACCAATGAACGCGGCGTGATGAAGTGCTCGTGGTACTTGAACTCGGAGCCGAGGATGAAGTTGATATGCCGCCGCGCGATCCGCGAGAAGAGGTACGTCCCGGAGAGCGCGGCGTAGGACGCCGTGCCGCAACCGAGTAGGAAGGCGCCGTAGGCGAGTGTGATGCGGTCGGCGAGGTCCTGGGCGAGCGCGGCATGGTCCTCCGCGAGGCGCGCGATGATCCCCGGCTGCTCCGCCATCTCCTTCGACATGAAATCCGGGTATTCGCCGACGCCGGCGTCATCCGGCCGCCACGTCACCCGCTCCTCGCGGATGGCGATCGGCGTCCCGTCGTCCAGTTTCGTCAGCGCGATCGTGCCCGGCGTCATCGTCGCGACCTGTTTATCTTCCAGATAGACGACGCGATCGGTGTATTCGAGCAGCGCGACGACATCCGAGGCGATGTAGGTCGCGTCGTCGCCGAGACCGACGATCAGCGGCGAGACATTCTTGACGGCGACCAGTTCTTGCCGGTCCACGACCATCACGATCACGGCGTTGAGGCCGTCCAACTGGCGGAAAGCATGGCGCACCGCCCAGGTGAGGTCGGACTCCGGGTTGTCGCGGTGCGTAAGAGCCTCTTCCACCAGGTGGACGATCACTTCCGTGTCAGTGCCGGAGCGGAAGGTGTGACCGCGCGCGATCAGCCCCGCCTTGAGGGTCAGATAATTCTCGACGATGCCGTTGTGGATGAGCGCGACGCGCCCGGACTCGTCCTGATGGGGGTGGGCATTCGGTTCCGTGACGCCGCCGTGCGTCGCCCAGCGCGTGTGGCCAAAGCCGATCGTGCTCGCGGGGAGCGTCGTGCTCGCCTGACCGATCTTGCCGACATGCTTCTCGACATCGATGCCGTCGCCGCTGCGCACGGCGATCCCCCACGAGTCATAGCCGCGATATTCGAGCCGCTTCAGGGCGGCGAGCGTCATGCCGGGGACATCGACGTTTTGCTCCGGGCAGCCGACATAGCCGAAGATTCCGCACATTAAGGATTTCCTTTCGACGCACACAATTACACGACCCGCACCGTGGTGCGGCCTCTCGTCGCGCTGGTCTGAAAAAATGGGGACACGTCGCGCGGCCATTGTCGGTGTCTCACGACACCGGTTTGCTCCACGCGTCACGACCGTGTCAGCCGGGGGACCACCCGCCGAGTGTTTCGAAAAGTCCCCACCTCGTCACCCGGTCTCCTCCGACACCGGGCCTGGCGCTACAATCCAATCATCCCATAATCTCAGTTCCAACCAGCCACTGCGGCCCAGTCTACGCCGTGTCGCGCCGAGAGTCAAACCGGACCACGCCCCGAGAATGCACCGGCGCAATGACATTCCGCGCAGGTCCGTGCCCCATCGAGATGACGAGCCTGTCAGATCGGCAGACGGTGGCCCCACGTTCCCTTACTTTCGCCGGCGGAGCCGGAACTATCGCATGGCTCATTCGTTATAGAGATGTACTATCCAACTGACAGTGGGCCCGGATAGTGAGACGGCGATACGCGCCAATGGGAAGGGACAAACGATGAGTGCATATCCGCCGCCACCGGGATCGTATCCGCCGCAGGCGCCACCGGGGTACGGCCCGCCACCGGGCGGGCAACCCGGCTACCCCGGCGCGCCGCCTCCGTATCCCGGTGGCGCGGTCCCGCCGTACCAGCCCTACCAGATGCCGCTGCCGGGGCAGCCGGGCTATCAATGGGGTGCGGGCGTGCCCGCCTACCCTTTCGCCAGTTTCTGGTCCCGCGTCGGGGCCGCGCTGATCGACGGACTGGTAATGCTGGCCATCGCCGCTATCCCGGTGATCGCCGGCATCGTATTGATCGTGAACAGCATCGATACGAATACCTACGATAACTCAACCGAGGTCACGAACGGCGGGGCACTGGCCGGCGGGATCATCCTGATCGTCATCGGCTGCATCATCGCGCTGCTCTACGAACCGCTGACGACGGCGCGCAAGGGAGCGCACAACGGCCAGACACTCGGTCGGCAGGCGGTCGGCATCCGCGTCACCAATCTCCAGGGCGGCCCGATCACCACCGGGCAGGCGTGGGGGCGATTCCTCTTCAAGCAATTCGTGGTCAACGGCATCGGGGCCGGCATATCCGGGGGTCTCGCCGGCCTCCTCAATTACCTCTGGATGCTCTGGGACAGCAACAAGCAGTGCTGGCACGATAAGATCGCCAACACGCTCGTACTCAAGGCGTAAATGGCGCGTGAGAAGGGGTATGGGAAGGAGCAGGTCAACGCAGGAACACGCGCGAATGCGGCGGTGGAATGCCGCAGTCTGCTCCGCCGGTACGCGCGGAGTCAGGCACGAGTGTCGGTTAATAGACGGTGCACGCGGCAAACAGAAGGAGCACGTTGGATGAGCACGCCCCCTCCCATGCAACCACCCGGCGGCCCGCCGCCCTATCAGTCGCTCGGCGGTGTCCCGCCGTACACGACCCCGGCGCCGTACGCACCGCAGGGTGCGCCGGGGTACACCATGCCGGTTGCGACGGTCGCCTACGCCGGATTCTGGCGCCGGTTCCTCGCCCTCCTTATTGACGCCATCATCCTCGGCGTCATCGGGGCGGTCCTCGCGTCGATCCTCGGCCTCGGCTCCGGTTCCTCGGGAGACGGCAGCGTGAGTTTCAATCTCGGCGGTGGCGGCACTCTGCTCAACCTCGTCTTGGACCTCATCTATTTCACGCTGATGATCGCGCTCGTCAATGGCAAGACACTCGGTGGCATGATCCTCGGCATCCGTGTTGTCCCAGCGGATGGCGGCGGTAACGTGAGCATCGGCAAGGCGTTGATCCGCACAGTCGTGGCGTATGTCTCCGGGCTTGTCCTCCTGCTTGGCTACCTCTGGATGCTCTGGGACCGCAACAAGCAGACGTGGCACGACAAGGCGGCGGGCACCTACGTCATCAGGGGATAGCACGCCGCGCCCCGACCATCGGCGGCAATACGCAGGCCACAACCTACGCTCCTCCTCATTCGTCGTTGAGGACGATCTCGAGGCGCTTGTTGCTCTTGCCCTTGGAGCGCGTGCCGACGATGCGAATACCGCCAACCTCCCCGGTACGCGCGACATGCGTGCCGCCATCCGCTTGGAGGTCCAGGCCGACGATCTCCACGGTGCGCACCTCGGCGATGCCGGGCGGGAGCAGATTGATCTTGGTGCGGATCAAGTCGGGGATCGCGAACGCTTCGTCGCGCGGCAGGATGCGCACGCGCACCGGCATGTCCGCGCCAATCGCGCCGTTGGTCGCCTGCTCGATGGCGGCGACGCGCTCCGGTGAGAGATCGTCCAACTCGAAGTCCATGCGCGACCGGTCGAGGTCCATCTGCCCGCCCGTGACGAGCGCGCCGTAGTCGCGGAAGACGACGCCGCAGAGGCAGTGCATCGCCGTGTGCGTGCGCATCAGCCGATAGCGCCGTTCCCACTCCACCGCCATCCGCACCGTCGTGCCGACCGGCGGGAGCGGCCCCTCGACGATGTATGCCACGTCGGCGCCCTGCTTCGCCGCCCTCAGGACGGTCGCCCGCTGATCTCCCCACGCGAGTGTACCCGTATCGGCGGGCTGCCCGCCGCCGCCGGGATAGAGCACAGTGCGCGCCACCACCACAGCGGTCGCGCCGTTCACGTCCGCGTGGGCGACTACCGCGCTATCGATCTCGCGCAGATAACTGTCCGTCTGGTAGAGCAATTCGGTCATCGGGCCTCCATTGCATTCAAGCCTATCGCGGTTTTCCCCGGCGGTGGCGGGCCTTGGCCTGCCGCAGCGACGAGCGGGCCAAAGCCCGCCACCACCATCACACGTTGCCGCCCGCACAGGACATAACCGTTTGCCCCTCGCATCCATGCTATGCGCCATATATACTACCGTGCGATGGCGATGTTTTCCCCTTTGGCAGCGCTATTGCTGTGAGGCAGTCAGGGTATGTCCTAACATGGAGGGCGAACTGTGGACGGCGTCGCCGCGATGATTTTAGCGGGTGGGCAGGGCGAACGGTTGAGCATCCTCTCTCGGCAGCGGGCGAAGCCGGCGGTGCCCTTCGCGGGGAAGTATCGCATTATCGACTTCACGCTCTCGAATTGCATCAACTCGGGCATTACCGATGTGGCAGTGCTGACGCAGTACCGGCCGCACTCCCTCAACGACCATATTGGCATCGGCCAGCCGTGGGACCTCGACCGCTCGCGCGGTGGAATCCATCTGCTCCAGCCATATCTTGGCCGCGCGCGGTCGGACTGGTACCGGGGCACGGCGGACGCCATTTATCACAACCTCTGGTACGTGATGCCCAAGCAATTCGACGACGTGCTGATCCTCTCCGGCGACCATATCTACGCGATGGATTACCGGCCGATGCTCGACTTCCACCGGCGGCGCAAGGCATCGGTGACCGTCTGCGTGCAGCCGGTGCCCCTGGAAGACGCGAGCCGCTTCGGTCTGCTCGTCACCGACGACGAGGATCGCGTGGTCGCCTTCCAGGAGAAGCCGGAGAACCCGCGCAGCACCCTCGCCTCGATGGGTATTTACGTCTTCGACAAGAATCTGCTCGTCGATACGCTCGAAGTGAGTGAGAACAGCGCCGTCGAGCGGACGATGCTCGATTTCGGCAAGGACATCATCCCCTCGCTGATCGAACGGGGCGATGTCTTCGCCTACTCCTTCGAGGGTTACTGGCAGGATGTCGGCACGCTCCAATCCTACTGGGAGACGAATCTCGCCCTGCTGGAGGACTTGCCGGACTTGAATCTCTACGACCCCGACTGGGTGATCCACACGCGCTCGGAGGAGCGGCCCCCCGCCAAAATCATGGAAGGGTCGCACGTCTCCCGCTCGCTCGTCTCCAATGGCTGCATCATCATTCGCGGCACGGTCGAGCACTCCGTCCTCTCGCCGGGCGTCGTCGTGCGCGATGGCGCCGTGGTGCGGGACAGCATCATCATGGGCGACACGGTGATCGCGGAGGGCGCCATCGTCGAGCGGTGCATCATCGACAAGCAGGCCTTCATCGGCCCCGGCTGCCGCCTCGGCTTCGGCGACGATACGCCGAATCTGCTCGATCCGCGCCGCGTCAACACCGGCATCACCCTCGTCGGCAAGCATGCGCGCATCCCCGCCAATGTGACGATCGGCCGCAATGTCATCATCGCGCCCGAGGTGCAGGAACACGAATTCACCAGCCAATGGATCCCCAGCGGCGAAACGATCGATTCGCGCATGCCGTCCTGGGCGTGACGAAGTACTGAGTACTGAGTGACCAGTACCTAATAGAGGTATGTCGATGCAAAGTGAGCAGTCCGCTACCAATAGCGTGACGACCACCAGTACCCAGGACTCGGCACTCAGTACTCAGCACTCGTCATTGGCGTTTGTGCTCCACGGCCATTTGCCGTATGCGCGGCGGCAGGGGCAGTGGCCACATGGCGAGGAGTGGATCCACGAAGCGGCATCGACGACCTATATCCCGCTCCTCGTCGCGCTGACTGATCTCGCCGAGCGGGGCGTGCCGTTCCGCCTGACGATTGGCTTGACGCCGATCTTGATGGAGCAACTGGCCGATCCAGCCGTCATCGCCAACCTCGAAATCTACCTCGCGGACCGCCTTGAACGCGCCGAGTCGGATCGTATTCGCTTCGCACGGTCGGGGGCAAGCCGCGAGGCGCGCGTCGCGCTGCTCTACGCGGAGCATTTCGGTGGGGCGCTCGCGGCCTTTCAGACGCGATTCAACCGCGATATCGTCGGCAGTTTCGCCGCGCTGCACCGCTCGGGCCATGTGGAGCTGATGGTCAGCGCCGCCACGCACGGCTATCTGCCGCTGCTCGGTCGCGCGTCGTCCGTCGCGGCACAGTTGCAGGTGGGCATCGAGGCGTACACCCGCCGGGTCGGCAGCGCGCCGCGTTCGATCTGGCTGCCGGAATGCGCCTACCGCCCCGCGCAGGGCGGGTTGCCCGGCATCGAGTCGTTTTTGGAGGCGCAGGGAATCAATCTCTTCTTCACCGAATCGCAGAATGTCGAGGAAGCGCCACTGGCGGGCGGCGCAACGGGCGCGCCGACCACCTTCCGGCCCTATCGCATCGGGTCGTCGCGGGTGCAGGTTGTGGCGCGCAATCAGCGGGTCGCCGAGCAGGTCTGGTCGCGCTGGCAGGGCTACCCCGGCGACATCGATTACCGCGAATTCCACCGCAAGGACGCCGAGAGCGGCTTGTGGTACTGGCGCATCACGGGCGGCGATGTCGATCTCGGCGAGAAGGACCTCTACGACCCGGCGTGGGCGGCGGCGAAGATCGAGGCGCACGCGCACCATTTCGTCGGTGTCGTGGAGGACGAGGCGGCGCGCTGGCGCGCGACAACGGATCGGCCCGGCCTCATCTGCGCCGCCTACGACGCCGAACTCTTCGGCCACTGGTGGTTCGAGGGCGTACAGTGGCTCGCGCGCGTCCTCGAACTGGCGTCCACCTCGGAACAGAGCGACGTAGCAACGGCAACCGCCGGCGGATACGTCGCCGCGCACCCGGCGGACGCGGCGATTAATCTCCCGCCGTCGTCGTGGGGGCGCTACCGCACTGACTACACCTGGAACAACGCCAAGACGGCGTGGATGTGGCCGATGATCCACGAGCGCGAGCGGCGGATGGAATCGCTCGTGGCGCGCTTCCCCGAGGCGAGTGGGGACATCCGCGCGACGCTCGCGCAGGCGGGGCGCGAATTACTGCTGCTCGAATCGTCCGACTGGCCCTTTCTCGTCACCACCGGGCAGGCGTCCGAGTACGCAACCCGCCGCTTCAACGCGCACGTCAAGCGGTTCGACCGCCTCACCCATCTGCTGGACGCGGGTACGGCGGCATCGAGCGCAGGGCGGCACCTCCGCGCCCGCCTCGAAGCGCTCGACAATCCTTTCCCGGACCTTGATTACCACGTCTTCCGCGATCGCGGCCCCGGCAGCATCTACCTCGGGCCGATCAGCCCCGGTGCGATGCCTAGCATGGGTGCGACCTCGGGCCAGTCGTGGGGCGAGACGCCGCGATCGAGCGGCTGGGGCTCGGATACCTCGTGGCGCTCCGGCATGGCGCATTCCGGGCGCCCGTAGCGCGCAATTCCGGCAACTGTTGTTCGTTACATCAGCGCGGCGCCCGCAGGTGCGGATCACGCGGGCTGAACGGTATCGGGAAGGACGTGCAGCGTGGCGGAAACCCGCCGCCGGGTCCTGATGTTGAGCGCCGAAGTCGCCCCGTATGCCAAGGTGGGGGGCCTCGCGGATGTCGTCGGATCACTCCCCCTGGCGCTCGCGGCGGCAGGCGACGAGGTCGTCGTGGCGATGCCCCGCTACGGCTCCATCGACCCAGATCGGTATGCGCTCTCCCCGCCTCCGAACGGCTTTATGGTGACGCTCGGCTGGGCAACGTCGCACGGCTTCGGCTTCTACGAAGGGCGGATGGGCGCCACCGAATTACCCGCTGCCGACCGCCCCCGCATCATCTTCGCGGACAACACGATCCTCTTCGGGCCGCGCCCGGTCTATGGCTTCCCGAACGACCACGAACGCTTCTTCTTCTTCTGTCGCGCCGCCTTGCAGTGGTGTACCGAGACGGGCTGGCGGCCCGACATCATCCATTGCCACGACTGGCAGACGGCGATGACGGTCCACTGGCTCCGCTATACCTTGCGATGGGACCGTTTCTGGGACGGCGTGGCGACGGTCTTCACGATCCACAACCTCGCCTATCAGGGGGTCTTCGGCGGCGATTATCTGTTCGGGCTGGCCGATGTGAACGGCACGCAGATGCTGCCGATCGAGTACGCGCGCTTCGGCGGGGCGGCCAATCCGATGGCGCGGGGGATCGTCGAATCGGATATGGTGAATACCGTCAGCCCGACCTACCATGAGGAAATCCGCACGCCCGCCAGCGGCGAGGGATTGGACACGATCCTCCGCGAGCGCGGCGACGATTTTGTCGGCATCCTCAATGGGTTGGACGAAGAAATCTGGAATCCCGCCACCGATCCTGCCTTACCTGCCGCATACGACGCGACGGATCTCACCGGCAAGGCACTGGACAAGGCAGCGCTCCAGCAATCGCTCGGCCTCGACGCGGAGCCGGGCACGCCGTTGATCGGCGTCGTCGCCCGCTTGGTGGAGCAAAAGGGGTTCGACCTCGTCGCGCGGATCGCCGAGCAGATCGTCGATCGGGGCGCGCAACTGGTCATCCTGGGAACCGGCGACCCGGCAATTGAGAATGAATTTCGACGGGTCGCCGCCGACCGGCCGAATCGGGTGGCGGTGCGCATCGGCTTCGACGCGTACCAGGCGTCGCGGATTTACGCCGGGAGCGATCTCTTCCTGATGCCGTCGCGATTCGAGCCGTGCGGGCTCGGGCAGATGATCGCGATGCGCTATGGTACAATCCCGATTGTACGGCGGACCGGTGGTCTGGCTGATACCGTGCAGGATGACGACCCGTTCGCGCAAGCCGGGACGGGTTTTGTTTTTGATGCGTACGACCCCCTCGCCTGTCTGGCAGCAATCGTGCGAGGACTGGAGACATACCGGGACCGGGTGGCATGGGAGAAGCTGCGGAGCCGCGCAATGGCCCAAGACTTCTCCTGGGCATCGTCCGCGCGGCAATACGCGGCACTGTATTCGCGGGCGCTCGCCGCGCGGCACAGCACCGCACGCTGAGTCTTGGCACGAGTGACACACAGGGCCGCGAAGCCCTTTACGCACCTGCTATACTGTGGTTGGGGGAGAACGAAGGAGAATGGGACTGGTATGGACGTTGTAGCCACTGAACAGCGTGAGATTGTCGCGCTCGATCAGATCGTTGCCAATTTGCCACCCGAGGAACGCGAATTATTCGACCGTTTCTTTCATCTGAGCAGCACCATCGGGGAGCTGAATCCTCCCCGGACGATGTACCGCTGGATCGAGAAGTATTTCGGTTCGGTGGACGCGGTGCGCCGGCAGAAAGTCGTCAAGCTGACGAATCGCTGGACCCTCGAAAGCAGCCTCTTCAATGAACTGCGCGCGCACCGGCCATTGGAGGCGCGCATTCCCTCCGCGCTGGCGGAGGAAATCGCCCGCAGTCACCCCGACCCGTTCGATGATCCGGAGGCGAACACGCCCGAGGATGTCTTCGGTCGCATCCGCACCCGCCATGCGATCACGGGCTCGAATATCGCCAAGTACGACGGCTTCCACGGCGTCGTCGTCTTCGACGAGCACGATCCCCTCGCCTTCACGGAGGAGACGGTGGTCGGCGCGCTCGACGCGGCGGTCGAGTGGTACGGCAAGGCGCACGAGACGGACGCGGACGCGATCTTCCCCTTCTTCATGTGGAACTGCCTCTGGAAGAGCGGCGCGTCCATCCCGCATGGGCACGCGCAAATGAGCCTGACGAAGGGCATGCATTACGGCAAGGTGGAGCTGCTGCGCCGCGCCGCCCTGCACTACAATACAACCTTCGACGCCGACTATTTCGCCGATTACTATCGCGCCCACGAAATGCTCGGCCTTGGCGTCACGCACGGCAATGTGCGGATGATGGCGCACCTTGTCCCCTTGAAGGAGAAGGAGATCATCCTCTTCGGCACGCAACTGGACGACAACCTGAAGCGGTCGCTCTACTGCGCGCTCGCCTGCCTGACGGGCGACTCGGCGTCACGTCGTTCAACCTGACGATTGCGCTGCCCCCGCTCGCGGAGAGCGGCGAGAACTGGTCGGACTTCCCGGTCGTCGTACGGATGGTCGATCGCGGCGACCCGATGAACCGCACGGCGGACTTCGGCGCGATGGAATTGTACGCCTCCTCCGTCGTCTCCAGCGACCCCTTCCGCGTCGCCGCGCAACTAAAGGAATGCGTGCAGATCGGCGAGCGCACCGGCCGCTACGACTAGCGCGGTCTGGTTCTCCTCCGCCGCAGCGTCGGGAAGCCGTATCCGCTTCCCGGCTTCATTTTGCCCGCCTGACAGTTTCGGCGCTGGTGGAGCAGGCGAAAGCCTACCACCACGAATCTACTCGTCAGCATCAGGGCTCTCGCGTAGAATGGTCGCAACAGAGAGCGCGAAGGAGTAAATTATGACAGCGGCGAAGCAGGGGCGCACGGCACAGCAGCGAGCGGCAGCGGAGCACGCGGCGACGCTCGTGGAAGACGGTATGATCGTCGGCCTCGGCACAGGCAGCACGGCAGCCTTCGCGATTGCCGCTCTCGCGGCGCGGGTGCGCGAGGGCCTCTCCATCCGCGCCATCCCCACCTCGCGGGCATCGGCGGACCTCGCCCGCGATCGGGGGGCATCGCGCTGACCACGCTCAATACGCACCCGGCGATTGATTTGACGATTGATGGCGCGGACGAAGTTGACCCGCATCTCGACGTCATCAAGGGTCGGGGTGGCGCGCTCCTGCGCGAGAAGATTGTCGCCAGCGCCACGCGGCGGCAGGTGATCATCGTGGATGAGACGAAGCTCGTTGCAGCGCTTGGGAGAGCGGATGCCGCTCCCCGTCGAGATCGTCCCCTTCGGCTGGAAACGGACGCAGGGCGCCTCGCCTCACTCGCCCTGCTGCCAACCGTGCGGCGCACGGAGACGGGCATCTTCCGCACCGACAACGGCAATCTCATCGTGGACTGCGCGCTGCCGCAAACGTTCGATCTCCATACCCTCGCCGCGGCAATCAAAGCGATCGTCGGCGTCGTGGATCATGGCTTCTTCCTCGGCCTGACACATACCGTCGTGATTGGCACCGCCAACGGCACGCAGATACGCGGGCAGCAATAGAAAGGGCGGTCAAAGGGGTGGGGACGGGGATCCCCGCCGCCACCAACCGGTGGCTCACAGCCCGGGGACATACGGCCGGAAGAGATCGACGAGGAAATCCGGTTCGAGATATTCGACGATCTTCGTGAAGGTCTGCTCGTTGCGCAGGAGGCGACCGGGGCGCGTGTATTCGACCCAGGCCATCGCGCACCAACCCACCGCGCGCAGATAGACGAAGGGCATCCGCGTCTCCACCCGCCCGATCAGGTCGCGGCCCGCGTGATGATCGCCGACCGCCGTCGCGTATGCCTCTAGAAAGTCGGCGCGCTGAGCGTCGGAGAGGACGTACTCGCACTTCCAGAGCGTCGTGGTCGGCGTGAGGAAATGGCAGAGGTCGTACGAGCCGTCGTCCAGCATCGGCTTTTCCCAATCGCACGAGTTTCGCCCGCTCGCCGCTCGGGTCGGCAACGATGAAGTTGTGCGCCTGCACATCCGTATGGATGATGACGCGCTCCTCGGGGCGGAAGCGCGCCTGATCGCGCTCGGCGGTCTCGGCCAGCGCGGCGAGAACCCGCTCGAAGATACGCTTGACCCGTGCATCGCGCCTCCGGCGCGGCGAAGAAGACATCGAGATAGCCCTTCGCCTCCTGCCACGAGCCGGTGAGCGGGTCCGGGACGACGAGGAAATCCGGGTTGCCCGCCGTCGGCAAGCGTATGCAGCGCGGCGATCGTGCGCGCGGCGAGCGGCACCTCGCGTCGCGTAATCGAGCGGCCGACCGGGGAAATACTCCTCGACGAGAAAGCCGTAGGGAATCTCCGCGCCGGAGTTATCGAGCAGGAACGGCTCGGGCGCGATGCCTGCGGGCCGCAGGAACTCCAGCGCGCGGTATTCGTAGCCGATCTGATCGCCCGCGCCGATCTGCGTGCCGGTATTGACCCGCGCCACGACACGCCGCGCGCCGCCAGTGACGAGGTAGTTCAGGTTGTATTCACCCTGCGCGAGCATCGTGATGCCGAGCGGTTCATCCGGCGCGAAGCCGAGCGCCGCCCGCCGATCCGCACGATCGAGATAGGCGAGCACCTTCGGCTGCAACGACGCGGCAAACCCGTTCTCCGCCACGGTCCCCTCACAAGCACGAAACCGGAGCGCAGAGGAGACGCGTGCCTCGCGCACTGCAGTCCATCTCCTCGGTCGTTCAGTCCTCAGTCCTTAGAAAGATTCGCGGTGAACCTTCAGCCAGTCCGTCGCGGGGGTGATATTCATCGCCGCCGCGCCGCGCTGGAGTTTCGTGACGATCACGCGATCACCCTTGTTGAGGGCCGGTTCGACCGTATCCACCCATGCCGACGGGGAATCCTCGGAGTCGACGAGCCAGACATTCGGCATCGCGCGATGGACATTGCGCGACGCCCGCCGCCGCGCGGATCGCGTTATGGATTTCTTCGCCCGCGTCGCCCGTGCCGGCCGCTTCATAGGCAATCCAGAGTATCATCGTTCGCTATTTCCTTCCCACGATTCTCTTGCGGCCCGCACGCTGCTGACGCAGTATAGCGCGTCCGGGCCGACATGCAATCGTGCCGCGCTAGGCGGCCGGCCGCATGACCGCCGCGCGACGCCGCATCCAGACGCCGACAAGCATCGCGACGATGCCAGCGATGATGCCGATCGGCGAGGCTTGACCCAGTACGGGATGGCCCGTGCGGGGGAAGATGGTCGGGACCGGAGGCACCGGCGGCACGGACGGGCGACGCCCGGCGGGAAGCCGGATTGCGCAGCGCTCGGCGCGCTGGCGGGAGGGAACGGGCGCACGGCAGTTGCGCGCCGCCCGGAACGGTATTCCCGCGAATGACCCTGATGACCGGCGTCCCATACGCCGACTGGGATTCGCGCCGCTCGATCCGCACCGGGCGGGGCGATATTGCTCGGTGGGACGTAGCCGGGCGGCGGGGATGGCGGCAGGCCGAGCGCGGCAGGCGGCGGCTGCTCAGAGGGCGCTGACGACGATGACGACGTCGAGCCGGAGACCGGCACGGCTGCGGCGCGCACCGGCGGAGGCGTTGTCGCGCTGACACCCGATGCGGCAGTGGGGACGGCAGGCGTGGCACCGACCGGTGACTGCGCCGTGACAGCGGAGCCCGCGCTCGCGGCGCCTGGGCCGACCGTCGCGCGGGCGGTTGGCAGCGACGTCACGGCGGCGCCCGGCGCGACGGTCGCCGTCGCGGGTACAGGCGTGCAGACCGGGAGCGGCGTCGGGCTGGCGGTCGCGGTCGTTGTCACCTGCCCACCGCTGTACAACGGACCATTGAATCCGGATGTTGCCGGCGTCGCCGTTGGTGGGAGCGGCGTCGGCGACGGGGACGGGGACGGCGATGCCGTGGCGCTACCCGCCGTTATCGTCGGTGGGGCGGTGGGTGTCGCGCAGGCGGGCGCGGCCTCCGTCGCAGCGCCTGCCGCGCCCGCCGACCAGCCGAGGAATAGCATCAGTATCCCGGCGGTGAACGCCGTCCCGATGCCGACAACGAAACCCCGTCGCTTGTCCCTGTGTCCCAGCATCCCGCTCCCTCTCGTCCCGCGCCGCATCCACTCCCTACACCTTGCCGAATTATGGTACGAATTGTCAAATCCACGCGGCGCACGGTCGCGACGCCGCTGACAGGGAAGCGGTGTCGCAATTTCCGTGCTCCCCGCATGGCAGGCGCACGACTGCTAAGGCCGGGGGATGGGAAGATCGGGTTCAGGCGGTTGGCTATCGGCAAAGCCGTGCGCGTGCCGCTCGCGGACGAGGTCGATGAAGGCGCGGGCGGCGGCGGGCTGGTAGCCGTCGCGCCGCCAGAGCAGGCCGATTTGCCGCCCGTGGCCGCCATCGGCCAGCCGGACAACGGCGATCTGCGAGCGGGAGATGGGCGAGAGCGACTGCTCCGGCACGAGCGTGATGCCGAGGCCCGCCGCGACCATCGAGCAGATCGTGTCCCAGTAGGCGCATTCCAGCACGACTTTCGGCTCGAATCCGGCCTGGCGGCAGATGCGCAGCGTCAGATCGCGCACGGCGGAGCCCTCGCTCCAGAGGATGAATGGCTCGTCCCGCAACTCGGCGGGGCTGACGGACTCTCGGTGCGCCAGCGCGATGATCGGGGGCGACGGCGAAGGAGAGCAATTCGCGCCCGAGCGGCAGCGAGCCGAGATAGCCGTGCGTCGTCGGCAGCGCGGTGAGGGCGAGATCGACCTCGCGGTGCTCCAATTGCCGCAGCAGCGTGATCGTCGGCGCCTCGTGCAGTTCGAGGGCGATACCGACGTGGCGGGCGTGGTACGCGACGAGGAGCGGCGGCAGCATCGAGGCGCTGAGGGCGGGCAGCGCGCCGAGCCGGAGGCGGCCGCGTTCGAGGTTCGCCAGTTCCGCCAGCTCGCGCTCCGCCTCCGCCGAGCGGGCGAGCAGCGCGCGGGCGTGGGGAAGCAGATGGTTGCCCGCCTCGGTGAGCGTCACCTGCCCGCGCGTCCGCTCGAAGAGCGTATTGCCGATCTCCTCCTCCAGTTTGCGGATCTGCTGGCTGAGCGACGGCTGCGCGATATGCAGCGCCTCCGCCGCCCGCGTGAAATGCTGATGATCCGCGACAGCGACGAAATACGCGAGGTGACGCAGTTCCATCCTCGCACCTCCCGATAGCGATAGCCTATGGTCGCTGCGCGTAGTATACGCGAAATGGAGTTCGAGGTTCGAAGTTGCGAAGTTCGCAGAGTTCGAGGAATAGCGAACGATCGCGTCTTCGACTCGCATCCTCACGGCGAACTACGGCGCGGTACACTGCGCGCGTAGTGCGGCACGGATCACGGAGCATAGGAGGAGACTGCACGATGCAGCTGACCTATCTCGGCCACTCGGGATTCATGTTGGAAGCCGACGGAAAGACCGTGCTGATCGATCCATGGGTGACGGGCAATCCGCTCGCCACGATGAAGGCGGACGATCTTCGCCGCGAGACGATCCTCCTCTCCCACGCGCACAACGACCACGGCATCGAGGACGCGCGCGACATCAGCAAGCGAACCGGCGCGACGATCATCAGCACCTTCGAACTCGGCGAATGGCTCGGCGCGCAGGGCGCGACGACGAACCCCGGCAACCACGGCGGCACGCTCGCCTTCGATGGCGGCAGCGTCAACCTCACTCCCGCATGGCACACTTCGTCATACCAGACCGGGCCGGATACCTTCGTCGCGCCGGGCGTCCCGGCGGGGCTGGTGATCCGCTTCGGCGGCGTGACGATCTATCACACCGGCGACACCGCGCTCTTCCGGGATATGGAACTGATCGGCGAGGCGGGCATCGACCTGATGTGCGTCTGCATCGGCGACCATTTCACGATGGGCCCGAAGGACGCGGCGCGCGCCGTCCGCTTCGTCGCGGCCGCAAGGCGGTCATCCCGATGCACTACAACACCTTCCCGCCGATCGTGCAGGACGGCGAGGCGTTCAAGCGCATGGTGGAGGCGGAGGTGCCGGGCGTGCGCTGCTTCCCGCTCAAGCCGGGCGCAGCAGCAGCAATTCGGGGCGTGAAGGCTGGGATTCGACGATACCGAAAGGAACTGCCCTGATGTTCACCCTCCTCACCGGCGCGGATGTCTATGCGCCCGAACCGCTCGGCACCGGTCGATCTCCTGCTCCTCGATGACCGGATCGCGGCGGTCGGCCGGGATATTGCATCCCGGTGTCCGCGCGAGCGGGTTGGACGTGCGGACGGTGGACCTCGCCGGGTTGACGCTGACGCCCGGTCTGATCGACGGGCATTTCCACCCGCTCGGCGGCGGCGACTACGAGGGGCCGCTGGCGCGCACGACGGACATCGAACTGGGCGAGTTGATCCGCAACGGCATCACCACCGGCGTCGGCGTGCTCGGCTCGGACTGCGACGCGCGCAACCTGCCGGACCTCGTGATGAAGGGGCGCGAGCTGGCGATGGGCGGCTTCACCTTCTTCTTCTACACCGGCTCGTTCTTCCTGCCGCCCGTCACGCTGACCGGCTCGGTGCGGCGGGACGTGATGTTCATCGAGCCGTGCGTCGGCGTGAAGTTCGCCATCTCCGAGACGATGGCCTGGGGCACGGAGGACGAGATGGCGCGCGTCGCGGTGGATGGCGCGCACGGCGCGAGCATCGCGGGCAAGCCGCCGATCGTCCATCTCCATCTCGGCATGAGGCGAAAGCAGCCTCGATCCCCTCTTCGCGCTGATCGAGCGCACCGGCCTCCCGGCCAGCGCCTTCTACCCGACGCACATCAACCGCTACGACCCCGATCATATGCGCCCCGCCGTCCGCTTCGTCGAGATGGGCGGCACGATCGACCTGACCGGTGTGATGGCGAAGCGCGGCGGCAGCAAGACCGGCCTGCGCATCCCGGACGCGCTGACGAATCTCCTCAACCTCGGCGTGCCGATCGAGAAAATCACCTTCACCTCGGACGGCAATGTCTCCATGCCGATCGTGGACGAAAACGGCACGCGCGACGGGCGGGATGCGCGTCACCGGCGTGGATTACCTCACCGACGAATGGCGCGCGGCGGTGCGCGAGTGCGACCTGCCCTTCGAGCAGATGCTCCTCCCCGTTACCGCGACGCCCGCCCGCGTGCTCGGCCTCACCGGCCGCAAAGGATGCATCGCGGCGGGCGCGGACGCCGATCTCGTCGCCTGGGACAGCGACCTCCGCCCGCAAACCGTCATCGCCCGCGGCAAGACGATGATGCACGGCGGCGAACTGCTCGTGAAAGGCCCATTCGAGCAATAGCAGGCGTAAAATGCAAGACGCCAAGACGCCAAGAGGGGACAGTCAGAGAAACCCTTGATCCTACGTCTCGCTAGCGGGAGGGAGCACAGGGGCGATAAATGGTATTGCCGATGGTGTCACGGTTGGCTCTTTTGGCATGGTCATCACCGCGATAGACTTTCGGTGGAAGAGGGAAGCGCAGGCAATGACGCCGAGTCAGAGACGAAGCCTCCCGAATGTTCCCGCGCGGTACGTCAGATGTTGCTCGATAGGGAGGTCATCATGCGAAATATCGTTGTCTCGGAGTTTGTGTCGTTGGACAATGTCATGCAAGCGCCTGGTGGCGCGGAGGAAGATACCGAGGGCGGCTTCACGCACGGCGGGTGGACAGGGCCATTCTGGCACGACGATATCGGCATGCACTTCTTCGAGGCAATGAGCCACAGTGACGCGCTGCTCCTGGGCCGCAAAACATGGCAGATCCACGGTGGGGCATTCGAACCCCTGCCAGCCGGTGATCCCTTCGGCGATGCAATGAATACCATGCAGAAGTACGTTGTTTCCACAACATTGACCACGGCCTCAGCCTGGCGCAACTCAACCTTGATCAGCCGCAATGTGGTCGAGGAAGTACGCGCCTTGAAAGCGCAGCCCGGCAAGAACATCGTCATCGACGGCAGTAGCGTGCTGATTCACACCTTGGCCGAGCACGATCTGATTGACGAGTATAGCCTGTTCGTCTACCCGATTGTGCTCGGCAGTGGCAAGAAGCTCTTCCCTCAGGGGCTGCACGTTAATCTGCGCCTGATCGAATCCAAGCCAATTCCATCGGGCGTTGTGCTCATGCGCTACGCGCGCGCATGATGGGCCGCCGTCCTATTGGCCGCGATAGACGATCTCGCCGTCCATGATCGTGTAGTCGATGCCGATCTCCGCGATGTCGTCCGGGTCGACGGTGCGGGCATCGGCGTTGAGGACGGTCACGTCGCCGAGTTTGCCGGGGGTCAGGCTCCCCTTGATCTTCTCCTCGAACGAGGCGTACGCGCCCGCCCAGGTATACGCCCAGACGGCCTCCTCGAAGGTGATCGCCTCTTCGCCGAACGCTTGCGCGCCCGCGAAATCGCGACGCGTCACCATCGTCTCGATCCCGGCGAGCGGGCTGACGGTCACGACCGGCGCATCCGACGATGCCGCCGCGACGATCCCCCGGTCGATGAAGGTGCGCATCGCGTTCGCGTAGCGCAGCCGCTCCGCGCCGAGGTTCTGCACATAGACGGGCCGGAAGTCGCGCAGGAAGGTCGTGCCGGGGATCGGCACGCAGCCGAGCCGCTTGATGCGGTCGAAGACGGCGGTGTCGGTGATGAACTCGCAGTGCTCGATGCGATGGCGCGGGTCCGGGCGCGGGTTCGCGGTCATCGCCTCCTCGTAGCAGTCGAGCAGGAGATCAATCGCCGCGTCGCCGATGGCGTGGGCGCAGCACTGCCAGCCGAGATCGTGCGCGCGCCTGAACTTCGTCTTGAAGGCGTTGGGCGTCTGCATCCAGAGGCCGACATTCTCCGCCTCGCCGAGGTAGGGGTGGTTCATGCGCGCCGTCCGCCCGCCGATCGAGCCGTCGATGAAGAGCTTGGCGGGGCCGATGCGCAGGCGCGCATCCCCGAAGCCGGTGCGGATGCCCGTCTGCTTCGAGGCCGTCGAGCATCTCGTCGATCATCATCATCAGATAGGTGCGCAGGCCGCCCGTGCCCCGGTCGTGGAGCGTCTGATAGGCGGCCATCTCCTCCGGACGGTGGATGCCCGCCTCGCCGACGCTGGTCACGCCCGCCGCGTGGTAGAGGGCGGCGGCCTGGTCGAGCGCCTCCGCGATCTCCGCGACGCTCGGCTGCGGGATGATGTCGTTGACGGCGCGCATCGCCGTCTCGCGCAGGATGCCGGTCGGCTCGCCGTGCTCGTCGCGGTCGATCACGCCGCCCTCGGGGTCGCGCGTCGTCGCCGTGATGCCCGCCAGTTGGAGCGCCTTCGAGTTCACCGCCGCGATGTGGCCGCAGGCCCGCACGACGATCACCGGATGCTCCGGCGCGCCCGCGTCGAGATCGGCGCGGTTCGGGTGCCGCCGCTCGTCGAAGCGCGCATCGTCGTACCCCCGCGCCCGAATCCAGCGGTCGGGCGGGACGGCTGCCGCCCGCTCGCGCACTTTGCCGATCAGTTGATTGATGCTCGTCGTCGCCTCCGGGCGCGCATTGATCGCCGCCGCCGTGAAGCCGACATACATCGGGTGGCAATGGGCGTCGTTGAACGCGGCGGTCGCCGTCCGGCCGCGCAGGTCGATCACGTCCGTCCCGGCGCGGCGCTCGGCCAGCGCATCCGCGTTCGAGCCGACCGCCGCGATGACGCCGTTGCGGATGGCGACCGCCTCCGCGATTGGCCGCGCCGGGTCCGACGTGATCAGATGTCCATTGGTGAGGATCAAGTCTCCAGCCACGCGGCGATGCTCCCTTCGTACTTCGTGCGTGCTGTCTGCCCGAGTCCGTACAGACTGGCGATTGTACCGCATCGCGTTCGCTGCGAAACGTGACGGACGCCGCCCACTTCCCGGATTCAATCAACGAACCCCACTCGGGTTCGCGGCATAGGCATTGCAGTCACACCCCGCACGGATGCTGACGCATCCGCGCGGGACGTATTGATAAACGAGGAGTACTGCAAATGGCAGCAGAGACACATACAACCGAGCAGACAACGGTCACGACACGCCGAGCAACCGGCGGACGTCGACGTGAACGCCGAGAGCGGGCACGCCGTCGAAGCGCTGGGCAACCGTCGCGGGGGGCACGGCGCTCGCGGTCGGCGGCGGGGCGTTGATCGCGCGCGGCATGCGCGGCCGCTCGCGGTGAGAGAGGACGGCGATCACAGCCCCGTCGCGAGCGTCGGCCACAACGACAGGCGTGCGCGTCGAGAAGACGCGTGACGATCAACAAGTCGGCGGACGAGTTGTATCGCTTCTGGCGCAACTTCGAGAACCTGCCGCGCTTCATGGACCACGTCGAGTCGGTGCAGGTGAAGGACGACACGCACTCGCACTGGAAGGTCAAAGCCCCGGCCGGGAAGTCGGTCGAGTGGGACGCGGTGATTATCAACGACATCGCCAATGAACTGATCGCCTGGAAATCCACCGACGCGCGAGATCGCCAATGCGGGCTCCGTCCGCTTCCGCAGCGCGCCGGGCGGGCGCGGCACCGAAGTGACGGTCAATCTCGAATATGACCCACCGGCGGGCAAGGTGGGGATGCTCGTCGCCAAGCTCTTCGGCGAGGAGCCGACCCAGCAGGTGCAGGACGATCTGCGCCGCTTCAAGCAGGTGATGGAAGCGGGCGAAGTGCCGACGACCGACGGCCAGCCAACGGGACGGTCGTAACGCGATGAAAGCGCTCGTCTGGAACAACACCCATGATGTCCGCGTCGAGCGGGTCCCGGACCCGACGATCCTCAACCCGCGCGACGCGATCGTCAGCATCACCGCGACGGCGATCTGCGGCTCCGATCTGCACCTCTACGACGGCTATATCCCGACGCTGAAGGCCGGGGACATCCTCGGCCACGAGTTCATGGGCGAAGTCGTCGAGGTGGGCAAGGAGGTCACGAACCTGCGCAAGGGCGACCGCGTCGTCGTGCCCTTCACGATTGCCTGCGGGCACTGCTACTTCTGCGAGCAGCAACTCTGGTCCGCCTGCGACAACTCGAACCCGAATGCCTGGATGGCGGAAAAGGTGTACGGCTTCTCCGCCGCCGGGCTCTTCGGCTACTCGCACATGTTCGGCGGCTACGCGGGCGGGCAGGCGGAATATGCCCGCGTGCCCTTCGCGGATGTCGGGCCGATCAAGGTGCCCGACGCGCTGCCCGACGAGCAGGTGCTCTTCCTCTCCGACATCTTCCCGACCGGGTACATGGCGGCGGAGAACTGCGACATCAAGCCGGGCGATGTCGTCGCCGTCTGGGGCTGCGGCCCGGTCGGGCAGTTCGCGATCAAGAGCGCCTACATGCTCGGCGCGGAGCGCGTGATCGCCATCGACCGCTTCCCGGAGCGGCTGGCGATGGCGCGGGACAAGGCGGGCGCGGAGATCATCAACTACGAAGAAGCGGACGTGATCGACACGCTCAAGGAGATGACGGGCGGCCGCGGGCCGGACGCCTGCATCGACGCCGTCGGCATGGAGGCGCACGGCACGCGCATCGACGCGATCGAGGACAAGGCGAAGCAACTGGTCCGGCTCGGCACCGACCGCCCGCAATGTCGCTGCGCGAGGCGATCCAGGCCTGCCGCAAGGGCGGCACGGTCTCGGTGCCCGGCGTCTACGGCGGCTTCCTCGACAAGTTCCCGTTCGGCGCGGCCTTCGCCAAGGGCCTGACCTTCAAGATGGGGCAGACCCATGTGCAGCGCTATCTGCAGCCGCTGCTCGACCGCGTCGAGCAGGGCGAGATCGACCCGAGTTTCGTCATCACCCACCGGATGCCGCTCGACGACGCGCCGCACGGCTACAAGATTTTCAAGGAGAAGGACGACCAATGCATCAAGGTCGTCCTCACGCCGTAACGTGCAGGAAGGCAGCGTGCGCGATGAACGCATCCCGCTTCAAAGCGCCGCTGATGGCCGCAGTCGGCATCGGGGTCTGGCGTCGCCGCTCCGCGCGTCTCGCGGCGAAGGCGAGGATTTCACCGGCAAGGTCGCTTTCATCACCGGCGGCTCGCGCGGGCTCGGCCTGCAACTCGCCCGCGAGTTCGCCCGCGCCGGCTGCGCGATCGCCATCTGCGCGCGGGACGAGGACGAACTCGCACGCGCCGCGGCCGACCTGCGGAGCGCACGGCGCCGAGGTCTTCACGCATACCGTGCGATGTGGCCGAACCGCGGGCAGATGGAGCAGGCGATCAGCGAGGCGACACAGCCATTTCGGTCGCATCGATATTCTCGTGAACAATGCCGGGATTATCCAGGCGGGCCCCATCGAGGCGATGACCGTCGCCGATTTCGAGGCAGGCGATGGGCGTCATGTTCTGGGGAACGCTCTACGCGACGCTGGCGGTCGCTGCCGCAGATGCGCGCGCGGCGGAGCGGCACGATCGTCAACATCACCTCGGTCGGCGGCAAGATCAGCATGCCGCACCTGCTGCCCTATGGCGCGGCAAAGTTCGCGGCGACGGGCTTCTCCGAGGGGCTGCGCGCCGAACTCGCCCGCGACGGCATCACGGTCACGACCATCGCGCCCGGCCTCCTGCGCACGGGCGGCCATCGCAACGCGCTGTTCAAGGGCAACCAGGAAGCCGAGTTCTCCTGGTTCAGCCTCGGCGATACCTTGCCCTTCGCGGCGCTCGATGTCGAGCAGGCGGCGCGCGAGATCGTCGAGGCGGCGCGGCGCGGGCAGGCGGAGCGCATCCTCTCCGTGCCCAGCGAGCGTCGCGGCCCGTTTTCACGGCCTCTTCCCCGCCCTGACGACAGACATGCTCGGCATCGTCAACCGCTTCCTGCCGCGCGCCAACGGCGAAACGGGCCACGCCGAGCCCGGCGTCGCGGTGCTCGAGCGCGAGCCCGAACGCCGTTCGGCGCGTTGTCGAGTGGGGCGAGGGCAATACCGTCAGCGATCAGCATCAACCGGAAACGGAGATTGCTTCCGTGCCTGAGTAAATGCCCAACTGAAGGAGCCAAGAGGGTGGTAGCAGGCTTTCCAGCCTGCCTGCCCGCCGAAAGCAGCAGGCTGGAAAGCCTGCTACCACCGGGAGAAAGGCATCGCCCGGTCGATTTGGCCTCCCGAATGCGGCAACCGCGTCCTATCCCACCTGCAAATTCGGCTGATCGAGGAGCCAACCGGACGGCCCCCGGACGAGGAGCCATGTGCCGGTCGCGTGTAAGGTGCCGGATGCGCGCACCTCGGTGACATCACACGGCCACTGTTGCGCGCCCATTGCCGGTGTTCTGCGTGTTGCCGACGATCACATCGACGCGCTGATCCTGCCCGAAGTGGCCGTTGATATTCCCGTCCGGCGGGTACTGCGCCTTCATCCGGTCGGTCCAGAGATTGGCGGCGGCGTCGAACTGGTGGCTGCCGACCAGTTGATAGAACTGCTGCACGGCCCCGGCGGGCGTGCTCGCGCCGGTCGCGACAACGGCCGGCGCGGCCGTCGGCAGGAGGCGCTGTCGGCGGCATCGCGGTCGCGGTCGGCGCGGGGGCAGGGGTTGCGGTCGGTGGCGCGAGCGGCGTGGGACTCGGTGGCGGGATCGTCGGGGCGACGGTCGGCGCCGTGCGTCGGGGTAGACAGGCACGGCAGTCGGTGCGACATTTGCGACCACGGTCGGTGCGGTCGTCGGCGCCGGTGGCGCCGTGGGCGCAACGGCCGTTGGCGTCGGTGGCGGTCGGCACGATCAGTGCCGTCGCCTGGGCGTTGGCGGTCGGACGCGACGCGATCGTCGTGGCGGCGGTCGCAGCATTGCCACCGTGCGAACGGGAGAAGGCGAAGAGCCCCGACGCCAATCGCCAGCAGCACAAACCGCGGCGATAAGCAGCGGCGCGACGAATCCCCCCGGCGGCGCTCCGGGCGCTCGGGCGGCATCTAATCGTGCGGTATCAGGCGGAGGCGGCTCCATCGGAGCACCGGGTGGCGCGGCATACACCGCGGTGCGCTCGATGGTCGCGGCGGGCGGATCTGCGGCAAGCGGTCGCGTCTCGGCGACTGCGGGCGGTCGCAAGGCGTCGCGCGCATGAAGGAGCGCCGCGCGCATCTCGGCGGCGGATTGATAGCGCTGCGTCGGGTCCTTGGCGATCGCCTTCATGACGACAGCTTCCGTCGCCGGCGCGATCTCCGGCCGGATCGCGCGGAGCGGCGGCGGCGTCTCATGTACCTGCATCATCGCCACCGCGACGAGCGAGTCGCCATTGAACGGCACCTGCCCGGTCAGCGCCTCATAGAGCACGATGCCGAGGCTGTAGAGATCGGATCGCCCGTCGAGCGGATGATGCAGCGCCTGCTCGGGCGAGAGATAGTGCGCGGTGCCCATCACCGTCTGGGTACTCGTCAACTGCGATGCCCCCGCGGCGCGGGCGATGCCGAAATCCGTCACCTTGGCGACGCCCTCGGGATGGAGCAGGACATTATGCGGCTTGATGTCCCGGTGGATGAGGCGACGGCTATGGGCCGCTGCGAGCGCGGCGGCGACCTGCGCGCCGATCGTCAGCGCCTCGCCTCCGGCAGCGCCCCGCGCTCGCGGATCGCCTCCTTCAGGTTCGGCCCCGGCACGTACTCCATGACGATGAAGTAACTGTCGTCGGTCGTGCCGGTGTCGTAGATCGCGACGATGTTCGGGTGATTGAGCGCGGCGGCGGCCTGCGCCTCGCGGCGGAAGCGCTCGACGAAGAGCGGGTCGGAGGCGAGCGCGGGATTGAGGATTTTCGCCGCCACATCGCGGCTTCAGCCGCCGGTCGTGCGCGAGGTAGACACGGGCCATGCCGCCAATGCCAATCGTCTGGCGGAGGTCGTACCGCTCGCCGATGCGCTGCTGATCGGATATCTGCACCATAGTCACACCTCGTCGCGCGGCAAGGGAGGTAACGAGCATATCTGCTCTCGTCCGAGCAACAGCAACGCATTATTGATGCCGCCGCTACGAGGAACGCATTGGGCCGTACCCGAGAGCTTGTCGATCGGGGCCGGCCCTTAAATCATCGGGCGGGGCACCCATTGGTCGCCGTCGCGGGCGACGACGTGGGTGATGCCGAGATCGCGGAGGATGGCGGCGGCCTCGGTGAATCCGGCGGCGACATCGTCGGGGTGATGCGTGTCGGCGGTGACGGTGATCGGGATGTCCAGATCGCGGCAGCGAGCAAGTACCCACGGGCTGGGGAACGGCGCGTTGATCGCCTTCCGCAGCCCCGAGGTATTCAGTTCGACGATCAACCCGCCCGACTTGAAGGCGCGCAAGCGTCTCCTCGACCGCCGCGACGTACCATGGGTCGCTCTCGCGGAAATAGCGGTCGCCGAAGTTCCACATCTTCATCTTGTCCATGTGGCCGACGATGGCGACGCCGGGCGTGCCGACCATCGCGCGCTGCAAGGCGAAGTAGCGCTCGAACGCGCGGCGCACATCGCCGTCCCAGCCGCCCGCGAGGCCGGCGGCGAACCGCTCGGCGCTCTCGTCGATCTCCCACGGCATCCCCTCGCCGTCCGTGCCGACGAAATGGACGGAGCCGACGAAGTAATCGAAATTGATGCGGGAAGATCTGCTCGCTGGCAGATATGCGTCGAGGCCCGGCACGTAATCGAGTTCGAGGGCGAGGAAGATCGCCAGACGGTCGCGGTACTCGTCGCGGAGGGCGCGCACCTCCGCGCAATAGGCGGGCAAGTCGTCGAGGCGCATCATCCACGGGTCGCGCATCGGCATCGGCAGCGGCGCGTGGCTGGAGACGCCGTACGAATCGAGCCCCGCCGCGATTGCCGCCTCGATGTATTGGCGAATCTCCCCCTCGCCATCGCAGTAGCGGCTGTGCGTGTGATAGTTCGTGCGCAGCGTCATACGCCGACGGCCTCCGCAAAGCGGCGGATGGCGTCGATATGCTCCTGCGGCGATTGCAGGCCGGCCTTCATCGTATTGACGGCCAGATGCGTCGCGCCGATGGCGCGCCATCCCTCGACCTCGCGGGCCCAGTCGTCCGGGTTCTTGCCGCCGATGCTGACGCGCGCCTCGATGCCAATGGCGGCAGGGTCGCGGCCCGCGTCGCGCGCCGCATCCCGCAGATTGTGCGAGCATGCTGCTCCGCATGCTTCACCCGGCGGCATCTGCGGGAACCAGCCGTCCCCGATGCGGGCGACGCGCTGAATCGTCGCCTCCGAACTGCCGCCGATCCAGATCGGGATCGGGCGCTGCACGGGCATCGGGTTGAGGCCCGCCGCCTCGATGTGGTGCCACTGGCCGTGGTAGGTGACGACCTCCTCGGTGAAGAGCGCGCGCAGGACGGCGATTTGCTCCTCGCTGCGCTTGCCGCGATTCTTGAAGTTCTCGCCGAGCGCCTCGTACTCCACGGCGTTCCAGCCGACGCCGATGCCGAGGCGGAACTTGCCGCCCGTGAGCACATCCACCTCCGCCGCCTGCTTGGCGACGAGCGCCGTCTGCCGCTGCGGCAGGATGATCACGCCCGGCACGAACTCCAGTTTGGCTGTCACCCCGGCGAGGTAGCCGAAGAGGACGAACGGCTCGTGGAAGAGGCTGTGCTGCGTGTACCTGTCGCCCCAGTTCGGGCGGTTCGTGATGTCCGCGCCGAGCACATGGTCGTAGGCGAGCAGGTGCGTGTAGCCGAGCCCTTCCGCCGCCTGCGCGTAATCGCGCACGGCAATCGGGTCCGCCGTGATCTCGTTCTGCGGGAATGTCACACCGATGCGCATGGCTCGTTCCTCCTTCTCGAATATCGACTCGCCCATGCACGTCTGAACCGCAATCGGACGACGGCTATTCCGGTCGGGGAGCGGCGACGTACTCAAAAATGGAGGCTGTCCAAAGATAGACAGCATCGGTGCCGTAGCAGGCCGGAAAGCCTGCTACCACCGGGACAAAGGCGTCGTCCACGTCGAGCTTGGCGCCTCTCAGTACGTGCCCACCGGCTTGCGGGCGAGGATGACCGCCTTGTCGTCGCTGTAGGAATAGACCGAGCCGTCCGGGTTGTACTTCAGGTCGTAGAACTGCTTCGCGTGGTCGGAAGCGTTCGCCCAGGCGGAGCGGACGTCGTCGGCGTTCGCGTTCGCGCGGCCGATCCACTGCTCCAGTTCGTGCTCCTTGCGGTAGATCTCGACGCTGACGACCTCGAATTCGGCGTCCGCGAGCAGGCCGAGCCATTCCGCCTCGGTCGCGGAATGGACGTGCGAGCCGTCGCGCAACTGTCTCGATGTGATTGAGCAAATCGCCCGCCTCGCCCTCCGGCACGACGCTGTCTTCCAGCAGGAAGCGCCCGCCCGGTTCGAGCACGCGCGCCACCTCATGCACATAGGAGCGGGCGTCCGGGAAATGGTGCGGCGCGATGCGCGTCGTGACGAGGCTGAAGGAGTGATCGGCGAAGGGCAACGCCTCGGCGTCCGCGAGCGCGTAGGTGACGTTTGTTTTGCCCTTGGAGGAGATGAACTCCCGCGCCGTCGCGAGCATCGTCTGCGTGAAGTCGGAGGCGACGACATGCCCGGCCTTCGCGGCGACCGCAAGCGCGGTGTGGCCGCCACCGGTAGCGATGTCGAGGGCGATGTCGTCCTCGGTGGCGGCGGCGAGTTCCGCCATCCGCGCCAGGTCATCGCCGCTCGCGTGCCCCTTGCTGACGACATAGTTCGCCGCCGTCGCCGCGAACTGCGCCTTCACCCGCTCTTTGATCGCCGCATTCTTCTGCGCTGTCATGGATTGCTCCCCGCTGCGAACCGACTGCCCTCCGTGCGGAGAGCATACCACGATGGCAGAATGGGAACCCAACCCCCCGCCCCTTCCCTTCGAGGGAAGGGGGGACTCACGGGAAGTGCCGTGGCATGTGGCTCATAGCCCGGCACAATCAGGGGCGCATGCAATGCGCCCCCTACCGTCCTCCTTCCCTCTGATGGAAGGGGACGTGGTTAAGATTATCCGCCGAGGCGTTTGATGGCGGCCTGGGCGTCCGGGTAGTTCTTGTCGTCCACGAGGGCCATCTGATACTCGCGCTTGGCGGTGGCGATATCGCCCTGCTTCTCGTAGACGATGCCGCGCTCGTAATGCATGATGGCGAAGACGCCCGCCGATTTGATGTTCTCCTGCGAGACTTGCAGCGCCTCGTCGTTCATGCCCAGGTTGACCATTGCCGTGACGGGCCACGACTGGTACCAGAGCGTCCACGGGTATTTCTGGATCAAGCCCATGCCGCGCGCCTTGTGATAGGCGTCGACCGCCTTCTGGTAGTCGCCGGCCTTGAAGTAGCCGCCGCCGAGCGCGAGGTAGAGTTCGGCATTGGTCGGCTGCTGCTCGATGCGGTTCTGCACGTAGGCGATGTCGTGCGCGATGTTCGTCTTGAGGTTCATATCATCGCCCATCACCCGCTGCACGCTCGGCGCGAGCTTGTCGTTCCAGACCGGGATGTAGACGTAGTTGTAGACCGGCCAGAGGTCATCGAACTCGGCGTACGAGATCGGCACCGCCGCGCCCTCCATCGAGTCGTTGATGAGGAAGACGCCCTTGCCGTCATCGTAGCCGCGCACGACGCGCCAGTGGCCGACACCCGCGTGATCGGTGCGATTCTGCCACTGCCCGACGATCACCGGTACGCCGCTGGCAACGAGTTGCTTGACGCGATCCACCGTGCCGCCCTGGTATGCCTCCGCCTGCACACCCTGACCGCGCAGGTAGTCAACGATGCGGTTCGACTCGACATTCTTGCTTCCCTTGACGCCGTTGTTCGGGCGCAGGTACGCCGTTACCGCGTTCGGGTCCAGTTTGATGCCGAAATAGGAGACGGCCATCGCGATCGACTCTTCGGCGCACTGGTTCCACCCCTGGAACCAGTGCGACATCGGTTCAAGGAAGGTCGCGGGGGCGATGGCCTGCGGCTTCGGCGTCGGCGCGATCGTCGCCACTGCGGGCGCTACGGTCGCCGTCGGGACGACGGTCGGCACCGGCGTCGTCGTCGCCGACTACGGCGGCCTGCGCGACGAGCGTCGGTGCGGCTCGTCGCCGTCGGCTCAACGGTCGGTGCGACGGTGGGCGCAACGTCGGCTGCCGGTTGCGCCGGTTCGGTGCCGGTATGCAGCGACCGGGGCGGCGACATTGGCGGCGGGCAGTTGATCGAGTTTGATCACGACGCCCGCCGGGGTGGCCGTCGGCACGGGCGCATTCAGATAGGGGATATGACTGCGGACGCGCGCCGATTGCAGGCCCATCACGCCGGTAATCATCCCCAGGATGAGAACGGAGGTTGCGAGGCCGAGCCATCGTTCGGCGCGGGAGAGACGTTTCATGCCGGTTCCCCTCGTCTGGCGCATGCACCTACCCATCCTGAAGATGCGCCCATCATACACATTCTGTCAAGTTGACGCGAGTTCGTCAGTAACCCGATTGTTACTATCGCATCTCGGATGCCATGAGCGGCGCGGCGTTCGAGAGCGGTTCGCGTACCCGTCAGGAGGCCACGAATAGGTCGTACCACAGAGAGCACGGAGGGACCGGAAAAGAATCCTATTGAATCGCTTGGTGTCCTTGGTGGTAAATCTTGGTGCCCTTGGCGTCCTGGCGCGTTTTGCTTCCTGCGCGTTAGCGGTATGCCGGCGGCTTCGCGCTCCCGGTCCCGCCACCATGTCGGCGACATGATCGGCACGGGCGATCCAGACATCGCCGAGGTCGATGAGGTATTCGAGCAGGCGGGCGAAGACGCGGCTCTGCGCCGGGCGTCCCATCAGGTGCGGATGGAACGTGAAGCAGGCCAGCGCCCCTTCGTCGCGCAGGACATCAACCGTCTCCTGCCAGGCGGCGAAGGCGTCGTCTGGCGCGAGGTGATTGTCCCAGAAGAGCGCGTAATCATCGAGGAAAAGCGTCGGCGGGAGATGGACGAGTGGCGGACGTGCCGCGTCCGGTTGCATCATTTCGGGCAGATCGCCCCACTGGAAATCCATCTGATACTGGAAGCCGAGGGATTGCAGCAGGGCTGATGTCTCCGCGCCGGGGGCGAATCCCGCCGTCTTGTGCCCGACGGGTTGGGTCCCGGTGATCGCTGCGCAGTGCGTCGCGCGTCCGCGTGATGTCGGCGCGCTGCTCTTCGGCGCTCAGGTCATCGTAATGGGCGTGATCCCAGGTGTGGCAGGCGACCTCGTGCCCTTCATCGCGGCAGCGGCGGACGAGCGCCGGCGCTTCCTCCGCCACCTGCCCGACCCAGAACCATGTCCCGCTCACGGCGAAATCCGCCTGCACGCGCAACAGCCGGTCGACACCGGCGCGGAGATCGTACTGCCCGATCGCGCGCTTGCCGACCCGCTGATCGCCGTATTCGCGGCGCAGCCAGGTATCGCTGTCCACATCGACGCTGATAACGACGGCGCTCCGGTGCCCGGCGGGCCACATTGGGCGCGCGGTGGTCGGCTCAATCTCCACGAGTCGTCGCTCCATCAGGCCATCGCGGGGATCATCGCCCCGTGCGCCGCGAAGAGGTCATCGACGAGCGACCAGATCTGATCGAGCGTCAGTTCCGCCGCGAGATGCGGGTCGAGCATCGCGGCATGATAGACGTGCTCCCGCTTCCCTTCCAGTGCCGCCGCGATCGTCACGTCCTGCACATTGATATTCGTCCGCATCAGCGCGGCGAGATGGACGGGCAGATCGCCGATCACCGTCGGCTGCACGCCGTTCGCGTCCACGAGGCAGGGCACTTCGACGGTGCAGCCATCCGGCAGGTTCGTGATCAGCCCGTCGTTGCGCACATTGCCGTAGATGACGGCGGGGATGTTCGTCTCCCGCGCCCGGATGATCTGCGCGCAATATTCGTGCGTCGGCGTGACGGCGAGCGGCGTGTCGCTCGCCGTCAGTTCGTCGCGCATCGCCGCCCAGCGGGCGTTCTGCGTTCTCGCAGCGCGTGATGTATTCATCGAGCGGGACATGGAACCGCTCGATCAGTTCCGGGTGGTCGCGCTTGATGAAGTAGGGCACGTACTCCGCGAAGTGCTCGCTCGACTCGGTGACGAAGTAGCCGAGCCGCCGGAACATCTCGAAGCGCACCGCGTCGTGCATCCGCAATGCCGCGCTGTCCGGCCGCTCCACCGCGTCCAGCCCCGGCAGCGGCGGATAGGCGTCGGTCCGCGCCGTATCGCGCCGCGCAGCATCGGGTAGGCATCCTCGCCGTTGACGCGCAGCGAGAGGTAGAAGGCCATGTGGTTGATGCCCGCGCAGCGGTACTCCATCGCCTCGGCGGGCACGCCGAGGTAGCGCGCCAGTTGCGCCGCCGTCCCCTGCACGCTATGGCAGAGCCCGACCGTCGCGATGCGCGTCGCCCGCAGCACCGCGCCCGTCACCATCGCCATCGGGTTGACGTAGTTGAGGAAGAGGACGTCCGGGCAGACCGCTTCCATGTCCCGGCACATGTCGAGCACGACGGGGATCGTCCGCAGTGCGCGGAAGATGCCGCCGATGCCGAGCGTGTCCGCGATCGTCTGGCGGAGGCCGTACTTCTTCGGGAATCTCGAAATCGATCACCGTACTCGGCTTGTAGCCGCCGACCTGGATCATGTTGACCGCGTAATCCGCCCCGTCGAGCGCGGCGCGGCGATCGGTCGTCGCGGTGATGCACGGCTTCGCGCCGACTGCCTCGGCGACCCGATGCGCGACGATCTCCGCGACCCGCAGCCGCTCCGGGTCAATATCCATCAGCGCGATCTCGCTCCCGGCCAGTTCGGGGTGCGAGAGAATATCGCCGAGCAGATTCTTCGCGAAGACGACGCTCCCCGCGCCGATCATCGTGATCTTCGTCACGTTTCCTCCGGGCTGGGCAGAAGTCGGTAGTCGGTAGTCAGTAGTCGGTAGCCGATGGTATGCGCGTATCGCGTCGACTATTCCTGCTCGCTACTGTCTACTCAACCGTACCGTACCTGCGGCGCGGCGACCTGGGGCATGGCGGCCATGATCTCGTCCAGCGTCGGCTGCGCTTGACGATGGCGACGAACTCCGTGCTGTTGGACTCCGGCACCCACCAGACGCGCCCGCGATAGTGGACGCGCACGCCGCCCGCATCGAGGAGGATATGCAGGCCAATCTTCCGCTCCATCAACGCCGCGATGGCATCCTCGCCGCCGACCATCTTGACGAAGCGGGCATACATTCGCTTGCCCATTTCCAGCAGCATGAGGGGCTTGGTGAGCGCCTCCGGCTGATGCACAGTCGCCGGATCGACCGCGTTGGCGATACCGCCGGTCATCTTGACCGGGTTGCCGATCGCGGGGCCGTTGCCGGGCTGATCGGCCCGCGTCTGCCCGAGCGAATGATCCTCATTGATGACTTGGGTGCGCCCACGCAATGCCGACGGGTCGCTGCTCATGGGGTCCTCCAGTAGTCGGTAGACAGTCGTCAGTAGTCAGAAACACCGTAGAGCGTCGCAAGCAATGAACCAGTGCCGTCAGCGCAAGTATAGCAAAGCAGAGGCGTCGCGAGCGCGGTCGCCGCACCTGCGCTCTACCTGACGACCGTCTACCGACTACTGACTTCTCGCTACTGATTGGGACGCGCGATGACGATCAGGCGGTGATCGTCGACGGCGTAGGGCCAGCAGGTGACGAGCGTGAGGCGTTCGTCGCCGGTCGTGCCGATGAAGGCGGCGTTCTGGATGCGCTTTTCGAGCGTCTCGCCGACTTCGGGCAGGAGCAGGATGTCGTCGACGTGATAGGCGATCTGCCGATCGCCCGCCTGCACGGTCGATCTCGTCGCCCTTCTTCAGTTTGTAGAGATTCTTGAAGACCTCGCCCTGCCAGTCGTCGTGGCCGGAGAGGACGACATTCTCGCCTTCGCCGGGACTCGCGCTGGAAAAGTTATGGCCGACGGCGTAGGGCGCGACATCCCAGATGAGGGCATCCTGCCCGTCCACCGTGGTCTGCGAAACGCCCACCTCAACGATGTCGGAATCGACCTTGATGGCGGGGATTGAATATGCGTCGGCAGCGGCATCTTCGGGCGGGGCGGTGGCGGTCGGCGCGGCGGTCGGCGCATCGCTGCCCGGCGCGACGGGTTCCGGGCGTCGGGGTGGGCGCTGCCGGCGCGACGAGAATCGAACGGTCGAGGCCGTTGGTTGTGGTCGCGACGGGCTGTGCCGCGCGGGTCGCGACATTCGCGGTCGGCGTGCGCGCGGTATCGGGCACGAGCACGCCGGAGACGGTCGAGGGGAACGGCGTCGGGCGATTGGACGTACCGCGGCCGCTGCGTGGGGTAGCGGCGTGGTCGGGGTCGAGACGCGAGAGAGGAATGCCTGCGTCTCGGCATCCTGCTGGTGCCGGTGCCAGGCGGTAATGCCAACAGTCAGGGCGATCGTCAGGAAGTCCGGCGGCGATCAGCAATGTACCGAGCAACTGATTGACGCGCCGTGTACGGGCGGGAGCAGCAGCCGCGCCATCGTCGTCCTCGGCGCTCGGCGCGTCGGGCGGCGGTGCGCTATCACCGTCGCCCCCAGTTGTCTCCGCAGCCGACTCCGCCGGTTCAGTCTCGGCCTCGGTCTCCAGCACCGCCACTGCCCCCGGCTGCGCGCTTTCGCTTGCCTGATCCGCTGTTTCGCTTTCCGCCTCGTCGCCTGTGCGCTCGGTCACCGCCGACTCCGCATCGTCTGTCATGTCCCCATCCTTACCTCGCGCGCCCACCACCAATTTGTACGTACGATAACGACCGCATGGATCAGACGTCAAGTGCGGTACGCGGGGCACGACGATAGCCGCCAGCCCGCTGCCGCAGCCACGTACGGTCTAGCACAACCCATTCCACCACGAGATGCCTTGACGCACTACATTGATCGTCTTATTATTAGAAGTGCTAACAGTATGACGCCCTAGCGATTGGGAGCGCTCCTGATGCTGGCAATGGATGACGAACAAACCGATACCCCGGACCACGCGCGCACGACGCCGGACGATCTGGAAACCGCCCTCGTTCCGTTGATGGATCAGACGATTGGTCGGTATCAGCGCTCGCTGCGGCTGGCAATCGAACAAGCCGAGGGGCCGGGCCGGTTGACGATGCCGCAACTGCGCTGCCTCCAGGCGATTGCCGCCGATGGCACCGCCCTGACGACGCAATTAGCGCGCCTCCTCAATGTCGCCGTGCCGACGATGACGAGCATGATCGACGGGCTGACCGAGCGCGGCCTCGTCGGCCGCCACCCGGACCCAATCGACCGGCGGCAGGTGCGCATCGTCATGACCGCCGAGGGCCACGCCGTCCTGGCGCGCTATCAGGCGATCATGCATGAGCGCCTCCGCACGCTGCTCTCGCATCTCAATCCGACGCAGAAAAAGCGGCTCCTCGTCGCGATGCATGACATGGCGACGATGCTCGACGCCGATGCGCGGAGCGCGACGGACAATACCAAAACGAAAGGGAATGCGTAGACGTGGCGACGGTCATCGCTCCCACCACCGGCACGACGGACGACGCGATCATCGCGAGCGCGCCGGCGGCAATCGAAGTCCGGGACCTCGTGCGGCAGTTCGGCCCCTTCACCGCCGTCGATCATCTTTCCTTCCGGGTGCAACCCGGTGAGGTCTTCGGCTTCCTCGGCCCGAACGGCGCGGGCAAGAGCACGACGATCAAGATGCTCTGCACCCTGCTTCGCCCGACGGCGGGCGACGGCGCGCGTCAATGGCTACGACGTGACGCGCGACCCGGCGCGCGTGCGCGAGTCGATCGGCATCATCTTCCAGGATTACAGCCTCGATGACCGGATCACGGCGGAGGAGAATCTCCGCTTCCACAGCATGATCTATCACGTCCCGCGCGCCGAACGGGCCAGGCGCATCCGCGAGATGCTGGAGATGGTCAATCTGGCCGACCGCGCGAGCGACAAGGTGCGCACCTTCTCCGGTGGCATGAAGCGGCGGCTGGAGATCGCGCGCGGGCTGCTGCACCACCCGGCCGTCCTCTTCCTCGATGAGCCGACCGTCGGGCTCGACCCGCAGACGCGCCAGAACATCTGGACGCACATCCACGAACTGCGCAAGCGCGAGGGCATCACCGTCTTCATGACGACGCACTACATGGACGAGGCGGAGAACTGCGACCGGATCGGCATCATGGATCACGCCCGCCTGATCGCGCTCGATACGCCCGTCGCGCTCAAGGCGGCGATGGGCGGCGATGTCGTCCGGCTGCGCACGGCGGACAACGCGGCAGCAGCGGGCGTACTCGCGCGGGATTACGGTATAGCGGCGCGGGAGGAGCAGGGCACGCTGCGCTTCGAGGTCGAGCACGCCGACACGTTCGTGCCACGCCTCCTGCGCCACGCCCCGATCGATGTCCAGGCGGTCGACGATCGCGCAACCGACCTTGAACGATGTCTTCCTGCGCTTGACCGGTCGCGCCATCCGCGACGAGGGCGCGGACAGCAACGAGCGGCTGCGCGCGGTGATGCGCCGCCGTGGTGGGAGGATTTAGCGATGGCGACGATCACCGCCCCCGCGTCGCCCGTCCGCGCGCCGAGCCGCGCCCGGCAGGTGATCGATTTCGAAGCGATCGCCATGCTCTGGCAGCGCGACCTCGTCCGTTTCGCCCGCGAGCGCGCCGCAACTCTACGGCTCGCTCGCGCGCACGGTCGTCTGGCTCTTCATCCTCGGCGCGGGGCTGCGCGGCTCGGTGACGGTGCCGGGCAACGTCACCTATTTGCAGTTCGTCTTCCCCGGCATGATGGCGATGGCGATCATCTTCTCGTCTTTGCAGAGCGCGATCAGCATCATCTTCGACCGCGAATTCGGCTTCCTCAAGGAGATCCTCGTCGCGCCGATCCCGCGCTCGTCGGTGGTCGCTCGGCAAGGCGCTCGCGGGCGCGACGATCGGCGACAGTGCAGGGGACGGTCGATCTTCGTCTTCGCGCCCTTCGTGGGCGTCTGGCCGAACCCGCTGTCGCTCCTCGCGAGCATCGGCGTGATGCTCCTGATCGGCCTCGGGCTGACGGGCGTCGGCATCCTGATTGCGGCGAAGATGACCTCGTTCGAGGGGTTCGGCACGATCAACAACTTCGTCGTCCTGCCGCTCTATTTCACGAGCGCGGCGCAGTTCCCGCTCACCCGCGCGCCGCACTGGCTGCGGGTGCTCGCGCGCTTCAACCCGCTCTCGTACGGCGTCGATCTGCTGCGCGGCCTGATCGTCGGCGTCTGGACGTATACGGCCGCGCTCGATCTCGCCGTCCTCGTCGGCTTCGCGGCGGTGGTGCTGGCGGCGGCGACCTACAGTTTCAACAAGCAGGAATAGACGGCGGACGCGGACGCACGGAGCGGCGACGAGTCTTCGACAACCGGGCACAGGGAGCGACAGATGATCGGGAAATCCACCCCACAGCCGGCGGCAACGGTACGCGGGCGACGGTATCGCGGGAGCGCCACGCGATCGGCGCCCGCGCATGGGCACGTTCGCGTCGCTCGCACATCCGCGACTATCGCCTGCTCTGGTGGGGCATGATCGTCTCCAATATCGGCACATGGATGCAGATGGTCGCGCAGGGCTATCTCGTCTATCAACTGACGGATTCGCCCTTCGATGCTCGGCCTCGTCGGGTTCGTCCGCGCCGTGCCGGTCTTCACCTTCTCGCTCTTCGCCGGTGTCGTCGCGGATCGCGTCGATCGCCGCAAGTTGCTGATCGTCACGCAGACGCTGGCGGGCGTCTTCGCCGCTCATCCTCGGTATTCTGACCTCGATGGGCGTCATCACCGTCTGGATGATTATGGTCCTGGCGTTCTGTTCGGCGGCGGTTGCCGCCTTCGACAACCCGACGCGGCAGGCGCTCGTGCCGGACATCGTCGGCAAGGAATACATCGCCAATGCGGTCGCGCTCCAGTCGGCGGCCTTCAACGGCACGGGCATCCTCGGCCCGTCGCTGGCGGGCCTGGCGCTCGGCTTCATCGGCATCGCCGCCTGCTTCTACATCAACGCGATCTCCTTCCTCGCCGTCATCATCGCCCTCTTTCATGATGTCCTCCGTCCCGAATCGGGCGATGCGCAAGCAGACGATGTTCCAGAATCTGCGTGAGGGTTCGGCTATGTGCGGAGCAATCGCACCGTCGCCGCACTGCTGCTCCTGATCGCGCTCGTCGGCCTGCTCGGCCGCCCGTACACGCAACTGATGCCCGCGATGCAACGCGATGTCCTTCATGTCGGCGCGACGGGCCTCGGCATCCTGATGGCCTTTTCCAGCATCGGCGCACTGATCGGCGCGCTGGCGATCGCGTCATTGAGCAATTTCAAGCATCGCGGGTTGCTGCTGATGGTGTCCATCGTCGTCTTCGGCGTCGCGCTCATCTCCTTCTCGCTCTCGCGCTCCTTCCCGCTCTCGCTCGGCCTGCTCGTGCTCGTTGGCGGCGGCGCGACGATGAGCATGTCCACGACGAATATGCTCATCCAACTGAACGTCCCCGGCGAGTTTCGCGGCAGAATCATGTCGATGTACACGATGATCGCGATGGGGATGATGCCGCTCGGCTCGATGCTCCTCGGCACGATCGCCGATTTCATCGGCGTCCCGGTGACGCTGCTCGGCGGCGGCGTCGGCTGCCTCGTCGCCCTCGTCGCCATCAATCTCTGGGTGCCCACCGCCCGCCACGAGACCTGAGAGCCGGAACCGCTCGTCTTCTCGTATACTGATCCGCGACGCGGGCAGGACACAGGCTCGCCCTGCGTATGCGAGGGCATCGTTGCGGGAGAGAATATTTTCCCTCCTTTCATCAACGAGCCAATGCCCACAAGTCCGGCATGGCGTTTCTCCTCGACCAACGCGCCGATTTCCGCCTCGCGGCATCCCTGCGGGAGCGCGCACACCATGTGACCGCGAATGGCAAGGGCTGATCCCAGCGGTCTGGTGGATGAAGACGCGATCGCGATCGCGGGGCGAGAGCAATGCACGCTGATCGCGCGGGGCGCGCCCGGCGCCAATACGCCGGATGATGATGCTATCCTGTAGCCACATGGAGGTTTGTGCGCCATGCTGGTATTGCAGCGGAATCGCGGCATCTTCACGGGGTGGATTGTCGGCGTCCTCGCCGTGGCGGGGATCGTCGCCTGCTTCGTGATCTACGGTGTCGAGGCGCGGCGGACGCGGGAAAACTTCGACGACTCGCTCGCCCAGCGCGCGGATGACGTCGCGAATGTCGTGCTGCGCGCCGGATGGCACGCTGGACACGAACGCGCTCGGATTCGCGCGGGACCTGAATACGGCGGGGATCGACGTCTACCTCTTCCTGCCGGACGGGACGCAACTCTTCCCGCCGCAACCGCAGCGGGTCGCGCAATTTGCCCGCCCTCCTCCCCCTGCGTAAGGCCGAGGCGGGCGGCAGCGACATCCGCACCCTCTCGTCTCCCGCCGGCAACACGCGCGTCCTGACCGCGCCCATCTGGATCGGCGAGGAAGACAGCGCGCACATCGCCGTAATCGTCCAGACAGGCAGACCGGAAGACGCGCTCCATGCCCTGCTCAACAAACTGCGCCTCATTATGGCGCTGATCGGCATCGGCGTGTGTCGTCGTCTCGGTGGTCGGTGGTCTCTTCCTCGTCCGGCAGGTGATGGTGCCGGTGCGACGGTCGCTCGCGCAGCAGCAGGCGTTCGTCGCCAACGCCGCGCACGAGTTGCGCACGCCGTTGAGCGTCATCCAGGCGACGACCGAGCTCGCGCTGATGCGCGATCGGAGCCGCTGCCGAATATCGCAGTCGCCCTTGAAGAGATCGGCGCATCCGTCGCGCAGACGAGTACGATGGTCAATGATCTGCTGACGCTTGGCGCGGATCGATGCCGGGCGCCAGCCGATCCTGCGCGACCCCGTCGATATCGGCGATCTCGCCGCCGCGGTCGCCGAGGAGGCGGGTGGCGCTTTCCCCGATCATCCGATCACCACGGATATCGACGGCGACGCGATGATCGAGGGCGATGCTCGCCTCCTGCAGCGTTTACTCGTCAATCTCGTCGAGAATGCCTGCCACTACACGCCAGCCGAGGACACCGATCGCGATCACCGTCCGGCCAAGAGCGGGAATGGCTGGCGCTCCGGGTGCGGGATGAAGGGCCGGGCGTGCAACCCGCCGAGGTGGAGCATCTTTTCGAGCGGTTCTATCGGGGCACGCGCGGCATCGAGAGCGGCCATCGCGGCGCGGGCCTCGGCCTCAGTCTCGTCCAGCAGATCGCCGAGGCGCACGGTGGCCGCGTCGGCATCGCCAGTTTCCTCGATGTCGGCACGACCGTCACGGTCCTGCTTCCTCGCTCCGTACACCGGCTTATTCCCCATCTACCGGTCCTGATCGAGAACGACGACCGCACGGCGGCGCGCGCGAAATAGCGCCCCTACCGTCTCGGAATCGGCTGAATATCCGTCGCTCGATCGGCAGGTAGGCTTCTCTCCAGCATCCCCACAAAACGGGACCGCCAAGACAAATTTCGGCAGACAACTCGACAGAATGTTGTGGGATATGCTATGATACGGACATGCGTTCGCGTGTACGGACAGTACGAACCACAAAGAACGGGAGGTGACGCACATGAGCAGTACCCCGGAGCAGGACCGTTCAGGCCGAGTACGGCACGAGCCGCCAGTCGATTGCGGACATCCCGAATACCCCGCAGCCGGAGCAGCAAACGCTGTTCACGGTGGACACGAATGGCAAGTTGACGCCCGGCGTCGCCCTGATGCGCGAGTTGACGCCGGAGGCGACGCTGACGCTCGGCCGCTACTGGTTCCGCCGCTTCCTGGAGCAGTCCGGCCACCCGAAGAACACGATCGAGTCGTATTCGTACGACCTCGCGCTCTTCGAGGAGCGGATCGGACCGAAGCCGGTGACGCAGATCTCCGCGCGGGACATCGCCGCATTCCTCGGCGACAGCAGCACGCGCAGCACGCGCAAGCGGCGGCTCACCTCGCTCAATACCTTCTTCAAGTTCCTCATCGTGCAGTGCCATCTCATCACCGAGAAGGAGAATCCGGCGGCGGGCTTCTACCCGGAGCACATCCCGCTCAAGACGCCGCAGCCGCTCTTCGCGGATGAGCAGGAGCGCTTCCTCGCCGCCGCCGCCGAGGAGAACGAGCGCTCGACGCTCATCGCGCATCTCCTCCTGCGCCTCGGCCTGACGCGCGGCGAGTTGCTGACGATCCGCAAGGAGCATGTCGACCTCTCGGACCCGGAACGGCCCGGTCGTTTACATCTACTACGACGCGGCGCGCTACCGGAACAAGGAGCGCAAACTCGCCGCCGATGCCGCCTTCGCGGAGGACTTCACCGCCTACATCGCGGCGTACGACCCGCAGGATCGGCTGATCGCCCTGCCGCCGCAGTCGATCAACAAGATCGTCGAGCGGATCGCCGCGGCGGCGGAGATCAACAAGAAGGTCACGCCGCAATCGCTGCGCGACACCTGGGCGGTCGAGCGCGCCCGCGAAGGGAACGACGCCCCGAAACTGATCGCCCTCCTCGGCCTCGCGGAGGACTCGCGCAACAAGATGAGCGTCGAGCGATACATCAAACTCGCCTCCCCCGCCCTCTCGTAACGAAGGAGGAAGGAGTGAGGGCCGAGGGCGGCTCCCCTTCCCTGCGACGGGAAGGGGTTGGCGATTACGAAGACTTCTCGGCGATTGGCTCGCACCAGCGCGCCTCGCTCGTCCGGGAGCGCGAGCCAGTGCCGGGCGAGGGCCATGAAACGGTCCGCGCATTCGTCGTGCGGCACCGCGCCGCATCGTTCGAAGACTTCCAGGCGGGCACGCGGGTTGACGTGGCGGAAGGTCTGCGCGTACTTGAGAGGCGCGATCATCGCGTTCGCACCCCAGACGACTAGTGTCGGCTGCGTGAGGCTCGCGAAGGCATGGCGGACCGGCCAGTTCAGTTGCTGGGCGACGAACGCGGCGGGGGCATAGCGCGCGTTCTTCTGATGCCCCGCGACATGGTAATACTCGATCATCTCATCCGTCACGGCGGCCGGGTCGTAGTAGCTCTGCTTCTCCAGGTAATAGCGCAGGCTAGGTTTCGAGACGAGCGCATTGAAGGCCGCCTCGCCGAGCGATGGGCGACTTTAGCGCCGCGTAGCGCCGCCGTCTTGGCCTTGCGTTGGCGCTCGATCGGCCAACTGTTCGAGGCCGGTCGGTAGCGCGAGCACGAGGCGGCGGAAGAGGCCCGGATGATCGAAGGCAAGTTGGATGGCGTACGCGGCGGTCAGACTGCTGGCGACGACGATGCACGACCGACCGATGACATCTTGCACGAAGTCGCGGAGCATCTGCATGAAGATGGCCGGCGTATAGTCCATCGCGGGTCGGTCGGAGAGGCCGAAACCGATCAAGTCCGGGCAATAGACGCGGTATCGCTCCGCAAAGGGCGCGAAGACCCGCCGCATCTCGTAGCCGCACGCGGACGCGTAGATGCCGTGCAGCAGCAGGACCGGCGTGCCCGTCCCCCGGACGGCGTAACTGATCTCGCCATCGCGCCACGAGTACCGCTTCGTCTCGCCCGGCAGGGTGGGCCAGAGGGGGGGCGCGGCGGCGGTAAGCGCGGCATTCGTCCCCGCGACGAGCGCGATACCGCCGAGCGCCCCGCTCGACGCCGGCAAGAAGCCCCTTCATTCTCGCCATCCTTAGCCCGCTCCTCTCCCGCACCCACGTCACGGCAAGATGAGAGTGCAAGGATGCTGCCAGCGTTATGGTTCGTTGTGCGCCCGCCAGTGCTCGGCGATCTTCCGCCGCCGTGGCGAACCAGACCGGCTCCGGCATCGCCCGCGCGTACTGGATGAATCGCTCCAGCATCTGCACGCGCCCCGGCCGCCCCGAGAGTTGCGGATGCATCGTCACCATGCAGAGGCCGCCGTAGTCGTAAATGCCGGAGAATTCCTCCTGCCACGCCTGCAACGCCGTCGCGGCGGTCTGGATGGGCGCGTCGCGCCACTCGGGCGGAAGAGGAAGAAGGGCGCATCATCGAGGATCCATTGCACCGGCAACTCCATCACCTCGGTATCGGGGTGACGGTAGGGGAGGAAGGTGTCCATCAGGTTGCTGCTGTACCGGAAGCCGTACTCGGCGAGCAGGCCGAGCGTGTTCGTGCTGAATTCCCAGGAGGGCGACCGGTAGCCGATCGGCCGCACGCCCGCCGTCTGCTCGATGGCGCGGAGGCCCCGCTCCATCACCTCGCGCTCCTCCGCCGCCGTGAGCGAGGTCGGCGTCTCATGGATCCAGCCGTGGTGGCCGACCTCATGCCCGGCGGCAACGATCGCGCGCATCATCTCGGGGTAGTGCTCCGCCGTCCACCCCGGCACGAAGAACGAGGCGCGCAGATCGTGCCGCGCGAGCAGGTCCATCAGCAGCGGCACGCCGACCGTCGGGCCGTAATGGCCCATCGAGAGCAGGCCCGGCTTCTCGGCATTCGCCGGGTCCGCGATCAGCCAGAGGGTCTCCGCGTCGACATCGAATGAGAGCACGACCGCGCACCGTGCGCCGTTCGGCCATCGACCGGGCATCGCCTGAATCATCGTCGCCTCCTTGCATACATCCGTATCGCCGCCATCATACCGCGCCATCGGGCCGCACCACGGCACATGCTATCCGCTGGCGACGGAGAAACTTACCGATGCGAATGGGCATAGTAACGCTTAGCACCATCTTTACATCGGTGGGAAAGTGGCGTACTCTCCGTGCTATGAGACGAATCCAACGGAGTTCGGCGCCCCTGATCATCGCCCATCGCGGCGCGTCTGCCGACGCACCGGAGAATACGCTCGCCGCCTTCCGGCTGGCAATCGCGCAACAGGCGGACGGCCTCGAGTGCGACTTGCGCATGAGCGCGGACGGTGTCATCGTCATCAGCCACGACGACTCGCTCAAGCGGACGCACGCGCAGCCGGTCCGCATCGCGGGGGCGACGGCCGCCGCGCTCGCGGCGGCCGATGTGCCGACCCTGGCGGAGACGCTCGCGACAGTGCGCGGCAAACTATCGCTCATCAACCTCGAACTGAAGGAACCGATCCCGCCGGACACGCTCGACGCCACGATTGGGCCGGATATCGACGGCATCGTCCTCAGCAGTTTCGACACGGCGATCATCGCGGCGACGCGCGCCGCCCTGCCGCACCTCCCCTTCTGGCTCCTCACCATGCACGGCACGAACGTCGCCATCGCGCAAGCGCGGGAACTCGGCTGCGTCGGCATTCACGTTTGGCACCGGACGGCGACGCCGCGCTTCATCGCCCACGCCGGCCGTGCGGGATTCCCCGTCTACGTCTGGACGCTCGACGATGTGCGCCGGGCGGGCATCCTCGCCGGGCGCGGCGTGGCGGGCATCACGACGAACGCACCCGGCAAGCTTCGCGCGCTCTTCACCGCGCAGTCCGGTGCGCCCACACAACGCCCCGAACCATCGTAGCCGCGCCAGTTTTCCCAGTGGCGGCCTTGTCAGCGTACCCAGGCTATTGCCCGCTGACTGCCTTCGGCATCCGTCGCACCCGGATCCCGTCAAGGATATGCGTACGTGCTGATGATCGCCCCGGAGGCATCGCGGAGCGTCGCCGTGTCGCCTTTGTCATTCCAGATGCCGACAGTCTTGCCCCAATAATAATCCGCCCCGCTCGCCACGCCGCGACCGGAATGGACGACTGCGATGCCACCGGGCGTGAGAGCCAGCGAGGGAAAAGGGAAGAGATTCTTGCCGCTCGCGTCGGCGAGCGTCCAGCGCGTGATGTCGACCGTGGCGAGGCCATCGTTGCGGATCGTCACCGTCTCGCCGTTCACATCCGCCGCACCGTCCATTGGGCGGGCGACGAGATCGACGATGCGGACGGGGCCCGCGCCGGTGATCCTCGGGGCCGAGGTCGCGCGGGGCGATGTGGACGGCTTCGTCGGCTTTGTGGTTGTCTGCGACACGGAGGGGGCAGTGATCGGCGCGAGCGGCGCGTCCGGGCTGAGGTAGCGATAATTGAAGTAGTGCAGTCCGATATTGCCCATCTCCACCTGAAAGGCGGTCGGATTGGTCGGGGTATATGAGAGGACGCGCCGCTCGAAGAGTTGCACCATCACGGCGGTCGACGCGCCGCCGACGCGCACTGTCACCCAGAAGGCGGGCGCAATCGGGTACCCCGTGACGCTCACCCAGTCGAAGAGGGGCGTTTGATCCACGAGCGTGCCGTTTTGCTCCGTGGCGCCGCCTACCGTGAGGAAGGCCCAGAATGCCTGGGGGATCGTCTGCCCGGTCTCCGGCACGAACTGGACGAGGTGTGCGTTTGGGTCGCTCGCGGCGGACGCGATGCCGTTCGTCTGCACGGCTAGCGGGCGCTCGGCATCGCCACCGGATGACGGGATGAGCGTATCGGTCACCGACTGCCCGGTCGTGTCCGGCTGCGGCCGGTCGATCCGGTCGCGCAGTTGCGCGTAGGTCGGGAACAGATTGGTTGCGTCGCCGACGACTGCGGTCGCGCTGCCCCGTCCGCGCACCTCGATGGCGGCGGGGCTGTCGCCGGTCTGGATATGGCCGGTGACCAGCTCGCGCGTGAGCAGCCCGGTCGTGACGACGCCGCGCGCCGGGTCGGTCAGTTCCATCCGCGCCTTGTCGAAATACTGCACCAGCCGCGTGCCGCCCGGCGCGTCGCGATACGCTTCCGCAATCCCGGCGCTGTTCGGCCCCGCGCCCCAGATCCAGCCGCGTTGCACCGCACCGGAAGCGACCGGCTCATCCACCGGCGACCATGCCGCGCCGAAGGCGGGCGCGGCAAAGGAGACCGCCGCCGACGTGGCCGGAGCGGTCGCCGCGAACGGCAAGCCTACCAGCAACATGGAGGCCGCAACCGCGACAAAGACCCACAATGGGAGGCGCGGTGGCGCGCTTCTCGTCTCCATCGCTCAGATGATGTCGATGACAAGGCGATGATGCATCCGCCCCGCCAAATCCGGCAGATCCACCGCCGTTGCCGCACCGACGCGGCGGCATGGAGAGATCGACGCTGGCGAGCACATTCGCGTCCGCCCAGACGAGCGACGCGGTCATTGCATTCCCGTTCGACCGGTCCACGACGAGGTACGAATTGGCGCCGAAGGGGCCATCCGTGAGCGCCACCGCAGGTAGATTGCGCAGCCGGTCGCGATTGAAATTGAGCGCGGCGACCGCGCCGTCCGGCGTGCGAAAGAGCGAGACGAACGATTGGATCGCCGACGCCTGATTGCCCGCCTCGGTGCGCACGAAGACGCGCCGGTATCCGGTCACTCGCTGCCACGCCTTGAGATAGGCGCCGTAATTGGGGTCCGTATCGTTCCTGCTCACGAGGCCATTCGTCGCTTCGCCGTCCAACTGGAACTGGAAACCGCTCGGCATGTCGCCGGGAGTGAGGTTGTATTGCCCCATGAGCACGTTGACCGGCTGGAGCGGGCCAATCGGGATGGCGGGATCAACCATCGCTATCGGCTGCGGCTGATACCGCCAACTGGTAGTAATGCGCGCCGACATTGCCCGCCTCGACCTCGAAGCCGGCCGGGTTGCCCGGCGTGTAGGTGAGCACGCGCCGCTCGAAGGCTTGCATCAAGACCTGCCGGGACGTGCCCGCCACGCGCACCGTCGTCCAGTACGCCTCGGTGACGGGGAAGCCGGTCGCGTAGAACGGGCTCGCGAAGAGCGGGCCGTTCGTCGTGCCGCCCGCGCCGTCCCCGACCGGCCCCGCGCTATTCATGAACGCCCAGAAGACCGAGGCCACCGCGTGCCGCGTCTCCGGCACCAGCACGGCGGCCGCCACGCCGTCGGGCCCTCCCGCGCTGACCGCCGCGCTCCGATCCACGACCTCCTTGATTGGCGCGCCGACCGCGCGGGCCGGGAGATCGCGCAGGCGGGCGAGCGTCGATATAGGTCGGCGCGTTCGGGTCGTCGCCATCGCCCGCCGCATTGATCGTCGCCGGGTCGCGCTGCTCGAACTGGGTAGGGTCATTGCCGGTCTGCACCCGCCCCGTCATCAGTTCGATCACGAGCAAGCCGTTCGTCACGTAGGTCGCCGCCGACGGGTCGGCGGCGGGATTCGTGATCTCCATGCGGCTCTTGTCGAAATACTGGACGAGGCGCGTGCCCGCCGGGACTCTGGGCGTATCGCTCCGTCATGCCCGCCGAGAGCGGCGCCGGGCCCCAGAGCAACGTCCGGTGCACACGGTTCGCGACCACCGGGCCATCCGTCCGCTCCCAGAGCGCGCGAAAGGCCGGGTCCGCGAACGACTCCGCCGCCCGGACGGATGACAACGCGAGGCTACAGCGCACAGACAGAGCAGCGCAAGGAGGGTGAGACGAGCGGACGTGACGGGACCGAGTGCCATCGAAGAACTCCACAAATACACAAAATACTGACATCGACGGCCGGTTCTCTGCTAGTATAGCAAGATCATGCAAGATGTACGTTCATTGCAACGAAGGATGGCAATGCGCACGACCGATGGAGTCCCCTGACCTAGAGTTGAAGATCGGCCTCTTCGATCTCAACACCGGCGCGTGCAGCGCGCCCGAAACCGCCGCCCGCGTCGCCCGGCTGGCGGAGGATGCCGGCTTCGACTCGCTCTGGGCGGGCGAGCACGTCGTCCTGCCCGATCCGCGCGTGCCGCCCTCGCCGATGGAACCGTGCGATCGCCATCCTCGATCCGATCATCGCGCTCACCTTCCTCGCCGCGCAGACGCGCCGCGTCCGCCTCGGCACGGGGATCATCATCCTGCCGCAGCGCAATCCGCTCGTCCTCGCCAAGGAGATTGCCAGCCTCGATGTGCTCTCGGGCGGGCGGTTCATCTTCGGCATCGGCGTCGGCTATCTGGAGCCGGAGTTCCGCGCCCTCGGCATCCCCTTCGCGGATCGCGGCCCGCGCACGGATGACTATCTCGCGGCGATGCGCGCGATCTGGAGCGAGCCGGCGCCCGCTCACCAGGGGCGCTTTGTGCAGTTCGCGGGCGTGCAAGCCTATCCGCGCCCCGTGCAGCAGCCGGGCCCGCCGATCGTCGTCGGCGGCCGCTCGCCGGGGGCGTACCGCCGCGCGGTCGAGCAGGGCGCGGGCTGGTACGGTTTCGCCCTCAGCCTGGAGCGCACCGCCGAGGCGATCGCCGCGCTGCGTGCAGGCGAGCGGAGCAGTACGAGCGCCCGGCCGCCCTCGGCGCACTGGAAATCAGCGTCACGCCGCGCGGCCCCGTCACGCTCGACGATGTCCGGCGGTATGCCGCCCTCGGCGTCCATCGCCTCATCCTCCGCCCGCCCGCCGACGCGGACGCCGCAGCCGTCGAGCGACTTCGTCGATACGGTCGGAGAGACGATCATCGGGCAGGTGTGAGGGCGCCTACCCCGGCGGCATGCATCAAAGTACGATTCCGGTAGCGCAGGCTTTCCGGCCTGCGCTACCGGACACCTATGCTAGACTGGCCGCCTTTGGCCGCAGTGTGGAGCAATAGAGGAGGGGACGAGACGTGACGCGACGGGCGACCGCGTACACGCCTACATCGACGAGCATTGGGACGAGCATCTCGACGCGGTGCGCGACTTCGTGCGCCAGCCGTCGATCTCGGCGGACGGGACGGGCATGGCGGAGTGCGCCCAGATGCTGGTGCGCTGGATCGAACGGCTCGGCGGCACGGGCGAGATCGTGCCGACCGAGGGCTGGCCCGTCGTCTATGGCCGCATCGACGCGGGCGCGCCGCACACGATCCTCCTCTACGGCATGTACGATGTGCAGCCCGTGCTCGGCGAGACGTGGGTGGTCAGCGACCCGTTCGGCGGGGAGATCATGGTGCCGCCCTTCGCGCCGGAACTCGGCCCCTGCCTGATCAACCGGGGCGTGATGAACCAGAAAGGGCCCGCTCGTCAACACGCTGCTCGCGCTGGAAGCCCTGAAGAAGGCCAACGGCACACTGCCGCTCAATGTCATCTTCATGGTCGAGGGCGAGGAGGAGATGGGCTCCAAGCACCTGCCGGACTTCGTCGCCGCGAACCGCGACCGCCTGAAGGCGGACGCCGCCTTCTTCGCCTTCCTCTCGCAGGATATGAACGGCAAGGTGCTCAGTTATCTCGGCGTCAAGGGCATCCTCTTCATGGAGTTCACGGCGCGCGGCGGCGACTGGGGCGGCCCGACGGTGCGCGCCGTCCACGGCTCGAACGCCGTCTGGTACGGCAATCCGGCCTGGCGGCTGGCGCACGCGCTCTCCTCGATGATTACGACCGATCAGAAGCACATCCTCGTCGACGGCTTCTACGACGAGGTCGAACCGGCCGACGCGCACGATGAGGCGCTGCTCGCCGCCCTCGCGCCGACGCTCGATCCCGACGAGCGGCTGCGGAGCGACGACGTGCGCCGCTTCAAGTACGACCTCGACGGCGTGCCGCTGCTGCGCAAATACCTCTATCAGCCGACGCTCAATATCGACGGCATCGTCGGCGGCCACTGGCAGGAGGGGACGAAGACGATCATCCCGCACGAGGCGAAGGCGAAGGTGGATGTCCGCATGGTGCGCGACATGGACCCGCAGCGCACCTTCGAGCGCATCCGCGCCCATCTCGACACGCCACGGCTTCGCGGACATCGAGGTGGAAATCCTCGACACTTACAAGTGGTCGAAGACCCGCCTCGACGATGCGCCGGTCGGGGCGATGATCGACACCTACCGCCAGTTCGGCCACGAGCCGGAAATCTGGCCGCATCTCGCCGGTTCCGCCCCCTTCTATCTCTTCACCGACAAGGATTGGCTCAATATCCCCGTCGCGATGGGCGGTCTCGGCCACGGCGGGCGCGTCCACAGCCCGAACGAATACGCCACCGTGCAAGGCATGAAGGAAGCCCAGCAGTGGATCGCCGCCTACTTCCTCAACCTCGCGGACGCGCTGGCGGAGAATAGTTGAACCGCCAAGACGGCAAGGACGCCGAGAAATACAGAGAGAACAGAATTCGATCTCTTTCAGCAGGCTGAAGTCCCTGCCGTCCTACCGATTCAAGTCGTGAACATGTAGGAGGGCATGTGGTCAATCAACTGGTGAAGGAGAAGGTCGCGCAGGCGGTCGGCATCCTCAATGAACTCGACATCGATATGTGGATGCTCGTCGGGCGGGAGATGAGCACGCTCTGCGACCCGTCCATCCCGATTGTCGTCGGGGCGGCGGCGACGTGGCCGTCCGCCTTCATCATCACGCGCGGCGGCGAGGCGCACGCGATTGTCGGCACGGGCGATGTCGCGCAGATCGAGGCGGGCGGCATCTACACGCCGCATGGCTACGTGATGGGATGGAGCGAACCGCTGCGCGAGATCATCGGCCAGTTCGACCCGCGCACGATCGCGCTCAACTACAGCATGGACAATGATAAAGCGGACGGCCTGACCTACGGCATGTGGCTCAATCTCAATCGCGCGCTGGAGGGGACGCCCTACCCCGCCCGCTTCATCTCCGCCGAGCCGATCGCCTCCCGCGTGCGCGGGCGCAAATCGCCGGAGGAGCGCACGCGGATCGCGCACGCCTGCGAGGAGACCGAACGTCTCTTCCGCGAGATGATCGATTGGGTGCGCATCGGCACGACCGAGCAGGAAATCCACCAGTTCCTCCATCACCGATGCGCGGACCTCGGCTACGGCCTCTCGTGGGAGAAGGAGTACGACCCGACCGTCACGGCGGGAGACAAATCGCCCATCGGCCACGTCGGCCCGACGACGAACGCGGTCGAGAAGGGCAAACTGCTGCGGATCGACTTCGGCATCACCATCGACGGCTACTCGTCCGACATGCAGCGCACCTGGTATTTCCTCCGGGACGACGAGACGGACGCGCCCCCGGCGGTGAAGCGGGATTTCGAGACCGTCGCCCGCGCGATCCAGGAGGGATTCAAGGCGATCCGGCCCGGCATCCCCGGCTGGCAGGTCGATGAGGCAGCGCGCGACTTCTTCGAGGAGCGCGGTAAGGAGTGGCGCTTCGCCCTCGGCCACCAACTCGGCCACGTCGCGCACGACGGCGGGGGCGGGTTCTATCCGCGCTGGGAGCGGTATGGCGAGAAGCCGAATGAGATCATCGAGGTCGGGCAATGCTACGTACTGGAGATCGGCACATTCGTCGAGGGATACGGCCCGATCAGCCTCGAAGACGATCTCGAAGTGACCGAAGACGGCGCGCGATGGTTCGTGCCGCCGCAGACGGAACTGATGCTCGTCCGCAAGGAATGAGCAGTGACCGGCGCGGCGGCCCGTCTCTCGCATCTTCAATGCCCGCGCCGCCCCTCATGTGCTATGCTCTCCCCAACGGACATGAAATGACGGGGCGCCTGCGACTTGCGGGCGCATCAGGAGAGCGGAGGAGCACCGGTGGGCTTCGGACACGAGCTGCGCATCTTCATTACCGCGATTGTCTACGCCTTTACGGGCATGGCGCTTCTGCTGATCGGCTACTGGCTGTTCGACGCGCTGCATCCGCACGAGATTCGCAAGAAGATCTTCGAGGAAGGCAATATCGCCGTCGCCATCGCTGTCGGTTTCTTCATGCTCGGCGTCGCCGTCGTCATCCACGGTGCGTTCTCGACCTAAACAATGCCGTGACAGACTGTGGCAGCCAGACCTGCGGTATCATCTCCTCGGGTGCATCTGAAGCGCGTCGGAGGAGATCCATGCCGCGAATCCGGTCCACGCCCCTCCTGCTTGTCGGCTGCTGCCTCGTCCTGCTCTCCGCGTGCGGTGGCGGCAAAGCGACGCCAACGCCGCAGCCCGCCCCCACCGCCACGGTCGCCGCACCGGCCCGGCATCTGCCACAACGCCTGTCCGCGACGGCTGCCGCGCCAACCGCGTCATCCGCACCGACCGTCTGCGCCCGCGCAGCCAACGGCGACGGCAGGCGTGACGGCGCAACCGCCGTCGCCCGTGCCGGCCACGACGACCGCGCCGACCGCAACGACCGCCGCCAGTCCGACGGCCGCGCCCGCGCCGACAGCCGGGCCACCGCAGCAGCACACGCTCCCCGGCGGCACGGTCACGCTCCCGGCGGGATTCACGATTGATCTCTATGCCTCGAACGTCGGGCAGGCGCGCTTCATGGCCGTCCGGCCCTCCGATGGCGTCCTCTTCGTCGCCGACGCGAACGGCCGCATCCTCGCCCTGCCCGACGCTAACCACGACGGCAAACCGGACAGTGTCACCGTCTTCGCCAGCGGGCTCAACCTGCCGTCGAGCATCGCCTTCTATCAGGATTGGGTCTATATCGGCGAGACCAACGAGGTCGTGCGCTATTCCGCGCCGAACAACGCCATGCAGCCGCAGGGCAGTAAGCAGGTGATCGTCCCGAACCTGCCGCCGCCGACCGATCACTGGACGCGCACGATCGCCTTCGGGCCGGACGGCAAGCTCTACCTCGCCATCGGCTCCGACTGCAACGTCTGCATCGAGAAGGACGACCGCCGCGCCGCGATCAGCGTCTACGACCCGGACGGCACGAATGGTCGCCTCTTCGCCACCGGGCTGCGCAACGCGGTCGGCTTCACCTGGCAGCCGGGCACGAGCCAGATGTGGGCGACGGTGAACGGGCGCGACAGCATCGGCGACGACATCCCGCCGGATGATCTGCGCGACGATCAAAGATGGCACCTTCTATGGCTGGCCCTATTGCTACAACGGCACGACGCCGAACCCGGAATTCAAGGACCCCGCGAAGTGCGCAAACGTCCCGCCCGATGACGTGGCGCTCCCGGCGCACTCCGCCGCGCTCGGCATCACCTTCGGCGACCAGTTCGCCGCGCCGCAAGCCGTACAAAGACAGCATCTACATCGCCTACCACGGCTCGTGGAACCGCTCGGTGAAGACCGGCTACAAGGTCGTGCGCGTACCGATGGTCAACGGCAAGCCCGGCAAGCCGGAAGATTTCGCCTGGGGCTGGCTGCCGGGCAGCGCCGATAATCCGGGGCAGGTCTGGGGCAGCCCGGTCGGCGTGACGATCGGGAGCGACGGCGCGATGTACGTCACGGACGACTCCGCCGGGCGGATCTATCGCATCAGCGCCACCGGATAATCGAGGGGCGCGCGCGCCGCATATCTTCCCCGTCCGGGGCAATCCGAGTGGTGGCACCATTCGTGCTTTCCTCACCGCCGTATATCATCGGTGGATATGGGGAGAAAACGATGGCGCAGCACAGAACGATCGAGCCGCCGCAGTCGCCTGCGCCGCCGCCTCACGGGGCGCTCGCCTCCGCGCCACGAACCGGGGAGGGGCCCGCGGCCGGTGGAGAGCGTGCGGTCGCCTTCGATCAGGTCGTCAAGCGCTTCGGCAAAGAGGAAGTGCTGCACGGACTCTCGTTCCGGGTGCCGTGGGGCGAAATCCTCGGCGTGATCGGGCCGAGCGGCAGCGGCAAGACGACGACGATTCGCATGATGCTCGGCATGTATAAGCCGTCGAGCGGTACCGTACGCCTTTTCGGTCGCGACCCGTGGAAACTCCGCCGCAGCGACCGCGAGCGGATCGGCTACATGCCGCAGGATTTCGTCCTCTATCCCGCGCTGACCACCGAGGAGAATCTGCGCTTCGCCGCCTCGCTCTACGGATGCCGTGGTGGGAAACGAAGCGGCGCATCGAGCAGTTGCTCCAGTTTGTCGATCTCGCGGACGCGCGCACGCGGCGGGCGGAGGACCTCTCCGGCGGCATGCGGCGGCGCCTCTCGCTCGCGGCCACCTTGATGCACGACCCGGACTTCCTCGTCCTCGATGAACCGACCGCCGGCATCGACCCGATCCTGCGCACGACGATCTGGGAGGGGCTACGCGCCGCGCGCGATGAAGGCAAGACGATGGTCATCACGACGCAGTACGTCACCGAGGCGGAGTATTGCGATCAGGTGCTGCTGATCCATGAGGGGACGATCATCGCCTCCGGCACCCCGTCCGACCTCCGGCGTGCGGCGACGGGCGGCGACATGCTGGATATCACCTTCGACCGACCGCGCCCCGATATCGAACGGCGGTTCCAGTCGCTCCCCTTCGTGCGGGACGTTGAACCGCTCGATAACCCCAACGCGGTCCGGGTGATCGTGGACGACATCTCGACCGATCTCCCCGAACTGAGCGCATATTGCGACCGTGAAGAGGGTGGCTGCGTCTCGATCGAGCCGCATGTGCCGACATTTGATGATGTCTTCGTTCGCCTCGTCTCGAAGGCGCGCGACACGCAGCAGGGAAGTGAACATGGCGATCCGAACCGTCCCGCACCGCCGCCCGTGGCTGCTTGACCGGCCGCTGCGCGGCATCGTCCGCGGCGTCGCGTTCACCGGCAAGGAACTGCACGAGGTCTTCCGGCAGCCCCGGCTCCTCCTCGGCCTCGTCGTCGGGCCGTTCCTCATCCTGCTGCTCTTCGGCACCAGCTTCAAGGGGCAGATCGTGCAGGAGCCGACGGTGCTCGTCGTCCCGCGATCGACCGGGTTCTCCACGAACGCGGCCGACTACGCCGACGCTTTCCAGTTCCCCTTCACGCTCCAGAGCGTCGTCCGCACGCCGCAGGAAGCGCAGCGATATCGTCAATGCCGGCAAAGCGGCGGTGATCGTCGCCCTGCCGGACGACGCGTATCAGCGCATTCGGGCCGGTCAGCATCCGCTCGTCAATATCACCTACAATGAATTGGAGCCGGTGCGCTCGAATTACCTGAAATTCTACTCCTACGTCGAGACGAACGAGCTGAACCGCCGCGTGCTGATCGCCGTCGTCGATCAGGCGAAGGCCCAGAACCAGCAGACGGCCGGCCCTCCGCTCCAGGGATTCGCGCAGCAGATGCAGAGGAGCGTCGACACGTACAGCAACCAGGTGCGCAGCCGCGATGCGAAGGGTGCGGCAGATACGCTCGTACAAATGCAGACGCTGACGACCGAATAACCAGACCGATCTTGCACACGCGCGAGCAACTGCTGGACGGCTCGGAGCGATATTTCAATGCCCCGGCCAACCCGAGCGACGACCTTCCACCAGCGCGAAGCGGCGGTCGATCAGTCGCTCAACAATGTGCAGACGATTACCAGGAATCTCGCCACCACGCTTGCCGCAGAACATCGCCGCGGGCCAACCGGACGCGAAAGCGAGCGGCGATCTGGTGACGAACAGCCAGAACGCCGAGGACGCGGCGAAGGCGCTCCAATTGCCGCCCGCCGATGTCCTGGTCGCGCCGTTCCAGGCGGAAGTGAACAACAAAGCGCCGGTCATCCCCAGTTTCATCGCCTTCTACGCGCCCGCCGTCCTCGCGCTGCTCCTGCAGCACGTCAGCATCACGCTGACGGCGCTGACGCTCGTGCGCGAGCGGACGAGCGGCGCGACGGAACTCTTCCGCGTCACGCCGAGCGCGACGCCGGAGATCGTCTTCGGCAAGTTCATCGCCTATGCGCTCGTTGCCGCGATGACCGGCGCGATTCTCGCCGCGCTGCTGCGCTTCGCGCTCCATGTGCCGCTGCTCGGCAGTTACGCGGAGTTCGTCGCCGTGATCGCGCTCCTGATCGCCGCCGCGCTCGGCCTCGGATTGGTCATCTCCGCGATTGCCCGCACCGAGACGCAGGCGGTGCAGTACGCGATGCTCATCTTGCTCGCCTCGGTCTTCTTCGGCAACTTCTTCCTGCCCATCGACACGCTCTATCCCGTGGGCGCGCGTCATTTCCTACGCGCTGCCGATCACCTACGGCGTCAAAGCGCTGCAACAGATCATGCTGCGCGGCACCGCGTCCGACCCGCTCAATCTGATCGCGCTCGCCTCCTTCGCGGTCGGCTTTTTCCTCCTCGGCACCCTGCTCTTCCGGCGAGAGGTACGGCGGGCAGTAAGGCAGTCGCGTCGCCCCTGCCCGCCGTGCCAGGGGCGGGGGCGACTGGTATACTGAGGCGATGAGACAGACGATGCGAAACATGTTCCGGGGTGGGCGGCCCTATCTCTTGCAACTGCTCATTGTCGGCGCGGTCGTCACGGCGACGGTCTTCGTCAGCGGGGCGGTGCAACCGACGGCGCGCCGGTGGCGGCGCAGGCGGACGCGCCGCAGTTCCGGCTACCGTTCGCGGAGCCGCCAGGCCCGGACACGTGGTTCGTCTCGCAAGGATACGGCACGACCGTTTGGGCGCAACGCAACTGGCCGGACCTCTATGCGGCCGGGCAGGGCATCCACTTCGGCGTCGACTTCGCCACGCGTTGCGGGCGGAATGTGCTCGCCATCGGCGACGGCACCGTCCTCGGCATCGACGGGCCGTACGGCTCCGCGCCGCACAACCTCGCCATCTCACATCCCGGCGGCTACGTCTCGATCTACGGCCATTTGCGCGAGCGGACGACGCTCGTGCGCGTCGGGCAGCACGTCAATGCGGGCGATGTCGTCGCCCACTCCGGCGACCCCTATAGCCCGACCTGCGACCGCGCGCCCCATCTGCATCTGGAAATCCGCATCAACGGCGTGAGCGCCACGACCAACCCGATGAATCTCATCCCCGCCGATTGGGACCGACTGACGCTCGGCGTCGGCGCGGGCGGCACGAATTTCGCCCAGAACCTCACCGATCCGCGCCAGTGGGCGACCCTTCGCGATCAACCGGATATCCACTTCGGCGGCGGCATCCTCGTCAACTACCCAACCTGGGAACCCTATGCATGAGTATGAAGGAACCAATCGGCGGCGGGCTTTCGTCCAATGCCATTCATTGAGCGGCGATCAGCGGGCGCATCACTGCGTAGGGGCGCGTCACGAACCGCCCCTACGAATGGGCGGAACGGCGCCACCTTCGCGCCTCCTCGAACGGCATTGGACGAAAGCCCGCCGCCACCAGGCATTGCTCCTCGTCGTACTTGCATTGGTGCTCACGGCGTGTAGCAGTGGCGCGACGACGCAAACGGCGCTGCCCGCCTCGCCGCCGGCCGCACCGACGACGCTCCCGACTGCCACGGCGGTCGCCGCGACTACCACACCCCGGCCCGCCACGCCGCAGCCTCCCGCCGCGCGACAGGACGCAACGCCCGTCCCATCCGATACGCCGACACCGACGCCTGTTGCGACGGCAACGAGCGTCGCGGCGCCCGCAACTGTCACACCCTTCACGCCGACCTTGACAAAACTCACCGACGGCGGGTGCTGCCGGAACCCGGTCTGGCATCCCGGATGGGACGCGGGTGCTCTACACCGACGCCGCGCCGAATCAGCAATTGGCCGCCACGTATGCCGTGCCCGCCGACGCGAGCGGCCCGCCGACCGTCTTCTTCCCCTCCGCCGCGACGATCTCGCCGGACGGTAGCCGCATCGCTTTCCCGGACTTCGCGAACGGTGTCACGCGCATTCAGGAGTTCGGCAAACAGAGCACCGCGACCGTCGCCAACAACGCCGCGTACGTCTGGTTCTCACCCGATGGGCGACAGGTGGCGTGGCTGGCCTTGGCGCCGGGCGCGCAGCCGAGCTCGAATGTGGACCGGCTCGTCCGCATCTGGATCGCGAACGCGGATGGCTCGAATGCTCGCACGCGCGGCAATGTCGTCCGCGCTGCCGAGTTGGCATGGTTCCCGGACGGTCAGCGCCTGCTCTTCGCGGGTCGGGATGCAGACGGCGGCAATCCCGGCATCTATACCTTCGACACCACTACGGGCACGCTTACTCGCATCGTCGACGCCTTCTCACCGCGTGGTGTTCGACTCGCGCCGGACGGCAACCACATCGTTTATCTCGCCGCGCTCGAGGATCAGCCCGAGAATAACGGCCTCTTCATCGTCAACGCCGACGGCAGCGCGAAGCGGAAATTGCCGCTGATCGGCGGTATCCGCTGGGCGCCGGATAGCCGGACCCTGATAATGCTGCCCTTCCAGACAGACAACGGCCCCGATCAACTCGTGCGCATCGACGCAACGAGCCTCGCCACGAGCACGCTGACGGATCGCGCCGCCCTGCCCTTCCGGGTGGCGCAGGACGAGTGGGAACTCTCGCCGGACGGCGCCCGCATCGCCTTCACCGCGCTGACGGACAGCAATATTTACGTGCTACGCTTCGCGTCATAGTGCGATACCACTTCCCTTGCCGAGCGCGCCTTCCGGTGATACCGTTGCGATGCGACGAATGATAGCGTGAGGAAGGGAAATCGGTCATATGTCTACCGGCACTGCCGCGATTCTGCCTGCGACACCGGCGGCCCAGCCGGCCGTCCCAGCATTCAACAAGCGCACCGTCTTTCTCATCACTGCGGCGCACTTCTTCCACGACATGTATCCTTCCTTCCTCGCCCCGCTGATCCCGCTGCTCACGCACAAGTTCGGCCTTTCGCTCTTCCTCGCCGGGTTCCTGCAGCCCGCGCAGCGCCTCGGCTCGCTTTCCCAGCCCATCATCGGCTACTACGCGGATCGCACGAGCGTGCGTCTCTTCCTCGTCGTCACGCCGATCACGACCGCGCTCGTCACCTGCTCGCTTGGCATCGCGCCGAATGCGCTTGTCGTCGTCCTGCTCCTGCTCGCCAGCGGCCTGTCGAGCGCGATGTTCCACGCACCCGCCATCGCGACGGTCGGCGCGGCGGCGGGCAGGCGGTCGGGCCTGGGGATGTCGATCTTCATGAACGGCGGCGACTTCGGCCGGAGCATCGGGCCGATTGTCGTCGTTTTCCTCATCAACCGCTTCGGGCTGCACGGCACCGCGCTCGCCTTCTTCCCCGCCTTCGCGATTGGCGTGGTGACCTTCCTCGGCCTCGGTTCGATCCGGCTCCGATCCGCTCCGCGCACCCGACGCGATCTCTTCGGCGCGCTGCGGACACAGGGCCCCGCGCTCCGTCGCCTGCTCAGCGTGATCATGGTGCGCGGTATCGTCCTCAACGCCTTCGCGCTCTTCATCGCCGAGTACCTGACGAAGCGCGGCGACCCGCTCGTCTATGCGGGCGTCGCGACCTCGGTCTTCTTCTTCGCGGGGGTGATCGGCGGATTCGTTGGCGGGACGCTCAGTGACCATATCGGGCGGAGGCCGATCATCCTCGTCTCGCTCACGTTCAGCGCGCTGCCGCTCTTCCTCTTCACGGTAACGCGCGGCGCCCCCTCGATCATCGCGCTCTTCTTCGCCGGGCTGCTCCTCCTGTGCACGACCCCCGTCACCCTCGCGGCGATGCAGGAACTCCTCCCGCATGACCGGGCGACGGGCGCGGGCCTCGCGATCACGGCGGAGTACACGGTCAGCGCGCTCGGCACGATCATCATCGGCCTGATCGCCGACCACGTCGGCTTACCGCACGTCATTCAGGTGCTCACGCTCATCCCGCTGCTCGGCATCCCGCTCGCGCTCATGCTGCCCGAGACGCGCGAGTTCGAGAGCGCATGAGCCGGTTTCAAAGCTGAAGCCCCGCGTTACGCGCCGCCGAGGCGCGGCGTGAAGCTGAGGGCGACGGCGCCACCACCGAGCGGACTCTGCTCCAGGGTGACCGTGCCGCGCAAATCAGTGACGACGAGATTTTGCGTGATTTGCAGGCCGAGGCCACCATCCGCCTCGGCACGGAAGCCGGGGCGGAAGCCCTTGCCGCTGTCTTCAACCCGCACCGTCACCTGCGGCCCGGTCAGCCCGATCCGCACCTGCACGACACCGGTCATCTTCCCTGCGAGGCCATGCAGCACCGCGTTGGCGACCAGTTCGTTGATAAGGATGGCGAGTACCGTCGCCTCGCGCGAGGATACCTCCGCCGGCTCTCCCTCGACGAGAAAGACGTACTCCGCACCGGGGGGCACCAACGTCGTGGCGGCCTCGTCGGTGACCAGTTTCGCCACCTCGTTGACGGTCGTGATGCCGATATCCTCGCGCGTGAGCAGATCGTGCACCGCCGCGATGGAGCGGATGCGGTTGACAGCCTCCTTGAGCGGCAGCGCCCACGCCTGATCGCCCGCCCGCCGGACGTGCATCGAGAGGAGGGCGGCGACGGTCTGGAGGTTGTTGCGCACGCGGTGGTGCATCTCCTGCAGGAGCGCCGACTTGCTCGTCAGCGAGCGCCGGGCATCGTCGTAGAGCCGCGCTTGCTCGATGGCGATGGCGGCGGTGTTGCAGAACGACTGCAGGAGGTCGATCTGCTCGCGGCCCGGCCCGGCGCCCGCGTCGAAGTGGAGGCAGATGCCGCCGATCGTGCCGTGCGCGGTGCGCAGCGGGATGCAAAAGACGGTCTCCTCGGCCGCGCCGTCGTCGCTCGGGCCGGAGGCGATCACCGGGAGCGAGGCGTCGGGATTCTCCGCGGAGAGCAGCATCGCCCGGCGTACGGCCTCCTGCAAGACTTCCTCGCGCACATGCGCGCCGTCCCTGGTCGTCGCGTCATACCCGGCGAGGAAGGTGAGGCTTTCGCCGTCCGGGCCGAGTTCGTACATGCTCACGACGTCCGCCTGCCCGAGTACCGCCGCCTGCTCGGCGATCGTTTCGAGCACGCGCGTCAGATCGAGCGTGCTGGTGACGACCGCCGTCACCTTTTGCAACGTCTGCAACTCGGCAACTTTGCGATGCAGGGCGACATCGGTCGCTTGATAGAGCCGCGCGTGGTCGATGGCTATCGCCAGCTCGCCCGCCGCCGTCGTCAAGAAGGCGAGATCCTCGTCGCCGAGCGTGCGGCAATCGCGGAAATGGAGATTGAGCACGCCGACCAGTTTGCCGACGGCGGGCAGGAACATCGGCACCGCGACGTGCGCCCGCAGCCGCTCCTCACCGAGCATCGGGACGCTGACGTACGCGGCGTGCGCCCGCGCGTCCGGCGTGGCGATGACGCATTGCCGCTGCGCCGCGAGTCCGGTGATCCCCTCCCCGAGCCGGAGCGTGACGCGCCCGACCGCCGTTTCCGGCAACCCCACGACGGCGGACAAGACGAGCGAGGCGCGCTCCTCGTTATGCAGATAGACGCTGCACGCATCGCTGCGCATCACCTCGGCCACGGTGGTGACGACCATCTCCAGCATCGGATCGAGGTCCAGCGTCGAGGCGGCCGCGCGATGAATGCGATGGAGAGCATCCAGCCGGGCGACCTGCTGCAAGAGCGCGACATGCTCCTGAACATTCGCATCCAAGACTGCGTTATTTCGCGTCCCCATGCCCTAAAGCCCCCGTAGACGACAACCGAGACGAGCGTATCGCTTTCGCCCCCAGTGTACCAGTTTGCATCTCACGCGGCATCCATGCACAATCCTGTACCGGGGCAATCGTTCGGCTTGTCCGTTCGGCGCGGCCTCGGGGCATGGTGGGGTAGCGGGCGCGGCGGATGATGGGGGGAATGGGTTTATGATGCAGGGCGGCCGACGCGGCGTGCGCTATCGCGCGATCCTCGCGTGCTTTCTCTTGCTTACGCTGGTACCGACGGCGCGGGCGCTCGCCCCGGCGTCCGCTGCGGTGACCGATCCGTACCCGGATCGCGATGGCTTCTTCGGCGTCGTCGGGCGCGACCCGTACTACGAATGGAACACCGATACCGTCCATTTCAATAATGATGTGAACAAGACCGTCCTGGAGAATATGGTCAAGGAGATGGCGGCATCGGGCGTGAAGTGGGTGCGCGTCGAATTCTTCGCCGAATATGGCGACCCGACCGGGCCGGGGCGGATGCCATACGAGAAATACGACTGGTTTCTGACAGACCTCATGCGCCGCTACAATATGAACGTCCTCGGCCTCCTCTCGTATGGGATCGTACGCGACACGAATTACACCTATATCCTCAATAAGGTCAATGATCCCGCCGATCGCGGCGACGGCTCCAACCCGTTCATCCGCGGCTTCGTCGATCGGGCGACGGAGATCGCCGGGCACTACGCGGGGTATGTCAATGCATGGGAGATCATCAACGAGCCGAACCAGAACTCGCAGTTGGACTTCATCACCAAAGGGCAGCAGCAACGCATCTTCGCGGATCGCATGGCGTCGATCATGTCGCTCGTCTACCCGCGACTGAAGGGCATCAAATCCGATGTGCCGGTCGTGCTCGGCGGCCTGATTAACACCGCCGGGGCATACCCGGACAACTACGACATCCCCTACCTGCGGCAACTCTACGGCTCGACCATAGTCCGGGGGCACGGCGCGCCGTGGGATGTCGTCGCGGATCACCCGTACGAACTGAACGCGGCGGACATCCCCGGCCATGTGCGCCAGATGCACACGGTGATGGAGCAGGCGGGCGAGGGAAACAAGAAGATCTGGGTGACCGAGTTCGGCACGCAGGCGGCCGCACCGCCCGTGCCGGAGTCCGGCATCATCCCGGTCACGCCCGACGAGGCGCAGCAGGCGGCATTCCTCAACGATACACTGACGGGCCTGCTGGCGATGCGTGACATCGTCGAGCGCGCCTTCTGGTTCAAACTCGAGGACTTCACGATCAAGGAGCAGGGCGACAAGCAGACCAACTGGGGACTCTTCGCCTTCCAGCGCGACGGCAAGAACCCCGGCGAGCCATGGCCGCGCAAGGACGCGCTCCGGGCGTACGCGACGCTCGCCCGCCCCGCCGCGCTCCCGACCGCGCCGGAGGACCCGAACGAAGCCAACCGCGCCGGACGCCAAGTGGTTCCCGGACACGAAGCACTGGCTGGCCGGTCCGTTCCGGCTCTACTGGGAACGGAACGGCGGTGTCGAACGGTTCGGGCTGCCGCGCACCGCCGTCTATACATCCGCCGGCAGGGTGGTGCAGATCTTCGAGCGCGCCCGGTTCGAGTTCCACGACGAATTCGCCGGGACGCCGAACGAAGTGCTGCTGACGCTACTCGGCAATGTGACGACGCGCACGCGCACATTCGCCACCGTGCCGCGCCCGCAATTCGATTCGGACGTCTACTTCCCCTCGCCCGGTGCGCCGAAACCGCCGCCACCGACCCCGACACCCTCGCCGACGCCGAAGCCGACCCTCGCGCCGACGTCAGCGAACGCGACACCCGGCGCGAAGACACCGACGCCGGACAGCGGGCCAGCGACGCCGCCGCCACCGCCGCCCTTCTCCGGCATGTACTTCACCGAGACGCAGCATACGCTCACCGGCCCCTTCCTCCAGTTCTGGAGGCAAGGCGGCGGGCTACCCGTCTTCGGCTTCCCGATCAGCGAGCCGATCATCGAGAAGAATGCCGATGATGGCTCGTCGTACACCGTGCAGTATTTCGAGCGGACGCGGCTGGAATACCACCCCGAGTTCAAGGACAACCCGCTCCCCGTCCTCGAAGGTCTGCTCGGCAACGACCTGATCCGCAGCGGCGGCTGGTGGCGCTGAGCAGTGGCGAGGAGCGAGGAGCGAGGAGCGTGAGGGGATTGTATTTCCTCGCTATCCGTTACCCGCTACTTCGCCCGCCCGGTGAGGCGCAGTTTGCCATTCAGGACATCGACGCGATCGACGTAGATTGGCAGACTGTCGTTGATCAGCGCGTCGTTCTGGACGGTGGTAACGATCTGGTCGGTGATGCTGCCGGGTAGCGGGAAGCGGCCGCTCTCGACACGCTCGACGCGCAGCATCAGTTTGCCGTTCACGGCAGTCGGCACCGCGACGACGACGAGATCGACGCGCACCGGGAAGCTATCGCTCTTCGTCCGCCCCCCGGCATAGACGCGGCCATCATGGACGGAGACCTGCGGGTTCTGGATGTCCGCGCCAATCGTGGCGCGCTCCTGGATGACGGTCTGGGCGAACTTCGAGGTCAGTTCCTCATCGGTCAGTTCGACCGTCACCGCTGTGTTCGGCGGCGCACTGACGATCTGACCAACTTTCTGATCGAAATTCGCCGCCGCCGCCGTGCTCACCGGCACGGGCGTCAGCGCGATGCGCGACGGTGCAGGGCGCGTGATGAAAAAATAGACCGTGCCGAGCGCCAACGCAGCGCCGATCACGAGCGCCGTCAAGAAAACAAGCAGACCCCGCATTATCACTCCTCCGATGCCATCGCCTCGCACATGACGGACCGACCGTCACGCCACTGCTGTGCATGGTACATGCCGCGCCGCTTGCCCAAGCCCCAGCCCCTCCCGGCACGAGAGGGGAGAGAAGTGGGCGGATCACGCCTGTGACGGCTGCACAGCCGCCATACTCGCCTCACGGGCGCGCGGCGAGGCGGCGCTGGAAGTAGACTTGGAAGAGCGCGACGCTGAGGACGAGGAAGACGCAGTAGATGACGAAAACCGCCGCGTACGAGTTCGTCGCGCGGATCAGCCGGCCCGCGATGATGCTGGTGATTGCCCACCCGCCATTCCAGAGGACGGAGCGGATGCTGAAGACATAGGCGCGCTGCCGCGCCGGGAGCAGGTCCGCGATGAAGGTGGAGTCAATCGGCCACGACATATTGATGCTCGTCACGCGGAAGGTATGCGCCGGGATGGCGATGGCGAGATGCGGCACGAAGATCAGCGCGATAAAAAACGGTAGCGGCGCGATGCGCAGCACGCCGACTGTCCGCAGCGCGCCGAATTGCTTGGCGACCACCGGCCCGGTGAGGCCGATGACCGCCGCGACGAGGGCCGCGACCGCGTAGATGTAGCCGACCGTCTGCGTGCTCGCACCGAGCCGTGTCAGGAAAACGTTGTAGAAGGGGATGACCGCGCCCGACGCGACCGCCAGCAACCCACCGGAGATGATGAAGACGTAGAAATCGGCCTTGCGCGTGCCCAACTCCTTTTTCGACTCAATCGGCGTCTGACGCCGGACGCCCGCCATCTCGCCGCGCGGCGTCCCGCCCGCCCTGCTCATTCGCAGGAGCGGAAGGAGCGCAAGCCCGGCGACCACGACGCCGACCATCAGCGTGGCGCGATACGACCCGATGGAACCGGCCATAAGCGCCGGAAAGAGGGCGGCGATTAAGCGCGGCAGTAACCCGCCGCCGAGATTGCCAAGCGTCCCGGCGAGCGCCTGCGACGAATAGACGATGGCGGAGGCGTGCTGTCGCGTCTCATTCGGTCGTGTATTCGAGCACGATCAGCATCGTCGGGTTGGAGAAGAACGAGACGGCGACCCCTTGCAGCGCAGCGAAGGCGAGGAGGATCAGCGTATTGCTGGAGAGCGTGAGGCCCGCGCTCGTCAGACAGAATGCGGCAAAGCCGAATGCCACACAAATCCACGGTCCGTAGCGGTTGACGATTGGCCCGATGGTGAGCGCCGCCCCTGCGATGGCAATGGTGTTGACCGCGTTGAAAGTGCCGATGAAGTCTTCATGAAGGCCAATCCGATTGAGGTAAAGGTTGTAGAGGACCTGAAAGACGCCGATATTCAAGTAGCCGATGAGCGTGAAGGATATGTAGCGTTGCATGTCGGTGCTGAAAAGCCGCACGGTGCGCGTATACCCTTTGATCCCTCCCGGCGCGGCTGCCATGTGGACTCGCCCTCCCCACGCTCACCCCGGCGGTTGCGCGCTCGCAACGCGCGTCACGCTATCATCTCCACCACTGACGCGCAATCGAATCGCGACCTTCCGACACACTCGACGGCCACGCTACGCTACAATCGACAGTATGGGATGAGGAGCAAGGAGCATTCGGGAGCGCAAGAAAATAATGGCACTGAGCGAGTGGGACGCTCTCGCCCGCCTTCTGGTGGCGAGCGGGCTGACCGGGTTGATGGGCGCGGAGCGCGAAATCCGCCGCAAGGAAGCGGGGCTGCGCACCTTCACGCTCGTCGGCGTCGGCGCGGCGCTCTTTACCGTTATCGGGCCGCTGCTCACGGCAGGGAGCAATGTGGATGCGACGCGCATCGCGGCGCAGGTCGTCACCGGCATCGGCTTCATCGGCGCGGGACTGATCTTCCGGCAAGGGTCGCACACGAAGAATCTCACCACGGCGGCGAGCGTCTGGGCGGCGGCCGCTGTTGGCATGGCGGCGGGGGCCGGGCTGTACGTCCTCGCGTGCGGCGCGACGGTGATTATCCTGGTTGCCCTGACGGTGTATGGCGCGATTGAGCGGCGGATCGAGCGACCGAGGCACGCGCCCCACGAGGATGATCCGCCGGGAGGCGATGAGCAGTGAGGCGTAAGGCTACCTCGCCCAACCCCGCGAACGACCAGAAAAGCGCGGCCATATGCGGGAAGCCGAGATTGAAGAAGTAATGATCGAGCGTCGCCGCCAGGCACGCCGCGATCAACGCCGCGCCGACCGCCAGCGCTACTTCCCCACATGGGTCGTCCGCTGCCGCCCGCACCGCGCCACGCAGCAGCCGCGTCAGCATCGCACCGATCGCGACGAGAAAGAGCGCTAGGCCGATCAGTCCCGTCCGCTCGGCGACGGTGAGATAGGCGCTTGATACGCCGGTCTGGAGATTGATCGAGGGGGCATCCCCGAAGCCGACCCCAAAAATCGGATATTGCTTGATGAGCGCGAAGGCGTTGGAGAACTCGCGGAAGCGCAACTGCGTCGCGGCATCCTGACCATGCAGGCCACCGGAGAGCCGGCTGAGATAGCCGGAGCCCGCGCCGAAGGCGGCCGCCGCAATGCCGAGGATGGCGAGCGGCAGAATCAGGCGGCGATAGCGGATGAGCGCCAACACGGCGATCCCCGCCGCCGCGCCGAGCCACGCCGCGCGCGACTCGGTGAAGAGGAGTGCCAGCCCGGCAAGCGGCACGGTGACGACCGCGAGTTTGCGCGGAACGACCGGCCGTAGCGCCGCCGCCTGCCCGACCGCGAGGACGAGGACGAGCATCAGGAAGCCGCCGAAGGCATTGGGGTCGACACCCGTCCCCGTCGCGCGGCGGGCGAGCGCGGGATTGTCCTCGATATAGCGAACGATCCGGCTCGTCGGGTAGCCGACGACCGAGAGACGCAGCAGGAATTCGCGTCGTCGCCCCCACCGACAGTCGTTGGAGGGCAAGGGCTAGGGCGGAGGCGAGCGCGCCGCCCGCGACGATGATCGTCGTGAAGCGGGCAACATCGCGGGCAGTGCGCAGCAGGTTGACGACGAGCACGATCATGCCCACGCCGAGCAGGAGCTTGAGGTAATCGTGCGCCGTCTGCGTCGTCGTGTTCCGCCCCGCGCCGAGCAGGAAGGCGACAATAGTCTCGACGACGAAGAAGCTGAGCGGCACGAAGAGCGGGCTGGTGAGGATCACCTCATTGCGGTCGAAGCCGAGACGGAGCGCCCACACGGCGATGGTCAGCAGCGTCGCCGCTTCCAGCAGGGTGAACGTCAGGCCAACCTTCACCGGCAGCGTCCCATAGGGCAACAGACAGACGACGGCCAGGACGGCAGCCAGCCCCACCCGCGCGTCGAGGAGCGTCGCGACGCCAACCCCGACGGCGATCAGCAGGGCAATCGGGAGGATCGGCCCAATGCCGACCGCGAGCGCGCCACCGAGCAAGCCGACCATGACCGCGCCGCCCGCGAGGGCGATGGGCCGAGTTGCCCAAGACCGCCATGCACCGCCCTCGACTTTTGGGATATGTGCCAGTGCCTCCGCGTGCGCCATCCCCTATCCTTTCCGGCCCCAGCCGGTGCGCATGCGAACCTGGAAGGGACCGAAGTCGTAGAGGTCGTACGGATGGTCGTGGCCCGCCTCATCGTCGCGCCCGACGGCCGCGTCCGCCGCGTCGTCGTTGGCGATCCGGTCGAAGGCGTCCGCCATGGCGACGAGCAAATCCGGCGGGATTGGCGTCTCGTCGTGCGACGGCAGCAGCGTGCGCACCTGCGGCGCGAGGTCCGCAAGGCGGCGCAGCGAGCGGCGATAGGTCTCCGGATCGGCGTCCGGTGAGTACGCATAGAGCGGCGCGGCGTACGCGGTATCAGCCGACAGCAGCAAGCCGCTGGCGGCGTCCCAGAGGCAGAGGCCACCCGGTGAGTGGCCCGGTGTGTGCAGCACGACAAATTGCCGGTCGCCCAGATCGAGTATGTCGCCCTCATCGAGCACGTGCGTCACCGGCGCCGGGCGGATCGTGTACGTCGCCGGGTCGAAGCCAGACGGCAGCGCACCGAGCAGGAATTTCTCTTGCAACCAGTATGCACTCTTCTCGTGGTCCATGCCGCGCACGATTCGGTCGGCTTCCGCCGGATGCGCGTAGACCGGTACGCCCGCCTCCGCGAACCGCCAGACATCGCCGACATGGTCGAAATGGCTATGGCTACAGACCATCATGAACGTCTCCGGTCGCACCGAGACGAACCGCTCGACTTCCCGTTTGATGTCGGCGATGCCAAGCCCCGCGTCCCACAAGAGCGACCGCTCCGCGCCGATCACGAGATAGGACCGCACCTCCTCGATGTGCTGATCCTCCGCGATGCAGATCACGCCGGGCGCGACCTCCCACGTCGTGAACCATTCCTGTGACAGCGTTGCCCCGGCCGTTTGATGTTGCATACCCGCATCCCTCCGATTGTGCAGAGTCTAGCACGGATGGATCACGGCACAGGAAGCGGAAGCGATCGCGGCGGCACCGGCGACGATTGGATGATGGAGGTTGTCGCCACGCCATGTAAGGTTTTCCGCCCTCGCCTGTCATACCGGCAAGACGGCAAGTGGCGCCGTTGATGTTTGACAGCAAGGAGGAATGCAATGGCAGGATGGAACGGTCTCTCGCGGCGCTTCGGTCTCCTCGTGTTCAGTCTCATGGTCGCTCTTGGCCTCCTCGGCCCACAGATGGTCGGTGCGGCCAAGCCTTCCGACATCTCCCCGAATCAACCGAGCGCTGCCTCGCAGGTCAATGTATGCGCGCTCGTATCGTGCCCGAAGCTCCCGGCGATCTCCGACATCGTCGTGGGAGTCAGCTATGACGGCGTGAGGGTCGCATTCGATGAAGACATGAGCGGCGACCCGCTGTGGGGCAAGGGCCGCGTCGAGATCTGGCAGAACGGACAGATGGTCGCGCATGGTGAGCAGTACTCCTGCCCGGGCGGCAAGCGGCATCTCGACTTCGCGTTCAATGGCCTGAACGCGGGGCAGCAGTACGTCTACAGGATTTACCGACTGGTTGGCGCGGATTCATACATGCCACACTTCTACGAGGATGGCACATTCCAGACGACATAAGCGCATCCCATCAATCTCCGTGAACGTGCGCGACGATGGCCCTCTTCTTCAAAGCCGATGTGCGGCCCGGAGGAGGGGGTCGCGTGTCGTGGCGCGGAGGGCCGCAAGCGATCCGCACCGCCTTCTGCTTCTCGGGTCCGGGGGTCTCGACAGGACGGGTTAGGTGTCGCCCCAGAGCGAGCGGAGATATTGGGCGGAGCGGGGCAACACGTCGTCCGGGCGGCCGGAGAGGCGACATTCGATCGCGCACCAGCCGTCGTAGCCGATGCCGCGCAACTCGCGGAAGGCGGCCATGAAATCGGTGATGCCGGTCCCCGGCTCCAGCCGCGTGTTGTCCGCGAGGTGGACGTAGCCGAGGTATTGCCGCGCGGCGTGGAGGGCGGCGAACGGGTCGCGCTCCTCGATGTTCATGTGGAAGAGGTCGGCGAGCAGGCGCATCCGCTCGCTGCCGATCCGCTCGCACCACTCGGTCCCCTGCTCCAGGCGGTGGATGAGGTGCGTCTCGTAGCGGTTGAGCGGTTCAAGGAGGAGCAGCGAGCCGACCGACTCCGCGAACTCGGTCAACTCGTGCAGGGCCTCGTCCAGCCGTTCCTCGTCCGCGACGGCGTCCCGCTGCTGCGGGTAGGGCAGGCGGGCCGAATACCCGTAGATCGGCACGACGATGACGCCCGCCGCCTCGACCTCCGCCGCGTAGGTCAGCAGCCGGGCAATGTCTTCCAGGCATTGCAGCCGCTCGTCCGGGTCGGAGGCGATCGGCCAGCCGCGATAGCCGCCGACGATCCCCGCTACCCGCCCCACGCCCTGCCGCACCTGCTGGGCAATAGCGCGATGCTCCTCGCGCAGGGTATCGCCGCGCACCTCAATCGCCTCGAAGCCCCAGATGGCCGCCTGCTCGAACTTCATTTCCATCGACGGTGCGGGCAGCAGAGTGTCCTGAATCGCGAGACGGAGTGGCATCGGACTTCTCCTAACTCCCCGGCCCCCTTCCCTCGGAGGGAAGGGGGAGCAGGGCACTATCGGCGCATCGGGCAACTGGCACGTTGCCGCGGTAATCGAGGAGCGTCACCCCTTCCCTCGAAGGGAAGGGGCCGGGGGTAGGAAAATCCCTACGCCCACCACATCCCGGACGGCGTCTCCGTGAAGATGGCGTCTTTGAGCGTGCCGACTGCCTTGAGGAATCCCTCATTCGATGAGGCGAGCGCGTCCTCATGCTCGATGGAGAGCACGCCGTCGAAGCCGATCTCGCGCAATGTGGAGACGAACTGCCGCCAGAAGAGCAGATCGTGGCCGTAGCCGACGGAGCGGAAGATCCAGGCGCGGTTCGGGATGTCGGAATAGTGCTTCGTATCCAGCACACCGTTCGTCGCGACATTGTATGGGTTGATCCCCGTGTCCTTGGCATGGACGTAGTAGACGATGTCCTTGAGATACCGGAGCGCCTGGCACGGGTCGATCCCCTGCCAGAAGAGATGCGACGGGTCGACGTTCGCGCCGATCACCGGGCCGACGGCATCGCTCATCTTGCGCATCGTCTCGGGGTTGTAGCAGAGGAAGCCGGGGTGCATCTCGAAGGCGACGCGAATGTTGTGCTGCTCCGCGTACGCGCCCGCCTCCTTCCAGTAGGGGATCGCGACGCTGTTCCACTGCCAGTCGAGGACTTCGAGGAAGTCCGGCGGCCACGGACACGTCACCCAGTTCGGGTACTTGGAGCCCTCGGAGTCGCCGGGGCAGCCGGAGAAGCAGACGACCGTCTGGAGCTCCAGCTTCTGCGCCAGCGCGACGCTCTTGCGATAGATGCTGTCGCTCTGCCGCGCCTGCTCCTTGTTCGGGTGCAGCGGGTTGCCGTGGCAGGAGAGCGCGGAGATTTCCAGCCCACGAGACGAAAAGAGCGCCTTGTAGTCGCGCACCTTGCCGTCGTCTTCCAGCAGCCCGTCCACGTCGATGTGTGGCGTGCCGGGATAGCGCCCGGTGCCGATCTCGACCGCCGTGCAGCCCGCCTCGGCAACGAAGTCGAGCATCTGCTCAATCGGCTGCTGAGCAAATAGCGGGTCGAAGATGCCGATTTTCATGCGGGACTCCCTTCAGCGTCAGCAATACCGCGCGTCGATGCGCCCCATGATGCGTGCCGCCCCCGGTAGCGTCAAGGAGGGGTAGTGAGCAGCGGGCGGTGGGCTGCACGCAACGATCAGCCTGTACCGCGCCTCGTCGTTCTTCTTGCCCACCGCTCACCGCTCACTGCTCATTACCCCTCAGTCCCGTGTATACTGCGCCGCATGGTAACGGGAGAAGAAAAGGCGTATTGGGTGGCATGGTCGCGAGTGCCGGGGATCGGCCCGGCGCGGATGCGGATGCTCGTGACTGCCTGCGGATCACTCCAAGCGGCATGGCATAGGCGCGCGGTCGATTTGCGCGCGGCGGGACTGGACGAGCGGACGGCAACGAGCGCGACGAAGGCGTTCGGGACGATCGACCCCGCGCGGGAGTGGGAGCGCATTGCGAAGGCGGGGATCACCGTCCTGACATGGACGGATGACGACTACCCGGAGCGGCTGCGGACAATCGCCTCCGCACCGGCCATTCTCTATCTCCGTGGCACGCTCACAGCGGACGACGCGCTCGCCGTCGCCATCGTCGGCACGCGCCGGATGACCGCGTACGGGCGCGAAGTGACCTTCCGCATCGCGACGGGGCTGGCATCGCTTGGCATTACCGTCGTCAGCGGGCTGGCGCTCGGGGTGGATGGCGCGGCCCATCGAGCGGTGCTCGAGGCGGGCGGGCGGACGCTGGCCGTGCTCGGCCACGGCTTGCACACGCTCTCGCCCGCCTCACATCGGGACCTCGCGGCGCGCATCGGCGCGGATAATGGCGCGCTCGTCAGCGAGTACCCGCTCGACGCGCCCGCCGAACCGGCGAACTTCCCGGCGCGTAACCGCATCATCAGCGGGCTCTCGCTCGGCGTCGTCATCGTCGAGGCCGGCGAGAAGAGCGGCGCGCTGATCACGGCCGATTTCGCCGCCGACCAAGGGCGGGAGGTCTTCGCGGTGCCGGGCAGCGTGCTCAGCCCGATGAGCGCCGGATGCAACGCGCTGATCAAAGACGGCGCGCGGCTCGTCACCGGCGTTGACGACATTCTCGCGGAGTTGCGCCTGGATATCCGGCGCGAGCAGCACGCGACGCAACAGGCGCTCCCGACCCTCCCCGGCGTGCCGGGTGCGGACGCGCTCCTGGGCGCATTGGGCGCGGAGCCGTGCCATATCGACGATCTCTGCCGCGCCTGCGGCCTGCCGATCAGCGATGTGAACGGGCTGCTCGTGCAGTTGCAACTGACCGGCGCGGTGCGCCCGGCGGGGCCACAACTGTACGTCCGTGCATGATTGGCGTCACACAATGGATTGCTGGTACGTTGTGATGGATACAATACGTATGGTGCGGTCCGGGGCAATGGTCAAGGGGGCGGCATGAATCTCTACGGCGTAATCCTCGCGGGCGGTGGCGGCACGCGGCTCTGGCCGCTCTCGCGCCAGCATAAGCCGAAGCCGCTCCTCAACCTGCTCGGGGAGCGCAGCATGTTGCAGGATACCGTCGCCCGCCTCGCGCCGCTGATCGTGCCCGACCGCCTCTTCGTCGCGGTCAATGCGGCCCACGCGCCGGAAGTCGCCCGCCAACTGCCGGAGGTGCCCGCAGCACAGATCGTCGTCGAGCCCGTCGCGCGGGAGACCGGGCCGGCCCTCGGCCTCGCCGCCGTCCATGTCGCCCATCGCGACCCCGACGCCATCCTCGCCTCCTTCCAGGCGGATCACGTCATCCTCCAACCCGACATATTGCGCGCTGCCGTCGCCCTCGCCGCGCGCGCCGCCGCGGACGGCGGGATCGCCACCATCGGCATCACGCCGACCTTCGCCGCCACCGGCTACGGCTACATCGAATTGGCGAAGACGACGCGCGAGGAGGACGGCCTCTGCGTGCGCGAGGCGGTGCGCTTCGTGGAGAAGCCGCAGCGCGAGACGGCGGAAGCGTATCTCGCGACGGGCAACTTCGTCTGGAACGCGGGCCTCTTCATCTGCAAAGTCCAGACGCTCTTGGATGCGTTCGCCACCCACCTGCCGGAGGTTCACGCGGGCCTGATGCGGATCAAAGACGCCATCGGCACCGACATGTATGTCGAAACGCTCGAAACGGTCTTCCCGACGCTGCAAAAGGTGAGCATCGATGTCGGCATCATGGAGAAGTTCCACCCGCTCGTCACCGTGCCGTGCGACCCCGGCTGGAACGATGTCGGCGACTGGGATACGCTCGCCTCGCTCCTGCAAGGGGACGAGGACGGCAACGTCGCCATCGGCACGACCCATCTCGCCATCGAGACGAAGCGCACGCTCGTCCACGGCCACGACCGCCTCATCACCACGATCGGCGTCGAGGACCTCATCATTGTCGATACCTCGGATGCCCTCCTCATCATGCCCCGCAGCCGCGCGCAGGATGTCAAGAAACTGGTCGAGCGCCTGACGACGCATCATTGAACAGAGGGCTGGGTGCTGCGAAAAGCGACGCGAAGCGTTCCGCTGTCGATATCGGCACTTTTCACTCCGCACTCCGCACTTTCCCGTTTCCGGGATTAGAAAACGTGTTCGGAACGTTACATCAATTGATGCGTCGTATTGACAGCGACGGCATCTTTTCTGCTACTCTGACACGGGTTGGTATGAACGTACACAGGAGGGGCGGAAATGCCCGATGAGAAGATAGAGACGAAGGCGCCGGCGAAGACGACGCGCACGCGCACGTCCACCGGCACCAAGGCGCCCGCCAGGAAGCCGGTCAAGCGCACGACGACCAAGGCAACCACGGGTGCGACCAAAACGACCACGACGCGCCGGACGGCGACGAAGGCGCCCGCGGGCGGCAGTCGGACCCGCGGCGCATCGGGCGGCAGATACGCGATGCCGCCGATTGCCGAGGGAACGCGACTGGTCATTGTTGAATCGCCCGCCAAGGCGAAGACGATCACCAAGTATCTCGGCCCCGGCTACGCCGTGCGCGCCTCGATGGGGCACGTCCGCGATCTGCCGGACCGTGGCATCGGCATCGACATCGAGCACGACTTCGCGCCGACCTACGTCGTCACCGACGACAAGACCGACACCGTTAAGCAGTTGAAGTCCGCCGTCAAGAGCGCGAGCGCCGTCTATCTCGCCACCGACCCCGACCGCGAGGGCGAGGCGATCGCCTGGCACGTCGTCAAGGCGACGACGCCGACGCGGGACAAGCCGGTCCATCGCGTCACCTTCCATGAGATCACACAGGACGCGGTGCGCGCCGCCATCGCCAACCCGCGCGAGATCGACATGCACCTCGTGGACGCGCAGCAGGCACGCCGCGTGCTCGATCGCATCGTCGGCTACCGGCTCTCGCCCTTCTTGTGGAAGAAGGTGACGCGCGGCCTCTCCGCCGGGCGCGTACAATCGGTCGCCCTCCGTCTCGTCGTGGACCGCGAGCGGGAGATCGGCGCATTCGTTCCGGTGGAATCGTGGACGGTCGAGGCGGACTTCGCCAAGATCACCGGGCAGCAGCGCACGCCGCGCGACCTCTTCCATGCCCGCCTGACGCAGATCAACGGCAAGAAGGCCGATCTGAAGGTGCGCGACGATGCCCAGGCAGTCCTCGATGGCCTGATGGGCGCGGGCTACGCCGTCAAGGATGTCAACAAGACGGAACGGAAGCGCAATGCCGCGCCGCCCTTCACGACCAGCACGCTCCAGCAGGAGGCGTCGCGCAAGCACGGCTACGCCGTCGCGAACACGATGCGCATCGCCCAGCAACTCTATGAGGGCGTCAAACTCTCCAGCAAGGAGGGCGAGGTCGGCCTGATTACCTACATGCGCACCGACTCGCTCAACGTCTCCGACGAGGCGCGCGAGGCGGCGCGGCGGCTGATCGTCTCCCGCTACGGCGGCGACTTCTACCCGACCAAGCCGAACGTCTACCGCACCAAGGCGAAGGGCGCGCAGGAGGCCCACGAGGCGATCCGCCCCACCGACCCGGCGCGGACCCCGGAGGATGTGCGGCCGTACCTCAGCCCGCAGCAGTTCAACGTCTACCGGCTGATCTGGCAGCGTTTCATCGCCAGCCAGATGGCGCAGGCGGTATTCGATGTCACGCAAATCGACATCCTCGGCACGCCGACGCAGGGCGACAGCGCATACACCTTCCGCGCGAGCGGTTCGGTGATCCGCTTCCCCGGCTTTCTGGAAGTCTATCGGGAAGGGCGGGACGCGGGCGACGCGGACGACGACATCGACAAGGACGCGCTGCCCGCCTTGACCGTCAACGAGGTCGTTGACCTCGTCAGCCTCGTGCCCGAGCAGCATTGGACGCAGCCGCCGCCCCGCTACACCGAGGCGTCGCTCGTCAAGGCATTGGAGGAGTTGGGCATCGGCCGCCCGAGCACCTACGCGCCGACCATCGCGACGATCCTCAATCGCAACTATGTGACGAAGGATGAGAAAGTCCTCGTGCCGAGCGAGTTGGGCACGATTGTCACCGATGTGCTCGTCAAGAACTTCGCCGACATCGTCGATTACGGCTTCACCTCGCAGATGGAGGAGCGGCTGGACGAGGTCGCGGAGGGCACGACCGCCTGGGTTCCGCTCTTGCGCCAGTTCTACGGGCCGTTCGACGCGAATGCGAAGAAGGCGGAGGCGGACGGCGGCGCGGTGAAGGGCGAGCAGACGGACGAAATCTGCGAGGTCTGCGGCAAGCCGATGGTCATCCGCGTCTCGCGCTATGGGCGGTTCCTCTCCTGCTCCGGCTACCCGGAGTGCAAGAACACCCGCCCGTTGGAAGGCTCCGGTGCGCCGCCGCAGTACGAGAAAGTCCCGGACGAGCCGACCGATGACATCTGCCCGACCTGCGGCAAGCCGATGGTCGTCAAGACGGGCCGCTATGGCCGCTTCATCGCCTGCATCGATTACCCGACCTGCAAGACGAGCAAGAAGATCGAGGTGACGACCGGGGTGCAGTGCCCGCAGTGCGCCACCGGCGAGCTCGTGCAGCGCAAGACGCGCAAGGGCAATCGCCTCTTCTGGGGCTGCAACCGCTACCCCGACTGCGACTACACCACCAATACCGACCCGCGCAAGGTCGCGCCCGCACCCGTTGCGATGCTGGCCGACTAGCGCGGAGCACCGAGCACCGAACAATGAGGCAAAGGGTACTCCCTCATTGCTCGGTGCTCGGTGCTTCTTTGCGTTGCCGCCCGCATAGCGGGGTGGTACGCTGCATCGATGACAAACGGATGTACACAGAGGGAACGATAGAAATCGATGCCATATACAAATGAGTCACAGATGCCCCGCGCGCACGGCACGACGATCGTCGCGGTGAAACGCGGCGATACGGTGGCGATGGCGGGCGACGGGCAGATCACCTTCGGCGATGTCGTGATGAAGCACGGGGCGAAGAAGGTGCGTACGCTCGGCGATGGCCGAATCCTTGCGGGTTTCGCCGGCGCGGTCGCGGACGCCCTGACGCTCTTCGAGAAATTCGAGGCGCAACTGGACGAACACAGCGGGAACCTGCGCAAGTCCGCCGTCGAGCTGACGAAGGAGTGGCGGACGGATCGCTACTTGCGTCGCCTCGAGGCGCAACTGCTCGTTGCGGACAGCGAGCAGATCCTCGTCCTCTCCGGCGAAGGGGACGTTGTCGAGCCTGACGAGGGCGTCATCGCCATCGGTTCGGGCGGGCCATTCGCGCTCGCCGCCGCGAAAGCGTATCTCGATGGGACAGCCTATTCCGCGAAAGAGATCGCCGAGAAGGCGATGCGCATCGCCGCCGACACCTGCATCTATACCAACGACCACATCACCGTGCTGACGGTCGGCAAGGACGAAGCCGCCCTGCCGTACCGCCGGAGGACTGTACGATGAGCGCACCGGAACAAGTCACGACGCCCACGACCACGACTACCCGCGACAGCCGCCAGCCGCCAGCCGCTGCGAACGTAGGCGCGCCCAATGGTGTCGCACCCGCTCAGACAGAGATCGCGCCGCCCGCTTCCATGACGCCCGCCGAGATCGTCGCGGAACTCGATAAATACATCATCGGGCAGAACGAGGCGAAGCGGGCCGTCGCCATTGCCTTGCGCAACCGCTACCGGCGGCAACTGCTCGCCGAGGAGATGCGCGACGAGGTGACGCCGAAAAACATCCTCATGATGGGCCCGACCGGCGTCGGCAAGACCGAGATCGCCCGCCGCGTGGCGAAGATCGTCGACGCCCCCTTCATCAAGGTGGAGGCGACGAAGTTCACCGAGGTCGGCTACGTCGGTCGCGATGTCGAGTCGATCATCCGCGATCTCGTGGAAGTCTCCATCTCGAACCTGCACTCGCAGCGCTTGGAGGCGGTCAAGAGCCAGGCCGAAGTCGCCGCGCGCGATCGCCTGCTCACCTATCTTCTGGAGCAGACCGACAGCGAGCGCCGCCCGCGCGCGACGCGCCGCAACGGCGCCGCGCCGGAGACGCCCGCGCCCGCGCCGGAGCCGGAACACGCCGCCACGACGCAGCGGCAGCGGCGGCAGCGCAAGAAACTGCTGGAGATGCTCAATCAGGAATTGCTCGAAGATGTCACGGTCGAAATCGATGTGGAGCAGTTCTACGACGATTTCAACGATGACGGCCCCTACGACGAGAGCAGTTACGGCGATTTCCTCGACGATCTGAGCCGGAACGCACCGCGCCGCCGCTCCCGCCGCGTCAGCGTGCGCGATGCGCGCCGCATCCTCACACAGCAGGAAGCCTACCGAATGGTGGATTTCGATGCGGTGGTGGACGAGTCGATCCGCCGCGCCGAGGATGCCGCCGTCGTCTTCATCGACGAGATCGACAAGACGATCTCGCGCGGCGGCGAGTATGGCGCCGATGTCTCCGGCGAGGGCGTCCAGCGGGATTTGCTGCCGATTGTCGAGGGTTCCGTCGTGATGACCCGCTACGGCCCGGTGCGCACCGATCACATCCTCTTCATCGCGGCGGGCAGCTTCCACGGCACGAAACCCTCCGACCTGATCCCGGAGTTGCAGGGGCGCTTCCCGCTCCGCGTCGAGTTGCAGAGCCTCAGCCAGACCGACCTGCTCGCCATCCTCAAAGAGCCGCGCAACGCACTGACCAAGCAGTATGTCGCCCTGCTCGCCACCGAAGCGGTGGACATCGAGTTTACCGACGATGGTCTGGTCGAGATGGCCCAACTGGCGGCGGACGTGAACAATCGCACGCAGGACATCGGCGCGCGCCGCCTCGCCACCATCGTCGAGCGCGTCATCGAGCAACTCTCGTTCGACGCCGCCGCCTATGCCGGTCAGACCATCACCATCGACGCCGCGTATGTGCGCGGCAAAGTCGGCGACATCGCCGCCGATGAGGACCTGAGCAACTTCATCCTGTAGGGGTTCTGCACGGATAGGGAGCGCTGATGACTCCGGGCACAGAGCCACGCGCGGCGCGCGTCGCGATCTATCACGCGCGGGCGGGCGAAGGGGAGCGATTCTCGTATCCGGTCGATGTGCTGCGCTGGCGGCCGTGCCATGTGATCGTCTCGGGGGTGTTCGGGCCGGAGGTGACGGGGCGCTCGCCGATCTTCCGGCCCGGCGACGTGACGGCGGAGTTCTTCTGGCGCGACCGCTGGTGGAACGTCATCGCGGGATACGACGCGGGAACGGGCGCATTGCGCGGCTACTACTGCAACGTCGCAAAGACGCCCCGCTGGCGGATTGCGCCCTCGCCGATCATCGCGTACACGGACCTCGACCTCGACATTGTCGTCTTCCCGGACGGCCGGATCGAGTTGCACGACGAAGATGAGTTCGTCCAGTACGCCGCGCAGTTCCACTATCCCGCGCCGACCATCGAGCGGGCACGACGGACGGTGGACGAGATCATCGCGCGCGTGGAGCGGCGCGCGCATCCGTTCCGCTTCGAGCCGCTCCCGGCGCTCTGCGCGCGCCTGAAAATCCCCCTCCCGCGGCCGGAGATGCGCCAAGCCGAGTGATGCGGTAGTATCCCGCGTTGTGAGACGCGTCGCGCCGGTGAATACGGCGCGGCGCACGGTGGCGCTCGTAAGGAGACGACTCGGCATGTCCTGGCAGTGGCCGGCGGAACCGCTCCCCCCGGAACGGCGTACGCTCTCCGTGATCGTACCCGTCTACAACGAGCGCGACACGCTGCCGGAGATCGTCCGGCGCATCCGCGCGGTCGGGCTCGATGCACTCCATATAACGACGGAAATTCTGCTTGTCGATGACGGCTCGACGGACGGCACGCGAGAGATGCTGCCCGGCCTCGCGGAGTTGCCGGGCGTGCGCGTCTTCCTGCTCCCTCGAAACCAAGGCAAGGGCGCGGCGGTGCGGACGGGCATCGCACACGCCACCGGCGATTTCCTGCTCGTGCAGGACGCGGACCTGGAATACGACCCGCGCGATTACCCTGTGCTGCTGAAACCGATCCTCGAAGGGCGCAGCGAGGTCGTCTATGGCTCCCGCTTCCTCGGCGAGCACAAGGCGATGTACTACTGGCATCAGGTCGGCAACAAAATGCTGACAACGATCGCCAATATCCTCTACAACACCACGCTGACCGACATGGAAACGTGCTACAAACTCTGCACGCGCGCGGTCGCGCATTCGTTCATCCTCAAGCAGAATCGGTGGGGTTTCGACCCCGAGATGACCGCGAAAATCCTCAAGCGGGGGCACCGAATCTATGAAGTGCCGATCGCCTATAATGGCCGCGAATTCGATGAGGGCAAGAAGATCAACTGGCGCGACGCCTTCGTGGTTATCGCCTGTCTCATCCGCTACCGCGTTACCGAGTGACGCGCGCCGCGCGGCACGACTGGTTTCCGCCCCATAACCGTATCATTGCTGTATCATTGCACAATGAGTGGTGCGCAAATCTTCAAACTGCCGATTGACACCCCAGGTGGGACATGCTACATTCCGCGCGAATGCAGCAACGCATGGCTTTTTGAGCGTCCGACTCAATCACTGACCACCGCCCCACGCAGGGCGGACTTTGGACGTATCGGGGTGCTATCGGAGGTTCGGCATGGGTAGGTACATCGCGGGGCGTATCCTTTGGATGATCCCCACCTTGCTCCTGATGTCGCTGTCCATCTTCATTTTGATGCACGCGACGCCGGGGAGCCCGTTTCAGGCCGAGAAATCGAGCGCCAGTCTCGTCGCGAACCTGAACCAGCAGTACGGTCTCGACAAGCCATTGCCCCAGCAGTATGTCGTGTGGATCGGCAATGTGTTGCACGGCGAGTTCGGCTACAGCACCTTCTTCAAGAGCCGCAAGGTGCAGGAGATCATCGTCGAACAATTCCCGGTTAGCCTGAAGATCGGCGCGATTGCGACGATCGTCGCCTTCGTCGGCGGCATCTTGCTCGGCGTGCTGGCCGCCGTCAACCAGAACGGTCCGCTCGATTACCTCAGCACGCTGATCGCGATCTTCGGCGCGAGTATGCCGAATTTCGTCGCCGCTTTCTTATTACTCTTCCTGACGATCATTGTCCTCCCCGGCACATTCCATATCAACCTGGGCTTCAAGACGACATGGTCGGGCACCCCGAAGGATTACATCCTGCCCGTCATCTCGCTCGCGGTGCTCCCATTGGCGACGATCGCGAGTTATACGCGGGCGAGTATGCTGGACGCGATCCGCTCCGATTATGTCCGCACCGCCCGCGCGAAGGGCGTTGGGGAGCGGCGCGTGATCGGGCGGCACGTCCTGAAGAACGCGCTGATGCCCGCCGTCACGCTCGTCGGCCCGATCTTCGCCGGCATCGGCACCGGGACGTTCGTCGTCGAGCAGACCTTCGGCATCCCGGGGATCGGCAAGTATTTCGTCACCAGCCTGAGTAATCGCGACTATCCGATGATTATGGCCGTCTTCCTCTTGTTCGGCGCCTTCCTCACCGTCATGACGCTCGTCTTCGATGTCGTCTACGGGATGATCGACCCGCGCGTTCGCTTCGTAGGTCGCCGGTAGGCGAAAGGAGACGCTCCATGGCAACCTCTGATCGCAGTGACCTTCAACCGCTGGTCCCGGCGACCGCCGATACCGCCGCGATCGCGCTACCACTCGTCGAGGAGCAGCGCGTCAAGCAAAGCAGCCTGCTCAAGGACGCGCTCTATCGGCTCTTCCGCAATAAACTGGCGGTGATCGGTCTCGCCTTCATCCTCCTGATTCTCTTTTGCGCGGTCTTCGCCAACTTCATCACCCCCTATGGATTCGCGGAAAAAGTGCCGGGGGAATTCTACCGGACGCGCCCGAACTACTGGTTCCCCTTCGGCACCGATAACGTGGGGCGCGACCTCTTTACGCGGATTGTCTACGGCGCACGGACGTCGATGATCGTCGGTTTCGGCTCCGTCGCCTTGCAGTTGGTGATCGGTGTCTTCATCGGCGCCGTCGCGGGGTATTTCGCCGGGAACATGGACACGGCGCTGATGCGCGTGACGGACCTGTTCAACACCCTGCCGCCGCTGCTGATCGCCATCATCCTGCTGGCGGCGTTCGGGCCGAGTATCTTCAACATCGTTTTCGCGATTAGCATCACCAGTTGGGTGACCATCGCGCGACTGACGCGCGGGCAATTACTCTCGCTGCGTGAACTCGACTATATCAAGGCGTCGCGGACGGCGGGGGCCGGGAGTACCTACATCATCCTCCGGCATCTCCTGCCGAACACGCTGACGCCCTTGATCGTCTCGACTACCTTCGCGATCCCAACCGCGATCTTCGCCGAGGCGTTCCTCTCCTTCATCGGCATCGGCATCCGCCCGCCGAACCCGTCGTGGGGCGATATGGTCGCGGAGGGGCAGCAGTTCCTCCGTAGCGACCCGCATCTGGCGATCATCCCGATCATCTGCGTGATGTTGACGATGCTCGCCTTCGTCCTGCTCGGTTACGGTCTGCGCGATGCGCTCGACCCGAAGGGCAACAACTAGGGAAGTAGCGAGTAACGAGATGATGCTCGTACCGTATTCGTTACTCGCTACTCGTTACTCGCTACTTTTGTGACTCCGGAGGTATGGGGTGGTTGAAACGGTTACATCGCGCGCGATGGCGACGCAGGGCGCCGGGGACGCGGGCGGCAAGAAGCCGATCCTTGAGGTGCAGGGGCTGAAGACACAGTTCTTCACGCGCGCCGGCATCGTCTACGCGGTCGATGGCGTCTCGTTCTCGGTCGACGAGGGCGAGACGGTGGGCATCGTCGGGGAATCCGGCTGCGGCAAATCGGTGACGTCGCTCTCGCTGATGCGCCTGGTGCCGAATCCGCCCGGCAAGATTGTGGACGGCGAGATCACCTTCCGCGTGGACGATACGGTCTACGACATCCTCTCGATGAATGACTCGGAGATGCGCAAAGTCCGCGGGCATCACATGGCGATGATTTTCCAGGACCCGATGACCTCGCTCAATCCGGTCCTGACGATCGGGTTCCAACTGACCGAACCGCTGATGCTGCACCTCAATATGTCGAAGGAGGAGGCGCGGCAGCGGGCGATCGAGCTGATGAAGCAGGTCGGCATCCCCGGCGCCGAGGAGCGGCTCGATTCGTACCCTCACCAGTATTCCGGCGGGATGCGCCAGCGGGTGATGATCGCCATCGCGCTCGCCTGCAACCCGAAGTTGCTGATCGCCGATGAGCCGACGACGGCGCTCGACGTGACGATTCAGGCGCAAATCCTCGACCTGATGCGCAAGCTCAACGAGGAGACCGGCACCGCCGTCATTCTCATTACGCACGACCTCGGCGTCGTCGCGGAGATGTGCAAGCGCGTGATCGTCATGTACGCCGGCCAGATCATCGAAACGGCGCCGGTCGACGAGCTGTTCAATCATCCACGCCACCCCTACACCCTCGGCCTGATGAACTCCGTGCCACGCATCGGCATAGATGTCAAAGTGCCGCTTCATCCGATTGCCGGCCTGCCGCCGGACCTGCGCGACCCGCCGAAGGGGTGCCGGTTCCGGCCACGCTGCCCGCGCCGCACCTCCCAGTGTGAGGAGACACCGAAACTGGAAGTGATGGGGCCGCAGCATCTCGCGGCGTGTTGGCACCCGATCGAGCATGAATAGGGAGTAGGCAGTAGTCACTCGTCAACGCCGGAAGCGCGTCAACGACTGACTACTGTCTACCGATTACTGACTACTTCCCCGAAGGAGACGACGTTGGCACAGGAAGTTTTGGATGCGCCAGTCAAGCCGATTGACCCGAATGCGATCCTCGTTGTCGATGATATTAAGAAGCATTTCAATGTTGGCGGCTTCGGGCGTCATGCGACGATCAAGGCGGTGGACGGCGTCTCCTTCTCGGTCAAGAAGGGCGAGACCTTCGGCCTAGTCGGCGAGTCCGGCTGCGGCAAGACGACGCTGGGGCAGACGATCATCCGGCTCTACGACCCGACGAGCGGCAAGGTGACCTTCGCGGGCAAGGAATTCTCGTCCATCGGCGGGAACGAACTGCGCAAGCTGCGCCGCGGCGTGCAGATGATCTTCCAAGACCCCGCCGCCTCGCTCGACCCGCGCATGACCGTCGGCTCGATCATCGCGGAACCGCTCAACATCATCGGCATCGGCACCCGCGAGGAGCGGCGCGAGCGCGTGCGCGAGTTGCTGCGCGTCGTCGGGCTCAATTCCTACTTCGTCAACCGCTACCCGCACGAGTTTTCCGGCGGCCAGCGGCAGCGCATCGGCATCGCCCGCGCGCTCGCGCCGAACCCGCAACTGATCATCTGCGACGAGCCCGTCTCCGCGCTCGATGTCTCGATCCAGGCGCAGGTGCTCAACCTGCTGCGCGAGTTGCAGCGCGAGTTCGGCCTCACCTACCTCTTCATCGCGCACAACCTCGCCGTGGTGGCGCACATTTCGGACCGTGTTGGCGTGATGTATCTCGGCAAGATGATGGAGATCGGCGACAGTAAGACGATCACCGAGAATCCGTCCCATCCGTATACGAAGGCGCTCATCTCCGCCATTCCGCTGCCGATCCCCGGCGTCAGGCGGAACCGGATGGTGCTCACCGGCGACGTGCCGAGCCCGGCGAACCCGCCCAGCGGTTGCCCGTTCCACACACGCTGCCCGATGGCCCGCCCCAATTGCGCCACCGATGTGCCGCTGCTCACACCCCGCGAGCCCGATCACTGGGTAGCCTGTCATTACGCCTGAGCATTTCGCGTCACGCCATATCTTTGCGGCCACCGCATGATCGGAGGAGGTGATTCGACGGATGATGTATTGATAACATAAGATGTGCGCGACGTACGGTACGTCGTATCGGTATTGATTGGTGCCTTGCGTCGACCTGAAAAGAAGGCGACGTACGGAAGGGAGCAGGGAGTCATTATGGAGTCTCGGGACAATTGGGACCAGAAACAGGTACTGCAGGACCCGGAGATGCTCGCGCGACTGGAGCGCAATCTTCGCGGCGCGGGGATGAAGCGCCGCCACTTCCTCGCGATGGCAAGCGCCGTCGCCGGGACCGCCGCGCTCGCCGCCTGCGGCGGCAGTAGCAGCCCGACCGCGACGACCGCCGCGACGACCGCGCCAACCAAGGCTCCGGCCGCCGCCTCGGCTGCCGCGCCGACGACCGCTGCGGCCGCATCGAGCGCCGCACCGACGACCGCCGCCAGTTCGGCAGCCGCCGGGACGCGAGCGCCGGTTGCATCGAGCGCAGCCAGCACCGCAGCGCCCGCCTCGACGACGGCCGCCAGTTCGGCAGCCGCCGGTTCGCCGGCAGCCGCGACGGGACCGGAGAGCACGAAAGTCTTCATCGACGGCGCGAACATCACCTCCGAGCCCGTCGACAACGACTTCAACCGCGACCTCTACTGCGGCGGTGTGGCACAGCACATGTCCGGCCTCCTGCAGTACGACCCGGACTTCAATCTCGTGCCGGATCTCGCGGAATCGTTCTCGAACGCGGGCCCCGTCTTCACGTTCAAGATTCGCAAGGGCGCGACATGGAGCGACGGTCAGCCGATCAAGGCGAGCGACTTCGTCTACTCGCTCCGCCGCCAGATGGACCCGCGTACCGCGAACGGCTATGGCTCGTTCTGGGATAGCGTCATCAAGGGCGCGTCCGACTTCTCCGCCGCCAAGGCCGATGCCACCAACCTCGACCAACTGGCGCAAGCCGTCGGTGTCAAGGCAGTGGACGACAGCACGCTGGAGATCACGGGCGATACATTCGCCGGGTTGATCCCCAACCAGGCGGCGTACACCGCGTCCGTCGTCGCGCGCCAGGACGTTGTTACGAAATACGCGGACGCCAAGGGCGTCTCGGCCTGGACCGATCCGGCGAAGGTGGGTGGCCCCGTCCTCGCCAGCGGCGCATTTCAGATCACCGCCTGGAAGCACAACCAGCAGATCGATCTCGTCCGCAACGACAAGTACTGGAACGCCAAGGCGATCCGCCAGAAGTACGTCACCTCGATGATCATCCCGGACATTACGAAGAGCACGCTGCCCTATGAGAACGGCGACGTGGACTATCAGGTCATCCCCTCCACCGAGGTCGACCGCTTCAAGAACAGCGCCACGCTGAAGAGTCAGACGTTCCAGTACGTCTATCCCGGCACGCGCTTCCTCGTCCCGGACACCGGCCATGCGCCCTTCGACAAGCTCGAAGTCCGCCAGGCGGCGCTGCTCTCGATCGACAAGGATCGCCTCGTCAATCAGGTCGGGCGGAAGATCCACACCGTCGCCTACGCCTTCACCGCCCCCGGCGTCTTCGGCTTCTTCGATGACGACGATAACGCGCTGAAGAACCTGCAGAAGTTCGACAAGACCGCCGCGATGGCCGCCCTGAAGGGCACCACCTTCGAGGGCGGGCGCAACTGGCCGAAGGTGACGCTCTCCTACAACACCTCCGACCTCGACATCCCGAACGGCTACCCGGACGAGATCGCCCGCCAGTTGAAGGACAGCATCAACATGGATGTGCAGCTCGAGCCGCTGGACACGAAGGTCTGGAATGCTCGCCGCTTCGCATTGGACCTGCAGTTCCTCTTGTATCGCTGGTACCAGGACTATCCGGATCCCCACAACAACTACTACCAGACCTTCTCCATCCACAACAAGGGGTCCGCACGCCAGTCCTGGACTGACGCGACGTACGATGACCTGACGAAGCGGGCGGCGGGAGAGACGGACAAGACGAAGCGGCTGGATCTGTATCATCAGGCGGAGACGCGCATGCAGACGCAGTTCGCCTACATGCCGATCCACTGGCGCACCGACAACCTCGCCATCAAGCCGTACGTGCAGAACTTCCCGAAGAACAAGCAGGGATATCTCGTGTACAACACGAACATCTTTGGCCGCTTGTGGGACAAGGTGTACGTCACACCCGACAGCAAGCACGACCCGGCGAAGTAACGCCGAACCTCGGCGCTGACAACAGCACACGTCACGGGCGTCCGGCAACGGGCGCCCTTTCGTTTGCGCGCCTCAGCATCCTCGGGATCAACCTCACCCCCAGCCCCCTCTCGGAGAGGGGGCTGGGGGTGAGGTTTCCTATCGCTACAAATGGCCCACTTGCGCTTACTGGTAGCATTTGATACACTATCACTCAACCTGAAGGGACAGAAAAATGCATGTGATCCAGCGATGGGGCACATGCGGGATAGAGGACCGAGTTAGCCGCGACGCCGAAAAACGGCGATAGGGCATCACCAGGGAAGTGGCCGGATAGGTTGGCTGCTACCCTGTCTGAGCGCATAGGGGTGCGGGGGTCAGTCATTGGGTTCCTCGGAGGGAGGGTGCCTGCGCGTGCGGGTACCTGTACGTAGCAAGGAGAGACATCCGAATGAGCATGGAAATCCCTACCGATCCGCGTGAGGTTCTACGCGACCCGGAGGCGCTCGCGGTCTTCGAGCGCAACATGCGCGGCGCGGGGATGAAGCGCCGCCACTTCCTTGCTTTGGCGAGCGCTTCCGCCGGCGCTGCCGCGCTCGCCGCCTGCGGCGGCAGCAGCAGCCCGACCGCGACGACCGCCGCAACCGTCGCTGCGACGAAGGCCCCGGCAGCCGCCGCGCCAACGACCGCCGCGCCTTCCGCTGCCGCAGCAGCCACGACCGCACCCGTAGCCGCCGCGGCCACCGCCCCAGTAGCCAGCGCCGCCTCGTCGGCAACCAAGCCGGCCGCGTCAGCGGTCACACCGGCGGGGACGACCGCCGCGAGTTCGGCCCCCGCTGGCGGAAAACCCGTGGCCGCCACCGGCCCGGATAGCACGAAGCTCTTCGTCGACTGGTTGACGAGCGAGCCGGTGGACAACGACTTCAACCGCGACCTCTATTGCGGCGGCGTCGCGGCGCACATGGTCGGTCTCTTGACGTACGATCCGGACTTCAACCTCATGCCCGAGCTGGCAGAGTCGTACACCAATAGCGGCCCGGTCTTCACGTACAAACTGCGCAAGGGCATCACATGGAGCGACGGCGTGCCGATCAAGGCGAGCGACTTCGTCTACTCGATCCGCCGGATGATCGACCCGCGCACCGGCAACGGCTACGGCTCCTTCTGGGACGGCGTCATCAAGGGCGCGTCGGATCTCTCCTCCGCGAAGGCCGACGCGGCGAACCTCGACCAACTCGTCTCGGCGGTCGGCGTCAAGGCGATCGACGACAGCACCCTGGAGATCACGGGCGATAAATTCGCCGGGCTGATCCCCAACCAGTCCGCATATGTCGCCACGGTCGTTGCCCGCGAGGACATCGTCAAGAAGTACGCGGACGCCAAGGGCGTCTCGCCGTGGACCGACCCCGGCAAGACGGTGGGCCCGTGCTCGCCAGCGGCCCCTTCCAGACTCACCGGTTGGAAGCACAACGTATCGATCGACTTGGTGCGCAACGACAAGTACTGGAACGCCGCGAACATCAAGCAGAAGTACGTCACGTTCAAGATCATCCCGGACCTGACCAAGAGCACGCTGCCCTATGAGAACGGCGACGTGGACTACATCGTCATCCCCTCCACCGAGGTGGATCGCTTCAAGACCGACGCGAAACTGAAGTCGCAGGTCTTCCAGTACGTCTATCCCGGCACGCGCTTCCTCGTCCCCGATACCGGCCATCCGCCCTTCGACAAGATCGAAGTCCGCCAGGCCGTCCTCCAATCGATTGACAAGGATCGCCTCGTCAATCAGGTCGGGCAGGAAGATCCACACCGTCGCCTACGCCTTGACCGCCCCCGGCGTCTTCGGCTTCTTCGACGACGCCGACAACAAGCTGAAGAACCTGCAGAAGTTCGACAAGACCGCCGCGATGGACGCCCTGAAGGGCACCACCTTCGAGGGCGGGCGCAACTGGCCGAAGGTCACCCTCTCCTACAACACCTCGGACACCGACATCCCGACCGGCTACCCGGACGAGATCGCGCGGCAGATCAAAGACAGCATCAACATGGACGTGGCGCTCGAGCCGCTCGATGCGAAGGTCTGGAATGCCCGCCGCTTCGCGCTCGACCTGCAGTTCCTCTTGTATCGCTGGTACCAGGACTATCCGGATCCCCACAACAACTACTACCAGACCTTCTCGATCCACAACAAGGGAGCGGCGCGGCAGTCCTGGACCGACCCGACCTTCGATGACCTGACCAAGCAGGCGGCGGCGGAGACGGACAAGGCGAAGCGGCTCGACCTGTACTATCAGGCGGAGACGCGCATCCAGACGCAGTTCGCCTACATGCCGATCCACTGGCGCACGGACAACCTCGCCATCAAGCCGTAGGCGACGAAGTTCCCGAAGAACAAGCAGGGCTACACGTCGTACGAACACGAACATCTTCGCCCGGCTCTTGGACTACGTGTACGTCACGGCCGACAGCCCGCACGATCCGCCGAAGTAACAGACGGGAACCTCACCCCCGGCCCCCTCTCCATTGCTGATCAGCAATGGAGAGGAGGAGCGGGATGGGTGGGATTCGACGGTCGGGAGACGAAATTCACCGCAGTTTCGTAGCCAGAGGCATCCAATTGGGTGCCTTTGGTCTGTTTGCACGCCCAATTGGGGGTTTCGGCGGCGCGGGCGGGTGTGCTATGCTGACGGTGCAGGAAAGGCTACCGCATCGCGCCGCGCGGCGAAAGAACGGCGCAACATATGGGAGGGCATGACCGATGGCCGAGCATCCGAAGTATCTCTGGTGGAATGGCAAGCAGACGAATTGGGAAGACGCGACGGTGCATGTCACGCACATCGGCTGGTCCTCCGTCGCCGCCGTCTTCGAGGGCATTCGCGGCTACTGGAACGACGAGCAGCGAAGAACTCTTCATCTTCCGCCTGACCGAGCATATGGATCGCTTCATGCGCTCGATGAAACTGATGCGCATGGAACCGAAGTGGGACCGCGACGAACTGATCGAGGCGTGCATCACGCCTCGCGCGGGAGAATGACTGCCGCGCGCGACACCTACATCCGCCCGCTCGCCTACTTCGGCAGCTCGACGCGCGGCGCGTTCCGTGGCGGCGGCGACACCGACATCCTCATCACGACGAACCCGAATCCGTCGCACCTGACGACCGGCATGACCCAGACGGCGGGCGTCTCGTCCTACCGCCGCATCAACGAAGACGTCATGCCGCCGCGCGTCAAGAACCTCTCCAACTACCGCAATAGCCAGCTGGCGAGCACCGAGGCGCGCCTGAATGGCTACGACACCGCGATCATCCTCAACCCCGCCGGGCATGTCACCGAGGGGCCGGGCGCCTGCCTCTTCTTCGTGCGCGATAACGTCGTCGTCACGCCGGACCTGACGAGCGGCATTCTCGAAAGCATCACGCGGGACGCATTCATCACCCTCTGCCGCGAGTCGTTCGGCCTCGAAGTCCAGGAGCGCATCGTGGACCGGACGGAACTCTACGTCGCGGACGAAGTCTTCTTCGCGGGGACGGCGGCGGAAGTGACGCCCGTGACGATGATTGACCATCACCAGATCGGCACCGGCGCGATCGGCCCGGTCACGCAGCGGCTCGACGCGCTCTTCAACGATGTCGTCCGCGGCAAGACCTCGGCGTACGAGGCGTGGCGCACGCCCGTCGGCCTCCGCTCGCTCGCCACGGCAGCGGGCGACGGGGACTAGATATTCCTCACCCTCGGCCCCTCTCCATCGCTCATGAGAGCCGACGTACCGGTCCGTAGGCGATGGAGAGGGGAGCACAAACGATCATTAGGAGCAGGCGAGTACGCCTGCCCTCTTTGTTTTGCCGCTGTCATCGCTGTGGCACGCGCCTTGCTTTACATAGGTACAAGGAAGTTACTCCGCAGGCCGTTGGAGTAACGGAAGTAAGGAGATGACGATGGATGACTTGACGTTGATCGTGATTATTCTGGTGGTGCTCTTGCTGCTCGGCGGCGGCGGATTCTGGTATCGCGGGCGCGGCCGGTACTAGGATTATCCCGACAGAATGAAACGAAACCGCCTCGGTTGAGGCGGTTTCTCCTTTGGTGGCGCGGGCTTCAGCCTGCGCGAGACAACGCAGGCTGAAGCCCGCGCCACCGTATCCGGTGGTCGGTGGGGCAGGTCCACGCTCTGCCAGTCTCCACAGGTTACGAATCCGTGCCGCCAATCCATTGGCCTCGCGACGTTCGTAGCCTTCATACGCCTGTGCCGCGACTCAGAATGCTTCCTCGGCGATCATGCGGCGGATGGTGGTATCGAACGCCTCGATTGTGCGGTCAACGTCCGCTTCGGTGTGCGCGATGGAGAGCAAGCCGCCACCGTGGAAGACATCAATCCCCTCGTTGACCATGCCGCACTGGATCGCCTCAGCGAGATGCGGGCGGCATGCCGCGCTTCAGCGTTTCCGCCGTGATGCCCTCCGGTCGATTCAGGTCGCCATCGGGCGTACCGCCCGGCAGCGGCGTGCCGAGTACGAGATGGAAGACGCTCGATTCGCCGTAGCAGAAGCCCGGCACTTCCTCATGGAGCAGCACGCGATTGAACCCGGCGCGGAGGCGCGCCGCGAGACCGTCCGCGTACTCCTGCTGCGCGGGGTCGGAGAGGATGTTCGAGCGCGGTGACGCCGGCGACGGCGGAGAGCGGATTGCCGTTATAGGTGCCGGGGTGCCCAGACTTTCTTGCGTGCGGTTCCATTCCGGATCGTCGCGGAAGGTCAGCAGGTCCATGATCGCCGCCTTGCCCGCGACCGCGCCGCCCGGCAGGCCACCGGCGAGAATCTTCGCCATCGTCGTCAGGTCGGGCGTGACGCCCTCCTTCGCCTGCACGCCGCCCGGCGACCAGCGGAAGCCCGTAATCACCTCATCGAAGATCAGGACGACGCCATGCTTCTCGGTGATCGCGCGTAGCCGCTGGAGATAGCCCGGCGGCTGCGGGATCGACGACCACGACGCGCCCGATGCTTCGAGTGATGACGGCGGCGATGTCGCCCTCCGCCAGCCGTGCCGCGACGAAATCGAGATCGTTGTTCGGCGCGACGACAACCGTTGCCAGCGTCCCCTCCGGGACGCCCGGCGATGGCTGCGCCATCCCACGGCAGTTGCTGCGCGACGGTGGCGTAGTCGTGCCAGCCGTGGAAGTGGCCGGCGAATTTGAGCACCTTATCGCGGCCGGTGTAGGCGCGGGCAAGGCGGATGGCCATCATCGTCGCTTCGGTGCCGCTGGACGTGAACTTGACGAGATCGGCGGACGGAACGAGCCGCTGCACGTGCTCGGCCCATTCGATCTCGTATTCGTTGCCCGCGCCGAGATGCGTGCCGCGCGCCACCTGCTGCTGCACCGCCGCGACGATCTCCGGGTGGCTGTGGCCGAGCAGGAGCGCGCCATGGCCGACGACATAGTCGATGTACCGATGGCCGTCCACGTCCCACTTGTAGGCGCCCTCGGCGTGGCTCATTGTCAGCGGAAATGGCTTGATGTTGCGAATATCGTGCGCGATGCCGCCGGGCAGCGCCTTGCGGGCGCGCTCGTGCAATGCATGGGACCTGCGGGTTGGCGGCGACGTACTGCTCGGTGATGCGCGTTGTCGTTACCATCGGCTTCTCCTCTCGCGGGTGGTCTCGCGGGCACATTCAGGCCATCATCGTAGTGCAGGGATACCTGGCTGTCTACAGCCAACGCGGGCAGCGGACGCCAATGTACGTCCACGCGATTATTGTCTGCGTGCTGCCCGCCGCTCGTTGCAATCTCTTGACACCCGCCGGTCCCGATGGTACACTCCGGCCAGTGAGATGCACGACACATCCCACGGATAAAGGAGGTGATGCCCATGGATAGTTCGAGTAGTCTTATGGGTGTCACCGGGAAGAGCGCCGCTAGTACCCGGTGACATCCAGAGACGAGGGGCGGACGGAAACGTCGGCCCCTCACTTTTTTTGCCTTCCGGCATGGATACGCTGCGACCTCTCCCTTTCCGTGCAATGTCATCCATCACACCGCGCCAATCGTAGTATCGGTGGATGGGAACGCTCCCATTGCACGCGGATTGCGATAGGCGTTTGACGCTCGTAAGGCCCACACGTATGATGCGGCTAGCGATGGCGATGGACTGGCCCGCCAAAATCGGTGTGCCGGTCAAGAGAAGGGGACAGGAATGTCAGTCCTATCTCGGGTCGATGGCCCGGAGGATATTCGCGCGCTGACACCGGCCGAGCGCGTCGAGCTCGCGGCGGATGTGCGCGCGCTGCTCATCGAGGTCGTGCAGCGCAACGGCGGCCACCTCTCGCCGAACCTCGGCGTCGTCGAGATGGCGATCGCCTTGCTTGCCGCCTTCGACACGCCGCGCGAGCCGATCATCTGGGACGTCGGGCACCAGGCATACGCGCATAAAATCCTCACCGGACGGCGCGACCAATTCCCCACGCTCAAGCAGGCGGGCGGGATCAGCGGCTTCCTCAAGCGCGAGGAGAGCGAGCACGACGCCTTCGGCGCGGGCCACACCAGCACCTCCATCTCCGCCGCATTAGGCTTCGCTGTCGCGAACCAGTTCAAGGGCGTGCCGGACCGGCACGCGGTCGCCGTGATTGGCGACGGCGCGCTGACCGGCGGCCTGGCGTGGGAAGCGCTGAACAACGCGGGCCATATGGACGCGCCGCTGATCGTCGTCCTCAATGACAACGAACTCTCGATTGCCCGCAGCGTCGGCGCGCTCCATCTCTACCTGAACCGGATGCGCGCGCATCCCGCGTTCGAGCAGATGAAGGAGCAGATCGCGCGCGTGATGAAGCGGCTCCCGGCGGGCGAGACGTGGCTCGAACTCGGCAAGCGGTTCAAGGACGGCGTCAAGGAAGTGATGCTCGCGCCGATGATCTGGGAGGAACTCGGCTTCTCGTACATCGGCCCCGTGGACGGCCACGATACGGAACTGATGATTGACACCTTCCGCGTCGCCAAGACGATGCCCTCCCCCGTATTCGTCCATGTCCTGACCACCAAGGGCAAGGGCGACGAGGCGAGTGAGGCGGACCCGATTGCGCGCTATCAGGTCGATGCCGCGAAACCGGCGGGCGCGCCGCCATCCCTCCCGGCGTATCGCGAGTTCTTCTCCAAGACATTGATCGAGCAGGCGGCACGCAACGCGCTGATCGTTGGCATCACGGCGGCAATGCCAAGCAGTACCGGGCTCGACAAGTTCCAGAAGGTCTATCCCGACCGCATGTTCGATGTCGGCATCGCCGAGCAGCACGCGGTGACCTTCGCGGCCGGGCTGGCGGCGGCGGGCATGAAGCCCGTCTGCGCGATCTACAGCACCTTCCTCCAGCGCGCGTACGACTCGATCATCCACGATGTGGCGATCCAGAATCTGCCCGTCACCTTCGTCGTCATCAACGCGGGCCTCGTCGGTGAGGATGGGCGCACGCACCACGGCATCTTCGATATCGCCTATCTGCGCGCCATCCCCAATATGGTCGTGATGGCCCCGAAGGACGAGAACGAACTGCGCCACATGATCGTCACGGCGATGGCGTACGATGGCCCGATCTCCGTGCGCTTCCCGCGCGGTTCGGCGCTCGGCGTACCGCTCGATGCGGTCGCCACCGCCCTCCCGATCGGCAAGGCGGAGACGCTGCGTGAGGGCGATGATGTCGCGATCCTCGCGCTCGGCACGCATGTACAGACGGCGGTTGAGGCCGCCGATTTGCTCGCGGCGGACGGCGTCGCGGCGACGGTTGTCAACGCCCGGTTCGCCAAGCCGCTCGACGCCGATTGCATCCTCGATCTGGCGCGTCGCGTCGGTCGCTTCGTGACCATTGAGGAGGGCGTCAAGGCCGGCGGGTTCGGCAGCGCGGTCCTTGAACTGCTCGCGGCGCATCGTCTCACCTGCCCGGTGACGGTGCTCGGCATCCCGGATACATTCGTGGACCACGGCAAGCCCGCGCAGTTGCGTGCGCAGTGCGGCTTAACGCCCGAGAATGTCGCTGCCGAGGCACGGAAACTGTGTGCGGTAGCGGCCCCCGTGCATGCGCGCACCCGCCGCTGATTGACGCACCGGATCACGAAATGCGAGACTGCCGGGCCGGAGCAATGCTCCGGCCCGGCTCTGGCATCCGTGCATAACGTTGCAAGAAACACGGTGGCGGCGGGCTAAAGCCCGCCATCATCAGACAAAGAGGTGTCCATGTCCGATGCGCAGCATGATGCCTATGCGGATATGTCCATCCTCGCGGGAGCGGCAGGCGCCCTCGGCATACGCATGACCGCGCGCGAGGTCGACCGGTTCCGCGCAATTTGCCGCGACGCTCGTGACCGAGAACGCGAAATTCAACCTCACCGCGATCACCGACCCGGCGGATATCCAGCGACTGCACTTCGCCGACTCGCTGACCGTAATACCCGCCGTGGACGCCTACGTACACTTAATCGGCGGCGATGTGGCGATGCTCTCGACAGTACGCGTGCTCGATGTCGGCAGCGGCGCCGGCTTCCCCGGCCTGCCGCTGGCGATCATGCGGCCCCGTGTCGCGGTGACGCTGCTCGAAGCAACCGGCAAGAAGGCCGCCTTCTTGCGCCGCGTCGCGGACGATCTCGGCCTGGACAATGTCACGGTGCTTAACTACCGAGCGGAGGAAGCGGCGCACCACCCGACGCTGCGCGGCCATATCGACATCGTCCTCGCGCGGGCGGTGGCGCGGTTGCCGGTCTTGCTCGAATATGCCCTCCCCTTCGTGCGCCCCGGCGGCTTCGTGTTGGCCCTCAAGCGGGGCGACATCGCGGCGGAGATCGCGGGCGGCGCGCGAGCCGCAGCGCTCCTTGGCGGCACGCTGGGCGCGAGTACGCCCGTCGCGATCTCCGGTCTCGAAGGCCATCTGCTCGTCCGTGTCGATAAGACCGGCGATACTCCCGCGCGCTACCCCCGGTATCCCGGTGTCCCGGCGAAGAATCCGCTGGGGAATTGACCCTTAGAGAAAACAGGAATACGCGATACGATCCAGCCGCCGGTTGGAGCAGTACATTGGATTGCTCAGCCTGGATTCACCAAACGGTGGGGAGAGCCCTTAGACGACATCCAGCCCGGTGCGATCGAGTGCTGCTCGCATCTCGCCGAGCCATTCTGTGCCGCGCTGACGCCCATTTGGGAATTGGTCGTTTCGGTCCCAGCGCCACGTCGTGATCATGGCGAGCATGAGGATCCGGCATTCCCGAAGTACGTCCCCATCGACCGCTGGGTAGTGTTCGCTGACTGCCTCGGGCGCATGGGCGACGTCGAACTCGACGGGTCCGCGACAACATGTCTCGAAGTCTACGAACAGCGGGCCCGCCTTCGTGTTGAGCACGTTCCCGGGGTGTGGCTCGCCGTGCAGCAACTGCTCGTTGGCGCCGCGGCTGGTGATGGAGGCCGTCAGGCTCTGCAGCGTCTTGCTGAGAAGTTCCCGGTCCGCGTCAATAAGCCCTGGAGTTCGGGTGCGGTCACCGAGCAAAGACTGTGCCTCCGCGACGCGATCAGTGAAATGCGGCGCCGCCCTCTCGATCTGCTTCATGCCGGCATGCAGCCGCATGAGCGCCTGCGCATACTCCGGTGGGGAGATTGGGGAAGGCAGGGGTTGGTAGTAGGTCCAAAGGGTGACGACGAAGCCGTCACGCAGGTGGACGCGCGGCTCCACCCGAGGGTCGAGCTTGGCCACCGGGCTGCCGGTTGCTGCCAGGCGCCGAGCGACCTCGACTTCGAATTCGGCGCGCCGCTGGTGCACGGCAAATGCCACGCGGGCGAGGACGTCGCTGGGCAGCACGCGCACGGCGATCCGGTTCGAGTCGTGGAGGACAATGGCGTTATCGACACGCAGATCAAGAGCGGAGGCCGTAGCCACACACGCCTCCACTGCACGGGAAATATCCGATGCGTTCATCGTCGACTGCCCTGCTTCCGGTTCCCGCTTCCTTCTCCGCTCACTACTATGCGGTTCATGACACCTTCCCCAGGGTTATCTCTACAAGCGCGGGCCGAAGCGGGCGTAGGCGGTGGCGATGCCGAGGATGGCGGCGACGACGATGGTGAAGACGGCCATGCCCTCCCGCACGCCGCCATTGCCGAAGCGCAATCCGGGCGGCAGAAGGTGGACGGTGAGCGGCATCAGCGGTTGGAAGGCATCGACGCCGCGATAGGTCATCGCGTCGGTGGCGAGGTGCGAGGCGTAGCCAATCGTCGAGGGCGATACCCGGCACCGAGGAGCCGACGAGTCGCAGGCTGGCCCAGGTCGCGCCGAGGCCGATCAGCGCGGTGCAGAAGACGGTATGCGTGAAGCCGCGATGCGAGACGACCCGCCGCACGAGCCAGGAGAGCGTGCCGAGGAAGCCCGCCATCAATGCGCCGACGATGATCGCGGCCAGCGCGAAGGGCATGCCGAGCACGCCGCGCGATTGCGCCGTCTTCGCCAGACGCTTCCAGCCGCGCCAGACCTCGCCCTGCAACGGGAACTGCCGCGTGTCAATATCCGGCAGCATCGCGCCCAGCGTGGCGATCGGCACGCCGACGACGACCGCGCCGATGCTCCCCTGCGTCAGATAGAGGATCGCCGGCGCCGCGATGGCCGCCCCGCAGATGGCGTGATGCCGCCCGCGCATTAGCGCCGTCTCCGCCGCACGTAGGGCGTCGCGACGAGCAGGGCGAACGTCGCGAGAGCCGTCAGCGCGGCGATGGCCCAGCCGACCGGCCACCAGAGCGGTCGATAGCGGAAGACGACTGTATGGTCGCCCCCACCGGGCAGATAGACGGCCCGGAAGGCGAGATCGGCCTGGAGAACCGTGCCGCCTCGCCCGTCGATGCTCGCCTGCCAGCCGGGGAAGAAGGCGTCGGAGAGGACCAGATACCCCGCGCCGCGCGTCGTGACGCGAACCGTGACGCCATCCGTCCCGTCGCGCGTGACCGTCGCGGGCATCGCGCCGGGGTCGGCGTTCGCCGCCTCGACCGCCCCCTGGATATAGACGAGCTTCGCGGGGTCGAAGTCCGGCGCCTTGATCCGGTCGAACGCCGCGCCGGGGTTCGGCGCCGACTCGGCCGTGCCGACCACAAAGGCGCGCGGCAATGGCGGGCGACTGGGTTGATAGAAGGTCACCTTGTCCCCGGTGAATGCCTTCTGCCAGTCGGCGGGCGCGGGTTTTTCCGCCGGGAGGCCGACGTATGCGACATTGAGCAGCCCGTACAGCGCGCTGGAGCGGCTACTCTGCGCCCGCTCGCGGAAGGTCGCGTAATCCGCCAGTTGGAGGGGATTGTACGCACCGGATACGCTGTCCACGCCGTCAATCGCCGCCACCGAGGGCTGCCAGCGATCCGAGATGTCGTCCGTATCGACCCGGAAGGGCAGCGATGTCGCGGTGCGGGCGCGCAATTCTTGCCGCGCCACCGGTTGTTGGAAGCCCGCGAGCAGGTTGTCCGTCGTCGGGTTGAACCCGGCGGTCGCGCTGAAGAGATCGACGATGATCAGCAGCGTCGCGAGCAGTGCGACCGCACGGCCACCGATGCCGCGCCGCTCGGCTGCCCAGAGCAGCGCGAGCGTGCCGATCAGGATGATAAGCAGGAGATTGAGGCCATCGACCGCGATCACCGGGCGATTGACGGGGTCGTCCTGCCGGAGGATGAGGGCGTAAAACAGCGGGATGATCCCGAGCGCGAGCGCCGCGACGATGATGCCGAGGCCGCGCCGCACCTGGCGGAGCAGCGCACCGAGCCCCGGCATGACACCCTCGCGCGCCTCGATCCAATCCAGCAGGGCATCGAGGCCATACGCGGCGAGGATCGCCACCGCGAAATCGTAGAGGAGCAGTAACCGCCCCGCCGCGCGCACGCGGTCGTACCCCGGCACGAAGCCATAGAGCCAGCCGTGCAGCGGCGTGAATGGGCCGAGCGCCGCAAGCAGCGCGACGCCACCGAGCGCGACGAAGAAGAGGCGATGACCCTGCGCCGCGCGAGCACGCCACAGCACCCCGACCACGGCAAGCACGAGCGCAACGACGCCCGCGTAGCCCCAAATCTCGCCGCTCGCGAAGGCGCTCCAATAATTGGTCGGGTTATCGCCGAAGACCTTCGGCAAGATCAGTTGCAGCAGTGCCACCGGCTGCACGCTGAACTGCGTCGCATTGTCGTAGCCGATGCCCGCCCGCACCGACCGGCGCGACAGTTGCTCCGCCGGGAGCAGGAGCGGCGCGGCCAACCCGACCGCGACACCGAGCATGATGCCGAGCCGCAGCACGGCGGCGGACCAGTATCGCACCAACGGATCGCGCGACCAGGCGGGCCGGCGCTCCTGCGCGCGACGCGCGTCGATACGCCGCTTCGCGCTGACGAAGACGCGGGCGGGGCGGTCCGCCCACGCGAGATAGATACCGTACGCGATCACCGCCGTGAGGACGTACAGCAAGATCTGCGGATGCCCGGCGAACATCGCCATCGTCAGGCCAAGCCCGGCGAGCACCGTCCAGCCGAGGCTGCCCGGCCGCGCGCGATAGAGCGCGGCGAGGATCGCGGGGAGCCACGACGCGACCGCGATCATCGGCGCGTGGCCGAGTTGCGCCGTCATGAAACCGCCGTACGCGAAAGTGAGCGCGGCGACGAGCGCCGGCGCGCGCCGCAGCCCGATCGTGCGGGCGAAGCCGTATGTCGTCACCGACGCCCACCAGACATGGAAGATCGCAGCGCCTCGAACGCGCCGTACGTGAAGGGCCGCGCGAACGCCCAGACGAGCAGGTTCGGCGGATAGAGCGCGCCCGTCTGATAGTCCGCCGCGAAGGGCGCGCCGGCGTAGAGGAACGGGTTCCAAAGCGGGAAATGCCCGGACTGAATCTGGCCCGGCCGCGAAGGCGGAGAGCGGATAGTAGAACGAGTTGAAGTCGCCGCCGCCCTTCGGCACCGCGACGCCCTGCTCGAAGAGCAGTCGCCAGAAGAAGAGGCAGAAGAGCGACCGTCAGGCAGGCCGATCATGCCGACCTCGCCGCGCATCCCCGGCCATCGGCGCCGCACACGCGGCACCCCGGCGACGCCGAGCAGGGCGAGCCACACCACGACGATGACCGCCATCGCCACCGGACTCATCAACCCCGCAAACCTCAGCGCCACTATCCCCCCGATGCCGCAAAGGAGGCCAAATCAACCGCAAAGACGCAGAGAGCGCAAAGGACGCGAAGAAGAGCAAGCGAGAGAACCGGCTCCTTTTTCATCCTTTGAATCTCTTCGCGTCTTCGCGTCCTTTGCGGTTCATTCGGCTTCCTTAGACGTTGAAGAGGAACTCGATGATGTCGCCGTCCTGGACGACGTATTGCTTGCCTTCAAGGCGGTGCGTGCCCGCCTTCTTCGCCTCGGCCATGCTCCCGGCGGCGATCAACGCGTCATAGGCGACGACCTCGGCGCGGATGAAGCCGCGCTCGATGTCCGAGTGGATTTCGCCCGCCGCCTGCTGCGCGGCGGTGCCGCGCGTGATCGTCCAGGCGCGGCATTCGTCCGGCCCGACGGTGAAGAAGGAGATCAGGCCGAGCAGCGCGTACGATCGGCGGATGATGCGATCCAGCCCGCTCTCCGCGATGCCCAGTTCCTCCATGAAGACCTGCGCGTCGTCCGGCTCGAACTGGCCGATCTCCATCTCGATCTGCCCGGCGAGCGCATCGAAGGCGATGCCGGGCCGGGCGAACTGCGCCTCCGCCTGCCGCGATGAGCGCTTGCGCCTCGATCGCCCAATCTGGTCCTCGCCGACATTGAGGAGCACCAGCAGCGGCTTGCCGGTCAGGAAACCGAACCCGCGCAGCAAGCGCTCATCGTCCGGGTCCAGCGTCCACCTCGCGCACCGGCGTTCCGGCTTCGAGCGCGACACGCAGTTTGCATCAGCGCCGCCTGCTCGCGCTCGTACTGCTCGCGCTCCGCGCCGCGCACCTTCTGAATCTGGCTTTCGAGCCGGACGAGTCGCTTCTCGATCTGGCCGAGATCGTTGAAGGTGAACTCCAGTTGCAGCGTCTCGATGTCGCGCAGCGGGTCAACCGTTTCTTCCGGGTGCGGCACATTCGGGTCTGTCGAAGGCGCGCACGACATGGACGAGCGCGTTCGCCTGCGCGAGATGGCCGAGCAGCGCGCCGCCGATCCCCTTCTCGCTGACGCCCTTCGCCAGACCCGGCGACATCCACATACTGCACGTCCGCCGGGACCGTGCGCTTCGGCTTGAACAGCGCGGTGAGGCGGTCCAGTCGCTCGTCCGGCACCTTGACGGTGGCGAGATTCGGCTCGTCCTCGACGCCCGTGCTGTACGCGCTCGTCTTCGCCTCCGCACGGGTCAGGGCATTGAAGACCGTCGTTTTGCCACTCTTCGGCAGCCCGACGACCACTAATCGTAACGAGGACATGCACACTCCTTCATCGCGGTCGCACCGGGCGTCCGTACACACGGCGCGACCCGTCGTCAGTATAGAGGGCGGGCAGGCGAACGTCGAATTATGTCGCGCAGCGACGGTGCCGAAATCGGTCGCTACCCCTATTCGGTCACGGTTCAGGAACGGACAGTCGGAGAGGCCATCCTCGCCTTGCCTTCGTCGGTCCGCCAGCCAGGCAAAGGAACCGTCACGCTTTCCGTAAGCGAGTATCAGTCCTGGATGAGGAGGTAGAGTTGCGCGTCTCTCGGCACTTGCTGGCCGGCGCCGACCAGTTGCGTCTGTTGGCCGGAGGCGATGACCGCCGCGACGGTGCCTTTCTTTTGTTTCGTCACGCCGCCCGGCAGACCGGGGAGCACGGAGAGGGAGGCCGTATCCACGCTCGTGTATCCCTTTTGTTGCAGAATCAGCTTCGCTTCTTCCGGCGACTTGCCGATCACGTCGGGCAATGCAACCGACCCGGCGGCCTGAGTCGGCGATCGACTGGGGGTTTGCGTCGGTTGCACCGTCGGCTTTGCCGTCGGCGTGGCGGTGGCGGGCGAAGGCGTCGGCGTCGGCTTCCCGATGCTGACGTAGACGGTCACGGCGCCGTCATGCACAACATGATCCGCCGGATCGATGCGCGTGACGTTACCGGCATCGACATCCGGGCTTAGCTCGTCCTTGCGATCCGTCTTCAGGCCGAGATCCGTCAACTGTTTGGTCACGTCGCCATACGGCTTGCCCTTCACATTGAGGCCGCTGAGGTCGACGATCGCCGGGCCGAGGCTGTACGCGATATCGATCTGACTGTCCCGCTTGACGATCGTACCCGCCGCCGGATTCTGGTCGATAATCTGCCCGCGCGGCACCGTCTCATTCGTCCGCGCGGGCAACTCCTTCCCGAGTCCCAGCGGGATGTTGTTCGCGCGCAGTTGCTGGACCGCGCCCTGTTGCGTCAGTCCACTCAGGTTTGGCGTTACGACGGCATTTGGATCGTTCGTCGGGGAGGCCGCCACACTCGGCGTCACACCAACCGACGCGGACGCCCTCGGCGATGCCGTCGCCAAGCCGCTCGTGCCACTCGCCGCCGCGACGGCGACGGTCGGTGTCGCTATCGTCGGCGTGCCCGACACACCGTTCGCGTTCGCCAATTTATAGCCGAAATAGGCCAGGGTGAGCAGGCCGCCGAGCAGGACGACGCCGAGAATCCAGGTACCGATCCCCGGCCCCGCCGTACGGCGCGGCAGCGGCGCGGCGGGCATCGCATCCGCCCGGCGTGTGCCATTGCGTCCCGGCGGCGCGGCGGCGGCGCGGGCGCGCGGGCCATCCAGCGGGAGGGCGCGTGTTCCCTCCGGCAGGACCCGCGTCGTCCCGCCGGCGACCGTGGCGGCCGCGACGGGCTGGATCGGCCCCGGCACCGCATTGCCGCGCAGCGCGGAGACCATCTCCGCGCCGGAGATAAACCGGCGATCCGGCAACTTCTCCATCGCGCGCAAGACGACCGCCTCGATCTGGCGCGGGATCTTCGCGTTGAAGCGCGATGGCGGCGGCGGTGCGTTGCGAACGTGCTGCATCGCCACGCTGACCGCCGTATCGCCGACGAAGGGCAGCCGCCCTGTCAGCATCTCGTAGAGCACGACGCCGGCGCTGTAGAGATCGCTCGCGGCGGTGAGCGGCGCGCCGGTCGCCTGCTCCGGCGAGATATACCCCGCCGTGCCGAGCGCCGTGCCCGCGTCCGTCATCTTGATGTCGTTGACGCCCTTGGCGATGCCGAAGTCCACCACTTTGGCGGTGCCGCGCGAGTCAATGAGGATATTGTGCGGCTTGATGTCGCGATGGATGATGCCGTGGCTGTGCGCGTAATCGAGCGCCTCCGCGACCTGCGCCATGACTTCCGTCGCGTCCGCCACGGTGAACTGGCCGCGCTGGCGGATCAGCGTGGCGAGGTCCGTCCCGTCGATCAGTTCCTGGACGATGTACCACGTATCGCCATCGCGCCCGACATCGTAGACATTGACGATGTTCGGGTGCGCCAGCCCGGCGGCGGACTGCGCCTCGCGGCGGAAGCGGGCGAGGAACGGATTCGTTGATCGCATACTGCTCGCGGAGCACCTTGATCGCGACGACGCGATTGAGCACAAGGTCCCAGCCACGATAGACCACGGCCATGCCGCCGTCACCGACAACGCCGTCGATTCGATACCGTCCGTTGAGAATACGGTTCATGGCTCCTCGAAGGGGGATCAAAACGGCACGGAAGAGGCCGCACCGACCCCAATCTGCCCAAAGAGTACCCGCCCACTGGGCACCCGCCCAACACGCGCCCACCCACCAGGCATCCGCACGCGCGGAACCGCACCAGCCCCGCCGCCGCATCGGACACCGCGATTGTACGGGCGCGCCCGCATACCGTCAATGAAACGTTTCACGTCGCGTCAATCGTTCCGTCGTTCCATCAACGCGTCGCATGTGCGCGTCGACGATGCACCGTCGCATCGTACGCGTGCGGCGGCAATGATCCGCCGCGCGTCGGCGCGCGTCCGCCTCGCTGTCGCACAGGGACGTACAAGCGTCGGCCCGCTGCCCGGAGAGGTACGCGACCGCCGCCGTCGCGACTCCATCGCGGCGCGCGTATCGGCGACGGCGGGCGCGATCCGTTCGAGCGGCGCGAGAAAAGCGTTGCCGAGCAAGGCGGGATCGAGCGGTTTCCCCGCGCGCAGCCCCGCCACCTGCCGCGTGATCGCCGCGCCATCGCCGAAATCGCGCCGTCCGTCGAGCGCGCCGTAGAGCGCCGCCGTCTTGCGCGGGATGTCGATGCGCGGCACGACGAGCACAAGCCACAGGTCCGGCAGGGGCGCGGGCGTGAGCACATCCCCGATGCCGCGCGCGACCATCGCGCCGCCATAGAGCGCGAACGGCACGTCCGCGCCGAGCGAGCGCGCGAGGCGCGAGCAGCGCGGCATCGGGCGTGCGCGTACCCCACAAGCGCATCGAGCGCGATCAGCGTCGCGGCCGCGTCGCTGCTCCCCCCGCCGAGACCCGCCGCTACGGGATGCGTTTCGTCAACGTGATGCGCGCCGCCCGCCTCTCGCCCGTCAGCGTCTGCAGGGCCCGCGCGGCACGGAGGACGAGATTGTCGTCCGTCGCGAGCGCAGGGATCGTCGCAGACGAGCGAGAATGATGTCGCCGGTTCCGACCCGCACGGTATCCGCAAGCGCAAGCGACACCATCAGCGTGACGAGTTTGTGGTAGCCGTCCGTCCGGCGGCCCGCGACGGCGAGGCCGAGATTCAGTTTGGCGGGCGCGGCGATCCCGGCGAGCGCCTCGGCGCGTGACACGCGCGCGGATACGCGCGAGCGCGCCGCCCGTCGCGATCCACCCCGCACGGCCACGGATCACGCGCCGGCATCGTCCCCTGCCTCCGTCGCCGACGCGCCGCCCCATCGCGGCTGATCAGGGATATGTCGCTATCGAGCGTCGCCCGATCGAGCGCGAGCCATTCGTCGAGCGCGAGGGTCTGGGCGCGGCGCATCCCGTCGATCCCTGCCGCGTCGAGGAACGCGCTCACCGTCTCGCGCGGCAGGCGGAGCCGGTCGGTCAGGCTGTTGTGTATCTGCTTGCGCTTCGCCCCGAATCCCGCCTGCACGAGCGCGAAAAAGCCGCGCCATCGCTCGCGCGGCAGCGGCGGCGCGCCGACCGTCAGGGTGAGGACGGCCGAATGCACCGCCGGGCGCGGCACGAACGCCTCCGGCGGGACGATGCGGACGATGCGCGGCACGGCGAAGAACTGCACCGCGACCGCGAGAACGCTCATCTCCGGCGGCTGCGGCGGCGATCCGCTGCGCCACTTCGCGCTGGACGAGCACGCGTCATCCGTCGCGGCGGGTGCGCCGCTTCGAGGAAGTGCCGGAACGCCGCCGAGGTGATCTGATAGGGCAGGTTCGCCACGACCACGTACGGCGCGTCGCCGATGAGTTCGCTCGGGGCGTCGCGCGAGGATGTCCTGCTGCACGATCGTCACCTGCGGCGTACCGCGCATAGGCGGTCTGGAGATACGGCGCGAGCCGCTTATCGAGTTCGACCGCCACGATCCGCCCCGCCGGCGCCGACCGCCTCCGCGAGCGCCGCCGTCAGGATGCCGAGGCCCGGCCCGACCTCGATCACCGTCTCGCCCGGTTGGACGCCCGCCGCCGCGACGATCTCGGCGAGCACATCGCGATCGACGAGGAAGTTCTGCCCCATCCGCCGGCTCGGCGTGACGCCGAGATCGCGGAGGATCGCCTTCCAATCGCCGGCGCGCTGCGGCTGTGGCAGGGTCGTTCTGTGGTGCGGCAGATCGTCATTCATGCCGGTCAGTGTAGCAGACAGATTTCCGTCCCTCTGCTATCGTGGGTGGATGGTCGATGCCGGACGAGAGGAGCGGCGTTGCGCGATGTGGATACTGCAAGCGGCCGTTGACGGCCTGGTTGAATCGGTGGATACGACATTGCCCGTCCGGTCGCTGCTCGCATCGTATGGCTTCGTCGTCTCGCAGCGCGCCGACGAGCGCGTCATCCTCCGCTCGCTGCCCTGGGTCTATCCCGCAGGCCGGCTCCTCGCCGGGCGACACCGCATTCCTGCCCACTCCGTACGGCCCCGTGCTCGTCTACGACCCGGACGGCGGCTTCCGCTACGTCTCCGCGCCCGATGTGACGCTGGACGATCTGCTCGATTTCGCCAAAACGCACGGGGGCTAAGGCCTAACCCCCGGCCCCTTCCCCACGGGAAGGGGAGCATGCGATTACGGGGAACATCACGCGTATCGTCCCCTTCCCCTGGGAAGGGGCCGGGGGTTAGGCTCACTCATCGCCCCAGAGAATTGACGATGGTGAGCAGCAGGCCGGCCCAGTCAGCGACGATGTTCTTGCCTTTGATGACCATTTTCAGGCCCTCGGTGCCCATGCGATCCTGCACGAGATCGTTGACCTGCGCGATCAGTCCGCCGCAGTCGCTCGACATCGGGCCGCCCTGCTCGCCGCATCGTCGCGGAGCAGGGGGAGGAGCGTGCGCAGCGTGATCCGCGCGATCAGTTGGCCGTACGGCGTGTACGCGACGTACTGGCCGGTCGCGGCGGAGTTCAGGAGATCAATCAGCGCGGCATTGCCCGCCCCCGGCGGCGCGACGAGGCGCATGAATTCCGCGATGCCCTCTTGCAGGCGCGCCTCGGCGGTCGCCTCGACCTCCGGCACCGTCCGGCCCGTCGCGTAGACATGGAGATGGAACCAGTCGTTCTCCGTCTCCGCCGGGTAGGCGGGAGCGGCGCGCGGACGGGGCGGCGCGGGCGGTCGGCGGGACGAACGGCACCGACGTGCCGAACCGGCGGCGGTCGTATGTCTGCCGGCGCACGCCGTTGCTGAGGACGGCGTAGGCGGCGTTGACGCGCTTCATGCGCTCCTCCGCCCACGCGCGCCGCTCCGGATTGCGATCCGGGTGATAGATCATCGCCAGCCGCCGGTACGACGTCTGAATAACGTCCCCATCGGCGTGCGGCGGCACTTGCAGGATTGCGTACAGATCGTCCAGGGACTTACCTCACCCCCTGCCCCTCTCCTCGAGACGGGAGAGGGGTTGACTCGGTTCAAATGCCGTGGCTTGTTCGCATCACCTGCAACACAGTCGTACGCGGCTGTGTGCTCCCCCTCTCCCTTGCCCGTATCGGGGAGGGGGCTGGGGGATTAGGTCTACCCGTCAACCATTGCCGCAGCAGCGCGCCGTCGTGCGGCAGGGCGATCTCCGGCGGCTCGATCTCCGGATGCCACTTCTTCTCCCACTCGACCGCGACCCACTTATCGTAGCCGACACCACGGAGATAGGTCACGGTCTCACCGACCGGCACCTCGCCATCGCCGAGCAGCACGAGTTTCCAGCCGGTGCGCTCGCTCTCATCCTCGCGCGCGTCCTTGACATGCACATGCAGGAGGCGCGAGACGACGCGCTCGTAGGTCTCCGCGACGCGCTCGCCCATCCGGTACGGGTGGTGCGTGTCCCACAGCACGCCGACATGGCGGTTTTGCACCTGATCGAGGACGCGCATCACGTCCGGCGAGGCGGAAAAGAAGTCGTGCGTCTCCAGCGCGACGGCGACGCCGAGTTGCTCGGCGCGCTGGCCGATTTTGCTCAGGAGATCGGCCATCGGCGCGACGATCTCCGCCGCGCTCTTGCCGCCCTCCGGCTCGCCGCCGAAGACGCGAATCAGCGGCGCGCCCCACGCGGACGCCAGTTCGAGGTAGGCCGCCGCGTCGCGCTCCGTTTCCAGCCGCGCATCCGCATCCGTGGCGCTCGACGCGATGCGGAGCGAGGTATCGAGACAGCAGATCGGCACGCCCGCCGCCTTGCATTCCGTCGCGACGCGCTCGCGGTCGTGCGGCGCGAGGTTCGGCGGGATGATTTCGCCATCGAGCAGCCGCATCTCGATGCCGTCGAAGCCGTATCGCTTCGTCGCGTCGATCATCTGCGCGAGGGTCCAATCCGGGCAGGCCAGGGTGCTGTAGGCCAGTTTGATGCTCATTTGGCCCCTGCCTTCGTCGCCGCCCGCCGGGCGGGGAGCGACGCGATCTTCTCCGGCATCGCCGCCGGGTGCGGCCTTCTTGATGCCCGGTCGCCACTTCGGGTTCATCGGCATCTTCACCTCGCGCCCGGTCTCGGCGGAGCGATAGACGGCGAGAATCAGTTCGAGGGCGTTGCGCGCCTCATCGGCCGGGCAGCGCGACCGCGCGGTCCTCGCGGATCGCGTCGATCAGGTCGCGTATCTCATAGGCGTGACCGCCCCAGGAGATCGCCGCCGGGTCCGCCGCGCCCTGGCCGCCCGCCGTGCCATTCGTGGCGGCTGCGGCCTTCTTCTCCTCTTTGCTGCGGCCATAGGCGCCGACCTCGCCCAGCTCGGATTTGAGGTTCCACGCTTTGATCTCGCCGTCTTCGAGGATCACGGAACCGCCCGTGCCGACGATCTCCAGACGGCAGGTATAGCCGGGGAAGGCATCGGTCGTGGCGATCAGCGAGCCGATCGCGCCGTTCGCGAACTGAATCACCGCGACGGCGACATCCTCGACCTCGATCCGCTCGTGGGCGAGCGTGCCCATCTTCGCGGAGACGCTCGCCACCGGCCCCATCGCCCACTGGAGCAGATCGACGTAATGGACGCCCTGATTCATCAGGCAGCCGCCGCCATCGAGCGACCAGGTGCCGCGCCAGCCGCCGCTATCGTAATACGCCTGCGCGCGGTACCAGAAGATCTCCGCATTGCCCATCACGAGCGTGCCGAGCGAGCCGTCGTCGATCGCCCGCTTGAGGCGCTGCATACTGGCGCTGAAGCGGTGCTGCGAGATCACCTGCAATTTCACGCCCGCCGCCTCGCAGGCCGCCGTCAGCCGGTCCGCCGCGTCGAGCGTGATGTCGATCGGCTTCTCGCAGATGACGTGCTTGCCCGCCTGCGCCGCCTTGATGCCGATCTCCGCGTGCAGCCCGCTCGGCACGCAGACATTGACGATCTGGATATCATCGCGCGCGAGCATCGCGTCGAGGTCGGTCATCGCCTCCGCGCCATACTGGCCCGCCAGTTTCTCCGCCGCGCCCGGCACGATGTCGCAGACGGCGACGAGCCGCGCGTCCGGCTGCGCCGCAATTGCTTGCGCGTGCAGCGGCCCGATCACGCCGCCGCCGACGATGCCGAAGCCGATCTTCTCGCCGCTCTCGGGCGCCACCGACTCGACCGGCTGGACGGTCTTCTTCGCCTTCTTCTCTTTCTCGTCCTTGCCCCGATCTTTCTCTTTCCCCTTCTTTGCCACCGCTTCCCCCTCTCATAATCCAACTGCCACGTACTGCATTTCGGTAGCGTAGGCTTTCAGCCTGCGCGGATACGCAGGCTGGCAAAGCCTACGCTACCGAAGTCGCATGCCATCCCACTGGCGGCGCACGAATGCGAGCGCCCGATGATGCTCCGTCTCCCGGTCAATCGCCTCCGTGCCCCGAAGTTCGTCCCCGACGGTCGCTTTCCAGCGCGCCTCGATGCTGATGGTGCCAGCATAGCCCATCGCGCGCAGTGTTTGGAAGAAACCCGCGTAATCGGTCGCCGCGCCCTCGCCCGGCGCGCTCCGGTCGGCATCCGCGACATGGACGTGGCCGAGCCGGTCGCCCGCCGCCACAATGCCGTCGTACGACTCGCCCTCGACCGAGATGTGATAGAGGTCCGCCAGCACGCCGATGCCGGTCAGGCCGCGCGCGACGTTGAAGTCGTCCGATTCGCCGACCGAGTTGAAGACATTGGACTCCTTGCGGTTCAGCGGCTCGATCACGACGCGGACGCCGTGCCGCGCGCTCGTCTCCTGCACATGGTCGAGGAAGGCGGCCAGTTGGTCGAGCGCCTGCGGCGCGGTCGAATCCCTCGGGGATGGAGCGCGCGCCGCCGCTGCCGAAGACGCAGACGCGCACACCGATCTCGCCCATCCGCTGGAGCGCCGTCGCCGCGTACTGCCAGAGCGGTTCGCGCTCGACCTGCGGCCCGGTGATCTTCAGCGTCGCCGGGATGAAGACATTGCACGCCTCGACGGGGATGCCGAACGCGGCGACGTTCTCCATGATCCGCCGAAAGGCCGCGTCGTCCGTCGCGCTCATCAACGCGCCGACGGGCAACTCGATGTAGTCGAACCCGGCATCGCGGATCAGCGGCGCGTCCGCGATGCCGCCGCAGCATCCGAAGCGCATCGCGCTTCGTCGCCGTCATGCCGTGCCCCCTTCCACGTCTCTCAGCAGCCCCTTCAGCGCCTCGACGGCCGTGTGGAAGAGATCGGGGCCGGAGAAGCCGCCGAATGGCCCCGCCGCCTTCAGGTGCGGCTCCAGTGTCAGGTAGCCGCGATAATTGCGCGCGATCAAGTGCCTGCAAGAGCTCCTTCACCTGCCCGTCGCCCTCGCCCGCCGGGACGACATGGCCGTCCGCCAGCACCGCGTCCTTGATGTGGATATGGGTCGAGACATCGGCCAAGAGCGGCCACGCCTCGTCCATCGGGCGGACGCCGCACTGGATGAAGTTCGCGGGATCGAAGGCGGCGCGCAGATGCGGCGAGCGGATCGTCGTGTGGATGTCGGCGCAGCGGGTGGCGATGTCGCCGTAAATCTCCTTCTCGTTCTCGTGCCAGAGCGTGACGCCCGCCTCCTCGGCGAGTTGGGTGAGCATCAGCAGCCGGTCCATCACCGCCGTGCGGTACCGCGCGGCATCCTCGCCCGCCGGGATGAAGAAGGAGAAGATGCGGATGCGCGGCGCGTCCAGCATCTCCGCCACGGCGAGCGCGCGGCGGAAGCGCTGCAAGTGCGCGCCGAAGTCGTCGGTGATCTTCACCTTGCCAATCGGCGAGCCGATGGCGGAGACGTGCATCCGCCGCGTCGTCGAGCAACCCTTTCGCCTGCCGCACCTGATCATCCGAGAGATCGAGGATATTCGTCCCCCACGCCGCGCGGAATTCCAGCGCGGGGATGCCCTCCTGCTGCATCACATCCAGTTGCTCGGCAAGGTCCGCCGCGATCTCATCCCCAAAGGCGCTGAGCGTGAACTGATGGCCCGTCGTCATGCGTCCCTACCTTTCCGAACCCTATCGATGACGCCGAAGGATACGCAGAGACACAGAAGGCAGAGAGAAGAAAAGATTCTTGCCTCTGTGTTCGCGCTCTTCGATCGCTCTTGGCGCGTTCGCGGTTCATTCCGTGCCTTTGATGCGGATTGCACGGTTGCTGCCGCCGCAACGAGGCGACTGAGGACATCGGGTGGGCCCGGTGTGCCGCCGATCACTGCGCCGCCGTGGACATCGCCGTGGAAGTCGCTGCCGACGGTGGTGATCAGGTTGTGGAAGGCGGCGATGTCGGCCAGCGCGCCGCGTTCTTCGGGCTTATACGCGCCGTAATATGCTTCGATGCCGAGCAGACCCGGCCGGGATCATCTCCGCGAGCGTCGCTTCCAGATTCAACACGCTGAGGGGGTGGGCGAGCACGGGCACGCCGCCCGCCGCGCGGACGAGTTGCACCGCCTCCACCGGCGTCAGTCGCTGCCGCTCGACGTGCGCCGGGCGGCCGCGCGCCGAGGTAGCGATCGAAGGCGTCGTCCACGCTCGTCGCCGCGCCGACCTCGATCAGCGCGCGGGCGACATGGGGGCGGCCCACCGCGCCGATCGCCCGCGATCGCCTTGACGCGCTCCCACTGCACGGGGATGCCGAGTCGCGTTGCAGTTTGGCGACAATCGCCTGCGCCGCGCGCGTCCCGACCGTTGCGAAACTGCGCGAGTTTGCGCCTGGAAATGTCGCGTCGCCGACCGAGACGAAATAGCCGAGCAGATGGACCTCGCCCCGCTCGACGGAGCAGGTCAATTCGACGCCGGGGATGAGCGCCATGCCGTGACGCGACGGCCGCAGCGGCGGCTTGCGGCGATGCCGGCGGTGGTGTCGTGATCGGTGAGGGCGAGGACACGCACACCCCGCGCCGCCGCCATGCGACGACCTGCGCGGGGGGATAGGTGCCATCCGAGGCCGTGGAGTGGCAATGCAACTCAATGGGAAAGAGCGCCGGCGGGCGTTGCCCTGCCTCGTCCATAGACCCACTCGCTCCTTCGTGGTGCGGGGGCGGCGCGGACGCCCCACGCGAGACCGTTTACCGCGGTTCGACGATCAATCGCAGCGCGGTGCGGTCCTCATCGTCGATGACGACATCGATGAAGGAGGGCAGACAGACCGCGTTGATGCCCGTCTCCGCGAGGTAATCGCGGGCAATCGCGATCGCTTTGATCGCCTGATTCGACCGCGCCCGCGCCGATCGCCTGGACTTCCGCCCGGCCCGACTCGCGGACGACACCGGCAATCGCGCCCGCCACCGCGCTCGGGCGGGAACGGGCCGATACCTTCAAGATGTCGCTGCGCTTCCCGACCGCCGCAACGTGGGGGGTGGCCGCCTCGCCCTCCTCGGGCAACGGCTCGTTGGCGGGGGGTGCAGTATTCATCACAGAATCCTCCTGATTGGTTGGCGCATCGGGCGGAAAGGTCGCCTCCGATCCGACGCGCAACCCACGCAGTATCCGGTCCATTCTCCTCCTCTATCCTTCCCTGGGATGTACGCCGCCTCGTGCGCCCTTCCGCCGCGCCCCGCTACCGGGGCGCGGCCCACTAGAGGTCCACATCCCACATGTCCCGCCGCCAGATACCCCGCCCGCGCCGGGTCCGGCGATCCACCTCGATGATAACGGCATTGAAGGTGATTGGGCCACCCGCCACCTCGAAGCGCACCGGCATACCGGTCAGGAAGCGATGGAGGATCGGCGTCACCTCGCTGCCGATGATCGAGTGCTGCGGCCCGACCATGCCGAGATCGGTGACGAATGCCGTCCCCTGCGGGAGGAGGCGCGCGTCCGCCGTCGGGATGTGGGTGTGCGTGCCGAAAACGGCCGCCACGCGCCCGTCCAGATGCCACCCCATCGCCACTTTCTCACTCGTCGCCTCGGCGTGGAAGTCGACGAGGACGATCGCGTCGTCCGGCGTCGTCCGCAGCAGATCGTCCGCCGCCCGGAACGGGTCATCGAGGCTGTCGGTCAAAAAGACGCGCCCCATCAGGCTGACGACGCGCACCTGCACGCCGCGCACCTCGACATCGACGAAGCCGCGACCGGGCACGCCCGGCGGGTAGTTCAGCGGGCGCGCGATGCGGAGCTGCTCGTCCTTCAGGACGGTAATCATCTCGCGTTGGGACCAGGTATGATTGCCGAGGGTGAGGACATCGATACCGGCGCGGAAGAGTTCGTCCGCCGTCTTCTCGGTCAGGCCCCGCCCGCCCGCCGCGTTCTCGCCGTTGGCGATCACGCAGTCGATGCCGTATTCCTCGCGCAGCGCGGGGACAAAACGCGCCGCGCCGCGCCGCCCCGGCTCGCCGAAAATGTCGCCGACGACGAGGAAGCGAAGCACCGCCCGGCCCCTCGCCAGGAGGGGACGGTGCCGGCCGCGAGGCCGATGGGACGAAGCCCAGCCGCTCATCAGCGGGCATAATCCACGACTCGCATCTCCCGGATGACGGTCACTTTGATCTGACCCGGATACTCCATCGTCTCCTCGATCTTCTTGACGACATCGCGCGCCAGGCGCGTCGCCGTCAGATCATCCACGACATCCGGCTTGACCGCGATGCGCACCTCGCGCCCGGCCTGGATCGCGAACGATCGCTCGACGCCGGGGAAGGAGTTGGCGATGCTCTCCAGCGCTTCCAGCCGCTTGATATAGAGGTCCACCATCTCGCGCCGCGCGCCGGGGCGCCCGCCGGAGATCGCGTCCGCCGTCGCGACGATGAACGCCTCGACCGTCTCCGGCTGCACCTCGCCGTGGTGCGCGGCGATGGCGTGGACGATCCGCGAGGAGCGGCCGAGCCGCTGGGCGATCTCCGCGCCGATCAGCGCGTGCGGCCCCTCGACCTCGTGATCGACGGCCTTGCCGATGTCGTGCAAGAACCCTGCCGTCTTGGCGACATTGATGTCCGCGCCGATCTCGGCGGCGATCCCCGCCGCGATGATCGACGCTTCCAGCGAGTGCTGAAGCACGTTCTGGCCGTAACTGGTGCGGAACTTCAGGCGGCCCATCAGCCGGATCAACTCCGGGTGAAGGCCCGCGACGCCCGCCTCATAGGCGACGCGCTCGCCCTCCTCCTTGATGACCGTGTCCATCTCCGCCGTGACGCGCTCGGTCACTTCCTCGATGCGCGTCGGGTGGATGCGGCCGTCCTGGAGGAGTTTCGCCAGCACGCGCCGCGCCGTCTCGCGGCGCACCGGGTCGAACGACGAGACCATGATCGTTTCCGGCGTGTCGTCGATGATCAGGTCGACGCCGAGCGCCTGTTCGAGCGCGCGGATGTTGCGCCCCTCGCGGCCGATGATCCGCCCCTTCATGTCGTCGGACGGCAGCGGCACGGCGGTGACGAGCCCCTCCGCGACGTAATCCGGCGCGCACCGCTGGATGGCGATGGCGAGGATTTCGCGGGCGCGGCGATCCGAATCTTCCTTGACTTCCGCCTCGATCTCGCGCGTGCGGCGGTTCGCGGCATCCCGCACTTCCTCCTCGATGGAGGCGAGCAGGATCGCCGCGCGCCTCGTCGCGCGTCAGGTTCGAGACGCGCTCCAATTCGGTGATCTGCTTCGCGCGCAGCGTCTCCGCCTCGGCGCGGATCGCGTCTACCTCGCTGCTCGCGCGACATCGAGATCGTCGTCGCGCTTTTCGAGTTGCGCGGTCTTGCGGTCGAGCGTCTCTTCCTTCTGCTGGATGCGGCGCTCCTGCCGCTGCGTGTTGGCGCGCTGCTCCTTCAGTTCCCGCTCGATCTCCTCGCGGAGGCGGAGCGCATCATCCTTGGCGGCGAGCGTCAGTTCCCGCTCTTGCGCCTTCGCTGCTTCGATAATCTTCTCGGCGTCGGCCTGGGCTTGCAGTCGTTCGTCGCGCCCCTTGGTATCCTTGATGCGCGACGAAACCACCCATGCCACCGCCGCACCGATGGCGAGCCCGATAAGCAGGCCCACCATACTGCGACGAATCCCATTGAAATCATCCCTTCGTGTCCCGTTGTTGTATCGGTTCGCCGGTGCGCACCCGGGACACCTGCCTGGAGAAATATTCGTTGGGGCGGTCGCAGACCGAAGGGGCGCGAGGCGCGCGTGACGCACATGAGAATGCACCAAAATCCCAGCCATGCCAGGCTTAACAGCATCTTCCATCCGCATCGCGGTCACCCCTTCCCCCTCGGTGAAACCGTTCCACGCAGCATCATACGTTTGGCGACTTTCCAGTGTCAAGGCGAAACTGCGGTTCATGCGGTCGCCGAATCCTCAAAACCCCTGCCCTTTGCGTCCGTCCACCGCTTCAATGCGTTAGACCGCCTGCGACATGGCCTCGCTCTTCCCGGCAGTGTTATCATCCGGAGAAACGGGAGGAATAGGCACGAATGGCGAGACGGGAAATTCTGCAAATCAACACCCCGGAGGGCGATGCAATCCTGCGCGCGCGGGCACGCAAGATCAGCCGGATGGACGAGGAGACGCTGCAACTCGCCCGCGACATGGTCGAGACGGTGATCGGCGTCGGCGTCGGCCTGGCGGCGCCGCAGGTCGGCGTGCCGCTGCGCTTGATCGTCGTGGACATCCCGCCGGGCTCGCTCGACGACGACGATCCGGGCTTCCAGATGGCGCTCTATAACCCGCAGATCGTCCGGCGGCGCGGCGGCAAGGAGACGGACGAGGAAGGCTGCCTCTCGCTGCGCAACATGTACGGCCCGGTCGAGCGCGACCTCTCGGTCGTCGTCCGCGCGTACGACATGCAGGACCGCGAGGTGCGCATCACCGCCGATGGATTCCTCGCCCGCGTGCTTCAGCACGAGATTGACCACCTCGAAGGGATCATGTTCACCGACCACATGGCGAACCCGGAGCAGCAACTCCGCTATGTGCCGCCGCGCGACCCGAACGCGCCCGATGATGACGACGAGGACGAGGGTGAGGATGAATCAGCGGCTACCGTCACCTGCGGAGCGCGCATCGGTCGCGGAGTAGGAGCGTCGCTCCATGGAGCCTGATGCGGCAGACCGGACTCCGCGCGGCGTTGATCGCCCAACTCGAACGCGATGGCGCGCTCCACGATGCCGCCGTCCGCGCGGCGATGCTCGACGGTGCCGCGCCATCGTCTTCCTGCCGAACGAACCGCTCGAACGTGCCTATGCGAACGATGCGATCGCGACGAAGTTCGCGGACGGCGTCTCGATTTCCAGCGCGTCACAGCCCGCTATCGTCGCGCTGATGCTCGAACAACTGGCGCTGGCGCCCGGCATGAATGTCCTGGAAATTGGCGCGGGCACCGGCTACAACGCCGCGCTGATGCGCACGCTCGTCGGGCCGAGCGGGCGCGTCAGCACGGTGGACATCGACGCGGACATCACGGAGGGCGCGCGTGCGCATCTCGCCGCCGCCGGCATCACCGACGTAACGGTCGTCACGGCGGATGGCGCGGCGGGATACGTGGCGCATGCGCCGTACGACCGGATTATTCTCACCGTCAATGCCGGGGACATCGCGCCCGCGTGGGCGGCGCAATTGAAAGCCGGCGGTTCGCTTGTCCTGCCGCTCAGCGTCGGCGCGGCGCAGTTCTCCATCGCCTTCGAGAAGCGGGGCGACGGACTGCACAGCCTCTCCATGCAGCCGTGCAGCTTCATGCCCCTACGCGGCAGTATGGGGAGCGACGCAACCGGCAGCCGCGCGCATCAGCCCGCGCCCCGGCCTCCGCCTGACGATGACCAACGCTGCCGCGCCCGATGCGGAACGCATCGCCGCGCTGCTGGAATCCGCGCCGACGCCGCGCATCATTCCGGGCATGCGCCAGGGTTGGTTTACCGCGCTCGCCTTCGCGCTCTCGGAGCCGGGTGGACGATTCGTCTCCACCTTCGTCGACGTCGGACGACGCTCGGTATGGCTTCGTCGGTCATGCCTACGGCATCTTCGATCTCGTGGCTGGCGGCGGTGCGGTCATCCGCTCTCGGTGCGTGACGGCACGGCGGATATGACGACGCTGACCTACGGCAATCCCGCGATTGGCGCGTGGCTCGCCGCCGTCTTCAGCCGATGGGAGCAGCAGGGCGCGCCCCGCCCGCAGGATTACACGGTCGCTGCGTTCCCAGCCGGCGAATCCAGCGCGCCGCCAGCGGGCGCGTCGGTGATCGCGCTGCCGCATTGGTGGCTGGTGTTCGAGGCGGGGAGAATCTAGCCCCAGCCCCTTCCCTCGGAGGGAAGGGGTGACTCGCGGTTATTGCCGTGGCCTCTTCGTGGTCGCCCTACCCGACCCAGAGGGCGCATGCTATGCGCCCCTACGGCTCCCCCTTCCCCCGAGGGAAGGGGGTTGGGGGTTAGGTAGGATTCCCCTTACAGCATCACCTCACGCGGGTGGATGCGCGACTTCTCTACCGCGACGATTTGGCGGATTTGATCGACGGCGCCGTCGATCTGGTCGGATTCGTTGACGACGAAGTAATCGAAGAGTTCGCTCGTCGCAATCTCGCGGCTGGCGATGTCGATGCGCCGCCCGAGAGCAACCGGATCGTCGGTCTTCCGCGAGCGGAGTCGGCGATAGAGCTCGCCCATGTCCGGCGGGAGGAGGAAGATCATCAATGCCTCGGGCGCGAGGCGGCGGATAGTCGCGGCGCCCTGCGGATCGACCTTGACGACGACGTCCTTACCCTGCCGCAACGCCTGCCGCAACCGCGCCTTCGGCACACCATAGTAGTTGCCATAGACGGTGGCGTGCTCGAGGAATTCGCCCTCCTCCACCTCGCGGTTGAAGTCTTCGACGGTGTGGAAATGGTAATGGACGCCGTTGATCTCACCCGGACGGCGTTCGCGCGTGGTCGCGGTGACGGCGTAGTACGCATCGGGCATCACCTGCCGCATGTGCTCGATGACGGTGTCCTTCCCGACGCCCGACGGGCCCGAGATGACGATGAGGAGTGGGCGCGCCGCCGTGCGGATGGATTCGATCAGGTCGTCCGCCCGCTCGTTCATCCCTTCCTGGTCACTATGCGTCATGCGTCCTCTGCCTCTCTGCGGTCCCTCGGCGTCCCGCGCTCCGGCACGTCCGCCGCGCTCTCCTCCGGCATCCCCGCCGGTGTCCGCCCCTGCCGCCCAACGCGCCCGGCGATGGTCTCCGGGCCGAGCGCCGCCGCCAGCACCATCCCGTTATCGAGGTAGAGGAGCGACTTCGTGCGCCGCCCGGAGGTCGCGTCGATCAGCGTCCCCTCGTCCCGCGCTTCCTTCATCACCCGCTTCAGCGGCGCGCTCTCGGGCGCGACGATCGCCACAACCCGATTGATCGCCACCAGATGGCCGAAGCCGACATGCACCATTTCCGTCGCCATTGCACCCGTCCCTCCGCGACACTCCGCGCGCGGTGTACACTTCATCAGTACGCACGCGACGCCGGAAAGGATGATTCGTGTTCGATGCGCTGACGATGCGCGCCGTCGCCGACGAATTGAATACCGCCATCCTGGGGGGCCGCGTCCAGCGCGTCGGCCTCGCGGACGCGTACACCCTCGTCGTGGAAATCTTCGCGCATGGCACGCGCCACCAACTACTAATCAGCGACCATCCACAAGCGGCGCGGCTCCATCTCGTCTCACAGCGCCTCACCGCCGACGCGGAGCGGGTGACACCCTTCCTGCTCCTGCTCCGCAAACATCTGCGCGGAGGCCGCATCGTCGGCCTCGCGCAGCCCGCCTTCGAGCGGACATTGGCGCTGAGTATCGTCAAGGCGCATCCCCCCGTCAAGGAGCGCGACGAGCCCCCGGAGGACGGCGACGAAGAGGGTGGGGAGGAGGAGGCAGGGGCGCTGCCGCCCGGTTGGACGCTCGACGAAACCACGCTGATCGTCGAAGTGATGGGTCGCCACTCGAATGCCGTCCTCGTCGACGCGAGCGGCATGATCGTTGACGCGCTGAAGCGAGTGCCCCCCTCGACGAGCCGCGTCCGGCCGATCCTGCCCCATCTCGTCTACGCGCCGCCGCCGCCGCAGGAGAAGGCGGACCCAAGCAGCATGACCGCCGCGCAGTTGCGGCATCTCTGCCTCCTCGCCGGCGAGCGGACGACGCTCGCCACGATGCTTGTCGGCTCGCTGCGAGGCATCAGCCCGCAGATCGCGCGGGAAATCGCCTATCGCGCCACCGGGCATACGGACGCGCCCGCCACCGTTTGCGACCCCGCCACGCTCGCCGGCGCGCTCGCGGCAATCATCGGCCCGATGGAGACCGGCGACTGGCAACCTGCCCGCTATCTCCGCGATGGCGCGCCAAAGGCGTTCTCGCCCGTGCCGCTCGCGTCACTGGCGAATGAACCGGATGTCACCGTGGAGCGTGACTCGTCGATCTCCGCGATCATCACCCGGTTCTTCGCCGAGACCGCGCGCGCCTCGACGCATGGCGAGCGGCGCAACCGCCTCCTGCACAGCATCGCGGACGCCGCGACGCGGATCGACACGCGACTCAATGCCCTGCGCGGCGAACTGCGGCGCGCGGAGGACGCCGAACTGAACCGGCGCAAGGGCGAGGCGATCTATGCGAATGCCTACGCGATGACGCCCGGCCAAACTTCCCTTGAGACCGACGATGGCGTGACGATTGCGCTCAATCCCGGCCTCTCACCGTCCGAGAATGCGCAACGATACTTCGATGAATACCGGCGGGCGCAGCGGGCGACGGAGGGGCTGCCGGAGCGCGTCGCGCAGGCGGAGACGGAGCGGGCGTATCTCGGTCAGATGGCGGCGCTCGTCGAGACCGCGACCGCCTTCGACGACCTCGTGACCCTGGAACGCGAATGGCAGGAGTATCACGGCGGCCGGGACGTCACAACCGCCACGGCGAATGCGAAGCGCAAGCCCAAACGCCCGCCCGCCGTCCGCCGCCCCCGCGCGTACCTGACGCCTGCGGGACATCGCATCCTGATTGGTCGGAGCGGCCCGCAAAATGACCAGTTGACCTTCGGCATGTCGCACCCGGACGATACGTGGCTGCATGCGCGCGGCGTCGGCGGCGCACACGTCATCGTCCAGTGGAGCCCCGACCTCGTGCAGACCGGCAACAACGACGCGCGGGTGATCGAGATGGCCGCTCGCCTCGCCGCCTACTACAGCAGCGCGCGGTCGGCGGGGCATGTCGAGGTGGACTATGCGCCCCGGCGGCAGGTGCGTAAGATCGCGGGTGCGGGGCCGGGCATGGTGACCTATCGCGGCGAGCGGACGCTGCGTGTCGAGCCGGTCAGCCTGGAAGAGCTGACGCGACAGGGCGCTCTGCGTGCGCCGGGCGCGTAAGGTGGTGAAGAAAAGCGCGCCGCGTGGTATGGTTTTCCCGAGCACGCCGCTCCGTCAGGGTCAGGTCGCGCGGGCGCGACTCAGTCGCTCTCGCGTGCCATCGCAGTAGCCGAGGCGTTCGATGCCCATCCTGCTCGCCACCAAGATCACCCTCCTCGACATTTTCATCGCGACGATGGTGCTCAAGGTGCTCTTCTTCATCTTCATCTTCTACGTCGCCCGCCTCATCAAGCGCGATGACGATCTGCGCGATGCCGCCGCCGCGCCCGCCCTGCTGCGCGCCGCGCCGCCGACGGAGCGGGTCGCGATCGTCGCCTGCCCGTTCTGCGGCTGCGAGTGCGCGGCGTCCGTCCGCAGAGAAGTGATCGCCGAGACGGTCGTCTATGAATTGATCTGCTGGGAATGCCACGCCGCCCTCCCGGAAACCGCCCTCGTCTCGCTCATCGAGCCGACGGAGTGGCTCAAACGGTCGGCGGGCGATGGCGTACCGGTGCGCGCACGGCGGCCGGCGCGCGATGGCGAGCGCTGACCGCGCATACGCCGCGCCGCGCTCAGCGGGCCGGCCGCCCCTGAATACGGACGTACCGCGACACCTTCAGGGTGAAACAAACCGCGCCGCCGACCTCGACCTCGACGGGGTAGGGCATCGTCATCACGCCCGGTTGGATGGCGGGAATCAGCGGCAGCGAGGGGCGGACGCGATGGCGGCAGACGCGGGTGATGATCGCGAAGACGTCCGGGACGAGCGACCCGTCCACCCCGATCATCACCGTCACGCTGCCGACGCGCAACAGACCACCCCGGCTGCGGATCACCGTCGCCCGGAAGCCATTGCCGGTCAGTTCCCGCAGCAGCGGGGGGAGGTCGGCACGCTGGACGACCGCGAAGATCAATCGCATGGCGCTCCACCGGAGAGCGGCACGGGCGGCGGTGTCCAGGCCGCGCCGCGATTCGCCGTCCGGCGTGGCGACCGCTTCGGCTTGGGCGCGGTGGGATCGGCCGCGTCGCGCGGCAAGAGCGCGTGCGCGAGAATCTCCTCCATCCGCTCGACCTGGATAATTTCCATCGCCTCCCGCACTTCGGCGGGGATATCCGCGAGGTCTTTCGCGTTGCGGCGCGGCATCAGGAAGGTGCGGATACCGGCGCGATGCGCGGCGAGCATCTTCTCCTTCAAGCCGCCAATCGGCAGGACTTTGCCCCGGAGCGTGATTTCGCCGGTCATCACGAGATCGTGCCGCACCGCGCGGCCGGTGACGGCGGAGATGAGCGCGGTCGCCAGCGTGACGCCCGCCGATGGTCCGTCCTTCGGCACCGCCCCCTCCGGGACGTGGATGTGGATCGAGCGCGTCTCGAAGAGTGTCTCGTCGATGCCGAGGGCGGCGGCGCGCGAGCGGGCATAGGTCATCGCCGCGTGCGCCGACTCCTGCATCACGCTGCCCAGTTGCCCGGTCAGGCGCACATCCCCCTTGCCGGGCACGAGCGCGACCTCGATGGGCAGGAGCGAGCCGCCGAACTCGGTGTAGGCGACGCCGGTAGCGACGCCGACTTCCGCCCGCTCCTCGGCGGCGCCGAACTCGTAGCGCGGTATCTCGAGGTAGGTCGGCAGTGCGTCGGGCGTCACGCTCACTTTGCCCTTCTCGCCGCCGACGACCCGCCGCGCGATCCGCCGCCCGAGCGCGCCCAACTCCCGTTCGAGGTTGCGCACCCCCGCCTCGCGCGTGTATTCGTGGATCAGACGGCGAACGGCGGCGTCTGTGATCGCGACCTGCTTCGCGGTCAGGCCGTGGCTTTCCAGCATTTTCGGCAGCAAGAAGCCGCGCGCGATGTGCGTCTTCTCGACATCCGTGTAGCCGGAAATCTCGATCACTTCCATGCGGTCGCGCAACGCGGGCGGGATCGGGTCGAGCAGATTCGCGGTCGTGATGAAGAGCACGCGCGAGAGATCGACCGGCACTTCCATGTAATGATCCGCGAAGGCGCTGTTCTGCTCCGGGTCGAGCACTTCGAGCATCGCGGAGGCGGGATCGCCGCGAATGATGTCCGTGCCGATCTTGTCCACTTCATCGAGGACGAAGACGGGATTGCGGCTGCCCGCGTCGCAGAGCGCCTTGACGATCCGGCCGGGCAGCGCGCCGACGTAGGTGCGCCGGTGGCCGCGAATCTCCGCCTCATCCCGCACGCCGCCGAGCGAGACGCGCACGTAGTTCCTGCCGAGCGCGCGGGCGATGGACTTGCCGAGGCTCGTCTTGCCGACGCCCGGCGGCCCGACGAAGCAGAGGATCGGCGTCTTCATCTTCTCGCCCGCCAGCGAGCGGACGGCGATGAAGTCGAGGATGCGCTCCTTGACTTTCTCCAGGCCGTAGTGATCCTCGTTCAATACGGCGGCTGCGTGATCAAGGTCCACGTTGTCCTCGGTCTCCACGCCCCACGGTACCGCGAGCAGCCAATCGATGTAGGTGCGCAGCAGGCCGACCTCCGGGCTCTGCGGATGCTGGTTCTCGAGGCGGTCCACCTGTTGGAGCGCCTTCACGCGCACCTCGTCGGGCATGTTGGCGGAGGCGACGCGCTCCCGGAGATCGTCGGCGAGGAATTCCTCGCCGCCCTCGCCCAATTCGCGGCGGATGGCGCGCAACTCCTCGCGCAGATAATACTCGCGCTGGGAGCGGTCGAGGCTGGCCTGCGCCTCCGATTCGATCTTCGTGCGCAGATCGAGCACGTCCAGTTTCTCCGCCAGCATCGCGTGGACACGACCGAGCCGGTTGAGCGGATCGAGCACATCGATGATCTGCTGCCGCTGCGCGGGCGTGTATTCCGGCGAGGAGGCGACCATGTCCGCGAAGCGGCCCGGCTCGTCGATGGAGCGCACCATCTCGATCACTTCGTCCGGGATATTCGGCAGGAGGGCGATGTACCGCTCGACGAGCGCGATCACGGCGCTCACCATCGCATCGCCATCGACCGTGCGCGTCTCGATGTCCGGCTGCTCCCGCACCCAGGCGAGAATATACGGGCGCTCGCGGACGAAGCTCTCCACGACGCCGCGCGCGACGCCCTGCACGAGATATTGCGGCTGGCCATAGCGGCGAATCGGGTGCAGCAACTCCGCGATCACCCCGACCGTCGCGCGCGGGGAGCCGCCGCGACCGGGCGATGTGGCGGCGTCCGCCTCCACGATCGACGGATCGTCGCCCATCACCAGCCGGTCGATCCATTCGGTCGGCGGCTCCGGCGCGTGTTGCTCGACGAGGATGAGGATACGGCGGTCGCGTTCGAAGGCGCGCGCGACCGCCGCTTCCGCCCGCTCATCGATGAGCATGAGCGGCGCGGAGATGTGCGGCAGCACCACCGCCTCCGGCACGAGCACGACGGGCAGGGTGATCGCGGGGCCGGCATTCGGATCGGGGGCAGTTGTTGCACGCATCGTTCGAGATCGGCCGGTCCGCCGTTGCATGAGATCCCTTTCGAGTAGCCGGTAGCCAGTAGCCAGTACTCGAGCAGACTCATTCTGGCTACCGGCTACTGACTACTGGCTACTGGCTACTTCCCTAGCTACTCATCTGCGCGATGAGGTAGGCATAAATGTTGCCGATGCGTGGCGGCGTCAGGTTCTGGTTCGGGTCGTCCTTGAAGCCCGCATGCGGGGCGGCGTTCTCAAACGCGGTGACGAACTTATCCGTCGTATCCATCTGCTTCTTGACGATCGCGCCGTCGTTGCCGATCAAGCGCGGCCTGGCTCGGGTCGCTCACGACACCGCCAGTGCCATGGCAGACCTGGCAACTGCGCACGTAGATATTCTGCCCGGTCGTTGCATTGCCGGTCGGGGTTTCCGCCAGTTTGAATCCGCCCGACGCGACCTGCGCGGCAGCCGCGACCGTCGGGGTCTCCGTGGGCAAACGGCTCTTTGCGGCTTCGGACTCGGGGATACGCCCGCACGCGGTGAGGATCAGACTGCACGCGAGCAGACCAAGGACACACGCGGCGACGATCCGCCCGCGCCGTCGAGATTCCCGCAAAAGAGTCGCATTGCCTCCCCCGCTTCCCCTCATGCACGCTAGGGGGATGTTCGCCCACCTCGCCATCCCCATTCCCCGTCGGAAACCGATGCCGGTAAGTATACGGACACGTCCCGCGCTGTCAACGCAGCGGAGTTCGGAGTTCGGAGTTCGAGGAAGAATTCCCGATCTCCTCCTCGAACCTCGAACTCCGAACCTCCCTACCCCTTCCAGGTCTTGCGCAGCACGCGGATCCAGTTCTCGTGCGCGAGTTTGCGGAGCGAGGCGTCGTCGTAGCCGTGATCCTTCAGGGCGCGGACGAGGTTCGGCAGCTTCGAGACATCGCTGACATCCCGCGGCATCGTCGCGCCGTCGTAGTCGGAGCCGAAGCCGACCCGGTCGATGCCGAGATGCTCCACCAGATAATCGAAGTGGCGCACCATCGTTTCGAGCGGGATGGCGGGATCGTTGCTGCCATCCGCCGTGAGGAAGCCGACCGCGAAGTTCACGCCGACCATGCCGTCCGACTCCTTGATCGCCGCCAGTTGCTTGTCCGTGAGGTTGCGCGGGGTGGCCGAGAGGGCATGGACATTCGAGTGCGTGGCGACGAGCGGCGCATCCGTGAGCGCCGGCGATGTCCCAGAAGCCCTTTTCGTTCAGGTGCGAGAGGTCCAGCATCATGCCGAGCCGGTTGCATTCCTTGACGAGCCGCTTGCCCGCATCCGTCAGGCCGGGGCCGGTGTCGGGTGTTTGGCCGAACTTGAAGGGCACGCCCTCGGCGAAGATGTTCGGTCGGCTCCAGACGGGGCCGATCGAGCGTAGGCCCGCTTTGTAGTAGACCTCGAGCGCGTTCAATTCCTCGTCGATCGCCTCCGCGCCCTCGAAATGCAGGATGGCGCAGAAGGTGCCGCTCGCCAGGCACGCGGCCAGTTCATCCGCCGTCCGCACGATCTTCACCTGCCCCTCGGATCGCTCCTCGATGTGAAAGAGGTTCGCGGTCATGCGCATCGCGACGCGGGTCGCTTCATCGAGGTCGGGCGTCACCGGGTCGCTGAAGGCGGCGGGGTCGGTCGTCGCGGCCATCCGCTGCCCCGGCACGAAGACGGCGAAGAAGCCGCCACCGAGACCACCCTCCTTCGCACGCGGGAGGTCGATATGACCGCGCTCGCTCCGGGTGAAGAAATCCCGCTCCGTGCCCGGCTCGCGGCCCGGCAGACTGAGCAGCGTATCGTTGTGTCCGTCAAAAACGAGGGGCAATGCCGCATCCGCCATCAACGCCGTCCTTTCAGCGCATCGCGCCGTCACTCCTGTTACGCACCGGTGCTATCTCCGGGGCACAGTCTATCACGCCATGCTGTCAGGCGACGCGCCGTAGCGATGCTACGCCGACGGACTTCTCTCGGCGGCAGGCTTTCCGGCCTGCATATGTCGTTCGAGGAGCCAGGCGGTGTGATCCATCGAGGCAGTGATATGGGCGCGCACCGCATCGAGCGAGCGCGCTCGACATCGCCGTACGACGAATGCGCTGACGATCGCCGCATGCTCGCCGTGCGCGGCGTGCGAGCGGCGGAGCACTTCGTCCTCGCCGGGATAATAGATGCGCCCCGCGCTCATCCGCGCCATGATGCCGTGATGGAGATCGAGCAGCACCGCATTGCCGGTCAGGCCGACGAGGATCGTGCGTGAGATCGAGATCGAGCGCGAAGTACGCCGAGTAATCGAAGTGCGCGGCATCCGCCTCGGCAATGATCGTCGTGCTCCGGTCGAAGAGCGCCTGCATCGCCGGGGCAGCGGCCAGCATCGCCTCGCGCGTCGCGTGCTCCGCCGCCCAGCACTCGATCATCGTGCGCGTCTCGAAGAGGTCCCGCAGTGCGGCGGGCGTCAGCGTCGCGACATAGGTGCCGCGCCGGCTGCGCAGCACGACCAATCCCTCGGATGTCAGCCGGTTGATCGCGTCCTTGACGGGCGTGCGACTGACGCCGAGATCGTCCGCCAACTGCTGAATATCCAGTTTATCGCCGGGCAGGAAGGCGTGATGCATGATGCGCCCCTTCAACCACTGGTACACCTTCGTGGTCAGGTCGCTATGCTCGATCATCACACCCTCCTCTGAGCAGACAGTAGTCAGTAGTCAGTAGCGCAGTGGAGTACTCGTTCCCTTCTGACTACTGACTACTGACTACTCGTCTACTCCGTCGCGATAGCGTCCAGCAGCCCCTGCATGTAGCCGATGGCGTGCGCCCGCCCCCGATGGCCCCACGGCGTGTCCTCCTCCATGTGCGGCACGTGATCGTCCAGCAGGAAGCCGTGAACCCGACTCCGCTTCAGCAGCCGCATCGTCTCGGCGGCGTCGAAGTTCCCCTCGCCGATGAAGCACTCGGCGAAGTCGGGCACCGTGCCCTGCACGTCGCGGAAGTGGATGTAGAAGATGCGCCCCTTGGGGCCGAAGAACTCGATCATCTCGCGGACGTTGGCGGCGCCACCGGGCATCTCCGAGCAGCAGCCGAGGCAGAGGTCGAGCCCCCACGCCGGGCTGCCATTGCCGATCTCGTAGCCGCGCTTGAAGTCGTCCACGCTCTTGAAGATGCGCGCGATGCCGCCGAGCATCTCCACCGGCGGGTCGTCGGGATGGAGCGCGAGTTTGACGCCCGCTTCCTCCGCGACGGGGAGGACGGCGCGCATGAAGTAGGCGTAGTTCGCCCACATCTCCTCGGCGGAGACGTACGCTGCCCGCCGCGAACTGCTCGTCGATCGCGGCGCTCTGGACGACCGCGAAGGCGCGTTGCTGCGCCGGGGACGCCGCCTCGACGAGCGCCATATCGAAGGCGGTGACATGCGCGCCGCCCCGGCCCGGCCCGGTGCGCGTGGTGCGCCAGACGGAGTTGGGCATGAAGTGGTAGCCGAGGATCGGGATACCGGCGCGGCCCATGTTGCGGATCGTGTTGCAGTAGTGTTCGATCTGCTCGTCCCGCCCCGGCAGGCCGAGCATCGCCTTGATCGTAGAAGTGGAGCGGCACATTCTCGATCGCCTCGAACTTCAGGCCGTATTCCTCGGTCTTCAGGCGGAGCGCGAGCAAATCCTCGTATTCCCACTGATGATCGCCCGGCAGCGACGAGTGGCCGAGCAGGTTCATCTGCACGCCGCTGACGCCGAGTTGCTTCGCGAACACCAACTTCTCGTCCGTCAGTTCATTGAACTGGCCCAACGCGATGCGCATCTGTTCCGCCATACCGCCGTTCTCCTCCTTCGTGCGACTCGACCCGGTGTCATGTTGACAGGTAACATTTCACATGTTAGGTTCGCGCTGTCAAGGGCACGCGCCGAAAATCATGCGGGAGGGAATACACCATGTCCGGTACAACGCACACGTTTCGCGACGGCACTTCCTCGGGGGCATCGCGGGCACGGCGGCGGCGGCGATTCTCGCCGCCTGCGGCGGCAGCAGCGCGACCAATACACCGAGCGCGGGGAGTGGTTCGGCGGCCACCACCGCCCCGACGGCGGCGGCCGGGGCGAACCCGTTCGGCTCCCCCGCCGCGGCAACACCGACAAAGGCTGCGGCGGCGGCGACGACCGCCCCCGCCGCGACGACGGCATCCGGCAGCGCGGCAGCGCCACGGTGCAGGCACGACCGCCGCGAGTGGCTCGGCAGCGGCGGGAACGTCCGCGCCCGCCGTCGTCTCCGGCACCGGCAAACTGACCTACTGGGGCGGCCTGATCTTCTCGGACGACGCCAACAATCTCCAGACCCAGATGATCAAGGACTGGGGCACCCAGAACAAGATCGCCGTCGATGTCGTGATGGTCAACCAGAACGAGACCAACCAGAAGGTCGCGGCGGCGGTCACGTCCAACACGATGCCGGACGCGCTCGACATGGGGCTCGATCTGCTCCTGCTCCTCTCCAACCAGAACCAACTCGTGCCGCTCGATGACCTCTACGCGAAGATCGGCAAGGCGCACGGCGGCTGGCTGAAGTCCGTCGATGTGGCGACCGACCCGAAACTCTTCAACGGCACGCCGCAACGGCATCCCGTACGGCATCAGCGGCAACGTGCTCTTCCGCCGCACCGACCTGCTGACGCAAGGCGGGCATCACCGACCGCGCCGAAGACCTGGACCGATGTCAGCGATGCCGCCGCGAAGACGACGAAGTCGCCGGTCTTCGGCATGGGCTTCGCGCTCTCGAATGTCGGCGACGGCAACACGCAGGTGCAGGTGATGCAGTCGTGGGGCGGCCGGGTCGCCGACGATGCGGGCAAGGTCTGCACGATCAAGTCGCCGGAGACGAAGGCATACCTCCAGTGGGTGACGGACGCCTTCAACAAGGGCCTCTTCCCGCCCGGTGTGACGACCTGGGACGGCGCCGGCGACAACAACGGCTATCAGGCGGGGCAACTCGTCTTCATCGCCAACACCGGCAGCGTGACGATCTGGATGCGCGCGAACGACAAGGACCTGCTCGCGAACACGCAGTACTCCGCGCTCCCGACCGGGCCGAAGATGCGCGTCTCGCCCGGCACCCCCGTCATTCGCGGCATCTCCGAAGAACAGCAAGAACGTCGATGCGGCGAAGGCGCTGCTCGAATACCTCTCGACGAGCGCGTACTCGTCCAAGTACTACCCGCTGGCGATCTACGGGCCGGTGCTGCAAGAGGAGACCTCGCTCGACCTCTTCAAGAGCGACCCGGTCCATGCCGGTCTCGCCGACCTCGGCGTCAACGGCACCGCGCCCGCCTTCCCGGATGTCAACAACGCGGCGTACGCGGACTTCAACAACAACTACATCGTGCCGAAGATGATCCAGCGCGTCGTGATCGACAAGTACGACCTCGACAAGGCGATCGACGAAGCGCAGAAGACCGGCGACGCCATCTACGCGAAGTACAAGTAGACAGTGTCAGCGCCGTAGGGCGGCTCAGAACTGAGTGGGACCGCGGTAGTGACAGGGAGCATGTGATGGCGAGTCAGGACGGGAAACTCAGTACTCATGCCGCCCGAAGGGCACCCGCAGTACCCAGCCCTCCGCGGGCGGCGTCCGTTCTGGACGTTCGCCCGGCGGGGCTCGCTGACCGGGTATCTGCTTCGTCCTCCCGGTCTGTCTCGTCCTGCTCCTGCTCGTCGCGTATCCATTCGTCTACGCGATCTTCATCTCCTTCACCGAGCCGCGTCGTCGGCAATGCCGGCCACTGGGTCGGCTTCCAGAACTTCCGCTACCTCTGGAACTTCGTCTCCTTCAAACGCGCGCTGACGAACACGCTCGTGCTTGTGCTCGTCTCCGACGGGCTGAAACTGGTGATCGGCCTCAGTCTCGCGCTCCTGCTCAACGAGAAGATGCGCCTGCGCGGCATGTTCCGCTCGTTCATTCTCCTGCCGTGGGCGATGCCGGGATTCGTCGCCTTCCTGACGTGGCGGCTGCTCTTCCTGCCGATCGGCGGGGCGGCCAACCTCGTTCTGACGCAGACGCACATCCACGCCGGCATCATCGACTGGCTCGGCCAGAAATCGACCGCGATGCCCGCCGTGATCGTCGCGACCGTCTGGCGCGGCTTCCCCTTCTGGTGCATCTCGTTCCTCGCCGCCCTGCAGAATGTGCCGCAGGAGCAGTACGAGGCGGCGAAGACCGACGGCGCGAACGCCTGGGAGCGCTTCTGGTTCATCACGCTGCCGAGCATCCGGCACGTCATCCTCGTCGTCGCGCTGCTCTCCTCGATCTGGACGGCGAACTCGTTCGAGAATATCTGGCTGATGACGCAGGGCGGGCCGTCCGACGCGACGATGGTGCTGCCGGTGCTCGCCTACTTCGGCCTGGCGAGCCAGCGCCTCGGCGAGGCGGCGGCGGTCTCGGTCGCGATCATCCCCGCGCTGGCGATCCTCGTCTTTATCGTCGCGGCGCTCCTACAGAAGGACTGAGGACTAAGGAGAGCTGCGGCTCTGGCACGGATTGCGTCCCCTCTCCATCGCGTCAGTGCTGAGAGCGAGCGGGCGCGACGCGATAGAGAGGGGCAGAGGGTGAGGAAGAAGGGTCGACATGGCATCGATCACACAGCCAAAAGCGGCGGTAAGCCGAAGGAACGGGCGCGAACCATCGACAATGGGCGAGTCGCGGCGCATGCTGACCTACGTCATCCTGATCGTCGTCTGCCTGATTATCATCTTCCCGCTCTACTGGATGGTGACGATCTCGATCAAAACCCCGCGCGACATCTACCGGACGCCCTCGCTCCTGCCGAACTTTCATCGCACGACGTTCGACAACTTCCGCACGCTGCTCGGCAAGAAGCATTTCCTCGTCAATATCCGCAACAGCATCATCGTCGCGACGAGCAGCACGGTGATCTCGGTGGTGATCTCGGCGCTCTGCGCATACAGCCTCGTGCGCTTCAAGTACCGGGGGCAGGGGCTGATCGGGCGGTTGATCCTGCTCGCCTATCTGACGCCCGCCTCGCTCCTCTTCATCCCGCTCTCGGTGATCGTGGCGCGGCTCCATCTCGGCAACTCGCTGCACGGGCTGATCATCGTCTATCTCAGTTTCTCGACGCCGTTCAGCACCTGGCTCTTGATGGGCTACTTCCGTGGCATCCCGGCGGACCTCGAAGAGCAGGCGATGGTGGACGGCGCGACGCGCATCGGCGCGCTGATCAAAATACTCCTGCCGCTCTCCCTGCCGGGCCTCGTCGCGGTGAGCATCTTCACCTTCACCGGCGCGTGGAACGAGCTGCTGCTGGCCCTGATCTTCATCAACTCGGACGACAAGAAGACCGTGCCGCTCGCCCTGCAGAACCTGATTACCGGCGACACCCTCCCGTGGGGGCCGATCATGGCGGGCGCGGTCTTCTCCGCGCTGCCGGTGATGATCCTCTACTTCCTCGCCCAGCGCTTCATGGTGCAAGGCATCGCGGCGGGCGCGGTGAAGGGGTAGCGAGCCCTAACCCCCCGCCCCTCAGCGCGCGTGTCGCCTCCTGCGATGGCGTGCGCGACATCATCCGCCTTGATGCGGAACTGGCTGGCGGACCAGACCGCCTTGCCGTCGCGCAGGACGATCACCTGCGGCGATTCGTGGCGGACGCCCGTCCGCTCCGTGACGGCGTCGCTTGACCTCGTCATCGTGCGCGACATCAATGAGCGCCACGTCGCCCGCCACCCGCTCCATCTCGCGATGCGCGCGGGCGCTGATCGGGCAATACGGGTCGTGCTTGAAGAGAATCGACCGGCCGCTCCGCCGAGGACGCGAAGAGCGCGTCCAGCGCTTCGGTATCGGTGACGGGTATGAAGTGTTCGTCCATCGTGCTATTCCTCGCTTTCGTCCCGGCGCACGGTTGCGTGCTCCACCCTTGTGCAAAGCAAGACGGCTGCCAGCCATTCCCGGCACCCGACAGTGCGCTCGCCCGTCACCGATGGGTGAGGACGCTCTCCCAGCGTACCCATGGCGCGTCGGTCGAGCGCGTGCCGCATCGTCGCTCGATCGGTGTATCGCTCGCGCAGCAGACGGCCTTCGCCACGCAGCCGCAACTCGTCTGGCGATGAACGGCCACGGGTCGAGCGTCCAGCGATCCGGCGCGGCCTACGTCAATCGTCATGTCCGTTTCGCCGCTCGCGATCGGCACGCGATCCCACCGATAGACGGCGGGCACGCCCCACGCCGGTACCGGCACGCCGTAGCAGGCATGGACGGCGATACGATCCCAGATCGTGAAGAGGGTATGCGAGCGGCGCAGGGTCGGCAGTCGCACCGCCTCCCGGTATTCCGGCTCATCGGCGAGGCTGGCGCGGAGCGCGGGCCTGGAATGCGCGCTCGCGGCGCAGATAGGCCGCCACGGCGGCGCGCTCGGCGGGATCCTCCGGCTGGGCGCTCGTACTGCGAGAAGATCCAGACGCCGTGCCGGGAGACGAGCAGCGCGGCATAGCGGCTCTGCGTGCGCATCAGCGGCCCGGCATCGCGCCAGAGCGCGAGATGCTCCGTCCGGCTCAGTTCGAGATAGGCGTGCGGCCATCCCGTCGTCGGATTGAGGGTCGGCGCGATCTCCCACGGCATCATGCCCATTTCGTGCTGCTCCGCCGCGAGCAGCGTCTCGTCCATGCAGGGCGGCAGAGCGAACGGCGGCCTCCCCCACGCCCGCGCGACAACGCCGACCAGTCGCGCATGGGCGGCCTGGCCGACGACAACGATTCCCTCGGGGTGCGCGCGATGAAGCATGACCACCTCCTTGCCCGTCCGTCGGCATTGTACCGGGCATGGCATCGTTCGGGCGATCAGGGCGAGGATGAGGTAATGATGAAGGATTCCCGCCTCACGGCGCCTGGGCGCCCGTCGCGGGGGATCGCCCGGACGGTCAGGAGATGCAGCCCGTCCGTCAGCCCGTCAAGCGAGATCATGCCAATGTAGCCCGAATGCAGATAGGCGGCGCTGCCGAGATCGGCGGAGACATCGTTGCGCGCCGAGCCATACGCTGCCCACGTGGGCGATGCGCCATCGACATCGACCAGCACGCCGCGCATCGGGCCGCGAACCGCCGCATCGACCGCCCAGCCGACGACCGTCATCGCGCCGCTCGAATAGGTGTGCCGTTGGATGACAATCGCGCGATCGTCGGCTGCCGGCTGGGCGCCGACGGTGTCTATGCCGATGAGCGCCTGATCGTCCGTCGCCGGCACACTCGTCGCAACCGCCTGGATCGGCGGGGGCGGGTTCGCCGCGACCTGGAGGCTGGCGGCGACCGCGATGAGCACACCGCTCGCCGCGACGCGCCAGAGCGTGGCAAGGCCGCTTCGGGATTGCACGGCGGGGCGTCGCGCCTTCCCACCCGTGCCCGCGCGCGCCGCGCTCCGTGCCGCGTGGCGATCCCAGAGGCCGACGAGCGCGCGGCGGCACGGCACTTCGACGATTGCCCACCCCACATAGGCCGCGAGCAAGGCGACGATCCAGTAGCCGAGAGAGAGCAGCCACGGCGGAACCGAGACGAATGGCGCGGGATGGATGACGTAGTAGTGGCAGATGAGCAGATGGAGCAGATAGAGCGAGAAACTGATCTCGCCGAGCAGGACGAATGGGCGGCGCGACAACGCCCGCGACACTCCGCCCCACTCGCACGCCATCACGCAGATCAGCATGGCGTAGACGAGGCAGACGAAGCCGCTCGACGCCAGCCATGCCTCACCGCCGCTGCCGACAAGCGCGAAATGCCCCGCCCACCGCGCCCACCCACCGCTCAGGACCATCACGATCAGCACGATCGCGACCGCGAGCACTTCGAGCGCGGTACCGAGCCGTCGACCGCACCGGACGCGCGGCTGCACCGCCCGCCAGAGATGCGCGGTGGCGACGCCAACCGCGAACTCCCACAGGCGGGTGAGCGGAAAGAAGTAGACGACGTCCCGCACTTCCGCGCCGCGCGGCAAATACGGCAATCCCCGGTCTGCCACGAAGATCGCGCCCGCAGTGAGCAGGAAGGTGAAGGCGAGCTTGACGCGCCACGTTTGCCGCCAGCGCCAGAGGAGGAGAGGGAAGCAGAGGTAAAAGAAGCACTCGACGGAGAGGCTCCACGAGACGCCATTGAACGCCGTCTGCACCCGATAGATCGGCACCCACGCCTGCAGGAGGAACGCCGTGAGCAACCCGGCGCCATGGGTGACGCTCGACACCGAATCGCGATACCACGCGGGCAGGATCAGCGCGTAGAGCAGCATCGCCACGAGGTGCAGGGGCACGACACGCGCGAGCCGCGCGACGAGGAAGCGTTGCACCCCGCGCCGGTCCAGCGACGGGTAGGCGTACGTGAGGATGAACCCGGAGAGCACGAAGAAGAAGCAGACGCCCTGCGTGAGGGTGAGCCGTCGCAGGGGCGCACATTGCGCCGAAATACCCCTGCGAATGGAACAGGACGATCATCGCCGCCGCGAAGAAGCGGAGCGAGGTCAGCGCCTGCAGTTTCGGGGCGGCGGGCCGTCTATCCGCCTGCGGGAGTGGTTCTGGTGGGGTGACGAGCGTGCGATGGGTCGGTGTCGGTCTTTCGAGCGTCGCGATCATCCATGCTCCCAAGGGTCCCGTGCCGCACCGCCTCGCACCCTATCGCGTGCGGCAGGATCGGTCAAGGCTGAAATTGGCGATACCGCCATGCGGGCGCGATGAAAATGCGCTATCCTGCGCACGATCACGAATGACCGTATGGGGAAGGAGCGGCGGGTGCTCGCCAAAGTGACCAGTTGCGCCCTGATCGGGCTGGACGGCGTGCCGATCACGGTGGAAGTCGATGTCGGCGCGGGAATGCCCGCCTTTAATATTGTTGGGCTTGCCAGACGCCGCCGTGCAGGAGGCGAAGGAGCGGGTGCGCGCCGCCATCCGCAATAGCGGCGGACGCTTCCCCACCGGGCGCGTGACCGTCAACCTCGCCCCGGCGGACATCCGTAAAGAGGGGCCGTCGTATGACCTGCCGATAGCCCTCGGCATCCTGCTCGGCGTCGATGCAGATCGACATCCCGAACGAGGCAATCGCCACCTCGCTCGTCGTCGGTGAACTCTCGCTGGACGGCGGCGTGCGCCACGTCGATGGCGTGCTGGCGATCGCCGACACCGCGCAGGCGAGCGGATTCTCGACGCTGATCGTCGCCGCCGACGATGCCGCCGAAGCCGCGCTCGTGCCGGGCGTGACCGTCTATCCGGTCGAAACGCTCGTCGGGCTTGTCCGCCATCTCGTCGGCGAGGAACTGATCGCACCGCAGCCGCCCTCGACCATCGATACCGATGTGTGGGAGGAGACCGGCGGCTCCGATCTCGCGGAAGTGCGCGGGCAGGAGCACGCCAAGCGCGGCCTGGAAGTCGCGGCGGCGGGCGGGCACAATGTCATCATGTGCGGCCCGCCCGGCAGCGGCAAGACGCTGCTCGCCCGCGCGCTCCCCTCCATCCTGCCCCGCCTGACGCCTGCCGAGGCGCTCGACGTGACGCGCATCTACAGCGTCGGCGGCCACTTGGGGCGGGAGATGGCCTTCATGCGCCACCGGCCCTTCCGCGCGCCGCACCACACCGTCTCGTACGCGGGGCTGGTCGGCGGCGGGCAGTGGCCCCGGCCCGGCGAAATCTCCCTCGCGCACCGGGGCGTCCTCTTCCTCGACGAGTTGCCCGAGTTCAACGGCGCGGTGCTGGAAGTGCTGCGGCAGCCGTTGGAAGACAAGATCGTCAGCATCAGCCGCGCCTCGGGCTCGCTCACCTTCCCCGCCAACGTCATGCTCGTCGCGGCGATGAACCCCTGCCCCTGCGGCTACGCGGGCGACCGCGAGCGCGCCTGCACCTGCTCGGCGCAGCAGATCAGCCGCTACACCAAGCGCATCAGCGGCCCGCTGCTCGACCGCATCGACATCCATCTCGACGTGCCGCGCGTCCCCTACGAGAAGTTGACCGCCGTCGGCCCGGCGGAATCCTCCGCGACGGTGCGGGCGCGCGTCGAAGCGGCCCGCGCGCAGCAACGCGCCCGCTTCTCCGGCACATCGAGCGTCACGAACGCGGACATGGGCCCCGGCGAGGTGCGCCAATACTGCCCGCTCGACGCGGCGGGCGAGCAACTGATGCGCGCCGCCTCCCGCCAGATGCACCTCTCCGCCCGCTCCCACCACCGCATCATCAAACTCGCCCGCACCATCGCCGACCTCGTCGCCGCCGAGCAAATCACCGCCTCCCACATCGCGGAAGCCTTGCAGTACCGCCCGCGCGAGTTGACGTTTTTCGATACCCGTCTTTGGGCATGTTTGTCGATTCGTCATTGGCGCCCACTTCGTTCATCGGTCTATTAACAAACATATAATATCAGAACTAGCAGTTGTCCCGTTACTGTGCCGATCATAAAGTGACGAATCGTGCGAATCACTGCTCGTCGAGATATGTCGAGCACATTCTTGTGCGAGTAAGATTTGCCTTGATTGAAGTGCATTATCTGCACGAGGTGAACGGATGATTAGCATTGATACGGGACTGCCACCGACGCAGAACATTTTATAGCGAGTGCCGCGAGATTCCTGATTGAAGGAGGAGAGAATGATGCAGCCCTTCTGCTCGTTTCGTGTCGCCTGATCTGAAATGGTCTGAAGACTGGGCCAACGAGGGTCAATTCGATCGCAAGCTCTCGTAGCGACCGCAGCGCCATGTACGATTCGTGGAACTCTTTTGCATAGTCCAGATCGCATGCCGATCGAGACGCATTTCGTGCATCACGCCCATGAATCTATCATGCTGCTTATATCACATGTTGGTGCAGAAATCATCGAACGCTGATCCCGACTGGCGAACACATGTCACGGAGATTGTACAGCGGTAAAACGGTGCATAATCAGGCACCGAACGATCTAAGGATGCTCCGATCTTTCTGTGGAATTATGGCGAGTTTCGTTCCAGGCAGAATCGTCGAATCGCTATCGCACTCGCATCCAACGGGAGTGCTCTTCTTCCCGAATTGCATCGTCGCGCCTGAATACTGACGCCGGGCGGAGAAATCGCAGATGCCAGATTTCCTCGTCTGTGACGCGGGGAAATGGGGAATACTTACATAGTATGGCGCTGCATATCGATCGTTGCGGCTCGCTCTTGACCATCAGCGTCGATCGCATCCTTCGCGCATACAAGATTCGCGTGGTAGATGCGTTTCCCGCCACCGAGTGTCAGAGACTGCTCCCGCGTGTGGTTTAAGCAGGTTCGTTTACAGCAGTTGGAACGTAACGGTATGAGTGTCGTATGAGCTTGTACGGTAGGAGATGATAGTATGCCCGTCTCGGTGAAGAACTCGCAACTGATCTATGACGCGCTGAAGGCGTGCGACATTCGGATGATGTCGGCGCTGCCGGAGACGTGGCTCGTCCACCTGATCCGGCAGGCGGACGACGACCCGGAGGTGACGCTCGTCCGGCTGGCGAAGGAAGAAGAGGGCGTCGGCATCTCGGCGGGGGCGCACATGGCGGGCGTCAAGTCCGCGATGATGTGCCAGAACCACGGCTTCTTGCAGAGCATCAACGGCATCGTCACGCTCGCGCACCTCTACAAGATTCCCTTGCTGCTGCTGATCTCCTATCGCGGCGAGATGGGCGAGCGCGACCCGTGGCAGACGCAGGGCGGCGCGGTGACGGAGGTGCTGCTGCGCGATCTCGGCATCCCGTACGAGCGGCTCGACAACCCCGATCACGTCGCCTCGCGCATCCGCAAGGCGCAGGCGCTCGCGGAGTCCGCGCTGAAGCCCGTCGCGCTCCTGTTGTGCCGCGACCTGATGTGGGAGGAGTAGCGTCATGCAGCGCATGGAAGCGATCGAAGCGATCTATCCGCACCTGAAGGAATCCATCGTCGTCACGATCATGGGCGCGGTGGCGTGGGAGATGCAGCATCTCGGCCACCGGCCGAACTTCTTCTACATGCAGCACTCGATGGGCCTCGCCTCCTCGATGGGCCTCGGCATCGCCCTCGCGCGGCCCGAACTGCCCGTCGTCGTGCTCGATGGCGACGGCTCGATCCTGATGAATCTCGGCAGCCTGACGACGATGGCGCGCTACCACCCGCACAACCTCATCCACATCGTCTTCGACAACGAGAGCCTGCTCTCGGTCGGCGGCTTCCCGACCGCCACCGCGACCGGCACCGACATCGCGGGCATGGCAACGGCGGCGGGCATCGCGCACGCCTCGACCGTCCGCACCATCCCGGAGTTCGTCGCGGCCTTCGAGGCGGCGCGCGCGTCGGGCGAGATGGCGACCATCGTCGCGAAGGTCGAGGCGATCAACGTCGCCCCCCGCTTCGTCACCGACCTGCCGCTGCTGGAAAACCGCTTCCAGTTCCAGCGCCACCTGCGCGAGATTCGCACGCAGAACGCGGGGAGTTGAACCACCAAGGCACCAAGTACACCAAGAACACCAAGGAAATACTAGAAGAGTTGAGAATACCTACTGACCGTGGCACCATGCGCGCGAATCCAGTAGTCGCAACGAGCGAGACGTGAGGGAGATGATGATATGCCCGTCTCGGTGAAGAACTCGCAACTGATCTATGACGCGCTGAAGGCGTGCGACATTCGGATGATGTCGGCGCTGCCGGAGACGTGGCTCGTCCACCTGATCCGGCAGGCGGACGACGACCCGGAGGTGACGCTCGTCCGGCTGGCGAAGGAAGAGGAGGGCGTCGGCATCTCGGCGGGGGCGCACATGGCGGGCGTCAAGTCGGCGATGATGTGCCAGAACCACGGCTTCTTGCAGAGCATCAACGGCATCGTCACGCTCGCGCACCTCTACAAGATTCCCCTGCTGCTGCTCATCTCCTATCGCGGCGAGATGGGCGAGCGCGACCCGTGGCAGACGCAGGGCGGCGCGGTGACGGAGGTGCTGCTGCGCGATCTCGGCATCCCGTACGAGCGGCTGGACAACCCCGATCACGTCGCCTCGCGCATCCGCAAGGCGCAGGCGCTCGCGGAGTCCGCGCTGAACCCGTCGCGCTCCTGTTGTGCCGCGACCTGATGTGGGAGGAGTAGCGTCATGCAGCGCATGGAAGCGATCGAAGCGGTCTACCCGCACCTGAAGGAATCCATCGTCGTCACGATCATGGGCGCGGTGGCGTGGGAGATGCAGCACCTCGGCCACCGGCCCAACTTCTTCTACATGCAGCACTCGATGGGCCTCGCCTCCTCGATGGGCCTCGGCCTCGCCCTCGCGCGGCCCGAACTGCCCGTCGTCGTGCTCGATGGCGACGGCTCGATCCTGATGAACCTCGGCAGCCTGACGACGATGGCCCGCTACCACCCGCCGAATCTTGTCCACATCGTCTTCGACAACGAGAGCCTGCTTTCGGTCGGCGGCTTCCCGACCGCCACCGCGACCGGCACCGACATCGCCGGCATGGCAAAGGCGGCGGGCATCGCGCACGCCTCCACCGTCCGCACCATCCCCGAGTTCGTCGCCGCCTTCGAGGCGGCGCGCGCATCGGGCGAGATGGCGACCATCGTCGCGAAGGTCGAGGCGATCAACGTCGCCCCCCGCTTCGTTACCGACCTGCCATTGCTGGAAAACCGCTTCCAGTTCCAGCGCCATCTGCGCGAACTCCGGGCACATAGTATGGGGAGCTGAACCACCAAGGCACCAAGACACCAAGAACACCAAGGAAATATCAGAAGACTCCGTGAGATTTCTTGCCCTATTTCCCTTCTTGGTGTCCTTGGTGCTCTTGGTGTCTTGGTGGTGAAATCCCTTCGTTGCCGTCACATCGCCGACCTGCTAGGCTTTCGCCAACGCGGCAGCAGGGAAGGACGGAAGGAGGCCGGGTTGGCGACTGCGACGACGACCGCTGACGGGGCCACGCCGGGCGCTGAGATCAATAATCTGATGACCTCGACGGAGTATGTCGAGAGCCTGAAGGATGGGCGGCAGGTCTATCTCTACGGCGAGCGGGTGGAGGATGTCACGACGCACCCCGCCTTCCGCAACGCGACGCGCTCGATCGCCCGCCTCTACGACACGCTGCACGACCCCGCGCAGCGCGATCTGCTCACGGCGGTGGACGACTACGGCATCCGCACGCACAAGTTCTTCCAGCCGTGCAAGACGGCGCAGGAACTGCTCGAAGCGCGCGAGGCGATTGCCGCCTGGGCGCGGCTCAGCTACGGCTTCATGGGGCGGACGCCGGATTACAAGGCGGCCTTCATGGCGAGCCTCGGCGCGAACCCCGGCTTCTACGCGCCGTACGACACCAATGCCCTCAACTGGTACAAGAAGTTCGCCTCGCGCGGGCTCTTCCTCAACCATGTGCTCGTCAATCCGCCGGTGGACCGCAAGAAGCCGATCCACGAGGTGGCGGACGTCTTCATCCATCTCGTCAAGGAGCGCGACGACGGCATCATCGTCAGCGGCGCGAAGATGCTCGCCACCGGCTCGGCGATCACGCACGCCACCTTCGTCGCGCAGAACAGTTCCGCCAATCTGGAGAAGGGCAAGGCGGAGGATTTCGCCCTCGTCTTCATCGCGGACATGGACACGCCGGGGGCGAAACTGCTCTGCCGCAACTCGTACGAGGATAAGGCGATCAGCCCCTTCGATCACCCGCTCTCCAGCCGCTTCGACGAGAACGACGCCGTGCTGCTCTTCGATAACGCCTTCATCCCGTGGGAGAACGTGCTCGTCTACCGCGATGTCGAGCGCGCCAACACTTTTTATCGCGGCTCGGGCTTCTTCAGTCGCTACAACCTCCAATCCGGCACGCGGCTCGGCGTCAAGCTCGATTTCATGGCCGGGCTCTTCGCCAAGGGGATCGCGGCCAACGGCACGGACGAGTTTCGTGGCGTGCAGGTGGCGCTCGGCGACATCATCGGCTGGCGCAACCTGATCTGGGCGCTGACGCTGGTGCTCTGCATGGACCCGCAGCCCGGCCCCGGCGACAGCGTCATCCCGAAGACGGAGAACGCGGCGACCTTGCGCCTCTTCTCGCACGAGTGCTGGGCGGCGATCCACTCGATCTTCGAGACCTTCCTCGGCGGCGCGCCGCTCGTCGCGCCCTCCAGCTACCGCGATCTGCTCAACCCCGATCTGCGCCCGCTGATCGACAAATACTATCGCGGCTCGGAGAGCAGCGCGGAGGAGCGCGTCAAGCTCTTCAAACTGGTCTGGGACGCCATCGGCACCGAGTTCGGCGCGCGGCACGAACTCTACGAGCGCAACTACTCCGGCAACAACGAGCAAATCCGCCTCGATGTGCTGAACTTCGCCCGCATCAAGGGCCATCTCGGCGGCTTCACCGGCCTCGCGGAGCAGTGCATGAGCGAGTACGACCTGAACGGCTGGACATCGGATACCTGGGTGTGGGGAAGTAGCGAGTAACGAGTAGCGAGTAACGAGAAGACAGAACTCCCTCGTTACTCGCTACTGAGCGAACGGAGTGAGCGACGATGGCGAATGACCCGCTACCGGATTCTGCAGATCAGCGCGGAGAATCTGCAAGAGTATCGCGACTTCTATACGGAGTTGATCGGCTTTGTGCCGCCGCGCATCCAGGCACGGACGGACCTGCTGGGGCGGCTCGACCCCGAACTGCTCAGGATGCAGGAGGAACTGCGCGCGCGGGCGATGTACCCGGCCTGCTTCGATGTGAAGACATCGCAACTGATGCTCTTCGGCATCCTGCTCGGCCTGCTCTCGGATGCGACGCGCCTGCATGCCATCGCCGCGCGGCGGGCCGGGGCGACATGGGAGGAGATGAGCGCGGTCGTCAACCTCGCCTTCCTCTTCCGCGGCCTCCCCGCCGGCAACCTCGGCGCGCAGATCATCCAGGAGATTGCGGCGAGCGAGCAGGAAGGTTCGTAGTTCGTGGTTTGAGAAAACCACGTCGAACCCCGAATCTCGGGCTACGGCAGTAGGCCAGTTCCACGCCAAGAGGTAGGCTCAACGAGCAGGGCGATGATAGAGACAAGGAAAGGCATGATGAAACTCCTTCTCACGTCCGGCGGCATCAGCAACGCGAGCATCCGCAACGCGCTCGTCGCCCTCTTGGGCAAACCGATTGCCGAGTCCAGCGCCCTCTACATTCCCACCGCGATCTACGCCAACCGCAATGGTGCGACCTTGGCCGCTCAGGTAATCCGCGGCGAGATCGGCGACCCCTTCTGCGACGCGGGATGGAAGTCGTTGGGGTTGCTGGAGCTCACCGCACTGCCCAGCATCCAAGAAGAGCATTGGACCGCTTGGATCCAGCAGACCGACGCGCTGCTGGTGGGAGGCGGCGATCCCCTGTATCTGTGCTACTGGATGCGGCAGTCCGGCCTGGCGGACCTCTTGCCGTCGCTGCGCCCCGAGACGGTCTACGTGGGACTGAGCGCCGGGAGCATGGTGATGGCCCCCAGCATCGGGGAAGACTTCGTCCACTGGAAACCGCCCACCGGCGGCGATGAAACGCTGGGACTGGTTGATTTTGCGATCTTCCCGCACCTGGACAACGAGATGCTGCCGGAGAACACCATGGCCGACGCAGAACGATGGGCCGCCGGCATGCCGGTGCCGGCGTACGCGATGGACGATCAGACCGCCATCAAAGTCGTTGACGGCGCCGTCGAAGTCGTCTCCGAGGGGCACTGGAGGCTGTTCACTCCCTGAAAACCGAGAGGCTCGGCGGATTCGCTGGCGATCTTTGGCCTTGGTGGCCGAAGTTGGGTGGGTCCGAAGAGCCGATCAACGTTCAAATTCACACCGACCCACTACCCGTACGACGAACCCGTAAGGGGGGATCGCAGTGACCGACGAGCCGATCCGCGATGTCGCCCATCTCGGGCATATCGAACTGCTGACGCCGAAGCCGGAGGAGAGTCTACGCTTCTTCCGCGATGTGCTCGGCATGGAGGAGACGGCGCGGGCCGGGCAATCGGTCTTCCTGCGCGGCTGGGGCGACTACGAAATACACACACTGAAACTGACCGAAGCGTCGACCGGCGGGGTGGGGCATACGGCGTGGCGCGCGGTCAGCCCGCAGGCGCTCGAACGGCGGGCGCGCGCGCTGGAAGCAAGCGGGCGCGGAACTGGCTGGATCGAGGGCGATCTCGGCCACGGCCCCGCCTACCAGTTCACCGACCCCGACGGCCACCTGATGGAGATCTACTACGAGGCGGAGAGATACCGCGCGCCCGACGCGCACCGCCCCGCGCTGAAGAATCAGCCGCAACGGTATCACGGTCGCGGCGCCGCCGTCCGGCGACTCGATCACATCAACGTCCTCTGCGCGGAGGTAACGCCGAACCGCGTCTTCATGGAGCAGCAACTCGGCTTCATGAATCGCGAGCATGTCATCCTCGATGACGGCACGGAGGCGGGCGCGTGGATTTCGGTCTCCCCGCTCGTCCATGACATCGCCTACACGCTGGACGCGACGCGGGCGCATGGCCGCCTGCATCACATCGCCTACTGGCTCGATAATCGCGAGGACATCCTGCGCGCGGCGGACATCTTCCTCGAAAACGGCATTGTCATCGAGACCGGGCCATCCAAGCACGCCGTGACGCATGGCTTCTTCCTCTACTGCTACGAACCGGGCGGCAACCGCGTGGAGGTCTTCTCCGGCGGCTACCTGATCTTCGCGCCGGACTGGGAACCGATTGTCTGGACGCAGGCCGAGCGCGCCAAAGGTCAGGCATGGGGATTGCGCCTGCCCGATACCTTCCACTCCTACGGCACCCCGGATATCGCGGTGGCGAAGTCCGAGCTCCGCGATGTCCCTGTCTTCGATCCCCTGTAGCGCCCGTATTGCCCCACCCCTGGCCCGTCCGCCCGCCAAGCGGGGGTGGGGCAAAAAAACGACGCCCCCGCTATGCGAGAGGCGTCGTATCGGTGCGAGAGGGACGAAGCTTACTGGATGGTGGATGGCCGGGCTACCGTCTGTGCATGAAGCTCCCGCCAACCGACTCCTGTACCATGCGTCCCGCCGCGAATATCTCGTTCCACTTCAGACTACGTCCGTTGTGGCGGATCGGATCATTTGCCGCGGCGCGTCCGGCGCGTCCGCGATTGTTCGTTCAGAATCCGCTCCCGCTTCGCCGTTGCGAGCTTCTCGGTGTCCATCGCCTTGCCGACCATCATCAGCACCGCCGCTTCGTATCCGTACATCGTTATCCGTTCCTTCCTGATCGCGTGCCTCATTCACTGTTGCCAGTATGCGGCACGCGCGCGCCGTGTACATCAGCCCAAAGTACGGCGTGATACCTGTCCTTAAGGCGGGGTCGCTGTTCGCCGTTTGGCGTGGATGCTCCGTCAGGGCTGCGATGCGCGGTTTTGCAGCGCATCGGCGTTGAGCGGGAAGGGGGGGAGGCGACCATCGAGGTAGGCGAGGATATTCTCGACGACACCCTCGATGAAGACACGGTAACTATCCTCCGCGACCCAGCCGACATGCGGCGTGAGCACGACATTGGGGAGGGCAACGAGCGGATGATGCGGCGGCAGCGGTTCCTCGGAGAAGACGTCGAGCGCCGCGCCCCAGAGCCGACCGCTCTGAAGCATCTCCACCAGTGCGCCCTCGTCCACGAGCGCGGCGCGGGCCGTGTTGACGAACAACGCGCTCGGCTTCAGCAGCGCCAAGCGCTCCCGGTTCAGCAGTCCGCGACTGGCCGGTGTGAGGCGCATGTGCACCGTCACCACATCCGATTCCGCGAGCAATGCATCCAAGTCTTGATAGATCGCGCCGACCGCCGCCGCGCGCTCGGCCGTCAATGACGGACTCCAGCCGCGCACGTCCATACCGATCGCGGCGCAGACCCGCGCGACCTGGCTACCGATCCGCCCGAGACCGACGATGCCGAGCCGCTTGCCCGCCAGTTCGCGCCCGACGAACTGCGACCATCGCCCCGCGCGCAACGCGGCATCCCCGTACGGGATACGCCGCATCGCCGCGAGCATCAGCGCGACCGTCAATTCGGCGGTGGACGCGGACGCGCCTGTCGTGCCGGTGACGAGGATGCCGCGCTCCGTCGCCGCGCCGAGGTCGAGGTGGCTGCCGCCGCCCGCCGTCTGCGCGATCATCTCCAATCGGGGCAGGTGGTCGAGCAGCGGTGCGCCGAGCGGGATACGCTCGCGGTTCGCGACGGTAATCTCCGCGTCCGCCATCCGCTCCACCCATTCATCCAGCGCGCGTGGCATGGTCGTGTGGATGGTGACGTCCGCCCGCTCCCGCAGGCGTGCGACGGCGGGCGCGGACACATAGACATCGTTGTAATCGTCCGGCACCACGATCCGCTTCCGCGCCCGCTCACCCATCTCCGTACCTCCGTCGGAAGGAAACCGCACCACCAAGACGCCAGGAGCACCGAGGGCACAAAGAAAACTTGCTTTCCTTGGTGTTCTTGGTGTCTTGGTGTCTTGGTGGTTAATCCCCTCTCCCTGTTACTCTTTCGGCTTCTCCTCGCGGAATGTGCCGTGGAAGGAGCGGTCGGGGATAAACCCCGCCGCGCTGGCAACGCGGTTGTTGAAGTTGTAAATTGCCGCCGTGTTGATGACATCGTACACGTCCTCGGTCGTCAGGCCGTGGCCGCGCAGAGCCTCGATGTCCGCCTCGCTGCACTCGACGGGCGTGCGCGTGATCTTGATGGCGTAATCGCAGATTGCGCGCTCGCGGGGAGCGAGGCCCGCGCGGCGGTAATCCTGCGCGATCCGCTCCACCTTGACGGGGTCACCGGTCAGGCGCCGCAACTCGGCGCCGTGATTGGTCAGTCACAACATGCAGCGATTCTCGGCGGAGACGACCACGCCGATCATCTCCCGGTCGATACGGCTGAGGCCAGAGGGGCCGAGATTGATGTGGCCGTACAAATCGAGCCACTTGAGCGTCGTCTCCGGTCGCCACGCATGGACGCGCATGACATTGTTCGGCGCGCCCAACTTCTCGCGCTGCCGCCGCACGATGTCCGCGATGCGCGGGTCGAGGTCCTTCTCCTCCGGGATCGGGAACCAACTGATCCGCTCCGTCGGCATCCAGTCCGAGGGCGCTGTCTCGGTGGTCGCGCTCTCGTCGCCCTGCGCTGACGACGCCCTGTCCGCATCCATAGCCTGCTCCTTTCCTCTCCGTCGTTCGGTGCTGCGCGGGAGCGTACCAACCGCCACGGAGAGCGTCAATCGTGCCCCGTCCTGTGGTATTGTTCTCAGTCACGAGCGCGATGACGCGAAAGGGGGCGGGATGGCGACGCACGAAGAGAAACAAGCATACATCGACGCGATGGCGAAGGAGCGCGGCTACGTGCTCGATTATCACAAAGTGGCGGTACAGCAGGACTTCGAGTTCATCAAGGCCGCGAACGAAATCGTGGATGCCGCCTACCTGAAACAGCGGCGACTCGACCGCCGGACGAAGGAACTGATCTTCATCGTCAGCCTGACGGTGTTGCGTGCGAGCAAGGGGCACATCCAGAGCCATATCCGCGTCGCACTCGACCTCGGCGTCTCGAAGGAGGAGATTCTCGAAGCGATCGAGATCGCGTTCCCGGAGGCGGGCGCGGTCGCTTTCCAAGCCGGCTTCGATGCTTGGCGCGAGGTCGTCGGGGCGGACGGCATCGAGCCGAGCATCAAAGTTCATGAAGGTGGACGCGGCACGAGCTAAGGCCCGCCGCCGTTTCGTATCATCTCAGAAGGAGCACAGGGCGTTGGAAGGGTCGGGGAAGGAGACAATCGGCGTCGTCGGCATCGGGCACATGGGGCTGCCGATGAGCCGGCGGCTGATCGGCGCGGGGTATCCCGTTATCGCCTACGATTCATCGCCCGACGCGCTGCGGGGGGCAGTCGATGCGGGCGCGGAGGCGGCGGATTCGCTCGCCGATCTCGGGCGGCGCTGCGCGACGGTGATCACGATGCTGCCGGATTCGACGATCATCGACGCGGTCGTGCGGTCGGAGGGGCTGGGCGGGGCGATGGCGCCGGGGAGCACGCTGATCGACATGAGCACCGCCGTCCCCGCCCGCACCGTCGCCCTCTCCCGCTGGCTGGCGGAGCGAGCGATCGGCATGGTGGATGCGCCCGTCAGTGGCGGTGTCGCGGGCGCGGAGCGCGGCAGCCTGACGATCATGGTCGGCGGGCCGCGTCCGCTCTTCGACCGCTATCGCCCGCTTTTCGAGGCGATGGGCACGACGATCCATTACGTCGGCGATACCGGGGCGGGGCACACGATCAAGGCGATCAACAACATGGTCTCTGCCACGACGATGGCCGTCACCTCGGAGGCGCTCGCGCTCGCGGTGAAAGCGGGCATCGGTGTCGAGACGGCGCTTGCGGTCATCAATAGCGGTACCGGGCGCTCGTGGTCGAGCGAATACAAGTTCCCCACCTTCGTGCTCAATCACGCCTTCAACTCCGGCTTCTCGATCGGGTTGATGCGCAAGGATGTCGATATCGCCATCGAGTTGGGGCAGGAGCACGCGGTGCCGCTTTTTGTCGCCGCCGCCGCGCAGCAACTCTACCGCTTCGCCATCGGGCATGGCCTCGGCGACCAGTGCCACACCACCATTGCAACGATCCTTGAAGAGATGGCGGGAGTGCGGCTGGACGGCACCCATGGGGTAATCATCGGTGGCGGCGGGCTTTAGAACTTGCAATTGGCACATGAGGTGCGAATGAGCGAGCAACCGTGCTATGCCGTCTACGCCGTCCGCTACGCGACGCGGGAGGGGCGGCGGGCCGAGAACTTCTATGGCGGTGACCCGCACGACGGCCCGATGCCGATGGATTACTTCGTCTGGGCGGCGGTCTCGGACGCGCATACCGTCGTTGTGGACGCCGGGTTCACCGCCGCGGTTGCGGCGCGGAGGCAGCGCACCTATCTACGCACGCCGATGGAGGGATTGCGTCTTCTCGGTATCGACTGCGCGACCGTCCGCCATCTCATCCTCACGCACCTCCACTACGACCATGTCGGCAATCTCGACGCATTTCCGCAAGCGACCTTGTATGTGCAGGAGGCGGAAATGGTCTTCTGGACGGGTCGCCACGCGGGCCGGGGTCACTTTCGCGCGCTCATCGAGCCGGAGGACGTGCTCTTCCTCGTACGCGAGAACTTCGCCCGACGCGTCAACTATGTGCGCGAGACAGCGGAAATCGTGCCGGGGATCACTGTCCATCGCGTCGGCGGGCACGCGGCGGGCTTGCAAGTGGTGCGCGTGCCGACAGCGCGCGGCAACGTCGTGCTCGCGTCGGACGCGACGCATTTCTCCGCCAATATCGACGAGGATCGCCCGTTCAGCATCGTCCACACGCTGCCCGCGATGTACGATGCCTTTGATACGGTGCGGGCGCTCGCGGACTCGCCGGAGCATATCGTGCCGGGGCATGACCCGCTCGTGATGGCGCGCTATCCTGCCGCCGGTCCGGGCCTGGAGGGAATCGCCGTCCGCATCGCGTGAGCGACGGCGCGAAGGAGGAACGAAGGATGGCAGATCGGGTCCGGCTGGCGATTGTCGGCTGCGGCGGTATGGGTCGGCGGCATTTGACGGGGCTGACTGAGTTGTCGCGCACGGAGTTCCGCACCATCGACCTCGTCGCCGTCTGCGACCTCAACCGTCAGAACGCCGAGGACCTCGCGGAGGAGGCGTTGGAACACCTCGGCACCCGCCCGCAGGTCTTCACCGACGCCGCGCAAATGGTCAGGGAAGTCGAACTCGACGGCGCGGATTGCCCGACCGACACCGGCTCGCACCACAACGCCGCCGCGATGCTGCTCGACCTCGGCCTGCACACGATGTGCGAAAAGCCACTGGCGATCACCATTCGGGGCTGCAACACAATCATCGCCGCCGCCGAGCGTGCCGGGAAGATCCTCTCCGTGGCGGAGAACTTCCGGCGTGACCCGATCAATCGGCTCGTCAAGGCGCTCATCGACGACGGCGCGATCGGCGACCCGCAGTTCATCATGGAGAGCGACATCGGCGGGCGCGACAACATGATTATCACGCCGTGGCGTCACCAAAAGGTGACGGGCACCATCCCGCTCGACGCGGGCGTCCACAATGCCGACATCCTCCAGTACTACTTCGGCGACGCCGCCAGCGCCTTCGGGCAGGTGCGGCTCTATGAAAAGACGCGCGTCACGCGGAACACCGCCGGGCCGGGCGGTTTTTATCAAAAGTGGGCCGATACCTTCCCGGACACCTTCGAGGCGACCGGGGAGGACGCGATCTTTGGTTTGATTAACTTCGAGAACGGCGCGCTCGGCCAGTGGGTCAACCACCACGCGGGCCACGGCCTGCCGCACCATAGCCGCATCGTCTATGGCACGAAGGGCTCGATCATCCCGCCCGGCGACCGCAACGGCCAACCGATCCGCCTCATCCTCGATGACGGCACGGACATCCGCGACGAGCGTATCCTCGACTACGCGCCGAGTTACCGCCTCAGCCCCGTCGCGGCGCGGCTCTTCGGCGGCGAGCGCGTCTGGACGTACAACTACGACTTCCCGATCACCGACCGCAAAATCCTCGCGCTGGAGTACCATGAATTCGCCGAGTGCATCCGCACCGGCGCGAAGCCGGAGGTGGACGGCGCGGTCGCCCGGCGCGATGTCGCGCTCGTCTACGCGCTCTTCGAGTCGCAGTACGCGGGGCGACCCGTGACGATTGAGGAGGTCGAATCGGGCGCCGTGGACGCCTACCAGCGCGAGATTGACGAACATCTCGGCCTCATCGGGCGCCCCGCGCAGGCATAATGCGCGGTAGCGCGTGCTCAGAGTCATGGGCATGGAAGGTGCATCCTCTCTGCCTCTGCGGTGTTTCCCTTGCGACTCGCATTTTTCACATGCCGCGCGGCAGAGGGAGAGGAGACTTCGTGAGCATTCAGCGAACGGCGGCTGGTTGGACGAAGGGCCTGCGCTACGCCCTCCTCTGCTCTATCGCCCTCAACCTCGCGCTCGTTGCCGCGCGTGTCCTGCTCTATATGCCCCTGCTCGCGCAACGCAACGCACAGCTCTTTGTCATCGAGCCCGTCGTCCTCCTCCTCATTTATGCAGCAATCGCGTTCGCGATGACCGCAACGCGCGGTGAGCGATGGCGCACCGTACTCCATACAGGTACGATCGTCGGCCTCGTTACGGGCACGATGTGGATCGTCAATCTGTCGCTGGAGACGTTCAGCCGGTTCTCCGGCATGTCGGCCACCGCACCGTTCCTCCTTGGCGCTTTCGTCCTCTGGGGCGTCGCGGGAGGCATCGGTGCATGGCGCACAGGTGCGGCGTCCCTTGGCATTGCCGCGGCGATCATGGCCGCAATGATCTGCGTGCTGATTACGGTTGCCTACGGGTTCCTATTGACCTATACATCCCTCCCGCGCCTTGAGCGCGATCTCGCGATCAGCCCGGACTTCCTCCGTAGCGGGTGGGATGATTTGCGCGCATTCGCGATCGCGAACACGTTTGACAGCGGCTTCTCCCACCTTCTCGGCGCGCTGATTGTCAGCACGATCTTCGGTGCGATCGGGAGCGGTGTGGGTCTGCTGCTGAACCGAGGGACGCAGCGGCGCATGTCGCTGATAGATACGGAGTGAACAGATGTCCATGATGCTCTCATTCAGCACCTGGGGAATGCAAAAGACGCCGATTGATGTCGCGGTGAAGCATTGCGCCGCCCTCGGGTTCGACGGCCTCGAACTGACGGTCATCCCCCGCTGGCCGACCGACGCCGCGACGATGGATGCCGCCGAGCGCAAGCGCATCCGCAAACTGTATGACGATCATGCGATCGCCCTGTGCGGGCTTTCCGGCAACACGCCGCTGCTGAAGGGCGAGCCGGGCGACCGCACCGGCAATGTCGCGACCTTCACCACCTACCTCGACCTCGCGGCGGAGTTGCAGCACCCCGGCGAGCGCCTCTCCGTCAGCACCACCTCGGCGGGCGAGCCGGGCAGTTGGGAAGCCGTGAAAAATGAGTTGGTCGATCTCTACGGGCGCGCCGCCGTCCACGCGGAGCGCGCCGGGGTGATCGTCGGCGCGGAGCCGCACGTCAGCAACGCCCTCTGTACCCCGGAGCAGGCGATCTGGCTCGTCCAGCAGGTGGACTCGCCCGCGTTTGGCATTCACTTCGACATCAGCCACTTCAATGTGCAGGGCATGGACATGGAGGCGGCGGTCGCGCAACTGGTTCCGTACACCGTCCATACCCACGTCAAGGACGAGCGGGGCATCGCGCCGAACCACGAATTCCTCATCCCCGGCGAGGGCGATATGGATTACGTCGGCTACCTCAAGGCGATGGCCCGCGCCGGTTGGCACGACCACATCACCGTCGAGATCAGCCTGATGGTGCAGTCCCGCCCCGACTTCGACGCGCTCGCCGCCGCGACGCAGTCATACCGGGTGCTCGCGCAGGCATTCCGCGACGCGGGCATCGACCGCCCGACCGGGCGCGCATAGCGACTCACCGCCGCGCGCTCGATGCGCCTTCCGTGCGAGAATGCGCGGCGGGAGGGGCGAGTGACAGCGACTGCGGCGAAGACACGAGAGATACGGAGTGTGCGGCGCGCGATTGCGACGCTCTGTATCGTCATTTTCCTCGCGGACGTCGTCTTCGGCATCGTCGCGCCAACCTTCTCGCTCTTCGCGAAGAATCTCGGCGTCACCGTCGCGCTGATCGGCACGATTAATACGATCGGCAGCCTCACGCAACTGTTGATCGCGCTCCCCATCGGCCTCGCCTCGGACCGCCTGAGCCGCCCGCGCATCGTCATGGCGGGCATGGTCGTCTATGCCGGTGCGCTCGTCTGCTTCGCGCTCGCGCACGGCCCGGCCTTCCTGACGCTCGGTCGCGTCTTCACGGCGTTCGCGTCGGTGGCGATCTTCCAGATCGGCGCCGCGCACCTCGGCGACATTACGGTGACGGGGCAGCGCGAGGTCGCCTATGGCTGGTTGACCACCTCGATGGGCCTGGGGTTCACGGTCGGCCCCATCGTCGGCAGCCAGATCGCGCAATCCGCCGGGCCGCGCGCCGCGTATCTCGTCGGGAGCGTCATCGCGCTCATCGGCGGGCTGATCGCGTGGCGCTTCCTGCACGAGGCGACAGCGGACGCGCACCGGCGGGCGCTGCCGCGCGCCACCGCGCTCTTCGGCGGGATGCGCGACGTGCTCGGCCAGCGGGACTTGCTCGTCGTCAGTTTCGGCAACCTGCTGATGGGCGTTTCCTTCACCGGGGCGATCTCGACCTTCTTCCCGATCTACGGCGACCATGTGATGATCTCCGAGGCGGCCATTGGCACGATGTTCGCCATCCGCGCGCTCGTCTCCGCCGCCGGGCGCTTCCCGAACAGCATGGTCGCGCGCCGCGTGGGCAGCAAGCCCGTCCTGCTCGTCGCGCTGCTCGTCGAGGTCGGCGTGATGCTCGGCATCGCGACGACCGGGCAGCGCACGCTCCTCACGGTCCTGCTCGCCGCCGAAGGGCTGGCGTTTGGTGCATATCTCGTCGCGGGGCAGACGTACATCGCGGAACATACGACGCGCGAGACGCGCGGCGCGGCCATCGGCGTCTACTCGACCGCCTCCAACCTAGGCGGCACCGCCGCACCGATCCTGCTCGGTCTCGTCGCGGCGCGGTGGGGCATCGCGACCGTCTTCACCGTCGCGGGCTGCGCGCTCGCCATCGGCTTTGTCGTCTGCGCGATGGGGATGCTGCTCGTCTTCCGCAGCGAGGCGCGCGGACTGACGATGCGGAATGTGGCGTCTGAGTAAGGGATGGTTCAAAACCACTAAGACACCAGGAAGACCCAGAACATCAAGAGGGTTTCGCCGGTTCACCCTTTGTCGCGGAGCACGCGTGCAGCGTGTCTTACTGCTCCATCAGCGCGAAGAGTGTTGTGACCGTTCGCCAGTTCCGCCCGGTACTGATCGTCGCGAGTTGCGCGTCGAAATAGGCGTTGGTCAACTTCGTCCGCCCGGCACCGTTCGGGAGGCGCAGATAGATTTCCTGGCCGCGCACGGCGAATTCGTCCGGCGGTGAACGGTTCGGGTCGAGAGCGTCGACGTGCGCGGCTTTCGGTCGTCCCGCGAGGAAGAGGACGTGCAGCGTCTCTTCGGCTGCCCCCACCGCGATGAACGGATTGTGACTGATGACCTCACCGACCTCTTCAGCCGTGCGCACGACCAGCGGCACTCGATAGCCGAAGCGCGCGGCAATCTGCGCGGTGACGGCGTCGGCGAGCGGCGCGATGATGTTCGGGTCCGCCCGGAAGACCACATTCCCGCTCTGGATATACGTCCGCACATCGTCGCATCCGGCTGCGGTGAACATGTCGCGCAATTCCTTCATCGGCAGCATGTTCTTGCCCCCGACATTGATCCCCCGAAGTAATGCAAGGTGCATTGCTGGCATATGCGATGGCCTTTCGTGCGGACGTTTCGACGATACGCTATCCTGACGCCGTTGTCCCGGTGGAGGCAGGCTTGCAGCCTGCGGGATTGAAAGGCGGGAAGACCGCCTCCACCTTTCATTTTCTCGTCGTCCCTTGATCGCAGTATGGCACACGAAGGAGCGGCGCACGATGACACGGATTCTCCTCGGGGAGTGCAAACAGGAAGTCTCCTCCTTCAACCCGGCCCTCAGCCATTACGACGATTTTACGTTCTCCCGCGGACATGAACTGATCGACGTTCACGCGGGTGCGCGGAGCGAGATGGGCGGCGCGGTGGATGTCTTCACGGCACGGGATGACATCGTTCTCGTCCCGTCGTACGGTGCGCGGGCGATCACCTCCGGCGGCACGCTGGCCGCTGATGATTGGCGGCGCATCGCGGGCGAGTTCCTCGCGGCGGTACGTGACGCGCCGCCCGTCGATGCGGTCTACTTCTCGCTGCACGGCGCGATGTCCGCCGAGGGCGAGGGCGACCCGGAAGGGTACCTGCTCGCGGAGACGCGGAAGATCCTCGGCGAGCAGATCCCGATTGTCGTCTCGCTCGACCTGCACGGCATCCTCACCGACCGCATCTTGGAGCACTGCGATGCGCTCACCGTCTATCACACCTACCCGCACGTCGATATGTACGAGACGGGCGCGCGGGCGGCGCGGCTGCTCCTGAGGATTCTCGACGAAGGCGTGCGGCCCGCCACGGCGGTCGTCAAAATCCCCGCGCTCGTCCGGGGCAAGGAATTGATCACCGAGACCGGCATCTTCGGCTCGTTCATCCGGCGCTGCCAGGCGATTGAAGCGAGCGATGGCGGGTTTTCCGCCGGGATGTTCATCGGCAACCCCTTCACCGATGTGCCCGATCTGCGCTCCAACAGCCTCGTCGTGACGGATGACCCGGCGCGTTCGGCGCACGAGGCGCGGCGACTGGCCGAGGATTTCTGGGCCGTGCGCGAGCAGTTGCACGAAGACCTCACGCCGCTCGATGAGGCGGTGCGGATCGCAAAGGAGACGGCGGGCACGGTCGTGATGATGGACGCGGCAGACGCGACGAGTTCCGGTGCGTCCGGGGACAGTAACGCCATCCTCCGCGCGTTGATCGAGGCCGACTACGCGGGCACAGCGCTCATCCCGATCATCGACCCGCGCGCGGCTGCCGCCGCCTTTGCCGCAGGCGTCGGCAACCCGGTACGCACCGAGGTCGGCGGTACGTTCGACCCCGTGCGATTCCCGCCGCTAATGGTGGAAGGGCGCGTTCATCTGCTCGCGGAGGGGCGATTCCTCGCCGAATTCAATGGGATGGAGGCGTATTCGGGGCCGACGGCGGTAATTAAGGCGGGTGGCTACACCCTCGTCCTCGGCAGCCGCCCCGTCAGTCTGCACGACCGCTCATTCTCCGTCGCACATGGTCAGGACCCGACGCAGTTCGACTGCGTCGTCGTCAAATCGCCGCACTGCAAGCCGCACATGTACGCCGATTGGTGCGCGCGACTGATCAACGTTGACGCGCCCGGCTCCACCAGCGCGAACCTGCCCTATCTCGGCCACACCGTCTGCAATCGTCCGCTCTTCCCGCTCGATGCGGACGTCACCTTCACGCCGCAGGTGCAGGTCTTCCGGCGGGGGTAGGGGCGTATCAGTCGCCCAACTGCTCCGCCAGCGCCTCCGGCGTCGTGACCGGGAGTTTGCAGGTATAGCGCTCGCAGACATAGGCGGTCGCCTGTCCGGCCATCTGCTCGCGGCCGTGCAGAAGCGTCGGTTGGGCTTCGTCCGGCGCGTCCGGCTCGCGGAGGGCGATGACGGTATTCGGCCGGAACCGCCCGCGCAGGACGTCGAGGAGCGCGGCGGTGTCGGCTGCGTCGCGGCTACCCGCGAGCGCGACCTCCTGAGGCGTGGCGAGGTGGAAATCGAGCGCGCAAAGGATGCGGCCAAAGCCGGTCGGGTACTGGGCCATCGTCTCCCACAGGCCATCGAGCACGCGTGTCGCCTTCTCCGCGTACCCGGCATCGTCGTAAAGCACCGCGAGGCGTTGCAGCACCTCGACCGCGACCGAGTTCCCGGCGGGGATGGCATTATCGAAGACGCTCTTTGGCCGGGCGATCAGCGCCTCGTGATCCTTGCCGGTATCGAAGAAGCCGCCGTTCGCGTCATCCCAGAACTGCGCGACCATCGTCTCCGCCAGCGCGTGCGCCTCCGTCAGCCAGCGCGGATCAAAGGTCGCCTCGTAGAGCGCCAGTAAACCGTCCGCGAGAAAGGCGTAGTCCTCCAGGTAGCCATTCAACTTGCTCTGGCCGCCCTTGTAGGTGCGGAGCAGCCGCCCGTCGCGCCGGAGCGTGGAGAGCGCGAAGTCGGCGGCGCGTTCGGCGGTGGCGCGATAGTCGTCGCGCCCAAGGATCGCGGCGGCCTCGGCGAAGGCGCGGATCATCAGGCCATTCCACGCCGTCAGCACCTTCTCATCGCGGCCGGGGTGGACGCGCCGCTCGCGCGCCGTGAAGAGAACGGGGCGGGCCCGGTCGAGCGCCTGCTGCACCGCCGCCACATCGGCGCCCGCCCGTTCCGCGACCGCTTCAATCGGCTGCGGCACATTGAGGATGTTCGCGCCCTCGAAGTTCCCCCGGCGCGTCACATCGTAGTAGGCGGCGACGAGCGGCGCGTCCTCGTCGCCTAAGAGCGCGGTCAGTTCATCGAGCGTCCAGACGTAGAATTTGCCCTCGTGCCCCTCGCTGTCCGCGTCGAGCGTCGAATAGAAGCCGCCCGCCGCATCCACCATCTCGCGCGTCACCCAATCCAGCGTCTCCGTCGCGACGCGGCGGTAGAGGGGATTGCGCGTCAGCAGGTGGGCATGGAGATAAACGGGCACGAGCAGGGCGTTGTCGTAGAGCATCTTCTCGAAGTGCGGCACGAGCCAGCGCGCATCGACTGAGTAGCGATGGAAGCCGCCGCCCAGTTGGTCGTACATGCCGCCGCCCGCCATCTTTTGCAGCGTACGCTCGGCGAAATCGAGCGCCTGGCTCGAACCGGTCCGCGCGTACTGCCGGAGCAGGAAGTCGAGCGTCATCGGCTGGGGGAACTTCGGCGCGCCGCCGAATCCGCCATGCACCCAGTCGAACTCTTTGGCGAGCCGGTCCATCGCCGTGTCGAGCGCCGCCGCGCCGAGCACGTCATCGCCCCGCTGCCCCGCGAACTGCAGGCCGCTTTGTAGCCGCTCGCGCAAGACTGCGGCATTCTTCGCGACATCGCCGCGCCGCTGGTCGTAGGCGGTCGCGATCGATTCGAGGACGGTGCGGAAGGCGGGCATCCCGTGGCGCGGCTCGGGCGGGAAGTAGGTGCCGCCGTAGAACGGCTCGCCCTCCGGCGTGAGGAAAACGGTCATCGGCCAGCCGCCCTGCCCGGTAATCGCCTGCACCGCCGCCATGTAGATCGTGTCGAGGTCCGGCCGCTCCTCGCGATCCACCTTGATATTGACGAAAAGTTCGTTCATCAACGCGGCGGTGGTCGGGTCCTCGAACGACTCGTGCTCCATCACATGGCACCAGTGGCAGGCCGCGTAGCCGATCGAAAGCATGATCGGCCGGTCCTCCGCGCGGGCGCGGCTCAGCGCCTCGTCTCCCCACGGGTACCAATCCACAGGATTGTCCTTATGTTGCAGAAGATACGGGCTCGTTTCGTTGGCCAGGCGGTTCGCCACGCGGCACCTCCGACGCGATTCTGTCCAATTAAGGCCGCCATGCGCGGCGTCGCGGGCGCGCGGTCGTGGTAGCAGTGTACCGCACCGCCGCCCGTGCCGGTGCGCGCAACCCGAATGCCACCGCCCGCCCCGGCACCGCACTTGCGCAATACCGGCAGACAAAAGGAGGCGCCACCAATGATCGACGCGATATTCTCGGACATCGACGGAACGCTGATCGACAACACCGCGCTGCATGTCCTGGCGTGGCAGCGGGCCTTCCGACGCATCGGCAAATACATCGACGCGAACACGATTCTGCACAAGATCGGCATGGGCGGCGACCAACTCGCACCGAGCATCCTCGGCCCCGACGCGGGCGACGCCGTGGAGCGAGTGCAGCGGTACCACGCCGAGGAGTACAGCACGAAGGGGCTGATCGACCATGCCGAGCCGCTGCCGGGAGCGGCCGATCTGTTGCGCACGCTCCGGCGGCGCGGTGTCCGTGTCGCGCTCGCCTCCTCCGCCAAGCAGGAGGAGGCGGACCGCTACATAGCGATGCTTGGCGACGGCATCTCTGACGCCATCGTCACGTCGGAGGATGTCGCGGCGACAAAACCCGCGCCGGACATCTTCGCCGTCGCGATGGACAAACTGGGCAAGCCGCCGCACGCCCTCGCCATCGGCGACACGGTGTACGATATCGCCTCCGCCGGCAAGCTCGGCATTCCCTGTATCGCTGTCATCAGCGGCGGCATCGAGCGCGAGACATTGATGGATGCAGGCGCCGCTGCCGTCTACCTTGACACCGCCGATGTATTGCGCCACCTTGACGATGTACTGTCACTGCGGGCGGAGAAATAGCGCACGCCGACTGAGGGAGTGAGATGGACGCGCCGCAGGCCGAGACGCCGCCAATCACCAATATCGTCGGCGACCGCGTCGCCCTCGGGCCGATCCGGCGCGATCTGCTGCCGCTCTATCAGCGGTGGCTCAATGACTTCGGCACGCTACGGACGCTCTTCATCCCGCCCCGCCCGATGACGATGGACGAAGAGACCGCCTGGTACGAGCGCGCCGCCGCGCCGGACGCCTCGGAGGCGCATTTCACGATCTACGAGACGGCGTCGTGGCGGCCAGTCGGCATTTCGCAATGGCGCGGCATCGACTATCGCAACCGAACGGCGGAGATGGCGATTTTTATCGGCGACGCCGCCGACCGGGGCAAAGGGTACGGCACCGAGGCGACGCGCCTGATGCTCGATTACGCCTTCACGGCGCTCGGCCTGCACAGCGTCATGCTCACCAGTTACGCCTTCAACCTCGCCGGGCAGCGCGCCTACGAGAAGGCGGGCTTCCGCGTGTTCGGCGTGCGCCACGCGTGCCACTGGATGGGCGGGCGACTCTGGGACGAAATCTACATGGAATGCCTCGCCAGCGAGTTCGAGAGCCCTATCCTCGCGCGCCTCTTCGCCCCAGATGAATCGCGTGCCGAGGCGCCACGTAACGAATGAGAGGTTACGGTGAACAATGAGGGAAGCGATACGATGATCCCGACGCGGACGTTGGACGAAGTCGTCGCCGTCTGCCGCTTTATGGCGCACTTTTCGCGGCCATGGTGGCTCGGCGGTGGCTGGGCAATTGATGTCTGGGCAGGTGGTGCCAGCCGTGACCATGAGGACATCGAGATTTGCGTATTCCGGCACGATCAGGAGGCGGCACATGCCTGACTGCGCCGACTGGCAGTTCTTCACGCCCGTCGCGGGCGAGTGGGCACCCTTGCCGGAGGGGGAGAAACTTGAGCCACCCCGATTCATGCTCCAAATGCGGCGCACACCAGAAACGGCCGCGACCGTGGCGGGGATGCCACCAGCGTTCGAATTCCTCCTGAACGACGCCACCGACGGCGCGTGGGCCTTCATGCGCGAGGTAAGCATCCAAGTGCCGCTGGAGCGAATCGCCATCTCCTCGCCGCTCGGCATCCGTGTGACGGCGCCGGAGGTGCTGCTTCTCCATAAAGCATGGCACCCGCACCGCCCGAAGGATGAGCACGACTTCGCGCGTGTGCGCGACCTCCTCAGCGCCGATCAGCGCGCGTGGCTAAAGACACATCTCGAACGCATCCGCCCGGATGACCCCTGGCTCCCGCAACTTGTCTGAGAGATTTCCGGCCTCAGATGCCTACGCCTCGCCTCGCCATCAAAGGTGCGTGCGCACCGCCCAGAGGGCCGGGAAGGCCTTTTCCTTGAGCGCTTCCATCAGATAGGCGACGCCGCTTGTCCCGGCGGTGCCGGGTCGGTCGCCGATGGCGCGGTCGGCGGTGCGGACGTGCATCGCGGCCATCAACCAGTTCATCTCGGAGATGTCCACCATCGCCTCCGCGACGCGATACAAGCCCCCATTGCGCGACGGATCGCGGTAGAGCGCGTCGAGATCGAGTCCGGCGCGGTCGAGCGCCCCGTGGTAGGCCATCCAGACAGGGCTTTCAACGAGACTCCGCAGGCCGAGCGCGTGCTGCACCTGGTGGAACTGACCGGATTCCGAGCCGCTCGCCGTGCCGAGCGCGGGGCGGAATTCGAGGAAGCTGCGCGGCGGTAAGTGATCGAGGAGCACCATCTGATCGTTGAGCAGGCGCTGGACGGCGGCGACCCGCAGCAGATGTTCCACGGCGACTTCCGTGTCATCCGCGTGCAGGGCATCCGTCGCGCACCGCAGGTCGAGCAGTTGCTGCGCGAACCACAACTCGAACGTCTGATGGACGACGATGAAGAAGTGCTCCGCCGCCTGCGCGTGCATCGGCATCGTCGGCGGCCCGACCGGTATCTGCAATGCGAGCAACTCATTGAGATGCAAATAGGTGCTGTACGTGAGGGCCGAGCCAGTCGTCATCGTCGTGTGCTCCTGTCGGGGAGATGCATCGCGGTATCGTCGCCCGGTATGGCACCATTTCGCCACCTTCCCGCGCCGCCGTCAAGCGACGGGTCGGGGAACCTCACCTCCCCAGCCCCCTCTCCATCGCGATGGAGAGGGGGAGCAAATGCGGGGAAGGTAATCATTTATGGGGTCTTGTGCTAGTTGACGAACGTCCTTCGGTCGGATAGGAATGGAGTTGTCGATACTCACCCTGCCCCAACCGGATGACGCCATGATCGTAGCCGATTTCGCCGACTTCTGCCTGATGGTGTACAGGCTCGTCGATGATCTCTGGGAGACACTGCCCGCTGACCTCAAATCGCTCGGGCCGTAAGCCCCGTGCCGCAATAACGAAGAGAGAGGCATTTCCCAATGAAACGGTCGGCCTCGCTGCGCTAGACGGCTCCAAATATGACCTCGGCACGGTCGCGGGCGACGAACCCGACGAGGCCGGCGATCGTCAGCAGGGCGACGAGCGTGGTGACGAGCGTCAGGGTCATCCAGTCATCCTCACAATCTTCACCGCGATCGGCGACTCCACGAAGTGCATCGTCCCACGCATTGCGTACCGTATTCTCTGATTCGTCGGTCGATCACGGTGGAGAGGTCGGGATGTCCGCTGGGGAGGGCAGGGCAGGAGTGAGCGGCGTGGCGGGTGGGGAGCGGCCGGCAATCGCGTCCGAAGATTCGTGCGCATCCCTGCCGCGTGTACGAACACCGACGGCTCGGTAGCGGATGAGAAGGACGACGACGCCAATCGAGAGGTTGGCGGTCACCCCGAGTAACCGGTTCGTCAGCGAAATGAGCAGACCGAGGACGCGCGGCACGCCCCGGGCGTTGAGAATTTCGACGAGGCTTCCCACCGCGATAACGCCTGGGAGGAACGAGAAAGCGCCGACGAGAGTACTGAGGGCATGCGCGCTGAGGACGGTCTCATACCGCAAATGGCGGTCATTGATGACATCGATGGTACAGAGCAGGATCGCGGCAAATATGAGCCGCATGAGCGCCGCATAGGTCACACCACCCAGCAAGACGGTGCGGCGTGTGAGCAGATGCGTGATGTGCGCAATCTCCGACTCACTCAGCACATACCGGCGCGTGACTCTGAACCGCCCGAGTGCGCGGGAAACGAAGCGCGCAAACCGATGTGATCGCACGAGGAAGATCAGCAGCGACGGGATGGCGAGCGGCAGAAAGAGGAGCCAGCGCGCGACGAGATGTTTGCCAAATCCCGCCAAGGCGAGGACCGGCAAGGTCATCATATCCGTCGCCCACATGGCGAAGGAGATCGTCACTCCCAGGCGCGGTGGGATGCCGTGCTCCGTCGCAAGCCGGATACGGAGCAGGTCTCCTCCGTGGAGAATGGTGGCCGTCTGTCCGGCAAGCAGGCTCGTCGCCGCATCTCGCCAGCGGATCGGGATGCCCGACGCCTGGACGAAGAACCGCCAACGGGCGATCTTCACCGCTTCGGCGAGAAGCGTCAGGCCGACCATCAATGCGATCACCCAGTGGGGGAAGAGCACCAGGATCGTCCGTGCGGCCCGCACCTGCCCGGCGACAAGGACGAGGGCAGTCACCGCAGCGAAGGCCATCAGCGGGACAAGGCATCGGCGGAAGAATCGCCCCATCATACCCCCTTCCCGATTGCCGCTCGCTGGTGCGCGAGTGCGGCAAAACACCCCCGCCTCTGCAACTCCGGTGCCATCCGCTGCATACCAAGTCACACCGTATGCGGCACCAGTCTGCGCGCACACTACCGGCGGCCGCGCTGTCCCGTAGTGAGCCGAATTCCCACGCCAATCATTGCACGCGGGACGCGCCTGAATCGTCGGGCAGAGCGCGTCACACTTCTTCGCGCGATCGTGGCCGGAATGCCACCAGCACGACATTGGGTGGGAACCCGCGACTCGACGGCCCGTCCCCGGACCACCCCAGCCACTTCAGCACCGGCTTCATCAGGCGTGCTTCCCAGGGATGCTCCCGCGCGAAGCGCACAGCGACTGTCGCGCTCTCCGTGCGGCTCAGTACGCGATGCGTCGGAGTATAGCGGCGCCGCCCGGTGCGCACCGAAACGGCCGGATGCGCCTCCAGATTGCGGTACCAGTCGGCGCGCGTGCCCATGCCGGAGAGGGCAACACTTTCGCACGTCACTGGATCGTAGTGCAGCACCTCAAGCATCGTCTCGTGGACGGCTCCTGTCTTACGCCCGCGATGGGTGAGCAGGAGGAAGCGGTGGCCGAGCAGCCAGCCGAGATGACAATGATAAATGAAAATCGGCAGGCGAAAGACGAGTCGGAACAGTCCGTGCGGCCTGCGTGGGTGGGGTGTATGCCCCGCCACCGTCGTCATCGAGTCACTCATGACAAATCCTCCCCGGCAAGCGGTCCGATCTCCGGTATCGAAAGCCCGTCTCGGCGAGCCGACGCGACGGACGGCCGCGTCGACACCGGGGAGAGGCCAAGGAAACTGGCACGCACCCGCTCCTCATGTACTGGATCGGTGATCACCGCTACCACATCTCCCGGCCGCAGTTCCGTCTCCCCGCGCGGCACGATCGTCACGCCCTGGCGCTGCAGCGAGATGGCGAGTACCCCGCGCGGCAACCCGGCGGTCGCGAGCGTCTTTCCCGCCACCGGGGCGCCCGGCGCGACCGTCAATTCCAGCACCGCCGTCCCCGCCGCGATCGCGTCCAGCCGGCGCACGCCACTCGTTAGCGCGCCGCGATAGGCGCGGCTGATACCCCGCGCGGTCACCATCCCCACAAGCTTCTGTGCGCCGTCCACCACGGGCATCCAGGAGACCTGATGGCTCGCCAACTCCTCGAGGACATCGTCCAATCCATCGTCCGGCGCGATCGTCACCGGCTCGCGGCTCATCACCATCGCGACCGTCATGGCAGACCACTGCTCCGGCGGCACGTCGCCGATATCCCGGAGCGTGATCACCCCCGCGACAGTGCCATCAGGGCCGATCACCGGTGCCCCGCTCATCCCCGCCGCTTCCAGACGCCCGTGCGCCTGCACGATCGGCATCGCGGGCGTCATTGGGAGACTATCCCGCTGCATGGCATCCGCGACGGAGAGGGAGGAGAGGAGCGGGAAGGAGTAGCGGTAGCGGTGGGCGGGCGAGTCCGCGCGGGAGGGCAGCTGGCTCGTGTAGATCGTCGCGTCGCCGACGATCAGGTAGGAGAGGCCGACCGCGACCATCGCCGGCGCGAGGAGCGAGAGATTGCCGGTCATCTCCGCGACCATCAGCATCACCGCCAGCGGCGCGTGGGCGATGCCGCCGAAGAGCGCCATCATCGCCACGATCACGAAGGGCGCGGGCGTCGCGGGCAACCCCGGCAGGTGGCCCGCCGCCAGCCGCCAGAAGGCCGCGCCGACCATCCCGCCGATCACCATGCCCGGCCCGAAGATGCCGCCCGAGCCGCCCGAGCCGATCGAGAGCGATGTGGAGAGGATTTTCGCGAAGGGGAGGATGAGGATGACCCAGAGGGGCAGGGTGTAGATGTCGCGGCTCATGCTCACCTGCACCCAGCCGTAGCCGGTGTGCAGCGCCTGGGGGATCACCATGCCCATCAGCCCGACGGCGAGGCCGCCGATGCCCGGCTTGAACCAGTCGGGGAGGCGAAGGCGGTGGAACCGATGGCGCGTGCCGTGGAAGGCGCGGGCGTAGAGCAGGCCGATCAGCCCGCAGCAGACGCCGAGGATGGCGTAGTAGCCCAGTTGAATGGGATGGTTGAACGTCAGCCCCGTCTGATTGCCGAAGACGGGCGACCAGCCGAAGAAGGCGCCGAAGATGCTGTAGCCCGTGATCGAGGCGATCAGCGAGGGGATGAGCGCCTCGACTTCGAGGTCGTGCAGATAGAGGATCTCCGCCGCCATCACCGCGCCGCCGAGCGGGGCGCGGAAGATCGCGCCGATGCCCGCCCCCATGCCCGTCGCGACGGCGATCCGCCGGTCGCGCGTCTCGAGGCGCATCCAGGTGGCGAGCAGCGAGCCGAACCCGGCGCTGATCTGCGCCGCCGGCCCCTCGCGCCCGCCGCTGCCGCCCGAGCCGATCGTGATGGCGGAGGCGAGCAGCTTGATCGGCGGGATGCGCGGGCGCACCTGCCCGCCCTTGTGATGGAAGGAGTCGATCGCGGCGTCCGTGCCGTGCCCCTCCGCCTCGGGGGCGAAGCGGAAGACGATCAGGTTGCCGATCAGCGCGCCGAGCGTCGTGACGACGGGGATCAGCCAGCGGTGGCGGATCGCCTGCACGACGGCCTGCCCCTCACCGGCGGGCTTCGGCGGGTGATAGCCGGCGATGCCGCCGATCAGCAGCTTCGTCGCCCATTCGAGGGCGCTATAGAAGACGACCGCGCCGAGCCCGGCGACAACCCCGATGGCGAGGCCGAGCACGACCCACTTGCGCAGGGAGCGGGTACTCTCCAAGCCGCGTTCCAGCGAGACGCCGCCGAGCAACGTACGGACACGGTCGCTCACCATCATGCGCCATTCTCCTCCGCTACCGGGTCCACAACCGGGGCCACAGGCGCTAATCCCAAAAAGGCGCGCACGGCATCCTCGGTGATGCGCCATTCGAAGCGCCCCGGCAGCGTCGGGTGCGGGCCGAGCTTGATGCCGTGCAGGCGGTCCGCACGCAGCAGAGTGCGCACCGTCTCCTCATGCATCTGGAGGATCTTGGCGACCTCATGGACGGTATAGATACGGGGGATCCCCACGAAAGCAGCCTCCTCGCTACACACACTAACAGGAGTATACACCCTCAAAGATGTTTTTCACTGTATTTACTGAGATGATCATCGGAGTCACGATTGAGGAACAGCAATCACGTTGGGGAGAAGCACGATGGGGGATAAGAAGGAGGATCCTTACGCACCCGCGTTGAGCGCCGGCGCGCTCCCGCTTCCGGAGGTACGATCGCCCGCAGGCAACGCGACGACATCGGCGCGGCGGTTCGCAACGGCGCGGCGCGATGCCGCCAGCGGGCGATGGATGGAGATGCTCGCCATCGCGGCCATTGCGCTCGCGCCCGCGCTGCTGCTCGGTAGGGCGTCATCCTCTCCGAAGCGTCGATGATCGCCTGCGGCGCGAACCCCTTCGCCGCAACGGTACGGGTCACCGGCCCGACCGTCATCATGGGCCGCGTGGTGCAACCGCTGGCGACCCTGGTGGTCGGGGCGTGATTCGCCGCCATGGCCGCCGTGGGGCTGATTCTCCAAGCGAGACCATCGCACCCTATCCGCATCTGCTTGTCCCTGGGGGCGCGATTCACGAACGCGGCCGCACGCCCAGCGACACTGATAGCGTTTCTGGTCTCCTCGGCGGGATGAATGGCATCGCTGCCCCCGGCACTCCGGTTTCGGCCACCGCCATCTGGCCCGCCGCCCACATCCACCTCCGGGCGATCATGTAGACAGGCATGCGATAGCCCGCGCGGTCCAGCGATTCCCAACCCCTGCTCAATCGCGGCGCGCCACCGTTTACTCGACCAGCCGTAGCGGCGCGTCTCCCTCTGCCCAACTCGCCAGATGTGGCTGCGTCACCCGACTCCACCAGACCTCATCCCCGAAGCCGAGCGCCCAGTCCGGGTGACCCTTCGCCAATCGGATCAGGCGGTCGCGTCCCGCTTTTTCCGGCTGTATGCCGGGTCAGGGCTGGTGATCCATTGTTTCGCCCGCTGCCAACGCACGCCCAGCCGTTTGGGGGTGACACGGATCATCTCGCCGGTGACGCGCGCAGCGGTGATCCGCTCATCGGCACACACTTCCGCGACGAGGTCGAGCGCCCAGAGACCGGTTGGCTTGCCGAAGGCGCGCGGCGATTGGTGCAAGAGGGCACGCAACCGTACGGCGGCGACCGGACCGAAGGCGCTCACCGATGGGCGACGGCGACCAGGCCGACGATGCCGAGCAGCGTAGAGTGCGAGGACGACGACCGAATCGATGCCCATGTTCAGCGCCTGGCGCTTGGGCCGGAAGATCAGGCCGTACAGATAGACCGTCGTGAGCAGGATGCCCAGCCCCGCCAGGTAGATGTCGCTCCGCTGCGCCTGCGGCAGGGCGGCCTTGCCCGAGACGAGACTCGCCACGAGGAAGAGCACGGGCAGGAAGGCGTTGCCGCCGAAGATGTCGCTGTACGCCAGCCGGTAGTCGCCGAGGCGCACCGACGCCAGCCCCGTCGAGACCTCGGGGAGGGCGGTCGAGGCGGCGAGGAAGGTCGCGCCGAACAGCACGCCGGACAGCCCGACGTGGCCGGCGATGGCGTTGCCGCTCTCCTCCAGCACCACGCCGGCGACGAGCGTCACGACGGCGGCGACGAGGAAGACGAGCACCTCGCGCGTCGTGCCCTTGCCCTTGGTTGCCGCCTCCTGTTTCCGCCGTGCTTCCGCCGTGCCGTCCCCCTCCTGGCCGCCCGGCGCGTCGCCCTTCGCCTGCCAGGGCAGGTCGGTGCGCGCCTTGCCGAGCAGCCAGAGGCCGACGAGCCAGAGCAGCGCGATCAGGAGGCCGCCGGGCGCGACGCGTGCGACGATCAGCCCCGCCGGGAACTGGGTGCCCATGATGGCGACGACGAGCACCGCGATCACCAGCACCCCCTCGAGGACGAGGAGCAGGGAGGCCGCCATGTAGCTCAGGGGGTGCTTCTGGCGCACGCCGAACTGGTCGAGGATGGCCAGCACCACGGTCTGGATGGCGACGCCGCCGAGGATGTTGCCGATGGCGATGCCGAGGTCGTGGCGGAGCGCGGCGCTGACGGTGATGGCGATCTCGGGCAGGTTGGTGGCGACGGCGAGCAGGATGAGCCCCCCGAGGGCCTGGCCGAGGCCGAAGCGCGACGAGAGCACATCGGTCGTGTTGCTGAGCCGCGTGCCCGCGACCCAGACGACGATAGCGGCGGCGATGAAGAAGGCGAGGAGGAGGGGCAGGGAGAGGGCGGCGAACACGGCATCACCTCCGTCGATCAAGATAGTGGACAGCGATACATGCACGAAGCGTACCCCCGCCCCGGCTCACCCCTCAATGACCCGCATCGCCGCCCGCTCGACAGAATCGAGATCGACCGCTCGTTCGTCGCGTACCGAGAAGGAAAAAAGCCAAGTCTTCCGCCTCAAAAACGAGGAATTAAGAGCTAAGTACAGTCATGGCCGAGATGTTTATCGCGCAGGAACAGGCGTGGTGGCCTATCATCATCCCGCTGAGCCCCTCCTCGATGAGCCCGGGTGGGCAGTTCATAACGGCGGTGGTTCTCTCAGCAGCGCACAGGCCAGCGCTCGTACTCCTCCCCCCATCCTTGCTCCCCCACGAGAGAGCGGTGGGTGTGGGGGTTGGCGAGCGCTCAGAGGATATCCGTGGCGCGTTCCTCGGACAGCCCAGCCGCAGCGCGCCCCGCTGCGACAGCGACCGGGCGAGGCGGCGCTGGCCCTCGTAGCGGGCCCGCTGCTGTCGCCGGTACATCGCGGCGATCTCGGGGTTCGAGCCGGCCGCGCCCGGCCCGGCCATCTGGGGTGCGGCGGACTTGGCCGACGCCCTCGACCGGCACGGCGACGACGGGAATGCGCGGGCGCTGGCATTGGACGCGTTGGTAGCCGAGCATATCCGGCCCTACTACGAGGACCAAGCAGCAATTGACGGCGCACGGCTGGCGAGCACGATGACGGCGCATACCCTCTGCATCGACATCAATCGGCTGCTGGGGAAGCGGATGCCTTGCAGATCAAGCAACTCGCCTTCCAACTAGCACAAGACCCTTATAGCAAGCCATGGCACTTGACGCGAGTCACCCCTCTCTATCGCGCAGGAGAGGAGCGGGGGTGAGGTTCCGCGGCCCGTCGCGGAAGGTGAGCCCTGCATCAAGCGGTGTGCGGCGCAACAGCGGGGCGCACGGTGCTATACTGCCGCCCGCAAGCAAATATCGGGGAGGGGCGGCACCCGCCGCACCCCATCCGGCAGGGAAGGAGGCATGGGGTGGACGCGACCGAACTCTGCTACACGCCCGCGACGGTGCTGAGCCAGATGATCCAGGCGCTCGATCTCTCGCCCGTCGAGCTGACGGATACCGTGCTGACGCGCATCGACCGGCTCAACCCGGTGCTGAATGCCTTCCTCACCGTCACGCCGGAGATCGCGCGGGCGGCGGCAAAAGAGGCGGAGAAGCGCGCCATGCGCTTCGAGCGGCGCGGCCCGCTCGACGGCATCCCCTATTCGATCAAGGACCTCGAAGCGACGGCGGGCGTGCGCACGACCTTCGGTTCCAAGTTCTTCGAGCAGAACGTCCCCACCGAGGATGGCGCGGTCGCGGCGCGCATGAAAGCGACGGGCGGCGTCCTGCTCGGCAAGACGAACACGCCGCACTTCGGCTACAAGGATATGTGCGACAACCTGCTCGGCCCGCCCTGCCGCAATCCGTGGAACACCGAGCGCACCTCGGGCGCCTCCTCCGGCGGCGCGGGGGCGGCGGTCGCCGCAGGGCTCGGGCCGATCGCGCACGGGTCGGATGGCGCGGGCTCGATCCGCATCCCCGCCGCCCTCTGCGGCATCTTCGGCATGAAACCCTCCTATGGCCGCGTGCCCTACTACCCGAACGCCGATGCCTTCGCCCTCCGCTCCCACAACGGCCCGATGACGCGCACGGTGCGCGACGCTGCGCTGATGCTGCAAGCGATTGCCGGGCCGGACCACCGCGACCCGCTGACGATTGACGCGCCGCCGGACGATTACCTCGCCGCCTGCGACGGCGACCTGACGGGGCTGCGCGTCGCGTGGAGCGGCGATCTCGGCTACGCGGCGGTCGATCCCGAGGTGCGCCAGATCGCCGAGCGGGCGGCGCAACGCTTCACGGATTTGGGCGCGACCGTCGAGGAGCCGACGCTCAACTGGCCCGATCCCTACGAATGGCACAAGATCATCTATCAGGTGAACGTCGCGACCCGCAGCCACGAGCGCGCCCTCGCGCGGCCCGATTGGATCGAGCCGACGATGATGCGGATGATGCTCAATGCGGGCCGCTACAGCGCCATCGAGCTGAACAGGGCGATCCTCCAGCGGACGGTCTTCTACCATGCCGTGCGCGCGACCTTCGACGAGTACGACCTGCTTCTCACGCCGCAGATGCCCGTCGCCGCCTGGTCGTGCGAGCCGGGCGCGGATGAGGGGACGTTTCGAGATTGATGGTCGCCCCGCCTCGAGCATCTTCGACCGCGTGCCCTTCATGTACCCCTTCAACCTGACCGGGCAGCCCGCCGCCAACCTGCCGTGCGGTTTCACGAAAGAGGGGCTGCCCGTCGGCTTGCAGGTCGTTGGGCGCTGGCACGCGGACAGTGCAATCTTCCGCGCGGCGGCTTGCTTCGAGGCGTTGCAGCCGTGGGCGGACAAGCGCCCGCCAATCGAAGGACTGAGGGCTGAGGACTGAGCAGGAGGATAGCGTGGCAAAGCAACGGATTGAGTTTGGCTATAACCCACCGAGCGGCGACCGGGGGATTGAGACGATTGATGGCGCGACGTATGTCCGCGACTTGCACGAGGTCTGCGACTATGCGAGCCAGCACTTCGACACCTTCTGGATCTCCGACCATTTCATGCGCGGCGATACCTTCCGTATGGAGTGCTGGACGCACATGACCTGGATGGCGGCGCGCTATCCGACCCAGATGGTCGGCACGGTCGTCATCGGCAACTCCTATCGCCATCCCCCGCTGCTCGCCAAGATGGCGGCGAGCCTGCAAACATTCAGCCGGGGCCGCCTCATCATGGGATATGGCGCGGGCTGGCTGGAGGACGAGTATCGCGCCTACGGGTACGACTTCCCCTCCGCCCGCGTCCGCATCGCGCAGATGGTCGAGGGTATCGAGGTGATGCGCGCGATGTGGACACAGCGGCCCGCGACCTATGAGGGGAAGTATTATCAGGTCAAAGACGCCTACTGCGAGCCGATGCCGGACCCCGTGCCGCCCGTGATGATCGGCGGCGACGGCGAGAAGTATCTCCTGCGCGCCGTCGCGGAGCACGCGGACTGGTGGCTCACCTACTCGAAGAACGACGAGGTCATCCGGCACAAATCCGCCGTCCTCCGGCAGCACTGCGCGGATGTCGGGCGCGACTTCGCGACGATCCGCAAGGTCTATCCGATGACCGTCTATCTCGCCGCGTCGCACGCCGCCGCCGAGCGACAGGCGGGGTCGAAAGCGGAGAGCGAGAACCCGCCCTTTGTCGGCGAACCCGCCGCGATGGTGGAACGGATCAACGAGATGATCGCCCTCGGCTTCGATCATTTCGCGCTCTCCTTCCCCGGTTGGACAGATACGACGGGAATGCGCCTCTTCGTCGATCGCGTCCTGCCCGCGTTCCGTTAGTACGTCTCACGGGTTGGCGACCGGAGGTGCATGATGGCGGTGGAGATCATCTACGAAACGCATTCCCTGACCGTGGATAACGAGACCGGCGTCGCGACGGGCTGGCTGCCGGGCCGGCTCTCGGAGCAGGGCCGCGCCCTTGCGCGCGAACTCGGCGTGCGGCATCGCGACGATGCCATCGCCGCCGTCTTCGTGTCGGACCTCGGGCGGGCGGTGGAGACGGCGGAGATCGCCTTCGGCGACAGTGTGATCCCGATCCACCAAGACGCGCGACTGCGCGAGTGCAACTACGGCGACTTGAACGGGATGCCCGTCGCTCAGCTCGTGGCCGGGCGATCCGCGCATATCGACGTGCCCTATCCGAGCGGTCAGAGTTACCGGCAGGTTGTCGACGCAACGCGCGACTTCTTGCGCGAGATCGCCGCCACATGGGATGGCAGCCGGGTCGTCATCATCGCACACTCCGCGAATAAATGGGCGCTGGATCACCTCCTCAGGGGCATCGCTCTGGAGGATTTGGTGGACGCTCCCTTTGGCTGGCGGGAGGGGTGGCGGTACACGCTCCCCGCCGGCTGGACAGGGCGTGACGGATAGGGTCCCGACGGGGTGGACCCGAGCGGAAATGAGAGGGGTGGCAATGCAGATCGCCTTCGCGTCGCTGGTCGGTGTCGAGCCGATGCCATTTGCGGCGCTCCTTGAGCGGGCAAGGCGGCGCGGCTGGACGCCATCGAAGTCAATGTCGGGCCGACCTTCGCACGCATCGGCGGGGCGGAGTATCCCGGCCATCTCGACCTCGCCGCGATCGTGCGCGATGGGCCGGGCGAAGTCCAGGAACTGCTCGACGCGCACGGTGTCACTATCGCCTCGCTCGCGCCGATGCTCAATCTCCTCACGCCCGATCTGGCGCTACGTGAAGAACGCATCGCCGCCTTCCGCCTCGACGATCGACGCGTGCGCGGCGTTCGGGGTGTCGACGGTCGTCACCTACGGCGGCTCGATGTTCGGAATGTACTTCTATGGCCTGCCCGGTCAACGCCCCGATCATCCTTCCAACAAGGTGGCCGAGAGTATCCGGCAGTTCCGGGCGGTCTTCACCCCGCTCGCCGCCTACGCGGAGGAGCGCGGCGTGCGCATCGCCTTCGAGACGGCGGCGCGCGGCGGGGGCGAGGGCAATCTCGCGCACAACCCGGACCTGTGGGATATGCTCTTCGATGCCGTCCCGTCGCCCGCCCTCGGCCTCAGTTTCGACCCATCGCACCTCGTCTGGCTGCACATCCCGAACATCCCCGATGTCATCCGCGCATTCGGGTCGCGCATCTATCACTTCGACGGGAAGGACACGGAAATCCTGCCTGCGGTGCTGGCGCGGCAGGGCATTCTCGGCAGCGGCTGGTGGCGCTATCGCCTCCCCGGACTCGGCGCGCTCGATTGGCGAGCTGTCCTCTCCGCACTCAAAGATACCGGCTACGACGGTATCATCAGCATCGAGAACGAAGATCCGCTCTTCCTCGGCCTCGATGGCGTCGCATGGTCGGCGAACTACCTGCGCGGCATCTTCCCGCTGGAGCCGAAAGATGGGGGAGTGAACCACCAAGCGCACCAAGAGCACGCAAGAACACAAAGAGAAAAAGCTGCTATACATTTGCTTGGTGTTCTTGGTGTCCTCTGCGGGCGCCCTCTTGGCGGCATTGGTGGCTATGAATCTGATGTAACGAAGGGGGCAGAAGATGGCGGAGCGGGTACGGGTCGGGCTGATCGGCTGCGGCAATATCGCGCAAGACGCACGCGGCGGCGCTCGCGACACTGCCGGAGGCGGATTTCGTCGCCTGCACGGATATCGACATCGACCGGGCGCGGGCGATGGCGGAGGATTACCACATCCCGCGCATCTTCCCGGACGCCGATGCGATGCTCGGCAGCGGCGAGGTGCAGGCGGTCGTCGTCTGCACGCCGCACCCGAGCCACACGCCGCTCGTCGTCGCGGCGGCGGAGGCGGGCGTCCATGTCCTCTGCGAGAAGCCGATCACGACGCGCCTGACCGACGCCGACCGGATGATCGCGGCGGCGGAGCGGGCGGGCACCAAGTTCGGCGTCATCTTCCAACGCCGCTTCTGGCCCGCCGCCCAGCGAATGCGCAAAGCGATCGACGACGGCAAGCTGGGCAACCTGACGCTCGGCGAGTGCATCGCCCACCTCTCGCGCGACCGCGCCTACTTCGCGCAGGACGAATGGCGCGGCAAGTGGGCGACCGAGGGCGGCGGCGTGCTGATGAATCAGGCCGTCCACACGATCGACAAGTTCCAGTGGTTCATGGGCCCCGCCGTCGAAATCTTCGGGCGCTACGCGACGCTCGTGCATGGCGACTATATCGATGTTGAGGATACGGTGGTCGCGACCGTGAAGTTCGCCAGCGGCGCGCTCGGCATCATCGAGGGGTCGACGAGCGTCAAGCCGAACCTCGGCTTCCGCGTCGCCGTGCATGGCGACAACGGCGCGACGGCCAGCCTCTGGGAGTTCCCCGAGGGCAAGGAAGGCATCAACGACATCTGGACGATCCCCGGCGAGGAGCAGTTCACGCCCGTCTGGGAGGGCGTCGAGGAGCGGCGCGCAGGCTTCCCGTACTTCCACGCCCTGCAAATTCAGGACTTCCTCGCCGCCGTCCGCGACGACCGCCCGCCCGCCGTCACCGGCGCGGAGGCGCGCAAGTCGCTCGAAATCATCCTCGCCATCTACCACTCGTCCCGCACCGGCCTGCCCGTGCAACTGCCGATCACCGGTGCGGACATCGGGGAGGTCTGACCTCACCCCCCGGCGCCCTCTCCATCGCCAAACGGAATTGTTCCCTTCCCTGCTCTCTGCGATGGAGAGGGGGAGAAATACGGGATGCATAGCAAAGAATGCCATGGTCTTCCGGGCGAGTTCCCTTCCCCTCCCCTCTCCATCGCTGCACAGAATTGAATTGTATCGTGATCTTTCTGCGATGGAGAGGGGCCGGGGGTGAGGAATATCACGCCCTCACCGCCTCCGCGAACACCGCGTCCTGCTCGGCGCGCAGCGACCAGAGGAACGAATCGCTGGGGCGCTCGATCATGTCGTAGGTGATCGGCTGATCGGCGGCGACGGCGCGCGTCAGGCGGAGCGCCATCGCTCATCGTCAGCGGCAAGCAGGTTCTCTGCACGGACGATGTCGGTGCGTTCGATCAGGCCGTAGACCGCCGTGCCGCCGCTGCCGTCCAGCGTCTCCCCAGCGCGCAGCTCGTGCTTGGCGACGGCGATCACGTCCGCGACGGGCGCGCCGACCGGTGCGCCGGTTGGCTTGCCGTACAGGCCCGCCTCCGCGATGGACATCGGCGCTTCGATGCCGCAGAGATGATAGGGGCGGTAGTGCGCGGCGGTCGTGCCGTCCGGCCCCATCTTCAGGCCGTAGAAGCCGAGATCGGCGGCGATGCGCGCGTGATCGGTGCGCACGACGATGAAGACGCCGATGTCGAGATGGTTCGGCAGCACCGTCTCGCCATCCGGCGCGACCGCGTTCGCCAGTTCCACGACGCCGAACTCGTTGAGCACGCCGCCCTCGGCCTGGAGGCTGAAGACCGTCGCGAGATCGGTGATCGTCGCGCTCGGCTCGTGCATGCCGCGCACATCGGGCACGAGGCCGGTCATGTTCGCGACGCTGCACATCTCGATCTGCGACTTCGAGCCGTCGCGGAACGAGTTGTACATCTGCGCGTTCAGTTGCTGCTCCCGGATCAGTTTCGGGTCGAACCCGTAGCGCGCGAAGGCTTCCGAGGGGTCGCCCGCGCGGTCGAAGCCGAAGCGGCGCGTGCCGCGCCCCGCGACGACGACTTCCAGGCCGAGCGCTTGCGCCCAATCCACCAGCCGCATGATGCAGCCCGGCTGATCGCCGTCCGCGACGGTGTAGACGACGCCCGCCGCCCGCGCCCGGCGATGCAGCAGCGGCCCGACCGCCACGTCCGTCTCCATATTGACCATCACGATGTGCTTGCCCCGCGCGATCGCCTCCGCGCCGATCCGCGCGCCGTTCTCCGGCACGCCGGTCGCCTCCACAACGACATCGAGCGGCGCGTTGCAGAGCGCGAGCGGATCATCGGTGACGGCGACCTTGCCCCGCTCGATCGCGCGGGCGATGTCCGCGCTCGCCCCGGCATGGACGACATCCTCCGCCGGCAGCCCGTTGCGGACGAAGACGGCGTGCGCCTTGTCCGGGTACAAGTCCGCGAGGGCGACGAGGCGCACGCCGGGCATCCGCGACAGTTGGTGCGCGACGGCCGAGCCGAACTTCCCCGCCCCGACGATCCCGACCCGAATCGACCTGCCCGCCCGCTCCCGCTCCGCCAAATCTGCCGCGATCATGCTCGTACCCTCCCTATTCGTGGATCGATACGCCCCCACGGTACACCGGCGCGCGCCGGATGCCAAGATGCCGCGCGCGGAAAGTCAGTTGCCGCCGGTAGAGCGTGGCACAAGCGATGCGACCGGGGTAGAAGGGGTCGCGCGCCGAGCAATCGCGGCGCACGATGGGTCTGGCCCGAACCGGCACAGCGAAGGAGCGACAGATGGGCGAGCAGGTCAGCGATTTCATCGTCTCCCGCCTGAAAGCATGGGGCGTCAAGCATATCTTCGGGTACACGGGCGACGGCATCAACGGCGTGCTCGGCGCGTTGGACCGCGCGGGGAACGACCCGCCGCTCATCCAGGTGCGCCACGAGGAGATGGCGGCGCTGATGGCGTGCGGGTACGCCAAGTTCACCGGCGAGGTCGGTGTCTGCCTCTCCACGCAGGGGCCGGGCGCCATTCACATGCTGAACGGCCTCTACGACGCGAATCTCGATCATCAGCCCGTCGTGGCGATTGTCGGACAGCAGTCGAGCATGGCGGTCGGCAGCCACTATCAGCAGGATGTGGATTTGCAGACGCTCTTCAAGGATGTGGCCGGGGCGTATGTCGAGACGATTACGAGCCCGGCGCAGGCGCGCCACATCATCGACCGCGCCTTCCGCATCGCCAAGGCGGAGCGCACCGTCACCTGCGTCATCATCCCGCACGATCTCCAGGAGCAGGAGGCGGTGCCCGACCCACCGCAGAAGCATGGCGCCCAGCATTCCAGCACCGGCTATACATCCCCGCGCGTGCTCCCCACCGACGCGGACCTGCAGCGCGCGGCGGAGGTGCTCAACGCCGGGCAGAAGGTGGCGATCCTCGTCGGCGCGGGCGCGCTCGGCGCGACGGATGAGGTGATCGAAGTCGCGGAACTGCTCGGCGCGGGCGTCGCGAAGGCGCTGCTCGGCAAGGCGGCGGTTCCCGACGATCTGCCCTTCGTGACGGGCGCGGTCGGCTACCTCGGCACGAGCGCGAGCAATCAGATGATGGAGCAGTGCGACACCCTCCTGATGATCGGCTCCGGCTTCCCGTACACCGAGTACCTGCCGAAGCCGGGGCAGGCACGCGGCGTGCAGATCGACATCAACGGCCGGATGCTCGGCTTGCGCTACCCGATGGAAGTGCCGCTCGTTGGCGACAGCGCGGAGACGCTGCGCGCCCTCGCCCCGCTCCTCACGCGCAAGGAGGATCGGGCGTGGCGCGGGCAGGTCGAGCAGATGGTCCGGCAATCATGGCAGTCGCTCGAAGAGCGCGCGATGCACGACGCGGACCCGCTGAACCCGCAGCGCGTCTTCTGGGAACTCTCCCCCCGCCTGCCGGACAACTGCATCGTCACGGCGGACTCCGGCACCTCGACGGTCTGGTACGCGCGCGACCTCAAGATGCGGCGCGGCATGATGGCCTCCGTCTCCGGCACACTGGCGACGATGGGCTGCGCCGTCCCCTATGCCATCGCCGCCAAGTACGCACACCCGGAGCGACTCGCCATCGCTTGCGTCGGCGACGGCGCGATGCAGATGAGCGGCATCAATGAACTGATCACCATCGCCAAAGAATACAGGCAGTGGAGTGACCCGCGTTTGATCGTGCTCGTCCTCAACAATCGCGACCTGAACTTCGTCACCTGGGAGCAGCGGTTGATGGAGGGCAACCCGCGATTCGAGGAGGCGCAGACGGTGCCGGACTTCCCCTATGCGCGCTACGCCGAATTGCTCGGGTTGACCGGCATCCGCATCGACGCGCCCGATCAAGTCGCCGGGGCTTGGGAGGCCGCCTTCGCCGCCGACCGTCCGGTGCTGATCGAGGCGGTCGTTGACCCGAATGCGCTGGCCATCCCGCCGACGATGAAGCCTGAGCAAATCGAGAAGTTAGCGTCCGCGCTGAAGAAGAACGACCCCGAGCGCGCGGGCGTGCTCGACCAGATCGAGCACGAGCAGCCCGACCTCGCCAAGCAACTACAACCCGCCGATTAAAGGCGGGCTGGTGCCCTGCGGTATCGTGATGGCAGCAGCCCCCGACCTGTGAGAGAGCAGGCCGGGAGCCTGCCGCCACCGGGACGCTCTCACGCGATTCGTGCTGTCACGGCGCGCTTCGTGCAATCACCTTTTCTCGGTGCTATTGGATAGTCACAATGGAGAAAGTCCTATGCCTTTTGACCAGTACCACGAGCCGCCCAATGAGTTGACGGAAGAGACGCGCACCTTCGCCCGGATGATCCTCTCACTGATTGAAGAAGCCGAGGCGATCGACTGGTATGAGCAGCGCATGTCGGTCGAGAAGAACGCCGAGGCAAAAGCGATCATGGCGAATGCGCAGCAGGAGGAATTCAAGCACTTCGGCATGGATCTCGAATTCCTCCTGCGGCAGAAGCCGAAGTGGCGCACGGAGATGCAATTGATCCTCTTCAAGGAGGGCGACATCATCGAGCACGGCGAGGCGGCGGAGGAGGCTGTCGATTAAGACGCACACATTATGGCGGCGGCCTGAAGCCCGCCGCCACGAGACCGTCCGCGAAAGGAGCACCATACGATGTACCCCGCGCGCGTCGAACAGGCGATAGAGCACATCCCCGGCCTCGGTGAGAATGGTGGCACCATCGCGCGGGCGATTCATGGCGCGGTGCTCAGCGGCGGGGATCGCGTCCGCGCGGCGGCGGACATCCTGCACGGTGTCTGGCTCGGGCACCCGCTCCATCCGGTGCTGACGGACATCCCCATCGGCGCGTGGACGCTCGCGGTGATGTGCGATCTCGTCGCAGCGCAGCGCGGGTCGGCGGAAGCGGCGCGGATGGCCGATACGCTGACGATCATCGGCGCGGTTGCCGCCGTCCCGACCGCCATTGCCGGTGTCGCGGACTATTCCGCCATCGACGAATCGGCAACGGCGCTCGCGACCGCCCACGGCCTACTGAACAGCGCGGGGCTCCTGCTCAACCTCGTATCGATCCGGGACCGCGCGTCCGGCAACCGCAATCGCGGCGTGCTCCTCTCCACCGTCGCCTTCGGCCTGCTCAACGCATCGGCGTGGATAGGCGGCGAGATGGTCTACCACAAGCGCGTCGGCGTGGACCATTCCGAGGCGAGCGGCCAGCCGACGCAATGGCAGGCTATCCTTGACGAGACCGATCTGCCAGAGCGCGCGGCGAAACGCATTGAGGTCGAAGGCACGCCCGTCCTCCTCTACCGCGATGGCAACGATCTATACGCCATCGGCGCGGTATGCAGCCATGCGGGTGGCCCGCTCGATGAGGGGACGATCGAGGGCGGATGCGTGCAATGTCCCTGGCACGACTCCGTTTTCGATCTGCGGGACGGCAGTGTCGTCCATGGCCCGGCCACCTACCCGGAACCGGCGTATGACGTGCGGTTGCAGGGAAACAAGGTGGAGGTCCGCCGTCATGAGGGCGCGCCCGGCGATAGATAGCGAGCCTCGCGCGATATGCCCATGCGTGCATTGACGCGATGCCCCTCACCTGTTAGCATGGCACCTTGCAACCTCGGTTGCACCACGGGAGTAGTAGGCTGCCCACAAGCGAGCGCCGGATGGTGGAAGTGGCGCAACATGTGGCCGAACTCGCCCGTGCAAATTGCAGCGGTGAGCGTAGGGGCGCGGAACGTGCGCCCGGCGTAAGTCCTGCCGGGTTGGCCGCCGATACCAGGGCCGTCGAGCGGGTAACGCACGAATGCACGCGGGGCTGTAGCTCAGCTGGGAGAGCACCACACTGGCAGTGTGGGGGTCAGGGGTTCGAGTCCCCTCAGCTCCACCACCGCGCATCTCGGGGGCGTTTTACCAATCGGGGTGGTACCACGGATGGCGCTTTTTGCCCTTCGTCCCCTATCGGACGGAGGGCTTCGTTGTTGGCGGCGGCATCGGAAGAAAAGATATGAAGGTACAGCGATGACAGACGAACAGGCGACGCAGACACAGGTGGCCCGAGAGCGCTACAACCCGCGCGCGATTGAGGAGCGATGGCGCGCGCGTTGGGATGAGACGGGCTTGTACCGGACGGACCTCACACTGACGAGCGGCCGCCCGAAGTTCTATAACTTGATGGAGTTCCCGTATCCCTCGGCGGAGGGGCTGCATATCGGCCATGTCTACACCTACGGCGGCGCGGATACGAACGGCCGTTTCCAGCGTATGCGCGGCTATCAGGTTTTCGAGCCGATGGGCTTCGACGCCTTCGGCATCCACAGCGAGAACTACGCCCTGAAGATCAACATCAACCCGATGCAACTGACCGCGCGCACGACGCGACGCTACCGCGAGGAGCAGTTGGGCCGTATCGGTGGGATGTTCGATTGGTCGCACAGCGTAGACACGAGCCAACCGGACTATTATCGCTGGACGCAATGGATCTTCCTGCAACTCTACAAGGCGGGCTTGGCCGTCCGCAAAGAGGCGGCGGTGAACTGGTGCCCCAAGGACCTCACGGTGCTCGCCAACGAACAGGTCATCGACGGGCGCTGCGAGCGGTGCGGCACCCCCGTTGTGCAGCGCGAGCTGACGCAATGGTTCTTCGCGATCACCGACTACGCCGACCGCCTGCTGGCGAACTTGGAGAAGTTGGACTGGCCGGATGAGAGCAAAGTACGGCAAGCGAACTGGATCGGTCGCAGCGCGGGCGCGGAACTGATCTTCGCGGTCGCGGAGAGCGGTGAACCGATTGCCGTCTTCACGACGCGCCCGGACACCGTCTTCGGCGCAACCTACGTCGTGCTGGCACCGGAGCACAAACTCGTCGAGCGGATCACCATCCCGGAGCAGCGCGCGGCGGTGACGGCGTACGTCGAGCGCACGCAGAACACGACCGAGATCGAGCGTACGAACGCCGAGCGCGAGAAGACGGGGGTGTTCACGGGCGCGTACGCCATCAACCCGGCGACGGGGGAGCGCGTACCGATCTGGATCGCGGATTATGTGCTGGTGCAGTACGGCACCGGCGCGATCATGGCGGTGCCCGGCCACGACGAGCGGGACTACGAGTTCGCCCGCGTCTTCGGCCTGCCGATCATCGAGGTCGTTGCCAGCGACGTGGGTATCGCCGAGGCGGCGTACACCGGCACCGGCGCACTGATCAACTCCGGGCAATTCGATGGGCTCTCTTCCGACGCGGGCAAGGAGGCGATCGTCGCATGGCTCGGGGAGCGCGGGCTGGCGCAGCCGCGCGTGACCTATCGCCTGCGCGACTGGCTGATCTCGCGCCAGCGCTACTGGGGGCCGCCGATCCCGATCATCTACTGCCCGAAGGATGGCATCGTGCCGGTGCCGGAGGACCAGCTGCCGGTGCTGCTGCCGGAGATCGAGGACTTCCACCCGACCGGCACCGGGAAATCGCCGCTCGCCTCCGTGCCCTCGTTCGTCAACACGACCTGCCCGATCTGCGGTGGCCCGGCCGAGCGCGAGACCGACGTCTCCGACACCTTCCTCGACTCGGCGTGGTACTTCCTGCGCTACCCCTGCACGGAGTGGGACGACCGCCCGTTCGATCGCGAGCGGATCGAGCAGTGGCTACCCGTCGATATGTACTTCGGCGGCAAAGAGCACGTCGTGATGCACCACCTGTACGCGCGGTTCATCACGATGGCGCTGCACGACCTGGGCTACCTGCCGTTCGAGGAGCCGTTCAAGCGCCTGCGTCTGCACGGCTTCGTGACCAAGGACGGCGCGAAGATGAGCAAATCGCGCGGCAACGTCGTCAACCCGGACGACTATTTCGAGCGGCTCGGCTCGGATGCGTTCCGCATGTACCTGCTCTTCATGGGGCCGTTCGATCAGGACAACGACTTCAGCGATGTCAACCTGATCGGCGTGACGCGCTATCTGGATCGTGTCTGGCGGTATGTGGTAGACCCCGCCCCCACGGACGGCGCGGGCGTCGAGATGCGACCGGCGCATCAGTACATTCAGCGCGTCACCGAGGAATTGGGCCGCTATCAATACCACACGGCGATCGCCGCCTTGATGGAATACGGCAACTGGATCGGCGCGAACCGCGACGCCTTCACGCCGGCACAACGCGCCGAGGTATTGCACATCCTCGTCTTGATGCTCGCACCGTTCACGCCCTTCCTGGCGGAAGAACTGTGGGAGCGCCTGGGCGAATCCTACAGCGTCCACCAGCAAACGTGGCCGGTATGGGATGAGGCGATGGCGAAGGAATCGGAAATCGTCATCCCCGTCCAGGTGAACGGCAAGGTGCGCGACCGCCTCACCGTCGCCCCCGGCACGGACGATGCCATTGTGCGCGATCTCGCCCTCGCCTCCGCCCGCGTGCGGGAGCATTTGGCAGGCCGGGAGCCGAAGAAAGTCATCATCGTCCCCGACCGGATGGTGAATATCGTCGGCTGACCGTGAGATTTCATCCCCGCGCATCGATCGCAGGGGCGGTTCGCGAATCGCCCGAACCGCCCGAAATGGGTGCAGGCTTTCTTGGAAGGGAATATGCGGTGTGGCAGTGTGGCAGTGTGGCATTTGATGACGCACCGAGCACGCGCAGGAACCCGGAGCGAAGTGGACGTGCCCCCTCAGTCCTCATCCCGCCCAAAGGGCACCCGGAGCCCTCAGCCCTTCCCGACCGTACGGCGCGCGATAGCGGCGGATGCGCCGGGGATCGCGCGGGTGGTGGCGCGGGCATTTCGAGACAAGTTTCATCCCGCCTTCGGCTCGGAGGAGAAGGCGATCCGTGCGCTGACACCGTATGTCGGCGCGGAGATGACACGACGCGGCAATCACGTCTTCGTCGCGGTGATCGGGGATGAGATCGTCGGCAGCGTCTCGGTGAGCACGCAGCGGGCCTTCGTCTCAGGCGTGACGGGGATGTTCTATCGCACGGTCGGTCTGTGGGGGACGGTGCGCGCGCTCGTCGTGCTCAGTTTCCTCTCCGACCCCGCGCCGGGGCCGGACGAAGCGTATGTCGAGGTGCTCGGCGTCGCTCCTGAGTACCAGGGGCGGGGCGTCGGCCGGGCGTTGATGGTCGCGGCGGAGGAGATGGCCCGCTCTCTGCACAAGCGGCGGCTGACGCTCTACGTCACCTCGAACAACCGCACCGCGCAGGCGCTCTATCTCTCGCGCGGCCTGAAAGTGAAGCGGCGCTCGACCAGCCTCGTCGGCCTCGTCCTCTTCCATGCGCCGGGTTTCTGGCGCATGGAGAAGGCCCTTGCGTGAACGCGTAGCCAGTAGCCGGTAGTCAGCAGGGAGACGCGCACCGTCTCGTCACTGGCGACTGGCTACTTCACACGGCGGATCGTGTCCAGCTTCTTGTCCGGGTTGCCGAGGAAGAACCGGCGAAAGAAGATCATCATCAGGAACGGGAAGAGGAACATCACGGCGAGTACCGCCGCGAACAAGCCGATGAACTTCGCCCCTTCAGCCAGCACATTTGCTACCATCGCGCGCACGCCTCCACGTTGAGTACCACGTACGGTGGTTCGACTCCGAGTACGTCACCGCCGCTATTGTAGCAGGAAATTGTCTCTCCCCTCCGGTAGCCCGGATGCTCTTTCCCGCACGACGAGATGCGCTTTCGAGATAGCGGTGTCATCCTCTCGGGCATTACCATGATGCGCAGGGCACACGCGTCATCGCGGAACGGCACGACGATGCAACCGCAATCGATCGCGTAACGACGCATCCGCGCCGGTCGACCGCTTGACGGCGGGGAATTTGCTGGTATCGTGGCAGGAACACGGAAAGCAAGACAGCCAGGGGCCATGGTACACCGGTGGAGGACGTTCGGTTCTGCCGTGTTTGGTGAAAGGGAGAGGGCATCCATGAAAGGCACGCACCGATTCCGTCGTTTGGCCGCGATGGCGCTGCTCGCGCTCATCGTGCCGTCGCTCCTTGCCGCGTGCGGCGGCAGTAGCGCCGCGACAAGCACACCCGCCCCGACGAAAGCAGCCGCGACGACCGGCGCCGCTCCGACGACGGCTCCCGCAGCCGCCGCAACCACCGCGCCCGCCGCAGCCTCGACGACCGCCGGGTCACCGGCCGCTGCGGCGACCACTGCTGCAGCGGCGCCGACAACCGCAGCCGCCGCGAGCCCCGCCGCGAGCGGCACAACCACGGCCGCGCAAGGCGGCGGCCAGATCGTCATGGGCCGGAACATCAACGACCTCATCACCTTCGATCCCGCCCATGTCTACGAAATCTCGTCCAACCCGGTTATGGGCGGCGCGTATGAGACGCTCGTCTTCCAGAACCCGCCGGACCTCACCACTTACGTGCCGGTCCTCGCCAAAGAAGTGCCGACAGCGCAGAACGGCGGCATCTCCGCCGACGGCAAGACCTACACCTTCAAGTTGCGCGACAACGTCAAGTTCCACACCGGCAATACGATGACCGCCGATGACTGGGTCTTCTCAATGAAGCGGCTGCACTACATCTCGGATAATCCGTCCTTCCTCGCCGATCCCTTCAGCACGGACACGGCGGTGAATGTGAAGGCGGTCGACCCGATGACCGTCAGCTTCACGCTCGCCGCGCCGAATGTCGCTTTCCTCTCCTATCTGGCGACCAACAACACCGTCGTCATCGACAGCAAAGCCGTCAAGGCGAAGGGTGGCCTCGATACGGCCGACGCTAAGGACAAGGATACGGCGAAGGATTTCCTCGACCAGAACAGCGCGGGCACCGGCCCCTTCATCCTCAAGTCCTTCAAGATCAAAGATCAGGTCGTGATGGACAAGAACACGAGCTATTGGGGCACCCCCGCGAAGTATGACCGCTTCATCATGAAGCAGATGAAGGATTCCGGCACGGAGCAGCAGCAACTCGAAGCCGGCGCGATCGATATCGCCAATGACCTCGACCCCGATGCGGTGGCCGCGCTCGACAAGAGCGGCAAGTACACGCTCACGAAGGGCAACACCCTCGACCACGTCTACCTCGCCCTCAACACCTCGGCGGATGTCGGCGGCCCGCTCAACAACAAGCTCCTGCGCCAGGCGATCGGCTACGCCATCGACTATGACGGCATCATCACCGGCTTGCTGAAGGGCGCGGCGGTGCGCCCGCCGACGATTATCCCGCTCGGCTTGCTCGGTGTGGACAAGGTCGCTCCGGTCTATAAGACCGACCTGACCAAAGCGAAGGACCTCGTCAAGCAGGCGAATGCAGTCGGGCAGACGATCAAATTCACCTACGGCGCCGGGGATGTCATCGAGGGGGTGGCGCTCGATACGCTCGCCCCGAAACTGAAGGCGGACATCGAGCAGACGGGGCTGAAGGTCGATCTCGTCCCCGAGGAGCCGCAGCAGCGGCTGGCCGATTACCGGGCCGCCAAGCTCCAATTCACCGTCTCCAGTTGGTCGCCGGACTATGCGGATGTGCATACCTACGCCGAACCGTTCGGCAAGAGCACCGGCGCGGCGGCGAAGCGCGTCAAGTACTCCAACCCGCAGGTTGACGCGCTGCTCGACCAGGGATTGAAGGAGACGGACAGCGCCAAGCGCGCGGACATCTATGGCCAGATTCAGAAGATCATCATGGACGACGCGCCCTTCCTCGTGCTCGAACAGCCCGTCGCGCAGATCGTCTCGAAGAAGACGATCACCGGCTACGTCTATCACCCGGTCGATCTCATCAATCCCGCCGTCCTGGGCAAGACGGGATAACACGGAGTAACGAGTAGCGAGTAACGAGTAACGAGAAGATGCGAGGGCTCCCTCTCGTTACTCGTTACTCGCTACGTATTACTGAAGGAGCGGAGCGAGGCTGTGGCACAATATCTGATCCGACGGGTATTGCTCTCGGTGCTCGTGCTCTTTCTCGTCACCATCGCGACGTTCGCGCTGGCGCACTCGGTGCCCGGCGATCCGGTCAATGCAATCGTCAGCGAGAAGATCGCCACGCCGCAGGTGATCGCGCAGGTCCGCCACAAATACGGCTTCGATAAGCCCGTGCCGGTGCAATACGTCCTCTACCTCAAAAATCTCCTGCACGGCGATCTTGGCCAGTCGCTCACGACCCGCCACTCGGTGGGCCGGGACCTCAAGGAGTTCTTCCCCGCCACGATCGAATTAGCGGTCTTCGCGATGTTTTTCGCTATCCTCGTCGGCGGGCCGCTCGGCATGATCGCCGCCATTCGCCACAATGGCATCGTCGATCATGCGGCGCGCGGCGTCTCGCTCTTCGGCACCGCCGTGCCAATCTACTTCCTCGCCCTGCTCGCGCAGACGATCTTTGCCTATCGGCTAAAAGTGCTGCCCTTCGGCGGGCGACTCGACGATGGGGTCGATGCCCCGAAGCACGTCACCGGCTTGTACACGCTCGATGCGCTCCTCCACGGCCAGTGGGACCTCTTTGGCATGGCGCTCAAGCATGTGCTCCTGCCGAGCATCGTGCTCGGCTCATTCGCGATGGGGATCATCGCCCGGATGGTCCGTTCCTCGCTGCTCGATGTGATGAACAACGATTACGTGCGCACGGCGCGGGCGAAGGGGCTGCCGGAGCGCTCCGTGATCGGCAGCCACGCATTGCGGAACGCCCTGATCCCGACCGTCACGGTGCTTGGCCTGACCTTCGGCGGGTTGCTGGCCGGTGCGGTCTTCACCGAATCGATTTTCCGTTGGCCGGGCTTGGGCCAGTACGCCGTGCAGACGGCGACGAAGCTGGATTTCGCCGGCGTGCTCGGCGTTACGCTCGTCGTGGCGATCGTCATCGTGTTGCTCAATCTGATGGTGGACATCCTCTACGGCGTCCTCGATCCGCGCATCCGCATCGGTTAAGGGAAACGAACCATGGCGACGGTGAGTGCGGCAGAAACTGCGATTATTGGTGCGCATGCGGCGCGGCGGGAGCGGTCGCCGTTCGTCAAGGCGCTCCTGTCCCTGCGGCGCAATCCGCTGGCGATGGCAGGGCTTGTCGTGCTCACAGCTTGGCTGCTCGTCGCCATCCTCGCGCCGGTCATCGCGCCCTATGACCCGAACAAGCAGGATATTGCTCACCGCCTCCAGGGGCCGAACTCGACGCACTTTTTCGGCACGGACGAACTCGGGCGCGACATTTTCAGCCGTGTCCTCTACGGCGCGCGCATCTCGATCCCGGCGGGCATCCTGACGATTTTCGTCACCGGCACGATCGGCATCATCCTCGGCGCATTCGCGGGCTATGTCGGCGGGTGGCTGGACAACATCATCATGCGGGCGGCGGATGTGGTGCTTGCCTTCCCCTCAATCGTACTCGCGATGGCGATCACGGCGGTACGCGGCGGTCCGGGGGTCTCGAACGCGCTGGTAGCGATCATCCTCGTGCTCTGGCCCGAATACGCCCGTGTGATGCGCGGCGCGGTGCTCGCGCTCAAATCCAACGAGTACGTGACGGCGGCGGAGGCCATCGGCGCCAACCGCTGGCGTATCCTCATGCGCCACGTCCTGCCGGGCACGGACGCGCCGATCGTCGTCAAGGCGACGCTGGACATCGGCGCGGCGATCATCCTGATGGCGGGTCTCTCGTTCATCGGCCTCGGTGCGGTGCCGCCGAACCCGGAGTGGGGGGCGATGATCAATGCCTCCGTCGCCAAGTTCTACGATTGGTGGCTCGGCACCTTCCCCGCCCTCGCCATTGTCACGGTGGTCATGTCGCTCAATTTCGTCGGCGACGCCCTGCGGGATGCCCTCGATCCCCGCCTGAGGGGACGATAGCGCCGCGCGAGTATATCCCGATTACTCGTGGCACGCGCTGTGCATCGTTCCTTCCTGTGGAGTGAGTAACCAGGCGAGACAGGAGGCGAAGCCATGGCGACTGCGAATTTCGACGACCTGAAGGCCGAAGTGGCGATGAAAGCGGAGGAGAGCGGCACGCTGCCGGCGCAGATTACCGTCGGCGGCACCCGGTACACGCTGCAAATGCCGGTCGAGACGAAAATGAGCGCGATGCAGGTGATCCATAACCCCGCGCGCCTCGATGATGTGCTCGACAAGGTCACCTTCGTCGGCAGCGACGGTTCGGAAGTCCACGCATAGCGGTCGGTGACATCCCTACCTGACGCGGCCCCCATCCTCGCGGTACAATCATCTGCGTGGCCCACGGTGGGCCACGCATCGTCGTGGGGAAGGACCGCGCCGCGCATGACAACCACCGCCGCGCCACCGAGCATCGCGCCGACCCTGACCGTCTATCCCGATGCGGAAAGCGCCGCACCGCTGCTCACGCTGCCGCTCGGCGGCGCCCCGCAGTACACCGATCACCCGGAGAGCGCGACGCTTCGTCGCCGCATCGCGGGAGTCGTCGCGCATGAGGCGCTACCGAGCGGGTGGGAGGCGAATGCGGGCGCCCTGCGCGACCTCGGTCGCCTGCTCGCCGCCACCTACTCGGTGACCTATACGGACGGCGGGCAGGAGTATCGCATCCCGAAGCCGCGCCCCGCACTCGGCTGGTTCTTCCGCGCCAGCGTACGCGGCAACGTTCCGCTTACGGTGGCCGCGCTCATCGTCGCGACGCTCGGCACGCTGCCGATTGCGCTGCGGCAGCCCCGACTGCTTACCTTCGAGTGGCTGCTCTTCATCGGCGTGATGCTCGCGCGCGTCTACTACCCGCCGTGGTCGCGCCTCGCCCTCGTTCTGCCCGAGCCGGAGGCGCCCGGCGAGTACCGGATGCTCGCCCTCGCCCGGTACGACCTCCGCCTTGCACCACTGATGCGCCGCCGGACGTGGGCGGTCGCGCCGCGCCGCGCCTTCCTCTGGGTGGGGATGGTCGCGCTCGGGAGCGTCCTCATCGGCTTCCTGCTGCCCCGCGCGACGACCGTCTACCAATCGCTCGGCTTCGGCTGCCTCGTCCTGCTGCTGCCCTTCATGCAGATCGTGCGCGGCTGGATCGGCGACCGGAAGTATGTCCTCTTCGAATCCCTGCTGGACGACTACGACTCGCTGCCGCGCTACAACCCGGCGGTCGAGGAATTCATCCGCCATGTGATCGCGGAGCCGGAGAAAGCGGTGATCGCCGAGGAGTTGTTCCAGACTGTCGGGCCGGACTCGCCCTTCGCCGAGGATGCCGCGCATCGCCCCGTCGAATCGACCTTCGCCGCCCGGAAGGTCGCCGCCACGGCCACCGATCCGCTCGGCCGTGTCCGCGACGCCGCCTTCGGGCGGACGCGCAAACCGTCATAGCGCGCCGTCTACGCGTGGGAGAACGAAGGATAACCTTGATCTGTTACACTCTTTTTGCAATTGCGCAACCACAAATGGCAGCCGTTCGTTTATACTGGAAAGGAACCGTGTCATGATGCGGGGCTTGGTCACACTGGTAGGAGGACGTTGATGAAGAGCGGACGCGTACATCGTTGGTTTGGGGCCGGTCTCACCGGCGCGTTATTCGCATTGATGCTGGCCGCGAGCGCCGGTTCCGTCGCGGCGGACGGCCTGGTCGCGCCGATCCCTGGGCAGGATCCACAAGCGCCGATCCAGTATGTTGCCAGCCCTGGTTTCTTCCAGAATGGCACCGCCCAGATTCCTGCCGGGGCGGCGACTACCTTGAATGGGCAAGGCTATTACTATTACAATGGGCAGTATTACTATGCGAATCCGGGCGTGCCCGCTGGCGCGGCGCTGATCAACGGACAGTATTACTTCGTCAACGGCCAGTTTTATGACGTGAACGGCAACCCGATCCCCGGTGCCTCCTACGGCCAGTATGGCGGCTACTGCGGCGTTGGTTGCGGCGTCACCGCGGCCGGGCCGATTGTCGGCGGGACGAATAACGGCGCAACGCTCGTTTATGATCCCACCACCGGCGACATCGATCCCTATGTCATCGGCGCGAACGGCTATTGCGCGGCGGACGCCAACGGGCACGCCCTGAAGGGCACGTCCTGCAACCCGTAAACACATCCATTCAGACGGTCGGACGGCGGGAGCATTTATGCTCCCGCCGTCTTTAATTCGGTGAACAGGGGGAGGGGACGAATGTTTACTGATATCGAACGATCGGTGCTCGATGCCGTGGAGGCGGAGATTGAACCGACGATTGCCCGCATCCAGGCGGCGGTACGGCGGCCGAGCATCACCGGCCAGGAAGGGCTGGTGCAGGACCTGATGGCCGAGATGCTGCGGGAGCTCGGCATGACGGTCGATGTCTGGGAGCCGCGGCACGCCGACCTTGGCGACTACCCGGAGTACGTCGCGGAGGAGCCGCCCTTCACGGGCCGTCCGAATGTCGTCGGCATCCTGAAGGGGGCGGGCGGCGGCAAATCCCTCGCGATCAATGGCCACATCGATGTCGTGCCCGCCGGCGACGAGAGCGTCTGGACGTACCCGCCCTTCGGCGCGACGCGGGCGGACGGTCGCATCTACGGGCGCGGCTCGACCGACATGAAGGGCGGCCTGATCGCGGGGATCGGTGCGATCCATGCCATCAAGGCGGCGGGCGTGCGCCTCCGGGGCGACGTGATGGTGCAATCGGTGATCGGTGAGGAGAGCGGTGGCGTCGGCTCGCTCGCCGCCGTCCTGCGCGGCCACTTCGCGGACGGCGTGCTGATCGCGGAGCCGACGCAACTGAACATCTCGCCCGCCGGTGGCGGCTGTCTGATGTTCCGCATCACGGTACATGGCCGCTCGGCGCACGCCGCATTGCGGTACGAGGGCGAGAGCGCGCTCGAACACTGGTACCCGCTCCATGCCGCACTCCTCGCGCTGGAAGCGGAGCGGAACCGCACGCTTTACCATCCGCTCTATATGCACCTGCCGAACAAGATTCCTTTCAATGTCGGGCGACTGGAAGCGGGCAACTGGCCCTCCTCGGTGCCGGAGACACTGGTCGCGGAGGGCCGTTTCGGCGTCATGCCCGGCGAGGATATGGAGGCCGTGCGCGCCAGTTTCGAGCGGACGTTGACGGACGCCTCCAACGCCGATCCGTGGCTGCGCGCGCATCCGCCCGCATTGGAATGGTACGGCGCGCAGTTCGGCACGGCGGAGATCGCCGCCGACCACCCGCTCGTCCGCACGCTGCACGACGCATTTGTGGACGCGGCGGGGCGCGAGCCGGGCGTCGAGGGTGTGGCGTGGGGCTCAGATATGCGCTTTTTCACGGACATCGCCCACGTCCCCGCCGTCCTCTTCGGCCCCGGCAATGTTGCCCTCGCCCACTACACCGACGAGTTCGTACCGGAGGAGGAAATCCGCCAGGCGATGCGGGTCGATGCGCTCACCCTCCTCCGCTGGTGCGGCATCGCGGAATGAAACCGGGGAACGAAACCGATTGACCTGCGGAGGCACGGACGACGCGGAGAACACGGAGCGGGGAGGGAAAAGCATGCGAATGCTTCCTCATCTTCTCTTTTGCATCCCTCAGCGTCCTCTGTGCTCTCCGCGTCCTCCGCGCCTTTCCCGGTTTGACGCCTGAGTGAGGAGACACCTATAGTGGGGCGCTGCGTGGCGGCAGGGTGCGCACGGAACGGTGGAGGGCGTGGGTAAGTCATTGGCGACAGCGTATGCTTCTTGGGGGCGGTATCCGAAGGCGACGCCGCGCGCGGTCGTCCCGGTGGCGTGGCGCGATACCGTCCCCGATCTCGGCGCGACGGTTGGCAGCGTGCTGCCCTATGCGTGTGGCCGCAGTTACGGCGATAGTTGCCTCAATGACGGACGGGACATTGCTCGATGCCACCGGCCTCAATCGCTTCATCGCCTTCGATGCCGAGACGGGGTTGCTGCGGTGCGAGGCGGGCGTCCTGCTGGCGGACATCCTGACGGCGTTCGTGCCGCGCGGCTGGTTCCTGCCCGTCTCGCCCGGCACGAAGTTCGTCTCCGTCGCCGGGGCGATTGCCAACGACATCCACGGCAAGAATCATCACCGCGCGGGGACATTCGGGCGGTACGTCACCCGCTTCGAACTCGTCCGCTCCAGCGGCGAACGTTTTGTCTGCTCGCCGGACGACCATGCGAACCTCTATCGCGCCACGATCGGCGGCCTGGGGCTAACCGGCCTGATGACCTGGGCGGAGATCCGCCTCAAACCGATTACGAACGCCTACATCGACGAGGAGCAGATCCGCTTCGACTCGCTCGATGAATTCATGGCGCTCACCGCCGAATCGGACGCGGCATACGAATATACGATGTCGTGGGCCGATTGCCTCCACGGCGGCGAGGGATATGTTCGCGGCCACTTCTTTCGCGGCAATCACAACCCGTCGCCGGACTTGGCGCATCAGCCGCCGGCGGAGAAGCCCTCAGTTGGCGTCCCGGTGAACCTGCCCGGCGCGCTCCTGAATACCTGGACGGTCAAGGCGTTCAACACCGCCTACTACCACCGGCAGCGGCGCAAATCGGTGCGGAAAGTCGATCCCCTACGACCCGTTTTTCTATCCGCTCGACGCGATCAAGGACTGGAACCGCATGTACGGCGCCGCGCGGCTTCCTCCAGTATCAATGCGTCGTCCCGTTCGACAACGATAACGCCGCGATCAAAGAGATTTTCACGCGCATCACGCGCTCCGGTGAGGGCTCGTTCCTCGTCGTCCTGAAGACATTCGGCGCTCTCGCCTTCGCCCGGTATGCTCTCCTTCCCGAGGCCGGGCGTGACGCTCGCGCTCGATTTCCCCTTCCACGGCGCGCGCACGCTGCACCTGCTGGAAGACCTCGATAGCGTCGTGCGGGCGAGCTGGTGGCGCAGTCTACCCCGCGAAGGACGCGCGGATGAGCGTCGGAGAGTTTCCAGACGTTTTTCCCCCAATGGCGGGATTTCACCCGCTTCATCGACCCGCAGTTCTCGTCCAGTTTCTGGCGGCGCGTGACCGGCACAACAAGGCAGGAGTGTATGACGAAGCTCCTCATCATTGGCGCGACCTCCGCGATTGCCCAGGCGACGGCGCGCCGCTTCGCCGCCGAGGGCGGGCGCTTCTTCCTCGTCGGGCGTGACGCGGGCAAACTGGCGGCGGTCGCCGACGATCTGCGCGTGCGCGGCGCGGCGGACGCCGAGACCTATGTGCTCGATGTCAATGATTTCGAGAAGCACGCCGCGATGATCGAAGCGGCAACGGCGGCGCTCGGCACGCTCGACGCCGCGCTGATCGCGCATGGGACGCTCGGTGACCAGAAAGCCAACGAGAAGCTCGTCGTCGAGACGCTGCGGGAATGGTCGACGAACGCAACGAGCGTCGTCGCTCTCCTGACCCTGCTGGCGAATACGTTCGAGCGGCAGCGGCACGGCACGATCGCGGTGATCTCCTCCGTGGCCGGGGAGCGCGGGCGGCGCTCCAACTACATCTACGGCGCGTCGAAGGCCGCGCTCACCATCTTCCTCGAAGGATTGCGCGGTCGGCTGCACGCGGCGGGCGTCGCGGTCGTCACGATCAAGCCCGGTTTCGTCGATACCCCGATGACGGCGGCATTCGCCAAGAACTTCCTCTTCGCCTCGCCCGAGCGCGTCGGGCAGGATATTCACCGGGCGATGGCGCGCGGCACGGCGGTCGTCTACACGCCGTGGTTCTGGCGGTACATCATGCTCGTCATCCGCTTGATCCCTGAGCCGGTGTTGCGAAAATTGCCGATCTGAGAAGGGCCGCAGGCTGGGTGGGATGCTGCCCGCTGCCTGCTTCTTCGTGTACACTGGCGGCAACGACGCGGGAGGCGGGGGGCGTGGCGGCTATGGGCCCTGTGTACGGCATTATCTTCGATCTGATGGGGACGCTCGCCACCTTTACGGGCACGCGGCAGGATTTGCACGCCGCATGGGAGCAAGGCGCGCGGTCGCTCTATCGCCATTTGCGCGCCACAGGGGTGCGGATCGCACCGGATGCGTTCGCCGCTGCATTGCAGACCGCCTTCGAGGCGGAGATGGCGCGCAACGGCGGCAACCCGCGCGAAATCTCCGTGGAAGCGGTGATCGCGACGGTACTCGATCGTTTCGATCATCACCTGCCGCCCGCCGCGATCGACGCCGCGCAACGCGCCTACTTCACACCCGAACTGGAGCGGTGGGCGATCCTTCCCGGCGCATTGGACGCGGTGGAGGCGCTGAACGCCGAGGGGTTTCGTCTCGCCGTCGTCTCGAACGCCCCATCGCACCTCTTCGTCGAGGAGGCCGTCGCGCGGATCGGCTTGCGCCCCTTCTTCAGCCCGGTGATGAGCTCGGCGCTCGCGGGCGCGCGCAAGCCAGACCCACGCCTCTTCCTCTCTATCGCCACCGCGTGGGAGCTCGCCCCCGCGACGATTGTCGTCGTCGGTGACGGACTGCTGGCGGACATCGAAGGCGCGCGGGCGGCGGGGATGCGTAGCGTCCTCGTCCACGGCGACGCGAACGCGGACAACGCCGCATATACGGGCGATGCAACACCCGATGCACGCCTCGATGGCATCGGCGAGGCGCCCGCGTTGATCGAGCAATGGCACGCGGCGGCGGGGGAAGATGCGCGCCCGGAGACTGGCTTCATCGAGGATTTTTAGGCGACGAGGAGATTCCCGGATGCATGACGCAGTCGCCACGCGGCCCTCGACCCCATCCCGCGCGCTGCAGTTGCTCGGCTGGTTCCTGCTCGCGGAACTGATCTGCAACGGCGTCTTCGTCGCCACGGTGAGCGTCGTCGGATGGGATGCCTTCGTCCGCGCGAATCGCGTGCTAATCCAGATCATCGTTGTCGCGGTCGCCCTGATTGCGGCGACCGCCCTGACCCTGACGGGCGTCGCCGAGCGGCTGCTGACCAGGCGCGGCGCGGCGATCGCGGCATTGACGGAGCGAAACGAACACCTGACCGCGCAGATCGAACTATTCGAACGCCGCGTCGCCGATGCGCAGGCCGCGACCGTCCGCGCCGAGCGATCGCAGTGGGAAGCGGAGCAGGCGCTCGCGGCGATCGCGAATGCGCCCAATCCCGTCGCGGAACTCGCGAATGCCTTGCAGACCGTGATCGCCGCCGATGAGGTCGCGCGGCAATCCGCCCACCTCTGGCGCTGCCACCGGAACGCCCGTGGCGAACTCGTCTGCACGCTGCCGCTCGGTCGCCGCCACGGGATCGCCGAGGGCGTGCAGTTCACGGTCATGGACACGCAGGAAGGGCACGCCCTCGGCCTCTTCCGCGTGACGGGCACGGCGGAGACCTTCGCCGCCTGCACACTGGCCGAAGGCGTGGGGTGGCTGCGCGTCGCCGAGCGATACGGCGACGCGCCGCTGCCGCCGCACGAGCTGCATTTCGCGCTGCCGGACGCCGTGCGGGGGACGGACGCGCGAACGGCGGACGGTATGCTCCAGTTGCTCGCCGCCCTCACGCCCAATGGCGCGCACGGCCCGCAACAACCAGTGATCGCAATGCAACGGGAGGCAACACGATGAGCGACACGACCGCAGCCGAGCTGCGCACATGGCTGGAATCGTTCGCCGCCTGCGTGCGCGCCCAGGACTTCGATGGGGCCCGCCCAATGATTGCCGAGGAGGTCGTCTCGTTCGGCACGAAGGCGGCGATGGTCGAGGGGCGGGAGAACCTGATCGCCCGGCAATGGCGGCACATCTGGCCGACTATCCAAGGCTTCACCTTCGACCTCGACACGCTCCACTGGCAGCGGGCCGACGATGTCGCGTGGGCCGTCCTCACCTGGACCTCGCGTGGCTTCCGGCCAGACGGCGCACCCTTCCCCCGCCCCGGTCGCGCCACCTTCACCTTCATTCGCCGCGACGGCCGATGGCTCGCGACGCACACCCATTTCTCGCTCTTCCCGACATCGTAGCGCCACGGTCGATGCTGGCTATCCGGGCGCTGTCGTGCGCTCTGGATAGGTTGCCCGATCCGCCATGACCGTTCTTGGCGGTATTGACAGTAACGTACGTGCGGGCGTATGCTCCTCGGCAATGCGAAAACACATGACCTTTCTGCACGAGCGGGTTTTCGACTTTTCTACTCGGCGTTATACCCGGCACATGCCGCACCGATCCAAGACGTGCCAGTGCCGTTTCCCCGTGCATGACAAGGAGGTTAGACGAGAGCATACGGCCCGGATTCTGTCAGTGCATCCCTGTGGGTTCCGTGTGGAGTGTTGAGAGAACCGAAGGAGCAGCGGACGTGAGCAAGATCGAACTTGGCAAGAAATCGTTGAGTCGCCGCAATTTCCTGCTCGGCGCGGCGGGCGCGGCGGGGACGGCCATCCTCGCGGCCTGCGGCGGCAGCGCGACGAACACGCCGGCGCCTGCGGCAACGACCGCCGCGACGACCGCCGCCGGCGCGGCGACTACGGCGGCAACGAAGGCGCCCGCAGCATCGGCAGCCGCCGGCGCAGCGACCACCGCCCCGGCCGCAACAACCGCCCCGGCAGCAACGACTGCGGCGAGCGGATCCGCTGCCGCGCCTGCGGCGACGACCGGCACATCGGGTGCGGCGCAGACGACTCCGAACGTGCCGCCCGCAGGCGCGGTGACGATCAACTGGTTCGCCTCGCGCGATACCACCGGCTATGGTCCGAAGCAGGTAGCCGCATTCAACGCCGCGAATAAGACGATCCAGATCAGTTACCAGGAGCAGGGCGCGACGACGCAGGACCTGCACGATAAATTCGTCACGGTCGCGACTGCGAAGGACCCGAGCGCGGACATCGTCTCGATGGACGTGCCGTATGTGCCGGAGTTCGCCGCCGCCGGATGGACAATTGCCATGGATGATGCCCTCGCAGGCGGCGAGCGGGACAAGTTCTACAAGGGGACACTCGATGGCGCGACGTACAACGGCAAGTTGTACGCGATTCCGTGGTACAACAACGGCCCCGGCCTCTTCTACCGCAAAGACCTGCTCGACAAGGCAGGGCTGAAACCGCCGAAGACGTATGATGAACTCCTCGCGGCATGCCAGAAATTGCAGACCCCGCAGCTCGCCGGGTTCATTCAGCAGATGCCCCAGAATGAGGGCGGCATCATCAACTGGATGGAATACCTCTGGGGCTACGGCGGCGATCTTGTCGATAGCAAACTGAACGTCGTTGTGGATCAGGGTACGGCGGGCGTGGACTCGATGCAGAAGTTGAAGGACTTCATCTACAAAGACAAGATCATGCCGGAGTCCACGCTGGCGCTCAAACTCGGCCAGGATGCGGTCAATATCTTCGCCACCGGCGGCGCGCTCTTCCTGCGCATCTGGTACGGCAACATCAGCACCATGTACGACCCCAAGCAGACGAAACTGACGACCGACCAATGGGACGTAACGAGTCTACCGTCCAAAGATGGCGTTAAGCCCGGCCCCGGTTGCCTCGGCACCTGGAATCTCGGTGTCTCCTCCTACTCCAAACATCAAAAGGAGTCGATCACGGCGTTGCAGTGGCTCACCTCGCTGGAACAGCAGACGACGCGCATGTTAGACAATGTCAACCTGCCGTCCCGCCCTGCGGTCTTCGATAATGCACAGATTCAGGCGAAGTATCCCTACGCAAAATCCGCGCAGGCATCCCTCGACAACCTGAAGCCACGCCCGGTCACGCCGTTCTGGGGTCAGATGTCCTCCGACGCGGTGCAGCCACAGTTCGGCCTCGCGTTCTCGAACAAGAAGGAATCCGCCGCTGCGATCAAGGACATGGCCGACGCGATGCGGAAGATCATCAAGCAGTAGCCGGTCGTCAGTAGCCAGATGCCAGTAGCCAGTTGTCGGTCGTCGGGAGGGGCGTTGAGCGCATTCTTCCGGCTACTGACGACTGACTACCGGCTACTCGTGGAGGGAGCGTATGGCGAGCACCGAGCAGACCGCGACACCACTCGCGGCCAACGTCGCCCGTACACGACGATGGGGATCGAGCCAGGCACGGGCCGACGCCCGTCTAGGCATCATGCTTGCCGCCCCGGCGGTCGTTACAATCATCGTGATCGCCCTCTACCCGCTGCTCCGCTCGATCTGGGACAGCATGCACAAGCTCAGTCTGCGCTTCGCGAACCAGCCGCGACCGCTGATCTGGCTGCAGAATTACAAAGACATCCTTCAGGACCCGCGCTGGCATAACGCGCTCTGGGTGACAGGGCGCGTCGTCATCTTCTCCGTCGGCGTCGAGTTGGTTCTCGGCATGATCATCGCCCTCCTCCTCAACCGGGCGTTCCACGGCAGAGGCATCGTGCGTGCCTCCATTTTGGTGCCGTGGGCGATCACGACCGTCGTCTCGGCGCAGATCTGGGCGTGGATTTACGACGCGCGCTACGGCGTCTTCAACGACATCCTGATGCGGCTCCACATCATCAACAAGCCGATCATCTTCCTCGCCCAACCGAATATCACGATCTGGGCGATGATCGGCGCGGAAATCTGGAAGACGACGCCCTTCATGGCGCTCCTCCTGATGGCCGGGATGCAGTTGATCCCTGCCGATCTCTACGAAGCGGCGGCGATTGACGGCACGAACGGCTGGCAGAACTTCTGGAAGATCACGCTGCCGCTGATGAAACCGACCATCCTCGTCGCGCTGCTCTTCCGCACGATCGACGCGGTGCGCATCTTCGATCTGCCCCGCGTGCTGACGAACGGCGGGCCGGGCCAGTCCACGGAGACGTTGGTGCTCTATGCGTACAACACCCTCTTCACGAACCTGAACTTCGGCTACGGCTCCGCGCTGGCAGTCTCGACCTTCCTGATCGTCGTGCTCGTCAGCTTTCTCTTCATCAAGATACTCGGTGCACCCGCGCAAGGAGGCCGGTCATGACGGCTCCGCAGTTGAGCCAGCCACTCGGGAGCGGCGGCGGGACACCTCCGTCGCTGAAGAGTGTCGTGCGGAAAAAGCGCGGTCGGTCGAATGGCCTGCAACAGGCCGTTTTCTACGTGCTCGTTGCCCTGTTTATCATCTTTTGCCTTGCCCCATTTCTCTGGACGCTCGATACCTCCCTCAAGGGCGACGACACGATCTTCACCGTCCCCGTGCACTACATTCCGAACCCGATTGACTTCGCCAACTACAACAAGATCTTTCACCTCAGCCGCTTCACGCATTCGCTCATCAACAGCCTGATCGTCGCCTCCGCCGCCACGGCGATCTCGCTCTTGATCGGCTCGATCTGCGCGTACGCGCTCGCCCGGTTGCAGTTCCCCGGCAAGAATTTCATCCTGGCGCTGGTTCTCGGCATCGCGATGTTCCCCGGCATCGCCATCATTGGCCCGCTCTTCCGCCAGTTCAACGCCTGGCATCTGACGAACAACTACTGGGCGCTCATCCTTCCGAACGTCACCTTCACGCTACCCCTGTGCATCTGGACGCTCAACGCCTTCTTCCGCGAACTTCCGCTGGAGTTGGAGGAGTCCGCGCGGGTGGATGGCTGCACACGGATGCAGACCTTCGTGCGCATCGTCGCGCCGCTGGCCGCGCCGGGCGTCTTTACCGCCGCCATCCTGCTCTTCATCCAGGCATGGAACGAGTTCCTCTTCGCTCGCACCTTCATGACGCAGGAGAACAAACTGACCGCGACGGTGGCCATCGCGCAGTTCACGGGCGCGGATGCCTCCTCGCAGTTCCCGTGGGGGCAGATCACGGCGGCATCCATCGTCGTCACGCTGCCGCTCGTCATCCTCGTCCTGCTCTTCCAGCGCCGCATCATCTCCGGCCTCACGGCGGGCGCCGTCAAGGGATAGCAGGAGCGGGATCGAACCACGAAGACACGAAGGAAAGCGGGAGAACGACTTCTCCCGCTTTCCTCGATACTCTCGCTTCAGGATAGACCGAGTGCGGCTTTCAACACTCCCAACGGGCTCGTGCCGCATTCGCGGGCTTCCGGTCAGTCGCCTGTTCAAACCATCATACAGCGTCAGCGATATGCGATCTCAACCGCATGAGGTCGATCGGGATACCGGCGACGAGCAGATAGGCGGCATCGGCGCGGGCGGCGAGGCGTTGGTTGGCACGACCGAGGGCATCGCGGTAGATGCGTCCGAGTGCAGAGTTCGGGTGGAGGCCCATGCCGACCTCATTCGAGACGACAATCAACGTGCCCGGATACCCGTCGCGCAGCCGCAGCAGGCCATCCACCTCCGCCGTCGCGTGCTCTTCGATGGCAGATTCGGACACATCCGGGCTCGTCAGGGCGGGGGTAGAGAGCAGCAGGGTCAGGCAATCCAGCAGGATGACCGGCGGAAGCGCGATCCGTCCTCGCAATGTATCCCCGACACGCAGCGGCAGTTCGACGGTTTCCCATGCGGCGGAACGGTCGGCCCGGTGGCGCGCCACCCGCGCGGCCATCTCGTCATCCGTGATCGTGGCAGTCGCGACATAGAGCACATCATCGCCCCCGCTCGCGCGCGCCAACCGCTCCGCGAACGCGCTTTTGCCACTCCGCGCCCCACCCAGCACCACATCAATCGTCCCATCGCGTCATAACCTCCCGGTCGAAAACGATTGATCCCCGACGGCGCAACGAGCGCGGAGGACACAAAGGAGAATCAGGAGGTGATTCGTTCTCTTTGCGATCGTTGTCTCCTTCGCGCCTTCGCGGTTCATGTGGTTTCACGATGCGAGCAGCGCCGCAGCCAAAAGCACGCCAACTTCCGCACACTCGCAGATCGCGCCGTAGCTATCGCCCGTCGTGCCGCCGAGGCGGCGCAGCGCGAGAATGGCGACGGGTATGCCGCCGATTATGGCGCCAATGAGGAGTGAGAGCGCATCCCAGCGGAGCACTATGCACGCGGGAACGAGGGCGATGAGAGCGGCGACGGGCAATGTCCACGGGCGCGTATGCTCCTTCACCGCACCGCCGAGTCCGCTTGGATCGTTCGCGGCGGGGAGCAGCACGACTGCGGCGGCCATGATCAGTCGGGCGAGCGCGGGGAAGCAGAGGATGATCGACGCGCGCGACGCGGCCAACGGACCGGCGAGCAATGCCACCTTGAGAGTGAGCAGCAGCACGACACCGATCGTCCCGAATGCCCCGGCTCGTGGGTCGCGCGCGATACGCAGACGTTCCGCGCGCGTGCGCTGCACGAAAACGGCGTCGCAGGTGTCGATCAGCCCGTCCAGATGCAGAAATCCGGTCAGGAGCGCGAGCGCCGCGACGAGCAGCACGGCAATGACGAGCGCGGACAATCGCGGTGTGCCGCAGGCCGAGATCGAGCAGTGCAAGCGCCCCACCGAGCAGATAGCCGACCGCCGGATACCACGCGACCGCCGCGCCGTGATCCCGCGCTGTCGTCGCGCGCGGGAGGGGCACGGGCACGAGCGTGAGGAGGGTGAGGGCGGCGAGGAGAGGCATTGTTGCTTCCCAAATGCGAAGAATGAACGAACGTTTACGCTCATCCGCGAGTGTGCGACAATCATTGTACGTTCAAACGACGAGCGGTGGCGTGTGGCGAGCAGAGCGACGGAGAGGGAGCGAGTGAGTATCCACGCCGCCGAACTCGCGGGCGCGGGCGCCGTCTCCGATACGATCCTCGATCTCCTGCCGATCGGGGTGGTCGTCATGGACGCACGCGACCTGCGCATCCTCGCCGCGAACCAGACGGTGCGCACGCTGCCCGGCGCGCCGTGGCGCGAGGTGGCGGTGACGGGCCGCCGCTTGCGCGAGTTGCCGGACGATCCGAACATCCGCCGCTTCGCCGCCGCCTGCCGGTACGTCCTGCGCACGGGCGAGCCGCTGCAGATCAAAGCCTTCCCCCTCGGCGGCGCACGGCCCGCGTATTGGGACTTCTCCTTCGCGCCGGTGCGCGACGCGGACGGCTCGATTGTGCGCCTCCTGGCGACCATCACGGACGTCACTCCGGAGGTGACGCTGCAAAGAGTGATGGAGGAGAGTAACCAGGAGTTGCGCCGCCAGAATGCCGAACTGGCGACTCTTAACCGCCTCGCGATCGGTGTCAATTCCGCGCGAGATTTCCTCACCCTCTGCCAGACGGCGATCGAGGCGCTCCTCGGCCTTTTCGGATTCTCCCAGGGTGCGGTCGCCCTCCTCAGCGCGGATCGTACCTCCGCGACGCTCGTCGCCGATTCGTCCACGCACACGCATGGCGCCTGGGCAGACATCCGCCTCCCGGTGGTGGGTAACCCGATCTTCGCGCATCTCATGACCGCGCACACGCCGCTTGCCATCATGGACGTCGCAACGGATCCGATCGCTGTTGTCGAGCGGGAGATATTTGCGGCGCGCGGCACGAAATCGATCCTCATCGTGCCGATCGTCGTGCGCGGCGACATGATCGGCTCGATCGCTGTCGATGCGACCGATGCGCCGCATCGCTTCACCGACGCGGAGATCGAACTCGCCGTCCGCGTCGCCGAGCAACTCTCGGTGGCGATGCAGAATGCCCGCCTCGCCGAGGAATTGCAACGGCGCGCGGAGGACCTGGAATCGCTCAACGCCATCGGTCGCGCGGTCAGCTCGTCGCTTAATCTGACCACCGTGCTCGACCGCGTCCTCTCCTCGCTGCGCGATATGGTGGCCTACGACCGCGCCTCCATTGTCGTTGTCGAGCCGGATATGGAACACCTGCTGAGCGTTCGCGATACCGACGATCAAAGCGGTCAGCGCGGGGAACGCATCCCCATCGAGGGTTCGCTGCGCGGCCATGTCTTCACGTCCGGCACAGCCCTTTACATCGGCGATCTCGCGCAGGAGGGCTTGCCGGTGCAGCCCCGTTTCCCGCTCACGGCGTATCCGCCGAACATGGTCATCGCGCCGCTCGTCGTCACCGGCCAGCCAATCGGCGTGCTCTCCGTCCTCGGCGACCGGCCGGGGCGCTTGACGCCCGAGGACGCCGAGCGGATCGATCGCGTGGCGGCGCAGGTGGCGGTCGCTGTCGCCAATGCGCGGCTGTACGAGCGCGTCGAGGGTCAGGTCGAGGAGCTGCATCTCCTCAACGCGGACCTCGCCGAGGCGAACAAGCACAAGAGCGTCTTCCTCGCGACGATGAGCCACGAACTGCGCACGCCGCTCAACGCGATCATCGGTTTCGCCGAACTGCTGCTCGATGACATCATCACCGAGCCGGAGGAGCGGAGCCAAAGTCTGATGGACATCCTGCGCAGCGGGCAGCATCTTCTGACGCTCATCAACGATGTGCTGGACTTGACGAAGGTTGAGGCGGGGCAGATGACGCTCGCGCCGCGGCCGCTCGATCTCCAGCACGAGTTGGCGAGCATCGACCGGATCATGTCGCCCTTGTTCGCGCAGCGCCGCCAGCGGTACACCTACAGCGTGCCGCCGGACTTCCCGCTCGTCTACGCGGACGCGAGCCGGATGCGGCAGGTGATCCTCAACGTCCTCTCCAACGCCAATAAATTCACCGCCGATGGCGGCACGATCACGCTGACGGTCGGCGTCAACGGCGCGCATGAGGCGCGGATCGCGGTCGCGGATACGGGCATCGGCATCAAGCCCGAGGATGTGCCGCTCGTCTGGCAGGAGTTCCGGCAGATCGACACGTCGATCAACCGCAAGTACGAAGGGACGGGCCTCGGCCTGACGCTGACGCGGCGGCTGCTCACCCTGATGCATGGCAGGATCTGGCTGGAAAGCGCCCACGGTACGGGCACGACCTTCTTCATCGCCCTGCCGCTCGCGGACGAGATGGCGAGCTGATGCCACGCCCCCAACCGCCGGAAGCGAAGCCGGGCGAACCGCGCGACCACAAATACCGGCTGATCGAGACCGATCGTTGCACCGATCCGCCGCCGCCCGCGCTGCTTCAGGCGGTGGAGGAATTCAACGCGGGCGACTACTTCCAGTGCCACGAGACCCTGGAACACGCCTGGCTGCACGAGCCCGGCTATATCCGCGTCCTCTGGCAGGGCATCATCCAGGTGAGCGTCGCCTGCTTCCACATCACGCGCGGCAATGGCGAGGGCGCGCGGAAGATTTGGACCGCTGCCCTGCTCAATCTCGCCCCCTTCCCCGCCCGCTGCCACGGCGTCGATGTCGCGGCTCTGCGGGCACAGACCGAGGCCTGCCTCGCGGCGATCCTCGCCCTCGGCGACGGCGGCGCGGCGCAATTCGACCGGGCGATCTTCCCACATATCGAGATGCAGCACGATTCATCGTCGGTCTGATTGGAGCGCTCTGTGCAAACGAATGAGGAGACGATCATTCGACCGGCAGTTCGTGCCGACTATCCGGCACTCGTGCCGATCGCGCGGGAAATCCTTGGTATGCACGCAGACGCCCTGCCGTCGGTCTTCCGCGCCGATGGCGACCCGCTCGATGAAGAATATTTCCTCGACCTCCTTGCCAGTGGCTCGCGGGCCGTCTACGTCGCGGAGGTCTCGGGGGCCATTGTCGGCTTTGCGACACTGGCAGCCCGACATACGCCGGCATACGGTATGCTCGTGGGGCGGACGACGGCGACGCTCGAAAACCTCGTCGTTACCCAGGCGCATCGCCGGGCGGGCGTCGGCCATGCGCTCTTCGAGGCTTGTGTCGCATGGGCGGAGCGGCAGGGCGCGGACAGCCTCGATCTGCTTGTATGGGAATTTAACGAATACGCCCGCGCTTTCTACGAGCGACGCGGCATGACGGCGCTCAATCGTACGATGTCGCTGCCCCTCCGATAGAGCGCCGGACCGCCCCGCGACCGTTACGGGAAACCTGTCCCAACGAACAGGTTGACTTCCCGGCGATAGATGCTATGCTAGCCGTGCGACAGAGTATGCCCAGTTGCATATACAGTCATAGAGTGATACGCACGAACACGACGGAAAGGAGGTCCCCGATGGTGAAGTATTTCCGCTACGGCACCGGCAATGCGTACCCGCTTGCCATCGTTTCACCGGGGGATCCCCGCGCGCGGAGCGTCATTAGCTGACGCAGCCCGCCGCCAGAGTCGGCACCACGCCGGCGGTCCCTCGTGATGGGGACCGCCGGTTTTGTTTTGTGCCCGGACGGTGCATGTATGCCGGGCGAAGAAGAAAGGAGTGGCAGGATGAAGCCACGGAAGACGCGAACGACGCGCATGACGACGCGGAAAGGAGCGACACGATGACGAAGTACGGCGATGACGCCGGGACGATGTTGAGTATTGGGGAGGCCGTCACCCTCGTCGAGGCGGGGATGCACGAACTCCGGGCCTTCCTCTTCCGCCGAAAGAAGCAACGGGAGAAACAGCGAAGATAAGCGGTGCGGTGGGCTCCCCACTGCGCCCAGCGAAGAAAGCGGTGAATCCAATGTTCGAGATGCAGCAGATGATGTTGGCCCAGATGTACGTTGAGGAACGGGTGCGGATGGCGGCCCACAGGGATTTGGTGCGACAGGCCGAGCAGGCCGCGCGGGCACGGCGCGGCAAGGTCGCGTTGACGGTACGGCTGGGCCGGACGCTTGTCAGCGTCGGTCAGCGGCTGGAGATGGCCGGGGCAGTATAATCGTTCACCGAGACGTAGAGACGGGCATGAGGTAACGAACGTCATTCATGGACGGACAACCAGCGCGTCGCACAGGCGCATGAAAGGGGAGCCGCAGGCGTGCGACTCCCCTCTTTCTTTGTCCGCCAACGAAGATGGGAGAGGCGTCGGGCCCCTCCCAATGAATCGGATGCCGGCAGACAGACGGTTTAGGTCCCTTCCTGCCAGGCGTTGTTGTACTCGTCCTGACGCGCCGAGAGTTCGTCGATCTTGATTCCGAGCGTCGAGAGCTTGAGCGTCGCGACGCCGAGGTCCAGCTCCGACGGGATGTCGTAGACCTTCGGTTCGAGCGATGACTGGTTCTGGATGAGCCATTCCGTCGCGAGCGCCTGATCCGCGAAGGACATGTCCATCACGCTCGCCGGGCTCGCCTCCGCCGCCGCCTGGCCCACGAGGCGCCCTTCCGCGAGGAGGTAGACGCGCTGGCCGGTGGGGAGCAGATACTCCTCGGTGTTGTTGCGGACCATCTTGTGCGAGACGGCCGTCTCCCGCAGGCCCTTGACGTCGATCTCGACATCGAAGTGGCCGCTGTTGCAGAGCAGGACGCCTTCCTTCAGGTTCGCGAAGTGCGAGCGGGTGACGATCTCGGTGCCGCCCGTCGCTGAGACGATGATGTCCGCCTCCTTGGCCGCCTCCGCCATCGGCATGACGCGGTAGCCTTCCATCACCGCTTCGAGGGCGGCGATCGGCGAGACCTCGGTGACGATGACGTTCGCGCCCATGCCCTTCAGCCGCAGCGCGATGCCGCGACCGACCCAGCCGAAGCCGGCGACGACCGCAACCTTGCCGGCGATGAGGATGTTCGTCGCGCGGAGGATGCCGTCCACGGTGTTCTGGCCGGTGCCGTAGCGGTTATCGAAGAAACGCTTGGTCGGCGTATCGTTGACCGCAACGACCGGGAACTTGAGGATACCGTTCCGTTCCATCGAGCGGACGCGGATGACACCCGTCGTCGTCTCCTCCATGCCGCCGATCACCCGGCTGAGCGTCTCGCCGCCCATCTCGTGCAGTTTGACGATCAGGTCCGCGCCATCGTCCATCGTCAGTTGCGGCTTGTGCGCGAGCACCTGATCGACGTGCCGGTAGTAGGTCTGGACGTCCTCGCCGTAGTAGGCATAGACCGGGATTTCCTCATGCGCGACGAGGGTGGCGCACACATCGTCGCGCGTCGAGAGCGGGTTCGAGGCGCAGAGAGCGATTTCGGCGCCACCCGCCTTGAGCGTCCGCAGCAGGACGGCCGTCTCCGTCGTGATGTGCAGGCTCACGGCGATGCGCAAGCCCTTCAGCGGCTTCTCCCGCGCGAATCGCTCGCGAATCGTCTGCAAGACCGGCATCTGCCGCTCCGCCCAGTCCGACCGCATGCGCCCCTGCTCCGCCAAACCGATATCTACGATGTCGTAATCAACCGTCGTTGCCGTCATTCACACCTCCGAGAGCCGATGAATCTCACGCACAGTCGCGTTGCTACAGAAGATACTACACTATCATCGGCACTTTGTCTACGTATCATCCGTGATTGCCAAGACTTGGGAAGGCGGTTCGAGCGCCGCCCCAAGGCAAATCCCGCATTCTCCCCCTCTCCATCGCGACGGAGAGGGGGCCCGGGGTGAGGTTCCCTAATCGTCCGCCAGCGCCAGCTCGCGGTCCGCGACCTTGGCGGCGGCGCGCAAGGCGTCCGCCTTGTCCGTCTTCTCCCAGGGGAGATCGAGGTCGTCGCGGCCGAAGTGGCCGTATGCCGCCGTCTGCTTGTAGATCGGGCGGCGCAGGTTGAGCTCGCGGATGATGCCGCGCGGCGTCAGGTTGAAGTGCTGGGCGATCAGTTCCTGCAACTTCTCATCGGAGACCTTGCCCGTGCCGAACGTCTCGACCATGATCGAGAGCGGCTTCGGCACGCCGATCGCGTAGGAGAGCTGTACCTCGAAACGGTCCGCGAGACCCGCCGCGACGATATTCTTCGCCACATAGCGCGCCGCGTAGGCCGCCGAGCGGTCCACCTTGGTCGGATCTTTGCCGGAGAACGCGCCGCCGCCATGCCGCGCCATGCCGCCGTAGGTATCGACGATGATCTTGCGGCCGGTCAGGCCCGCGTCGCCCACCGGCCCGCCGACGACGAAGCGCCCGGTCGGGTTGATGTAGATCTTCGTGTTCGCGTCCATCATGTTGGCGGGGATGACCTCGCGGATGACGAGCGCCTCGACATCCTTGTGGATTTGGGACTGCTCGACGATCGCGTCGTGCTGTGTGGAGATGACGACCGCATCGACGCGCACGGGCTGGCCGAAGCGATACTCGATGGTCACCTGGCTCTTGCCGTCCGGCCGCAGGTACGTCAGCGTGCCGTCCTTGCGCACCTCGGTCAGGCGACGGGCGAGCTTGTGCGCCAGCGCGATCGGCAACGGCATCAGTTCCGGCGTCTCATTGCAGGCGAAACCGATCATCATGCCCTGGTCGCCGGCGCCCACTTCATCGCCGTCGAGGCTGACGCCGCGCGAGATGTCGGGCGACTGATGACCGATGGCGACCGTCACGCCCACCGAGCCGCCATCGAAATGGCAATCGGCCTCGCGCGTGTAGCCGATCTGCTGGATCGTCTCGCGGATGATCGCCGGCATGTCCACGTACGCGGAGGTCGTGATTTCGCCGATCACCGCGACGAGTCCGGTCGTCGTCGCGGACTCGCAGGCGACGCGGGCCTGCGGGTCCTGCGCGAGGATCGCATCGAGGATGGCGTCCGAAATCTGGTCGCACATCTTGTCCGGGTGGCCCTCCGTCACCGATTCCGAGGTGAAAAAGAGCTTCTCCGATTGCATGAACGTGTTACTCACCAACCACTCCCTTCGGTCGCTTCAGGACAGAGGACTCAGGACTGAGGACTGAGTCTGTTGCCCCCTCCGCCTTCCCCAATTACCGCGCCGCTGCCGATATCGTATTCCGCTGCGCCGAGCCCTCAGTGCTCAGGTCATCGCCGAAGCTTTCTTTGTATCTCGCCGCGAACTCGTCCCAGGTATAGGTATGCGCTTGTGGGCCGTAGAGTTCGATAGCATAGGTCGCCGCCTGCGCCGCGACGCGGCCGGTGACGTCCCACCCCCAACCGCGCACCATGCCGGTGAGCAGGCCCGCGCAGTAGGCATCGCCGCCGCCCGTCGGGTCCACGACTTCGCGCGCCGGGGCGATGGGAATCTCAAAGGTCGCCTCGCGCGTGCGAATTTGGCTTCCCTCGCCGCCGAGCGTCTTGACGAGCGCGCCATTCGGGGCGAGTTCGGCGAGCATCGCCTCCTCGGAGAGACCCGTCTTCTCGCTCATCGCCGCGAACTCGTAGTCGCTGCCGAGGAAGGCCGTCGCTCCCTTCAAGCCATCCGCGAGCGCGGGCCCATCCATGACAGTCGTCTGCCAGCATGGCATGTAGATGAATGGGATGCCCAGGGCGCGGCACTCCTTCGGGAAGCGCTCGATCGCCTCGGGCACGGTCGGCCCGATCAGCGCGACCTTGATCGCGGGGGCGTCGAGGTGGTGGAAGGAAGTCAAATCGCTGCGCGCCATCGCGCCCGCGTAGAAGCCCATCACCGTGTTATTCTTCGTGTCCGCCGTGATGAAGCAGGAGGCGGTCATCTCGTCCGGCACACCGATGATCGGGCCGGTATCGACGCCGATCTGCTCGAGGTAAGCGCGGTAGGCATCGAAGTCGTCCGCTCCGGCGGTGGCGAGGATCGAGCACGGCTGCTGGAGCAGGGCGAGCGAGTAGGCGATGTTCCCCGCCACGCCGCCGCGCTGCTTCTTCATCTTCTCCACGAGGAAGGAGATGCTCAGGACATGGACCTTATCCGGCATGATGTGGTCCCGGAAATCGCCGGGGAAGTCCATGATGAAGTCGTACGCGAGCGACCCGGTGACGACCACCTCGCGCGGCCGTCGCACCGTGCCGCCCCCTGTCATACCGCCATCCGTCATGCGACCTTCTTCCTTCGAACATCAAGTAGCCAGTAGCCAGTAGCCGGTAGTCAGTAGCCGGCGGAGAGATGCATCAGTGTAGGCTCGCGATCTGCCGCCGTGCGAATATCCCCTGTATAGGGAGGCCGCAGAATGCCCGCGTCGGTGATAATCGCGGTGATGTATGCGGCGGGCGTCACATCGAAGGCGGGATTGGCGACCGCAACTCCTTCAGGCGCGATGCGCACGCCCCCGATCTCGGTCAATTCCTCCGCGGCGCGCTCCTCGATCGGGATCGCGTCCCCGTCCGGGATGGTGGTATCGAGGGTGGAGCGAGGCGCGGCGACGTAGAAGGGGATAGCGTGCGCGCGGGCGGCGAGGGCGGCACTGTAGGTACCGATCTTGTTGGCGGTGTCGCCGTTCGCGGCGATGCGGTCCGCCCCGACGATCACCGCCTGGATGAGCCCGCGCCGCATCAGCGAGGCCGCCGCGCCATCGGCGATCAGCGTCGCGGGGATACCCCACCGCCGCACATCCCACATCGTCAGCCGCGCGCCCTGCAAGCGGGGGCGGGTTTCGTCCACATAGACGTGGAGCGATTGCCCCCGACGCCACGCGGCGCGGATGACGGCGAGGGCCGTGCCGTCGCCGCCCGCCGTGACGAGCGCGCCCGTGTTGCAGTGCGTGAGGATGCCGCCAGCGGGCATCAGCGGCGCGCCGAATGCCGCGATCCGCTCGCTCTGCGCGCGATCCTCGTCCGCGATTGCTTCGACTTCCGCAGCGAGCGCGGCGCGGAGAGCTGCCGGGCCATTGGGCGCGGCGCTGCGGGCGACACGCATCATCCGGTCAATCGCCCAGCCGAGGTTAACGGCCGTCGGCCGCGTCGCGCGCAGTTCCTCGGCGCGCATAGCGATGTGCATGATGAGCATGCGGGTGTCTTGCGCATCCCATTCGTATGCCGCGAGCGCGACGCCGCCAGCCCCGGCCACGCCGATCGCGGGGGCGCCCCGCACTTGCATGGTACGAATGGCGTGGGCGACTTCATCGGGGTTACGCAGGGTGAGCCAGGTCTCCTCATGGGGGAGGCGCGTCTGGTCGATGAGAACCACGGCGCCATCGCGCCATGCCACCGCCCGGAAGTTGTCTTGCGCCTGCGCCGCTGCCGCCAACCCGCTCACTCCAAATTGCGTAAACCCCGGAAACATCAAAACGGCTGCCCATAGCGAGCAGCCGCGCGTACTCCGAGTGTGAGGGGAGTTCGGCGGACCGCTCATCGTCCAGCGCAACTGCGCTGGCGGCATTGGCACCATCCTCACTGTGAGGAAGGTTGCCGGGTTTCGTCGGGCCTGTCCCTCCACCGCTCGTGATGAGTGTCCGGAGTCTCTTCACTTGTTCGCGCGCAGCATAGCACACCGACGCGCGCGGGGCAATCTACCGCGTTTGACATCTGCGCATAACGCAGTAGCCCGCCACCACCTTGTGTCGCGTCTACGCCATGCATGATAGAAGCAACGCCGAGTCTGCTCGTGCGGGCCGTATACAGTCGCGCAGTTGGGTCATTGATGAAGCCTCGGACGACTATTCGCCGCGCACCCACCCTGCTGGTCGTGGCGAGTCGGAGATCGGTCCGCTATTGCCGACCGGCGCTCTCGGATGGGGGGCGACCGCGCTGCGCGATGGCTTCCTCGCCTGCCCCATCACGCGGCACGGGCGCATAACCATTGCCGTTCGGCACGTGGCCGTTGGCGCCGTTGCGCCCCACATCATTGCGGCGCGCGCCCTCGTCGCCGAAATCGACGGGCAGATCGACGTGATACGGGTCAGCGGGGACGGGCGCGACAGGCCGCGCCGGGAGCATCTCGGTGCGACTGCCGTCTGTGACGTTCGGTCGGCGCGGGGGCACGAAGGACCCCGGTGGTTGCTGGTGGCCATTCTGCTGATACTGTTGAATCGGCACCGGCATCGGCGCTTGCGGCTGCACGGGCGGCGCATTCGCATAGACCGGCTCGCCGGGGCCGCCTTCCAGCGGCGCGTGGTTGCCGATGCGCTCGCGGATCGTCGCCATTAACCGGCCGATGCTGCTCTCCTCGGCGGTGGGGGCGGCGGCGGGCTCGAGTTCCGTGGCGCAGTACGGGCAGATGTCCCACGTCACGCGCACGAGATGCGCGCAGGTCGGGCACTCGTGCCGCAACTCCGTGTGGCAGGAGGGGCAAATCACCCAGTCGCTCTCAATGGCGCGGTGGCAACTATGGCAGCGGGGCAGGTCTTCGAGGTCCTGCAGCAGATATTCCTCTTCGAGCGAGCGCTGGAACGCCTCGTCCAGCGTCTCGCGCGGGCGCAGCACGAGATAGAGGAGCGCGCCCGGCACGAAGAAGAGTACCGAGAGCAGGGTCGCGAAAATCTGCGTGATGACGCTGCGCGTGCGCTGCTCGACATCCCGGTACGTCCAGACGATCAAGGCGAACCAGAGCGCCGCGAAATACGCCAGGCCGAGCGCGATGATGAGTTTCGCGCCGGAGGCGAACAATGCGAGGACTTTATCCATGGGTCATCTCCCTTCGCTGCGTGCGCACGCACCGCGCCTCCATACGCGCACGAGGCAGCCGTTCACTGCCGTTCGGGCTAGTCTACCACAATGCGTTCGTACCGAACGACGCGCAGGCTGAAGACCGCCGCCCCCCCGACCTGTACCTCGATCGGATTGGGCATGTAGAACTCACCCGGCTCCATCACCGGCATCAGGGGGTTCATATACTGCGTGCGCGTGTAGCAATTCTGCTTGAGGATGCGGAGGATGTCCGGCACCTGGGAATCCTCGACGCCTATCAGGACCGTCACGTTCGATTCGCGCAGGAAGCCGCCCGCGCTATTGATCTGGGTCGCCCGGTACCCATTCTGGGTCAATGCACCGATCAGCCGATCCGCGTCACGCCCTTGGACTACCGCAAAGATGAGCCGCATGGTGACCCGCCCCTTCAGTCGTACGCCGCGGCAGCGACCGATCGCCCGACAAACGGCGATAACGCCGACCAGACCTCCGCCGCCACGACGGATGGCGGCGCCCCGGCGTCGATCACCCGCCAACGCTGTATATCCGCAGCCGCCAGTGCATGATACCCGTTTCTCACCCGTTCGTGAAATGCGCTACCGGCGTTGTCCAGCCGGTTCGCATTCCCCTCTTTATGGCGGCGTTCAAGTCCTTCGGCAACCGGTAGTTCGAGCAGGAACGTAATATCCGGCGTCGAGGCCGCCCGTGGCGATGCGGTTCAGTTGCTCCAGAATGCTGACATCGAGTCCCCGACCATACCCCTGATAGGCGAGCGTCGAGTCGGCGTAGCGGTCGCAGATGACGACGATCCCCGCCTCGAGCGCGGGGCGGACAACCTCGGCGACGAACTGCGCCCGCGCGGCGACATAGAGGAGCGCCTCGGCCATCGGGTCCATGCCGTCGTTCTTGTTATCGAGCAGGATGGCGCGAATCTGCTCGCTGATCGCCGCGCCACCCGGCTCGCGCGTGACGAGCGTCCGCGCGCCATGTTCCGCGAAGCGTGCCGCGAGGAGGCGCGCTTGCGTCGTCTTCCCGCATCCCTCGACGCCCTCAAAGGTGATGAACATCGCTCCCTCGCGCTTCGCCGTCTGCCAGCCATGCTGTCCGTACACATTCGCGAGATGCTACACGACCCGCGCCCGAAATGCAAAGGGAGGATTCGAGGTTCGAAGTTCGGAGAGGAAGGTTCGAAATGCCATTCTTCGAACCTCGAACCCGAACCCCGAACCTCACCCCGCTAGTCCGCGCCGCGATAAATCTCGACGCGCCGGTCCGCGCCCTGGCCCCGGCTGCGGGAGCGGAGGTTGTAGCGCTCCGCCATCTGATGCTGCAGGCGGCGAATGTAGGACGATTGCGGGCGCAACTCGATCGCCTCGGTATTGTCCAGCACATTGGTGATCGCCGCCTCCGCCTCCTCCATCGCCTGGAGATGGGGATCGGACGGCTTCTCCGGCTCCGGCGCGCTCCGCGAGACCTCGAAGACATTGGCGAGCACGCTCTCCATCTGCTGCTGCGTGTTGGTGCGCAGGACATAGACGGGTGTGCCGTTCACCTCCGCCTCGACGAGCGGCTGCGGGCGGCGGCGGTAGTAGTTCTTCAGCGTCATCACCGCGTCCGCTTCCTTGATCGAGCGGACGATGACGGCGGCGACGCGGATCGAGCGGATCGACTCTTCCAGCCGGTTGCGACTGACCCCGAATGGGTAGATGCGCAGCGGCTTCTCCTCCGTCCCGCGTCCGCGCCGGACGGGGTCGCGCAGTTCATGGACGGCGGGGATGCGGCGCTCCGGTTCGACGGGTTCGATCTCCACGAAGGCAGGCTGCGGCTCGCGCGCCCGACCGCCGCGAGGCCCGCTCGGTGCGATCCCGGTCAGCCGCTCCATCGGTGAGATAGTCTCGGCGGCGCGCGGCGCATTCCGTCCCGTCATCCGCTCCGGCAAGAGCACCGGCGAATGGTTCCGTCGCTCGTTCCACTGACCCCGACCGGGCGTGCTCTCCCGTTCGCGCCCGCGCTGCGTCGCCCCGAAGCGTGCCGCGCTGGAGAGGATTTCGTAGCCGCCGTCGTCGAGCCGCTGGCGCACCTCCGGCTCGACGGTCTGGTTGCGCAACGTCGCGTCGACCATCGCCGCGACATCGTGGTAGACGGCGACTTGGTCGCGCTCGCGCAGCTCGACCATCACCGAGAAGGTGGGAGGCGCCTTGCGCTCGAGGATTGACTTCTGCGTGCCCCGCCGCCGCGCCTCCTCGTCGGAGAGCGTGACAGACTGGATGCCGCCGATCAGGTCGGAGAGCGTCGGGTTGAGCATCAGATTTTCGAGCGTGTTGCCGTGCGCGGTGCCGATTAGCTGGACGCCGCGCTCGGCAATCGTCCGCGCCGCGCCCGCCTCCAGTTCGGTGCCGATCTCATCGATGACGATCACTTCCGGCATATGATTCTCGACCGCCTCGATCATCACGCCATGCTGCGCCGTCGGCGTCGGCACCTGCATCCGGCGCGCCCGACCGATGGACGGGTGCGGGATGTCGCCGTCACCGGCGATCTCATTGGAGGTGTCGACGATCACGACACGCTTGCGAAGTTCGTCCGCCAGCACGCGCGCCGCCTCGCGGAGCATCGTCGTCTTGCCGACGCCGGGCCGACCGAGCATGAGGATGCTCTCGCCGGACTCGACGAGGTCGCGCAGGATCGCGATCGTCCCGTAGACGGCGCGCCCGATGCGGCAGGTGAGACCGACGATCTCGCCCTTGCGGTTGCGGATCGCCGAGATGCGGTGGAGGGTCCGCTCGATACCGGCGCGGTTGTCGCCGCCGAACTGGCCGATCCGTTCCGCCACATAGGCCAGGTCGGCGCGCGTCACCTCGGCGTCGCCGAGCGCGATCTCATCGCCCTCGTAACGCGCCTCGGGGAGGCGACCGAGGTCCATGATGATCTCGAGGAGCGCGTCGCGGTTGCCGACTTCGGTCAGGGCGGCCTCGATGTACGGAGGCAGCACCGAAAGCAAATCTTCCAGGTTATCGGTCACTTCGTGCTCGTAGAGTCGGCGCTGGGACTGCGCCTGCGACGGGCGTTCGGCTGGTTCGGCTGCTTCAAAGGGCTCGTAGACATTCTCCAATTGTACACCTTCTTACCCGCTGAGTGGCTGGGGGCTCCCGGGATGGCGCGGGCCCATACCGGGCATCACAGAAAGACCGGGGGACCATCGCTACCGCGGACTAAACGGTAGTTCCCCATCACGCTGCGGCCTCGTCGGCCGGGTGATCCGGCGCCACAACCGGATCGGTGCTGTAATACATGCCGATAACGACGGCACCCGCCCGGCGGCAACTCTGCGCAGACTCGGAATGGGAGCAAATGCCGGTACCGCCTCCCGAACCGAGATGGTTGTGTACTTCACGAAGAGCGACTGCCGGATGAGCGGCGCGAAGCCGAGCGCATCGAGGATGCCGCCCAACTCCTCCTGATGAGCGAGCGTCCGCACATAGACGAGATCGCCCTCTCCCGCCGGCAGCGCAGCCAGCACACTCTGGATAAATGCCGGAATCTGCTCGCGCGCCTCGGGTCGGAAGAGCACATCGATCAAGTGGGAGTGCTCGCCGCTCAACGTCCGCGCGTAGGCGGTCACTTCGTGCGCCTCACCGATCCAGTAGCCGCAGCGCGAGGAGTCACGGCGCGGCAAATCCCAGTAGACGCTCGTCCGCGCCTCCGCGAACTGCATCGCTTTCGGTGTGGTCAGGGTGTAGAGTTGGTGGATCGCCCATGTTTCACCCCCCTGTTGACGCCGCAATGCGGGCTGTTCTCCCGCATTCCGCGCGGTCTTGTGATAGGGCGCCACGTACAGGCTTTCCCGCCCGTACGTGATATACCCCGCGTCCCGCAGCGCGATCATCGCGTCCGCATTATCGGGCACGCGGGCGAATAAGCGGGTCGCCCGCCGTCGCCCCGCCGTGCGCGTGATCGCGTCCAAAAGCGCGGACCACATCGCATCGCGCGATTCCGATGAGCCGATGCGGTCCTTGCGGCCATAGGCGAGATAGACGACATCCCACGTATGGCTGTCTCGTCGCGGCCGAGCCTGCGCGAAGGCGCGCACGTCACCGTCCTTAACGAGCACATAGGTCCAAACGTTTCCGAGCCAGGGAATAATCCCCTTCAGCGCCGTACGCATCGGCCGGAGATCGCTGACGATCCCCTCCGGCATATCGAGCCGCGCCGTCTCGCCCCGGAGGCGACGAATGGCCGGCAGATCGGCCCAATGCACCGGGCGAATTGAATAGGGGTGACGTTGTTGCGGGGGTATCGGTGTGTGTGAACGTTGACGAATCCTCGTCATCCGCACTGTCCTCGGTCATCTCCCAGGGCCCGTGACCCTAGTATACCCGAGAACAGGCGTTCCGCCTAGAGGTGTACGTACATCTTCATCAAATGCTTACACAACGCCATTTCGCTCCGTGCGTTTGCCCGAAAAGCGGCCCAATCAGGCGGCTGTCCGCGCGCCGACGCGCGTGCGGTACGGGGCGACCAACTCGGTCAGGAAGAACTGATGCAGCCGGTCATCGGCCGTCAGTTCGGGGTGAAACGAGGTGGCGAGCAGATTTCCCTCGCGGGCGGCGACGATTCGTCCGTCCGCGAGGCGGGCGAGGACCGCGGTCCCGCCGGTCACCGAATGGATGAGCGGCGCGCGGATGAAGATCGCCCGGAACGGCACGGGGCCGATCGCCGGGATGTCGAGATCGGCCTCGAACGAGTCCAGTTGCCGCCCGAAGGCATTGCGCTCGACGACGATGTCCATCACGCCGATCAGCGGCTGGCGCAGCCCGCCGATGTCCTTCGCGAGCAGGATCATCCCCGCGCACGTCCCCCAGATCGGGAAGCCGTCCAACGCGCGCCGCCGGATCGGCTCATCGAGGCGATACTGGACCATCAACTTGCCAATCGTCGTGCTCTCGCCGCCCGGCATAATCAGGCCGTCCAGCCCGTCGAGATCGCCGGGCAGTCGCACCTCGCGCGCCTCGACACCGAGCCGCTCAAGCGCATGGACATGCTCGATGAAGGCCCCTTGCAACGCGAGCACACCGATGGTCGTCATGGTGATTCTCCTAACCCCCAGCCCCTTCCCTCGGAGGGAAGGGGAGCAGTTCGGGTTTGTTCCGTCGCGCAAATCGAAGCGCCGCCAGCGAAGTCCGGTTCCCCTTCCCCGTGGGGAAGGGGTTAGCGGTTAGGGCCGTCTACCAGCCGCGCGGCGCCATCAGCGACTCGACCGGCAGCTTGCCGATTTCCAGACCGCTCATCGCGTCCCCGAGGCCGCGCGAGACTTCCGCGATGATCTTCGCGTCCCGGAAGTGCGTGACCGCCTCGACAATCGCCTTGCCGCGCCGCGCCGGGTCGCCGCTCTTGAAGATGCCGGAGCCGACGAAGACGCCTTCCGCGCCCAGTTGCATGACGAGCGCGGCATCGGCGGGGGTCGCGACGCCACCCGCGCAGAAGAGCACCACGGGCAGTTTGCCGTTCTTCGCCACCTCGCGCACGATCTCGTATGGTGCGCCGAGATCCCGCGCCATCGTCATCAGTTCTTCCGTCGGCGCGACCGAGAGGCGGCGGATCATATCGGTGATCGTGCGCAGATGGCGGACCGCCTCAACGATGTTGCCCGTGCCCGGCTCGCCCTTGGAGCGGATCATCGCCGCGCCCTCGCCGATGCGACGGAGCGCCTCGCCGAGGTCGCGCGCGCCGCAGACGAACGGCACATTGAATGCCTGCTTCTCGATGTGGTACTGCTCGTCGGCGGGCGTGAGCACTTCGCTCTCATCGATGTAATCCACCCCGAGCGACTCGAGTACCTGCGCCTCGACGAAATGGCCGATCCGCGCCTTCGCCATCACCGGGATGCTGACGGCCTCCATGATGCCATAGACGAGATCGGGATCGCTCATCCGCGCCACGCCGCCCTGCGAGCGGATATCGGACGGAACCCGCTCCAGCGCCATCACCGCGCACGCGCCCGCCTCTTCAGCGATCTTCGCCTGCTCCGCGTTGACGACATCCATGATAACGCCGCCCTTGAGCATCTGCGCCAGGCCCGCCTTGGTCGCCCACGTCGATTTCGCGACGCCGTTGTGATGCCCGTTCGCTTCCGTGTGGCCGTTCGTGCTCGTCATTTGGTCTGCTCCCCTCCGGCAATCGGGTGGACACATTCGCACCGCGTGCCGCGATTGTACCGTATCAACCGGCACAATTACAAGCACATTCGCGCGATTCATCATATTGTTTCTATTGTGTCTATCGCAGGATAGCAAACGTCGACCCAAAAAAAACGGCGAGTCCAACCACCAAGACACCAAGAACACCAACACACCAAGGACACCAAGGGAGAAATCGTTTCGCATTCTCCTTGGTGTTCTTGGTGTCTTGGTGGTTTGCTTTTCCCTGTAGCGCTACATCCCGACGGCGCAGCCATCCGCGCGCGGCTCGCTACCGGCGACGTAGACGCCATTCTTGAGGCGGCGGATGATCTGCCCCTTGCCGAAACTGCCGCCCGCATACTGGACATTGAGCATATGTCCCCGCGCCCCGAGGCCGCTCAGGACGTGTTGCGGCGCGAACATCTCGACCGCGACCTGCCTGTCGTTGATCCACTGCCAGCGCGGCGCATCGAGGCTCGTCTGCGGGTTCATGCCATAATCGACCTGATTGACGACCATCTGCAGGTGGCCCTGCGGCTGCATGTAGCCGCCCATCACGCCGAACGGCCCGACCGCCTCGCCGCCGCGCGTCAGGAAGGCGGGGATGATCGTGTGGTAGGGCCGCTTGCCCGGCGCGACGCAGTTCAGGTGGTTCGGATCGAGCCGAAAGCCGGCGCCGCGGTTTTGCAGCGAGATGCCCGTGCCCGGCACGACGATGCCGCTGCCGAAACCCTGATAGTTGGACTGGATCATCGAGATCATCATGCCGTCGCCATCGGCGGCGCAGAGATAGACCGTCCCGCCGCGCGGCGGCTGGCCCGCCTCCGGCTGCATCGCCCGGTCGGTGATCAGGCGGCGGCGCTGCGAGGCGTACTCTTTGTCCAGCAACCCGCGCATCGGCACGTCCGCCTGTTCCGGATCCGCGACGTAGGTGAGCGCGTCCGAGAAGCCGAGTTTCATCGCCTCGATCTGCAAGTGGTAACTTTCGCTGGACTCGCGCGGGATCGCGCCGAGATCGAACCCTTCGAGGATATTAAGCGCGGCGAGCGCGGCGATCCCCTGCCCGTTCGGCGGGATCTCCCAGACTTCGTGGCCGCGATACGAGACGCTGATTGGGTCGTCCCACGTGCTCGTGTGCGCGGCGAGGTCTTCTTTGGTGATGTAGCCGTTCGTCTCGGCGGCGAAGCTCGCGATACGCTCCGCCAGTTCGCCCTTGTAGAAGGCTTCCGCGTGGCTCTCGGCGATCAGCCGCAGGGTGCGCGCGTGATCCGGGCAATTGCCACATCTCGCCCGCACGCGGCGGCGTGCCGTCCTTCGTGAAGGTGGCAAACCAGGCGGCAAACTCCGGGCCGACATTCGTGACGGCGTAGCGACGCGCCGATCCGCCCCACCCCTCGGCGACGACGGGCGCGAGCGGATAGCCCCCTTCGGCGTAGCGGATCGCGGGCTCGAAGAGCGCCTCGAAGGGCAGTTTGCCGAACTTGTCGTGCAGATCGCGCCAGGTGCCGGGCGCGCCGGGGACGGTGACGGGCAGCCAGCCGCTATTCGGGTATTCGGTATGCCCAGCTTCTGAAAGAGTGCCGGTGTATGCGTCGCCGGTGCGCGGCCTGAGCCGTTCAGGCCGTGCAATTTCTTGCCGTCCCAGACGAGCGCGAAGGCGTCCGAGCCGATGCCATTGGAAGTCGGCTCGACGACGGTGAGGGCGATGGCGGTTGCCACGGCGGCATCGACCGCGTTGCCGCCGCGCTGGAGCATCTCCAGCCCCGCCTGCGCCGCCAAGCGGCTCACTGGTCGCGACGACGCCGCGCGAGGCGACAATCGGCATCCGCCGCGACGGGTACGCGTAACTCTCAGGACGCAGGTTCTCCCCGGAATCTGTGCATGTGCACACTCCCAGCACTGCAAATCGCACTCAGCACTCAGCACTTGGCACTCGTACTCAGCACTGGTTAATGGTGCCGAAGGAGGGACTCGAACCCTCATGCCCTTGCGGACAACGGTTTTTGAGACCGTCGCGTCTGCCATTCCGCCACTTCGGCACAGCACGGTAGAGGATACCAGCCAACGCGGGCACGGTCAATTTCGGCCGGCCCGGAGCGGCATTCGAGCGACGCCGCGCGCCGCGACCCGCGCCTATCGAAACCGTCTTCCAGCGGATGCACATTGTATACTTGCCGCCGGAGCCGACCGGCACACCGATCGCATCGGAGCAGACTGATGGCGCCTTCACCCTCGATCATCGCCAGCACATCGACCTCCGGCACGGTCGTGACGACCGTGCTCTGGCTGCTGGTCGCCGTCTCCGCCGTCGCCTTCTTCACCCATTTCGTCCATGTGCCGTACACGGTCGCGCTCGTCGTCACGGGGTTGGCGCTGGGCGTGATCGGCGGGCCGTTCTCCGTCTCGCTGACCGAGGATTTGATTCTCGATGTCTTCGTGCCCGCGCTGCTCTTCGAGGCCGCGTACAATCTGCCCTGGCAGCGGCTCCGCGCCGAGATACGGCCGATCACGGCGCTGGCCATCCCCGGCGTGATCGCGAGCACGTTCATCGTCGGGGCGACGGTCCATTTCGCCGGGCTGCGCTGGCCCGTCGCGCTCCTCTTCGGCGCGCTGATCTCGGCGACCGACCCCGTCTCCGTGCTCGCCACCTTCCGGCAACTCGGCACCGACCGGCGGCTCTCGATCATCGTCGAGGGGGAGAGTCTGTTCAATGACGGCACCGCGCTCGTCGTCTTCCGGCTCGTTCTGACGGTCGTGCTGGCGGGCAGCGTCTCGGCGGGCGCGACGGCCCTCGCCTTCGTCGTCTCGATCGCCGGTGGCGTGCTCGTCGGCTTGGCCGTCGGCTATCTCGGCGCGCTCGTCCTCCGCCAGATCGACGAATACCTGTTCGAGATCACCGCCACCTTGCTGATGGCGTACGGCGCCTTCGTCCTCTGCGAGCGACTCAACGTCGAGACGCGCGGTGTCGCGCTCGGCGCGTCGCCCGTCATCGCGGTTGTCGTCCTCGGTCTCGTGATCGGCAACTACGCCTCGCGCGCCAGCATGTCCCCGGTCACGCGCCTCTCGATGCACGACACCTGGGAACTGGTTGGCTACCTCGCCAACTCGCTCATCTTCCTGCTGATCGGCCTGCAAATTCATCAGGCGACCGTACACGCGGGCGATATTCCGTTGATCGCCTGGGCGATCATCGGCGTCCTCGCCAGCCGTGCCCTCGTCGTCTATGGTGTCGGGCTGTACACCAACCTGCGCGCGCCAACGCGCCGCCTGCCGCGCGCGTATCAGCATGTGATCGTCTGGGGCGGCTTGCGCGGCGCAATTGCGCTCGCCGCCGCGCTCAGCATCCCCGCCGTCAGCGTCCCTGAACGCGGGATCATCTTGCTCATGACCTTCGGCGTCGTCGTCTTCACCTTGCTCATTCAAGGGCTGACGATTCGCCCCTTCGTGGCGCGATTGGGGCTGAGCGGGCACGGCAACGCCGCCCATCTCGTCGCGCTCGAACGCCTCCAGGGGCAACTGGTCGCCGTGCAGGCGGCCCGCCGCGCGCTCTCGGAGGCGAATGAGGCGGGCGAGATCAGCCCGGACGCCTACGCCCAACTGACCGAGGCGTACGGGCGGCGCGCCGACAAGCTGCGCGACGACCTGGCGGGCCTGCACGTCTCGGCGGACGATCTGCGCGCGCAAGGATTGTTGACCGCGCACCGGAAGGCGCTCCACGCGGAGAAGGACGCGCTCCTCTCGCTACGTACGCGCGGCACGATCACCGGCGGCGTCTTCCGCTCCCTGAATGCGGATGTCGACCGCCGGATGGCCCAACTGGACGCGCCGGACGCGGATGACGGCGGCGATGCCGCAACGCCATTAGTGAGCGATGACGCCCCGTAGTCGTGGAGGCGGGCTTCCAGCCCGTGAATCCGCAGGCTGGAAGCCCGCCTGCACTCTTCCGCTCAATGCTACCGATCAGGCAATGGCGCCGTTCGCGCGCAACTCCGCAATCGCGCCATCATCGAAGCCGAGTTCTCCGAGGATGGCATCGGTATGCTCGCCGAGGAGCGGCGGCGGCATCGTCACTTCGAGGTCCGCCGAGCGGAGGTGGTATGGCATCCCCGGCACGGTGAGCGGCCCGATCGTCGGGTGCTCGACGATGCGCGCCAGCCGCTCGTGCTGCACCTGCGGGTTCGCGAAGACTTCGTCGATGGAGGAGATCGGGCCGCACGGCACATTGACGGAGCCGAGCAGTTCCAGCAATTCCGCCGTCGTCATCGTGCGGAACGTGTCGGCGATCATCGCCGTCACCTCCTCGTAGCGGGCGAGGCGATCCTGATTGCGGGCATAGCGCGGGTCGGTCGCGCGCTCCGGCCAGCCGAGCACGCCGCAGAGCCGGCCCCAGAGCGCGTCATTGCCGATGGCGAGGCAGATAAAGCCGTCCGCCGTTTCGTAGGTGTCGTACGGCGCAATCGTCTGGTGACGGTTGCCGACACGCTTGGCGACGATCCCGGCCATGTGGTAGTTGACGGTGTAGTAGACGAGCATCGAGACCTGCGCGCCGAGCAGCGATGTGTCGATGAACTCGCCGCCGCCGCCGCTCGCCTTGCGGAAGAGCGCGGCGACAATCGCGTAGGCCGCGAACATGCCCGCCGTCATGTCCGCGATCGGGATGCCGACGCGCGTCGGAGGCCCGTCCTCCTCCCCGGTCAGGCTCATGATGCCGCTCATCCCTTGCAGGATCAGATCGTACGCCGTCCAGTTGCGGCCCGGCCCGGTCTGACCGAAACCGGAGATCGAGCAATAGACGATCTCGGGGCGGCGCGCCGCGACCGCATCGTAGTCGAAGCCGAGACGACCAATCGTGCCGGGGCTGAAGTTCTCGATGAAGACATCCGCCGTCTCGATCATCTTCCAGAGGATCGCTTTGCCGCCCTCACTCTTCAGGTCGAGCGCGATGGAGCGTTTGTTCCGGTTGACGCTCAGGTAATAGTTCGCCTCGCCTTCCGAGAAGGGCGGCCCCCACGCCCGCGTATCGTCGCCCTTGCCGGGCTGCTCGATCTTAATCACTTCCGCGCCCATATCCGCGAGCATCATCGTGCAGTACGGCCCCGTCATCACCCGCGTGAGATCGACGACCCGCACGCCGGCGAGCGGCAACTTCCCTTCCACTTCCTACCCTCCTTGTGTCGAAACCGATTGAACCACAGAGGCACAGAGAACACCGAGACAACACGGATGAAGAGAGAAGATGAATAATCATTCCTCTTCGTCTCTTTCCCTTCGCTGTGCTCTCTGTGCCTCTGTGGTTAGCGTCTATCCCTATTTGTGTTTGTAGAGCGCGTAGGTGAAGCCCCGCGCGATGGCCGCTTCCACATCGGTCTGCGGGGTGAGGACGAGGACGAGATTCGGCGAGACGACGGAGGCGGTCATCTGGACGAGCGCGACACGGGTGTACTGCGCGTCGAAGCCGGGCAGGTCGAGGCCGCGTCCGGGCCGGCCGCCGCTCGTCACCTTGCTCATGCCGACGGCGATATAGGTCGGGTGCTGGGCGAGGATATAGGCCGGGTCCGTCTTCTCGTGGCCGGGCAAGCCGTCGCCGGTCGCCTTGACCGTATGGGCGATGTGGAAATCGCTCAGGCCGAGCATATCGAGCGTCGGCAGGCGGGAGATGAATGGCACGACGCCCGCCGCGTCGATTGCCAGCGTCGCGTCGGGCGGCGCATTCGCCTTGAGATACTCGCCAAGCGCCGTCAAGCCGGTGACGACGCGCATGTGCGTGCTCGCCTCGCGCTGCTTCAGGAAGGTATCGGGCGGCAGCAGCGGCACGAAGAGCCAGAGGGCGATCAGGGCGACCGAGAAAGCGGCGAGCGGCGAGGCGCGCTCGGCCCAGTTCACCGGGCCATCGGCCTCCGTCGGTCCACGGCGGAGGCCGCGCCACGGCAAGCCGAGCAGCGACCGGACACCCGCGACGGCCAGCACGATGATGAACGGGAAGACATGGAAGAGGAAGCGCGGCCCGATGAAATCGCCGCCGACGAGGATGATGTAGCCGACGAACGCCGCCGCCAGGAGCGCGATGTAGCGCGCGGCGCGGCCCCGAATCGCGCCGGAGGGGATGAGCACGAGCAGGATGGCGAGCAGCACGACGGTGGCGGGGTGCAGTTGCGGGAGACTGTTGACGACATAGTCGATCCCCCGCCGCACCTGCTGCGCCGCCGTACCGACCTTATCGTAGAAGGTGTTCGGCACCGGCTCGCCATAGTACGAGAGCCGCCACACCTCATGTACTCCGGCGATGACGATGAACGGGAGCGCGAGGCCGAGCACATCGCGCGGTTGGGGTCGCACATCCGGTTCATCGGACTCCATGCGCGCCCATCGCCGCGCGACGATGGGCGCGAGCCAGACCTGCCAGACGAGCCAGGCGAGCGTCACTGCCCAGAGCCCCGCCCCTTCCGGTCGGGTGAGGTAGGCCGCCGCGAAGACCACACCGGCCCACGGCCACTTGCCGCGCAGGACGAGGCAGGCGGCGACGGTCGCCAGGAGTGCGAAGAGGTGCGTCTCCAGCCCGATGGCGGCATAGAAGGCGAACCAGCCGCACCCCGCCATCACGAGACTCGGCGTCGCGCGCAAGAGCCCGGGCGCGCCCGGCATGACGAGCGACGCGAGCCAGTAGGTAGCGATCACGACGCCGAGCGCGGCGCTGATCGAGACGATCTTCGTCACCCCCAGCAGCGGCAGGCCGATCTTCGCGCACCCGGCGAGAAAGACCGTGAGCAGGAAGTTCGTGTATCCCTCGACGGGCTGCTGGCCGGGGTTGAAGCGCAGGCCGAAGCCGTCCGCGAGGTTCTGCGCGTACCGCAGGGTGATATGCGTGTCATCGTAGAGCCGGCCGAACATGCGATGCGAGGCGTAGAGCGCGTAGCCGAGGGTGACGAGCACGGCGAGCGCGAGCGGCCAGCGACCATCGAGCCGCGCGAGCGCCCGCACCCAGGGCCGCGCGACCAGCGTACGCCGCCAGACGAAGAGCATCGCGATCAGCGCGGCGACCGCGACGCCGAGCGCGGCGTGCGCCTGCTGGCCCGGATCGTCCGCCCGCCGGAACGCGAGGTAGATAGCCGCGATCAGGACAGGCCCGTACACCACCGCCAGCAGCGGTGCAATCGGCGATCCGGTCGAGAGCGCGACGAGCGCCAGCGCTGCCGCGATGCCGAGGATCAGCAGCACGGCGAGCAGCGGCGGCACAACTGGGCCGAAACGCAGCGGGTTGGTGTAGACGACGATGCGCTCGACCGCGACGCCGAGCAGCCGGTTATCCGTCGGCGGCATCGCGGTATCGGACGGCACAACACTGAGGTCGGGCGTCTCCGCCGGGTTCACGCTGCCGCCATTGGCGGGGAGGCGCACCGGGAACGAGACGAAGTCCGTCGTGCTTTGCACCACACGGATCGGCGGTGATTGGCCATACAGGCCGAGGGACACGCGGGGCGGCTTGCTCCCTGGGCGATTGCCGGAGAGCACGATGTCCGCTTCGCCGGGAAAGACACCCTGCGGGAGACGGATGAGCGCGCTCGCCTCCGTCCAGCGGTACGTGAAATTACCCTTACCCTCGGCGTCAAAGAAGCCGCGCAGCTCCTGCCCGGTCTCGATACTCCCGACCCGCACGGTATGCCGGTATGGCACCTGAAAGAGCACGACCAGCGTGAGCAGCGCGAGCACGCAGAGCAGCGCGAAGACGGCAACCCTGCCACGGATACCCGCCGGCGTCCAGGAGAGCGCTGCGGTCAATTTTCCGGCCGTGCGCGGCCGTTCGACGGTCGTTGTTGTCATCCTCTGTCCTACATCGCGAGCGCAATACCGGCCCCACGCCGATCCGCGCCGCATTGTAACACGCCGGTAACGCGGAGCTCGCGTGCTATCATTGCGCCCGAACCCGGTGCAGCGCGTTGCCCGGCCAGAGGATGCGACGAGCGGAGGAGCAGCCGTGCCAACAGCCAGCCCGACCGGTGCAGCGGCCCTGATCGACGCGCTCGCCGCGCAGGGCGTCCGCTATCTTTTCGGCATCCCCGGCGTGCATACACTGCTTCCGTATGACCTGCTCCACAATCATCCGACCATTCAGCCGGTCGTCACCAGGCACGAGGGCGCGGCGGGCTTCGCGGCGGACGGCTACGCGCGAGCGACCGGCACGCCCGGCGTCTGCCTCGTCGTCCCCGGCCCCGGCACGACAAATCTCGCCACCGCCGCGCTCGTCGCGAAGAGTGACAGCGTCCCCCTCGTGCTGATCACCGCCGCCGTGCCGGACGCGCTGCAGGGGCGCTACGCCATCCATGAACTCGATCTCGTCTCCTTCATGCGCCCGCTCGTCAAGGCACAAATTGCCGTCGCGGCGCGCGATGCGGGCGGTATCGCCGGCGCGGTATCACGGGCCTTTGCCTTCGCCACAGCGGAGCCGCCCGGCCCCGTTCATCTGCTCATCCCCTACGACCTCTTCGGCCCGCGCGGTGCGGGCACCGCCGCGGGGGCGACGCATCAAGAGCATGAGCAGACGCCGGACGACACCGCAGTCATGCCCGATCCAGCGCTGCTGGAATCGGCGCTGTCGCTCCTCCGCGAGGCCAAGGCGCCGCTGATTTTCGCGGGGAATGGCGTCGTGCGCGCCGGGGCGGGCGGCGCGCTCGTCGCCCTCGCGGAGGCGCTCGGCGCGCCGGTCGTCACGTCGAACAAGGCGCGCGGCATCATCCCGGAGGATCACCCGCTCGCGATCGGCGTTCCGAGCATGGCGGGCGTCGCGGCCATTGTGCGCGACGCCGATGTGTGTCTCGCCCTCGGCACGCACTTCAATGAATACACGACGCTGACCTGGAAGACGCCCCTGCCGCCCGCGCTCATCCGCGTCGACCGCGACCCTGCGGCGCTGGCGATGAATTACCCTGCCGCCCTCACCGTCACCGGCGACGTTGCCGCCGTGCTCGGCTGGCTCCTGGAGCGCGCGCCCGAACGCGGCAATCCATCGCCCGTCGTTGAAGCGACGGCAGCGCTCGGGCGACAACGGACATCGACGCTCTCCGACTTCATGGCAGCCAATCGTGACCCCGTGCCGCCCTTCCACCCGCGCTACGTCACGCGGCTGCTGCGCGAAGCCTTCCCGCCCGACACGATTGCAACGTCCGATGGCTCCGCGACCGAATCGTGGCTCTACGAGCCCGGATTTACCGTCACGCGCCCCGGCTCGGTTTTCGTGCCGGAGGTGCAGCAGACGATGGGCTATGCGGTCGGCGCGGCCCTCGGCGCGGCCCTCGGCGTGCCGGATCGACGGGTGATTGCTGTCGTCGGCGACGGCAGCCTGACGATGACCCTCGGCGAACTCGCCACCATCGCGGCGATGCGCGTGCCGGTGACGATCGCCGTCTTCAACGATGGGCAGTACAACGCGCTGCGCGTCCGCCAGGAGGCGCTGTTCGATCGCCGCTTCGTCGGCACGGATTTAGGGGCGCTCGACTACGCGCAGGTTGCGCGCGGCCTCGGGATGCGCGGCGAGAAAATCGTCTCCGCTGCCCAGTTGCGGCAATGCATTCAGGAGGCAGCGACGGGGAGCGCGCCGATGCTCCTCGACATCCCGATCACGCCCGACCCGCTCTCGGAGCGGTACACCGCCGTCATCGAAGCAGGCAGTTGAGCAGAGACGCTATCGCGGAGGAAACGAGCGATGACCGACCAGGTGCTGACGATTCAGGAGATGGAGCAGACCGCCGCCGACCCCGGCCCGACGCAGATGTTGGCCGCGTTCGCCGCAACGACGACCTTTGATGATCTGCCCGACCAGGTGGTCGATGATACCAAACTGGCGATCCTCGATTGGTTCGGCTCGATGCTCGCCGGTTCGCTCGAACTACCGGCGCGGATGGCGCATGCGGTGGCGCATCTCCTCGGTGTCGCGGACGACGCAGCGCTCTTCCCGGCGGGCCGGTCATCGGCGGCGGGCGCGGCCTTCGGCAATGGCGTCGCCTCGCACATCCTCGAATTCGACGATGTCCATAAGGGCTCGACGATGCACGCCGCCGCGCCGATCCTGCCCGCCGCCTTCGCCGTCGCGGAGCGGGAACATGCCGACGGACGTGCGCTGCTGCGCGCCGCCGTGCTCGGTTACGAGGCGGGTTTGCGCGTCGGCGAGGCGGTGAACCCGAGCCATTACCAGTTCTGGCATCCCACCGGCACGGCGGCGACCTTCGGCGCGGCGGTTGCCGCCGGGTCGCTCCTCGATCTCGATGCGACACAGATGCGCGACGCCCTCGGCAGCGCCGGGACGCAAGCGGCCGGTTTGTGGGAGTTCAACGCGGACGGCGCGATGAGCAAGCATCTCCATCCGGGCAAGGCGGCCCTCAATGGCATCCTCGCGGCGGACCTCGCGCGGCGGGGCTTCACCGCGGCGACCCGCATCCTCGAAGGCGAGCGAGGCTTCTTCCGCGCCACCAGCACCGGTGCGGATGCCAGCCGGATCACCGTCGGACTCGGCAGCCGGTGGAAGGTGAGCGAAAACTGCTACAAATTGCACTCCTGCTGCGGCCACACGCACACCGCCATCGACACCGCGCAGGACCTCCGCGCGCAGCAGGGCTGGCAGGGCGATGATGCGGCGAAGGGCATCGCCGGCATAGAGATCGCCCTCTACGGCCCCGGCTACGATGTCGTGCGCCGCCTCATCCCGCGCACGCCGTATCAGGCGAAGTTCAGCGTCGCCTACTGCGTCGCCGCCGCGTTGGTGGAGGGCGAGGTCGGCCTGGCGCAGTTCGATGCGGACCGTTTCGGGCCCGAGGGTGTCCGCCATCCTGCCATCGCGACGCTCCTCGCCCGCACGACCGTCCATGCCGATCCGGCGCTCTCCGCCCGCTATCCCGAGCAGTGGCCCGCGCGCGTCACGCTCCATCTCAGCGACGGCACGACCGTCACGGGCGCCGCCGACTACCCGCGCGGCAACCCGGAGAACCCGGTGCCCTTCGCCACGCTGGAGGCGAAATTCCGCGCCCTCATCGCACCGCGCTTCGACACCGACCTCGCGGACATGGTCATCCATGCGGTGCGCGAACTCGATCGCTGCCCGGATGTCGCGGCGATGATGCGCGCCGTGCAGTCCGCCATCCCCGACCATGTGAGGAATGCGTGAATGGGTCGGGCTGGGAACGCAAATCGCTTGTCGGCGGCGCGGCGGCCCGGTATCCTCTGCGCATGAATGACCGACTGGCAGCCGCACCAATCGTGACGCTCCCCATCGCTGTCGTGCTTTCCGGCACGGGGCGGACGCTGGCGAATCTGCTCGATCATATCGAGCACGGCGGTCTCCCCGTCAGCGTGCGTTGCGTGATCGGCAGTAAGCCGGGCATTCGTGGGTTGGAGATCGCCGAGGCGGCCGGCCTGCCGACCGCAGATCGTCCGGCGCCGCGATTTCGCGGAGAGTGACGCCTTCAGCGCGGCGGTCTGGGAGGCGATCGCGCCGTACGATGTCCGCCTCGTTGTCCTGGGCGGGTTCCTGCACCAACTGCTCGTGCCGCCGGGGTGGGAGGGGCGCGTCCTCAATATCCATCCGTCGCTGCTCCCGGCGTTCGGTGGCAAGGGGATGTACGGGCGGCATGTCCACGACGCCGTTCTCGCGCATGGGTGCAAAGTGACGGGTTGCACGGTGCATATCTGCGACGACGCCTACGACGCGGGGCCAATCGTCGCGCAGCGGTGCGTGCCGGTGCTCGACGACGACACGACGGAGACGCTCGGCGCGCGCGTCTTCGCCGCCGAATGCGCGCTCTATCCGGCGGTGATCCGCGCCTTCGCGGAGGGGCGTATCCAGCAGCACGGGCGTCGGGTTACAATAGTGCCAGGCACACCGGCGTGCCGCACGACGAGCGGAGAGGAGTGAGCAATGCGCATCATCTGGGTGAACACCCTCCTGTGTATCGCGGTGATCGCCCTCGCGGCCATCATCTACTCCGGCGCGAGCGACACCGTCCGCCTCGTCTTCTCCCTCGTCATCGTCGCCCTCGGCATCTACCGCCTCGCGGATATTGTGCGGGAGTAGCGGGAAGTAGCCAGTAGCCGGTAGTCGGTAGTCAGTTTGGTAAAACAATGACCTCGGGCGGTATAAGCGACCCGAGGTTATCTGTCTTGATATACCTACCATCCCGTATCTGCTGACTACCGACTACCGGCTACTGGCTACTTCCCCCGGGCCACCCGCCAGAGCGATTCGGTGAGCATCAGCGCGATGGCGAGGGGCATCAGCCACCACGCCGCGATGTTGTTGTGGGCGAGCAGCGCCGTGATCGCCAGCGCGACGATGACGCCCGCCGCGACGGTCCAGTCGTCGCCGACGATGAAGTCATACCAGAACTGGAAGAAACCCGTGATGTACTTCATCGTTTAGTCTCCCGCGCCGCGCACGGCTGCCGTCGCAACCGTCCGCTCGTGCTGCTGCTTCAAGAGGGCCACCAGACCGAACGAGACGACGAGGACGAAGGCGAGGATGGCGAGAATCGCGCCGTCCTTGCCCGGCCAACTGACACCCGCGCCCTCCGCGCCCCAGAAGGCGCCGAAGGTGGTCAGCATCACGCCGACCGCGAACTTCATCGTGTTCTCCGGCACCCGGCTGAGCGGGGCATGGACGAGCACGCCGACGACACCGACGATGATGATCGCCGCCGCCGCGCCCGCCGCCGCGAGCGGGATGCCATGCGCGCCGTGCGTGCTGCCGAAGGTCAGGACGATGAAGGCCACTTCCAGCCCTTCGAGAAAGACGCCCTTGAAGGAGAGGGTGAAGGAATACCAGTCCATCCCGGCGCGCGTCACCGTCCCGGCTCGGCGCGCGTCCTCGATCTCCTTCTTGTAGATGGCGGCCTCGTCATGCACCGCCTTGTACCCGCTGGCGCGCATGATCGCCTTGCGCAGCCATTGCAGGCCGAAGATCAGCAGCAGCGTGCCGACGACGAGGCGGAGGCCGTCGATCGGGATGCGCGTCAGCGCCGGCCCGAGGGCGGCGACGACGACCGCCAGGGCGAGTGTGGCCGTGACGACGCCGATCAGCGTCGAGCGCCAGCCGCGCGTCACGCCGACGGCAAGCACAATGGTCAATGCCTCCACCATCTCCACCGCCGAGGCGAGGAAGGCGGCGAGGACCAGGATAATCGCACTCGTACTCATGCGCCCATCTCCTTCTCTTTCTCCTTGTCCGATCGCTTGGTTTTCAACCCGGAGACCGGCCCGATCACCGGCATGGCCGCGACGCTCGGCACGTCGCGCGGGGCAGCATCCGGCCCGTCGTCGTTACTCCGCCGATAGACCTCGTGCTCGAAGGCATTGAGCAATTCCTGGCATGTGTCGATCCAGACCTCGACTTCGCCCCGTCGGCTCGCCGCGAACCAGTCGCGCTCGACGATCCGCGCGAACCAGCGGCGGATCTTCTCAAGGTCCTGGCCGATCTCCTCCGCCTCCTCGAAGGTGTAGTTCTGCCGGAAATGCTCGAACTCGACTTCCTTGACGAACTTTGTCTCGCACTCCTCGATGATCTCCGCATATTCCTTGTCGCGCAGCACCCGAAAGGAGTCAACGATGCGCGCCGCATCCGCCTCGGCGAGGCGCGGTACCTCGAAGAGCGTGCATTCGCCTTCCATCTCCGGGATTTTGGCGGTCACGCGCGCCAGTTCGTCCCGCAGCACGGGCACATCCGGCAGGATGCAGACGCATTGCTGGAGATAGAGCGCGCCCATCCGCTTCAGGTCGCGCCACACCGCAACGCGCCTGCTCGCCGGTTCGGTGGGCACGCGGTAGACGAGGAGTACCCATCCTTGTTCCGCCATCGCCAACCTCCCTCTCGAACAGCCGTATCAATGTAACACCTGTACATCATACGCTGCCGATCAGGTCCCGTCAAGGGGCGAAGACAGAACCACCAAACCGCCACGTGCCCACAGACGCCAAAGAGAACCGTGTAGATTATCCCGGTGTCCGTGGGCTCGTGGCGGTTCAACGGCCCGCTTCAGTTCTAACGCGAGGATGAGGTGCTCGGCCAGGCGAACCAGGTGATGAGCAGGCTGCCGAGGGCGAGGACAATGAAGAGCACATCGTGCTTGACGCGCGGGTGATGCGCGGCGAAGGCGGTGAAGTAGATGATGAGAATGACGAAGACGACGGCCAGAACGATGCCGATCGTCGCGATACCCATCCGCTGACCGCGCGACAACTGATCCATGAGAATCCCCCTTTACGCCTACATCACCGCGCGAATGCCGAAGACCGCCAGGCAAAAGATGCCGAAGGCGATGCAGTAGTAGCCGAACGGGTCGAGCCGTTCGGTCTCGAAGTATTTGACGAGGAAGCGCACGGCGAGGTAGGCCGTCACGCCGGAGATGACGAAGCCCATTGCCGCGATGCCGAGGCCGATGTTGGCGTCCGACTTGAAGAGCTTCGGCACTTCCAGGATGCCCGCCGCGAGGATGATCGGCGTCGCCAGCATGAAGGAGTAGCGCGCCGCCGCCTCGTGGCGCAGGCCGGTGAGCAGGCCCGCGGTGATCGTCGCGCCGGAGCGGGAGAAACCGGGCAGCAGGGCGAGCGCCTGCGCGGTGCCGACGCCGATCCCCTCCCGGAAGCCGACATCGGCGATCTCCTTGCCGCGCGTCATCGTCGCCACGCCGCCATCGCCCGCCGGGACCGTCACCTGCTGGCGGCGACGCAACCGCTCGCCCGCCAGCATCACGCCGCCATTAAGGATGAGGAAGATCGCCACGAGCACCGGCTTGCTGAAGAGGTCCTTGAGCGGCGTCTGCAGCAGGAAGCCGATGATACCGGCGGGGATCGTGCCGACGGCGATCAGCCAGCCGAAATGCTCATCCGGATCATCGGAGAGCTTGCGCCGGCCGACGCTGCGCAGCACCGCCGCGATGATCCGCAACCAATCGCGCCAGAAGAAGGTCAGCAGCGCCACGGCGGTGCCGAGGTGGAGGACGACGACGAAGGCGACGAAACTGGCGTTGTGCGGGTCGCCCGCTTTCCATTCATCCCACCCGAGCAGCGCGGGCACGAGCACGGTATGGCCGAGGCTGGAGACCGGGAACAACTCGAATGCGCCTTGCAGCAGGCTGATCACAATCGCGTGAAGCAGACTCATCGCACCCCGCCATCTCGTCTCACGGCCATTCCCCTCGTCAGCGTACGTACGGTACACCAGACGCGTGCAAGCATAGCACGCAACGACGCAACGCGGGTTATCGCGCGATGGTACAATGCGCGCCGCGTGCGATTGCCGTCAGTGAGGGGATGCATCGGTGGCGAAACAGATAGGGAGCGTCGCCTTCATCGGGGCGGGCGCGATGGCGGAGGCGATGCTCGCCGGGATGTTGGCACGCGGTGTCGTGCAGCCGGGTCAGGTCAGCGCGAGTCATCCGCGCGCCGGGCGGCGCGACGAACTGCACGGGCGCTACGGCGTCACGCTCGTCGAGGAGAACCGCGCGGCGGCGCGCGGGGCGGATCTCGTGGTGCTGACCGTCAAGCCGCAGGTCGTGCGCGGCGTGCTGACCGATCTGCGAGAGGTGATCGCGCCCGAGCAGGTCGTCCTCTCCATCGCGGCGGGCGTCCCGCTAACGGTGATTGTGGGTGGCCTCGGCGGGCACGGAGCGGCGGCACGGGCGATGCCGAATACCCCCGCGCAGATCGGCGAGGGCGTGAGCGTCTGGGCGACGACCGCCTCCGTCACCGATGCACAGCGCGCGATGATCGGCACCGCCCTCGGCGCGCTCGGCCACGCGCATTTTGTGGAGGACGAGAAACTCGTCGATATGGCGACGGCGCTCTCCGGCACCGGCCCGACCTACATCTTCCTCGTCATGGAAGCGTTGATCGACGCGGGCGTCCATCTCGGCTTCTCGCGCCATCTCGCGGAACAACTGGTCATCCAGACGATTTCCGGCTCGGTCGCCTTCGCCGCCCAATCGCACAAGCACCCGGCCGAGTTGCGCAACCTCGTCACCTCTCCCGGCGGCACCAGCGCGGAGGCGATCTACCAGATGGAGAAGGGTGGCCTCCGCACCGTCCTCTCCAAAGCCGTCCACGCCGCCTACGAGCGCACCGTCACCCTCCGCAAGGCGCAGGAACAGGATTAAGCGCCTGATCCTTCCCCTTGCCTCGCCGCGCTCGTGCCACTATCCTGCACGACCAGACGAGTGGCCCGCTTCGCCGCACCGGCCTGTGGTGCTCCGGCTCCCCGGATCAGACACGGCACACGAAGGAGAGATGACGATGATCCAGACACCGGATATCGAGCGCCCATCGCGGGAGGTGATCGAGGGTCTCGCGCACATCGGCAGTGCGACGGCCAGCGGCGAACTGAGCCGCCTCGGCATCCGCGACCCGCACCTGCGCGGGCTGACGAGTTGGACGCCCGGCAAGACCGTCGTCGGCTCCGCCCTGACGCTCCAGTTCATGCCCAAGCGCGAGGATATCTACCGGGTGGACGAGTACGCGGACCCCGAGAAGCAGCTCCACCGGCATGTCCTCTACCACACGCAGCCGGGCGATATCGTGGTGGTCGATGCGCGCGGCCATCTGGGTAGCGGCGTCTTCGGGGAGATGATGCTGACCTATTTCAAGGGGCGTGGGGGCGTGGGCGTGATTGTCGATGGCTGCATCCGGGACTATCCGAAGGCGAAGGAGCTCGGTCTCGGGCTGTGGCTGCGCGGCGTGACCCCCAACTTCCATACCCAGACCGACATCTTCCCCTACGCCGTCAATGTGCCGATCGCCTGCGCGGACACGCTGGTGATGCCGGGAGATATCATCGTGGCGGACGACGACGGCGCGGTCGTTGTGCCGGCCCAACTGGCCCCCGAATTGCTCCGCAAGGCCGGCGATCACGCCGAGTGGGAGGAGTTCTCCCGCCTGCGCCTGGCTGCGGGCGGCGATCTCCGGAAATACTACCCGCTCTCCGACGAGGCGCGGGGCGAATACGAGGCGTGGCGCCGAACGCAGGGCGCGTAACGCGGCGCGCTACCCGACAAACACGCCGTCATCGCATCTGGCACGGTCCGCAACGCAAGATTGCCGCGCCGTCGGCGCGTCCGCGCGCCAGATGATCGGACTGTCATCGTTGCGGTACTTCGGCATCATTCCTGCGTAAGCGTGGGATGATGGAATGGCTGTACCGGTAATGCAGCACCCGCGCTGCCTTACGATCTCGCGATAGGGAGTAGACCGATGGCAGCGAAGAAGAAGCAGCAGCAAGCGTTGTACGTCGTCAATCACCTCGGCCGGGACCAGTTCATCTGGGCATCGAGCGCGGCGGAGGCACGCGAACAGGCGGAGAAGCCCGCCGCGATGCAGTTCGTAGCCAACCTCACCGCGCCCGGCGCGGCGACGGCCACAGCGGCATTCACCGGAGGGGCGGGCGCCGCCCGCGCGCTGTCAGGCGCGTCGTCGCGGTCCTAGGGGACCGCAATCCCCGGCCCTCCCTCCATGCCTTGTCAGCAATGGAGAGTGGGAGCAAGATAGATAGCACTCAGAACGGCTGCCGGGGCGGGCGCTTGACGCGGAAGCCGGTTTCGCGCAGGCGGGAGCGTACCCAGCGGTCGACGCGCTCGCGCGTGACCAGGCCGATCACCTTGCCCGTCTCATCCACGACGGCTGATGGTGCGCGCCTCGCTGCGCTCCAGCAGGCGTAGGCCATCGTAGAGGGTCTGTTCGGTCGCGAGCGTCAGGCGCGGCAGCGCGTCGATCGGCGTCATTGCCTGCCGCACCGTCGTCTCCGCCCAGAGGGCGCGCGGCACCTTGCGCACATCGGTATCGAGGTCGAGCACACCGATCACGACGCCGTCCGCGCCGACGGGCCGGGGACCGCTGAGACGATCGGAGAGGAAGACATCGACCACGTCGCCGACCATCTTCTCCGGCGCGATCAGCGGCCCCGGCCCGGTGATCGCGGCCAGTGGAATATCCTGGCTTGTCTCCTGCCAGAGCAACTGCACGAATGAGAGCCGCCCCGCCCGCCCGATGTAGTAGCCGATCAGCAGAATCCAGAGGCCGAAGAGCGGCGAATAGAACGTCACCACCACGCCGAGCGCGAGCAGCGCCCACGAGAGGAATTGCCCGTAGCCGGCGGCGACGCGCGTGCCGAGCATCAAGTCGTCCGCCATGTACCAAGCGAAAGCGCGCACGATCCGCCCGCCATCGAGCGGGAAACCGGGGAGCAGGTTCAGTACGACGAGCAGCCCATTCATGATCGCCAGCGCGATGCAGACGGCGAAGAGCGGCCCGTTCCGCCCGTGCGCGAGCAACGCGAGCAACCCGGTGACGACGCCGAGGGCGAAACTGACGCCCGGCCCGGCGATCGCCACCGCGCATTCGTCGGCGGGGGTGCTGCGCTCCGCCGAGATCTCCGCCGCGCCACCGAGCAGGGAGAGTTTGACCCAGCGCACCGGCAGCCCGACGCGCCGCGCGATGATCGCGTGGGCGAACTCGTGCGCCGCGACCGAGCCGATAAAGGCGAGTCCGATCACCGCCGCGACCACCGCCCAGACCGCCGCCGGGCTGCCCTCCTCGCCATAGGGCCGCCCGCCCGTCAGCGCCCCGACGACCGGCAGCGCGAGGAGCAGCAGCAAGTCCCACGAGAGCCGCACCGGCACGCCACCGACCTGCCGCAGTATCGTCCCCCGCGTCCCCTGCCCAAAGGTCAGGAATCCGGCCTGATAGGCATTATGGCTATGGAATGGTGGAGGCAGGCTGGAAAGCCTGCTACCACCGGGGACGGCGCGTTGGCGCGCATTCTTCCCCTTCCCGCTGTCGGGAGGGGGGCAGGGGAGGTTAGGCATTACAGTCGCTGGTAATCTTCGAGGTCGAGGACAAAGACGGTGGCGGCGGCGGTCTGGATGGGCGCATTCGCCTCTCCCGACTGGCGGGAACGGGCCTGGCCCACGGATGAGGTCGAGCACGGGGTCCACTTGCTCATCCTGCACACCGATCATGATCGTCGTGTTGCCACGCCGCAGGAAACCGCCGGTGCTGGCGAGCCGGGTCGCGCGGTATTCCGCTTCCAAGAGAGCATCCACAACGTTATCGGCGTCCTCATTCTGCACGACGGCGATAATCAATTTCACGCGTGGAGCCTCCTCGATACTGGCGTGCGACGCGGGGTCTCGCGCCCCACCGTGCCGTTCACTATAGCGACCGGAGCACGCAAAGTCAATCAGAAACTTCCTATCGCGTAGAACATCTCTCGAAATGGCAAGCAAAACGCCCCATAGCCCGGATCGGTTATACTACGGATGACAGGAGGGAACATCTCGCATGGTGACGAAGGCCGAAGCAACGATTGCCGATCTCGCGAACGCCCCCGACGACGGGACGTACGAGCTAGTTGATGGGAAGTTGGCGCGTATGCCACCGACCGGCTTCATGCCCAATCTCGTCGCGGGCGAAATCTTCGTCGCCCTACGAGAATATGCACGGCGAACGGGCAATGGCTATGCGATGACCGATGGCGTCGCCTATATCGTCAATCTCCCACATCGCCGCTCGTTCAGCCCCGATGCCTCCCTCACGAGATCGGCGCCCGATAATCAGATGCGATTCGTCGACGGCGCGCCGATTTTCGCCGCCGAAGTGCGTTCGGAGGGCGACTACGGCAACGCTGCGGATCGTGCATATCAGGCAAAGCGTGCGGATTATTTCGCCGCTGGCACGCAGGTTGTCTGGGACGTTGATCCCGTCCATCAGACGATTTCCGCGTACGCCGCCGGCACGCCCGATACCCCGACCGTTTTCCGCTACAGCGAAATCGCCGATGCCGAACCCGCGCTGCCCAATTGGCGCGTTCCCGTCGCGGAGATATTCGGGTAATATCCGGCGTAGAGGGACAGATCGTGCTATACTCATCGTTCGAGCGCGGGGCGTCCGCGCTATTCGCGCGTGCGACGCAATTCGAAACCGCAGAGCGCGGGGGCACGAACCATGAGTACCAGCACACCGATCATGCCGATGTGGGCGCCGGAACCGGCCACGATGCCGGACGAGGACGCAGCGGCAGCGAGCGACAATAAGAAATACTACATCTGGACGATTGGCTGCCAGATGAATGTGGCGGAGTCGAACCAGATGGCCGCCGCCTTCCAGCACGCCGGCCTCGGCGCGGCGGCGACGGAGGCGGAGGCGGATGTCATCGTCCTCAACTCCTGCGTCGTGCGGCAGGCGTCCGAGGACAAGGTGAAGGGCAAGATCGGCTCGCTCTACCGCCTGAAGCGCGCCAAGCCGGAACTGAAGATCGCCCTCACGGGCTGCATGGCGACGAAGCACGAGGACGAACTGATGAAGCAGTTCCCCGTCCTCGATCTCGTCTTCGAGCCGTCCGCTATCGACGAACTGGGCCGGATCGTCCCGGAAATGGACGACGATCTCACCGCCCTGCCCCACTATTACCTGCCGGAGAACACCGCGCCGGAGGTGACGGCCTTCGTGCCGATCATCATGGGGTGCAACAAGGTCTGCTCGTACTGCATCGTCCCCTATCGCCGCGGCAAGGAGCGCTCCCGCCCGATTGCCGACTTGCAGGCGGAAGTGCGCGCGCTGGCGGCGCGCGGCGTGCGCGAGGTGACGCTGCTCGGCCAGATCGTTGACCGCTACGGCTACGATTTCAAGGATGGCACCGATCTCGCGGACCTCCTCGAAGCGATCCACGACACGCCGGGGCTGGACCGTATCCGCTTCCTCACCTCGCACCCCGCCTATATGTCCGAGCGGATCGTGCGCGCCGTCGCGGAGATGCCGAAGGTCTGCGAGCACATCAACCTCCCGGTGCAGGCGGGCGACGACGAAGTGCTCCGCCGGATGCGGCGCAACTACACCGCGAACGATTACCGGCGGCAGATCGAGGGCATCCGCGCCATCATGCCGGAGACGACGATCGCGACGGACATCATCGTCGGCTTCTGCGGCGAGACGGACGCACAGTTCGAGCATACGCTTCGCCTCTTAGACGACGTGCGCTGCGATGTGACGCATGTGGCGATGTACTCGCCGCGCAAGGGGACCGCCTCCGCCCGCTGGGAGGACGATGTGCCGCGCGAGGTCAAACTGGCCCGCCATCAGGCGATCGAGCGGTTGCAGGAGGGTATCTCGCAGGAACACAACGACCGCCTCGTCGGGCGAGAGATGGAAGTGCTCGTCGATGGGCAGGGCGATGGCCGCTGGCGCGGGCGCACGCGCGGCAACAAACTCGTCTTCTTTGCGGACGATGCGAACCGCCTCGGCCAGATGGTCCATGTCCGCATCGCGCGGGCGACGCCGTGGTTCCTGCAAGGGGAGCTGACCGCCATCGAGGGCGTGCCGGTCGCGACGCCCGCCGGAGCGACGGCGTGAGCGGCACGAGCGGCGAGTCGAGCGCGGCGCAGCACGAGGCGCGGGCGGCGCAGGAGATTCCCTCCGTCCGCGTCTGGCGATCGTGACGGTCAGCGACACGCGGACGGAGGAGACGGACACGAGCGGCCGCCTGCTGCGTGAGATGCTCGGGGCGGACGGGCACACCGATCGTTTTCTCCCGCATCGTCAAGGACGATGTCGAGCAGATCCATCACGCGCTGAACGACGCGATCGGCGACCCGGATTGCGACGCGATCATCTTCAACGGCGGCACCGGCATCGCCCGGCGGGATACGACCTTCGATGTCCTCGACCGCATGTTGGAGAAGCGGCTCGTCGGCTTCGGCGAGATCTTCCGCTACCTGAGCTACGAGGAGATCGGCCCCGCCGCCATCATGTCCCGCGCCACAGCGGGGACGTACCGCAACCGGATCGTTATTTCGATCCCCGGTTCCACGGCGGCGGTGCGGCTGGCGCTCGAAAAACTGATCCGCCCGCAACTCCCCCACATGGTCTGGGAACTCGTCCGCCAGTGAGGGGGCACTTCACCACAGAGGCACAGAGGGACACAGAGAACCACAAGAGAAAGAGAGAAAGTCAGGGGCATACAACCACATCGAACGGGAAAATTGAGATCACCTCTTCCCGTCTCTGTGTTTTCTGTGCCTCTGTGGTTACATCGGTTTGGTTCAATGATTGAGGAGGCAGCACGCGCATGGTAACTACCCCAAATCGGGCACAAGGGAAGCGGCGACTCGTGGAGCGGGCGCTGGAACTGGCGGGCGAGGGCCGCTGGGAGGACGCGGAGCAGGTGAACCGCGACATCCTCGCGCGCTTCCCGCGCGACTTCGAGGCGATGAACCGCCTCGGCAAGGCGCTCGCCGAGCAGCACCGCTACAGCGAGGCGCGGGACACCTACCAGCACGTCCTGGAGGTCGAGCCGACCAACCCCATCGCGCGCAAGAATGTTGCGCGGATGGAACTGCTCAGCACGCAGCCGGCGGAGACGGATGGCGTCGCGCAGGAGGCCCGCCCGCAGGCGCGGCAGGCGATGTTCATCGAGGAGCCCGGTCAGTCATCCATGCTGATCGTCGAGAGCAGCGTCCCGCAGATCCTGCTCTCCAAACTGATCCCCGGCGATCATCTCGAACTGCGCGCGCAGGGCGAATCGGTCGGCGTCTACACCTGGGAGAACGAGTTCATCGGCTTCCTCCCGGCGCGCGTCGGCCATCGACTCTCCGCGATGATGGCGAACGGCAATCAGTATCAGGCGGCGGTGGCGGCGGTGCTCGATGGCGCGCTCCGCCTCGTCGTGCGCGAGACGTACCGCAGCCCGGAGAATAGCGGCCGCCTCTCCTTCCCGACCAGCGGCAAGCCCGCCAATATCCCGCGCGCCTACACGCGCGATGTCCGCCGCCCGACGCTCGAACCGGGACTCTACGACGAGGACACCGAGGACGACGACGTGGACGACGACGAAGAGGAAGAGTTGGAGCCGGACGCCGAGGAGGGCGAGATCGTCGAGGACGAGGAACTGATCGACGAGTCGCGCCGCCCGCACGATGAGGACGAACTCGGCTAACGCGCGATAGCACGCATACATATGGGGGCGGTCTTGCGACCGCCCCCGTTTTCTTGCCGATGGACTCTCAAAACTCAGCGGCACCGCGAGTGGGAGAGTCAATGATAAAGAGACGGATAGCGAAATGCGCAAATCAGGCAGCTTTGGCAATGCGAGATACCATTCTGGTCTGTCCCATAAAGGACCGAGGTTGTTGAAAATCGCTGGCGCTGGGCGGTAGCATCTCCCTTCAATCCATGCTGAAGGGAGGTGATCAATGCTCGGTCCACCGAAGGCGCGCGATCTTCATCGTCCCGTCCTCATTTCCTTGGAATCCGCTGTCCCCAAAGATCATTTCTATCGGCACCTTGAACGCACCCTCGATCTCGCTTTCGTGCGCGATCTCGTCGCCGACTGCTATGCCAGCGGCGGGCGGCCGTCGATCGATCCGGTCGTCTTCTTCAAGTTGCACCTCATCATGTTCTTTGAAGGCATCCGCTCCGAACGCAAGTTGATCGAGATTGCCAGCCTCAACCTTGCGATGCGTTGGTATGTCGGCTACAACCTCGATGAACCGCTGCCCGACCATTCCAGCTTGAGCAAAATCCGTGCCCGGTTGGGATTGCCGGTCTTCCGGCGCTTCTTCGACGTGATTACCGAACAATGCGCTCACGCAGGGCTCGTCTGGGGTAAGGAGTTGATCTTCGATGCCACCAAAGTGCGCGCCAATGCCGCGATGGAGTCGCTCATACCCGTCCTGCGTCTCGTCGTGGACGGTCATCTCGCCGCCCTCGCGGAGGCCGATGTGCCGGAAGAAGCCGGCGCGATGGGAGTTGTTGGAGGAATGCCGCCTCGATCCTGAGCGCCCGCCGACCTCATACTACGAACGCAAGAGCGATCAGCGCGTCAGCACCACCGATCCCGACGCCGCCCTGATGCGACCACGCGGCGAACGGGCATGTCTGGGGTACCACGATCACTATGTCGTGGATGGCGGCAAGGCGCGCATTATCCTGCACGCGCTCGTCACCCCCGCCGCCGTCATGGAGAACCAACCGATGCTCGACCAGTTGCGTCGGGTGATGTTCCGCTGGCGGGTGCGCCCGAAACGAGTGATCGCGGACACGACCTACGGGACGATCGAGAACATCCGTGCGTTGGAGGGGGAAGAGGACATCCGCGCCTATGTCCCGCTGCCCGATTGGGAACACAAGACGGCGTACTATGGTCCCGGTCAGTTCCGCTACGATGCCGAGCGCGATGTCTATGCTTGTCCAGAAGGCACGCTATTGCATCCGTATCGATGGGAACTGAAGGCGGAGAAAGTGGAATATCGGGCGGATGCGACGATCTGCAACGCCTGCCTGCGCAAAGCGGAATGCACACCCAGCGAGCAGGGACGACAGGTGCATCGCTCCTTTCACGCGGAGTATCTGGACCGGGTGCGCGGCTACCATGAAACGGACGACTATCAGAAGGCGATGCGGAAACGGAAAGTCTGGATCGAGCCGCTCTTCGGGGAAGCGAAGCAGTGGCACGGGATGCGCCGGTTCCGGTTGCGCGGGCTGATGAAGGTGAACATGGAAGGGGTATTCATCGCCGCGGGACAGAACCTGAAGCGACTGCTGAGTGCGAAGGGCTGGGGACGCCGCCCGTGGCCGGACGGAGCGGCAGGTTTCGCCGACCTGACCGCCTCGGGTCGCTTCATGATCGAGTGACGCACAATCCGTCCCGGTTCTTGGGCAATCAGGAGCAACTATGGGCGATCGTCAACGCCGAACCACGCGCACGACAGCGACGGACTCCGGCTTTTTCAACAACCTCGGCCCTTTCTGAGATTGTGCCTGGCTGGTCACAAGAGCGCGGCGCGGTGCTTCTCTCCCCCGAGTTGACGGATCGCGCACCCCTCGGCCATACTGGCCCCTGCTGTCCTTGGCAACAGTAGAAAATACACGCGTGGACACAAGGGGGTGCCGGATGGTTGAGCGTCGTGGTCGCGGTGCGCGTCTCGCCCTGGTCGTCGCCCTGCTCGGTCTGCTGCTGACTGCCCTGCCCGCTCTCCCCTCGCGGCGGCCGGTCCCGCCACCTATCTCGTCACGTCGACCGCGGACTCGGCGGCGGGGGACGCGAACTGCGCGGCGGGCAGTTGCACCCTGCGGCAGGCGGTGAACGCCTCGAACGCCAACGATCCCGGCACGGGCAACCAGAATACGATCACCTTCGCGAGCGGTGTGACCGGCGCGATCACGCTCGCGAGCGGCACGCTGACGCTGAGCACGGGGGTGGCGATCACCGGGCCGGGGGCGGCATCGCTCGCCATCGACGGGGGCTGCACGACCTGCGATCCGGGGGGCAACCCGAGCGGCGGCGTGATCGTCTTCCGGGTGACCGGCGGGACGGCGGCGCAGCCGGTCACCCTCGCGGGGCTGACGATCCGGCATGGCTACGGCGCCCTCGGCTTCGAGGGCGGCGGGATCAACAACAGCGGCACGCTGCAGGTGACAAACAGCACGGTCACCGCCAATGCCGCCGCGAGCAACGGCGGCGGCATCATCAACACCGGCACGCTGAGCGTGGCGGGCAGCATGATCACCAACAACAGCATCTACTCCAGCTTCAGATACGGCGGCACCGGGATCGACAACGCCCTCAGCGGCACGCTGACCGTGACGGGCAGCACGATCACCGGCAACAGCGGCGCGCCCGGCGCGATCCAGAACGAGGGCGAGGGCGCCACGGCGACCGTGACGAACAGCACGATCAGCGGCAACGACGCCAGCGTCTTCGGCAACGGCGCCGGCGGATTGTCGAATACGGGCCACCTGATGACCGTCGTGGGGAGCACGATCAGCGGCAACAGCGGCTACATCGGCGGCGGGATCAACAACTTCGGCGTCTCGCTGACCGTGACGAACAGCACGATCGCCGGGAACACCGCATCGTTCCGGGGCGGGGGCATCTTCGCGGGCGGCTCGGGCGCGGTGACATTGACCAACACCACCCTCTCCGGGAACAGCGCGACGGACGCGGGCGGCGGGATCACCGCCCAGACCAATGCCACGGTCACGCTGACGAACACGATCGTCGCCAACTCCACCGGCGGCGACCTCTCCGTCTATTCCGTCGCCGGTGGCGTATTTACGGGCGCCAACAACCTGATCGACGACGCGGCGACGGCGGCCAGCTTCATCGACGGTGCGGGCGGCAACATCGTCGGCCATCCCGCCCTGCTCGGTTCGCTCGGCAACTACGGCGGCGCGACGCAGACCGTCCCCCTCCTGCCCGGCTCCCCCGCCATCGACAAGGGCGCGGCGGTCGGCAGCGGCCCCGCCGGCAACCCCGTCCCCGCCGGCGACCAGCGCGGCAAGCCCCGCCTCGCCGCACCCGACATCGGCGCGTTCGAGAGCCAGGGCTTCACCCTGACACCGGTGGCGGGCAGCACGCCGCAGTCCGCCATCGTCGGCACCGCCTTCGCGCAGCCCCTCGCCCTCACCGTAGTGGCGAACAATGCGATCGAGCCGGTGCAGGGGGGCGTGATCTCCTTCGCGGCCACCCCGGCGGGCAACGGCGCGACGGCGACGCTGAGCGTCCCGACCGCGACCATCGGGGCGGGCGGGGCGGCGAGCGTGACGGCGAGGGCGAACGCGATCGCGGGGGCATACATGGTGACGGCGAGCGCGACAGGGGCGGCAAGCGCGACATTCAACCTGACCAACACCGCGCCGCTGGTCTCGATCGCGGTGGCGCCGAATCCGGTGACCCTCAAAGTGGGGCAGGTGCAGCAGTTCACGGCGACGGGGACGTACGCGGACAGCAGCACCGCGGATATCACCGCGCAGGTGTCATGGAGCAGCGACGCGCCGAGCGTGGTGGGGGTGGACGCGACGGGCACGAGGACGGGCACGGGGCCGGGCACGGGGACGGGGAAGGCGGCGGGGACAGCGCACGTCACCGCGACGCAGGGCGGGGTGAGCGGGGCCGCGACGGTGACGGTGACGCCGCCGGTGCTGACGGGGGTGCAGCCCGCCCCGGCGCCAGCGAGCCGACCGAGCGGGGCGAGTGTGAGCGGGACGGCGACACCTGCCGCCGCACCGACGGGCCGATAATGGCTACCAGTGCCCGCTGCCATTGATGATGTGATAGCGGGTACTGCCTCGCTGCGACCGTCTCAGAAACGAGGGTTTCCTGAGGCTAGAACAGCGGCGGACCAATAGAAAGGGGAGTCGTTCTGGAGGGGTGGCGAGAACGTCACAATTATGACGAGTTCGAGCCCATCGCGAACGATCGAAAGTAACGGGCGTTAGACAGCCGATGGATGAATGCCGTTAGTGCAGGAAGAACCAGAGGACGATATAGACGACGATGAGTACCGCCGCGACGATCAGGAGCCGGACGAGGTCGCGCCGCTGGTACTCCATCTCCGTGCGGACGGAGAAATCGGGGGCGGAATACGAACCGAGCGACCGCTCTGCTCCCGCACGAATGCCGGATCGGCTCGCGTTGCGCGCCGATCGTGGCGAGCGGGTCGCCGTGCCGGTGCCGCCGCCCCTCGGCGTCTCGTCGATATCCTCGCCCCGCGCGAAGGCCGAGGCGCGGGCGGCGCTCGCGGCGCGAGCCTCCATCGCCTTCAGCTGGGCGCGCGTCGGTGTCGGCTTTTTCGCGCCGCCTGCCTTGCCGGGATTGCGGTTCGGTGCTTTCGGTGTCTGTGCCGCCATGCCTCTTCCCCACTGCGATTCTAACGGCATGCCGCCGTGCGACCGCCAGTATAGCGGCGAAGGGCGCCTCGACGCAAGGTGATTTTGCCTGACATCCGGACATAACGTGAAATCCGTTGGTGGTAGCAGGCTTTCCAGCCTGCCTCGCGGGTCGGGAGGCAGGCTGGAAAGCCTGCTACCACCGGAAATTCAGCATTGCGCCGCCCGGTTACGCCGGTGCCTGCCGCTCCTCGGGGTGGACGAAATCGCCGCTCTTGCCGCCGCGCTTCTCGGCGAGGCGGATGGCGGTAATAGTCATACCCCGATCGACGGCTTTGACCATGTCATAGACGGTCAGGGCGGCGGCGCTGACGGCCGTGAGCGCCTCCATTTCCACGCCGGTCTTGCCAAAAGTCCGCACCGTCGCCGTGATGTGCAGCGCGCTCGCGTCGATCGTCCGGCGCGAAGGCAGACCTCGATGCCGGTGAGGAGGAGCGGGTGGCACATCGGGATCAGTTCGTGCGTGCGCTTGGCGGCCATGATCCCCGCCACCTGCGCGACCGCCAGCACGTCCCCCTTCTTCGCGCGCCCCTCCAGGATGAGTCGCAGCGTCTCCGGCTGCATCTCCACCGTGCCGCGCGCGACGGCGATCCGCTCGGTCTCCGCCTTCGCGCCCACATCCACCATCCGGGCCCGGCCACTGGCATCGAAATGGGTCAATCGCTGCTCTTCCATGCCCACATTGTACGATCCGCACCCGCGAGCGTCCATGCGAGATCATTCAGGGATATGACAGACGCCGTGCGGCGACTGCTACGATAGGCGCACGATAAACTGACGCGAAGGAGTCCTCGTTGCCATCTCGCCGCGACCGCACGAAAGCAGAAGCCACGCGCACGCCGCTCGCCGATCTTGCGCCCTCGCTCCCTGCACGGGCCGAGTGAACCGGACGTGGCGCAAACCATCCCCGATGACGATATGCTGGCGGAGTCCACCGCGACGATGCCCGCGCCACCGCCCGAAACGGACACCGCGCCCGCGAATGTACGCACCCGGCCCGGCGCGCGCAAGATCACCGAGCGGGACGGCACGACCGCCGTGCCCCGGACGATCGCGGAGATGCAATCCGGCGCTTATCACACCGTGGATTACGATACCGATACCGTCGCGGATGCCGAGGAAGTGGAGCGGGAGCGGGAGGCGCCACCGCTCTTCATCACCCCACGCGCGCTCGTTCTCACCACGCTCGTGCCGTACGCGATCCTCGCGCTCGTCCCGGCCGGGCTGTTCGCGGCCTGTCGCGCGGCGCAGGTCTCGCCGACGATCTCGTTCATCGCCTTCTTCGTCGCCCTTGCTGCCGGCAGTGTCGCCGCGCTCGCCCTGCTGCTGCGCAACTGGCGCATCGCCTTCCACGATGCGCCGGATGAATTGCGCCCGTCGTCGATCTTGCTACTCTGGGAGGAGCGCGGGCGGCGCTCGGATGGCTGGAGGAACGGCAGCCTCGCCATCATGGGCATCTTCCTTCTCCTCTTTGTGCTCAATATCATCACGGTGCTGATCAGCGCCGGCATCACCGCGACCTATCTCATCCCCTTCCAGTTGCTGCTGATCTTCACGAAAGTGCTTGGCGCGTTTCTCTTCTACGGCTACTTGCAGCGCGGCCTGTCGTCGATCATGAGCGAGAGCCGCGCGGCGACGATCAGCGGCCTCGCGCTCGGGCTGGCGGCGGGGGTCGTTTCCAGTATCACGTATGCAGCGGTTGCCACGAGCGCCTCGGCGCAGAGCATCTTCGCGTTCGCGGCAATTGTGCTCGTGGTCGCGCTGATCGGCGCATGGATACGCCAGCGATCCGGGGCGCTCTACCCGGCGGTCGCGTTCTATCTCCTGCTGCTCGGCTTCAGCCCGTATTAGATCGAATGCAATGGCGGCGAGCTGAGGGCCCGCCGCCACCCTCCGTTATGGGTAAAATTCCGCGTACGTACTTGACTTTGTATTGGCACTGCACCACACTCGGGGCACGCGTTGATCCCGCACAGTGGAGGGGGTTATTGTCCCATGCCGCGCGATGTACCGATCGGGAACGGTGGACTGCTCATTGGCTTCGACCTCTCCTACGAAATCCGTGACATCTATTTCCCCAATGTCGGGCAGGAGAACCACACGATGGGGCTGCCCTGCCGCACCGGCGTCTGGGTGGACGGGGAGTTCGCCTGGTTTGGCGACCGCGATTGGCAGCGCCGGATGGAGTATGGGCAGGATACGCTCGTCACCGAGGTGACGATGTTCCACCCGCGCCTTAATCTGGCCCTCTTCTGTCAGGACGTGGTGGACTTCAACCGGCCCATCCTCGTGCGCCGCTTCCACGTCACAAATCACGCCGATCACCCGCGCGAGGTGCGCCTCTTCTTCCACTATGACTTTCATATTTCCGGCAACGGCGTCGGCGATACCGTCTACTTCGACCCCTTCACGAACGCGCTGATCTTCTACAAAGACGACCGCTACTTCCTCGCGGGCGGCACGGCGGCGGGCATCCCCGGTATCACCTCGTGGGCGACGGGCGTCAAGGAGTTGCGCGGCGCGGAGGGGACATGGCGCGACGCCGAGGATGGCGTGCTCGGCCGCAACATGATCGCGCAGGGCGCCATCGACGGCACGATCGCGCTGCATCAGAGCGCATCCCCGCCAACGGCAGCGGCGTCTTCATCCACTGGCTGATCGCCGGGATTCGCACGAGGATGTGGACGCCCTGAACACCGAGACCGTCCGCCGTGGCCCCGAAGCCTTCCTGAAACGGACGCGCGACTTCTGGCGCTCGTGGGTGAATAAGGACGAGACGGCCTTCGGCAACCTGCCCGAACGCCTGCAACGCATCTACAAGCGCTCGCTCCTGACGATCCGCACGCAGACGGACGCGGGGGGCGCGATCGTCGCCGCCAACGACTCCGACATCACCAAGGAATCCGCCGACACCTATTCGTACGTCTGGCCGCGCGATGGCGCGCTGGTCAGCATGGCGCTCGACAGTGCGGGGTACGGGCATCTCTCGCGCCGCTTCTACGAGTTCTGCCAGCGTATCATCGACAAGAATGGCTACTTCCTGCACAAATACACGCCGCGCGGCCGTCTCGCTTCCTCGTGGCATCCGTGGGCCGACCCGACCGGGCGGATGCAGTTGCCGATTCAGGAGGACAGCACCGGCCTCGTCGTCGCCGGGCTCTGGCATCATTATCGGAAGGCGCGCGATATCGAATACATCGCCACCATGTATCGCGGCCTGATTAAGACGGCGGCGGACTTCCTCCTCTCGTACTGCGACCCGCGCACCGGCCTGCCGCAACCCTCCTACGATCTCTGGGAGGAGCGCTACGGCGTGACGGCCTTCGGTGTCTCGACCGTCTGGGCGGGATTGCAGGCGGCGGCGAACTTCACCGATCTCTTCAACGAGCGCGACCTCTCCCTCACCTATCGCGCCGCCGCCGCCGAGATCAAGACGGCGGTGCGTACCCACATGATCGACCCCGATCGCGAGCGGTTCGTGCGGATGGTCTCGGTCGACGCCGAGCGGCGCATTGCGGCAGGACCCGACGCTCGATGCGAGCCAGGCGGCCCTCTTCGTTTTCGATATGTTCGCGCCGGACGACCCGATGATCGTCGCGACGATGCGCGCCATCGAGGAGCAACTGTGGGTGAAAACCGCCATCGGCGGCGTCGCCCGCTACCAGGACGATTATTACCATCAGGTGCGGCGCGATGTCGCGACCGTGCCGGGCAACCCGTGGTTCATCTGCACGCTCTGGCTCGCGGAGTGGTACATCGCCTGCGCCCGCACCCAGGATGACCTCGAACGGCCGCTGCAACTGCTCAACTGGGTGGCGGATCACGCCCTCGCCAGCGGCGTCCTCGCCGAGCAGTTGCACCCGGAAACCGGCGCGCCTCTCTCCGTCTCGCCGCTCACCTGGAGCCACGCCGCCTTCGTGCAGACGATCTGCCGATACCTGGAGCGCGAGCGCGTCGTCCGCGAGCGCGAGAGCATCAATCTCGGCATCGCGTGGGCGTAGGGAAGTAACGAGGAACGAGTAGCGAGGAACGAGACCCCGCTTCGTTGCCCCCTCCCCTCGTTGCTGGTACCCGTTAAGGAAAGGAGCGTCGAGTGACACGGTTAACGAACGTCGAAGAGCAAATCCGCACGTTGGTCTCGAACATTACGGGAAGCGGCGTCGAGGTCGGGGTGTATGCGACACACTTCGGATCGGGGCGGGAGATCGGCGTCAATGCGGACATGCGGTTTCCGACCGCCAGCACCGTCAAGGTGCCGATCTTGTTCGCGCTCTACCGCAAGGAAGCGGCGGGAGAGATCGACCTGACGCAGCGCATCGCGATCACCGAGCAGCACCGGACTGCCGGGTCCGGCGTGCTGCAGGACCTCGGTCTCGGCCTCGCGCCGACGCTGCACGACCTCGCGACGCTGATGATTACCGTCTCCGATAACCAGGCGACGGATATGCTCTATCAGACGCTTGGCGGGGCGTACATCCAGCAGATCGCAGCGGAGGTCGGCATGAGCGAGACGCGCGTGCCGCGCACGATCCGCGCCCTGCTCTACGACATGGTCGGCATGGACGAGAGCAATCAGGAGCACACCTACGCGATGAACCGCGAGTTACTCCGCACCGGGCAGCGGAACGCCGCCGGCTGGTCGCTCGGCACCAGCGACGACAACGATGTCAGCTCGCCGCGCGATATGGTGACGCTCTTGACCCGGATTTACCACGGTGAGGACCCCTCCCGCGCGGCATGTGAGGCGATGGTGGATATCCTCAAGCGGCAGAAGTTCAATACGATCCTGCCGCTCCTGCTCCCCCCCGAGACCGAGATCGCCCATAAGACGGGGAGCCTCCACGGAGTGCGCAATGATGTCGGCATCGTCTACGCGCCGCAGGAATCGGGCGGGCCGTACGCGGTCGCCGTGATGTCCCGCAACATGGATGACGTGATCGCGGGCGCCCGCACCCTCGCGGACATCTCCCGCGCCGTCTGGGATGCCTTCACTGCCTGACGTGCTCAATGCGGTAGCGCAGGCTCCAGCCTGCGTCTCCAGATTGCCTGTCATAGGGACGCAGGCGTACCTACGCTACCGGGCTAGAGGCAGAACGGCCCAGGCGCGGTCGATCTGAGCGCGGGTAGCATCGCGCGAGCCGCCGTTGTCGATCACCACGTCCGCGCGGGCAACCTTCTCCGCCTCGGGCGCTTGCGCGGCGAGCCGCCGGTCCGCCTCTGCGTCGGTCATGCCGGGGCGGGTCATCAGCCGCCGCCGCTCCTCATCCGGCGGGCAGGTGACGACCCAGAGGGCATCGCAGCCATCGACAATGCCCGCCTCGATCAACTTGACGGCGTCCACCACGACGACCGGCGTCGTCTGCCGCGCCACCCACTGCCAGGTCCGCTCAATCACGGCGGGGTGCGTCAGTCCTTCGAGCCGGGCAAGCGCGGCAGGGTCGCCGAAGACCTTCCGACCGAGCGCGCGCCGATCGAGCGTGCCGTCTGGCGCGACAATATCGCCACCGAAGGCGTCCACCACCGCGCGGAAGACCGGATCGTCGGGCAGGTAGAATTCGTGGACGAGTGCGTCCGCGTCGAGTGTCGCCGCGCCATGCTCCTGCAACATTCCGCGCACGGTGCTCTTGCCGCAGGCGATATTCCCGGTCAGTCCGATGATGAAAGGCACGGATTCCTACCCCCTCCTGCCCAAAGGGCGCCCGCCTCCCGAAACGGAAGGGGGATGACTCGCGCGAATTGCCGTGGCCGCCCGTTGAACGCCCTGCCGATCGAGGGCGCACGGAATGCGCCCCTACGGCTCCCCTTCCCCACCGCAGAAGGGGGCCGGGGGTTAGGCCGTCATCTCAGTAGTCAATGACTCCAACTCGGCGGCGAGCGATTCCCAGCGGGCATAGGTGCTGTCCAGTTCGTCCTGCGCCCGCTGGTATGCGATGCCGATCTCCGTGACGCGCGCCGCGTCACCGGCCGCTTCCGCCATGGCATCGGTCAGGCGGTTCAGTTCCTGCTCCAGCGCGCCGACGCGCGCCTCCACCTGCGCCAATAGCTTGCGGCGCGTGCGGAGAGTCCGCTCGTCGACCTGACGTGGCGGCGGGGCCGCCTCCGGTATGGCGCCGTTCGCGACCGGGGCGACGGCCTTCGGCGCCGTGCCATTCTTCGGCATTGCGCGCTCGTCGGCGGTGACGCGTTGCCGTTCCTGTGTCCGCCGCATGTCGGAGTAATTGCCGAGATAGGAAGTGACGACGGGCGGTATCGCCTTGTCCTCCCGCTCCTCGACCATCCAGACCTGCGTGGCGAGCGCATCGACGAACGCGCGATCGTGCGAGACGAAGAGGATCGTGCCGTCGTATTCGTCGAGCACATCCTCCAACGCCTCGCGCGCGATGATGTCGAGGTGATTCGTCGGCTCGTCGAGGATGAGGAAATTCGCCCGCTGCAGGGTCAGCACGGCGAGGGCGAGGCGCGACCGCTCGCCGCCGGAGAGCACGCTGACTCGCTTGAAGACATCGTCCTCCTCGAACAGGAAGCGGCCGAGGAAGGTGCGCGCCGCCTCCTCGGTCATCGGGCGGGCGGCGAGCACGGTCGCGATCACCGTCATCTGCCGTATCAAGCCCCTCATGCGACTGCGCGTAGTAGCCGACGAGCACATTCGTGCCGAACTGGAAGCGCCCGGTAAGCGGCGCAAGGTCGCCGACCAGGGTCTTCAGGAAGCGTGGACTTGCCGCTCCCGTTCGGGCCGAGCATCGCCACCCGCTCGCCCCGCTCGATCAACAGTTCCGGCGTCGTCAGCAGTGTCGTCCGATGGCCCCGCGCGTCCTCATAGCCGACGGCCATCGGATCGATCTGGAGGACGAGGCGGCCACTCTTCAGGGCCGGGTTGAGCGAGAGCGCCAGGCGATCCTGCTCCTGCGGGCGCGCCATCCGCTCGACGCGGGCGAGCCGCTTCTCGCGCCCCTTCGCCTCCTTGCTCCGCTGCCCCGCGCCGTACTTGCGGATGAACTCTTCCGTCCGGGCGATGAACGCCTGCTGCTCCTCGTACTCCTTGCGACGGCGCTCCATCCGCTCGGCGCGCAGTTTCACATAGGCGCGGTAGCCGCCCGCGTAGTCCTCCAGCACCCCGAAGGAGAGGTCGAGCGTCCGCTCCGTCGTCTTGTCGAGGAAGGTCCGGTCGTGCGACACGACGAGCACGGCATGGCGCCACTGGCGCAAGAAGGTCTCCAACCATTCGAGCGCGACGAGGTCGAGGTGATTGGTCGGCTCATCGAGCAGCAGCAGGTCCGGCTCCCCGAGCAGCGCCTTGGCGAGGGCAACGCGCGTCTTCTGGCCGCCGGAGAGCTGGCGGACGGGGGTATCGAACATCTCCGTCGAAAAGCCGAGGCCACCGAGCACCTGCCCGGCACGCGCCTCCATCGTGTACCCGCCGTCCACCTCGAACCGATGCGTCGCCTCGGCGTATTCCGCCATCAGCCGGTCGAGGTGCTCCCCCTGTGCCTCGCCCATCGCGTGTTCGAGCGCGGTCATCCGCGCGCGGAGGGCGATCAATGGGGCAAAGGCGGTGAGCGCCTCGGCCATGATGCTATGCGGCGCGTCGAGCTTCGCCTCCTGCGGCAAATACGTGACGCGCATCCCGCGCGTCAGGGAGACTGCGCCCTCCTCGGCGTGCTCGACGCCCGCGATGATGCGCAAGAGCGTAGACTTGCCCGCGCCGTTGACGCCGACGAGCGCGACATGCTCCCGCTCGACGATTTGGAAGGAAACGTCCCGGAAAACCTCGGCGACGCCGAAGTGTTTGCTGAGTCCCTGAACCGACAGAACCGTGGCGCCTGGCACGCGATTACCTACCCCCTGGCCCCCTCCCTCAAGGAGGGGTGGCATAGACGAAATACTGACAGCCATTCGATCTGCTTCAGGAACCCCGGTCGCTGCGGGCTATCGACGCCGCTCCCTCCTCTCCCTTCAAGGAAGGGGGCGAGGGTTAGGTACAAGAATACCAAAAGAAAGAGCCCCGGTGACCGAAGTCACCGGGGCCAGCAGATTCCAGGAATCTACTTACGGGGTGGTGCTGTGGAGGAGGTCGAACGGAGCCGATGCCGTCCGTCCCGAGTTGTCTCCACGAGCCGAGAAGAAGTGATGTCCGACCGGGATCCGGCCATCCACCCCAGCGGGATACGCGATCTGGTAAAGCGCCGCGTCACCCAGGACCGACTGTGCTTCGACGCTGGCGATCGGGCCGGGGAAGAGCTGGATGACCAGCACCGCGACGCCCGCCGCGTTCGACTTGACGGTCGCGAGGAAGTGCGCCGTCTGATCGGGGAAGGTCTGCCAGAAGGTGACCGTCTCGTTCGGGCGGAAGTTGCGCGCCGTGACGAGGAGGAAGTCGCTGGCGAAGAAGCTCGGCAGCTGCGTGAACGCAGGGTTGGCGACCGCCTGGTTGGCGCCGACGTAGGAGATCGTCAGGTTGCCAAGGGCCGTCTGGCTGCTGATGCCACCGGGCAGCAACAGGAAGGCGCCGGTGTCCACGTAGTTCGACGTGTTGCCACGGCAAGAGAACGTGTGCAGGCCGGTCGGGTACTTGCCCGTCAGCAGGTCGAGCTGCATGATCGCGCTGCCGCCATCATCGGCAGTGATCGTGCTCAGGGAGACGACCGAGCCGTCCGGGTAGGTGTCCCAGAAGGTGACCGGCTCACCGGGGATCAGGCCATTGCAGGCGATATCGACGTTCGGATTGTCGGAGATCGAGCCGTTGAAGCCGCAGCCGTTGGAAACGTCCGTGGGGCAGAAAGCGGCGACCTGCGGGTCGACCTGCTTGGCGGCATTCTTGTGGCCGATCGTCGTGTAGACAATCAGCGTGCCCGTGCTGGAGCGAGCGAAGTCATCCGCCGCGCTCTGGGTGATGTTGAAGCTGAAGGTTGCCGTCTGCAGGCTGACGCGACCGATCGCCGTCACCGTGTAGCTGCCGTACGGCGGGACCGACGCGGCGAACTCGGTGGGGACGGTGAAGATCGTGCTGATGTACGACACGCCGTCCGTCGCGCTACCCGTCGTGGACGGGTACGACTGCCCGGCGACGAGCGGGCCGAAGCGGAGCCGGAAGGTGAAGCTACCCGTGCCATCGGCGAGCACTTCGTCCGTCTGCGTGCAGCAGAGCGGCGCGACATTGCTCACGGTGGTAACGGGGAAGACCCGCCCGTCCGGGAAGGTGATGTAGATGCTGACCACTTCACCGGGGCCGAAGCCGTTGCCGATGAAGTCGACCGTATCGCCGCTGTTCGTGCCGTCCGACAACGTCACGCGCTGCGTCGTGCTTGTCTTATTGCCCTTGAGGGTTGCCCCTGTTGTGTCTGCCGCTACCGGGGCCAGCGCGATGAACGACAAGAGCGTCGCCATGACAACTGTGACTCCCAGGAAGCGCACGGATCGCTTTAGACCCACGTTCCTGTCCTCCTCTGTCCTTGCGGACCTACCAAACCATGGGAGAGTGAAGACGCTCGAGACGCCTGTGTTTTTCTCCCTATACACCATTGAGTTCCACCGTAGCGCTACCGTAGTTTCAATCGTCGTGCTCCATCATCGGTGGTTTGCGAAAACCACCTGTACCCCTTTGCTCCCCTCTCCTCCTTCCCAATCCGTCGCGAGCCAATCGGCTGCTATACTTATCTCCCGATGTCACTCGTCGCCTGGCGATGGCCGGTCGAGCCAGACGATCTCTGGCAGTAAAACGGACGACCTGCGGTTTGGTTGCGCGAAACGACGGGAGGAATCTTCAAATGGCCGATTCGAGCGCATTTCCGCGTCACATTCTCGGCGTTGCCGATGTGTCGCGCCCCTGGTTGGATGCCCTCTGCGCCCGCGCCGCCGCCATGACCCGCACGCCCGCCGAGCAACCCCTCGCGGGCCGGGTTCTCGCCACGCTTTTCTATGAGCCGAGCACGCGCACCCGGCTCTCGTTCGAGGCCGCGATGCTCCGCCTCGGCGGCGGCGTCATCAGCACCGAAAACGCGCGCGAGTTCTCGTCCGCCGCGAAGGGCGAGAACATCGAGGACACGACGCGCATCGTCGAGGGCTACGCGGATGTGATCGCCGTCCGCTATCACGAGCGCGGCGGCGCGGCGCGGGCCGCTGCCGTCGCCCGCGTGCCGATCATCAACGCGGGCGACGGGCCCGGCGAGCACCCGACGCAAGCGCTCCTCGACTGGTTCACGTTGCAGCGCGAGTTCGGCCGTGTAGACGGCCTGCGCGTCGCGCTCGTCGGCGATCTCGCGTATGGCCGGGCCGCCCGCTCCCTGGCGATGCTCCTCGCCCTCGCCCACGGCGTCTCGCTCGTCTTCGTCGCGCCGCCCGTGACGCCGATGGGCGAGGACGTCAAGGCGTATCTGGACGCGCGCAACGTCCACTGGGAGGAATCTTCCGACCTGCGGAGCGTCGTGGCGAATGTCGACGCGATCTATATGACACGCGTCCAGAAGGAACGCTTCGGTGACGACCTCGACGCCTATCAGGCGGCGCGCATCTACAACTTCTCGACCGATCTGCTGGGGGCGCTCGCGCCGCACGCCCGCATCCTGCACCCGCTGCCGCGAATCGACGAAATCGCGCCGGAAGTGGACGCGGACCCGCGTGCCGCCTACTTTCGCCAGGCCCACAACGGCATGTTCGTCCGCATGGCGCTGCTCGAATGGACCTTAAACGACTGATGCTCCACCGTGCGGCGGCGAATCGCCGCACGCGCTTTCAGCCACGCTGAGCGTGGCTAACGGCGCCCCGGTATAGCGGCGCCCCTCACACCGCACATCACGCAACACCAAAAGGAGCGGCCCCGTTCGGGGCCGCTCCTGAGATCGCTACGAACGATCGACGCTGATAGGCTTAGCGGAAGTTGTCGATGATGTAGGTCTTCGAGGGTACCGTACCGTTCTTCGGGACTTCAGTCTCGGGAACGACGAGGTATTTCCCAGTGGAGCTAACACCAGGGCCACCAACCACGAGCCAGAGCGGATAGGCGGCCGGCTGGAGGGTGAGCGCGCCGCAGGAATCAACGTCCTTGGAGGCGACTGTGGTGGCATTCGAGACCTTACCGGTCTCGGTGTAGCGGCAATCGTCCAAGCCGTCCAGATCCCCATGTGTCACGACGACCGCGTTCCGGAAGGTCGCAACGGTCGTGGACGGATTCGTGCTGTGATACGCGGACGCGGCACCACCCGTAACAATCGCGACGATACCACCCGTTGCGCCCGGCGCCGTCGCGCCGACCGACGAGACGCCCAATGTCAGCATCAATGCAGTAATTCCCGTACCGACTGCGAGCCGCAGTTTTCGCCCAGACACACGCATGGCCCATTCCTCCTCTGTACAAAACCTACCGAACACTCGCGACGCCTTATCCTATACCAACGATCTGTCCGGGTCAACTAGCGGGCGTTGTCTCAACTTCTTTTATTATGACAACTTCCTGTCACGCTGTCCCGGCCCACTCCGTTGCCGCAGCCCACCGCTGCTACGACTATAACGAAGAACGTCCCGTTTGGTTGCACGGTTCGCTCGACGCCCCCGGCTCCCGCTATCCCTCCTTCCTCCCGCGATGGGCGCCCCCGCCGCGCGCGCCCATCGTGATGCTCCAGACACCGAGCGCAAGCGCGCCGATCGCGAGCGTCAGAATGCCCGCCTGGACGCCGATCGTGTCGCCGATCAGCCCCGCCGTCAGTGTCGGCACGAGCGCCGACGCATTGGAGAGCGTGAAGAAGGTCGAGAGCACGCGCGCCCGCACCTCCTCCCCGCTGCGCTCCTGCAGGAGCGTCTGACTCGGCACGACGATGAACGCCTGCCCGATGCCGAGCAGCAAGGCGCAGGCCATCACCCCGAAGACGACAGGCCACGCCGGGCCGGACGCGGGCCGGCCGACCAGGCGGTAGCCGACGGTGGGGACGATCGCGAAGAGCGAGAGCATGATGCCCTGGCTGAGCGCACCGCCGTGAATCATCGTCTCCCGGTTCTCCGGGGTCGCGAGGTGGCCGACGATCACGACCCCGACGACCATGCCGATGCCGGCAGGCGCAAGGATGTAGCCGAGGCCGCTCTGCGAGAGTTGGAGCACCGTTGTGGCGAACTTTGGCGCGAGTGTGCCCACGGCGAGGAAGGCGGCGGAGGCGAAGGTAAGGAAGCCCATCGCCTTGCGGAGCAGGCGGTCCCGATAGATGTAGACCCATGCATCCCGGATGTCGACCCAGAGCGACTCCATCGGGCCGCGACCGTCCACCCGCACGCGCGGCGCGGCGGTCATCGACGGCAACGTCCAGATCAGCGTCGCGCAGAAGAGGAAGAGGAGCGCGACGAACAGATAGAGCCGGTTGAGACCGAGGACGCCGACGAGCACCGGGCCGAGCGTCGCGAAGCCGACCAGTTGCGAGACCGTGACGGTGAGGGTGAAGAGCGCGTTCGCCTGCGCCAGCTCGCGCCGCCGCACGACAAAGGGGATCGCCGCCCCTTCCGCCGGCCCGAAGAACTGGCTGACCGAGGCGAAGACGAACCCGAGCACGTAAATGCCGATGAGCGCGACCGCCACGGGCAGATCGGCGACCAGCGTGAAGCCGACCACCGCGATAGCGCGCAGGAGATGGACCGCCACCATCACGGTTCGCTTATTCGAGCGATCCACGACCACCCCGGCGATCGTGCTGAAAATGACCCCCGGCAACGCGAACGCGACGATGATCCCCGAGACGGCGGTGGATGATTTGCTGATCCCGTTCACCGTCACGAGCAGCGCGAGGTTGATGATATTCTGCGCGGTCTGCGAGATCGCCTGAGACGACCACATGCGCAGGAAGGGGCGGTTCCGCAGCACCGCCACGAACCCTTGCCCGGATTGCACGTCGATCTCCGTCGCCACCTCAGTAGCCACCGCACGGCCCGCGATCACGGACGGGGAAAGAGGGTATCAGGTCCGTGCTCCTTTGCGGGCGGGAGTCAGATCGCATCATTGTGCGTCGGGAGGTGTCGATGGCTCGACGCCTTCGGCGGCGCGGAGATACGCCAATTGTTCGGGCGTCGGGCGCGGGCCCCGCTGCACGAAGGCCTTGATCCGCCGGGCGAGGACGCTGCGCGGCAGCATGATCCGGTGCCCGCACCCCAGGCAGGTGAGTCCGATGTCCGCGCCCAGCCGGACGACCGTCCAATCGGTGCTCCCGCAAGGGTGCGGCTTCCGCAGACGTACAATGTCATCGAGGGCAACATCAAGCGGCACGGACTTCTCCCCGATCGCACGCCCGTATCCTAACCAGTCTTGTCCTATCCTAACCAGTCCTGTCCTGTCCAAGAATCGAGTATAGCATATGCAGTATGTACGTACATATCGCGGGGCGGGCATCTGGATGCACCGCGATTGTCACGCGAACGATTAAACTGCAGCGATCTTGAAGCGTCCTTCTGCAGTCTCACATCAGATCGCGCCGCTAATGTGAGTGTATCTGTAGTATATATCTCTCTTCGCGCTGTGTAGCTGTGTCGTTCGTGATAAGGTGGTGATTGTATGTTCGATAATCATCACAGGCAGATGGATTTCGCGAGGAGTGCCCGGTGCCGCAGCATCTCCCGATTCGCCGCAGGGACATCAGTCAGACAGCCCACGATCCGGCCGCGCCTACAGTCCGGTCTCCGCCGCCCGTGCCGGAACCCATGCCATCGCCCGCAACGCCGGGGGGGGCGCCCACCGGCTTCGACTTCGGTTGTATCTCCATTATGCCTCCGGAGTCCGAGGTTGGTCCGGAGGGGGGATCGCTTAGCCCCGCGCTCTCCAATCGCATTGCGGACAATCGAGGCAGTGGCGCGCCACTCGAGCCCCCCGTGCGCCGCAGCATGGAGTCCGCGTTCGGCCACAACTTCGCCGATGTGCGAGTTCACGCCGATGGCGAATCTGACACCCTCAATCGCAGCGTCAGCGCCCGCGCATTCACCCTCCGCAGCGACATCTTCCTCAGCCGGGAAGCGACTGGCGCGGGCCCCTACGGCGGCAACCAGTTACTCGCGCATGAACTCACCCATGTCGTCCAGCAGCGTTCGATAGATCAGTCTGGGCCGCTCTCGGTGGGACCGGCAGGCGATGAGCGCGAGCAGGAAGCGGATAGCGTGAGTGCCGCCGTATCCGAGACGATGCGCGGTCCGTCGTCCGCGGCGGCCCAGCAATCACCGGAGGGGGGCCAAGCCGGTCAGGACAACCGGGCGAACGCTTCCGCGTCGGCTGGCCTGATACGCCGCACGCCGTATGCATCGGCGGTAATCGGCCGCTCGATCATCCAGCGGGCCCCGCCGACAGCTCCGCCACCCGTCGTGGCACCGCCTGGTCCCGCAACGGCCACAGCCACCCCGCCCGGAGCGACACCGGCCGCTTCCACCGGCTATAAGGGCCCGATCGCCATCGATGCGTGGCAGAGCGTCGTGACGCCAGGCCCCATCCCATCGGGGGTTGGGCGCGACCACACCAAGTCGTACATCGGCGATCAACACGTCATCACCGCGAAAGTCAGCGGGGATCTGGCTGTGACCACGAGCGGCCCGGACATAGACTTCGAGCTGCCTGCCGAAGCGGGTCTTCATCATATGATGCTGGCGACGAGTACCAATCCTTCCGAGCTCAAGACCGAGTTCGCATGGCAGGCTCCCGACACCGCGAGGTGGACCATCACACCGACGACCCCCGGCCACCAGCATGTGACCGTGAGTCTTGCCGATGCCGAGTGGGAAAATCCGGTGGACTTCGAACTCGACATCGCGGCCGGTGCGGATCCGACATGGTTTAAGGGGCGGTGCAGCACGGCGGAAACGAACCTCAACACCCTCCATGCCGCAGGGCGGGCATGGTTCGCTGACTGCTTCGCGAGCTATAAGCAGGCATATGACTCCTTCAATGGGGCGCTCCACAAGCAACACGACGCCGACCAATTGACACAGGACTTGATCCTGGGTGTGCTCTTCGCCGCAGTCGGCGGGGCTGCTGGTGGGGCTGCCGCTGCCGTCGTCTCGCCGCTGATGGCGGAGGTGAAGGAAGCAGGCAAAATAGTCAAGCCTGCCCGATTTAACGCAACGACGCGCGCTGCGCTGACAGATGCGGCGAAGGATGTCGCGAAATTTGTTGCGCGCATCCCCGCGCGGCAATCGATTGGCACGGCGAAGGGCGGGACGCCGCCCGCAGCGACGACCGATCCCGCGCAGGCAGCGGCGCCACAGGGCGAGGGGGCAGTACCGGCGGTCGATCCATTGACGTGGCTCGTGGCCATTGACGGCGGGATCGCGAAGGAACGGGCGGAGGCCGGTGCAAGTCTCACGGAAGCGCAGAAAACGGCGGATGACGCCGTGATTCTCGACCCGAAGGCGACGTTCGACTGGGACCCTGTTGCGGTGATCGCGATGGGAGCAACCCTTGATGGTAAGCCGCTCGACGCCCTTGGCACGGTGCCCCAGGCAATTGCCTACGAGTGCTCGTTCTGGGAAGCGTGGTTAACCAATTATGCGTATAAGGCCTTCCAAGTGATCGAATCGGAGGCACAAGGAGGCGCTTCAACCACCGAGTTTGTCTCCAGCAACGTCGGAGGCAAGCTCCATGACGAAATCGACCGGGTCGCGCAGAAATTCGGCGAAACTGCGGACCAGTGGATCGAGCGGTTCGGCGGTCCGAAGAGAGATGAACTGCAGAAAGAGGCCGAAGCGTTCAACAATCATTAGCGCGGATGACGGCGGAAGGATAGGAAAATGGCGACGGTCAGTGACCCGCGCGCGCGCATTGCAGACGATCCCAACGGTGATTTGCCAGGCTACGAGTACTTCGGCGCCGACTTTTGTGGCGCGGACATGAGGAATATGCGACTCTCTCATTTTTCATTGCGCGGCGCGATCCTCGATGGTGCCGATCTCTCCGGCGCGCGCTTCACCCACGTCGATCTCTCCGGCGCTTCCCTGTGCAAAGCAAACCTCGAACGCGCAACGTTCGAGCAGGTAAGCGCGACGAAGGCATCGCTCGTGGGCGCCCGCTGCGCCGAGTCGGTCTGGCGGCAGGCCGATTTGACCGGCGCCGAGTGCGCGGGCGCGCACTGGCACGAGGCGTTCGTCGGCAATTCTGTGTTGGAACACGCCGACTTCACCGATACGGATCTCTCCTGGCTCCGCCTGATCGACTGCAACTGTGCCGGGACATCATTCCGGGGCGCGGACTTCGAGCGCGCGAATACCGTTTACTCGCGCTTCACCGGTGCGCGCTTCGAGCGCGCCAGACGCTTTTTCCGCTGCCGCGAGATCGTCACGGAGATCCTTTCGCATGAGATCAACGGCGATCTGGAGCGGGCGAAACTCGTCGGAGTAGTCGCGATGAATCAGGACTGGTGCTACCCGGAGTGGGCGAAAATCCTTGCCTTGCAGCCACACTATCGGCAGGTGGTGACGGAGATCTTCCGCCAGTATCCTGAATCAGGCTTCATGGAAGCGTTGCGCGCGACGACATAGCGACAACGCCCGTTGTCATCATCGATTCGTGTCCGTCGCGCGCAAGTCCCCGGTCAGTATCCAGAGGCGGTGTGTCGATCATCCCCGACAGAGGAGGCCGCTGCGGCAGCTCGTGGCCGGCTAAAGTCGGCCACCACCCTCTTTCCTCAGTTTCTTGCAAGTGCCGGGTCATCTGATATTTCGCGACAGGGAACATCCCGGGCCGGTGCAACGTCAGCATTTACAAAGGCGCTGCGGCAGTGAGCCGATCGGCTGGCACGCACGTACGGTAAAGATGTCGACATGCTGCGCCTGTTTGACGAGTGGGGGCCGCTATCGGCATACTATATGCGGCAGACCGACCGGGGCCGCGTGCGGCAAAGAGTGTGGCCCGGCGGTTTCTTTGTGTGACAGGGCAACACGCACATCGTATGAGGGAGAGCCGCCATCGTGGTCGCACCCGACATGTCACTCGCCCCCTTCGAACCGGCCGCGCCCGTCGCACCGGCGCCGCGCGAGACGCTCGCGCGCCTCGGCCAGTTCACCCGGACGATCACCGTCGAGCAATGCGCATACCTCGCCCTGTTCGTCGGTGCGGTCCTCACACGCTTCTGGGACCTCGGCAGCCGTGCCCTGCATCACGACGAGAGCCTGCATGCCTGGTTCTCGTATCAGTACGCGATCGGCAAGGGATATCAGCACGACCCGCTGATGCATGGCCCCTTCCTCTTCCATCTCAACGCGCTCATCTATACGCTCTTCGGCGCCACGGACGCGAGCTCGCGCTACGGCCCCGCGCTCTTCGGCGTCATCCTCGTTATGCTGCCGATCCTGCTCCGGCCGCTGATCGGGCGATGGGGTGCGTTGATCTGCTCGTTCCTGCTCCTTGTGTCGCCGAGCATCCTCTATTACTCGCGCCTGATCCGGCACGACATCTACCTGCTGACCTTCACCTTCCTGCTCCTGGTCGCTATCGCGCGCTATGTCCACACGCAGCAAGGGCGCTGGGTCTTCGTCGGCATGATCGCGCTCGCCCTGGCGCACACGAACCACGAGGCGTCGTACATCATCGCCGTCCTTTTGGGGGCATTCCTCTTTATCATCATCACCTGGCAGGTGGCGAAGTCGCTGCTCGCCGCCACGGTGGTCTATCTCGCCGCCGCCGGGACGGCGCTGCTCGCCCTGCCCAAACTGTTCAAGTGGGACAAGTTGCCGAAGATACCGTGGGACGCGCAGGCGGGCGAGGTGAACTGGGCGCACTGGCGGCCCTATCTCCAGACGCTGCTCACCCACCCGATGATCGTCAGCTTCCTCGCCGTGACGGTCATCTACCTGTGTGCGGCGGTCTACATCCTCAGCACGCTGCGGCTGCGCGAGAGCGAGCCGGAGACGACGCCGAACGACCGGCTGTTCGGCGGCTGGCGCTTCGGCACCGTCGTCGATGCGTTTCACCGGCTGATCGCGCGGAAGCAGCTCCTTGCCGGGGCGGCGGGCATCGCCTTCTTCCTCTGGGCGATGCTCTATTCCAGCCTCTTCACCAATATCGGCGGCATCTTCAGCGGCGCCTTCTACTCCGGCATCTACTGGGCGGGGCAGCAGGATGTCTTCCGGGGCGGGCAGCCGTGGTACTACTTCGCCTTCCTCTTCCCGCTCTCCGGCCCGATCGCCTTCTTCTTCGGCATCGCGGCGGGCGGCGTGACCGTCTGGCGCTTCGTCGGCTACCTGCGCGGCAGGCGCGCAATGACGATTAAGCTCTTCACGCAATGCATGTTGCTCTGGTACGGCGTCGGCATGTTCGCTGTCCTCTCCGAGGCGGGCGAGAAGATGCCCTGGCTCGTCTGCCACATCATCCTGCCCTTCACGATCCTCGCCGCCTCGCTCGTAGGCGAAGCTGTCGACTATCTAACGGCGTCCTGGCGGTTCGAGGCGGCGGACGATCTCCCCGCCCTCGATGTGCGGCCTGCGGGCGCGCTCGGCATCGTCGCCACCGCCCGCCCGACGCGCACGGCGAGCCGCGTGCATATCAGCCGCCGGTTGCTCGACGGTTCGGTGATCGGTGGGGTGGTCCTCTTCCTCACCGGCTGGTTCTTCGCCGTCTCGCATATCTCAGCCAACCGACGGGGCGATATTCGCCTCCTCCTGCTCGCCATGCCGGTGATCCTGGTCGCCTTCTTCGCGGCCTACGCGATCCAATTCGGCCTCAAACGGTCGCTCGCCATCGCCGCGATTGGCGTCGCCATCCCGCTCGCCTTGTTCGAGGTGCATCTCGGCTGGCAACTCTCCCTCTTCTCGGGTGACACACCAACGGACATGCTCGTCTACACGCAGACATCGCCGGACATCCCGCAGATGATGCGCGAGATCGACACGCTCTCCAAGGAACGCACCGGCGGGGCGAATCTGCCCATCTGGTACAGCAGCGCGACCGTCTGGCCGATGAACTGGTACCTGCGCGACTATGTCAACGCGGGCTCGGCGCATTTCATGGGCAGCTCGCTCACCGCCGCGCCGCCGGATGACACAGCGATCGTGATGGTCGCGAACGACGACTTCGGGCCGTGGGAAGATCAGTACCTACAAAACTATGAGCGGACGGATTATGTGATGCGCTGGTGGTTCCCCGAGGAGATCTACCGCTCCTTCACCTATTCGCCTCCGGCGCCGCGCCCCGATTACCCTGGCCTCTGGAAGACCGGGACAATCCCGGCGCACACCGACCCGAAGACCGGGCAATTGATCCCCGCGACAACGGGAGATGTTAAGCCGACCTGGGGTGATACGCTCAAAAAGGCGTGGCAGAGCATCGCCGCGCTCGGTCGCGCCCCGCAGACCACCGCGACGACGCAATTCGATGCGAAAGGTGAGCCGACCGTCACGCAGGTGACATCGCCACAGCCTGCATCGAATTTCTGGCGATTCGTCGCGCTACGCCAACCGCCGCATACCATCGAGTCATACAACTTCCACCTCTACGTGCGGAAGGACCTCGTGCGCGAGTTCAACGGGATACGGTATTAGTTGGAAACGACGGAAGAGCACCTGATCAGCGACGAAGAACGGCCGCCGCAGCCCCTCTCCGGCGACGGGCCGCAGCCCGCGATCGCGGAACTGCCCGAGGAGCGGTGGCCTGACTTGCCGCCACCGCCGCACGGCCTACCGTCGGAGGCGGATACGCCGCCGGATGGCTTGCCGATTGTCGACACGCAGGCCGCGCCGCTGCTGGACGGTGGATTCATCCTCCCCCGGCCGTCGCTCGAGGCGATCCTCTGGGTGGCGGTGATCGCGGCGGCGCTCCTCGTGCGCCTCGCCTCGCTCACGAATACCCCCTTCAGCGCGGCGGAGGCCCAGCGATCCTATGCCGCGTGGCAATTCGTCGACGGCCAGAGCGCGCGGGTAGACGGCGCGCTCTGGGGGCCGCTCCCCTTCCTGGTGAACGGACTCTTCTTCTTCCTCTTCGGCGCGCGGGACGCGATCGCCCGGCTCGCCCCTGCCCTGGCGGGCGTCGCGCTGGTGCCCGTCTGCGGCTGGCTGCGGCCATACCTCGGGCGATGGGGCGCGCTCGGCGTGGCGGCGATGTTCGCCCTCTCCCCCACCTTCGTCTACGGCGCGCGGCAGGTGAGCGGCATCCCCTGGATCGTGCTGGCGACGGTCGGCCTCTTCATCTGTATCCTGCGTCTCGCCGAGCGGCCCGCCACTACCGGCACGCTGGTCGTCGGCGGCGTCGCGGTCGCCTTCTTGATCGGTTCCGGCCCGTCGGGACTGACGATGCTCGTCGCCTTCGCGCTCGCCCTGACGATTCTCTCCTTGCTCGACCGGCCCGATCGATACGACGGCGAGCGGCACGGCGCGCTGCACCGGCTCGGCGGCCATCTGCGAGGGGTGGACCGGCGCACCTGGTGGAGCATCGCCGCGCTCGTCGGCCTGCTGCTCGTCGCCGCGTGCAGCCTCTTCTTCACCGACCTTATCCATCTGCCACGCACGGTCGGTTCGCTTACTGGCCGCTGGTGGGGGGATTTCTTCGCCACCCGGCGCAACGAGCCGTGGTACTACTACCTGCTGATCGCGTTCACCTATGAGCCGTTCATCGGCGTCGCGGCGATCCTCGGCATTGTCCTGATCGCCCGCGCGCCCGCGCCGCGCCCGCTGGTAATGACGCTGCCGCTCACCGTCCAACTGGTGGCGCTCGTGCTCTTCTCCCTCAGCGGCGGTAAGACACCCGAGGCGGCGGCGATGATCCTCGTCGCGCTCGCGCTGGTCGGCGGCCTAGCCGTCGAGTGGGTCGCCGATCGCCTGCGCGGCGGCTGGTACTGGCGGGAGCGCGGCTGGGCGTTGAGCGTCGCCGCGTTGATCACCGCGCTCGCCATCGCGCAGTTCATTCGGCAGTTGCTCGATGTCGCGCGCTCCCCGGCCTGGATCGCGACGATCCTCGTCGTCATCGCGCTCATCCTCGGCGCGGGATATGCCACCCTGACTCTGGCGACTGAGCAGGGGCGATTCCGCACCAGCACGGCGCTCCTCTCCACCCTCGTCCTGCTCGCGGGGATCATGGCCGTCCGAGCGATGAGCGATGTCACCTTCAGCCGACCGGCGGACGGCCACGAATTGTTGGTCGGCACGCGCACGGCGGCGAGTATGACGCCGTTCGTGGCGCGGGTGCGGCGCATCTCGATCGATCTGACTCGCAACAACCGTACGCTGGACCCGGCGACGGGCGACCGAGGCAATATTGCCGGTGGCAACGCGCTTGCGATTGCCACGGAGCCCGCGCTGGAGTGGCCGCTGCGGTGGTACTTCCGGGACTTCCCGAACTTCTCGGTGGGCAACGCGCAGGAGATCGCCACCGCCCGCTCGCTCGACGCGAGCGGCGCGCCCCTCCCGCGCCTCGTCATTGTGCCGAGTACGATGGAGCCGCAGGTGACACCGACCCTAACGGGATATGTGAGCCAGCAATACCCCGCGACCGTCTCCTTCCCGGCGACGTACCGCACGCAGAGCGCGCAACAGCGGATCGCGGACCTCTTCAAGCCGCCTGTCTGGGCGGACTGGTTGCGCTATTTCGTCGCCCGCGAGACTCCCGATCCGCCGACGACCGACATGATGACCGTCTACCTGAGTAAGGATGTGGCGGACAAGGTCTTCTTCGCCGCTCCGAGCCCAACCGCCGCGAACGCCGCGCCGAGCAATCTCTTCGACCGCGCGGGTAAGGGCAAAGCGGCCGGCCAGTTCTCGGCGGCGCGCGGCATCGCGGTCGGCCCGGACGGCACGATCAGCATCGTGGATCAACTGAACTACCGCGTGGAGCAGTTCCAGCCGGACGGCGTCTTCATCCGGCAATGGGGCGGCATCGGCACAGGGCCGGACAAGTTCGGTCAAATCAACGGCTATGCGTTCGGCCCGACCGGCATCGCCGTCGCGCCGGACGGCACCATCTACGTCGCGGATACATGGAACCATCGCATCGCCGCCTTCACGAGCGACGGCAAGCCGCTGCGCCAGTGGGGTTCCTTCTTCAACGGACAGGAGAACTCCGCCGCGCTCCCGCAGCACACGACGGACTTCTACGGGCCGCGCGGCATCGCCATCGGGCCGAACGGCCTGCTCTACGTCACCGACACCGGCAACAGCCGCGTTCTCGTCTTCGACGCGAGCGGCAAATTCGTCCGCACCTTTGGCAGCTTCGGCACGGGCGACGGGCAGATGGATAATCCGGTCGGCATCGCCGCCCGGCCGGACGGCACGATCGCTGTCGCGGACACGAACAACGCCCGCGTGCTCCTCTTCGCTGCCGACGGGAAATACCAATCCGCGCTCCCGGTGGCGGACTGGGCGACCATCAAAGGGCTGGAGGCGTACCCGGCCTTCCTCCCGAACGGCAACCTGCTCATTCCCTCCCCAACCGGCAATCGTTTGATCGAAATGACGGCGCAGGGGCAGACCGTCCGCAGTATCACCGGCAACGCGGGCGATCTGCGCAAGCCCGTCTCCGTCACCGTGACAGCGGACGGCGCGACCGCGCTGGTCGTCAACGACGAAACCAACACCGTGGTGAAAGTGAGCCTCACGTGACCGTCATCTCCCAGCGCATCTTTGCCCGCCGCACCGCGCGCCAACCCGCGCCGGAGGAGTCGCCGCGCCCGTCGGGCGCCTTCTCGCTGAAGTTCTGGCTCGGCATCGGCATCAGCGTCGTCTTCCTCTATCTGGCGCTCCGGGGCCAGAACTTCGGCGCCCTCTGGACGGCGCTGCGGGAAGCCTCGTATGCGTGGATGATCCCGGCGATCCTCTGCTACTTCGCGGGTGTCGTCATCCGCACCTACCGCTGGCATATCCTGCTCCGCTCCACGAGCGTCATCCCCGTGCGCCGCCTTTGGCCGGTGATCGTCATCGGCTACATGGCGAACAACGTCCTGCCCTTGCGCGCCGGCGAGCTGGTACGGACGTACGTCCTCAGTGAGCGCGAGAAGATCAGCCGCAGTGCGACGCTCGCTACCATCGTCGTCGAGCGCGTCTTCGACGGCCTGACGATGCTCGCCTTTATCGTCTTCGCCGCGCTCTTCATCGACATCAATGCCCGTGTCCGCCAGTTGATACTCGTCGCCGCACTGCTCTTCCTCGGCGGCTTGGCGGTCTTCTTTTTCCTCGCCTTCTCCAGCGCGTGGCGCGTGCGACTGCTGCGCCCGCTCTTCGCGCGGCTGCCGCACGCGATCACCGTGCGCGCGGAGGCGCTGATCATCGAGTTCGTCGCCGGCCTCGGCAGCCTGCGCCGCGCCTCGGACACCGCCCTCGTCGCGCTCACCTCCGTCGGCGCGTGGGCGGCGGAGGCGACGATGTATGCCCTCGTCGCGCGCGCGTTCGGCCTGCATCTCTCCGCCGCCGCCGCGATGCTGACGACCGGCGTCGCGAACCTCTTCACGCTCGTGCCATCGTCGCCCGGCTACATCGGGCCGTTCGAGGCGGGCACCCTGCTCGTCATCCAGCAAATCCTCAAATTGCCCGTTGAGACGACCGGCGCGTTCGCGCTTGTCCTCCACGCGGCGCTCTACTTCCCCGTCACCGCCTGGGGCATGTATTACTGGTTCGGTCAGCATCTCTCGCTCCGCAAAGTCCAGCGCTACGAGACCGCCGAAGCGAGCGCCCCGGCCGACTGAAGACAATGTGAACCGCCGAGACGCCAAGAAACGCAAGAGCGGATGAATGGTCTCTTCTCTTCCCCTCTTGGCGTCCTTGGCGGTTTTCGCTCCCCTTCCCGATACGGGAGGAGTGGGCGGATAGGTGTACAATAGCGTCATTGTCGCGTGCGTCCGATGCGCGTGACACGCAAAGGCAGGAAAAAAGATGCCCGATATCAACGCCCAGAGTAAAGCGCAGAAGTGGCTGCTGATTATCGCCGGGACGTTGCTCCTGATGGCGGTCATCATGACCTTCGCGCGGTACGTGATGCTCGGCTTGATTGTCGCGCTCGCGGCGGTACTCGTCGCCTTCGTCAGCAAGGCGATTTCGAGCGGCCTCGGCCCGAACAACGCCCCGAAAGATTTGCCGGAGCACGTCGAGGATATGAGCCGCCGCTCGTGAGAGGGGACCGGGGGATGATCGTCTCGCGCACGGGGAAGAGCGCGCCGAAGCCAGCACTCATCCATGACATACCCGACATCGTCGTCCGCCGCCTGCCGATCTACCATCGCACGCTGCAAGCCTTCCTGGATGAGGGACTGACCTCGGTCTCGTCGAGCGACCTCGCCGAGCGCATCGGCGTCACCGCCGCGCAGATCCGGCGCGACCTCTCCAACTTCGGTAAGTTCGGCAAGCAGGGCAAGGGATACGACATCCAACACCTCGTCAAGCAAATTGCCAGCATTCTGCGCATCACGACGGAGTGGTCCGTCGCGCTCTGCGGCTTCGGGCTGCTCGGGCAGGCGGTCGTCCATTATCGCGGCTGGGAGGACAGCAACCTCTGCATCGCCGCCGTCTTTGATAGCGACGCGAAGAAGGTCGGCCAGCCGGTCGGCATCGACGACTTGATCGTCCAGACCCCGGCGGAGATCACTCGCACCGTGCGCGAGAAGAAGATTCGCGTCGGCATCGTCGCCGTCCCTGCCCCGTTCGCGCAGGAGACGTGCGACCACCTTGTCGCGGGCGGCGTGCGCGCCATCCTCAACTACGCCCCGGTCATCCTTCGCGTCCGCGAGGGCGTTTGGGTGCGCGATGTCGATCCCGTCGCCGCCATCCAGAGTATGACCTACTATATCCAGCCAAAATAGGGTGCGGAATGTACTCTTCTGCCGGCCCGAGCACAAGGTCGGCAGGGGCCGTCAGTGCCGGGAGCGCCGTTGAGACGAGTGTGTCGCCGCCCATGGCGAGGGTCGCCAAGCGCTACTACCCGCTGCGGCGTCCCGCGGCGGCACGTTGGTCGCGCGATCATACTCCCGCGAGGGCATTACTACCATTCCAGATCGTCCTCATCACATCCCGGTGCTTGTATGCGTTAATCCGGCGCGGACGTACGCCGCAACCGCTTCTTCAAGTGGATATGCGAGAAGCCGCGCGGGTAGTCGTCCACGACGCCGCAGATTTCGTAGCCGTGCTTCTTGTAAAATTCCGGCGCCTGAAAGCTGTGCGTGCCGAGGACGATTTGCGTGCAACCGCGGGCACGCGCTTCATCTTCGGCGGACGCGAGTAACTTCGTCCCCAGTCCCATGCCGCGCCATTCCTCATGTACCCAGAGGAGTTCGACTTCCGCACAGCCGCCCCACGTCCACCCGGAGAGGCCGGCGATCATCGCATCCTGCTCGTCGCGGACGGCGAAATACATCATCCGGCCATCATGGATGTTCGTCGCAGCAACGTTATACTCATTGATGCGCTCATCCAGGAAATCACGGCCGCTCCGGGCCGGATCGTCGGTCATCGTCATGTGCGTCGATGCCATCATGGCCCCCTCTTTGCAAGGATGAATAGCGGTGGCTTGCTCTCCTTGATAGAACGTGCAGCGTACCATACCATGCGTGGCGTACCGGGCGCGCGGAATAATCGATCAGGAAGGGGCGAACGTGGACGAGCCGGTCGTCGCACCATCCGTCAATGGCACCGGTATCAGCGGCAGGGTGGGGGAACCGCTGATTGCGGCGTTGCAGCGTGCGGGGGTCCTGGCAAAAGCCCTGCGCGACCCCGATGTAGGACGCGGCATGAACGCGATGCTCGGCTTCCTCCGAGAACCGGTATGAGTGCCCACGCACCGCGTACGAGCAAGACGCGCGTCCGAGTCTGGACGGTTGACGGGGAGCAGACGCGCGAACATGCCGACCAATTGGCGACCGAGGAGCCGCTGGAGATTCGGCTACTGGCGGGCGGCGAGCGCGCGACCGTCGCGGTGACGATGCGCACGCCGGGCGCGGACTTCGCGCTCGCCGCCGGATTCCTCTTCAGCGAGGGCGTGATCGCGCACCGCGAGGAGATCCGTCGTATCACCTACTGCGTGGACCCGGAGGTTGACGCCGAGCAGCGATACAACATCGTCAATGTCGAGCTGCGCGCGGAGACGCTGCCCCCCCTCGCCACCCTCGACCGCCATTTCCTGACGACGAGCGCGTGCGGTGTCTGCGGCAAAGCAAGCCTCGACGCGCTCCACCTGCGTGGACTGACCGCCGTGCCGCCCGGCCCCATCATCGACGCCGCCCTCATCACGAGTCTACCGGAGCGACTGCGCGCGGCGCAGGGACTGTTCGACATGACGGGCGGCTTGCACGCGGCGGGGCTCTTCGACGCGGCGGGCAACCTCCTCGCCGCCCGGGAAGATGTCGGGCGGCATAATGCGCTGGACAAACTGGTCGGCTGGGCATTGATGGAGAACAAATTGCCACTGCACGAGCACATCGTCCTCGTCAGCGGGCGGGTCAGTTTCGAGTTGGTCCAGAAGTGCCTCGCGGCGGGCGTGCCCATTGTCTGCGCCATCTCCGCCCCCAGCAGCCTCGCCGTCTCCCTCGCCGCCGCGTTCAACATCACCCTCATCGGCTTCCTCCGCGGCGACCGCTTCAATATCTACACGGGAAGGGAACGGGTTTCAACCACAGAGGCACAGAGAGCACAGAGAGGGAGAAGAGAATGAGAGAGGAGAGCGAATAACGATCTCTGCGGATTCTCTTCTCCGTATCTCTCTGTGCTCTCTGTGCCTCTGTGGTAAAAAAAGCCCGTAGACGATTACCGTGATGCTGTGGCATCCTGTTGGCATGATGGAGAGAGGGACCAGCGCGACGCGCGTGCCACCGACCGACCATACGCCGCAACCGATTTACGTCGTCTCGGATGGCACCGGGCTGACGGCGGAGACGGTCGTTTCCGCCGCCGCAGGGCAGTTCTTCGGCGCGATCTTCGATGTGCGCCGCCGCCCGCTCGTCCGCACGATCGACCAGGCGCGCAGCGTCATCAACGAGGCGGCGGAGACGCACGGCATCATCGTCTTCACCCTCGTCGTCCCCGAACTCCGGCGCGCGGTCGAGGAGGAGAGCGCGCGGCGCGGCGTCCCCTTCGTGGACATCATCGGCGGGCTGGTGCAGCGGCTGGAGGAGGCGTTCGGCCTCGTCCCGGCGGGCGAGCCGGGCCTGCGCGGCACGCAGCTCGACCCCATCTACTTCGGCCGGATCGACGCGATCGAGTACACCGTCTCGCACGACGACGGGCAGCACCCGGAGACGCTCGGCGACGCCGATGTTGTGCTCGCCGGTGTCTCGCGCACCTCGAAGACGCCGCTCTCGATCTTCCTCGCCCACTACCGCGGCTGGAAGGTGGCGAATGTACCGGTGGTGCTCGGCATCGAGCCGCCGCCCGAGTTGTTCCGCATCGACCAGCGCAAGATCATCGGCCTGACCATCCAGCCGGGCCGCCTCGTCAATCTGCGACGGGCACGGCTCGAATCGCTCGGCCGGGACCCGGACGGTCCCTACACCAGCCACGATCAGGTGACGGACGAGCTCGCCTATGCGCGCCGCATCTACCGGCACGGCTACCCCTGGCCGATCCTCGACACCACCAACCGCTCCGTCGAGGAAGTGGCGCGCGAGATCATCGCCATCGTCGAGCAATCCGGCAACAGCGGCCTCCCCGCCTCGGTCTGACGGGGGTTTTGAACCACGGAGACACAGAGAGCACAGAGAAGAGAAGGAGGAGAGAAAAGGAAATTGCATTCATGCTCTCCGTCCCTCTTTGTGTTCTCTGTGCCTCTGTGGTTAGCGTTTTCGATCAGGAGTTGAGAATGGCGTATCCGTTGGCGTTGAGGAAGGCGGAAGTGGTGGCGTCGCGCGGGGTGGTGGCGTCGAACCACCCGCTGGCGAGCAACGCGGGAATCGAGATGCTGGCGCGGGGCGGCAACGCGGTGGACGCGGCGATCGCGACCCTTTTCGCGCTCACCGTCGTCGAACCGATGATGGTGAGCATCTTCGGCGCGGGCTTCCTCGTCATCCGCGACGGCGCGACGGGCGCGGTCGTCACGCTCGATAACTACGCCACCTGCCCCGCCGCCGCGACGGAGACGATGTTCACGCCCGTCCCCGATCCGGTCGAATGGCTGGCGGAGGGGGACGAGAACCGCATCGGTCACAAGGCGGTCGGCGTGCCCGGCGCGCTGAAGGGGTGGGCGGAGGCGCTGACGCGCTTTGGCCGCCTCTCGCTCGCGGAGGTGATGGCGCCCGCCATCCGCTACGCGGCGGACGGCTACCCCGCCTCGCCGTATCTCGTCCAGGCGATCACCGAGACCGCGCCCGCGCTCGCCCGCTTCCCGGCCAGCGCGGCGGTCTTCCTGCCGAACGGTGCGCCGCCCATGCCGGGCGCGACAATCGTGCGGAGCGACTACGCCGAGACGCTGCGCGCGGTGGCGGCGAGCGGGCCGGACACGCTCTATCGCGGCCCGATTGGCGAACTGGTCGTCGCGGATATGGCGGCGAACGGCGGGCTGATCACCCTGGATGACCTGGCGCGGTATCGGGTGATCGAGCGGGAGCCGGTGCGTGGCATCTATCGGGGGCACGAGATCGTCTCGATGGGGCCGGTTTCGAGCGGCGGCACGCACATCATCGAGATGCTGAACATCCTCTCCGGCTACGACCTCGGCGCCTCCGGCTTCGGCGCGGCGCGGACGGTACACGTCATGGCGGAGGCGCTCCGCATCGCCTTCGCGGACTGGAATCGCTACATGGCCGACCCGGCAACGACCGATGTGCCCGTCGCGTGGTTGACGAGCATGGGCTACGCGGACGAGCGGTGCGCGGAGATCGACCCGAACCGCGCGACGCCGCACACGGCGGGCCGCTACCCCGGCATGGAAAGCATGAACACCACGCACGTCACGACGGCGGACGCGGGTGGCATGTTCGTCACGACGACGCAGACGCTTAACCGGCTGTTTGGATCGAAGGTGACGACACCGGGCACGGGCATGCTGCTCAACGACAACATGAGCCTGATGAACCCGACGCCGGGGACGACCAACTCGATCGCGGGCGGCAAGCGCATCCTCAGTTGCATGTCCCCGACGCTCGTGCTGAAGGACGGCACGCCGCTGATGGCGCTCGGCACACCGGGCGGGCGGCGCATCTTCGGCTCGGTGATGCAGGGGATCGTCAATGTCGTCGATCACGGCATGACGCTCCAGGAGGCGGTCGAGGCGCCGCGCATCTGGACGGAAGGGCCGACGCTCGAAGTGGAAGACCGCTTCCCGGATTTGCCCGCACTCGTTGCCGCGCTGGAAGCGATGGGCCATCACGTTCAGGTCGTGCCGAAAGTGGCGGGCGGCATGAACGGCGTCCTGCGCGACGAGGCGACGGGTCTCCTCCGCGGCGCCGCCTGCTGGCGCGCGGACGGCACCCCCATCGGCATCAGCGGCGGCCCGGCCTTCATCGCCGGCCCGTCGTTACCGGGGCTCGCGTGACGAGGAAGGCTGGCCCACCCCCAGCCCCTCCCGGAGCGGGAGGGGAGTCAGAGATGGCAACGGGCAAGCCCGCTGCCAACGAGGCGCCACGCCGCACTCAGGTTCCCCCTCCCGTGTCGGGAGGCGGGCTCCCTTTGGGCAGCAAGGGGGTAGGCTCCCCGAAGCGGCGCAAGCCCAAGAATGTCGCGCCCGCCGACTGGACGCCGGAGAAGGGGGCAGCGAAGTTGCCCGCCGTCTACGAGCGGCTGCGGGAAACCTACGGGGCGCGGCGGTGGCGGCCGCATCAGGAGCCGGTCGATGAACTGATCCTGACCATCCTCTCGCAGCGCAACACCGACCGCTCGACGGAGCAGTCGTACCTGACCTTGCGCGAGCGCTTCCCGACTTGGGAACAGGTGATGCACGCGCCGGTGGAGGAAGTGGCGGACGCGATCCGCTGGAGCGGGCTCTATCAGATGAAAGCGCCGCGCATTCAGGGTGTATTGCGCACCATCGACGAGGAGCGGGGCAACTTCGACCTGCGCTTCCTTAAGGAGTTTCCGCTCGCCGAGGCGAAGGCGTGGCTGAAGGCGCTCCCCGGCGTCGGGCCGAAAACGACGGCGATTGTGCTGCTCTTCTCGCTGGGAATGCCCGCCTTCCCCGTCGATACGCACGTCTACCGCGTCTCGCAACGCCTCGGGTTGGTCGGGCCGAAGACCTCCGAGGCGGGCGCACACGATGTTCTCGAAACGATGCTCGAACCATCACAAATGTTCGAGTTCCATGTCAATATGATTGCGCATGGCCGCCGCATCTGCCACGCGATCGGCCCGAAATGCGACCAATGCCCGCTCCTGTCGCTCTGCCCCTTCGGGCAGACGCGCCTCGGGACGACGCCCGGAACGGAGGACCCACCCGCGCATGACTGAAACCACCCGCCACTATGGCCGCCCACCCCGCCCCGTTATAGAGCCGACGCTCCTCACCCTCGTCCGCCACGGCCAGACGACGGGTAATGTCCGCAAACTGCTCAGCGGTGTCTCCGACGACCCGCTCACGCCCTTCGGCAGGCGGCAGGCGGCGGCGATGGGCGCGCGCCTGGCCGCCCTGATCCACGACGGCACGCTGCCGCCGGTACACACGCTCTACGTCAGCCCCTTGCAGCGCGCCCGCCACACCGCCCGGACCATCGCGGACCCGCTCGGCCTGACACCCACCGTGCGCGACGACTTGCAGGAGATCAACTTCGGCGCCTACGAGGGATTGACGGAGGCGGAAGCGATTGAACGCTATCCCGAGGCGCGCCGCGCCTTCACGAGAGACAGCTTCGCAATCGAGTTCGCCTTCCCCGGCGGCGAATCGCGGCGCGGCTTCCATCAACGCGCCCGAGATGTCTTCGCGGAGATCATCGCCCGTCATCCCGGCGAGCATGTCATCGTCGTCGCGCACGGCGGTATCCTCGGCGTCGCGCTGGCGCACTATATGACCGGCAACACCGAGCGATGGGGCGATTATGTGCTCGCCAATTGCTCCATCTCGCGCCTCACCGTGCAGGGTGACGACGTGACGCTGCACGCAGTCAACGATGTCTCGCACCTCGCCGATCTGACGCCCGAGGAAGCGGAAGCGGTCGCGGAGATCGAGCATCGACACGAGGAGGCCGCGCGTGACTGATCTGCGATTGACCGTGATCGGCTGTAGCGCGGCCTCGCCCCGTCCCGGCGGCGCGTGCTCGTCGTACCTCGTCACCTATGGCGGCGTCAACGTCCTGATCGACTGCGGCCCCGGCTCGCTTTCCATCTTGCGCCAGGAGATCAACCCGCGCAATCTGGGCGCTATCGTCATCTCGCACCTGCACGCCGATCACACGCTGGACCTCGTGCCGCTCGCCTACGGCCTGAAGTACGGTCCGCCGGTCGGCGACGAGCGTACACCCGCCGGAAGCCGCCTTGTCCTCTTCGTCCCGCCGGATGGCAAGCAGTTCCTGCGTGGGCTTGCGGAGGCGCTGGATGCGGGCGGCGACGCCAGCGGTTTCTGGGCCCCCTTCGACATCGTGGAGTACGACCCGGACAGCACGCTGGTCGTCGGCAGCGACGATGGATCCGACGACGCCGAGTACCTCAACTTCCGCTTCGCGCCGACCAAGCATTACATCCCCTGCCAGGCGATAAAAGTCTTCCCGCCCGGCGACGCGCCGTACCCCGTCCTCGTCTACGGCGCGGACAGCGCGCCCGTCGAAAGCCTGACGCAGTTTGCCCACGGCGCGGACCTGCTCATCCTCGAAGCGACGCTCGACACGCCCGAGACGCCCGTGCCCATCGGCCATATGACGCCCCGGCAGGCGGGCCAACTGGCGGCGGACGCGGGTGGCGTGAAACACCTCCTCCTCACCCACTACTGGGGGCACGTTCCATCGGAGACGATGATCGCCGAGGCGCGCGAATCGTTCGATGGCCCGGTATGCGTGGCGAAAGAGCGCGACGCATACCTCATCGGCAAGGGGTGAGGCAACGATGAGCGAGAGGCCGGAGTTCTGGGGCGCGCGACATTCCGAGCGGTTCGCCGACCCCTCGATTATCGCCGCCTACCGCTACCGACCGCCGTACCCGGACGCGCTGATCGATCGTCTGGTCGCGCTGATTACCGATGAGCCGCGTGTTGTGCTCGATGTCGGTTGTGGCCCCGGCAACCTCGCCCGCCCGTTGCTGCGCCACGTCGCGCGCGTCGATGCCGTGGACATCTCGCCCGGCATGATCGCGCTCGGGCGAACGCTCCCCGGCGGCAGCGACCCGCGCCTGCGCTGGTTCGTCGGCAGCGCGGAAGAAGCGCCGCTGCACCCGCCGTACGCGCTCGTGACGGCGGGGGCGAGCCTGCACTGGATGGATTGGGAGGTCGCGCTCCCCCGCTTCGACGACGCGCTGACGCCGAACGGCCAGTTGGCGATTGTCGGCGTGGACGAGGCGGACGAGCCGTGGACTGCGGCCATCCGCGCGATCATCCCGCGCTACTCGACCAACCCGGACTTCCAGCCGTTCGATCTGATCGGCGAACTGGTGCGGCGCGGCTTGTTCGAGACGCGCGGCGAATACACGACCGATCCGCAGCCGCTCGCCCGCTCGGTCGCCGACTTCATCGAGTGGTTCCACTCGATGAGCAGTTTCTCGCGCGATCTGATGACGCCGGACGCCATTACCGCCTTCGACAGCGAGATTCGGGGCGCCGTAGCACCCTACGTGCATGGCGAATTCCTCGACACTCACGTCACCGGGCGCGTCACCTGGGGCAGGCCGCTACGGAAGCAATGAGCAACGAATGCATCGAATCACGAAGGCGCGAGGGAGAGTCCGAGGGGATCCTTCGCGCCTTCGCGGTTCAATCGGCTTTCGATTACCAGTCCGAGACGGAGTTGTCCTCGCGCCGCAGGATGCGCAGGCCGGGCAACTGGAAGGGGTAGGCGGCGGCCGCTTCCTCGTTCAGTTCCACGCCGAGGCCGGGCGTCCCGCCGCTGTAGAGATTGCCGCCCTCCAGCCGCATATCCGTCTGGACGATGTCCGCGATGATCTCGGGCCGCCACGTCAGCTCCTGCACCGCGAAGAGCGGCGTGGAGAGATCGAAGTGCAGGCAGGCCGCCGTGGAGACCGGCCCGAGCGGGTTGTGCGGCGCCTGCTCGATGTAATGCGTCTCGCACCATCCGGCGATCTTCTTCGCCTCCGTCAAGCCGCCGCAGATGCAGAGGTCCACCCGGCAGTAGTCCATCAGGCTTTCCTCGATCAGCGCCTGCCACTCCCACTTGCTCGCCAGTTGCTCGCCCGTCGCGATCGGCACGTCGATGTGCTGCCGCAAGTAGCGGAGTTCGGCGGCGTTCTCGGCGCGCAGCGGATCCTCGATGAAGAAGGGGCGCAGCGGTTCGAGCGCGCGGGCGATCTGGATGGCGTAGGTCGGCGTCGTGCGCTGGTGGAAGTCCACGCAGATTTCGATCTCCGGCCCGAGCGACTCGCGCAGCGCGGTGAAGGCATCCACCGTCCAGCGCATCGCTTTGGACTGCTCGTAGATGCCGTCCTGCTCCTGCGTGCCGCCCTCGCCGACGCCGAAGCGGACGAACCGCCAGCCCTCCGCTACCTGCTGCTTCGCATACGACACCATCGACTCGATACCGGCGCGGCGCGGGTCCGCCTCGCCATCGCCGCCGCGCCGCTGGACGTGGCAGTAGCAGCGGGCGTAGTCGCGGGTGCGGCCACCGAGGAGGTCGTAGACGGGGACGCCGAGCGCCTTGCCGCGCAGGTCCCAGAGGGCGAGGTCGATGGCGGCGACGGCGGCGGCGTGGACGTGGCCGCCGCGGAAGAACTGGCCGCGCCAGAGCATCTGCCAGATATGCTCGATGCGCGACGGGTCCATGCCGATCAGGAGCGGCGCGTAGGTCTTGACCAGCCCTTCGAGGGCGAGTTCCTTGCCGTTGATGCCCGCCTCACCGAGGCCGGTCAGCCCCTCGTCGGTGTAGACCTTGACGAAGGAATAGTTGCGCTCCGGCCGATCTGGGTCGTGCGTGAGGAAGGTTTTGACATCAGTGATTTTCATGCCGCTAGTTCCGGTTCATGCCGCAGGCGCAGTAACCCTCGCCACCCCCGCCGCAGCAGCCGTCCATCTGCGCGCCCTTCGCGCTGGTCGTCACCGCCGCGAAGACGGAGAGGACGCGCCGCGTGTCGGTCTGCTCGCACGTCGGGCAGGCGACGCCGCCCACCGCGTTCTCCGGCGTCGCATGGCGCACCAGTTTCTCGAAGCGCACATTGCATTCGGGGCAGAAGTATTCATACATCGGCATCGGGCTACTCCCTTCGACCTTCTGGCGGCGACACGTCCCCGCCAGTGTAGCGACGGCGTCAACGCCACGTCAACAGAACGATACACCTCGAACCGGCACACGCTCGGTCATGGAGAAGAGAATTCCCCTCCCAAAGGCGGTGATCCGAGCACGTGGCAACCGCTCCCACGGAATGCGGCGTCGAGGTAAGCGGAGAGCGCGTCACGCTCGCGCTCCCGACCGACAAGCACCGGTGGCAAACTGAGACGATCCGAGGCGAGAACATCCATCGACGCGCGCCTTGCCATGCTGAGCGGCCAAGCCACCCGGCGTTGAGCTCCGTGCCGCGCTCCGAGCATGAAGAATCGGGTGAGGCTTCTATAAATACTAACGACCACGCCAGATAGAATGTGATGGGAATCGGCCGTCGCCCCGTGTTTGACACTCCTTCGTACACCTGCTAGGCTACGCGTCGGCATTGACGGGGAGCAGTACGCGCACCCCACGCCGAAGCGAGCCGGGAGATGGTGCAAGCCCGGTGGCGGAACGCGCGGAACCTCGCCCCTGAGCCGTGATGGTGAGAGCAATGCAGCCGTCACCGGGTACGCCCGTTAGCGCGTCAATCGAGTGGCCGTGCATCGCGCGCGGCAACGAGGGTGGTACCGCGAGCAGGAACTTCTGCCCGTCCCTTTTGTTGGGGCGGGTTTTTTCGTGGCATTCGGGCGGCAGGGCGGAAAGGAGGCGTAGTACAATGGCAGCAGCATACGCACGCGCTCTCCTTCGCCGCGACCTTACGGGGCCCGGGTACGGGCCGAATCTCGGTAGCACAGGTCGGGGACCTGTGTGGCTCGCAGGTTTCGAGCCTGCTCCACCGCGAAGGACGAAAGGATGCCAGCCATGAGTACCAACGGGAACGAGTCCCAGCCGTCTATCGTACAGCGCCCGGCGATCGAGGCCGGGAGCCCCGAGAAACGCGTCTATATCTTCGATACGACGCTGCGCGATGGCGAGCAGTCGCCGGGCGCGAGCATGACCGTCAATGAGAAGCTGGAAGTGGCGGATGCGCTCGTCCGCCTCGGCGTGGACATCATCGAGGCGGGTTTCCCGATCGCCTCCCCCGGCGACCTCGACGCGGTGCGGCAGATCGCCGAGCGCGCCAAGGGCGTCACCGTCTGCGGCCTCGCCCGCGCCGTGAAGGTGGATGTCGAGGCGGCGGTCGAGGCGCTGCGCTCCGCCGAGGAGCCGCGCATCCATACCTTCATCAGCGCCAGCCCGATCCATCTCCAATATCAGTACCGCAAAGACCAGGATCAGATCATGGAGATGGCGGAGGCGGCGATCAAGCAGGCGGCGCGCTTCACCTCCAACGTCGAGTTCTCCGCGATGGATGCGACGCGCTCCCCGAAAGAATATCTCGTCCGCATGTTCGGCATGGCGATCGGCGCGGGCGCGACGACGATCAACGTGCCGGACACCGTCGGCTACACGACGCCGGAGGAGCACAAAGAGCTCTTCCGCTATCTGATCGAGAACACTCCCGGCGGCGACAAGGTCATCTGGTCCGCCCACTGCCACAACGACCTCGGCATGGCGACGGCGAACGCGCTGGCCGCCATCGAGGCGGGCGTGCGGCAGGTCGAATGCACGATCAACGGCATCGGCGAGCGGGCGGGCAACACCGCGCTCGAAGAGATCGTCATGGCGCTGCGCACGCGGCGCGACTTCTTCGGTGGGCTCGACACGAATATCCGCACCGAGCATCTCGTCAGCACGAGCCGGATCGTCAGCCACGCGTCCAGCATCGTCGTGCAGCCGAACAAGGCAATCGTCGGCGCGAACTCCTTCGCGCACGGCTCCGGCATCCATCAGGACGGCATCCTCAAGAACCAGCAGACGTACGAGATCATGACGCCGCAGTCGGTCGGCTGGGAGCGCTCCGCGATCGTGCTGACGAAGCACAGCGGGCGGCACGGCTTCATCGGGCGGCTCGAACAACTCGGCTACACGCTGACGCCGGAGCAGGCTGAGAGCACCTACCAGCGCTTCATCGCCCTCTGCGACGAGAAGAAGCACGTCAGCGAGGACGACATCATCGCCCTGATCGAGAACGAGATGACCCTGCCGCCGGACGGATACAAACTCGCAGACTGGCATATCGACACGGGCATGGGGCCGCGCCATCGCGAGCGTGACAATCGCCATCGATGGCGTCGAGCATCGCGCGGAGATCACCGCGAAAGGTCCCGTCGAGGCGCTCTTCGGCGCGATTGATGAGGCGACGGGCACGCAGTACAAGCTCGAATCGTATATCGTGGACGCGGTGACGAGCGGCATCGACGCGCAGGCGACCGTCCGCGTCCGTATCGTCGGGGAGGACGGCAAGGTCTACGGTGGCCAGGGCCTGAACACGAACATTCTCGCCGGGAGCGCGGAGGCGTATATCGCCGCCATCGCCCGCGCCTCCCGCACCACCCGCACCGCCCACCAGGCGGCACTGGCCTAACGGGATTCTCGACCACAGAGGCACAGAGAGCACAGAGGGGAGATGAGAAAGAAATAGAGACAAATTCATTCTTCTCTCTCCTTTGTGTCCTTCTCTGCGGCCTCTGTGGTCTCTGTGGTTCAATCTTTTGAATCTATGGAGGGTAACGGGGATGAGTGCGACGAATGCGATGACGATGACGGAGAAGATCATTGCGCGCCACGCCGGGATGCCGAGCGTGCAGGCGGGCGATCTGGTCGATGTGAGTGTGGATCTGGTGATGGCGAACGACGTGACCGCGCCGATTGCCATCCGCGAGTTCAAGAAGACGGGCCTCGCGCACACCTTCGACCCGAGCAAGGTCGTGATGGTGCCCTCGCACTTCGCCCCCGCGAAGGACCTCTTCGCGGCGCGGAACTGCGAGATCATGCGCACCTTCGCGAAGGAAGAGGGGTGCGTCTACTTCGAGATCGGGCGCGGCGGCATCGAGCATGTCGTCTTGCCGGAGCGGGGCTACTGCCGCCCCGGTGATCTGATTATCGGCGCGGACTCGCACACCTGCACCTACGGCGCGCTCAACTGCTTCTCCTCCGGCATGGGCTCGACGGACATCGCCGCGGCGATGGCGACGGGCAGCACCTGGCTGAAGGTGCCGGAGACGATCAAGGTCGTCTACAACGGGCAAGCTGCCGGAATACGTCGGCGGCAAGGACCTCGTGCTGCGGACGATCGGCGAGATCGGCGACGACGGCGCGCGCTACATGGCGATCGAGTTCACCGGCTCCGCCATCCACGACCTGCCGATGGAGGGCCGCCTGACGATCACGAACATGACCATCGAGGCGGGCGGCAAGAACGGCATCCTCCCCTTCGATGAGATCACGCGCGAATATCTCGTCGGCCGCACCGATGTACCGTACGAGCCCGTCGAGGCGGACGCCGGGCGCGACCTACGCGCGCACGATCGAGTTCGATGTCTCGAACATGGAGCCGCAGATCGCCGCGCCGTACTCGCCCTCGAATGTCTTCCCGCTCAGCCAACTGGCGGGGACGAAGATCAATCAGGTCGTGATCGGCTCCTGCACGAACGGGCGCATCTCGGACCTCCGCCTGGCCGCGAAAATCCTCGGCGAGAACCAGATCAGCGAGGGCGTGCGCTGCATCGTCATCCCCGGCTCGCAGGATGTCTACATCCAGGCGATGCGCGAGGGGCTGGCGGAGCAGTTCGCGGCGGCGGGCGCCGTCTTCAGCACGGCGACCTGCGGCCCCTGCCTCGGCGGCTACATGGGCGTCGCCGACGAGCAGGACGTGATCGTCTCCACGACCAACCGCAACTTCCGCGGCCGGATGGGCCACGTCGAGGCGCACGTCTACCTCGCCAACCCGGCCGTCGCCATCGCCTCCGCCATCACCGGCCGCATCACCGACCCGCGCGAAGTCGTGGATTTGGTACCGGCGTAGGGAACCTCACCCCCGGCCCCCTCTCGTACGGAGCCTTTGCTTGTCAGCAATAGAGGGGGGGAGCGAGAGAGGGGAGATAGATGGGAGATGGAAAAATGTAGGGGCGCATCGCGATGCGCCCTCCGGTTCCCCTTCCCTTCGAGGGAGGGGGTTAGGGGGTAGGATATAGATGAGCACCGAACTGAACGGATGGGCATGGACGTTTGGGCCGAGCATTGATACGGACGTCATCATCCCGGCGCATTACCTGACGGCGAACACGATGGAGGAACTGGGCAAGCACGCGCTGGAAGGGGTCGATCCGACCTTCTCCACGAAGGTGCGCAAGGGGGACATCATCGTCGCCAAGGCGAACTTCGGCTGCGGCTCGTCGCGCGAGCACGCGCCGATGGCCCTGATGGGCGCGGGCGTCTCCTGCGTGATCGCGGAGAACTTCGCGCGCATCTTCTTCCGCAACGCGATCAACATCGGCCTGCCGGTGCTCGAATCGCCGGAAGCGGCCGAGAAGGTGCAGCCGGGCGACGAAATCCACGTCGATCTGGAGACGGGCACAATCTTACAACGTCACGCGCGGCGAAGCAATACCAAGCGGCGGCCTATCCGCCCGCGATCATGGAGATCATCAAGGCGGGCGGCCTGATCAACTCGATCCGCAACAAGATCGCCGCCGAGTCCGCGCGACAGGCGGCGGAGGCGACCGCATGACGGAGTACAACGTCCTCTGTCTGCCCGGCGACGGCATCGGCCCGGAGGTGATGGCCGAGGCGCGCAAGGTGCTGGACGCGGTCGGCGAGCGGTTCGGCCACGCCTTCACCTTCGAGGTCGGGCAGGTCGGCATCGCCGGTATCGAGGCGTACGGCACGGCGATCCGCGACGAAGAGATGAGCCTCGCCCGCGCCAGCGACAGCATCCTCTTCGGCGCGGTCGGCGGCGCGACGCAGGACGCCCACGCCACCGTCCGCCCGGAGGACGCGATCTTCCGGCTGCGCAAGGACTTCAACCTCTACGCGAACCTCCGCCCGGTCGTCGCCTCGCCCTCGCTGATCGATGCCTCGCCACTCAAGCCGGAAGTCCTCGATGGCGTGGATATGTTGATCGTGCGCGAGTTGACGGGCGGCCTCTATTTCGGCTCCCCGAAGGAGCGGATGACCGCACCGGACGGCCAGCGCGCCGCCGTCGATACCCTCTACTACACCGAGGAGGAAGTGCGGCGCGTCGTCCGCCTCGCCTGCGAACTCGCCCAGCAGCGGCGCGGCAAGGTGACGAGCGTGGACAAGGCGAATGTCCTGATGTCCTCCCGCCTCTGGCGCGAGGTGGCGATGGAGGTGGCGGCAAGAGTTCCCCGATGTCGAGATGGATCATATTCTCGTCGACGCGGCGGCGATGGCCCTGCTGCGCAACCCGCGCGCCTTCGATGTGATCGTCACCGAGAATACCTTCGGGGACATCCTCACCGACGAGGCGGCGATGCTCGCCGGGTCGCTCGGCATGTTGCCCTCCGCCTCGCTGAACGGTCAGCCGCCGGAGCGGTCGGGCTCGCCCGCGCAGCTCTTCGGCTTCTACGAACCGATCCACGGCACCGCGCCGGACATCGCGGGCCAGGGGATCGCCAACCCGCTCGGCATGGTCCTCTCCGCCGCGATGATGCTCCGCACCTCCTTCGGCCTCGATGCCGAGGCGAGCGCCGTGGAGCAGGTCGTGGATGGCCTGCTCGCCGGTGGCACGCGCACCCGCGATCTCGGCGGCGTCGCTCGGCACCGTCGCGATGGGCGACCGCGTCGCGGACGGTATCCGCCGATATGAGTAGCGAGTAGAACGAGTAACGAGGGGCATCGGCCCTCTACTCGTTACTCGCTACTCGCTACTGGGGGCTCCGATGGCTTGTCTCGCCGCAGGCGACAGCGCGCCGGATTTCACACTGCATACGGATCGGGGCGACGAGTGGCGGCTTACCGAGCATCTCGGCAAGCCGCTCATCTTGATGTTCCATCGCCATTTGCAGTGACTGCCCTGCCAGGAGCATCTGTCGCAGTTGCGGCAGTCCACCGAACTGGCCGAGATGGGCGTCGGCATCGTCGCGCTCTTTTTCAGCCAGGTGCGTCGGCTGCCGCAGTACCGGACGCACTTCGGCATCCCCGATGCCATCCCCCTCCTCGCGGATGAAGGGCGCACCGTCTACAAGGCGTACGGGATGCGCATCGGCTCGCTGCGGCAGATCTATTCGCCGGACGTGATCGCCAAATATGCCCGCCTGATTCGCGGCGGCATGAAAATGAAGATGAAGACCGACGAAGACACCCGCCAACTCGGCGGCGATGTGATCGTCGGCGCGGATGGGCGGATCATCCTCGCCCACTGCTCGAAGAATCAGGCGGATCGCCCGAGCGTCGAGACATTGATCGCCGCCATCCGCGATGCGCGGGGAGGGAATGGATGAGAGCCAGCGTGCCCGAACTGTCCGGTCACCGCATGCCCTCATCGGTCGGCCTGGGATAAATCCAGTCGTAAGCATCACGAAGCGATCACACGGGCGATGGGGGTCAAGCGGCTGCTGAACCGGAGGCGGAGAGCCGATTGATCCTCGGCATAGGAGACGTCCATCGGGCTTGCCGCTCCCGTCAGCGGGTCAGACAGCCGTCTCGGGAGCGGCCGCATCTTTCTTCGTGACCGTCAGATAGATGACGGTGGCCAGGATCGCGAGCAGGAAGAGCGCGCTCGTCGCGACGGTCCCCAGCCCCAAGCCGCCCGCGTCGCGATCCTGCGAGAGGTAGTCCCCCAGCGACGCGCCCAAGGGACGCGTCAGGATGTAGGCGATCCAGAAGGCGAACACTGCGTTCAGCCCGAGGCGCAGGTGGGCGACCGCCACGACCGCGATCAGCGCATCGAACACGAGCGCCGACACCAGGTAGCCGAGGTTGAACGTCTCCGCCGCCAAGTCGCCCGCCGCAGTGCCGGTGATCCCACGCCGGTGCGTTCGGTGTTGTATGGGGGCATCGGCTCCTCCCAAGCTACTTCTCCACGCTCTGTATGCTATCAGCGTGCGGTCATCCCACCGGGTGCAGCGTCATGATGCCGCGCCGCGCACATGGCTCCGGCGCTCCAGCCACGGCGTAGACCACTGCTGACCAATCTACCTGCCCAAGCGCCCAGACGAGCAGATCGCGGTACCCGCCGATCGCGGGCGGTGCGTACTGCGTTGACCATTGCACCAGTTCTCGGCGCAAGTGGCCGAGCCGGACGTCGGTGCGAATGGCGCGCTCATTGCGGGCCACAGCGTACCCGCGCCGTCGGTCACGTCGCACGATTGATGCAAGGCGGTCGCGCAACCCGGCCGGCTCGTCCTCGATCGTGATTCTTCGCCGCGCGTCGCGGAGCACGCCGGGATCGCAGGCGAGCCCTTCGATGATCATTTGTGTGGGATTCCGCGCCATCGCGATTGCTCCTTGTGCCGAATCATGCCGGGGCCGTTTCGTCCCTCTCGATTCAGATTACTGAGCGGAAATGAGAAGGGATGGGGCGGAAAATGAGAGCTTGGTGAGGATGGAATTCCGGCCCCAAAAGGTCGACAGGCAGCGCGCGAAAGGTGCGGGTGGTACGCCGGGCCAATCGCCTGCCGGAGTCCCATTCCTCAGCGGCTTCTCATTTACCGCTCGCCTTCCCCTCAGAAGCACCCTGTATGCTCGAAGGCAGGTGAATCACGACGCGCACCCCATCCGCGACGGCCAGGAGAACGACACATGTTGCATCTATCGACGCTGATCCGGCTCCGTCCATACGGCCCGGCACACGGGAAGACAGGGCGAGAATATGCCGGGCGCCCGCACGATCGCCGATGGACGGCGCCGCACCTGAAGGGCGTGGCGTACCACGTTTGGAGCGCCTTGCCGCCCTTCCTTCAGCAACTCACCGTGCGGATCTTCGCCCCTCGTGTCTCGCTCGGCGCCTGCGCCGTGATCCGGGACGCGCGCGGACGGGTCCTCCTGGCCCATCATCCCTATCGGCGCCGAGCATGGGGCCTACCGGGCGGCTTCATCCGGGGTGATGAGCAGCCGGAGGCCGCGCTCGCGCGCGAGATCCGCGAGGAACTCGGTGTGACGGCGACAATCGGCCCGCTCCTTGGCGCACATACCGCGCTCGATAATCGGCACCTGACACTCTATTACGCCGCTACACTGGCAGGTCAGCCACGCGTTGATGGGATTGAGATCGATGCCCTCCGTCACGTCCCCGAGGACGCGCTCTCCACATATTTCGGTCCCGATGCTCTCGTCTGGCTCTCTCCCGCCGATGCCGCGCAGGCCGCGTGAATCCCACTGCGCCTGCACCGCAGTGTATCGGACGGGTTTGCGGTGCAATCTGTTCATGCGCTTGGGGCGAACCGCCCGGTACGTGGTTTGGAGCCCGTTTCGGACCCATGCTCATGGCGCGGATGCTGATACCACTCACAACAAGCTGGAATGGAGAAACGGCGGGGCTGCCCCCGCCGTTTCTTGCTGTTTGCGCTCCGCTGGTGATCGTCTGCTAGAAGTGGACGATCACCGTCGTGCCGAGCGGGGCCCACTGATAGAGGACGGCGACCTGCGCGACCGGGGAGTTGACGCAGCCGTGGCTGCCGCCGAATTGCGTGCCGGGGCCGTAGACCGCTCGCCACGGCGCGCCGTGGATGGCGTAGCCGCCGCCGGCGAAGTACATCGTCCACGGGACGTGCTGGATGTCGTAGGCGGTCGGCAGGCCGATGTCACCCTTCATCCGCTCGTCCTTGACCTTCGAGAAGATCTGGAAGACGCCCGTCGGGGTATCGTGGCCCGGTTCGCCGGAAGTGATGTCGAACTGCTGGATGACCGCGTTCCCCTCGTACGCCATCAGGTGCTGCGTCTTCAGGTTCACATCGATCCACTTCGGCCAGATGCTGGCGCTGTAGTCCATCGCGCCGCCGTCCTTCGGCACCGGATTGACGGTGATGTCGAGCGACTGCGCGAACTCCTTGCCGAGATTGCCGAGACGGACGGTATCCTGACCGTTGGCGCCCTTGGCGATCTCGAAGCGGGCCCGCTCGAAGTACTGGACCGTCGTCACTTCCTTGTTCGGGCCGACCGCCTCGCGCGTCGGCTCGGAGAGCGGGAAGCCGAAGACGCCGAGGTCGCCGTTCTGCTCCCAGTAGGTGGCGAAGAGGCCGGTCATGCTATGCCCGGTCTGCGGAAAGAAATGGCGGCCCGCGCGGTCCGGCCCGACCTCATCGCGAGAGAGCGGCATAAACGGCGAGTCGTGGCGACCGAGGACCGCCTCCGCGCCGAGCCGACCGAAGGAGATGCCGATCGCCGGGGTGTATTCGACGACGCCGCGCTCGAAGTATTGCTTGGTCGTCTTGCCGTCCTTCACCTCTTCGGTGATCGGGTTGCCGATCTTGTCCGCGCCGCCGTTCTCGTGCCAGAATTCGAGGAAGTCGCCATTGACGTTATGCCCGGTCGCGGGGAAGTAGACGATGCTCGGCCCCGCCATCGGCGATGCCGCGCTGACGGCAATCGGCGCGATGAGCGTCAGCGCCAGCAGCGCGGCAATCGTCCAGGCAAGCGCCCGCCCGGTCGGTGTGCAGTTTCAATTGGGGATTGCGCCAGATGGTCACGCCCGTTCCTCCTCAGCAGCCCTGACTACGCACGGCGAGAATGCGCGTTATGTTCTGTTGTTAGAACGATCAGAAGCCCCGTTCGGTTGCGGAATTTCGCCCAACTGCGCTGTATCGTTCGCTCATCGACAGAATACGCGACCGCGACCCTGAGAACAAGGATTTCGGCGGGGATATTCCTCGCCGGGCGCCGCAATCTCAGCCCACGGTTCGCTCATGCAAGCGATGTGCCAGCGCGCGCAATTCGTCGCGCGGTTGGAGCACGGCGAGCCACCGCGCGGGAATCGCGGCTTCCCCGTCGCGCGCGCCCGCCAATGCGCCCGTCACCGCACCGCTGGTGTCGGCGTCGTCACCGAAATTAACCGCCGCGATGACCGCCTCCTCGAAGGTCGGATGATGCGTCAATGCCCAGAGCGCCATCTGCATCGTGTGCAGCGCATAGCCCGTGCCGCGCACCTCGTCCGCGCCGAGGAGCGGGATGACGCGTACCGCCTGGGCGACGGCCCGCTCCTCGATGACGGCGGCGATCCGTTCGAGGAAATCCGGCTGCTGCCCGTTGCAGCAGCAATTCGCGGATCGCCACATTTACCGCGACCGCCGCCCACTGCGCCAGCGGGTCCGCATGGGTGATGGCGGAAGAAAGGCGCGTATCGGCGATCAGCCGGTCGAGATCGCGGTAGCGGAAGAGTGCCGATCGGGCGCACACCGCATGACGCCCGCGTTGCCGATCCCCTGCCCGCCCGACTCCCGGTAGGTTCGCTCGCCCGCCTCCTGCCAGGTCAAACCCCGGTCGAGGTACATCAAGGCCCGCCGTGTCGTCGTGCCGATGTCTTTCGGGTCGGAATGCAGCCAATCGACGAAGCGGCGGGCGATGTCGTCGCCGTCCACCGTGCCGGTCGCGACGATGCTCTCGGCGATGCAGGTCGCCATCTGGGTGTCGTCCGTCACCTCGCCGGGCGCGAGGTGCAGCCAGCCGCCGCCGACGATCTCGCGCAACTGCCCGTAGCGGGTACGCACCTCGTCGCGCGAGAGGAATTCGAGCGTCGCGCCGAGCGCGTCCCCGCACGCGAGGCCGAGCAGACACCCCGCGAATCGCTCCGGCGAAACCGTCTGTTGGCTCTCCATAGCACCCCCGAAGGACGAAGACGAAGGACTGAGGACCGAGGGCACAACGGGGATACTCCCGACTATTGAGCCCCGCCGCATTCTCCGTGCAATCCTCCGTTGCGTCTATGGTCAGATGCCTCTTTCGTGCCGCTCCCCGATGTCTCATTGCCTCGGAGGGGGCGCGGTGTTCGGTGTGCCGCCGTTCCCCGCGCCCGGTCGCGGTAGAGGATTCGCATTCGTTGATCCGCCCACAGTTGGCCCACCCCGGCTCGGTGGCGGCGTGGTGACGATCGCGTATTCGTAGGCGCCGATGTCGCAGTGCGCCCCTTGCGGCCGGCGGATGCCCCGCTGATCGAGCCCACCGACCGGCGTGGCGCCGCAGTATGTATCGTCTCCGGCGTCGAGCGCAGCGCTCCCGGGGCCGATCCCGCGCGTCTTGGTCGGGCCGCCGTAGTTGCCGAGCGGCGTCAGTTTCGGATCGCCGACCGTGAAGGGCGTATTTCCGCAGCCGGTATTAGGATTGAACTGGAGATTATGACCCCGGTTCGTGATCGCCCCGCCACAGTTGCCACCTGCGCCATTGTTCGAGACGATCGTGTTGACGACCTGCGCGGAAACACCACTGTATAGACCGCCCCCAGTGGCACTTCCTGGCGCGCCGTGAGTCCCTCCAGCGCCGGCGCCGCCGATGCCACCAACCGCGCTGTTGCCGTCGATGGTCACGTTCGTCACGCCGGTATCTGTCACGAACGTGCTAATGGCGCCGCCCTCAGTAAAGCCGCCCACGCCTCCACTACCCATCAGATTGCCGCTGCCGCCGCCAGCGCCCCCCCTGCCACCCGTAGCATTATTCGCTACGAAGGTTGCTGTTACTGATGTCCAAGGCGTTTGAGGAAGCACTCAACATAACAGCGCCACCGAGGCCGCCCCCGCCAGCGCCGCCGCTGCCATTCGAGAAGGCCCCTAGGGCGCCCGCGCCGCCGGCGCCGCCGACCGCGCTGTTGTTGGCAAATGTGCTGCCGGCGATCGACACCGAGACTCCGCCCTGAAGGTAGATCGCACCGCCGTCTGCCTGGCCTCCGGTCGCGCCTGGTCCGGGTTGGGATCCGTAGGGGTCGCCATTGCCTCCCATGCCGCCGATCGCGGTATTACCCGAGAAGGTGCTATCCGACACCGCAGTCAAGGAGCTCGAGCTGGCAATCATAATCGCGCCCCCGACGGCGCTGCCGCCACCTTTGCCGACATCACCGTCGCCCCCTTGAACGCCATTGTTCGTAAAGGTGCTCCGGGATACCACGAGGGTGTCGCTGGTAAAGATTGCGCCCCCCTCGCCGGCCCCGCCACCGGACCCGCTGCCTGCATACCCATCGTCAAGGTTGTGGAGGAAGGCGCAGTCGAGCACCGTGACCGTGGTACTCAAATCCACAAACAATGCGCCGCCATGGACGAGGCCCGCTTTGAATCGCAGCCCGTTAGCCAGCGTTAGACCGGTCAATGTCACGGACGCATGGATTGCTGCGAAGATACCGTCCGCGATGACGCCGCCGTCGATCGTCGTCACGCCTGCCCCGGCGCCATTGATCGTCATATCTTTGTAAAGATCCAGGTCGCCCGTTGTGTCGTCGTCTGACCCGCTTGGTGGGATAGTCAATTTGTAGAGCCCGGCCGGTACCGAGATCGCCGTTCCCGCATGCGAGTTCGCGTAGACCACCGCATCGCGCAGCGAGCAACTGCCGGTTCCCGTGCCAGCACACCCGCTGGGGTCGTACGTATCCGCGGTCTTCGTTACAAGAACGGAGGAGGCCCGCACGTTGACGGCAGGCGCCGCAGCGAACACCATGCCGAGCAGGAGTGCGACCAGAGCAATGTCGAGCCGACGCGTGATGTTGCGAGTCGCTATCATGGCGTGCCTCCTGACCCTATCGTGAACTGGCGAATCGGACTCTTCCACATCACCACCTTACCGGCGGGACGCGCGCGACACTATGCGCAACCGGCAGGACAACCCACAGAAATACCGGCAAGAGTTACTCGTGCGGCATCCGCGTTGACACTGCCGGACCGCTACGGCATCATGCGCGCATCGTTCGCGGGGAACCGGCACGGCAGCGGGCCGGGAATTTGTCTGGCAGGCATCGTTTCAGGGAAGGATACGGAAAACGCTCCATGGTCACACAGCCGCCGGGCACGCCCGATAACGATGCCGACCGAGAAACGAAGGTTTCCGGCGAGACGCCCGCGCCGCCGGACGCCCTGCTCGGCGGCAAGTACCGGGTCGAGCGGGTAATCGGCGAGGGCGCCTTCGGGCGCGTCTACCTCGCGACGGACACCCGCCTGCGCCGCGCCGTGGCGATCAAGGAACTGCTGGCGACGCGCAACGCGACCGACCCGGAGATATTTCAGCGCTACCTCGACCGCTTCGAGCGGGAGGCGCGGGCGGGCGGCGCGATCACCAACCCGAACGTCGTCACCGTCTATGAACTGGAGATCGACAGCAACCGGAATACCTATCTCGTGATGGAGTATGTGGACGGCACGAACCTGGCCGCGCTGCTCAATCAGGTGGGCAATCTGCCGATCGAGCGCGTCGTGGCGATCGCGCTCGACATCGCGCGCGGGTTGGAAGTCGTCCACGAGGCGGATATCGTGCATCGCGATCTCAAACCCGCGAATATCATGATCTCGCGGCGGGGCGGGGCGAAACTGGGCGACTTCGGCATCGCCCAGGTCGGCACCGAGAGCCAGCGCACGCAAGTCGTCATCGGGCACCCCGGCACGCCGCTTGTATATGAGCCCTGAGCAGGCGAGCGGCTTCGGTTATATCGACGGCCGCTCCGATCTCTACAGCCTCGGCCTCGTCATCTACGAGATGCTCGTCGGCGAGCCGTATGCGCGCCGCCGCGTGCCGCTCGCGCAGGCCCGGCCCGAGACGCCGCCCGCGCTGATTGCCATTGTCGAGAAACTGATCCAGAAAGACCCCGACCAGCGCTATCAGAGCGCGGGCGACCTCGTTACGGACCTCGGGCGACTCTCGACCGCGCCGCCACGGGCGACGACGGCGGACGCCTATGCCATCCCCACCCCGGCGCCGGGGCCATACCCGCCCGCCCCGCCATCGCAGCCCGGCGGCTATCCCGGCGCGGTCTCGGGTGTGCCGAGCGCATACGGCGGCCGCACCGAGCGGCCAGCCCGGCCCGTATGGCCCGCCGTCGCAAGGGCAACCGGGCATCTACGGCGCGCCGACCAGTGGGCTGCCGCCACAGCCTCCCTACGGCACGCAGCCACTCGGCTATGCGCCGCCGCCCGCCTCCCGCCACAGAAGCGGGGCGGCTTCCCGCCGCTCGCCATCGTCGGCATCATCGCGGCGGTGCTGATCGTCGCGATCGCGGGGATCGCGCTCGCCGCCTCGCGCGGCGGAGGCGGTCCGCGACCGCCACGGTGCCGGTCGAGCACGCAGGTGGCGAGCGCCGCAACCGCGACCACGATAACGACCACGGTGGTCGGGAGCACGCCGACCGCCAACGCGATACCGGCGGCGAGCGCGACTGCGACGACGAATGCCCGCCCTCCGGGGACACCGACCAGCCTCGCGAGCACCGTAGCGGCGCCGACCGCGACGAGCGCACGCGGATCGACGACGCCGCTGGCCGGGCTCGGCACGGCGCGCCCGACGACGGGCGGCGCGACGCCTTTCCCGACCGCCTCCAATCAGGTCAAACTGGCGGCGGGTAAGCCGTTACCGACGAATGGTGGGCCGAACGTCTATGTCGACAGACGAGAATCGCTACACCGTGCAGTACCCCGACCGATTGGTCCCTCGCGCCCGGCGATGCCAACACCGACGTGCAGTTCACGTACCAGGGCAGCCAGATCGCCGGCGTGACGACCTCCGACCTCAACGGGGACCCGAAGCCGACCGCGCAGCAACTGGCCGATCAGGTCTTCAGCACCTTCGGGAAGCAGTTGACGAACTTCAAGATGACCGATTCGTCCCAGGTGAAAGTCGCCGGTCAGGACGGCGTGCGGATGCTCTACACCTTCACGGACAAGGCGAATACCGTGACGCTCGGCGGCTATCTGCTCACCTACTCGACCGATCAGACGGTCATCCTCTTCAGCGGCTATGCCGCGAAGGATCAGTTCGACGCGCGCGTGCCGACCTTCGATAGTGTGGCGGGCTCATTCACGCCGGGCGCGACGCTCGACAACACCTACACGGACCCGCAGAACCGCTTCACCTTCGACTACCCCGATGCATTGGGCAGAGCGGAAGCCGAATTCGACCGCCGTCGCGGCCCTCGTCGCGCCGTCTGCCGGGACGCCGAGCTTCAACGTCGTCACCGAGAGCAGCGAATCGCTGACGCTCCAGCAGTACTACGACGCGAACGTCAAGACGATCACCGACCCATCGGCGGGCTTCAAGTCGTACAAGAAGATCAGCGAGAGCGACACTGACGATCTCCGGCCTAGCCCGCGAAGCTGCAGGTCTACACCGCCGACCTCGGGGGCAACGGCACGATCTACGAACTGCACCAGTGGTACATCGTCTCCAATGGCAGGGGTATGTCCTCACCTACTCCGTCCTCGCGGACAAGGCGAAGGATTTCGCGGGCCTCGGGCCGATCATCGCCAACTCATTCACCCTTTCGTAGCGAGCAGAAAACAGTGGGCAGCGCGCGGTGGGCAGCAAACACATGACGCGCGACTGCCCGCCGCACGGCGCTCATCGCCGCGTGGCAGAGGAGATGCAATAGGATGTGCGGGTGGGCGCCAACGATGCGGAACGTGGTAATGACAGAGATAGCGAGTGAACGACATGGCGATTCGTCCCCTGTTCGGCGTACGCACGCACGGTCCACTGCCCACTATCCGCTGCGTCGGGGAAGAGCTACCTGCTGCCGGATATGCCAATGGATGACATGCTCTGGTTCAAGGACGCGATCTTCTACGAGGTGCCCGTGCGGTCGTTCTATGACAGCTCGAACGACGGCAGCGGCGACTTCATCGGACTGCGGGAGAAATTGCCCTACATCCAGCGGCCTTGGGGTGGATTGCATCTGGCTCCTCCCCTTCTATCCCGTCCCCGCTGAAAGACGACGGCTACGACATCGCCGATTTCTACGAGGTACATCCGGACTACGGCACGCTGGAGGATTTCAAGGCGTTCCTCGACCGCGCGCACGAACTGGGCCTGCGCGTGATCGCAGACCTTGTCCTCAACCACACCTCGGATCAGCACCCGTGGTTCCAGGAGGCGCGCAAATCCCCCGACTCGCCGTACCGCCACTATTACGTCTGGAGCGACGATCCGACCCTCTACAAGGACGCGCGGATCATCTTCACGGATACCGAAATCTCCAACTGGACCTTCGATCCGGTGGCGGGTCAGTATTACTGGCACCGCTTCTTCAGCAACCAACCGGACCTCAACTACGAGAGTCCAGGCAGTCCAGCAGGCGATGCTCGAGGTGATGGCCTACTGGCTGGACCTCGGCCTCGACGGCTGCCGCTGCGACGCCGTCCCCTACCTCTACGAGCAGGACGGCACGAACTGCGAGAATCTCCCCGCGACGCACGCCTACCTGAAGCGCGTCCGCTGCTACGTCGACGAGCATTACCCCGGCAGGATCCTCCTCGCGGAGGCGAACCAGTGGCCCGCCGATGTCTGCGCCTATTTCGGCAACGGCGACGAGTTCCACATGGCCTTCCATTTCCCGATCATGCCGCGCATCTTCATGGCGATCCGCCGCGAGGAGCGGATGCCGATCGTCGAGATCATGGAGCAGACGCCGCCGATCCCCGAGCTCTGCCAGTGGGGGATGTTCCTGCGCAATCACGACGAACTGACGCTGGAAATGGTGACGGACGCCGAGCGGGACTACATGTACTACGAGTATGCCAAAGACCCGCGCATGAAGATCAACATCGGCATCCGCCGCCGCCTCGCACCGCTCGCCGAGAATGGCCGCCGCCAGATCGAACTGCTCAACAGCATCCTCCTCTCGATGCCGGGCAGCCCGATCCTCTACTACGGCGACGAGATCGGCATGGGCGACAACTACTACCTCGGCGACCGGAACGGCGTGCGCACGCCGATGCAGTGGTCCAGCGACCGCAACGCGGGCTTCTCCCGCGCGGACCCGGCGCGCCTCTATAGCCCGGTGATCATGGACCCCGTCTACGGCTATCAGTCGATCAACGTGGAGGCGCAGGACCGCACGCCGACCTCGCTCCTGAACTGGATCAAGCGGCTGATCCGCGTGCGCAAGAAGTACCCGGCGTTCGGGCGCGGCTCGCTGGAGTTCCTCGGCGGCGGCAACCCGAAGGTGCTCGCCTATATCCGGCAATACGAGGGGCAGACGCTGCTCGTCGTCCTCAATCTCTCCCGCTACGTGCAGTGGACGGAGATGGACCTGAGCCGCTTCGCCGGGATGCAGCCCGTCGAGTTGATCGGCGAGATCCCCTTCCCGGTGATCGGGGAGCGCCCGTACATGTTCACCCTCGGCCCGCATACCTTCTACTGGTTCCGGCTGGAAGCAATCGGGTACGCCCGTTGCATGCACGCTCTCGATCGGTGGCGGAGACGGCAGCCGGCCACCGCGATTGCGCTCAGTCGCCGGCCTGCGCGCGGAGGGCGGCTTCGAGACGCATCTGCCGGGCGGTGAGGGTGAGGTCGCCGCGCGAGCGTTCGAGGACGCCGCGCACGAGGTCGGTGGTGCGCCGGAGGCCGTGCGTGACGGCATCCGGGTAATCGACGGTGACGAGCAGGCCGAAGATGTCGTCCATGAGGGCCGAGCGTCGTCTCCGCTGCCGCGACATCGCCCGCGCGGAGGACATCGAGCAGATGCCGCCGTAGTTCGCCCGCCGCCTCGCCCAGCCCGTTGAGATAGATCGGTTCGTCGATCGTCGAGGTCGGCGGGCGACGGCAGCGGCGTCTCGCCGATCAGCGCGCGGACGATGCGCGCCTCGGCGTACTCCTTCTGCGCGTCCTGCACGTAGCCCGCCCAGTAGACGGGCGGGAAGTCGTCGCGGTAGGAGCGCAAGCCGGTGTGCATCGCATGCGCGCGCTCCAGGAGGCTATCCGCCTCGGCGAACTCGCCCCGATGCACGGCCCGGATCGCGTTCGCGCTCAGGCGGACGATCTGCCGCGTATCCGCCAGCGCCTTCTCCCGCGCCCCGTTCACCGCCTCCAACCGCGCCAATGCCGCCTCGCCGATGCGAAGGACGAGTGACTGAGTACTGAGTACTGAGTGCGGCATTGATTATCCGCACTTTCGCTCATACTCATTACTCATCGGTCATGCATTCCTCTCAGTACGTGCCGCACTCGACGTCCTCAGTCACTCAGTCTCTATCCCGCTCCCCACGTATAGGCGAGGGCGCGATAGCGCAGGCCGAGGTCGTTGGCGGAGGCATCGAAGCCCTTGACGCGGGCGCGGACGGCGACGGCATTCTTGGAGAAGTCGAGCGGCAGGATGGGGAGATCGGTCATCACGCGCTGCTGAATCTTGGTGTAGAGGTCCTTGCGCTCCTGCTGCTGCTCCGGCTTGTAGATGCCGCGCGCCTTGCTCAACATGCTGTCCACATCGGTATTGAGATAGCGCCCCGCGTTCAGGCCGCTCTTCGCCGCGTCGATGGAGAAGAGCGGGGAAAGATCGGGATCGACATCGCTGGCGAAGGAGGCGACGAAGGCGTCGAAGTCGTGCGTGTGGGTGACGCGATCGACGAAGGTGGACCACTTCTCCGCCGTGACGGTGACATTGACGCCGACCTTCGCCCACGCATCGCGCAGCAGGTTCGCATAGGTCTCGCGGATCGGATCGCTGGAATTGGTGTAGAGCGTGAAGGAGAAAGTTTGGCGGTCCTTGACGCGGATACCGTCGGCCGCGACCTTCCAGCCCGCCGCGTCGAGCAACTGCTTCGCCTGGTCGATATCCTGCCGGTACTTCGGGTCCACGGCGGCGTACGCCCACGAGAGCGGCGGCTGCACGCCGTCCGCCACGATGCCGTTGCCGCCGCGCGCGGCCTGCAGGAGCGCGTTGCGGTCGAGCGCGAGCATCAGCGCCTTGCGGACATTGGCGTCGCTGAAGTAGACGCTGCCCGGCTTCGCGGCATCGAGTTGCAGGCCCACATAGGTCATGTCGTAGGTGTCGTAGGTCTGTACCTTGACGCCCGGCGCGCCCGCCAGCCCCTTCTGCACGGCGGGGGAGACGAGGCCGAAATCCGCCTTGCCCGTGGCGAGCGCGTCGCGCACCGCGTCGTCGGTCGGCAGGACGATGTAGGTGTAGTGCGGCGAGGCGACCGCGCCGAGGTAGTAGGTCGGGTTCGCGTCCGCCTCCATCCGCTCGGAGCGCAGCCAGCGCGTCATGCGGAAGGGGCCGGTGCCGACGATGTTGCTCGTCGTGCCGAAATCGCTCGTCGCGAGGTCCGCCGGTTGGGTGTTGACGAGACTGTGCTGCGGCACGATGCCGAAGGTCGCGATGTCGGTGAGGAAACTGGCGGTCGGCAGGCGGAGCGTGAATTGCACCGTACGATCATTGATCGTCCGCACGTTCTCCACCACGGAGTAGATCGTGTTATAGCGGGGCGAGTTCGCGTCGCGGTTCAGGTAGAGGCCGTACGAATAGGCGACATCGTCCGCCGTCAGTTGCCTGGTCGTCGCTCCAGCGCACATTCTGACGGAGGGTGAAGGTGTAGGTCAGGCCATCGTCGGAGACCGTCCACGCTTCGGCGAGATCGGGCGTCGGCGCGCCGTCCTTCGGGCTGAGATTGACGAGGCTGCTGAAGAAGAGGCGCGAAAGCGCGAGCGAGGTGGGATCGGCGATCAGGATCGGATTGAGCGTCCGCGCGTCCGCCGTGCCGACCTCGGTGATACCGGCGGTCGGCTCGTTCGGGTTCGTCGGATTCCCGGCTGCGATGGCGGTGGGTTGATCGCCGACACCCGGCGCGGGCTTCGCGCCCGGCGTCTGCGTCACCGCCTGCCGCGCTCGGCGCGATCCGTGCCGCCGCTGTCGGCGCGGCACACAGTCGGCGCGACGCTCCCCTGCCGGGCCGCCGGTGTCTTCGACGCCGCCGCCGCACGCGACGAGGAGACGAGCAGGCAGCAAGAGCAGCAGACGCAGCAGGCAGCAATGAGGCGACTGAGGTGCTACTGCGCTCGCTATCTGTATCGCTGCATCAACGCTCTCGACTCAAGACTGTCCCTCTCTCGACTGCTGCACGCGCTACGCATCCGTCCGCTGGACAAACTCCGCCGCGACGTAGCCCTGGAAGTTGCCGTGGGAGACTTTCACCCACGTCCGCCCTTCCGCGTCCTGCGGGTCGGCGAGGACACTCAGCACGGCGCCCGCCGCCAATGATTCGACCGGCTTCGCCTTGGTGGAGGGGGATTCGCGGAGCACGAGGCCGTCCGCGCTATCCTTCACCTTCGCCTTCGCGCCCGCCGCCAACTGGCTCGCCACCGCGCCGGTAATCGTCGGCGCATTGGCGGGAAGGTGACGGCGCGTGGAGGCCGAGAGCGTCGGCGGCGGGGTGAGACTGCGCGCGACGCTCGTCGGCGTCGGCGGAGCGGGCGTGATGATTACCTTGACGCCGCGTCTCCCCGGCATCCTTGCCGCAGCCCGCGAGCATCGAGCGGCAGCGCGACGAGCGGGACGATGCCCCAGCCGATCCATCGCGCCTTCATGCGCCGCAGCCATGCCGATGCGCTCACGCACACTCCTCTCGCCGTTCGCTCCACACATGCGACCATCCGCTACCGTGCCCGCCGGCAGTGTAGCAAAGAAGCCCACCCATGTGTACGGACAATACCGCACGCCCCATCCATCGCGGGCCGCAGTATCGCACAGGTTACGCATTATGTCGACCTACATGCGCGGGTTGCACGGTTCGCCGAGCGGGAGCGGTAGCACAGAGGGCACAGAGCGACGGTGAGCACGGAGGAAAACGACACCTCTCTGCCTCCTCCGTGTCCTTTGTGTCCTCGGTGCTCGGTTTCTCCTTCTCGGCGTCGCGGCGCGCGATCAGCCCTTCGTGTCGGCGAGGAACTGCTTCATGCCGCCGACGATGAAGCCCGCGAAGCCGCAGGCGATATAGAGGAAGCCCATGTCAATCGCCTCCTTCGCCTGCGCGGCGTCGCGCACGACGGTGCCGAGAATCTTGTCGCTCCCCTTGCTCTTCTCGACGACGCGCGCCATCTGCTCCCGCACGGAGGGATGGTCGAACTGGTTGGGCACGCCGAGCGCGTGGCTCATGTCGCCCCGCCCGACGAAGAGGACATCGAGCCCCTCGACTTCGCAGATTTCTTCGAGGTTATCGACGGCGCGCGGATTCTCGATATGGGCGATGGTGAGCACTTCGCGGTTGAGATGCTGCATCGCGTCGTACATGCTCATGCCGCTCAGGCCGTAGTCGCTGGCGCGCGGCGAGGCGCTACCCCGCCAGCCGCGCGGCTGATAGCGGCACGCCTGCACGAAGTCCTCCGCCTCCTGCTTCGTGTTGATCTGCGGCACATGGAGGCCCTGCACGCCGAGATCGAGGTAGCGCAGGATGAACTGCGGGTCGCGCACCGGGCAGCGGGCGATGGCGGTCATGCCGCGCGCCTCGGCGGCGAGGACCATCGGGTAGACGCCCTCGTAATCGATGAAGCCGTGCTCGCAGTCGATGATGCCGAAATCCATCCCGGCGAACGCCGTCAGTTCCATCGCCATCGGCGACGGCATCGGGATGAACGGCCCAATCACCGCCTCGCCCCGGAGCATCTTCGCCTTGGCCGCATTCTCGCGCATCCGTTTCCCCTTCCCATCAGTCCATTCTCGATTCACCACGCTCGCGCCATCATACGTGGAGCAACGAGCAACGAGCAACGAGCACCGGGCGATGAGCGGGCACCATTGGTCGTACTGCCGTCGAAAGTATCACGACGAGCGCCGCGGGATACCTCGTATCGGCGGAACGGCAGTTCCTCGCCCTGCTTGCCACCATTGTCTGCAGCTCTTGACAGGACCAGCCAGACCGCGTAGGATGCACTTCGCCTCAGTGCCGAGGTAGCTCAGTCGGTAGAGCATACGACTGAAAATCGTAGTGTCGGCGGTTCGATTCCGCCCCTCGGCACCACCCTTTTCCCTCTACAATGCGGATAGCGACCATGGAGGGACGGGTGATGGCGCTGCAACCGGGGCGACCGACCAGCGATGAATATGCTCCCTTCTACGAAGGATATATCCGCCTCGTCCCCGAGGGGGACATTCTCGACCTCCTCACGCGGCAGATCGCGGAGACGGCTGCCTCGCTGTCGCCGTTCTCACCGGCACAGGCGCAATGGCGGCCCGCGCCGGGGGAATGGAACGCGACGGAGATTGTCGGGCATCTCGCCGACGCGGAACGCGTCTTCTCGTACCGCGCGCTCTCCTTCGCCCGCAACGATCCCACGCCACTCCCAGGGATGGACCCGGATGGGTTTATGGCAGGGGCGGATTTCGCCCGGCGACCGCTCGCCGATGTGGTCGCGGAATACGTCGCGGTGCGCCATGCGTCGCTGGCTCTCTTGCGCAGCCTGAGCGCGGCGGCGTGGCAGCGCACCGGGGTGGCTGACGGGAATTCGATCAGCGTGCGCGCGCTCGCCTACGTTATCGCGGGCCATGAACTCCACCACGCCGCCGACTTCCCTCGGCATCGCGAGATGGGCGATCACTCCGCTACGAACCGCTAAGCGTCCCTGGCAGGGCGCTCGATATGGAGTCGCCCGTTCGCAGGGCAATTCCACAATCATTGTGCGCGTCGCCCCGGCGGCGAGCGGCATGAGTCCGTCCGGGTGCCCCTCGGGCTGCGACGCCGCGCCGGGGGCGCAGGTGTGCGGCTCGACGGAGATGGACGGCTGATCGGCCGGCGCGAAGAAGACAACATCGCGCACGCCCTCGATGAAGTCGAATTCGATTGTTCGCGCTCCGGTTGGGTCGGCTGAGCGTCGCGCGGGCATCGAGCCCCAGGGCCGTCCGCGCGACATTCGCGGTTTCGCCCATCGGCGGGGCGATGACCCGTGCGGATGTGACCAGCCGCTTCTCGCCCGTCGGAACCGATCCCGCCTGGATATGCTCCGACTGGCCGGGCAGTTCGACCTGCATAGGCGTGCGCGCTCCCCACCGAGGGCCGCGGCGGCGAAGTACGGGTGCAGACCGATACCGACCGGAGCGGCCTCGGTCCCCTCATTCCTCGCGCTGCATACTGAATACGCAGCCGACCGCGCGCGAGACTGACCGTCTGGGTGAGGCGAATGTCGAACGGATAGCCCGCCCGCTGATCGGGCGCGAGTGCATCGGTCGGTGGAGAAAGTCGCGATGACGCGATCCGGCGCGACTCCGTCACCTGCCACGGATGCGTATGCGCGAAGCCGTGCCCGAAGCTCGGCGCGGTCGAGCCCCGGCGCGGGATCGTCAGCTCCTTGCCCTGCCAATGGTAGCGGAAATCCATCGTGTGGCCGGGGAAAGGGAAGAGCACCGCGCAGCCGAAGCGCGACGGTCGCTCCGCCAGCGCCTCCGGCCCATCGTTGTGGAGCACCGAGACCCATGCATCGTCGGCGCGCACCATGAAGGCGACACAGTTCGCGCCGTATTCCGGGGCGAGCCACGCCAGTGTGCGCCCATCCGCACTTGGCGAGCCGGATCGAGTGGCCCGCATATGCTTCCCATCCCGGCGGCGTCCGCGGGCTATCGTCGTGTCGCCATCCCCACCCCTCTCACAGAGCGCCGAGCCACCGTCGATCGGTCAGCATCGAGCCGGTCATCATCGCCGCATCGTCGGAGACGACGAAAAGGAATGCTTTGGCGATGTCCTCGGGCGTCTGCAATCGGCCGAGCGGCGTGTTGCGCAGGCGACGATCATAATTCTCCGGGTTGTCGATGCTCGTGCTCGGGTCGTTCGGGCTGTATGGCGTGTCCTCGCGGATGAACGGCGTATCGACGTGGCCGGGGGAGACGAGCACGCAGCGGATGTTCTCCCGCGCATATGACGCGGCGGCGGAGCGCGTCAGACCGACGAGGCCCATCTTCGCCGCGCCGTAGCCGGGGCTGCCCGCGCCCGGCCGGATCGAGGCGAGGGAGCCGAGGTTGACGATCACGCCGCCACCCGCCCGCCGCATCGACGGCACCGCCGCCTTGATGCCGAGGAAGGAGCCGGTGAGGATCGTCCCGACGATCAGGCCCCACATCTCCTCGGTCTGCGCGTCGAAACCGACGCGCACATTCGCGCCCGCGTTGTTGCAGAGGATCGAGACGGGGCCGATGCGTCTCCTCTGTCGCCGCGACCGCTTCCGCCCACTGATCCGACCGCTGCACATCGAGCGACACGGCGAGGGCGCGACCGCCGGCGGCGATGATGTTGTCCGCGACCGCCTGCGCTTTCTCGACAAAGAGATCGGCGACGCAGATCGCCGCGCCCTCGCGCGCGAAGAGCCGCGCCTGCGCGCCGCCCATTGCGCCACCACCCCCCGTGATAAGGGCCACTCTCCCATCCAGTTTCATCGACCGCCTCCAAATCATCGCCGCTTGTGGCGCATGGCGCATGGTGTTGCTCCGGCGCGATCATACCGGGCCATCTCCATGCGGGCAATTGGCCCTCACAGCCTCGCGTGCCTATCATCGCCGCCGAGCGCGAGGCGGATGTCGTTTCTGAAACCTTCACGCCATCCCGCCCCACGCGGATTGTCAGATCGCGGCCCTATCGTTACAGCCGTTCCTCGGGGGAATGGGGATTGGCAATAGCGATAGGGGGATCATCGTGATGAAGCGCATGACTGGCGGCCTGTTCGTCCTTCTATTCCTGATCGGCACGCTCGGCACACTCAGTATTGGCATGTCAGTCGGCGCGGCGGGGGGCTCGTCGGTCGCGACCGCCTGCATGAAAGGCGGCTACGACCGCTACGTGGACGAGGGCGGCGATCGGTTTCCCGACGAGCAAACCTGTGTCGGCTGGGTTGCGGACAATCCCGGTCAGCCGCTGCTCATCGACATGGCGAAGCTCTGCTCGCAAGGCGCCTATATCCTCTACGCCGACGATGACGGCAACCAGTTCACCGATGAGGAGGGCTGTCTCGGTTGGGTCGCGGACCATCCCGGCCAGCCGCCCGTCGCCATGGACGATACCACACCGGACGATCCCAACGCCTGAGCGCGTTTGTCTCGGAGGGGTTGGGCCATCTCGTGCTGACGCATCGCCTCGCGCCACCCGAGCGCCTCGAGCGCACCGCAGAGCGGGCTCTCCTCCGGCTCGTTCACGAGGCGCATCGCGCGGCCAGGATACCGGCCGGCGAGCGCGCCGATGAGCGGCGCAACGCCCTCCGCAGTGGCGGCGAGATCGACGATAACCACACCGCCATCGGAGGGGCGATAGATGACGAACCCCTCCGGGCGACCCGGCACGCCGAGCGCGAGCGCCTCCACGCCCGAAATTCGGGCGACACCGCGCGCCTCGCGCTGCCACGCCGGTGGCGGACCGAACCGGGCACGATGCGCGAGCAGCATGGTAGGCTCGGCCGGATACACGTCCGTTGCCGCATCGGTGGCGAGCGGGCCATCCCACCGGAAGGTGCGCAGGTCGCGGCGAAGCACGAAACCCGCACCCTGATAGGTGCGGATCGCCCGCGTATTCCCCGTCAACACCTCCAGCGCAACCTCCCGCAGTCCGATCCGCCGGGCGGTGTCCAGGAGCGCGGCGATCAGCGCGTGGCTGATTCCCTGCCCCCGGTCGGCGGGCGCGACCCCGAAACCGCCGACCCAGCCGCGCCGCTCGCGCATGCCGAGCGCCGCCAGCGCGACCACCGCGCCCGTGTCATCCCGCCAGAGCGGCGAATGGTCGAGCGCAATGTCCGTCGTGTCGATGTGCTGTCGCAGTCCCTCGGCAGTGACTGTGAACGGGCCAACGTAGTCGGTGTAGACCCGATTGAACGCGTCCGCCATCTCCTCGTCGCTCAATATGGCGAGCGTCGTCCGCTCCATCTGTCACTCCCTCACACGCGACGACATCGGGTGTACCGGACCGATTATCGGCAGCGGAGCCGCACAACGCAACGCATTTTAATTTGGTGGCAGGGGGTTTTAGCCCGCCAAACAGTATAGCTCTGGCAGGCTAAAGCCCGCCGCCGCCTCGATTCTCGTCTCCCGGTGTGCGCCGTGATACGCTTCGCGCATGACGGATCGTGACGCCATCAGTGTCCGGGAGGCATTGCCGATGCGCCGCGCCGAGGGGATTGCGTACGATGCCCGCGAGGTCGTGCCGTGACGGAGCGGGCGTCGCTCTCCGCAGTTATCCTCGCGGGCGGGCAGAGCCGCCGGATGGGGGCCGACAAGGCGCTCCTGCGGCTGCCCGCTGGCGGCCCGACGCTCATTGAGATGGTCGTGACGGCGGCGCGGGCGGTAACGGACGATGTTGTGATCGTCGCGGAGAACGCGGGGCGGTTACCGCCGATGCCGGTCCGCATGGTGTCGGACGCGATCCCGGGCGCGGGGCCGCTGTCGGGGTTGCTCGCGGGGTTCGCGGCGGCGCGGCGCCCGGATATTCTCGCGCTCGCGTGCGATTTGCCCTATCTCTCCGTGCCGCTCCTCACCTGGATGGCGGCCGAGCGCCGGACATGGGACGCCCTCGTCCCCGTACTGCCGGACGATGCCGGAACGGCGCGATGGGAGCCCCTCCACGCCATCTACACCCGCGCCTGCCTCGCGCCGATGGGCGCGGCGCTCCGCCGGGGCGACCGGCGAATGACCGCGTTCTTCCCCGCTATCGATGTGCGGCCCCTGACCGCCGATGCGATGCGCCCGTATGACCCTACCGGCCGCTCAGCGCGGAGCGTCAACACACCGGACGCATGGGCCGAGGCGGCCCGCTGGCTAGCGGGGCGCGACGACGCTATACTACGCGACGAGTAATCGGGCCGAATGCGCTAGGGGGGAGGCGCCCGCACGGGGCGTCACTGCCGATATGAACGGTGGAGAGAACAACGATGGGTGTCAAAGTACGCGATTACCGGAAGTTCGTGGTGGACGATGCGGCTGACCCCGCGCTCATGCCGCTCGATGTCTGGAACGCGCTCTTCGATGCGTACCAGAATACGCCGGGCAATTTCTACAAGGGGTTCAAGCGGCTCGGTGTGCTCCGCTACGATGTCGAGCAAGAGATCAAGAAAGCGGAGGAGCAGGGCAAGTGGCTCACCGAGGACGAGGCGGCGCGCGACGTGCTCTACGAGGTGATCGACGAACTCGGCAACGACATGTGGTACCAACGGGCGATGTCGCTCATCGAGGAGGACTGCCGCAAGGATATCGCCTGGCGACCGAAGAACTACGCGAAATACCTCGATCCCGTCTATGACGAACAGGAAGAACGCGGCTGGCAGCCCTACTGGGAACCGGCCCGCTGGATCCTCCCCGGCGCGCAGGTGACAGAAACGAAGTAATAGCAATGAGCAATGAGCAATGAGTGGGGACGCTTCCTGCCCTCATTGCTCATTGCTGCCCATGGAACCGGCTCCGCAGGAAGATCGTTGTATCCGCATTGAGAGTGGTACCATACGTCGGCGCACGACGCGCGCCTTGTCCATCGCGAGAGGGGAACCCTGGATGAAGGTCATGACACGAGGATGGGCCCGCAGGGGCACGGCGATTGGCGTGCTGCTGCTCGCTGCGGTGATGCTCAGCGCCTGCATCGAGGCGAATTCCCAGAGTACGATTAACTCGAACCTCACGGGGACGACGAAGATACGTATCGGCATCGCAAAGGTTGCCTTGCAAGCGATCACCCAGATCGGCAGCGGCCTCGGCGGCACACCGACGCCGAACTCCAGCAGCACGGACAATCCCTTCGCGGACACGAACTCGCAGGTCACGGCGCTCGGCGGCACAGCGACGCCGTATGAGACGTCCGATTTCATGGGAGTGGATATCTCTTTCACCTTCAGTTCGCTCGATGAGATGCAGAAGCAAATCAACAGCGTGCTCGGCGACCAGTCGGGTTCATCGGGCTCATCCGGTTCATCCGGCGCAGCGAGTTCTCCTAGCCCGTTGGGCGGGGGCGCCCCGGGCGCACTGATTCAGATCACCGCCCAGGACACGGGATCGACGGTCCGCATCGATGGCACGGTTGACCCGCTTAGTTCACTCAACGATCCCGCCGCCACGGCGGGCGCGCCTCCCGGCATCGATCTCACCTCCATCCTCTCGGGCGGCGGCAAGGTCGAACTCTCCTTCACCATGCCGGGCAGCATCAGCACGGCGGACAGTCTCGCCACGCAGAGCGGCACGACGGTTTCGTGGAGCTTCAAGATCGGCGATCCAAAGGCGACCATCTTCGTTGAGTCGGCGAAGAGCTAAGGGCACACTCTGCCCATCCGCGCAAGTGACATCCCCCTCCTCCATGACCATGGGGAGGGGGATGTATTGTGAAGGTCGTGCATGTCCGCCGCGCACCGCTCTCACGAGAGCGATTATCATCGTGATGGCCGCAGGCTGAAGCCTGCGGCAGCAAGGAGCGGCAGGGTAAAGCCCGCCTCCACCGCGCTCGGTGGTGCTGGAAAGCGCTGTACGTAGGTTGCCCAATCGAAGGGAGCCGGTCGGGTGGATGTCCACATAGCCGAGTGACGGCGCGCAAGTCGCCCCTCTCCGCCAAGCGGAGAGGGGCCGGGGTGGGTGAGCACTCTTCCTAATCGCTGCTGATTACCAAACTCAGTACCGTCGCACATCCCGGCGATATTCACGCACGCCGCGCGAGGGGCCACCGAGCAAGATGCCGAGCAACCAGGTCACGAAGAAGGCGATGAGCGCCCACACGATGATTGCGACGATCGTGCTCACTTCCAAGACATTATTGCCCGAGACGCTGTCCGAGAAGATGCCCCGGAACGGCGCGACGAAGGCCGCAGTCGAGTTGTAGATGAAGGAGACGAAACTGCTGCCCGTGTTCGCGCCCGTCGCCTTGAGGATGAAGCGGAAGACGAGCCCGACAAGCAGGAGCCCGGTGAGGAACCAAATCACGCGCGAGACGAGATCGAGCGTCGAGAAGCGGTCAATCGACGCATCCTCAACGACTCGGTCGCTGACCACTTCATCGCGCACCGGGGCAGCCGCGACATACGGCTGCTCGACGACGCGCTCGCGCACGACTTCATTGCGGACGGGTGCTGCCTCATAGGCTGCCGGCGCATCGACGACGCGCTCCTCGGACACCGCACGCCGCTCCACCGGCATTCCGGCGGTATCCTGATAGACCTCACGTTCTTCTTCTCTCCGATACGACATGTCGTTTCTCCTTCCGGTGCGCGTCCGCCGCAGCGCCTCGCGCCTTACCCAGTGCCATTGCCGCGTATCCCTTTCATCGTGTGATAAGGCAAGCAGCGTGCCAGCATCGCCGTCGCTTGCCAAAAACTACCGATTGGTCGACCCCACCACGACGAAAACGGCGGGCCTGACGCCCGCCGTTTTCGTCCGAATCTCCTTTACTGCCCGTATGAATGGCCGCTGCGACGTAGGCTGCCGATCCGAGGTGGACAACAGGGTGGTAGCGGGCAGAGAGCCTGCCTCCCCTATTGGCAACTTCCTCAGTCCGCGACGCCGAGGTAATGCCATGCGGTCGCGATGGCGACTTGCGTGTACATGATGATCGAGTTGAGGTCCTGCGATTCGTCGTTGTTATGCGCGCCCGCCTTGGCGCGGTCCGCCTCGGGGTGGCCGGGGGTGTAGCCGTATGCATGGACGCCGAGCGGCCGGAGCAGGCGGCTATCGGTGAATCCGACCGTCAGCGAGGGAATGAAGATGACCTTGTCGTATCCATAGCGGCGCAGGACGATGCGCGTCGCCTCCTGCATCGCCGCGACGCATGGGTCGTCCTGCGGCGAGGCGGAGGAGATGGCCGTCGTGCGCACCTCGAAGTCGACGAAATCCTGCCCGTCGAGGATGTGCGCAAATTCGCCACGGATATAGTCGGCGTCCTGCCACGGCAGGGTGCGAATGTCGCAGGTGATATGGCACCGCTCGGCGATACTGTTCGACTTGACGCCCGCCTGAATCATCGAGACGCCGATCGTCATGCGCGAGAGCGCCTTGAGCGAGGAGGCGAGCGAGGGCTCGCGCTCGCCCACGCGCGCAATCGTCCGCTCGACATTCTCCGCCGTGACCGCCCCCGCGACGCCCGCCAGTTGGTCGAGATGCTGGAACATCGGGTCGGTCGCGTCCAGCGTCGGCTCGTACGACTTAATACGCTGGATCACCTCGTAGGCGCGGTCGATCGCGTTGTCCGCACGCCACGGCTGGGAGGCATGGAAGCCGCGCCCGCGCACGTCGAGGTGGACCTCGTACCGCCCCTTCTCGCCGAGCGAGAAGAAGTAGACGAGCGTGCCGTCCGCCAGTTGCATGGGGATGCCCCCGCCCCCTTCATTCACGGCGGCGGTCGTGTTCACGAGGTCGGGTCGGTTCTGCGCCAGCCAGCCGAAGCCGTAGACACCGCCCGATTCCTCGTCCGCGCCGGACTCGATATGGAGGTCGCCCTTCAGCCGCACCCCGGCCCGCTTGAGGAAGATGGCGGCCATCGTGCTGCCGGCGACCGTACTCTTCATGTCCGAACTGCCACGGCCCCAGAGCCGCCCGTCCTTGATCTCGCCGCCGAAGGGGTCGGTGGTCCAGAGGTTCGGGTCCTCGACGGGCACGACGTCGGTGTGCCCGAGCAGGCCGAGCGAGCGATCCGTGCCGCCCGCCCCCTTGATGACCGAGACGACATTACCCCGCGCGGGTGCGCTCTCCACCACCGTGCTCTCGATGCCGTCCGCGCGGAGTTTCGCGGCGAGGAACTCGGCGGCGGGCGTCTCGTTGCCCGTCGGCATCACGCCGGTACTGACCGTATTGATCCGCACCAGATCCCGCGCGAGCGCGATCACCTCATCCCGCCCCGCCTCGACCATCGCCAATACCTCATCCAGCATCGCCATCCCCAACCCCTTTCCTTGAAACCGATTGAAACGCAGAGACGCGGAGGACGCAGAGAAAACGGGGGACCAATATAATTGCGAAGAATCTCTAGAGCACACGTTCCGAAAATTTTTCCTTTGCCTCCTCCGTGCTCTCTGCGTCCTCCGCGTCTCTGCGGTTCTCCCCGGCTTCAACGTCCTGGCGGGTGGAAATCGAGGTTGATCAATTCCAAACGACCGGCGCGAAGGGCGTGCAGGTGCTTGCGCTGCTGGCGCATGACGAATTCGAGCGGATGGCCGGTGCCGAAGGGGAAGAGGGCGAGCATCTCCTCGTACGCCGCGATCGCCTTCGGGTGGTCGCCCTCTTCCTCGTAGAGTTTGCCGAGCTCACTCCAATGCCACCACTCGGGCGCACCCTGCGCGATCGCCGCCTCCACCCAGCCGATCGCTTGCGCGCGCGAGGCGGCAATGTCGGGGTGGGCCCGCAGCATCGTCATGCCGATCAGGACGCGGACATTCGTCGGGTCGAGGCCGTACGCCTCCTTGTAGCGGCGCACGGACTCCTCTTCCTTCTCTGCCGTGAAGAAGACGCTGCCGGTGAGCATCGTCGCGAGGTCGGCGAGGATTGCGGCGCGCGCTCGATCATCATCGGCGAGGTTCGCCGCGTCTCGGAGCGTGGCGAAGGCCATCTCATGCTCTTCCTCATCGAAGGTGGCGGTGGAACGCTCGAACCGGGCGCGCCCGAGCGCCCGCAGCGTCTCCGCGTCGCGCGTATCGGCGGCGAGCGCCTCGGCGATCTCCACCGCCTCATCGAACTCGCCCGCCGCGAGCAACTGGTCGATACGGATCAGCGCGGGCGTATAGGCAGGTATCTCGGGCATTGCGCAGTCAATCCTTTCCACTCCCGCCTATCCTACCGCGCTGCCTTTCCCCTGAACAGGCTGAAACCGGGGAGAACCGCAAAGGCGCAAAGGACACAGAGGGCGCGAAGTGATACGGGGGAAGGTCTTTTTCCGCTCTCCTTTTCCCCTTTGCGATCTTTGTGTCATTCGCGTGTTTGCGCTCCCCCGGTTCGGCTTCAGCGGCGGACCATGGCGGAATGCGGGCCCGCCGACGCGACATCGGCACTGACGGCGGACGCGAATTGGGCGAAGTTCGCGTGGAACGCCGCCACGAGTTCCCGCGCCTTGGCATCGTAGGCAGCGGGGTCGTCCCACGTCGCGCGCGGTTGCAAGACCTCGGGCGGCACGCCGGGGCATGAGACGGGCACGCCGACGCCGAAGACGGGGTCCGGCACGGTCTCCACCGAGGCGAGCGAGCCATCGAGCGCCGCCGCGACCATCGCCCGCGTGTAGGCGATCGACATGCGGTGGCCGACGCCCGCCGGCCCGCCCGTCCAGCCCGTGTTGACGAGCCAGACGTCCGCGCCGTGCGCCGCGATCCGCTCGCCCAGGAGCCGGGCATAGAGGGTGGGAGGATGGACGATGAAGGGCGCGCCGAAGCAGGTGCTGAAGGTCGCCTGCGGCTCGGTGACGCCGCGCTCGGTGCCCGCCACCTTGGCGGTGTAGCCGGAGAGGAAGTAGTACTGCGCCTGCGCCGGGGTCAGCCGCGCGATGGGCGGCATGACGCCGAACGCGTCCGCCGTCAGCATGATGATGTTCTTCGGGTGGCCGCCGACGCCCGCCGTATCCGCGTTGGCGATGTGCGTGATCGGGATAGGCGGCGCGCGTGTTCTCGGTCAGCGACTCGTCGTCGAGGTCGAGACGGCGCGTCCGGCTATCGATCGGCGACATTTTCGAGGATCGTGCCGAAGCGGTGCGACGCCGCGTAAATCTCCGGCTCGGCGGTCGCGGAGAGGTTGATGACCTTCGCGTAGCAGCCGCCCTCGAAGTTGAAGACGCCGTGGTCGCTCCAGCCGTGCTCGTCGTCGCCGATCAGGGTGCGCGCGGGGTCGGAGGAGAGCGTCGTCTTGCCGGTGCCGGAGAGGCCGAAGAAGATCGCCACATCTCCTTGCGGGCCGTAATTGGCGGAGCAGTGCATGGAGAGGACATTCTGCAAGGGCAGGAGATAATTGAGGATCGTGAAGACGCTCTTCTTCATCTCGCCGGCGTACTCGGTGCCGCCGATCAGCACTTCCTTGGTGGCGAAATTGAGGACGATGAACGTCTCCGAGCGCGTGCCGTCCTGCTCGGGGATCGAGTGGAAGTGGGGCGCACAGATGACCGTGAAGTCGGGGACGAAGCCGGAGAGATCCTCATCGGGCTCGGGGCGGATGAGGAGATTGCGCATAAAGAGGGCGTGCCAGGCGAGTTCGGTAATGATGCGGACATTGAGCCGGTAACGGGGATCGGCCCCGGCGTAGCAATCCTGCACATAGAGATCGCGGCCACTCAGATAGGCAAGCATGCGATTCTTGAGGGCGGCGAACTGCTCCTGCTCCAAGGGCTGATTGACGTCACCCCACCAGATGTTCGCCTCGCTGCCCGGCTCGCGGGCGATGAACTTGTCCTTCGGCGAGCGGCCGGTGTATTTACCGGTGCGAACGACGACCGGGCCGTCCTCGGCGATGACGCCCTCGCGCCGCCGGACGATCTCCTCGTAGAGGGCGGGCGTCGTCAGATTCCAGCCGACGCTCATCACGTTCCTGATGCCGTGCTGGTTGAGCCCGTGCTGCGCGCCGTTCTTGCCGTCTCGCTGCATACAAAAACCCTTCCCTTCCTGCCGGTAGGCGCGCGGGCGGCGGAGGTCGCAGTGCCGGCCCGTCTCCGTGTGATAGCCGATATTGTCTGGCTATTTGCGCGCGCTGTCCACCGTCGCTCGCGTCGCATGATCGCACGCACCGCACGATGATTGCCAAAGGGCACCGACCGCATGAAACGGAACGATATATCCCCATGGCGGCGCGAATGCGCCGCCGGGAGCAACGACCATCGGCAGCGTTTGCGCCTGCCCTGCCCCGCCCCTATACTGGCAGCCGGGTTGCGCGCGGCATGGGGTGAGGTGCGATTGGTGACGACGGCGACAGGCGAGGCGGAGCAACACTGGCTGGGGAGCGTGCGCGGGCGCATCCTGCTCTCGCTCGGGTTCGCGCTGCTCGTGCTGATCGGCCTGACACTCTTCGCCGATAGCCGCAAACTCGTGGCGGCGCTGCGTGAGTTCCGCTGGCCACTGCTCGTCCCGATCCTCCTGCTCACCTCGACGAACTACGCGCTCCGCTTCCTCAAGTGGCAGTACTACCTGCGCCGCATCAACGTCACGGACGTGCCGACCGCGCTCTCGCTGCGCATCTTCTTCTCCGGCTTTGTGATGGCGATCACGCCGGGCAAGGTCGGTGAGGTGCTGAAATCGCTGCTGCTGCGGGAGGCGACGGGCGTGCCCATCGCCGTCACCGCGCCGATCATCCTCGCGGAGCGGCTAACGGACGGGGTCGCGATGCTCTTTCTCGCCTCAGTGGGGCTTGTCATCTTCCACTACGGTGTGCCGGTTTTCGTGACAATTGCCGCCGTCGCGGTCGGCGGCTTCGTCCTCTTGCAGCAGCAACGACTGGTCCGGCGCGCGATCACGGCAGGCGAGCGTCTCCGCGTGCTCGCGGGCATCACGCACCACCTCCATACCTTCTATGACAATATCCACTGGCTGCTCCGCCCGAAGCCGCTACTCGTCGCGGCGGCGATCGGCTTCGTCTCCTGGATGATGGAGTGCGTCGCCTTCTTCCTCGTCCTCGTCGGGCTCGGCTTCGACGCCACGCCGCGCCTCCTGCTGACGGCGACCTTCGTGCTCGCCGCCGCGACGCTGATCGGCTCCGTCTCGTTCCTGCCGGGCGGCCTCGGCGCGGCGGAGATCGGCATGACGGCGATGCTGCTCGCCCTCGTCACCACGCCGCTGATGACCCACGATGTCGCGGTGGCGGCGACCCTCATCATCCGCTTCTGCACGCTCTGGTTCGGGGTCGGCATCGGCGTGATCGCACTCGCCTCCGTGCGCGTCCTGCTCGGCGGCCGCGCCCGTGCCGACCGCAAGACGCTCGCGGACGCGATACCACATGGAGATTAAGGTGATTGGCCCTCCCTCACGGTATCGCATCCTCCTCGCCGTCCTCGGCGTGGCGGCGCTCGTCGCCTGTGGCGGGCGGTGGACCGACCGCGCTGCCGGCCACACCGGCGGTGCGGCTGACGCCGACGCCACCGCCGACGATCGACCCGATCCATGTCCGCAGCGGGAGCGCAATCATCCCGAGCCCGACGGGCCAGAGCGCCAGCAGTGTCACCAGCCCGAGCGTCGGTACGGTGCCGAGTGTCGCCCTCACGCCGCCACCGCCGGGGCAGATCCCCGCCACCGTCGCCGTGCCGACGGTGCGGACGGGCATCGTGCTCTCGTCCCTGCCGAGCGGCCCGACCTTCACGACCGCCGACAAGAAAGCGACCCTCCGCTACCCCAACGACTGGGACGCGCAAACGGCGCAAAATGCCGCGCAGTTCACGCCGAGGAGTGCATCGCCGACCGACCCGAATGCGACGCGCGTCACCTTCAATGGCTTGCCCGTCGGGCTCGATCTCCTCACCGACGACAACGCCGCCAATTACATGCAGACGCTCGCCTCGCAGACGACCGGGCGCGGCGCGACCGATCTTCAAGGTGCTGTCGATCGATCGCGTCCGGTTGGGCAGCCCGACCGGGCTGGAGGCGATTCGTCTGATTGTCTCGTATACCCAGGGTGTCTCGGTCATCTCGGAGCAGGTCATCGCCCAACCGCCCGGCGGCGACACGACCTACTTCCTCAGCGCCACCGCCCCCGCCGCCGAGTTCGCCGCCCGGTGGAGCCCGATCATCGACGGCATCGCGGGGAGCATCGTCTTCGCATAACTGCGGACCTCGTCAGCGCGCCGCCCGATCGCCCTGGCGCTCACTGAGGGCGCGGCGATGCTCCTCCTTGACGGCGCGCAGCAGGTTGCCGTCCATCAGCAGATCGAGCCCGGCGAGGGCCATCGCCTTGGCGGCGAGGAGCATGTTGCGGTAGCCGAGGTCGCTGTCCGCCGCCGCGACGACCTGCGCCGAGTGCCACGGAATGACCTGCGTCGGTGATCGGGAAGCCCGTCTCCACCGAGGGGACGAGATACGAGACGTTGCCCCAATCCGTGCTGCCGAGCGCTTCGCCGAGGCGCGGGTGCGGCATGTGCAGGCCGAGATCGTCGAAGTGCGCGCGGATGCGGCGGGCGAGCGTGTAGTTCGTAATCATGTCCGTGTACGGCTCCTCCGGGCGGCTCCATTGCAGCCGCGCGCCCGTCATCTCGCCCGCGCCCTCCGCGACCCGCTTCACCTTCGCGACCAGTTGCTCCATCGCCCGCGTCGTCGCGGCGCGCACGAAGAAGAGGGCGCGGGCGTACTCCGGCACGATGTTCGGCGCGTCGCCGCCGTGGGTGATGATGCCGTGGATGCGCGCATCCGGCGTGATGTGCTGCCGGAGGGCGTTGATGCCGTTGAAGGTCTCGATCACCGCGTTGAGGGCGTTGATGCCGTTGAACGGGTCGGCGGCGGCGTGCGCGGACCTTGCCGTGAAACTCGATCTCGACCGTCGAGACGGCGAGCGAGAGGCCGCTACCCGGCTCGGTCGGCACCGTCGCCTCGATCGTGCCGGGGTGCGCGCCCATCGCGGCGTCGATGTCGTCGAAGACGCCATGCCGCGCCATAATCACCTTGCCGCCGACCGCCTCCTCGGCGGGCGTGCCGAAGACGACGACCGTCCCGGCCAGGTCGCCGAGCGCGGCGGCGAGGCCGATCCCCGCCCCCATCCCGGCGCAGGCGATCAGATTGTGCCCGCAGGCGTGGCCGAGGCCGGGGAGCGCGTCGTACTCGGAGAGGAAGGCGATGCGCGGCGCGCCGTGCCCCCGCTCCGCACGGAAGGCGGTCGGCGTCTCCGCGATGCCGCGCTCGGTCGCGAAGCCGTACCGCTCCAGCATGTCCGCGACTGCCCGCGCGGAGGCGACCTCCTGCATGGCGATCTCCGGGTGCGCGTGGATAAACCGGCTGACCGACAGGATGTCGCCCGTCGCGTCGTCAATCGCCGCAATGACCTCGCTCGCGCAGTGACGCCTCTGCCATGCTTCGTCTGCCCTCTTTCCCGCTCAATGTCCTCTGGTCACTCCCGCTACTCACGCGGTCGCGATCAGGCGGATCAATCCCCACGCGCCGAGGCCGACCACGACCGATCGCGAGCGCCGACGCCGATAATCGTCTCGACCAGCGCCCCCCGGTCGATGCCGCCGCCCGTATCCGCCACCGGCGGAATCGGCGGCGGGAGGGACGGCGGAGCGACCGCGGATGCCGCAGCGTCGCGTCGCGAGCGCCGCCGGGCTGGGGACGGATGCGGTGCCGGCGACGACGCTGCCGGCCGGGACGGTCGCGAGCGCGACGGGCGAGCGCACCGCCGAACCTGTCACCGTACCCGTCGGCGCCGCCGTCCTGCCTGCGCGACCAGCGGCGGCGCGGGAGTGGCGGCGGAGATGGCCGAGACGAACACGACCGTCAGCAGCGCGGCGAGGACGAAAGCGACGGGAATATGCGTGCCGGTCGGACACGGTACATGCCGAATTGCTCCTTCTCGTGCTCGTGCTACTTGCCCTCGTACAACTCCGGTCCAGTTGCGCGTGCTCTTCCTTCGCGGCAGCGAGGAATTCGGCATCGGTGAAGAGATCGAGCGCGGTGAGGGACATCGCGGTCGAGACTTTCAGCATCTGCTCGTAGCCGAAATCCGAGCAGGAGGCGTCCACGACCTGCTGCGAGTGGCCGGGGATCATCTCGTGGCTGATCGCGAACGAGCCGGTGACCGAGGGCACGACGTACGAGACATTGCCGAAGTCGGTGGAGTACGGCCCGCGCGACCCCTGATCCCGCGCGTTGACATCCATCCCGGCGCGGCGCATGTTCTCCTCGTAGACGCGCCCGATGACGTAGGAGGGGCGCATGTCGTAGCAGGTCGGCGCGGCATGGTGCATCTCCATCGTCGTCTCGGTGAGCATCGCCGCGCCCTCGGCGATCCGGCGCACCTTCTCCTCCAGCACCTCCAGATAGTCGCGGTCGGCGGCGCGGACGAAGAACTTCGCGGCGGCGTAGTGCGGCACGACGTTCGGCGCGTCGCCGCCGTGGGTGATGATGCCGTGGATGCGCGCGTCCTGCTTGATGTGCTGGCGCATCGCGTCGATGCCGGTGAAGAGTTTGATGACGCCGTTGAGGGCATTCGCGCCGTTGTAGGGGTCGCCCGCCGCGTGCGCGGGCTTGCCGTGGAACTCGAAATCGATGTGCGAGACGGCGAGGCAGGTGCCGCCGGGATACTGCGTCGCGGAGCCGGTGAACGGCCCGGCGTGGTGGATCATCAAGGCGGCGTCCACCTCCTCGAAGATGCCCGCGTCGATCAGTTTCACCTTGCCGCCGCCGCCCTCCTCGGCCGGGGTGCCGATGATCTGAAAGGTGCCGTCGATCTGATCCATCACCGCGCCGATGCCCGATAGCGGCGGCGAGACCGGACGCGCCGATCAGATTGTGGCCGCAGCCGTGGCCGAGGTTCGGCAGCGCGTCATACTCGGCGAGGATGGCGACGGTCGGCCCCGGCCCCTTGCCGCGCTTTCGTCGCGCGGAAGGCCGTTTCCAGCCCGCCCAGTGGCATCTCGACCTCGTACCCCTGCTTGCGCAGCGCATCCGCCAGCAAGTTGCGAGGCGAAGCGCTCCTGATAGCCGATCTCCGGACGCTTGTGGATCTGGTCCGAGACATTGACGATCCCCGGCCCATGCTCGTCGATCGCCCCGGCCACCCGCTCCCGGAGTCGCTCGCGCCGCTCGTCCTGCATTGCTCTTCCTCCATGAGTACATACGTACACCCCTCAAGTGCGGACAGGATGCCACAGATGACCATAACCCCCGGCCCCTTCCCGAGACGGGAAGGGAGCGAGCCGCCGGATAGCGTCGCAGTCTTACAAAGCTCAGCATCACGGAGTCGACCACTTCCCGAGACGGGCAGGTCTGCCGGGGGTTAGGCCAGCGCGCGTTTCATGGAGGCAATCGCCTCCTCGGCGGTCGGATCGACGCCGTTGAGGAGGGCGAGATAGTAGGCGGACCCAATCCGCGAGGGCGAGCGTCCAGAGCACTTGGGCGAGGCGGCTGTGGCCCCGCGCTTCGATGATCCGGTGCGGGATGCCGCGCTGATCGAGCAAGTCCGTCGTCACCTGCCAATGGGTCCGCACGCGGGGATGGTCGTATGACGAGCGCAACTGCACGACGGCGAGCGTCTTCCGCGATCCGCTCCGGGAATGCGTAGCCGACGGTGCTGGTGTGATTCACCTCGGGCAGCACGTCGAAGAGGGCGGTCGTCTTGGCGTAGCCGTTCAGTTTCGCCTTCCATGCCCGCGCGACGGGTTCGAGCATCGTGCCGCCGTAGATTGCGGCAATCCGGCCCGACAGCGCGCGCGCCATCTGCTTCGCCGGATTGCGTTCCTCCGGCACAGCGGGGGCGAAGGCGTCGCGCGCCTCTGCGAGCAGCGCGATCGCCTCGTCCATATCGCTCGCGACATCGCCGACTACATGGACGGCGTGGGCGATGGCGACGAGCGCCGTGAACATCGAGGCGAGGGCGTCGCGCGGCTGCTCCTCGGCGGTGTAGGCGACGAGCGGGGCGCGATGCGTGGTGGCGAGTTGATGCCAACGTGCCGCCCGTCGTGACGATGACGGGCTTGACGCCCCGGTCAATCGCCTCCTCGAAGGCCGTGACGGTCTCCTCGGTGTTGCCGGAGTGCGAGAGGGCGACCGCGATGCTGTCCGGCCCGACGAACGCGGGCACATCGTATCCGCGCACGATGACGACGGGTATCTGCGCCGTATGCGCGACAAATCCGCGCAGCATGTCGCCCGCCAGCGCCGCCCCGCCGTTGCCGATCACGATGAAAGCTGAAGATGTCCGCATGTTTGTCCGGCAAATCCACGAAGCGGGTACGCTGCCACGCGGCGCGCACCTGATCCGGCATCCCCGCCAGATGCCCCGCCATCCCCTGCGTATCCACCGCCCCATACGTCTCCGGTCGGTCCAACTCCACCCGCTGCTCACTCATCCATCATCCCCTTTTGAAAGATGAATCACAGAGGCACGGAGGGCACAGAGAAATGCGAAGGGAGAAATCATATTCTCATTACTCCTCTTTCCTCTCTCTGCGCCTCTGTGCCTCTGCGATTCATCCGGTCCCTATATCTTGTCGCGGTTGGCGAGGGCTTCGGCGATCTGGACGGCGTTCAGGGCGGAGCCTTTGCGCAGGTGATCCATCGCGGACCAGAAGACGAGGCCGTACGGGTTGCTGCTGTCCTCGCGGATGCGGCCAACGGCGACGCTGTCCTGCCCCGCGACACCGACCGGGTGCGGGTAGAGGCTGACCACGGGGTCGTCCTGGACGCGCAGGCCGGGCGACTTGCCGAGCACGCGCCGCGCGTCGTCCGCGCTCAGGAGGCGCGAGAACTCCGCGTGGACATTCTGCGTGTGCGCCTGATAGACGGGCGCGCGCACGGCCGTCGCGGAGAGGCGCAGTTCCGGCGCGCGCAGCACCTGTTTCGTCTCCTGCGCGAGCAGCCACTCCTCGCGCGAGTAGCCGTCCGCATGGAAGACGTTGACCTCCGGCAGCAGATTGAAGGCGATCGGGTGCGCGAAGATATGCGCGACGGGCTCCTTCCCTTGCAAGACCGCCTGCGTCTCGTCGGTCAACTCGCGGATCGCCGCCGTGCCCGCCGAGCCGACCGCGACGAGCGCCGTCACCGTGACGCGGCGGATCGGGTTGAGGCGGTGCAAGGGGCGCGAGCACGAGACACAACTGGATCGTCAGATCGTGCGGGCAGGCGACGATGCGCGCGCCGTTCGCCAGGATATCCTCGTTGACCTCCGGGATAATCAATGGGGTCGTCTCGCTCGTGTTCTCCCGGCCCGTCACGTTGATGACCATGCACCCGGCGTTGCGCGCGTGCGGCAGCACCTGGGCGTTCGTCTCCCGCCCGGCGGCGAGGAAGACAAGGTCGAGGTGCTTGAACGCGCCGGGAAGCGGCCGCTCGACGGTGATTTCGCCCTCGCCGAAGGGCACATGCTGCCCGACCGAGCGGTCGGAGGCGTAGATATTCAAGGTACGAATCGGGTAGCGGCGCTGCTCGAGGATGCGGAGGAGTTCGGTTCCCAGTATCCCCGTTCCGCCGACAACCCCGACGCGGTATGTCGTCACAACGGTCCCCTTTTCCATTTCGCCAGCGGCACCCGCCGCTGGCGCATCGAACAGGGTACCACATCGGGGCAGCAGGCAGCAGGCAGCAGCGGCGCTAGGATGATTGCGCATGCTCGCGGAGGAACGCGAGGACGCGCTGCTGCGTCCGTCCACGGTTCTCCGGCGCGCGACAATCGGGCTCCAGACAGGTCGCGCGCGGCGCCTCGGCGCAGATGCGTTCCGCGATCGCGGGCGGGTGGAACTCATCGGTGCCGGGCAAGATGAGCAGCGGCGTCGGGCACGTAGGGATGAACGATTCTTCCACGCTCATAAACGCGCCGTGCGCGCCCCACATCTGGTCGTCGTATGCCCGGATGATTCGCTCGTACTCGTCGGGATCGAGTGCGAGCATCGCGGCGCGGAACTCGGCGTCCGCGGCAATCCGCGCGGCGAAGGGGCCGCCCGCGTTATTTCGCACAAAGAGCGGGTTCGCCAGCGCCGCCTCCACCACCGCAGTCATCCCCCCGCTCCTGCTGACGGCTATCGTCGGCTCGAACATCTTGAAGAAGGTGTGGCGGCTGTTGACGCCATCGAACAAACCGACCGGGTCCTGCCCGACGGCGGCGATCACCCGACCGGGGGCTTCCTGGATGAAGCGGAGCACGTACGCGACGCCGATGCAGCCGCCCCAGAGCAGGGCACGCTCGATGCCGACCGCATCGAGGACGGCGAGTTGGTCCGCGACATGGTCCTCCCAGGTGGGCGCGGCGAGCGGCGCGGGGGAGTGCTCGGCGTTCCGCTGGTCCATGCCGATGATCATAAATTCGTCGGCGAAATCGAAGGGGTTGATGGCGCTCGACGCCCAGAAACTGACCTGGCTGTTGATGCCACCCGGCGCGAAAAGCAGGAGTGGTGGCCCATTGCCATGGACTTCATAATAGATGCGTGCCCCATCGGGCCGGTTGACGTGCGGCATGACTGCTCCTTTACCATCATCGTTCGGCGTTGACTATGCAGGGCAGTATAGGTGCGGCGCCGACTGCGCGGCAAGCAGAATCTCAGCGGGAGGCAACGGCTGCCGGATCATGCCGTGACCCGCGCCACTATGCCATCGCGCACCCGAACATATCCTCCCTCTTATCGCTTGATGTACCGAATTCGCCGCTCACCCATCGGCACGTCGCACGCAACCGATCCTCTGTACGCACGTTACATAATACGAGGCGGTGGGGAGACGTGGGGAAAGGGTCTTATGCAGCGACGTGACAATGAGCCGACTCGCGACATCAACTGGCGGCGGACCGGCATTAAAGTGAGCATTCTGCTCCTACTCTTGATTGGAACAGTCTTCGGCATCACGCAGGCAATCATCCTGCTGGCGCTCTATTCAATCGTCGTCATTCCGTTGTAGCGTTCATTTGGGTAGCGTAGGCTACCGACTCCAGCAAGAAAAGGCCCCTCCCGCTAGCGGGAGGGGCCAAATGATGTCCGTTGCGGGCGGGATTAGCCCTGGTTCTCGCCACCGTCGCGGCGCGGGCCACGGTCATAGCCGCCGCCACTTCGGGCGCGGGCCGCGATCGAAGCCGCCGGGGCGGGGGCCGCGATCCATGCGCGCCGCTTTCGGCGGCGGCATCTCGCCGGTAAGGACGGCCTTGCGGGAGAGGCTGATCTTCCCCTGCGGGTCGATGTCCGTCACCATCACGTTGATCTCGTCGCCGAGATTGACGATGTCCTCGACGCGCTCGACGCGGTGCGTCTCCAGTTCGGAGATGTGCACCAGGCCGTCCTTGCCGGGGAAGAGCTCGACGAACGCGCCGAACGGCATGATGCGCACGACCTTGCCGAGATAGATCTCGCCGATCTTCGCCTCCGCCGTCATCCGCTCGATCATCTCTTTCGCCTGCTGCGCGCCCGCCTGATCGACGGAGGAGATGAAGACCGAGCCGTCGTCCTCGATGTCGATCTTGGTGTTCGTCTGCTCGGTGAGGGCGCGGATATTCTTGCCGCCGGGGCCGATCACCATGCCGATTTTGGACGGGATCGATGCGAATGCTGATCACGCTCGGCGCGTACTTCGACATCTCGCCGCGCGGCGCGGGCAGCACTTCGAGCATCTTGCCGAGAATGTACATCCGCCCCTCATGCGCCTGCGCGAGCGCCTTGCGCATGATGTCGAAGGTGATCCCCTGCACCTTGATGTCCATCTGGATCGCCGTCACGCCCTCGGCGGTACCGGCGACCTTGAAGTCCATGTCGCCGAGGTGATCCTCGATGCCCTGGATGTCGGTCAGCACCTGATACTGGCCGTTCTCGCCGGTAATCAGGCCCATCGCCACGCCCGCGACCGGGGCGGAGATCGGCACGCCCGCGTCCATCAGCGAGAGCGTGCTCCCGCAGACGCTGCCCATCGAGGTGCTGCCGTTGGACGAGAGCGCCTCGGAGACGAGCCGCATCGTGTACGGCCACGCCTCCTTGGTGGGGAGGACCGCCAGCAGCGCCCGCTCGGCGAGCGCGCCGTGACCGATTTCGCGGCGCCCCGGCCCGCGCATCCGCTTCACCTCACCCGTCGAGTAGGGCGGGAAGTTGTAGTGGTGGATGTACCGCTTCACGTCGTCGGTGCCGATGCCGTCCAGTCGCTGCTCCTCGCTCGTCGAGCCGAGCGTGAGGACATTGAGGATCTGCGTCTGCCCGCGCGTGAAGATCGCGCTGCCGTGCGTGCGCGGCAGGACGCCGACTTCGCACCAGATCGGCCGCACTTCGGTGAGCGCGCGCCCGTCGGGTCGCTCGCCATCCTTGAGGATCGCCGCGCGCACCGTCTCCGCCTCGAGGTCCTCGAAGGCATCGAGCGCCGCGCGGACCGAGACCGCCGCGCCCTCTTCCTGCGCGGAGAAATGCGCGCGCACTTCGTCGCGCAGCGCGTGAATCGCGTCTTGCCGCTGCGTCTTGTCCGCCTGGTAGATCGCGTCGTGCAGCCGCGTGCCGAGGAAGCCGCGCACCGCATCGGCCGCTACCGTGTCCTTCGCGGGGGGCGTGAACTCCCAGCGCGGCTTGCCCGCCTTCTCGACGAGTTGCATCTGCAAGTCGAGGATCGGCTGGAACGACTCGTGCGCCAGTTGGATCGCCTGCGCGACCGTCTCCTCCGGCAGGATGCCGAGCGTGCCCTCGACCATCATCACGGCGTCCTTCGTGCCCGCGACGACGACATCCATGCGGCTGTCCGCCAGTTGCTGATTGGTCGGATTGACGACCAGTTTGCCGTCGATGGAGCCGACGCGCGACGCCGCGACCGGCCCCTGGAAGGGGATGCCGGAGAGCATCAGCGCGGTGGACGCGCCGATCACGCGAGAGGATGTCCGGGTCGTTCTCCTGATCCGCGCTGAGGACGGTGATGATCACCTGCACCTCGGAGCGGTACCCCTTCGGGAAGAGCGGGCGAATCGGGCGATCCGTCAAGCGGGCCGCGAGCGTCGCCGCCTCGGTCGGCCGGCCTTCGCGCTTGATGAAGCCACCGGGGATTTTGCCCGCAGCGTACATGCGCTCTTCGTATTCGATGGTCAGCGGGAAGAAGTCGAGCCCTTCGCGCGCTTCCTTCTCGCCGACGGCGGTAGCGAGGACGATCGTGTCGCCGTACTGGACGGTGACGGCGCCGTGCGCCTGCTGGGCGAGTTTGCCGGTTTGCGAGCGTCATCGTGCGGCCGCCGATTTCGGCGGACACCGTATGTACTGTTGGATATGCCATTACGTGTTTCTTCTCTCCGGCGCATTGCGCGCCTGCTTCCATGAGTCTTCGTGAGACTGCGTGTCTCACGCCACCGGAGGGCCGGGAGACTCAGGGACTGGAGGATGGAGGCGATCGGCTCGCCGCGCGCATCCATCCTCCAATACCCAAGGCTCCCTGCGGCCATGTCGGGTCTACGTCATCCGCACCTCCCCGATTAAAAACAAGAGACTCAGGGGCGTCATTCCCCTGAGCCACTCGCAATGTGATCGAAGAATCCTGAAACGGACGGTCTGTGCCTTGCATCAAACGGTCAGTGCCCCCGTCCCGTTCAGCGCCGCAGCCCGAGCCGCGCGATAACCGCACGATAGCGCTCGGAATCCTTGCTATTGAGATAGGCGAGCAAGCGACGGCGGCGCCCGACGAGCTTGAGCAGACCGCGCCGCGAGTGGTGATCGTGATCGTGCAATTTGAGGTGCTCGATGAGCCCGTTGATCCGTTCGGTAAGGAGCGCAATCTGCACCTCGGGGGAACCGGTGTCCCCCTCCTTGGTGGCATAGTCCCCGATGATCTCCGTCTTCTTCGGCTTCTGCAAAGCCATGGGCGTCGCTCCCCTCCCACGTCGGCATGCCATACGGCACGCCCGTCTATCAGTTAGTCGCAAGTATAGCATAGGGGTGCGGCATGCTGCAATGCCGCTGAAAGCGGGCAGTGTCAGAAGCCAGAGCCAGAACAGGGAACGCGTCTTCCTGATATCCGGCTTCCGACTTCCGGCTACGCGCGTTACGGGCGCGGGCTCGGCAGGGCGCCGGGTCGTCGGGCTCGACGCGGGAACGGTCGGCGGGTTGCCGCGCGTCGTCGGCACCGCCGTCGTCGCGGGGCCGGTCGTCGCCGTCGTCGCTGTCGACATTACCGTCGCTACCGGCGTGGTGGCGGCGGGTGTGACGGCGGTCGTGGTCACCTGCTGGTATCGCCAGGCATAATAATGCTGGCCGATGTTGCCGAACTCGACGCGGAACGCCGGCTGATTGGTCGCCGTGTACGTCAGCACGCGGCGCTGGAACGCCTGCACGAAGACGGGTGTGGCCGTGCCGTTCACCTGCACCGTCGCGGCGAAGGCGGGGCTGATCGGGTAGCCCATCGTCGTCAGCCAGCCGCCGGGGATCGCCTGCAAGAAATCCCAGAATGCCGACGGGATGCTCTGCCCGAAGCGGCCACCGGGATCGCCCTGATAGGTGACGAACTGCATCGCCGGGTCCGTGGACGGAGTTACGGAGACGAATGTCTGCGACGGCAGATCATAGCCGAGGTTGACGCCGCCCGTCTGCTGCGGGGACTTCTCCGGCAGCTGCGCCAGCGACGCGTAGGTTGGCCCCGGCACGTTCGGGTCGCCGGCGATGCCGATGAACGCCGGGTTGAGCGGCTGGAAGCTGTTGTCGCCGAGTTGCAACTGACCGCTCTTCAACTCGACCGTGAGTAACCCATTCGTCACCGGGCGATCGGGATTGGTCTGCTCCATGCGCGCCTTATCGAAGTACTGCACGAGCCGGACACCCGGCTGGCCGTTCAGGACGCCCTCGGCGTACTGCTCCGTCTGGCCATTGCGCGCGGTCGCCAGCGGGCCCCAGAAGTTCGGGATCACCGCCTCGACCGTGTTCCATTGCTGCTGAAACGCGGGACTGGCGAACTGATCCGCCCCCTGCGCCACGAATGGGATCAGCAGCACCAGTGCTAGTCCGACCAGCGCTGTCCCAACAAAGATTCGTCTCCGCCGATGCTTCATACGATGTCCCTTTCCGATTCGCCAGGCCCACGGGCGTGATACGCCCAACACATGCGCATCGCGCCGATGGCGTGGGCGGATGCCCACACCATCCTTAACTCCCCTTCCTTGTCCGCAGAGGTTCCCTACGTGTCCACCGTAAACCGTTCGAGCCGGTCTTTGTCGAGGGTGATGTAGACGGCATCGTCGTCGATCTCATCAATGAACTGCGTCGGGATGCGGATCTCCTTGCCGCCGAACATCCCCTTCTTGACGATCATCTCGGTCACCTTGCCCCGGTCAGGATCGACGACCAGTTGATCGACGGTGCCGACCTTGTCGCCAGCGCGCGTTTTGACGTCCGTGCCCGTCGAGAGGAAGACATTGCCAGGGCCGCGACTCTTGTAACCGATCGCCCATCATGCCCGGCGCGACCTCGTTGCCACCGGCGGCCGCCCCAGAGGGGCGCCTCCGCCGGCAATCCCGCACGACCGAGCGAGCCCTGGGCGGCGGGCATGTAGATCGGCGCGGGCCAGAGCAAGCCGCCCCCGGTCGCGCCGCCCATTCCCACCGAGTCGCCAAAGAGACCGGGATACATCCCGCTGGGTGCGGCGACATACGAATGCTCCACAAAATCCGGTAACTGCTTCACCTGCTCCGCCGTCATCCGCAGGTGGATGGTGTCATCATCGTCGTTGCCGGCACGATCCTCCACCTCACCGATCGGGATGATGATGTCGTGCTCCGTGAAGAATCCCTTGCGGACGACGAACTCCTGCATCCGCTCCGAGCGAGGATCGACGACCAGGCGGTCGATCTTGCCGACATCTTTCCCATCCGCCGTCATCACTTTTGTGCCGAGGTTGATACGCATCGCTGTGCGCTCCTTTCCCGTGGTGATCCACTGATCGCGCCGCACGGCCCGTTCCTTTCTCATCTCTGAGCAAGAAACATACCTCTGTGCGTAGGCACGGCACAGGGGGTAGTTGATAAGCGGTTGCGCTTCGCGCGTCGACTTCTGCTCGCCGCTCACTGCCCATTACCCCATTTGACGGCAGCGCGTAGCCGGGGTACAATCCGCAGTGGTCGTGCTAGACGGGGAGCCAGCGGTGCCCTGTACCCGCAATCCGCTTTAGCGGGGTTGAATTCCCCCGTGAGGTCCGACCCTGTAGGACTGCTTCGGCAGAGTGGCGTTGAGAGTTGGGTCCCATGCGTCAGGAGCCTGCGAACCCCGCCAGGACCGGAAGGTAGCAACGGTAAGGAGTCCCTTCTGAGCGACGTGGGAGCGCCCGGCTGGAGCCGCGAACCCGCGAGCAAGCTGGAGGGTTGCCGATCGATTCGGGGGTGCACGACCATTCCTCGAAATGCCAGACCGGAGGCGCAATGCCTCCGGTCTTTTTTGCCCCCACACGCAGCCTCGTCGCCACCGTGCGGGAAAGTATGACGCTCGTAATGCATTCGCGCTAATAGGATTCTCCTGCCGCATCCCGTGTCGGGAGGGGCCGGGGGTTGGGGCCTCCCTATTTCTTCAGGGGTGCTTTGGGACCTTGCTGGCGGCGCGGGGTGGGGCGGTTGGTGGGGTCGGCACGGTCGAGGCGCTTCTGGCGGTCGGCCTTCGACGTGGCATCGCCACGGGTGGTGTTCGAGAGGGCGACGGCAGCGGCGCTGCCGGGACGCAGATACGCCTTGCGGCGCTGCTCCTTGCGGAACTTCTCGAACCGCGCCGGATACTTCGCGCGGAGCCACCAGGCGGTATAGCCCATGCACGCGAGCGCGGCGACGACGCAGACGTACTCCCACAGGCGCCAGCCGAGGAAGTTGAGGCCGAGCACGCGGCAGCCGAAGAAGACGAGGCCGGTCACCCATCCCCACATCGCGCGGTAGGTGATCTTGTGCAGCGTCTCGCGATGGAGGCGATTGTTCGGGAAGATCTGCCGCGTCCGGTTATTGATGATAACGGTCGCGAGCAAACCGAGCACGAAGAAGGCGAGGAAGGTGATGGCGAGCGGCCCCCAGATCTGGTCGCGCGTCGGCACTTCGGTCAGATAGTCTCAACGATAACGGATTCCGCACGCCGAATACTCCCTTTACGCGCCCAATTATGCGGATTTTCTGGATGTGATGAGCGATTCTCCGCGCGTCACGCATCGCAGTATAGCAGCGCGGCCGGACGGACAGCAAATAGTAGCGATGGAAGGAGGCACACGTCACCACGGCCGCTCGCTCCATCTTCGGCTGCCAACGCGGGCGCGATCTTCGGCACGCGTGCGGTGATCGACGCCGCGATCACGCTGCTCCGGCACGGCTGGCACGCGATGCGAGGTGCATAACGATGCTCCCTTCGCATTTATGCACCCGGCTCGGTCGCTTCGATCATATCGTACTTCTTCAGGCTGATAGATGAGCGTCGAGCCGAGCCAGCTCACGACAAGATGCCGATGATCAGATAGCCGATCCGCTCGAAATCGAGCTTGCCCACCCAATCCCATGCGCTTCCCTTCGAGCCCGAGTTTGTCCGTGAGTATGCTCAGGAGTTCGACCGTGCCGATCACCAGGGCGACCAGCACCGAGACGAGCGTGATGTTCATGTTGTAGTAGAGCTTGCGGATTGGTTTCACGAACGCCCAGCCATACGCCCCGAGCATCAGGATCGAGTCGGTCGTGTCCACCAGCTCATCCCCGCAGCGAAGAGCAGCGGGAAGAGCATCACGAAGACGAGCGGCATCCCCTTGCCCGCCGTGGCTGCGGAGATGCCAAGCAGCGCGACCTCGCTGGCGGTGTCGAAGCCGAGGCCGAAGAGCACACCGAGCGGATACATCTTCCAACTCGTATCAATCGCGCGGACGAGCGGCCCGAAGAAGCGGTTCATCATGCCGCGCTGGGCGAGGAACTGCTCCAGCGTCTCCTCATGGTAGTGCCACCGCGCGTAACTCGACGGAACATCCGGTAAATTCGATCAGGACGAGCAAGTTGATGATGCCGATGACGTAGAGAAAGAGTGCCGAGACACCGGTGCCGATCACCCTACCGATGCCTTGCAAGGTGGGAATGCTGCTCTCAACGATACTGGCGGCGACGGCGACGAGCGCGCTGAGGAGCACGACAATGGTTGAGTGGCCGAGCGAGAAGAAGAAGCCGACACCGACGGGGCGCTTGCCTTCCTGCATCAGCTTGCGCGTGACATTGTCGATGGCGGCGATGTGATCGGCGTCGACGCCATGACGCAGCCCGAATGTATAGGCGAGCAGGCCGGTGCCGAGGACGAACGAGAAATGCGTCGAGACGAGAAGCGTCAGTCCCCAGAGCAGACCATTGAAGAGGGCGAGAATAATGTAGATTCGGATGATGGCGGATCGCAGTTCCGACGGGCCGTCGCTGACAATCGAACGCACGAGGGCACGCATTTCCTCACCTTACCTTCATGCCGGTTCGCCCAGGATTCGCTCGGGGACTTCGGTGGGCGAAAGACTACATCATATCGTCAGGCAAACCAAGGGAGAAAACTATGGCGGCAATGACAGAGCCGCGGCACGTCGGAGCGACGCGGCATCTCTCATCTCCTGGCGTCGCGAGCGTTTTCACTCGCTCTCGATTCCCGGCAACGAGGGCGCGGTGGGGCCGGGGAGACGAAGCAATTCTCGTCCATCGGTGAAGCCTTCCGGCCGCCCGTCCAATTCGCGGACGAGGACGGCGCGCCAGTGGCGACGTTGTTCAGCGTAGCGCGGATCGCCGATCGAGTCGACCATCTCGCGCGGGTCTTCGCGCGAGATGGAAAAGATGTTCGACGCCCGCGCCGGGGAACCAGACGTATTTCCACTCCGCGTCCGTCACGAACTGCATGCCGCTCCGCATCGAGGAGACTTCCGAGCATTCGCCGTGCAGGTATTCGCGCCATTCCGTCTCGCCGCGCAGGAGCGGGAACAGGCTGCGGCCCTCAACGGTCTCCGGGACGGCACGCCCGCCGCATCGAGCAGCGTCGGCATCACGTCCATCAGTTCGACGAGCGACGAGCATACTGTCTCTGCGGAATAGCCATATTTTCTGAAAAATGGATAAAGAACGGGATGCGCGCGGAGGGCTCGAAGGCATTGCGCTTGCGCGTCCATTGGTGGTCGCCGAGCATCTCGCCGTGATCGGAAACGAAGAGGACAATCGTCTCGCGCGGCAGCCGGGCGAGCACGCGATTGACCTGATCATCGATGTGATTGATCGACGCATAATACGCCGCGCGGTACTGCCGAATCAGCGCCGGTTCGAGATTGACGCGCATCGAGTCGAGCGACGTGCCCCGCGTCGGCCCATCGAAGACGCGCGCCCACTCGCCAACGTACGGCTCCGGCAAATCCATCGCCATGTAGCGGTCGTAATAGAAGCGCGGCGGCGTGAGCGGCTGATGGGGGTGGAAGAAACTCAGTTGCAGGAAGAACGGGCAGGTCGGGTCGCGCCGTTCGAGGAAGTCGAGCGCCCGGTCCGCGCACCAGTTCGTGAAGTGCAGCCGGTCGTCGAGGTGCCACGGGCGCGCCGTCCACGCATTGCCGCCGATGCCGTGCGCGTCCGAGGCTCCCGGCTCCGTGACCCCTTCATGGCGGAGGAAGCGCTGGTAGTCGTTATCGACACCGGCACGCGGGCCGTCCGCCCAATCCATGCTCTGGAAGCCGTAGCGTGCCCGGTGCGGCCATGTGTGCAGCTTGCCGACGAGATGCGTCTGATAGCCCGCGCGGGCAAGTTCCCCCGGCAAGGTCGGGCCGGCAAGCGGCGCGTCGATGTCGTTGAAGACGCCGTGCGTCCGGGCGCGCTGCCCGGTCAGCAGTGTCCGCCGGGCGGGCACGCAGACCGGGCAGGCGGAATAGGCGCGGTCGAATCGCACGCCCGCCGCCGCGACCGCATCGAGATTCGGCGTCTGCACGACGGGATGCCCGGCGATGCCGAGACAATCGGCGCGGAACTGATCGGCCATGATGAGCAGGATATTCGGTCGGGTCATTTTCCTCACCCCCAGCCCCTCTCCATCGCTCAAAGGCTACAGCAGATAGTGAGTCTCGTCCGGCGATGGAGAGGGGAGCGATACGATTCACTCGTTACTCGTTACTCGTTACTGCTGCTCAGAGCGTCGTCGCGCCGAGCAGGACACCGGCGAGGTAGGCGGCGGTGAGGACGCCGCGATACTCCTGATCGTGGGTCGGGTCGAGTTCGACGATGTCGGCGGAGATGACGGGCAGGCGGGCATCGAGCAGATGCCGGAGCGCGGCGGCGCACGCCGAGACGGTGACGCCGCCCGGCACCGGCGTATTGACGGCGGTCATCGCCAGCGGGTCGAGCACGTCGAGATCGAAACTGACATGCACCGCATCCACACCGGAGGCGATCATCGCCTCCACCGCCTCGCGCATCGACGGTCGCCATCCCGCGCGCATCGACATCCTCGACGGGATGGAAATGCGACGCTGCTCCTGCGCAGATACGACCGCTCGCCCGGATCGAGGAGGCGGATACCGATCAGCGTCACATCCTCCTCGCGCACCCACGGCGGGCCCCGGCGATCGTGAAAGGCCGGGTGCCGCTCCCGCCCGAGCGCGATGCCGAGCGGCATCCCGTGGATATTGCCCGCTCGGTGTCGTCTCGGCCGTGTTGAGGTCCGCGTGCGAATCCAGCCAGAGGATGCCGAGCCGCGCCTCCGGGCCCGAGCGCCGCCCGCGCGCCGGGGATCGAGCCGATGCTGATCGCGTGGTCGCCGCCGATGACGAGCGCGAGCGCGCCCTGCCGCACCGTCTCCGTCACGCGTTGCCGCGAGCGTGCGGCAGAAGCCGGAGACGGCTGCGAGGTGCTTGAAGTGTGGGTCGCCGCCCGCCGCCGGGCTCTCCTCCGGCCCTTCGAGGCGGACGGACGGTGCAATGCGCGGCCCGATCCCGTCCGCCCCCCAGCCCGCGAGATGGGTACGCAGCGCGCGGTCGAGCGCCGCCGGGCCATCCGCCACACCCGGCGCCTCCGACCCGAGCCAGAGCGGCGCGAGCACCGGCACCACCGGCCCCTCCCGCAACCGATTCCGCTCCCGTACTCATGCCACAGCCACCTCTTCAGGGACAACCGTTGAACCACGAAGGCACGAAGAACGCGAAGGAGAAGAGAGAAGCGAGAATACGATTCTCATTTCTCTTCTCCTCTGCGCGTTCTTCGTGCCTTCGTGGTTCAATCGATCCCGTCACATCACGTCCGGGGCGTGGATGCCGAGGAGGGCGAGGGCGTTGGCGAGGGTCTGGCGGGTGGCATCGACGAGGGCGAGGCGGGCGGTGCGCGTCTCGCCGCTCCGCCTGCATCACCGGGCAGGCGCCGTAGAAGTCCGAGAAGAACTTGGCGAGTTCATAGACGTAGTTGGAGATGATCAGCGGCTTGTACGTCTCCGCCGCGCGGCGCACCTCCGCCGGGAAGTTGCCGATCTGCTCCAGCAGGTTCAATTCCTCGGTCGCCGGGTCGGTGAGATGCAGTGCGGTCGCAGCGCGTCCGGGCGGGCGATGCCCTCCGCCTGCGCGCGTTCGAGGATGCGGCAGGCGCGGGCGTGGGCGTACTGGATATACGGCGCGGCGTGGCCGTCGAAGGAGAGCGCCTGCTCCCAATCGAAGACGATCACCTTATTGTTGTCGCGATCCAGCATCCCGTAGAGGAGCGCGCCGATGCCGATCGCTTCCGCGATCGCCGCCTTCTTCTCCTCCGGCAAGTCGGGGTTCTTCTCCTCCACCGCCGCGCGCGCCCGCTGCACGGCGTCCGCCGCGACATCCTCGAAGAAGATCGCGTTGCCGGAGCGCGACGACATCGCGCCCTCCGGCAACGTCAGGAACTCATACGGCAGGTGACTGGCATTGCGCCGCCTGCGGGAAGCCCATCAGTTCGAGGATCTTGAAAATCTGCTGGAAATAGAGCGATTGCCGCGCGTCCACGACATAGATCGAGCGATCCACGTGATACTGGTCGAACTTCACCGCCGCGAGCGCGAGGTCCTTCGTCGCGTAGAGCGTCGTGCCATCGGAGCGCAGGATGGGGAGCGTGCGGTAGGTCTCCTTCTCCAGCCCCAACTTCTCGTCGATCTTGACGACGGGCAGCCCGTCGCTGACCTCCGCGATGCCGCGTTCGAGCAAATCCTTGACGATGGCGCGGCCCGGCTCCTCGACTTCGCTCTCGAAGAAGTAGACGTCGATCGGCGCGCCGAGTTGCGCGAAGATGGCGTGCAGCTCATCGAGGCTCCACTGCCGCGTCTTCTCCCAGAGCGCGACGACCTCCGGGTCCTTGCGATCCCACGCCTGGAAGAGCGCGCGAACCTCCGCCTCCCACGTCACGCTCGGCAGCCACCACTGCGTCGAAGTGGGCATCGAGTTGCTGATATTCTGTCCACAGCGCGGCGAGCGAGTCGGAGTGCAGGCCGTCCGCCTCGTGCTTGATCGCGTCCCGCCGCTTCTCGGAGCGCAACTCGTCGCCGATGTGCGCCCAGAGCTCGGGATCGTCTGCGCGATTCTTGAACGCAGGCGGGATCGAATGGCTTGTGGCTCTGACAGCACCGCCATCAGCTTCGCGACATCGCCGCCGGACACCCCTGCATGGACGAGGTTCTTGAGGATCCCGTCGATCTGCACGATGAACGCCTGGTCTTCCCGCACGAGCCGCTCGATGAACTCGCCGACCTCTTTGCGGAAGGCGAGCCGCTGATCGCTCTCGACATACAGCTCACCGAGCCACCGCCCGCGTTGCGCCGGGTCCTTCGGCTCCTTGCCCGCGTGGAACTCGCGGTAGCACCAGAGGCACTTGATGACATGGAGACCGATATCGCCGATATAGGACGCGGCGACGACGTCGTACCCCGCGAAGCGCATGATCCGCACGAGCGCCGCGCCGAGCGCCACATTGCGCAGGTGGCCGACGTGGAACTCCTTGTGCGTGTTCATCTGCGCGTACTCGATCATCACGCGCTCGTCGACCGGCGCGCCCCGGCCATACTCCGCGCCCGCGGAGAGGACGTTCTGCACAACCGCGGTCGCGACCTTGCCGATGTCGAAAATGCAGTTGATATAGCCATTCTCGGCGCGGACATCCGCGAAGTGATTGAGGGCGCGCAGCCGCTCCGCGATGCCCTCCGCGATCTCGGCGGCCTTCGCTTTATCGCCCTTCGCCGAGTTGCAGCGCAACCGACGACGCGACCCCCCATTGCCCTTGAAGCGGGATACGCCGCAGCGGCGGCATCTTCGCGCGGGAGCGCATACCCCATCTCCCGAAGCGCCCGCTGCAATCGCGTCCGCAGCGTACTGTTCTTCCTGCTCAAGCATCAGTGTCCTCTTTCAGGACTGAGGACTGAGGACTAAGGACTGAGGACTCGATCGAGCAGAGCCCGTCATCGCTCGTCCTCGGTCGCTCAGCTACTCCAGTCGCTCCGTCCTCAGTCCTTACGCCCTATCTCCGAGGGCTTTCTCCGCCCAATATTTGTTCGCCCCATAGAGGCTCTCGAATGTCCCGGCGTCGCTCCAGAAGCCGTCCAACTCCTCCCATTGCAGTTTGCCGTCCCGCAGATAGGAGTTGTTCACGTCCGTGATCTCCAACTGCCCGCGCGCGGACGGCGTGATGCCGCGGATATAGTCGAAGACCTCCGCGTCGTAGAGATAGAGCCCCGTGACGGCGTACGGGCTGCCGGGAATCGGCGGCTTCTCTTCGATGCGCTCGATCTTCGTCGGGTCGTCCGTCGAGAAGACCGGGCAGCCGAACCGCTCCGGGTCCGGCACATGCTTGAGGAAGACCATCGCGCCGTCCGTGAATCGCTCGATCGCCGGGCCAATCTCGGCGTCCGTCGTGTTGTCCCCGAGGATGAAGGCGACCGTATCGTCGCCCACGAACTCCTCGCAGAGGCCGAGCCCCTGCGCCAGCCCGCCCTCCGGATTCTCCTGATACGTATATTCGAGGTGACGGACGCCGAACTGCCGCCCGTTGCGCAGCACGCGGATGAAATCGCCCGCGTGCGGCCCGCCGGTGACGACCATGATGTCGTCCACCCCGGCGCGCACGAGCGTCTGGATCGGGTAATAGATCATCGGCTTATCGTAGATCGGCAAGAGTTGCTTGCTGGTGGCATAGGTGAGCGGATAGAGCCGCGTCCCCAGCCCGCCCGCGAGGATGATCCCCTTCACCGTGTACGCTCCGTTCCACTCGCCCGCGCGCGGGAGTCTGCCCACCAGCCGCGCGCGCCGCCGAGAAAGATGCCCGCGCCGAGCATCGTGCCGATCATCTGCTTCCATCCGAACTCACTGCCGGCCGCGCCGATACCGAGCGCGTCCGCGAACAGCGCGAGCGCGAGCATGAGCGCGCCCACCACCATCAATACCATCGCGATCCATCGCACGCAGATCGTCCCCTACCACTCCCCCGGCGAAGCCGGAGGGTAAGTATACCACGGGCGCTGTAGCATCGTTTTTACGCCGTCAGCATTGGAAATTCGTTCTGTGGAGGGCAACGCGACCACCCCGTGCCCCATCCCGACACGGGAGGGGGAACCCATGTCGGGTATCCAGGTTGACGGGCAGGCGAGGCTCTTCCTTCGCGCACCCCTCCGGGTGCCCTCTGGGCAGTATCGGGAGGGGCCGGGGGCGGGCGCCCTACGTCGGCGAGGGCGGTTCCTCGCGCTCGATGACGATGCGGCGCGGGTTGGGCCGTCTCCTGCGGGGTGCGCGGATCGGCGAAGAGGCGATCGACGGCCATCAGGCCCGCCGCACTGACGGCATCGACGAACGATTGCACTGCCAGCACGCTCTCCCGCGCGCTCTGCCGCAGATGCTCGCGCGTCTGCACCGGCAATGTGCCGACCGCCCCCGAGAAGACCCGCACCGGCATTGGAACATCTCGCGCTGCATCTCGTCCACCCGCTCGGAGGCGCGCCGGCGCGCCTCGTCCATCTGCGCCGCGGCGCGACCGCCCGCCCGGCGTCGTTTCGGCGTCGAGGTCGATGTCATCGTGCTCGAAGACGTCCATATCCTGCTCGTCCATGTGTCCCTCCCGGAGTACGGAGTACTGAGCGCTTTGCAGTAGCATCGATTCGGTTCGCAGGGGCGGTTCGCGAACCGTTCCAGTTTACCCCAAAAAGACCCGCACGACGATGTCGGTCAGGGTGTGGTTGTTGCGGTCGGTGATGTCGTCCGCGCTGGCGGCGACGCAGATGACGAGGTCCATCTCGGCGCGGAAGAGGACGCTGTCATCCCGCTCGGAGAGGGGCGGGCGCAACTCCCACCCGCCGCGTCTCCTTGAAGCCGACATGCTGGAAGAGATTGACGGGGTCGGGCACGCGGTCGTAGCCGACCTCGTACTGTCTGCAGGGCGATGGCGAGCGCGTCCCGCGTCGTCTGGTGCGAGGCGCTGATGCCGCGCGTGATGTAGAAGCGCGCGTCGTCCACCGGCAGGAGCAGATCGTGCCGCCCGACGGTATCCTGCACGAGCGTCAGCATCGGGTTGCCGAAATTCGAGTAGAGCGTCTGCCCCTGCTGCAGCATGATGCTGCCGGTATGGACAATCGTCTGGCCGGTGGAGAGATATTCCTCCATGTAGCCCTGCCGGAAGGCGCAGAAGGTGCGCGACCTGCCCACCCGACGAATCGGTCACCTGAATGTATTGCCCTTGCGCCACCTCCGTCGTGTCCGCCTCGCCGGGGTGGATCGTCAGGTAGGCGCGCGGGGCCTGCCCAGTGAAATCGGGAATCGCGGTCGTGCTCATCGGCGGGGGCCGTCCTTTCGGTTGCGGGCGATCAGGGCGAGCATCTCGTAGATGACATTCGCGGCGAGCATCGCCGTCGTCTGCGTCGGATCGAAGGCGGGCAAGACCTCGACGCAGTCCGCCGCGACAATCTCCAACCCCACCAGGCCACGCACGGCCAGCAGCGCCTCCCACGCGGTCGGGCCGCCGACTTCGGGTGTGCCGGTGCCCGGCGCGTAGGTTGGGTCGACGAAGTCGATATCGTAGGTCAGGAAGACCGGGCCGCTGCCGACGACCGCGCGGATGGCGGCGTGCGTCGCCTCCCATCCCTGTCGGCGCACCTCCTCCATCGGCCAGAGCGTGAAGCCCATATCGCGCGCGTCCTGATAGTCGGACGGGCCGTAGAGCGAGCCGCGCATCCCCGCCTGGAAGGAGCGGTGCGGGTCGATCAACCCCTCCTCGGCGGCGCGACGGAAGGGCGTGCCGTGGTTGTACTTGCGGCCGAAATACTCGTCCCAGGTGTCGCCGTGCGAGTCGAACTGCACGAGCGCGACCGGGCCATGTTTCGCCGCCACCGCCCGCAACTCCGCGAGCGTGATCGAATGGTCGCCGCCGATGCCAATCGGGATTGCGCCCGCCGCGAGGATCGGCGCGATGCCCGCCGTGATCCGCGCGTAGGCGTCCTCGATATACCCCGGCACGACCGACGTATCGCCGTAATCCACGCAGGAGAGTTCCTCGAAGACCATCACATCGACCGACGGATGATAGGGCCGCAGGAGCACCGATGCGTCCCGCACGGCGGCGGGGCCGAAGCGCGCGCCGACGCGGTAGGTCGTCGCGGTGTCGAAGGGGATGCCGACGACCGCCACATCGACGCCATCGAGATCGGTGACGTGCGGCAGGCGCGCGAAGGTGCGAATCCCGCCGAAGCGCGGCGACTCCTGCGCGTCGCTCGGACGATAATGCGGCACGGCTCCCACCCCCTCATGTCAATACGACAACGCCCTGATCGTATGCCGATTGTGGAGGTGTACCAGGAGAGTGTCAAGGAAGGAGCAAGCCGCCGACAGTGATCCCGTCAAAACGAGGAAGTTCAGGCTGTCGGCATCTGGATGCGGCGATCAGATGCACCAACGAGACCTGCCTCTGCGTCGCCTTAGGAAGGTTCGTCAGCAGTTCAGAGCGTGTTATGGACTTCCCATATCCTGTGGCCCGACCATCCGGAGGAGCGGATGCGAGACTCCCAGTCGATGCTGTGTCCGGCGAAAACGGGCGGAAAGACGGGAAAGCCGGCTCATTTGCGACGAAATCGACCTGTTGAACACGGTAAGGCAGAGTTCATAACAGGCTCTAGCACTTCGTATCGTGCATTGCTCGAGACATCTCCGGCCCGACCAACGTGCCCGACATATGCCGTCAGCTCTCTCTGCCCGGTGATGGTCGTGATTGTTCCGTGGATACGGGGATGATGAGATACGCGTGTATCCGCCCGTCGTCAACTGCCAGAGCTAAGCTCCCGAAGGCAATTACCGGTCATGCCCGAGTGGATACGGAACCAGCGGAAGCCCGCCAGCCGATGGCTGCAGACGCAAACACCGCCGCAACCTGAGGAGCCCGCACGCGCCGCGTCGCGGCCCGGACAGGGCGCCACCGACGCCGGGGGCGTGCGCCAGATCGCTTTGGCTTCGACTTCGGCTCCCTTTCAATACATCCCACCGGCGCGACAGTTAGGTTGTGCAGCGGCAATGCCGTCCCGTGGGACCTGCAGGCGGGCAAGTAGGCCCACAGATCGAGCAGCAGATCGAGGAACAGCGCGGCGAGGGCCACCGTTGGAGAGCAGCACGGCCAGCCGGTTGGCGCCTCGCGCCGGCTTCGACTTGGGTGCGATTAAAATCCATGCAGACGGCGAGGCCGACGGGCTCGAGTCTGCAGCATCGACGCCCTCGCCTTCACCACCAACCGGGACACTCTTCTTTCGCCAAGGCATGTATCGGCCCGGTACGGGGTTTGGGATGATCTCCTCGCGCATGAACTGACCCACATTGCTCAGCAACAACCGCTGCGCGGCGGCGGCCCGCTCACGGTAGGGCCGGCGAACGATCACCACGAAGCCGCCGCCGAGGCGACCGCAGACCGCGTCGTCAGCGGGCGTGGAGGCACGCACTATGCCACGGCGCAGCCAACCGCCGCGATCCAGCGCTACCAGGCGGGGGAGCGGGGCATGGCGGGATCGAGGACGAAGCGTTGGGGAAGGGGCCGGGGGCGCGGGAATCGATGACGTTGGCGCGGTCTACCTGGGCAACTGGATGCGCGACTTCTCGCAGACAAATCCCGGCCCCTCATCGAGTTCATCCCCTCGTCGTCAATCTGCTCAATATCCTCTTCTGGGCGAGTTCACCGCCCGCCCGATGCGAGCCAGCCCGGTGGCGACCTGCCTTCCGAACACCTGGACAATCCCATGGGCGGCAAATCCCCAGGACGCGACAGCAACGCAGAAAGAGCGCGACGCCACCTACTATTCCCTCTCTGACGAGCAGAAGGCAGAACTCAAGCAAGAGAGCGATCCGGCTTATAAGGCCAAGATCGAAGCCGGCGAGCAAGGCGAGCGGGCTGCCGGATTACATCGAGCGGGGCAAGCAGCATTCCAAGACCATGTTCGAGAAATCCATCAATGACCAGGATCCGGCGCAGCAGCAGATGGACTTAGGCAACGGGATGCACGGCGTCGAGGATCACTTTTCCCATTCCAATTTCACCGAAGTAGTAATGGCGACACTCGCGAAAAGCGGCAACGTCGCTGCGGGCGCGGTCCTGGATAAGGCGAAAAAGGAGAGCGATGGCTTTGCGGCATCTGACGCCGCGATGGTGGGCAACGATCCCCCGGACGGGGTGCGGGGATTATCACGGGGACCGCGGCCCGAAGCGCACGCCAATCAAATCGTGTCGCCCGTCGAGCAGTTGAAGTCCGAGGTACTCACGGGCGGCTGGCAGCCTTCATCATCGGATCAGCACGCCCGCGGGGAAGAAAATCGATGACGAGGGGAAAACGCTGCTGGGCGGAGCCGGCAACGTTGTCGGCACGGGCATCGGCGCGGTCGCCGGTGGGATCGGAGGCGCGGCCATGGCGCTGCAAGCGGCCTGGCGAAAGGCTATGACGAAGGTCATGGCGTCCTCGGCACGATTGCGAGCGTGGTCGCCGAGGGGGTATCGGGCGCGGCACATGGCTTGGTCGCCGGCGGGTCGCAGGGTGCGGCGGCGGGTAGCGCCGAGGGGAAGAAGCTCGGTGGCGAAGTGGGCGAAGGGGCCGGCTCTATCGCCGGCGAGGCGCTCGGTGGCGCGGAAGCAATCGCCCTTCTCGCTGCCGCATCGCCGCTCTTCACCGCGCTCGATGTCGCGATCAAACTCGAGCTCGATGACAAGATCAGTGATGCGGAGAGCAAAAAGCTCCGCCGCGCTCGCGCCCCAGGACCCGACCCACACATTCAAGGACCCGACCCACTCGCAGATGGCGAAGGATGCGCCGGAGCACGCCGTGTTGGCCATGTCGCGCGCCCTCGCCGTGGAAGGGGACAAGCACATCGGGGCGGCAATGCGCGATGCCTGGGCGAATGCGGGACAAACCAGCGGCAATCGCATCGGTGCTGCCATTGGTCGATAATTTCGTCAGCTACCCGACGAGTGATCCGTGGTGGCAGCCGACGCTCGAAGCCGAACTGGCGAAAACGAAGTCGTGAGAACGAATGGCGACGATCCGAGGCACGTCCCTCGGCATCAGACTGTGCCTGGAACCGCGGGGTGGCACGGGGTAGGCGGGATCCCCCGTCTCTATTTGCAGGGTCGGATGCACGATCTCAACCGCTCATGCAGGTCATCCACCGCAGTACAGAGGATCGCGTCCGCATTCCTTTCCGGCGCGGGAATAACGAGATGCGCGGTGAGCGCCGTCTCGGTCGTGCTCATCGCCCAGATGTGCAGATCGTGCACCGCCGTTACGCCCGGCATCTCGCCAGATAGGAGCGCACCGCCTCGAATCAATCCCCTCGGCACGGCGTCAGGGCGAGGTTCACCGAGTCGCGCAACAAACCCCACGTCTCGAACAACACTGATTGCGACAATCAGCGATGGTCGTTGCCGGATTAATCCATCCCTTGCCCGGTCAGAGAATGGCGATCCCGGCGATGACCACGCCAAAGCGAGGCCCGCGTCCGCCGCCATGTGGACGAACGCCGCGCGGATGTTGAGGTCGCCCTTCCGGCCGGACATGAAGAGGAGTGCCGTCACACCATTGATGACGATGCTAACTGCCGCGACCGAGATAACGGTCTTGCCCTCCACCGTATCCCGTACTACCGAAGCGCCGGGCCGCCTCCCAGGCGATGCCGCCGATCGTCACGAGCAGCACAACGGCATTGATCAACGCGGCGAGGATCGAGGAGCGGCGCCACCCGTAGCTGTGCTTCCCCGATGGCGCGCGGCGGACCAGGATGCTCGCGACCCAGGCGAGGACGAGGCTGAGGACATCGCCCAGGTTATGGCCCGCGTCGGCGACGAGCGCGATGGAGTGGGCGAAGAGACCGAAGACGACTTCGAGCACCACGTAGGCGGCATTCAGCCCGACGCCGATAGCAAAAGCGCGACCGAAGCTGGCCGAGCGTGGCTATGGCCGTGTCCGTGCTCATGTGCCACGGACATCATCCTTCGCCGGTGTGCGGAGGACGCGGAGGGCGTTCGCGGTGACGAGTATTGAGGTGCCCATGTCCGCGAGCACTGCCAGCCAGAGATTGGTCACGCCGCGAAGGTGAGGGCGAGGAAGATCGCTTTGACGATCAGCGCGACGGCGATGTTCTGCCGGATGATCGCCGAGCGTCCGCCGGGCGAGACGGATGGCGTACGGCAAACGGCCGAGATCGTCTCCCATCAGCGCGACATCCGCCGCCTCAATTGCCACGTCCGTCCCCGCCGCGCCCATCGCCACCCCGACCGCAGCGGAGGCGAGCGCGGGCGCGTCGTTGATGCCGTCCCCGACCATCGCGACCGGCCCGCCCGCCGCGAGGGCGCGATCGCGTCCGCCTTGTCGGCGGGCAGCAAGTCGGCCCGGACATCGGTCACGTCTGGTTGCGGCGGCGACCTGCGCGGCGGTGCGAGCATTGTCGCCCGTCAGCATCACCACCAGGCCAACTTGGGTGCGGAGCGCGCCGACCGCCCGCGCGCTCTCCGGCCGGATCGCGTCGCGCAGCGTCAGCAGCCCGATCATCCGGCCCGCCCGCTCGACGCAGACAACGGCGTTCCCCTCGGTCAGAAATGCCTCATGCCCCGCCACGTCCCAGAGGCCGCGCTCGGGTGAACCAGCGAACACTTCCGACGCTCGCCGCGAGGCCATCCACGACGCCGCTGCCGCCAAGCCCCGGCACCGCGCGATAATCGGTGATCGACAACGGTTGAATCGCGCGGTCCGTGCCGATATGCCACCACCGCACGGGCCAGCGGATGCTCGCTCTGCCGCTCCAACGCCGTCGCGACGGCGAGCACATCGGACTCTGTCGCGCCGTCGCAGGTGTGGACGGCGACAACAGCCGGGCGACCGGCGGTCAGCGTGCCCGTCTTGTCGAAGGCGACGACGCGTACCGCCGCCAGCGCTTCGAGCGCGGCGCCCCCCTTGAAGAGCACGCCGCGCCGCGAGGCCGCGCCGATCGCCGCGACGAGCGCGACCGGCGTCGAGATGACGAGCGCGCACGGGCAGGCGATGACGAGCAGGACGAGCGCCTTGTAGAGCCATCGCGCCCCAGTCGCCGACGATCAATGGCGGCACGACCGCGACGAGCAGCGCGGCGAGGATGACGAGCGGGCGTGTAGATGGCGGCGAAGCGATCCACGAACGCCTGCGCGGGCGCTTTCGACGCCTGCGCCTCCTCGACGAGCGTGATGATCCGCGCGAGCGTCGTGTCGTGCGCCGGCTTCGTCGCGCGCACGTCGAGCGTGCCCTCGCCGTTGACGCTGCCCGCGAAGACGGCGATGCCCGGCTGCACCTCGGCGGGTATCGACTCGCCGGTGATCGGCGCCTGATCCACCGCCGACTGCCCGGCAGACGACCACGCCGTCCACCGGCAACCGCTCGCCGGGCCGGATCGGACGACATCACCGACCCGCACGGCGGCGACGCTCACGCGATGCTCATGGTCGTCGTGCAGCACGCTCGCCTCGGCGGGCGCGAGGGCGAGCATCCCGCAATCGCATGGCGCGTACGATCGAGCGTGAGGGCTTCCAGCATCTTGCCGATGCCGAAGAGGAAAACGACCGTGGCCGCCTCGTACCACTGGCCGAGCGCCGCGCCGACCGGGCAACGATCATCAGCACGTTC
>CAWJZC010000020.1:0-12158 GCA_963847195.1 uncultured Chloroflexia bacterium | reverse complement strand
TTGACGGACGCGAACCTGGGCGACATCGTCCACATCCTGCTGGCGCAACTGACCAGGCGGCTGCGCACGAAGGGGTACACCCTGACGCTCACGCCGGAAGCGGAGGCGGAGATCGTCCGCATCGGCTACGACCCGGTCTACGGCGCGCGGCCACTGAAGCGGGCAATCCAGAGCGCCATTCTGGATGAGGTCGCCTCGGCCGTCATCCGTGGCGATATCGCGGAGGGCAGCGCCATCACGGTCGATTTGGCGGACGGCGCGTTCACCTTCCACACCACCCAACCGGAAACGGTTGAAGTGGCGGAACCCGTCGCGGCCTGAGCAATACCGAGTGACGAGAACGAGGCGGTGGATTATTCCATCGCCTCGTTTCCTATGCCTCCGCGTGACATGGATATCGTAGATGTCTATAAAAACTTCACTTGCTTTTCGAATTCGAATGGAGCAAGAAGCGGCTTATTCTTCTTGCTGAGATTCAGCCCCCACTCCGGCTTGCCTTTACCTCCCTCGAAATCGTGCCCCACGAGCAAGCCGTTGGGATTCAACCATGCCGTCGCCGGAATGAGATGTAGCGCAGGATTAAAGAAGAGGGAAACAACAGCAAGCATGTTGGGGCGAAGAGGAAACGTAGCCTTGGGAAAGAAAATATAGCCGGGTTTCCGCAGCGATTTGACTTGGACATCGTAATAATGATTCTCGCCTTTACGAATGACGAAGTCTATCCCTTGATGGTCTACTTCAACGGTGTACACGTCGAAGCCAAAAAGGGTAAATTCCATCTTCGCAAAATACTCGGCGTAGCGACCAACCTGAAGATGATTGAGATGCTGCCATTCATATTTTTCCATGAGGTTCTCTCCTCATCGCGTCGATACGCGTTGCCGAGTGCAAGGCAGGCGTATGTCAAGCGTGAACACAGCGGTATGCTGGAAGTCTCAAGAGATACCGCGTCCGCCCTCTCACCTCAACTAAACATCTCCCATTCCCGGCCATTATACGTGCCGTATTTATTCCAGCTCCATTCCCTCCTATTACGATGCGGTGTCATTAGGCGTCACGACGATGGTGAAGTGCTGCGCGGTCGTGTCGTATTCGCGGAGGACGGCGGCGGCTTCGTCGGAGATGACGGCGGATTCGTAGTCTTCACCGGCGAAGGCGCGCACGGCATCGAGTGAGTCGAAGAGCGTCAGCGAGACGAACTCCGCGCCGTCCGCGTCGTCGCGCCGCAGGAGGTACGCGCCCCGGCAGCCGTCCACGCCCCGGATTTCGGGCAGCACGACGCCGCGAAAGACCGCCTCATACGCATCCGCCTGATCGGTGTCCGTCCGGCCCCGCCACATGCGCCCGATCATGCCGTGCCACCTTTCTCCATCTCCGCCAGTTTCGCGAGGCGACGCAGATAGTGTTCTTCCCTGCTCGGCTTCGCGTCCAGATACGCTTTGAGCAAGTCGAGGGCGAGCCATTCGCCGACGATCTGCGCGCCGAGGCAGCAGACATTGGCGTGGTCATGCTCGACGCACTGATGGGCGGAATGCACGTCGTGGCAGAGGGCGGCACGGATACCCGGCACCTTGTTCGCCGCCATGCACGCGCCGATGCCCGTGCCGCAGACCATCACGCCCCGCTCCGCCTCCCCCGCGAGGATCGCCCCGCAGAGCCGCTGCGCGATGTCCGGGAAGTCCACTTCCTCCACCGTGTAGCCGCCGACATCCTCAACCGTATGGCCCCACTCCGTCAGCGCCCGCACAATCGGCCCCTTCAGCGCAAACCCCGCATGGTCGCTGCCGACAACGATTTTCACTGTCTCGCTCCTTCGCGTCTTTACCATCTCCTTTGCCGGTGTATACGGCGATAGCGAGCATACATGCTATGATGCCGACACGACAGAAAGGAGCAACGGATGGATGCGGACAAAACGGTACGAGACGAATTGGTGCATCTCTTGCGGGGGGGCAATGCGCACATGTCGTTCGACGATGCGGTCGCGGACTTCCCAATGGACCGCATCAATGAGCGGGCCCCGCATGTCCCCTATTCGCCGTGGCATCTGCTGGAGCATCTGCGGATCACGCAATGGGACATTCTCGATTTCATGCGCAACCCCAATTACCAGGAAATCATATGGCCGGATGACTACTGGCCCGCGCCCGATGCGACGGCGGACGAAGCGGCGTGGAACGCGACCCTCGCCGCTTTCCGTGCCGATCTCACCACCGTCGAGCAGATCGCGACCGATCCGCGGACCGACCTTTCCGCGCGCATCCCGCATGGCACCGGCCAGACCATCCTGCGCGAAATCCTCCTCGTCGCGGACCACAACGCCCACCACCTCGGCGAGTTCGCCATCCTCCGCCAAGTGATGGGAACGTGGGGGAGGAGAGAGTAGCGAGAAGACGCGAGAATCCTTCTCGTTACTCGTTACTCGTTACTCGCTACTTCGCGCTCAGACCTCGATCTCCGCGACGGAATCGACAATGTGGGTAGGCTGGTAGGGGAAGCGCTCGACCTGCTCGCGGAGCGTCACGCCGCTGAGGACGAGGGTTGTCTCCATGCCCGCCTCGGTGCCCGCGACGATGTCGGTGTCCATCCGGTCGCCGATCATCATCGTCTCCTCGGAGTGCGTGCCGATCGTGCGGAGCGCGGCGCGCATCATCAAGGGGTTCGGCTTGCCGACAAAGTACGGCTGCACGCCCGTCGCGGCGGCGATCAACGCGGCGACCGCCCCTGTCCCCGGCTCCAATCCCTCCTCCGTCGGCCCGACGACATCGGGGCTGGTGACGATGAAGCGCGACCCGGCGGCGATCAGCCGCACGGCGCGCGTCAGCCGGTCGAAATCGTACGAGGTCGTCACGCCGAGGACGACATAGTCCGGGTTTTGATCGGTCAGGGTGTACCCCGCGTCGTGCAGCGCGGTCGTCAGCCCCGCCTCGCCGACGACGTAGGCCGTCCCCTCCGGTCGCTGCGCGTGGAGGAACTGCGCGGTTGCCAGCGCGGCGGTGAAGATGTGCGTGGCGGGCACGGCGATACCGAGGCGCGTCAGGCGCGCGGAGAGATCGCGCGGCGTATAGGCGGGATTATTCGTCAGCACGAGAAACTTCCGCCCCGCCGCCGCCAGCCGCTCGATGAACTCCGGCGCGCCCGGCACCACCCGCGCCCCCCGCACGATTACCCCGTCCATGTCCATCAGGATATGCTTCGCCGTCTGCAACCCGACCCCCTGTAACCGATAGAACCGCAGAGACGCAGAGAGCGCAGAGGACGCAGAGGACAAGAGATGAGAAGAATATCACGTCGAAGGAGCGAGGCAATCGCTCGCGCTCTTGGTTATTCGTTCCTCATCTCTCCTCTGCGTCCTCCGCGTCTCTGCGGTTCTATCGGTTAGCCTCCCCGGACCGCGCGGATGACGGCGGCGATGGTATCCGGCGGGGTGGTGATCGGGATGACGCAGCCGGGGCCGACCATCATATGCGCGCCGTTCAGGGCGGCGATAGCGTCCCGCGCCTGGGCTGCGGCGGCATCGGGCGTCATCGTGGCGATCTCCTGCTCGTGGAGGCCGCCGATGGCGCATGTGCCGCTCAATCGCTCCCCGTCCGCCAATGACGGCGCGGTGCGACGGTCGTGCCAGTTGATCGCGTGGACGGGATAAGCCATCAGTTCCTCGAACATGATGTTCTCGCCGTGGATATGCAGCATCGTGAAGCGGGATGCGCCCGCTTCCGCCAATACCTGCCGGTCGTAGCGCGCGCCGAACTCCTCGTATTCCGGGGCGGACATCAAATCGGTCGTCGCGCACTGGGTGGCGAAGAAGATGCCGCTCGCGCCGCGTTCCAGCGTCGCCGCCGTCATCGCGCGGGTGGAGGTCGTGATCGCCGCCAATGCCTGATGGACCACATCGGGCCGCTCGCGCAGGTGATCGAGCACGCGGCCATCGGAGAGTTTCATCGCGATGGTGAGCGGGCTGAAGATCGTTTGCAACAAGGGCAACGCGCCGCCGAGACGCTCGTTCGTCCGCTCCGCTGCCTCGATCACCGCGCGGTGCATCCCCCGATCAACCGGGATAGGCGCGATATGTCGCCAATCATCAATGGTCGCGACGGGATAGTGCGTCGTCTCCCGCGTGCCGCTCGTGCTCCCCTGATACTCGCTCGTCAGGTCCCAGTCGATCGTCGCGTAGTCGCCCGGCGGCATGAATTTGATGAAGTCGTTGTCGTACCGCGCCTGCCAGGAGAGCGTGGAATCCGTCAATGCCTCGGCGGTCTGATCCCGCTCCGGGAAGTGCTGCCAGAGGCTGACCGGCGTCCGGTCCACCGCCTGCCCCGCCAATGCCGCCTCCACCCGCTCCCACTTGCTCATCTCCGCCATCGGTCACCTCCAATTATTCAATCTGAACCACGAAGACACGAAGAGCACGAAGGAGGGAGGAGATGACATCGTATGAGATTATCTCTTGGTTTTCTCCGTGCTCTTCGTGCCTCCGTGGTTCAGACGCCCCCGTATCCGGCGGCGCGGCGGGCGGCGGCGAGGGCGGCGTCATAGTCGGGCTCGCGCATCTGGTCGGGGACGTACTCGGCGTGGGCGATGCGGTCGCGTGCGTCGATGACGAAGACGGCGCGTTGCAGGAGCCGCCACTCCTTGATGAGCACGCCGTAGTCGCGGCCAAATTGCTCATCCCGATGCGCCGAGAGCGCCTGGTGCGTGACGTGCTCCGCGCCCTGCCAGCGCGCCTGCGCGAAGGGCAAGTCCATGCTGACGGTATAGACGCGCACATTCTCCGGCAGATCGGCGCGTAGGCTCTCCCAGCGGCGCGTCTCGATATGGCAGACGGGCGTGTCGAGCGAGTTGACGACGGTGAGGAGCCGCACGCTGCCCGCCGAGTCCGCCAGCCGCACCGTCCGCATCGCTTCGCCGTCGAAGGAGTCGAGCGCGAAATCGGGCGCGGCATCGCCCGCGTGGAGTTTCCTCCCCACCACCGTCAACTGCTCACCCAGTTCAAATGCCTCGCCGCTGCGTTCTTCCATCACTTCCCCTTGTTCATACGTTGGTGGCGTAGGCTTTCCGCCTACACCACCCGATCAGAGGGCGCGAGCGATTTCGCGCCGGGCGGTAGTGAGCGCGTGCAGGGCACGATTCCGCTCGCGCACGAGACGGGTGCGCAGGAAGCCCGCGTCGTCGCTTGTCGGGTCCAACTCCGCGAGGGACACGATAGGCGCGAGGCCGGGCAACACCGGGTTCTCCAGTGCGAGATCGACCTCGTATGGGCCTGCCAACGTGTAATTGACGGGGATGAGGGCGTGCGCGGCCGCCATCAGCGCGGCGTTGATCCGTTCGGCGCGATCGGCATCGTTCCCCGCGTTTGCGGCAGCCGCGTTCAGCCGTTCGGCGTCCGCGTGGAGCCGGTCCACCTCGACGAGCAGCGGCGTCAGATCGAAGCGACCGTTGGCCGACTCTTGCAGTTCGTGGAGGCGACCGCGCAGTTCGTTCGCCGTCTCGGTGTAATCGAAGGGGAGCACCGGCAGCGTGCAGAGCCGCCAGCAGGTGAGCAGGTAGACCTGCGTGTCGCGCGCGAAGTTCGCGCCGTCGATCTTGTCCAGCGTGTCGTCCGGCGTGTGCCACCACCAGCCCAGGCCGCCACCGGGTTGGGAGGAGAGGCCGGCGAGTGCGGAAGGGATGCCAACGCCCTCGAAGGACTGATCGCCGTTGCGCGCCAGGCGGCGATACTGCAGTTCCTCTCCCGCCACGTCGCGGATCGGCCCCGCCGCGAAGCGCCAGGTCTCCGCCATGCAGCCTGCGTTCGCGAGGTCGTCCGCACCGATGCCGCCCGTCGATTCCGCGTTGACGTGGCAGACGCAATGGTCGCGCAGATCCGCCCAGAAGTTGTCCGCATACCACGCGGAAGCGCCGTACCGCGCGTGCGAGTGGCCGGACCAGAAGGCGAGGCGTAGCCCCCGCCGCAAGTCGCCCCGATGTTCATTGAAGATGCGCCCGATCTCGAGCATCGTCGCGTTCGCGCTCGCATTATCCATCGCGCCGTAGTGCCACGAATCGACGTGGCCGCTGAGGAGGACGAAGCGATCTTCGAGGGTGCCGGGAATCTCGGCGGTGAGCGTCGGAATCGGCCGCCATGATGTCTCGACCTCCGTCTGGAGTCGCACCGTCACCGCACCGCGCGATATCAGCGCCTTCAGCACATCGCCATCCTCCTTGCGTACGGAGACGGCGACCAGTTGCGGCAAGTACGTCGCGGTCTCGGGCGTCGGCGTCCCCCAGACGGGCGAGATGATCATCTCGTGCAGCCCCTCCGGGTTGACGCAGATCATCCCCGCCGCCCCGGCCTGATACGCGGCGTGCGCGACGGCGGGCATCGCCAACCCGTCGGTCACCACGATTGCGCCACGTACTTGCTTCCCCGCATAGTCGGCGGGGCTCGTCCCCTTGCCGACCGGGACGAGCGGCGCGGTCAGCCCGGCCGGCCCCGTTGCGAGCGAGAACGAATGGGTGATACAGGTCAGCGCGCGCTCCTCCGGCGACGTGACGGTCAGCGCCGCCGCGCCCGGCAGGCTGACGTAGGCGTCGATGGCGTACTGCTCGACCGCCATCCCGTAGGAGCGGCATTGCGCCGCGATATAGGCGAATGCCTCCGCCTCGTCGGCGCTGCCGGAGAGGCGGACGCCTTTGGCGATCTCCGCGTTGTGGCGCGTCAATTTGTCGAGCGAGACCGCGTCCCGCAGTGCTTGTTCGGTGATAGCCAATCGATCACTCCCTTCGGATTCAGCGAGCCTGTTCGGGTTTCGTAGTCGCAAGCATACCCGAATCCGCGACGAGGCGTAGCACGGCCACCAAACGAACGAAGCATTGTCCCGTTGCGCGGAGATGGCCCACCGTATGCCCGCCGATTGCATCTGTCGAGCGGCGCATCGGTGGACGCGGCACACGGACGCCCGATGGACCCGTCACGGATTTGCAGGTTCGCGCGTTATGTTAAGTGAACGTCCACCTTTGGACGGTCGGCAAACCCGCCGCGAGGCGGGGACGCAAAGCCACGGATCTCCGCAGGGTGCGGAGACCGCCGGGTTGCCAGTCGCTCCTGACTGAGCGGGTCTCTTGGCAACCCCCCAACGAAGGGGGTTTCTCGCATGTTCGTGACGAATCGACCTCTCCGCTCCGCTGCTACCCGGTCCGCGCTATCCTCCACTGCGCCCGCGCGCCGCGCCGATCCACGGATAGCGACCGCGCTGCTGATGCTTTCCTTTATGCTGCTGCCACTCGTTGCCGGCGCCCAGACGGTCGCGGCCGCCACGTCGCGTCAAGTGACCGATGCACGGCTTCAGCGGGCGGCGTCCTGGGCGGCGCAGCAGGTGGGCGGGCGACGCCTCTGGATCGAAGGCGGCGACACACTGTGCGGCACGTTCGTCGAGAACGCGTACGGCGTCACGGGCATCTATGCCAGCGCGAACGCGATGTACCGCGCTCTTGGCAGTGCGGGCGATCCCTCCCGGCACACCCTCACCGGCCTCCAGCGCGCTCCCGTGGGCGCAATCGTCTTCTTCGCGCCGAACGCTCGGAACGGCTACGAAGGCCACGTTGGCATCTACGTAGGCAACGGGCAGTTCGTCGGCGTAGGCTCCGGCGGCCATATCCGCCGCTACAGCGTGCAGTGGTGGAGCGGCTCGCTCGCTCGGTATATCGGCTGGGCGTACCCGCCCGCCAACTGGCCCGGCCCCGGCAAAGCCTGAGCCGACCGCCGCGCCCGGCAAGGGGCACGGATCAATGCGCCGTCTCGATCGCGACGGCACGGGTGAAGAGGACGCCGCCGTACCGCTGCTGATCGGTGACGGCGAGGCCCGCGCCCCGGTAGAGGGCATTCGTCTCATCGACGGTGGGGAAGAGAACGCGCGAGCTGGCGGCAAGGGCGCGCTGCACGGTGCGCCCGGCGCTCGTCTTCCCGGCGAGCAGGCTCATGCAGACGAAGCAGCCGTCCGGTTTGAGCACGCGCCGCACCTCGGCGAGTGCGTCCGCCTGCTGCCCCATCTCGTTGAAGGTGCCGCCGTTCACGACGCCATCGACGCTGCCATCCGCCACCGGGAGCGCCTGCCCGCGCCCCCGCACGAGATCGATGGTTGTATACCCCTTCGCCTCCACCAAGTCCCGCGCTCGCGTGAGCATCGGCATGGCGATGTCGAGGGCGATCACCGTGCCCGTCGCACCACTCTGCCGGAGGCGATGGGCGATATTGCGCGCATATAAACCGTGCGATGTGCCCACATCGATGAAGAGGCCGCCCCGCTCAGGCCGCAACCAGCGGTTGATGATCGCCATCTCCCGGCCGACGGTGAAGGCTTCGCCCGTGAGCAGCGAGAGGGACCGCACGCGCCAGACCTGCTCGTAGAAGGCGGCGGTTGGCCGGAAGAGGTTGGAGCGTTGCGCCGCCGAGAGATCAATCGACTCCGGCAGGAGGTCGAGGATGCCGTCCCGGATCGGGTAGCAGCCACCGTCCCCCGCGCACGCCGTCCCGGTGACGATCTCGCCCCGCCGCTGCATCCGCGTCTCTGTCAGCGAGAGCGGCGAGCCATTCGGCGTATCCGGGCAGCGGAGCAGGTGCAGGGTGGCGGGGTGCATGAATCCTCCGAGTGGTCAGTAGACAGTGGACGATAGTCCGTAGTCAGCGGAAAAGAGACAGGGATGGATGACGGCAAAACGCTCATGAATAGAATGCAACCGACGGTTTTGCTCGCATCCCAACTGACGACTGACTACCGTCTACTGTCCACTACCAGGCGATGCTGCCCGTCGCGAAGACGTGCTCGTAGGTGGGAGCGGTCGCGGTGAGGGCGGCGAGGGCATCGGCGGAAACGGACTGATAGCGCTCCGCCGCGTCGAGCATCTTCGGGATGACGGTGACATCCGCCGAGGAGCACATCGTGTGGATCGGCTGAGACGCGTTGAATGCGACGGCGCGGTCGATCGTCTCCTGATCGTCGAATGGCTCGTACCACGGCTTGGTCGGCGGGTGCTCCCGGTCATACCACGGCGACTTCGCCAGCGTCTTGATGATATGGACGCCGACATCCTGTTGCTGGCAGAGGGCGATGAGCGCTTCGTAGTCCCGGCGGTATTCCGGCAGGTTCGTGTACAGGACGAAGTTGAGCGGGAACATCACGGTATCGAGCGGGAAGCGGCGCAATCCCTCGGCGTGGACTTTCGGCGCGTCGAGGCCGTGCCCCGTGATGCCGATGTACTTCAAGAGCCCCTCGTCGCGCGCCTCGACGACCGCCTCGATGGCGCCGCCCGCGCCCAGGCATTGATCCAACTTCTCCATCGTGCCGACCGAGTGGAATTGGAAGAGGTCGAAGGAGTCCACCCCCAGGCGTTCGAGCGAGGCGTGGATGGAGCGTTTCGCGCCGTCGCGCGTCCGCTCCGTCGTCTTGCAGCCGAGGAAGATGTCGTTGCGGATTGTCGACATCCACGGCGCGAGGCGCAGTTCGGCATCGCCGTAGGTGGGCGCGACATCGAAATGATTGACGCCGTGATCGCGGGCATCCTGAATCGCGACATCCGCCACGTCCTGCGTCACCTTGCCAATCGCCGCCCCGCCGAAGGCAACGATCGTACTCATATGACCCGTCCGGCCCAACCGCCGCTTCTCCATCTCGCGCTCCTCTCTTTGCGTGCCTCGGCCCTGTTCGAAGTCTACCACCGCCTCGCGGTAGTACACTTCCGGGGAACGGAATGAACCGCGAAGGCGCGAAGGGCGCGAAGAAGGGGAGAGAATAGCACAACCTTCTTTCTCTTCTCCTCTCGCCTCCGCGTCCTTCGCGCCTTCGCGGTTAAAAGGTCGCTCATGTCGGTTGCTACTGAATCAGCCATGATCTTTGCCCGGCTGCACGCGCGGTATCCGCGGACGGTGGCGGCGTTCGCGGCGATGCCGGGCGGGGAGGCGGCGCTGGCGGCGGTGGAGCGGCTGGACGAGCGGTTCGCGGCGGTGGTGCGGGGCGTTGGCGGGATGAATTGTCGTCCCATGCGACACGCTCCCGGCGGCGACGCATGGCGACTACGACGTGATCTACCTCGGCGGCGTGCTCGGGCTGATTAACGCGACGGCGATGGCGGTGGGGGCGGCGCGGGATGGGCAACCGATCCGCATTGCGCTGCTGGATGAGGGGAAGGCGGGCAATGCGCACCGCGAGTGGAACATCTCGCTCGCGGAGCTGGCGGAGATCGTGCGGGCCGGGGTGGCGACGTGGGACGACCTCGCGGGGATCGTCGCGAACCGCTATCGCGCCGGAATCGTCCGCTTCCATGCCGAGACGATCGATGTGCCCGCCGCGCCGGTGACGACCGAAGAGGTGCTCGATGTCGCGGTGCGCGCCGATGCGCTCCTCGCCCATTGCCGCCGTCGCTTCACGGCGTGCGGCGGCGTCATCCACGAGGGGCGGCGCTTCCGCCGTTGCGATCAGCGGACGCGGGGACGCGCCGGATCGGTGATCGAGGTGGAGGGGCCGGGCGGGCTGGAGCGATATGGCGCACGACTCGTTGTGGACGCGATGGGGACGATCTCGCCGGTCGCCTGGGCGATCAACCAGGGGGAGCGTCGCAGGGCGTCTGCCCGACCGCCGGGACGACCGCGCGCGGCTTCCGGCGCGGCAGCGACCCGCGCGCCGTGGACCCAGCGACGGGCGAGGTGCTCATCACCATCGCCGACGTGCAGGAGGGGCGGCAACTGATCTGGGAGGGTTTCCCGGCGGGCGAGGACGAGTACACCGTCTATCTCTTCTACTACGACCGCGTCGACCCCGCGCGGCCACAATCGCTCCTCGACCTCTTCGAGCGATACTTCGCGCTGCTGCCGAGCTATAAGGAGCCGGGTGAGGCGTTCGCGCACCTGAAGCCCGTCTACGGCTTCATCCCCGCCCGCTACCATGACGTGCGGCGCGGCACGGGCGCGGCGCGCGGTATCGTCTCGATTGGGGACGCGGCGGCGCAGCAATCGCCCCTCACCTTCTGCGGCTTCGGCTCGCACACGCGCAACCTGCGGCGGATCACGACCATGCTCCGCTATTGCCTCGCCCACGATCTGCTGGAGACGAAGCACCTGCGCCACGCGGGCGCGCACCAGGCGAACATGGCCCCGCTCTGGGGCCTCTCGCGCATGATGGCGCACCGCGACGGGGGCGACCCGGCCGCCGTCAACCGGATCATGAATGTCTTCCTCGCCACCCTCAATGACCTCGGCCCGGAGACGACGCGCCGCTTCCTGCGCGACAACCCCTCGTGGCGGGAGTACACGGCGATGATGCTCGCGACGCTCCGCCGCCACCCGTGGGTGCTGCCCGCGCTGCGGCGGGCGCTCGGCACGCGGGGGCTGATGCAGTGGTTCGGCGATTACGGGCGGTTCGGTCTGCTCGCCCTCGGTCGCGCCGCGCTCGGCGACCCGCTCCACGGCTGGCGGGCGCGCGCCGCAGCAACGCATCGCCCGGCACTCACCCGCCGCCGGTCTCGCCCTCCGCTCCCGCCAGTGGGAGTACCGCTCCATGCGCGCCGCGACCGAGTCGGTCGATGCCCCGGCGGGGTTTCCGTACGGGGGATAACCGCTCCCCGTCCCCTCCCCGGAGCGGAAGGGTGGCTCACAATAATGCCTCGGAATTCCGCAAACGTTTCAGGACAGTCGAGAGCTCCACATTGAGTTCCCCTCTCGTGTCGGGTGAGGTCAGGGGCCTGGCACTAGCCGGAACGTCACCGCGCCGCTGGCCGGGTCTTCCACGCGCTCGATGCGGGAAGCGTCAGGGACGACGGGCATTTCTGCCGCACGTACGCGAATCTGGCCGCCAACGGCGCGGAGGACGGCGACGAAATCGGCTTGGAGTTGATGGTGTTCGTGCTGGAGCAGCCGCAGGAACCCCGCGAGCGATTCGCTCTCCTCACGGAGCAGGTCGAGTTCATTCTGATCCGGCACGCGCCGCTCCTCAGTCATTTCCCCGATAGGATCTACACTACCCCAATGCGTTAATCGGAAACGGGACGATTTTGGATCACCGCCGCGCACCGGTGACACGATACATGGTACGATTGCGGGCATTGCGGACTTGCTACGACCGAAAAGGTGGAACCGAGAGACGGGGGCAGATGGCGACCGAACAAGCGAAACCGGCGGGTGGGAGCTT
>CAWJZC010000019.1:0-25602 GCA_963847195.1 uncultured Chloroflexia bacterium | reverse complement strand
GACTGGAAGACGACGATCTCATCGAGCCGGTTGATGAACTCGGGCCGGAAGTAGTTCTTCAGCGCGTCCAGATATTCCCGGTGCTGCACCATCTGCACTTCCGCCTTCGTCGCCTGGAAGCCGATGCCGCCCCGCTTCTCGGTCACGCCCGTGCCGATGTTCGAGGTGAGGATGATCACCGTGTTCGTGAAGTCCACGGTGCGCCCCTGCCCGTCCGTCAGCCGCCCGTCATCGAGCACCTGCAGGAGGGCGTTGAAGACCTCCGGGTTCGCCTTCTCGATCTCATCGAACAGCAGCACGCTGTACGGCTGTCGTCGCACCTGCTCGGTCAACTGCCCGCCCTCGTCGTAGCCGACGTAACCGGGAGGCGCACCGAAGAGCCGGGCGATGGTGTGTCGCTCCTGATACTCCGACATGTCGAAGCGCAGGAGGGCGGATTCGTCATCGAACAAGAATTCCGCCAGCGCGCGCGCCAGTTCCGTCTTGCCGACGCCCGTCGGGCCGAGGAAGAGGAAGCTGCCGAGTGGCCGCTTCGGATCGCTCATCCCGGCGCGGGAGCGTCGGATCGCCTTCGAGACCGCCGTAATCGCTGTCTCCTGGCCGACGACCCGCTCGTGCAGCCGCTCCTCCATGTTGGCGAGCTTGATCGCTTCGCCCTCCACGAGGCTGGTGACGGGGATGCCCGTCCAGACTGAGACGACCGCCGCGATCTCCTCCGGCGTCACTTCCTCCGTCAGCAGCGGCCGGATACCGGTCGCCGCGACGGTCGGTTCGTCCGCCTCGGTGGCAATTTGCTTCTCGAGTTCGGTGAGCGTGCCGTACTTCAGTTCCGCCGCGCGGCTGTAGTCCGCCGCCCGCTCCGCCTTCTCGATCTCGGTGCGCGTCTGCTCGATCTGCTGCTTCAGGCCGCGCCGCCGGTTGATGACATCCTGCTCCTGCGTCCACTGCGCCCGCAGCGTGTCGCGCTTCTCGCCGATCTCGGCCAGTTCGCGCTCGAGGTCCGCCAGTCGCTCCTGCGAGCGGCGGTCCTTCTCCTTCTGCAGGGCGGTGCGCTCGATCTCCAGTTGCGTCCAGCGCCGCTCGACTTCGTCCAGCGCCGCCGGGCGGGATTCGATCTCCAACCGCAGCTTCGCGCCCGCTTCGTCCACCAAATCGATCGCCTTGTCCGGCAGGAAGCGGTCGGTGATGTAGCGGTCGGAGAGCGTTGCCGCCGCGACGAGCGCCGCGTCGTGGATGTGTACGCCGTGATGGACCTCGTATCGCTCGCGCAGGCCACGGAGGATAGAGACCGTGTCCTCGACGCTCGGCTCGCCGATCTTCACCGGCTGGAAGCGTCGCTCCAATGCGGCGTCCTTCTCGATGTACTTGCGGTACTCATCGAGGGTCGTCGCGCCGATGGCGTGCAGTTCGCCGCGGGCGAGCGCGGGCTTGAGCAGGTTCGCGGCATCCATCGCGCCGTCGTTGCCGGCCCCGGCCCCGACGACGGTGTGCAGTTCGTCGATGAAGAGGATGATCTTCCCCTCGCTCTCCTGCACCTCTTTGAGGACGGCCTTCAGCCGCTCCTCGAACTCGCCGCGATACTTCGCCCCCGCGACGAGCGCGCCCATGTCGAGCGCGATGATTTGCTTATCCTTCAACGTGCTCGGCACGTCGCCCTGCACGATGCGCTGTGCAAGCCCCTCGGCGACGGCGGTCTTGCCGACGCCCGGCTCGCCGATCAGCACCGGGTTGTTCTTCGTCCGGCGCGAGAGCACCTGCATGACGCGCCGAATCTCCTCGTCCCGGCCGATGACGGGATCGACTTTGCCGTCCCGCGCCAGCGCGGTCAGGTCGCGCCCGTACTTTTCGAGCGACTGATACTTGCCTTCCGGGTTCGGGCTGTCCACATGCTGGCCGCCGCGCACCTCTTTGAGTGCCGTCAGGACGCGCTCGCGCGTCAGGCCGAACTGCGTCACCAACTGCTCCGGCGCGCCGCCGAGGCGCGGGGTGAGCATGGCGAGGAAGAGGTGTTCGGTGCTCAGGTAGCTGTCGCCCAGTTCATTGGCCGCCTCGACCGCCTGGCGGAAGACGATCTGCATCCGCTCCGACGGCGTTACTTGCGTGTTCTGCCCCATCGCGCGCGGCACGCGGCTGCCCAATTGCTCCGCCATTGCGCGCGGTTCGATGGGATCGACGCCCAGTTTCGTCAGCAGCAGCGGCACGATACCGCCCTCCTGTGCGAGCAGGGCGACGAGCAGATGCTCCGGCTCGTACCGGCTGTAGCCATTCTCGAGTACATATTGCTGGCTCGCGGCGAGCGCTTCGCCCGCCTTCTCGGTGAATCGTGGTTGTTGTGCCATGATGAAGTATTCCCTCCTGGCGAGTACGCACTCGCGTTCAGTAGTTGAAACACGCTCATAGACCCTGATATTCCCCGTATCAAGGTGGGCCGTCGCCGGTGCGGAAGAGGCAAGGAAGTCGAGCGAGGTCATCGACCGCATTACATACCGCGTCCCGAACAGAGGGATGATTTGCATCAATCTCTAAATATGAATACCAGTTCGTGAATAATGATCCAGGCAACGTATCGGCATTGATCTTGCCCGCGGGTTCCGTATTGAGTGCTTTTCTCGCGAGGAGACATGGATGCAGCGGAATCTACCATCGTCCCACTTTCTCACCGCCCCTGGGCGGTTCGTCGCCATTTCACTGCCGGATAGCGCGTCGGCGCATCCTTCGCGCACGCAGGCCGCCCCGCACCCCGCGACGCATCGACAGACCGAGCGGCCGTCGATCTTCGTATCGCTCTGTCGGTGCCTGGCGCGGGCGCGGCGCGATCAACCGGTTGGCGGCGACGTTTCTCCTTTGCTGTGGTGGTAGGGTCGAACGTTTCCGCTAATTTGCCGGGACGAGGCCACGTTCGAGGGCGAGGGAAGTAGCGGCGACGCGGTTGGCGACGCCGAGTTTGCTGAGAATGCTGCTGACGTGCTGATCGACGGTGCGGCGGCTGATCGAGAGATGGTCGGCAATTTCCTGATTGCTCGCGCCCTCGACGAGGTAGCGCAAGACATCCGCCTCGCGCGCGGTAATGCCGTATGCCAGCGCCGGATTGACCGCATGGAGTTGCGCGCGGAGAGCGTCCAACTGGGCCACCAGATATGGCGCACCGAGCGGACGAATGATCGCCTCCGCTGTCGCGAGGGCGTGCCCTGCCGCAGCCTTTTCGGGCGCGTCCGTTCGGCGAATGTGGAACGTAGCGAGGGCGAGGGCGGTGAGCGCGCGCTCGTGTACGGCGGGGATGCGCGCGGCGATCTCCTCCGCCTGGTGAAGTTCCGTCTCCGCGAGGGGCCATGCGCCACGCTCCATCGCGAGTTCGCCGATCATGCGCCGCGCCGCGGCGAGGGCGAAAAGATCGTGATGCGCCGTCGCCTGCTCGGCGGCGGTCGTCGCGCTCGTCAGCGCGCGCGGTACTTGCCCACGCGCCCGATAGAAGGCGGCCCAGGCGAGATGATGCTCGGCAATGGCGGGGATATAGGCACTGCGCGCGAGGAGCGCCGCCGCCCCATCCAGCGCCTCTTTCGCCGCCGCCGGCTGGTGATCCGCGAGGGACAACTGCCCGATGCAATTGAGGGCGCGGATGTGCAAATGGTGCGGCAGCGTCCACCCCGCTCCCGGTGGGGGCAGTTCCCGGCGGAGCACGGCGATCCCGTCAGCCGCGCGCCCCTCGGCGAGCGCGAACTGCGCGGCGCAGATGGCCCATTCGGCACGGTGTAATACCGCTGTCGGCGGCGGATCGGGCAAGTCGCGCAGTTGCTGCCGTGCGGCTTCCCAATCACCGTGCAAAAATGCCCAGTACGCCGGGAGGAACCAGCCGAGAGCAAGCGGAGCCTCCACCTGCGCCCGGCCGCGCTCCGCCATCTCGCGATGCTGGCGGACGAAGTCGGCGAGGAGATCGGTGCGGTCGGCGAAGAAGGGCAGGCAGACGGCGAGGAAGAGATGGAAGAGGATGCCGCTCGCGGGGAAGGGGTTGTCCAGCGCCTGCTGCTCTTCGAGGCCGCGCTGCATGAGCCGGAGCGCGTCGCTCGCATTGCCGCGCGCCGCGTGGGCGTGGCCGGTCGTAAAGAGGAGATCGGCGTGTGCGTCGCGCAGTGTGCGGCTCTCCGCGTCGTTCGCCTCCGCGAGCAACGATGCACCCTCCGCGATCGCCTCCGCGTACTTCCCCTGGTCGCGCAGCGTGACGAGCAGGAACGGCCCACAGGCGATGGCTGCCTCGGCGTCGCCGAGGGCGATCATGTCGCGCATGGCGAGGCGCGCCTGTTCCTCCGCCAGCGCATACCGGCCGAAACGCCAGTACGAATAGCCGAGATAGCGGCGTACCCGCGCCGCGCTCAACCGATCTTCGCGGGCGAGGAAACCGCGCAAGGCTTCTTCGGCGTGTCGCTGCGAGCGGAGCGGGTCGGCATAGGCGAGGGCGCCCGCCACCTTGAGCAGCAAGCGGTCACGCGCGTCTGCCGCATCGGGCTCGATGAGCGTCAGCGCGCGCGCGTAGTAGCCGGCGGCGGTCGCTTTGGCGAAGAAGCGCGCGGCGGCGTCGCCGGCCAGGGTGAGATAGCGCACCGCGCGCGCGCCATCGTGCGCCTGCCCGAAATGATGCGCGAGGCGGTCGAAGGTGTGGTCGTCGCCGGGTGGGGTCGTCGCCTCGATCTCCTCACCGATCCGGCGGTGCCATTGCCGCCGCCGCGTGACGAGTACCGCGTGGTAGAGCACTTCGTGGATGATCGGGTGGGTGAAGTGGTATTGCTCCCGCGCCGGGTCGTCCTCCGCGATCATGTTCGCGGCGGCCGCGTGCTCCAACCCCGCCAGCACCTCCTCCTCCGGCCGGTCGAGCACGCGGCGGAGGAGCGGGAAGGTGAAGGTCTCGCCGATGATCGCCGCCACTTCGAGAATGCGCCGGGTGGCCGCGTCGAGACGGTCGATGCGCGAGGCGACCAGTTCCTGCAGCGTCTCCGGTGGCGAGGGGAGGGCGGTAGAAAGGACTGTCCATCCGTCATCCGTTCGGCGCACGGCGTGCGCGGAGACGAGCGCGCGGCACATCTCCCGCACGAAGAGCGGATTGCCGGCGGTCGTCTCGTAGACCGATCGAGAGAGCGTCTGTACCCCCTGGCCGGCGCCAAATTGCGCCGTCACCATCTCGGTGACATTCGCGGCGCGCAGCCGGGGCAGCGTGAGGCGCGTCGTCGGCGCTTCGCGCATCAGGCGCGGGAGCAGCGCCTTCAGAGGGTGCGCATCGCTCAGTTCGTCATTGCGGTAGGTGCCGATCATCACGATGCGCTTGCCGGCGAGGTCGTGCGCGAGGTGGCGCAGGAGATCGAGCGAGGCGGGGTCGGCCCACTGCAGATCATCGAGGATTAAGATCAGCAATTTGGCCCGCGCGAGGGAGGTGAGCGCCGTCTCTACCTGGGCAAAGAGCGCTTCCTGGGTTGGCGGCTCGTCGCGTTGGGCGTGGAACGGCGCGGGGGGAATGCCCACCCCTTCCGGCCAGCGGCGGAAGCAATCGCGCCACGGGCCATAGGGCGGCGTCTCCATCAAATCGTAACTGCGCCCGATCAGCATCCGCGCGCCTCGGGGGGCGAAGGTCATTGTTGCCAGGGCGAGCGTGGTCTTGCCAATCCCCGCCTCGCCACCGAGGAGGACGAGTTGCCCGTTGCCCGTGTCCGCCGCGCGCAGCAGATCGCGCAGGGCCGCCCGCTCGTCGTCGCGGTCGACGAGATGCAACGCGGCGTCGGCAAGGTCGTGCATCATCGTCATCGTACCGGCCCCCACTTCCTGCTCGGTGCGGTCAGGGCGATGCGCGCGACAAGACATGGCGCGGAACCGGGACGGCATCGTCTCCGTTGATCGTGTATGATAGCAGAATCTTGGCGCGGTAAAGCATTTTGAATGGATGGGGAGGAATGCCATGGCCGACGAGCAGGAACTGGCGGCGCTACGGGCGCAGATCGCGGCGCTCGAAGCACAGATGCAGCAGCGACCGGCGGGAACAGCCATCGCGGGTGGGATGCCTTATGCGGTTCATACCCATATCCACCCGCAATGTTTTGAACTCTGTTATATGCCGCCGCCGGGCGGGGACGATATGCCCCGTACAGCGGCAGTTGAGTCGCATTGAGGAGCAATTGGAGCGCGTGATCGCCCTGCTCGAAAAGTAGGCGGTGACCGACATGACGGGAGCGCGCCCGCCGTTACTCGCGGTGATCGGCGGCGGGCCGCTCGCGGCGGCGATCGTCGCCGCGCTGCGTGTCGCCGTGCCAGCGCGCCCGTTGATCGCGCGTGCGACCGTTGCGCGATTGGGACGAGCTCACCGGGAGCGCATTCATTGTCGGCGTCGCCGAGGATGGCGCGACCGCGCCGCTCCATCGGATCAACCGCTTCGCTTGCGCCCACGGCATCCCGTGGCTGCCCGTGCGCGTCACCGCGGAAACCGTCCGCCTCGGCCCGACGGTGCTCCCCGGCGCGACGGCATGTTTGCTGTGCGCGGAACTGCGGGCGGCGGCGAACGGCCCTGGCCCCCTCTTGCCCGGAGGGCGACCGCCTCCTCATCGAAGGGGAAGAGGGAGCCGTAGGGGCGTACAGCCGTACGCCCACCCTCGTCGCCCTCGAACTGCTCCAGACGCTGATCGGCGAACCGTCGCGGGCACGCGGGCATCTCGGCCTGCTGGACCGGCAGAGCGGGGAATGGACGTGGCATCCCGTCCTGCGTCACCCGCGCTGCCCGGCCTGCGGCAGCTTGCCGTGGCAGCAGCCTGTTCCCCCTTCCCCGCCGGGGAAGGGCGGGCACCCTCAGGGCAGGAGGGGGATAGGGCCCTTCGTGGACGACGAGACGGGCATTGTGCGCGCCGTGCTCCCCGTGCCGTGCCCGCCCGATGAACCGGAACCGCCGCATGTCGCGCTCGCCGTGCTGAGCAACACGCAGTTCCGCGACGATTGGGCAACGGCGCCCCCGAGCGAGCAAACGACGACGGGCAAGGGATGGACGGTCGAGGACGCAGAAGATTCCGCCATCGGGGAGGCCTTAGAGCGCTACTGCGCCATGCTGCCGCCATCGCCGGAGCGATTGATCGTCGCGCCTCAGGCCGCGCTCGGCCAGTCCGCAATTGGGCCGGCGGCGTTCGGCCTTTATCATCCGGCGCAGTATGCGGATGGCTCGGTTCCCTTTGTGCCCGTCAACGATGCGACGGCGCTCCATTGGGTCGAGGGGCGCGCGCTGAGCGATGATCGCCCGGTGCTGGTCCCCGCATCGCTCGTCCATCTTCTGCCGCTGGATGCCTGCTGCCTGCAGACTTCCAACGGCCTCGCCGCCGGCCGCACCTGGCACGAGGCCGCCTTGCGCGCGCTCTGTGAGGTCATCGAGCGAGACGCCTTCCTCTTCACCTGGCTGACGATGCGCGCCGCGCCGCTCCTCGATCTCATGGAGGCCGGAGCGGCCGTCGCGCGCGTCGCGCGGCACTACGCCGAACGTGGCGTCGCGCTCACCGCGCACGACCTGACGACGATCCCCACCGGCCTCCCTGTCGTCATGGCGCGGGCGCACGACATGCACGGACGACCGCCGATTGATCTGGTCGGTCTCGGCTGCGACCCCGATCCGCGCCGCGCCGTTGAACGGGCCGTGCTTGAGGTTGTCCAGGGGCGGCGGGCGCGCTGGGATGCGCTGGCCGCGCTGGGTGTCCCGGAGGCGGTCCGCACCCCATCGGACCATGCACTCTGGTACGCGCTCGCCGACCGCAGCGCCGCCTTCGCCTTCCTCGGCACACGGCCCGGCCCGCTGCCGGCGCGGGTCGGTTGCGACGGGCAGGATGCCGCGGCGCTGATCGCCGCCGCAGTCGGCACGCTGGCACGGATGGGGTACGAGGCGATTATCGCCGACATCACGACACCAGACATCCACGCGGTGGGGCTGACCGTCGTCCGGGCGCTGGTGACGGGTCTGCTACCGATGCATTTCGGCAGCGGGCAGGAACGGCTCGGCAGCCCGCGCCTCGCGGGCTTTCCCCTCGCGTCGCTCAACCGCGCGCCCCATCCCCTCGCGTAGCACACACCGCCCGTTCACGCGCCCGTCACCGATGCCCGCTACGCTCGCATCGCGGCGTACGGATAGGTAACCGGAAGAATTTGCTCGCCCGACATCCGTAACCTTACGGATGTGCCGCCGCATCCCTGCCCCTAGAGTAAATGGAGGAGAGATGAATGAGGCGCGAATCGAGATTGGGATAGACCGGAGAAGCGAGGGGTGAGGCAGTGATGGCAACGCACGAGACGCACATGGTTTCCGACGATGCACAACGGATCGCGCGGGCGCGTTTGGGCGATGCGCCGGCGTTCGAGGCGCTCCTGCGGCAGTATGAGCGACCACTCTACGGCTTCATCTATCGCTTGATGGCGAGCAACGCGGATGATGCCGCCGATCTCATGCAGGAGACCTTCATCAAGGTCTATCGCGCCCTGCCGACCATCCCGGCGGAAGTAAACTTCCCCGCATGGCTGTATCGGGTGGCGCGGAACTGCTGCCTCGACGAATTGCGGCGCCGGCGGCGCGCCCGCTGGATCGTGTGGGATGGCGCGCAAGGAGCGTCGCTGGCGGATCGGGCCGGGGACGCCGACCCGGAGCAGATGGTGCTGGATCGCGAGGGGGATAGCGGCGTCATGGCGGTGCTCGCCCGGATGTCGCCGCGCAACCGGGAGGCGCTGATCCTGCGCGAGTGCGAGGGGATGTCCTGCGAGGAGATCGGCGCGGTCTTCGGCATCTCCCGCAAGGCGGTGAAGTCGATGCTCTTCCGTGCCCGCGAGGAGTTCCGCCGTGTCACCGTCAGCCTCGGCCTCGATGAGATCGCCGACGGCAGGGAGGCGCCAATGGGCAGCCTGAGGGACACCACCTGGGAGTAATCGCGCGTCGGGATGATCCAACCGTGCGCCGCTGCCGTATAAGAGAGTGAACCGACTACCGTTGTTTTCTCCTTCCCCATTTCCCCAATCCCCGCCGGTGCCGTCCCCGCGGCACCGGCACCTTTTTGCCCGCCCCTCGCTCCTCCCGTGACGAGAATGGGTTGCTCTCTCTACAAGCCGTGGTTCCCCCCATACGCCTCGATGTATCGGCGCCTTGCTCCCCTTCCCGCGTTGGGAAGTGGTCGGCGGTTCGGAAAAATCCCGCTGGCAGCCACCATGCTATACTTTTGTCAATGGAATGGTTTGGGTCCGGCACGGCCCGAGGGTGCGGGGTATGTTTGGTCGTCGTCGCCGGGCCGTCAAGGAGGGCTCCCCCGTTCAATGAGCGCTGAAGTGTGGAGGACGATCGCCGGGCTGGCGATGCTTGCCCTGATCGTCTTTCTGAATGCCTATTTCGTCGCGACCGAGTACGGTCTCGTCGCCTCCCGCCGCAGTCGGATCGAACAACTTGCCTCCGAGGGGAATAGCCGCGCGCGATGGGTGAAGGGCGCGCTGAACAACCTCAACCCGTACATCTCCGCCACCCAGATCGGCATCACCATCGCCGGGCTCGCCCTCGGCTATCTCGGCGAGCCGGTCGTCGCGAAATTGATCGAACCCGCCTTCGCCTGGCTCCCGGCCAATCTGCCGGTCATCTCGGCGCACGTCATCGCGGTGATCTTCTCCTTCCTGCTCGTCACCTACGTGACGGTGCTGATGAGCGAACTGCTGCCGAAGCGCATCGCCATCCAGAACCCGGAGCGGGTGGCGCTCCTGGTCATCGGCCCGATCCGCGTCTTCCTCGTCGTTTTCCGGCCGCTGATCGCGGTGCTCAATAACAGCGCCAATTTCCTGCTCAGTCGCCTCGGCCTCGCCGATACGGGCGAGCGCGGCACGTATTCCGAGGAGGAATTGCGCATCCTCGTGCGCGAGAGCGAGCAGGCCGGGACGCTCGAAAGGGGCGAGCGCGAATTGATCGACCGCGTCTTCTCCTTCGCGGACAAGGAGGCGCAGCAGGTGATGGTGCCGCGCACGCAGGTCGTCGGCATCGAGATGCAGACGCGCATCGCCGATGTCGCGCCGCAGGTGGCGACGAGCACCTACACCCGCTTCCCCGTCTACGAGGAGAATCTCGACACGATTCACGGCATGGTGCATGTCAAGGACATCATCGCGGCGGTCGGGTCCGGGCGGGGCGAGGAGCCCAATCCGCGCGATCATGCGGCCCGTGCTGGTGGTGCCGGAATCGGTGCATATCGACGACTTGATGCTGGAGATGCGCCGCAAGCATACCCACATGGCGATCCTCGTCGACGATTACGGCGGCACGGCGGGTCTCGTGACGATGGAGGACCTGATCGAGGAATTGGTCGGCGACATCGAGGACGAATTCGACTCCGCCGCGCCGCAGTTGAAACGCAATGCCGACGGCAGCATCACCGTCGATGGACGCACGCCGATCAGCGACGTGCGCGGGATGGTGGCGCTCGGCGATGTGGACGATGGCTACGAGACGATCGCCGGGTATGTGCTCGACCGCATGGGCCGCATCCCGAAGGCGGGCGACAGCGTCGACACCGACCACCTGCATATCCGCGTGGACCGCATGGACCGCTTGCGCATCGCGCAGGTGACGATCACCCCGACAGACGGCGCCGCGCGCCCCGCGTCCGATGATCAGGCCGCTGATTGATCGCCCCTCACCCCCGTATGATCTCGCGATCTGTCATACAACCGCCTGCCCCGCTACACGTTCTATCGGGCAGTGATCCGGCAACGACTTTTCCGAGTACACAGTAAGCAGCAGGCAGTTGGCAGCGAGTAGCAGGCAGCGATGCGTACTTTTCCCTCACGCTCTATCATGACGAGCAGGCGGCGCGCGGCAAGCGGCGTATCGTGCTGCCCGCCGTCCACTGAGCACGGTCTCTTGGCGGCTTCCTCATGACATGGCCGCGTGCGCTCGACCGGTACGAGCGCGATCCGGCGCGATCGGTCGCGCCGGATGTGGGCACGCGCGTCGTCGGCACGACGCTCGCGGACGCCTACGAGGCCTGCCGGCTGTGACACGTCACCACGCGCACGCCTTCTACTTCTCCATCCGCTTTCTGCCACCGGAGAAGCGGCGAGCGATCTGGGCGATCTACGCCATCTGCCGCTATTCGGACGATCTTGTGGACCGCGCGCCCGCCACCGCGACGCCCGCTGATCTGCTCGCGCGGATCGACTGGTGGGAGGCGCGGCTGCGCGCGATGGACGCGAACGCTGCCGATCATCCGCGCCTTCGCCGACGCGCGCGCGCGATTCGCCATCCCCACCGAACCCTTGTGGGATTTGCTCGACGGTATGCGCATGGACCTCACCCACGCCCGCTACGCGACATGGGAGGAACTGCGCCGCTACTGCTACTGCGTCGCGAGCACGATCGGCCTGCTCTGCACGCCGGTGCTCGGCTACGATGGTGCGGCGGAGACGCTGGCATACGCGGCGAATCTCGGCGTCGCGATGCAACTGACGAACATCCTGCGCGATGTCGGCGCGGACGCCGCGATGGGCCGCATCTACCTCCCGCAGGACGAGATCGCCGCCTTCGGCTACGACGAGGAGCGGATCGCCGCCGGGGTGGTGGACGCCGCCTTCCGCCGCCTGATGGCCTTCCAGATCGCCCGCGCGCGTGCATTGTACCGCGAGAGCACCCCCGGTATTGCCCGCCTCCACCGCACCGGGCAATTGCCCGTCCAGGCGGCGGCGACCCTCTATGGCGGCATCCTCGGCCGCATCGAGGCGATTGATTACCAGGTCTATACCCACCGCGCCGCCCTCACCAAATGGGATAAATTCGCCCGCCTCCCCGCTATCTGGTGGCAGACCCGCACACTCGACCGGGTGTAGCCGGTCGGCGCGATGACGACAGTCGCGGCGGATAGCTGGGCAACTGCGGTTCATATCCCGCAGGCTATTCGTACCGCAAGGCGTCGATCGGCTTGAGGCTGGCCGCCCGCTGCGCCGGGTAGACGCCGAAGAAGAGCCCCGTCGCCACCGCGAACGCCACCGCGATGAAGATCGACTGGATCGACACCAGCGTCGGCTGGTAGAACCTCCCCACCAGGTAGGACGCCAGCACGCCGATCACGACGCCGGTCAGCGCCCCCAGGAAGCTCATCACCACCGATTCGGTGATGAACTGGGTGAGGATATCGCGCTTCTTCGCCCCGATCGCCTTGCGGATGCCGATCTCCCGCGTCCGTTCCGTCACCGAGACCAGCATGATGTTCATGATGCCGATGCCGCCGACCAGGAGAGAGATGGAGGCGATGACGAAGAGGAAGATCTGGTAGGTCTTCTGGGTGTCCTTCGCCGCCTGCAGCTGATCCGCCTGGTTCGTTACCTGCCAGTCGGGCGCGCCGCTTCTCGTGCGGTGCTGCCCGCTCAACACATCGTTGGCCTCGGTGATCGCCTTGTCCACCGTATTCGGGCTGGTCGACTTGATGTAGATGGTATCGACGATCTTGCCCGCCCCGGTCGGCGCGCCGCCGCGACCGCCGGTCAGCTTGGAGAGGGCGGTGGTGATCGGCACGTAGACCTGGTTATCGAGCGAGCCGAAGCCGTTGCCGCCCTTCGCCTCCATCACCCCGATCACCTTGAAGCTCTGCCGGTTGAGCCGGATCGTCTGCCCGGTCGGATCGACGCCGGAGAAGAGGGTGCTGGCGATGTTCGCGCCGAGGGCGACGACCGATTGATTGCCCGACACGTCGGTATCCGCGATGAACGCGCCGATCGTCGGATTGTAGGAGTGGACATCGACGTACGACGGCCAGACGCCGAGCGCCGCGCCGAAGGTATTCTTGCCGTTCGCGGTGATCTGCCCGCCGCCGCGCACCTCGGGGGAGACGGCGCCGCAGTCGGCGCACTGGGCCGGGTCGGCGAGCGCCTCGGCATCCGTGAGCGTCAAGGTCCGGGACTGGTTGCCGGTGGCGACGCCGGCGCTGGCCTGATTGGCGCCCTGGATAGTGATCAGGTTCGTGCCGTTACGTTCGAGCGCGGTCAGCGCCTTCGCGACGACGCCGTTGCCGTAGGCGAGCAGGGCGATGACCGAGGCGACGCCGATGATGATGCCGAGCATGGTCAGGATGGTGCGGGTGACGTTGGCTGAGAGGCTGTGCAGCGAGGATGTGAAGCTCTCGGCGAGCGGGACGCCGCCGCCCTTGCCCATCGTCGGCGGCGTGCCGAGCCGGCTGATCCGCGCGCTGTCCGCCGCCAGCGCCCGATTCTGGTCGGTGATCGTCGGCTGCGCCACCGGCCGTATCGCTTGTGCCATGCTGCCCCCTTATACCCTGGCCTGCGCGAGCGGGAAAGGCACGACGACGCGCCGCTCCAATTCCGCCGCCGCGTTCCGCTGCTGCTCGACGGGTTCGTCCGCGCCGAGGTAGCCGTCGCGGATGCGGATGATCCGCCGAGTATACTCTGCAATGTCCGGTTCGTGCGTCACGAACACGACGGTGATCCCCAGCTCCGCGTTCAACCGCTGGAAGATGTCCATCACCTCCACCGCGCTGCGCGAGTCGAGCGCCCCGGTCGGCTCATCCGCCAGGATCAGCGTCGGGCGCATCACCAGCGAGCGGGCGATCGAAACGCGCTGCTGCTGCCCGCCCGAGAGTTCGTTCGGCTTGTGGTCCAGGCGGTCGCCGAGGCCAACCGCCTCCAGCGCATCCACGGCGCGCTGGCGTCGCTCCTCGGTCGGCACGCCGGCATAGAGCATCGGCAGCTGCACGTTATCGAGTGCGGTGGTACGTTTGACAAGGTTGTAGCTCTGGAAGACGAAGCCGATCTTCTGGTTGCGGATGCTCGCCAGGGCGTTCTCGTCGAGCGCCGCGACATCCTGACCATCGAGGAGGTACCGGCCGCCCGATGGGGTGTCGAGGCAGCCGATGACGTTCATCAGGGTGGATTTACCGGAGCCGGAGGGGCCCATGATGGCGCAGAGTTCGCCGTCGGGGATGGTGAACGTGACCCCCTTAAGGACGGGCAGATCCCCCCCGCCCGTCTGGTAGACCTTCGTGATGTCGTGCAATTCGATGGTCATTCTTTACTTTCCCCGATGCGTGCGACGCGGTCGCCCGCTGTCGCCGTGGAATCGCCGGCGATGAAGGCGTTGTCTCCCCGCCCGAGGCATTGTAGGGGCACAGGATGAATCTGGCATGAGGAAGATGTAAAAAAAGCCGAAAATATCGCTGCGGATGTTCTTTGCGGGCGCAATTGGGCACCCGATGAAGCCGTCGTGCGGCAACGGGGGCTGCGGGAGGACCCGCATGGCAGCACCGCGCTCGCGCGGGATTTCATGCTAGAATCGCGGCGATCAATGACTGCGTGTGTGCGGGGAACGACGACAGACGAACGGTGCGTCTTCGGCGCGCTCGTCCCCCGCTCCTTGATTGCGCTCCCGCAGGAGGTGTTGCCTTGGAAACGCCGCTTTCGCCGCTCGAATTCATGCGCCGCACTCGCCGCCTCTATGCGCACCGCGAAGCGGTCGTCGATGGCGAGCGGCGGCTGACCTACGCGGAATTCTTCGCGCGCTGCGACCGCTGCTCCGCCGCCTTGCAGCAGTTGGGCGTCGGGCGGGGGGATCGCGTCGCGTATATCGCGCCGAACACCGAGACGCACCTCGAAGCCTACTATGCGGTGCCGCAAATTGGCGCCGTGCTCGTGCCGATCAACTTTCGCCTGATCGCGGATGATTTCTCCTACATCATCACTCACAGCGGCGCGCAGGTTGTCTGCGTCCACCCCGACTACTGCGCGATGGTGGACGGCATCCGCGCGCGGATCCCGGGCGTCCAGCATTTCATCTGCCTGGAAGGCGAACCACCCGCCGGATGGTTGGCGTACGAATCGCTGATCGCCGCCGCGCCGGAGACCTTCGCCCGGCCGGAGATCGGCGAGTCCGACCTCCTGACGATCAATTACACGAGCGGCACGACCTCGCGCCCCAAGGGCGTGATGATTACCCACCGCAACGCCTACATCAATACCGTCGGCACGCTCGTCCACCTGCACATGACGCCCGCCGACCGCTACCTCTGGACACTGCCGATGTTCCATGCCAACGGCTGGACCTTCGTCTGGACGGTCACCGCCATCGGGGCGACGCATGTCTGCCTGCGCCGGGTCGAGCCGCCGCGCGTCTTTGCGACAATTGCCGCTGAGGCGGTGACGATGCTCGCCGCCGCGCCGACGATTCTCATCTCCCTCGCCAATTGCCCCGCCGAGGTGCGGCGCGACGTTCGCCCCGGCGTGCGCGTCGTGACGGCGGGCGCCCCCCCGGCCGCCGCGACCATCGAGCGGATCGAGGGGGAGTTCGGCTGGGAGATCACGCAAGTCTACGGGCTGACGGAGACCGCACCCTTCATCACCATCTGCGAGCCGCTCCCGGAGCACGCCGCGCTCTCGGCGGCGGACCGCGCCGTGCAGAAGGCGCGCACGGGCGTCGAGCTGGTCACGTCCGGCGAACTGATCGTCGTGGACGAGAACGACAACGAAGTGCCGCACGACGGCGCGACACTCGGTGAGATCGTGGTGCGTGGGAACGTCGTGATGGAGGGGTACTACAACGACCCGGAGGCGACCGCGAAGGCATTCCGGGGCGGCTGGTTCCACACCGGGGACGCCGCCGTGGTGCATCCCGACGGCTATGCCGAGATTCGCGACCGCATCAAGGATGTCATCATCAGCGGCGGCGAGAACATCTCGTCGATTGAGGTCGAGGGCGTCCTGCTGCGCCATCCGGCCGTGCAGGAAGTCGCCATCGTCGGGCTGCCGGACGAGAAGTGGGGCGAATCTCCCCACGCCTTCGTCGTCCTCAAACCGGGGATGACGGCGACCGAGGCGGAACTGCGCGCATTCACGCGGGAGCGTCTCGCGCACTTCAAAGCGCCCCAAACCGTCCGCTTCGTCGCCGAATTGCCGAAGACCGCCACCGGAAAAATCCAGAAGTACGTCCTGCGCGGCGGACAGGCAGCCATCGCTCGGCAATAACAGGGCGGCGCTCATCGGATAGACACGCCCCGGGGACGGTTAGTCGACCGCTCTTCCGTGCAGCGCGGCGACCGCTCCCGGACCAAATTTCCACAGCCACGAGATGCCGCAAAGGAGAGACATCGCGCCGACAAGAATCCCTGTGTGCGGAATGCCGAGGCGTAGATACGCGATGCCCGTCAGGATGTATGACAACTGCATCACACCGCCGTAGGTCGCTTCGTGCAGCGCGAAAAGCCTTCCGCGCAGGTTTGGCTCGGTACTGGTTTGCAGCAGATAGGTATCGAGCGGGATGATAACGCCCGAGCTAATCCGCATAAGCAACAGCATCACGCTCCCGACAAGAAAGAGCGCGCTCTGCGCCAGTAAGGTGAAGAAGAGCGCCTGTGTGAGATAGGCCGCGCCATACCAGACGATTGCCTTGTCGTGGTTCCCGGAGACGATACGGCGGACCAGCGCCGACCCTAGAAGTACGCCGACGCCATCGATGGCGTAAAGAATGCCGATCCCAAGGGCGCCCCGGTGGAATGTCTGGTTCCCGAGCAGGGGGATGAGCACGTAATAGCCGCCGCCTGCCAAGCCCCAACTCAAGCCGATGAAGATAATCGCGCGCGCGATCCGGTTCCGCGCCGCCTCCCGAAAGCCTGTTCGCAGGGAGTGCAGGTAGGGGAGATGTGTGGCCTGCGGCATATTCACGCCCTGCCACTGCGTCCGAAGGATGGCGAACGCGGACCAGAGGTAGGATGCCGCGTTGATCCCGAAGCAGAGAATTGGGCTGACGGCGACCGCAACAATTCCGCCGAGTGCCGCACCGAGTATCTGCACCACGCCTATCATCCCCGAATCCAACGCATTTGCCTCGGCGAGATCGTCGCGCGCGACGACGAGCGGGATGGCGGCGCTCCGCGCCGGATTGAAAAGGACGCCCGACATCCCCAGCAGCAGGGAGCCGACATAGAGCACCCAACTCGCGTGGAAAATGACCGCGAACACATATCCCAATGCACAGACGGCACGAAGGAGATCGGTGACGAGCAAGAGGGGTTTCTTGGGGAAGCGATCGACGAACGGGCCGGCAAATGGCCCGAATAGAACGGAGGGCAGCGACCGGCACAGGAGCACGAGGCCGAGCGAGGCCGCCGAATGGGTGAGCGTCAACGTGATCTGCGCCAGTGCGACTTGATTAAACCAGTCGCCAAAGAGGCTACCGATTTTGGCGAGCCAGAGGAAGCGATAATTGGGATTCCTTTGCAAGAGTCCCGCGTTCCGCATCCGTTCTCCCGTCATGCACGAAGGCGATCAGCTACGCCGCCGCGAGTTCTTGTTCATGCTCGTGCTCATCGGCGATGGCGGCGCTGCCGTGGAAGAAGAGGAACATCGCCACGGCGGCGATGGCGTAGCAGGCCGCGCTCATCGTGAAGGCGGGGCCGAAGCCGGCGTGGACCTGAATGGCACCGCTGATGAGCGGGCCGAGCGAGAAGCCCGTCGCCCAGGTGACGTTGTACAGGCCGCCGAGCGCCCCTCGCTGCCGCGCCGGGACGCGCGTCATCGCGAAGGGCGTGTAGATCGGGTCCACCGTGCCGCGCAGTGCGGTGCGCGAGACCTCGAAGAGGATCGCCAGCCAGGCGGCGGGCGCGAGCGCCGTGAAGAGGATCGCGGGCGCGATCGCCGCCTGCGCCAGAATCAAGGCGCGCAAGTCACCGAGACGGCGGGCGAGCAGCGGCGCGGCGAGCGAGGCGATGCCGCTCAGAATGCCGGTCGCGGTGAAGAGGATGCCGAGCACCCCGGCGGAGAGGCCATAGCGGAGCTTGAAGAAGAGCGGCAGGAAGCCGATCACCGCCCCCGCGCCGAATGCTTGCAATGCGTCCGCGCAGAGCAGTTTGCCGAACAAACGCAGGTCGCTCTTGCGGAAGCGCCACGCCCGCGCTCTCCCCTCCGGCGCGCCGTCCGCCGCGCGGATGCCGAGCAGCGGGATCGCACCAATCGCGGAGATGATCGCCGTGCCGCTTAGGGCGATGCGCAGCGGCATTGTCGCGTCCGATGGTTGGTTGAGGATGAACCCCGCGACGGACGGGATCGTGCCGCCGATCACCGCGCCGAGCGCGCCGAGGCCCATCAGCAGGAAGGAGTTGGCGGCGAAGACGCGCACCCGATCCGCCGCCGGGACCGCGCCGACAAGCAGCGGCGCGTTCGTGCTCCAATAGACCGTGGCGAGGAAGTTCGCGACCATCACGCTGGAGATAATCACCGCGAGCGACGAGGTGACCGAGATAGCGACGTATGGAATCGGGGTGAGGATGGCGGACAGCACAAAGAGCCGGGCCCGCCCCACGCGGTCCGCCAGCAGCCCAAGCGGCACCGCGCCCACGAGCGTCGTCACCGCGCCGAGCGCCGTGACGAGGCCGATCGTGTCCTGCTTGTAGCCGAGATGGTAGAGATACAAGGGGAAGATGAGCGCGAAGAGCGACATCTGGAGCCCCTTCGCCAGCGTGTACGCGAGCAGCGCATTCGCGGTGCGCCCGAAACCACGCTGCTTTGGCGGGGTCGATGGGGACGGTGCCGGATGAAGTGCCGCAACCATGGAGGAATCCCTTCCGGAACCCTGACCCGCGCGAGACTGGCGCGATGCCGCATACGATCAGCAATCGTGGCACGACCGTATCATCTCTTCGTCAATAAAGCAAGAAAGTGCTGTTTTATTTCACCCGCATCGCGTATCCCTCACGCCTTGCTTCCGATTTGCTATCATTACGCCCGTCGGGTGGAACGCGGACGATACATGAGGTGAGAGCGGTGTGAGAGACCCACTGGAAGCATACGACTTTGCCACGGCGCGCGCGTCCTTGCTGGAGCACTTCGCGCATTGCGCGGCGTGGCTCAATCACGCGGAGCCGCACTCCACGCGCGTCGACACGAGCGATCCCCAGGCGCTCACGCTCCGTGTCGGCACGCACGCCTACTTCACCTTCCACGAGACGGCGGACGGCTCCGCGTACACCTGGTGGTACCCCGCCAGCCCGCGCCCCGTCGGCGACCATGACATCATCGGCGATCCTGTGCCCGTCGTCCACGAGGCGCTCCTCCAATACATGCGCCGCGCCCGCAGCGAACTGGGCTAGGAAACCGGATATATAAACCGCTGAGACGCGGAGGACGCAGAGATCGCGGAGAGATGCGGAGAAAAAAATCAAGCAATGGTCAGAGAGTTCGTCTCTCAACATCTCTTCCTTCCCTCTGCGTCTCTGCGTCTTTGCGGATCAATCGGTTTCGATCAGGAGGTTGGGATGGACAGGCAGGGGATAGCGATTGATGCAGGGCGGATGATGGCGGACCTCGACGCGCTGGATGCGATCGGGCGGACGGAGGCGGGGTTATTCCGGGTCGCGTGGTCGCCCGCGTACCGGGAGGGGCTGGAGTGGCTGCGGGGGCGTTTCGAGGCGGCGGGGCTCGCCGCGCAGGAGGACGCCGCAACCAATATGTGGGGCCGGTGGCAGGCGGGGAGCGGCCCGGCGCTGCTCCTCGGCTCGCACATCGACGCGGTGCCGAACGGCGGCAAATTTGACGGCGCGTTCGGCGTCCTCGCCGCCCTCGAAGTGCTCCGCACGCTGCGGGACGCGGGCATCGCGCCGCCCTTCCCGCTCGCCGTCGTCGCCTGGGCGGACGAGGAGGGGGCGCACTTCGGCACCGGCTTCTTCGGCAGCATGGCCTTCATGGGCACGCCGATCGTCGATGACTACGTCACCATCGCCGGGCCGGGCGCGCGCGAGACGCTTGCGGCGGCGGGCGTCCACCTCGAACGGATCGATACGGTCGCCGATCAACGGTCGGCAATCGGCGCCTATCTGGAGATGCACATCGAGCAGGGGCCGCGCCTGGAGGCGGCGGGCGGCGACCTGGCGGTCGTCACCGGCATCTGCGGCATCGAGCGGCACGAATGGCAGATCGAGGGCCATCCGAGCCACGCCGGTTCGACGCCCTTCCCGATGCGGCGGGACGCGGGCATGGCGATGGCCCGCGCGATCGCCGCGCAGCGCGATGTGGCGCGGCAGGCGGGGCCGGAGGTCGTCGCCACCGTCGGGCGGCTGCGTATCACCCCCGATGTGCCGAACATCGTGCCCGGTACGGCGACCTTCTCCGCCGAGTTCCGGGACATCAGCCCGGCAATCCTCGATGCCGCGCAAGCGGAATACCGGCGACGCGTCGATACCCTCTGCGCCGAGGAGCATGTCGCTGCCACGTCCCGCCCGCTGCTCATCACACCGCCGACGCCGATGCACCCGGCGATGATGGAGACCATCGCGGCGGCGTGCGGAGAGATCGGCGTGACGCCGATGCGCTTCCCGAGCGGCCCCGGCCACGACGCCGGGATCGTCGCGCGCGTCCTCCCGGCGGGGATGCTCTTCGTGCCGAGCGTCAATGGCATCAGCCACGCGCCTGACGAGTTCACCGACGCCGCCTCGCTCGAACGCGGCGCGAACGCGCTCCTCCACGCCGTCCTGCGCCTGATGGATGAGGGGCTTCCTTCCGTGTGAGGGAGGGGGCTTAACCACGGAGGACACAGAGAGCACAGAGGGAGCAGAAAGAAGAAAAAAGAAAGACTCCCCGCATTTCTCTGTGTCCTCCGTGTGCTCTCCATTCTCTGTGCTGGTATTGATCCTTCGAAGGGGTGATGCATGGCGAACTTTGATGCACTGGCGGGGGAGTTGCACGGCGCACAGGCGCGGAATATGGATTTGCTGGAGCTGATCGCCGCGAAGTTTCAGGCGGCGGTGCCGGAATCGACCAAGGTGGTGCGCGAGTGGCGCATCCTCGGCGGGCGAATCAAGGAGATCAATCTCCACCTCGGCGATCTGCGCTATCGCTTCGAGTCGCCGCGCAAGGGAAGTTATAGCGTCGTGCGGCAACAGATTGTGCATGGCGTGGCGGTCGGGAACATGGAGACGCTTGGGGCAGGCGTCTGGGTCGATGAATTGATTAGGGACCTTGCGCGGTTCGCGGAGGCGCAGGGCCTCTCCGCCGCCGCGCTCGAAAAGTTGACCTTCGGCTAAGGAGAGGCACGATGGCTCAGAATGCAATTCCCGTCTCGGCGACGCAGCGACTGCGCGCGGGGCTCTTCACGAGCGACTTGTCGGTCGACGAACTGGTCTGTCTGGAAGACATCAATGTCGAACCGCTCGGCCTCGTGCTCGGCAGCTCAATTTACCATGTCGGCCTGCAAGTCTCGCAGTACGGGCAGAACATGGAACTGAACGTCCTCAGTCAGGCGATGTACGCCGCCCGCTCGCTCGCCATCGGGCGGATGGAGGCGGAGGCGGACGCGCTGCAGGCGGATGGGATCGTCGGTGTGCGGCTGATGATCGGGACGTACGAATGGGGGGCGGATCTTATCGAAGTGCTCGCCATCGGCACCGCCGTGCGGACGCGCGACCGTGAGGCCCACATGCGGCCGCAGCATGGCCGGCCCTTCTCCTCCGACCTCTCCGGGCAGGACTTCTGGAAGCTCGTGCAGGCGGGCTACCGACCGGTGCGGCTGGCGATGGGCACCTGCGTCTATCACGTCGCGCACCAGACCTTCCGGCAGACGTGGGGCAAGGCATTCCGCAATGCCGAGATGGAGAACTTCACGCAGGCGACCTATGAGGCGCGCGAGTTGGCGATGGGCCGCATGGAGGGCGAGGGGCAGCAGGCCGGCGGCACGGGCATCGTCGGGGTGCGGATCGAGGAGAAGAGTTGGGCGTGGGGCAGCCACATCATCGAGTTCTTCGCCATCGGCACCGCCGTCATCCGCGTCGCCACCCCGCAGCGCGCTCTCACCCCGACGATGACCCTGCCCCTTATCGCCCAGTAATAACGCGGAGAATTTACCACAGAGGCACAGAGGACACAGAGGGAAACACAAAGGAATGAGAAATAGATGGATTCACCTATCTCCTTCGTTCTCTTTCCCTCTCTGTGTCCTCTGTGCCTCTGTGGTTCAAACGAAAGATAGAGGTGAGGATGGCGACACGGATCACTGAGGAGCGATGGGCGCGGGCGCGGGCGATCGTGCTGGAGAACGACTTTTTGCGCGCCGTTGTGCTGCCGGAGCAGGGGGCGCGGATCGCCTCGCTCGTCCACCGGCCGAGCGGGCGCGAGGTGCTCTGGTCGCCGCCCGGCCTGCGCGCGCTCCCGCCGCCGACCTATGGCATGACCTACGCGGACCATCCGGCGGTCGGCATCGACGAGTGCCTGCCGAACATCTGGCCAGACACCTATCAGGGGCGCGCGCTGCCGGACCACGGCGAGGCATGGACCATGCCCTGGGAGGCGACCAAAGGGCACGACCGCATCGAGACGACGGTGGCGCTGCGTCAGTCGCCCTTCCGCCTTACGCGGCGCATACGCTTCGTGGGCGATGCCGCCTTGCGGCTGGATTACGCGCTGGCGAATACCGGCGACGCGCCCGCCCCCTGCCTCTGGGCCTTGCATCCGCTGATGAACTGGCAGCAAGGTATGCGTATCATCCTGCCGCACGCTGTCTCGGATGTGGAGATCGGCTCCGTCAGTGGGATGAGCCCGCTGCATGAGTACGCGCCAGCCACCTGGCCGCAAACGGCGGGGCTCGATCTGGCGGGCGTGCAACTGAACGGCGATAACGCGCCCGCCGCTACGAAGGTCTACGTCGGCCCGCTCACCGACCGCTGGGCGGCGCTGCACGACACGTTGGCCGGCTTCGTGGTCGGCTTCGCCTTCACCGTGCCGATGCTCGGCCTCTGGCTGAATCGGGGCGCGTGGGGCGGCTTCACACATGTCGCCATCGAACCGGCCACCGGCATCTCCGAGCATCTCTCCGCCGCCGTCGAGCGCGGCAACGTCCTCACCGTCCCCGCCGGCGAGACCGCCTATTGGAGCGTCACCATCGTCGTCACCAATGGCATCTTCAACGTCACCGGCGTGACGATGGAGGGCGCGATCCAGACGTGATCCGTGCGTCGTCGGCAATGCCTCAGCCTACGATAGCGGGCGAATCGCGCGCCTGGAGTCCTCACGCCTTCGACTGTCACTCGAGCCTGGTCTAAAAATAGGTCGCCCAAGTCGGCTGACATACTGACCGCCGTCGCTGGCGACCGGCCATTTTTATCCACCAGTGGCACCGCACCGCGGTATCGCTCTTGGTGAAAAAGCCCCGGGGCACGCGCGCGAATGGCGCGGTTATCCCCCACAATCTGCTGCCATCCCGATTGTGGGCGCGACAGGCCGGACGGTTATATCCGTTCGTCGCTGCGTCGGACCTGCGCCGCGTCGAGACGTTCGCGGGCGCGTGCGATCCCTTTCGCTGCGCCCAGTCTCCGATGCACGGCCAACGCCTCCTCGTACAGGGACACGGCCCGCTGCTCATCGCCCAGGAAACGGGCGACATCGCCGATGTTGATCAGCGCGTAACCGCGACCCGCCTCGTCTTGCAGCGCTTCGTACAGCCGGATGCTTTTCTCGTGCAGTTCCCGGGCCTGTTCGGCTTCGCCCCTTGCGAGCGCCACGATGCCGAGGTTGCCGAAGGAGTAGGCGATGCCGCGCCTGTCCCCGACCCGCGCGAAGTGTGTCAGGGCCTCCCCGAACCGGTCGGCGGCTCGATGCAAATCGCCCTGGCGGCGGGCGACATGCCCTAAGGTGCTCAAGCAAATGGCGGCAGACCGGTTATCGTCCAGTGTCCGGCTCAAGTGCAGCGCCTCCTCGCTCAGTGCCCGTGCTTGATCGTCGTCGCCCGCGGCGCGTCTGACATGGCCCAGCACTGCGGTGCTGGCGGCGATGCCGGCGGGGTCCCCACACCTGCGGTAGGTCGTCAGCGCCTCCGCGATGAGCGTCGTGGATCGAACGATGTCGCCCTGGCCCAGGGCCAACATCCCGCATCCGAGCAGGGCCTTGGCGAGCATCTGGTCTGCGACCCTGTTGCCGCTTTGTCCGGCCATCTCGAGGAATCGCTCGATCCACCGGCGCCCTTCGCCGAAGTCTCCGCGCATCCACCAGAACCAGCTCATGGCGCCGCCGAGCCGGAGCCCGTGCGTGACATCGCCCCGCTCCTCGGCGCAGTGCAGCGCGGCACGCAGATTGTCGTGCTCGCGCGCGAGCGTGTTAATCCACGCTTCTCCGTCCGTGCCGGTCGCCCTCATCCCGGTGAGCAGTCCGTAGGTCCGATCGGCCTGCTCCGCGAGGTGCAGGAAGGAGGCGAAGTGTTGTTGTTCGGTCTCATGATCCGTCCCATCCGCTTTCAGCTTCTCCCGGGCGTACTGCCTCACCGGTTCGAGCATCCCGTAGCGCAGCGTGCCGCCCTTCTCGTCGCGATCGGTCGTGACCAAAGACTGCTCGACGAGCCGACCGAGCATCTCCACAACATTCTCGGCGGCGACACCTCCCGACACACCAACCGCCCCTGCCGTTTCCAGCGAGAAGCCGCCACGGCAGACGGACAGGCGCCGGAAGACGGTCCGCTCACCTTCGGGCAGCAAATCGTAGCTCCAGTCCAACGCGGCCCACATCGTCCGATGGCGCCCGGCGAGGTCCCGTGCCCAACTCACCGATAGTGCACGGTCCAGCCCCGCGAGGAGCGCTGCGGGATCGAGAAATCTCGCCCTCGCCGCCACGAGCTCGAGGGCGAGTGGCAATCCGGAGAGCCGCCAACAGATCGCGGCAACCGCGCCGCAGTTCTCGTGCGTGAGATCGAACGCGGGGGACGCCGCCGGGCACGCTCGACGAAGAGGCTGCCCGCAGGCGAACCCCGGACCTCCTCCACGCGAGGGGATACGGTGGAGCGGGGTAGCGCCAGCGGCGGGACCGGATACTCCCGCTCCCCGCGGACACGGAGCGGCGCCCGGCTCGTGGCCACTATGTGCAATTTTCGACAGGACTCGATGAGCGCCATCACCTCCGTGGCCGCTTCAAGCACGTGCTCGAGGTTATCCAGCACCACGAGCATGTGCCGTTGCCGAAGGTGCGTACGCAGCGTCTCGCCCGGCGTGTGACCCTCCTGCTCCCTCACGCCGAGCACGTGCGCCACGGTTGGAATCACGGCGGTGAAGTGGGCCACCGGCGCCAGCGCAACGAATGCCGCGCCGTCCGGGAAGAGCCTTCTCCCTCCCGGGCAACCGCGATGGCGAGCCGGGTCTTGCCCACGCCGGCCGTCCCCGTGAGGGTGAGCAGCCGCTCCTCCCGCATGAAGGCGAGCACTTCCCCGAGCTCCCGCTCCCGGCCCAACAGCGGCGTTGCGGGCCATGGCACGCTGGACTCCCCGGTCGCCGCCCGGCCGACGCGGCCGGTACCGCGGCCTCGCTTCGGTACGGCGGCGAAGAGAGCGGCGCGTTCGTCGTTGGACAGACCGAATGCGTCCGCCAGCGCGCGCACGGTGTGCGGATAGGGGCGCTTCCTCTCCCCGCGCTCGAGCACGCTAATGGCCTTGGCCGTCAGGCCGGAACGCGCAGCCAACTCCTCCTGCGTGAACCCGGCGGCCTCGCGCAGCTGCCGCAGATGCGCTCCGAACGCGGCGACACGTCTCGGGATTATGTCTGCCGATTCGCTGTCCATCACACCGTGGGAGGGTATCACCATATCCGGGCCATGACCAGCACGCGATGGCGCCAT
>CAWJZC010000018.1:0-228587 GCA_963847195.1 uncultured Chloroflexia bacterium | reverse complement strand
TCCTTGCGCGATCCGCGGTGAGCGATTATGCTCATGGAGCAGTGCCCGTCCATCGTAACATCCTCGCCGGTAGTCGATCGGTTCGGAAGGGGTGCAGTATGCAGCGGTCGCGTATGCTCTGGGTTAGTGTGTCCATCGTGTCGCTCCTCCTCGCGGGGTTCGTCGCCCTCTCATCCGCGGTCGCCGCGACCGATTGCCATCTCATCACCCACCTCGGCGATCCGGCCCCCGAGTGCGCGACGGTTGTGCCGGCCGCCACGGCGCTGCCGCTCATCGCGGCGAATACGACTAACGTTCCCCTCGCGCACATCGCGATCCCGCCGATCGCCGGCAAGACGGGCAGCTTCGACATTCTCGAATCGATCAGCAGGCGCACCTGCTTTACGTCGCGGATCGCACCGATACCGGCGTCGATATCTTCGATGTCTCGACCCCGGCGCGAAATACGTGCGCACCGCTCGATGTCGGAGCGGGCGCGAACGGGTTGACGGTGGCGAAGAACGTCAGCAAGCTCTTCGTCGCCAACAACAACAGCGAGATCGCTATCATCGACATCAACCCGTCATCCACGACATACGACACCGTGCTCGCGAAACTGAATACGGGGGGCAAGAAGCGGGCGGACGAGATGGATTACGACCCGAAGGAGAAGAAGCTCTACGTCGCCAATCGCGACGACAAGTTTGTCACGGTGATCGACGCCGTCAAGAATACGATCATCAAGCAGATCGCCGGCCTGGGCAACGCGCTGGAGCAGCCGCGCTACAATCCGAGCGATGGGATGATGTATATGACCGGCTCAGGGGGCAACGTCGTCTTCCGCTTCGATCCGGTGCGGGATGAGCTTGCGGCGAAGCTGGACGTGGGGGTGCCGTGCAACCCAAACGGGCTGGCGATTAACCCCGCAACGAATCTGGCGCTGCTTGGGTGCAGCAATCCAGGAGACGCCGCCAGACGGTGATCTTCGATCTGACGGCGGGGAAGACGGTGGCGACCTTCGATCAGGCGGCGGAGGGAGACTCGGCGATTTACGACGCCCGTGGCGAATCGGTACTTCTTCGCGGCATCAGGCTACTACCCGGCGGGCAGTTGGCGATCTTCAGCGGTGGCAACCCGGTGACGTTCGTTACTAATGTGCCGACGACACCCGAGCAGCCACGCAGTGGCGTATGACGAGACGAACCGGGATAGTGTATTTGCCGGACGTTCCTGCTGCGGCAGGGCTATTGAGCTTCGTCGCGCCCGCGTAGGGCGGATCGGCTGTGTGCCCGGACCGCAGGCGAGGTCCGGGCAGGCGACCAGGCGGCGAACACGCCGGGGGAGTGGTTCGGCCTGCGAGAACATCGGGGACGGATCGAGACGGTCGGGAGCCAAGTTGGAGGCATGGGACGTCGAGCCGAAGCGGATGCACGGCAAGCGGCAAATCGTCGAACCGGACCGGCTGCTGACGGCGGATGAGATCGCGGAGCGGGTCTGTGCGAGTTTCGGTTACCTTCATGAACCGCACCTATCCCATGATGAAGAGGTCTCCTTATTGGACCCTAGGAGTGTACTCAGGCAAGGATCTCTCTCACCCTGCGCTGTGCACTCAACATCTGGTGAGGATGGAGCAGCGCATCAACAGTCCGTACGCGCACGATGCCGAGCATCGCGGCCACTTCGTGTTCCGAAAGCCCCCGCATGCACAGAGAGTACGCGAAGGCGGCGCGCAGACTGACGGCCTCTGCACAGGGCAATCCCGCCCTGGCACACGCCCGCACGACGATTTTGCGCATAGCCCGATAACTGATCGGGTCGGGACGTTGTTCGGTCGCGCGAAATACGGGCCCTTGCAGTCCCGACGTCGTCCCGCCCGCATTATAGGCGAGGTGCACAAGCGCGTGCATCGCCGGACCGCGTATCGGCAGTGCAACTCGCACCCCGTTCCGCTCCACCGTCGCGGTCAACGTGCGGCCCCACGATCCCGGCGCGTCGGCGACGAGATCGGCCCATTGCAGCTGAGCGATCTCACCCGGTCGAAGTCCGGAAAAGCAGTGCAGCGCGACGAGCGCGCGATCGCGTGCGGTGCGGAACATGTCATCTTCATGGGCGGCCATCTCGACGATCCTCTCCAGATCGAGCGGCCCGAGGGACGGACCGCGCCGCCGTCGTCCGGTCGCGCCCGCGACGCGAATCTCGGTACGATGCCATGCTCTGGCTGCACCTGCCGGTAATGAGGCGTCGAGGGCTCGCAACGTCTCATCGGGTTCGACGCCGACCGTCGGCCCGATGGTACAAATGAACCGCTGGATCGCGAGTAATCGCGCGCGGCCGGTGGACCGCGCGACTATCGTGCGCGGCTCACTGAGCACACGGGCAATCTCTCGCACGTCGGCGACCAGTTTCGCGAGCGGCATCGGCGCATCCGGCACGCCGGCCTCGCGAGAGACAGACCGAAGCTGGCTCACGTCCCGCGCGGCGGATCGGGGATGCATACCTTCCGCGATCCGCCGACGGCGGAACTCGATGAGGAGCAGCTCCGACTCCTCATCGAGCGGCCACGACCTCGATCGCGGTGGCGGGCTCCGAAGAGGGTTAACTGCCGTGTCGCTGACACCATTTCGCTCCCTCCGCGCGAACATCTCGGTCGCGGACTCCAGTTTCGCCATCATGTCCGCCTTGCGTGGCTGGATATAGTGATCGTCGAGTCGTTCGAGCCCCTGCCAGCCGCCTGCGAGGGCGACAACGTGACGCGGAAGGGTGGTGGCCGCGTTGGTGGCGAATCCACGACGCAGCGCGTGTGGGCTGAAGTGTTCGGCATCGGCGCGTGCGCATGCGGCGCGCAAATTTGTCCGGATTGCCTGGTAGGACCAGCGCCCCCGCGCCCCGTTGCGCCACGCCGGACCCGGCTGCCCCGCCCCGATCCGCACGCGCCATCCGTTCACCGCCGAATGCCGGTTGAACGCGTCGCGTAGGCGCGAAATGCATTCGAGAGTGCGTGATCAAGTTCGATCTCCCGCTCTTTATCCTTCCCCTTGGCATGGACAAAGAGCCGGATATGCCCGGACGGCATCGTGACACAATCCGTCCCGTCGAGCTCACGTAGCGCATTTACCCGCGTCCCGGTCTTGGCGAGGATGGAGAAGAAGACCGCGTCGCGCAGGCCGATGAATCCGGGACCCTGCCCCGCCTCCTCGATGACCGCATCAATCTCCGCGGACAACGGCGCATAGCCACCCCGCCGACGCGGGCTACCACCAGTCAGCCGGTAACCCGTACCGACCCTTCGGGCCACGGAACGAAGTGCGCGATCAAGCACATCGTGCGGATCCTCGTTGAGAAACGCCGCGAGTTCTGGTTGCATCAACGACACGAACGAGCGGACCGCCGAACGACGCTGCGCCAGCGTCCATCTCGAGAGCTGTCGCCCACTGGCAGGCGCCACATCGTCCACGAGCGCACGTCCCAACAGGGACGCATCGCGCATGAGATCGTGGACACTGATCGTTCGTCCGGCGTGACGTTCGGCGACGGCCAAGAGGCAGTGCAGTTGGTAGCGGTACGCGCTGTATCCTTTCGGTGCGACGCCCCGTGCCGCCAACCGTCGCAGATATGCCGCCACCAACCCATCCTTTACATCTGGCATCACCGCGTGCTGATGCCGACATCGGGTGCTGGAGGGGCGCATCGGTGCAACGTTTCCCGCAAATCTGGCAACGGGATCTGTGCCGCAGCGCTACTCATGCGCTTCTCCGATGAAAGCGTACCCAATCGTACGGGCCGAGCATCATCGCGCCTCGACTCCCAGCGACAGCTGTTGCCACGCTTGTGGCCCGACTGATCCCGTCTCGCACTGGCGAGTGCGAGATTCGTGCTTTGAGGTCAAATCCGGTAGGATTGGCACTTGCTCCTCCGCACGACGGAGGGCTGGCTGATGAGGGTGTGCACGGTGCGGCTCAACTGCGGTGTGCACTCTCAAACCCTCCGTCGTGCGGACGAACAGGGGACGGGCGGAATGGTTGGGAAGATCAAGCAGCAACGTCAGCGCGGTGATCATGCTCAAGGGCGCTCCGCGCGACATGTAGCTTCGTAGGGTGGCGGGACTGATGCACAGCCTGTATGCCGTCTGCTCCCAACCGATACCCGCAGCGCTGAGGCACGATGTGAGGCCAATGAGCGGGAGACGGGGGGCGGCCACGCGCATCACGGGTGCATCCCGCCCGCCCGCCGCAACTTGTCGCGGGCCATCGCAAGGACCGCGGCCTCGAAGTCGATGCCGTAAAAGGTGCATAGGGCACTCAGCGTCCGAGCACTCGGAAATCGCGTGCCCTGTTCCATCCCGAATAGATTGCCGTGCGAGATGCCGGTCGCTTTGGCGACGGCATATTTCGAGCGTGTACCGCGGGCATCCTGCAGGATTTGGGCGAGTGAGGAATCATCCTTCGTGATCACCAATGCGCATCTCTCACGATACGAATCAGTTCGATTCATAAAGAGTATAGACCTTTGGATTGTTGCTGTCAAGACGATACGTATCAAGTTGATTGACGGTGACGTACTGACATGGTCGCTTCAATCCGCGTACTAATACGTATCAGATTGAAAGGTATGTGCGATGTCATTCGGCGAGATGCTGCAGCGACTCCGCACCGAACGCGGGATGAGCAAATACGCACTTGAGAAATCGTCCGGTGTCCCCCATGCGAACATCACCCAGTTCGAGAGCGGCGCGCGGGGATTCCGACCTACCGGACTGTCTTCGACTTGGCCATGGGTCTCGGGCCTCGATCGTGAGGAGAGTCGACACTTCCTCGAACATGCGCTCGGCGAGCGATTCCTGGTCGAACTCGAGGAAGTTCGCGATCTATTACTATCTCGCGCTCGTGGGCGACGAGGAAGTCGAGCGGGTGACGCGCGATGTGCGGGAGCAGATGAATAATGAGCCGCACATCGTCGAGGCCCTGACACGGCGCGGCGTGCAGGGCCACGAGCCGGCCCTCTACGATCTGCTTGTGGCGGTCGCTGAGATGCCGGAGTTGGCGCACCTGCGCAGGCAGCTCGCGCCGGCGATCATCAAGACGGTGATCGCCGATTTGGAGTTCGAGACGGTGAATCTTCGTCCGGGGGAGATTGCGATGGATCTGCTCGGATCGCGGCCCGCGAATACGCCGAAGCCCGCCGATACACAGGTCGGATCGCGGCGGGTTCGGCAATGAGAACGTCGAGCGAATCCCGGCTATGGCAGCGCAGGATCGCTTGAACGGCAAATGCACACACGGCTTCGAGGAGATCGTCATCAGCGGCCGGATCGAATTCGGGTCCCAAATTCATCTCTTCCAACACCTTTACCTCACAAGAAGCCCGTTCGTATTGTACGTACACAGTACTCGACTCGGGCTGCGTGCGCAAGGGGTGATCCCGACAACCGAACACCGTGGAATACTGCAATGGCAAATGGACACCACCGCATCGCAGCGCATGGACACCACTCTATTGACCTATGCTGTGTCGTTACAGTAAGATAGATTTGATTGGGACGGGGCAAAGTCGATTGTGAGCCGCCGGCTTTGCTCTCAACCCTCTCAAGGTGGAGATCACGGGTTCGAATCCCGTACGCGCTACCAACTTCTCTTCCCCTTTCGGCATTCCAACAATCCGGCACCTGGCGATGTCAACGGTGTATGCCGTCTCTCCTGGACATCGTGTACCTGGAATGGGCACGGAACGCCGTTCGTGCATGACACGATCTTGCGGGACCATGGTGATCATTGTGGGGCCGGTAGGCCGGGAGGCGAATGTGCTGAAGCGGTTGTCGGGCATGGCAATCCTGATCCTGTTGTCCGTCTGTGGCAGCACCGCGCTGCAGGCCGCGTCCGGCTTCGCCGCGCCCCCGTTCCAGGCGCAATGGAACAGCGGCGAGGCGCTCGCCCCGAACTTCTGGGGGCCAATTGCGACCGCGCGCGAGGGCCAGAAGGAGTCGTATGTCGAAGCGCCGGGCGGCGCGCGGCTCGTGCAATACTTCGATAAGGCGCGCATGGAACTGACCACCCCCGCGACAGGCGCCGTCACGAACGGCCTGCTCGCCCGTGAGATGATTCTCGGCAGCGTGCAGATGGGCGATGATACCTTCCAGAAGAGCACGCCCGCCGCGATCCCGGTGGCCGGTGACCTCGACAATACCGGCCCGACCTACGCCATGATCGGCACGAACGGCGCGGCGCTGATGACGGAGGTCGCCTCCGCCGAGGGCGATCAGCCGACCCTCTCCATGTCAGCCGGCGGTGCCGTCGGCCTCTACAAGGGAGCGTATTTCAGCGATCCCTACGTGGTGCTGTCGCACCCGGACGCGACGACGCATCACAACATCCCGAAGGCGTTCTGCGACTTCCGCGCCCGCGTGGGCCTCTCGTCGATCGGCTACGCCCTCAGCGAGCCATTCTGGTCAACCGTCAAGGTCAACGGCCAGCAGAAGGACGTGCTCATCCAGGCATTCCAGCGGCGCGTGCTCACCTACACGCCGTCCAACCCGGCAGCCTTCCAGGTGGAGTTCGGCAACATCGGCCAGCACTACTACACCTGGCGCTACGGAGGCTGAACGAGTAACGAGTAACGAGTAGCGAGTAACGAGAGGGGCGGGCTCTTCTCGTTACTCGCTACTCTCTCCCCCAGACGAAACCGAGGACGATGACCGCAAGCAGCGCGACAAAGAGCAGCGTTGCCGGGCTGATGCCGAAGATCAGCAACGTACCGACAATGACGACGAGCAGCGGAATCGTCACCAACTCGCGCCGCAGGAACCAGGAGAGGTCCGGGTGGCGGTGGTCGGGCTGCTCGTGATCGGTGGCGGAATCGGACGGATGACGGTCGGCCACGCGGTCGGTTCCTTTCTCTCGACACATCTGCTACGCATCGGCCGCACTATCGCACACCGCACGCCAGCAGGCAGCGGGCAGCACACGCAACAAGGTGAGCAACTCTGATGACGGCGGCCTATCACCGGAAAAAGGTGATGTACGCATGATTATCAGCGACGTGCGTTGCCGACACACGGAAATTGGGATACGGTAGGAATCGGGGATGAAACGGGAATGAAGCGATGAAAAGTGACCGGCATACTCGCGGTCTCAGGAGGCAGCGGCGCGTATGAATGCGATGGAAGAAGCGAGTCTGACCGTCTACGGCGCGCCGTGGTGCCCCGATTGCCGCCGCGCCAAGCAATTCCTCGGCGAGCACCGCGTGGCCTTCCGCTGGGTCGATGTCGATACCGACCCCGACGGCGTGCGCCGCATCGAGGAACTGAACGACGGCAAGCACAGCATACCCGTCCTGCTCTTCGCGGACCGGAGCATCCTCGTCGAGCCGACGAACGCGGAACTCGCCGCGAAACTCGGCTTGCAGACGCGGGCGATGCGGCAATTTTACGATCTCGTCGTCGTTGGCGGCGGGCCGGCGGGGATCACCGCCGCGATCTACGCCGCGCGGGAGGGGATTTCCACGCTCGTCGTCGAGCGTTCCAGCCTCGGCGGGCAGGCGGCGATCACCGAGCGGCTGGACAACTACCCCGGCTTCCCCGATGGCGTGACGGGCGAGGAATTCCGCGGCCGCCTCGTCGCCCACGCGGAGCGGTTCGGCGTCGAATTGCTCTCCGCGCAGGAAGTGACCGGCATCGGCACCGACGGCCCGTACCGCGCGATCACGCTCGCGGACGGCACCGTGCTCGGCGCGAATGCGGTCCTGCTCGCGCCCGGCAGCACCTATCGGCGGCTCGGTGTGCCGGGCGAGGCGGACTATCTCGGCGCGGGGATCCATTTCTGCGCGACCTGCGACGGGCCGTTCTATCGCGGGCAAGAAGTCCTCGTGATCGGCGGGGGCAATAGCGCGGGCGAGGAGTCGCTCTTCCTGACGCGCTTCGCCAGCCATGTGACGATCCTCGTGCGGGGCGAGGGGTTGAGCGCCAGCGCGGTCGTGCGGGAGAAGGTGGCCGAGTGCGGCGCAATCACCGTGCGGCCGCATACCGCCGTGGAGGGCTTCGAGGGCGCGCACAGCCACCTGACCGCCGTCCGCATGCGCGACACCGCGTCCGGCGCGACGGAAACGCTGCACCCGGCGGGCGTTTTCGTCTTCATCGGGTTGCGACCGAATACGGCCTTTCTGCGAGGAGTCGTCGCGCTCGACGATTCCGGGTTCATCCTCACCGACGCGGGCCTGCAGACGAACATGCCTGGCCTCTTTGCGGCGGGGGATGCGCGCGTCGGCAGCACCAAGCAGGTCGCCAGCGCCGCGGGCGAGGGGGCGGCAGCCGCCCTCGCAATCCGCGCCTATCTCCAACAATTCGGCGAGCAGGGACGCGCGATGGGTGAGCCGGGCGATATGGTTGCCGCAGGCTAAACGGTGGCACGGCGGCACTCTCGATTTGCTAGCATGTGCAGGGGTGGCATCTATCTTGCGGGAAACGTCACTATGCAGGTGTTTGGCTATTCGCCACATCTCCATGCGTGAGGGAGCAGAAGGGTACACAGTGTGGTGCGGGTTCGGAGCGAATAGCCGGGATGATGCGTACGTCGCCGCGTATCGGCCGCCGGAGCATCGCCCCGCGAATGCGGCAATCCGCTTGGCGCGCGTCGACCATTCTGGAAAGTCCAAGATCGTGCGGTTGGCAGGTAACGATCGGGAGATACGTTGCCGGTAGATATTCATGGAGTTTGAATCATCAGGAGGAGACGACATGCCACGAACAGCGAAGAACATCGCCGCAACGTCCGGCCCGTCCATTTCCGCGCGTGCCGTCGAGCGTACCCTCGAAGTGATCGGGGGGAAGTGGACGGTGCAGATTCTTCGCGATCTCTTCGAGGGGACGCGCCGCTTCGGTCAGTTGCAGCAGTCCCTCGGCGGCGTCAGCCCGAAGATGCTGATCGCCCGTTTGCGCGAGTTGGAGGAGCGCGGGCTCGTCACGCGGACCCTCTATCCCGAGATCCCACCCCGCGTCGAGTACAGTCTGACCGACGACGGCCGCACGCTTCGCCCGATCGTTGACGCGATGGCGGACTGGGGGCGGACGCATGGCGCGCAGGTCGGGTTCGACCGCAACCAGCGCAGCGCCCGCGAGAACGGCGCATCGGCCGATCCGCCCGCCCACGTCCACAGCCACGGCCGCTCCGCAGCAGCATCATAACGAGAACTGAGGGCTGAGGGCGACGTACGGGCCAGTCCCCACGTCGCCCTCAGCCTTCGCCGGAGAGGGGCAGGGTGAAGGTGAAGGTGCTCCCCGCGCCTTCGGTGCTCTCGGCGGCGATCGTGCCGCCGTGCCGGGTGACGATTTCCTGGCAAATGTAAAGCCCCAACCCCATGCCACCGGAGCGCATGATGTTCGCCTTCGGGGCGCGATAGAAACGGTCGAAGAGGTGCGGCAATTCCTCCTGACTCATGCCGACGCCGTGATCGGTGACGGAGACGAGCGCGTACGCGCCCTCCGTCCAGGCGCGCACGCTGATTTCGCCGCCTTCCGGCGAGTAGGTGATCGCGTTCGAGATCAGGTTAATGAGCACCTGCTCGATCCGCGCCGTGTCGCCGGAGACCTCGATCGCCGGGGCGGCGGTCAGCGAGAGGTCGTGCGTCGTGGCGGAAACGCGCATGTTGCTGACCACCTCGCCGACGAGCGCGGAGAGATCGAACGGCTCGCTGTTCAGTTGCAACCGTCCCGCCTCGATGCGCGAGACATCCAGCATCTCATTGACGAGACCGGAGAGCCGCTCGGTCTGCTTGCGGATGACGCCGAGTGATTTCCGGTCGCCCTCGCGCCCGCCCTGCGCGCTCAAGCGCCGGTCGAGCAACTCCGCGTACCCCTTGATCGCGGTCAGGGGGGTGCGCAGCTCGTGCGCGGCGATCGAGATGAACTCGTCTTTCATCTGATCGAGTTGCTTCATCTCGGTGATGTCGCGGAAGACGGCGACCGCCCCGGTGATCGCACCGCCAACCGCCTGCACCGGCGCGCTCGAATAGATCAGGAAGCGGTTCTCGCCCGTATCGGCGCGCTGCACGAGCAGCACCTGATCGGTCACCGTTTCGCCCCGCACCGCGCGCCCGAGCGGCAATTCATGTGGCGGGAGCGGCGTGCCGTCCGCATCGCGCAGGTACCGCGCCTCCCCCTGCGCGGCGAGACCGGGCGCGGCAGCGGATCGCGCCCGCCCGGTCAGGCTGCGGGCGGCGTCGTTCTCAAGGATGATACGCCCCTCGGCGTCCGTCACCATCACCCCATCCGCGATGGAGGCGATCACCGTCTCCAGTTCGCTGGCGCGCTTGGCCGCGTCCCATGCCAATTCCTCGATCCGCTGGCGCGACCGCACCCGGTCGGTCACATCGGAGACGAGCGACAGCACGCCCGTCACGCGGTCTCCCGATTCCATGAGGGGGACGAGGCTCCAGTCCACGTATGCCGTTGCGTCGCGACGGATCGTTTGCTCGAACTCGTGCACGAAGATCGGCTCACCGCTCTCTACCACGCGGCGGTAGAGAGAAAGCAGGGTTTCCGTTACCTCCGCCGGAACGAATTCATGCACGCCCCGCCCGACGATGCCCGCACTCCGCCACGACTCGTCGAGCGCCTGGAGGTACTGATCGTTCGCGATGCGCACCGTCACCTCCGCATCGGTCGCGAAGACGGCGATCCCGACCGGCGCGCTCTCGATGACCGTCTGCACGAAGCGGCGGCGCTCGTCGATCTCCTTGAGCAACTGCTCGCGCTGCTGCTCCGCCGCGTGTCGCTCGGTGATATCTTGGACGATCGACACGAAGACGGGCGGGGTCTCCGTCCGCGAGATCTGAATGAGCGCATCGATCGGATAAAGCGAGCCGTCTTTGCGGCGATGCACCGTATCGAAACGCACTTCGTCGCGTTCGCCGGCGCGGAGTGGGGCCAGGACCGCCTCGAATGATTCGGCGGTGAAGGCGGGCTTGATGTCGACGGAGGTCATCGCAGTCAGTTCGTCGAGCGTGTAGCCGAGATTGCGGAGCGCGCTCTCATTGACCTGCATAAAGCGGAGCGTGGCGGCGTCATAAACGTAGATCTCGTTCGATGAGACATCAAGGATGCGCCCGAGGCGGGTCGCCAGTTCCTCCGCGCGTCTGCGCTCGGTGATGTCGGTGAACATGACGATGGCGCTCGTGATCTCGCCCGCCGCGTTGCGGATCGGCGCGCTGCTGCCGACGAAGGAGCGATCCCCCCGCCGCGTGCGGCCCACGTACTGATAGTCGGAGACGACCTCGCCGCGTAACGCCCGCGCGAGTGGCAAGTCGTCGAGCGGGATCGCCCGCCCGTCGGGGTAGCGCAACTGGAAATGCTCGACGACGCCCCGCGCCGATGTCTCCGACGCAACCGCCTCCCCCGCGATCTGCCGGCCCACCCGGTTCATCTGGACGAGATGTCCGTCGGGCCGGTGGATGGCGACGCCGATCGGCATGTTGGCGACCATCGCCTCCAGTTCGGCGGCCCGTTGCGCCGCTACATCCGCCAGTTCCTCGATCTGCTGCCGCGAGAGGACGCGGTCGGTCGCGTCGCTGATGAGCAGGATCAGGCCGGTGACGCGGTCGCCGCCCTCGCGCAGCGGGACGAGGCTCCAATCGTAGTAGATCGTGCGCCCATTCTCCCCTTCGTACTCGAACTCCGCGAGGCTGACCGGCTCGCCCGTCTCGACGACGCGGCGGAAAATCGGCAGGATGCCGGACTCCTCCGCGCGGGGAAGGAACTCGGCGAGCGGCACGCCGATCACCCCGTTACTGCGCCACGGCTCCCGCAGCAAGGGAGAAAATTGATCGTTCGCGAGGCGCACCGTGAAGGCGGGGTCGCTCCCGAAGACGACGATGCCGGCCGGCGCGGAGTCGATGACCGTCCGCGCGAAGGTGCGCCCCTCCTCAACCTCCCGCAGCAGCCGTTCCCGCTCCTGCTCGGCCTGCTTGCGCGCGGTGATGTCCGTGAACATCACCACCGCGCGCGTAATCTCGCCCGCCGCGTTGGTGATCGGCGCGCTGCTCGCGAGGCGATAGACGGCGCCCTGCCGGGTCTGGCTGACGAACTCGTACCCGGAGACGGTCTCCCCGCGCAGCGCGCGCGCGAGCGGGAGGTCATCGGGCGGGATTGGCCGTCCGTCCGGATAGGTGAAGGCGTAGCGAGCGACCGCCTCGGTGAGGGATTCGCTCGGCGACACATCCTCGGCAACGGAAGCACTCAGCTGCCCGGCGGCGTTCATCTGGATCAACGTGGCATCCGCCCCATAAATCGCGACGCCGTCCGGCATGTTGGCAAAGATCGCCTCCAGTTCGGCGGCCCGCTGCTCGGCGGTTGCCGCCAGTTCCTCGACCTTCCGCCGGTTTAGCGTCTGCTCCGTTGTGTCCACCGTCAGGACGAGGACATCGTTGACCGCGCCGTCCGCCTCGAAGAGCGGCACGCCGATCAGGTCCCAGAAGGTCTCGCCACGGCCGGGGAAGTCGGGATAGGCGAACTCGCGCACGGTGATCGACGCACGGCCCGCCGCCAGATTCCGCAATCCCGCCAGATACTGTTCCTCGGCATTTTCCGGCAGCGGTGTCGTCGCCCCCGTTGGTTGCAGGAGCGCCGCCTTCCGCCCCGCGAGGTCGCCCCCCGCGAACCGCTCGTCGATGAAATGGGCATAGGCGTCGTTCGCGGTGCGGATCACCCCGTCCGCGACGCCGACCACCATCAGGCCGACAGGCACGGAGTCGAAAATCGCCTGCGTGAACCGCTCGCGCTGCTCCACCTCCCGCAGCAGCCGCTCGCGCTCCTCGACGCCGTGCCGCTCGTCGGTCACGTCGCGCATCATCATTGCCACGCCGGTAATCGCGCCCGTCTCGTCGCGCACCGGGGAGGCGCTGACGCTCATCCACCGCTCCGCGCCGCGCGCATCGCGGAAGCGCCGCAACTGCTCCGTCGCGGTCGCGCCATCGAGCGCGGCCAGCGCCACGCGATTCGCCTGCGGGATGGCAACGCCTGCCATGTCGCGCATCGCGAATCGCTCGCCGAAGGTATCGAGCGGCGGGATAGCCTCGTCATCCAAGCCGAGGATGCGCGTGAGCGCCGCGTTGCTGCGAATGATCGTCCCCGCCGCGTCGGTGAGGATCAACCCTTCCGTGAGCGCGCCGAAGACCGCTTCGAGTTGGCCGGCGCGCTCCGACGCCGCCTGCGCCAGCGCCGCGATGCGCTGCTGCGCCTGCGTCTGCTCCGTGACCTCCGCCGCGATGTAGAGGACGTGATGCGCCGCCGCGTCGTTCGTCACGAGGGGGATCATCGTCTCATTCCAGTAGGTCGTGCCGCGCGTCGGATGCTCGTATCGGGTGGCGGCGGTGTGGAACGGCTCTCCCGTCAGCCCGACCCTCTGCAACTGGTCCGCAAAGCCGTTCTCGCGCGTGTGCGGGAGGACGGTCGTCAGCGCGCGCCCATTGACGCCCAGGCTGCGATAGGGGTCGGGCACGCCATCGAGATAGGCCGGGTTCGCCGCCTCGAAGACGAGCGCGTCGGTATCGACGACGGAGAGCGCGACCGGCACGGTATCGAAGATGGCCTGAGTGAAGCGGCGGCGCTCCTCGACGAGCGCGAGCAGCGCCTCCCGCTCCCGCTCCTGCTCCAATCGCTCGGTCACATCGTTGAAGACAACGACCGCGCCGATCACGCCGCCGTCCGCCGCGCGGATCGGGGAGGCGTTCTGGCGCATGGCGCGGTCCCGCCCGCGCCCGTCGCGCACGAGGATCACCTCGTCCCGGATCGTTTCTCCATGCAGGGCACGGAACGAATGCGTCCCCTCGCGCGTCAGCGGCGTGCCATCGGCCCGCCGCAGATGCATGTCGCGGATGAATGCCTCCCAGACCGGTGGGGCGGCGCCCGTTTCGAGATGCAGCAGGCGGTAGAACGCCTCGTTGCGGTGGAGGACCGTGCCCGCCGCGTCATAGACAGCGACGCCGTCCACCATCGCCTCGAATGTCGCCGCCAGTTGCGCCGCCTGCCGCTCGACCTGTTGCAGCAGCGCTTCGCGCTCCCGTTCCCCCTCGACGCGCGCGGTGACATCGGCGAAAGTGACGAGCGTCGCGCGCGCGCCGTCCTGCAATGCCAGCGGCGTCATCGTCCAGTCGTAATACCGGCCCGCCGGGATGCGCGCGGCATAGCCGGAAACGCTCAGCGTCCGCTCCTCCGCGACGGCGCGGCGGAGTTGGCGGACGAACTCGCTCTCCTCAAAGTCCGGCATCGCCGCGCTGAACGACATGCCGGCGGCGAACGGCCGCCCGGACAGGTCGCTCAGCGCGCCCTCGAAGACCGCGTTCGCGTTGAGGACCATCAAATCGTCGGGCCGGACGACGCCGATGGCGACCGGCGCGGTATCGAGGATCATCCGCGTGTACCGTTGCTCCTGCTCGATGGCGCGGATGAGGCCCTCACGCTCCTGCTCGCCCCGCACGCGCTCGGTCACGTTGACGGATGTGATGAGCAGCGCCGGTGTCCCATCGCCCAGCCGCAACGGTTGGATCGTGCCGTCGTAGAACTGGTCCGGGACGACCGCCGATGCGTACGCGGCGTTACGGATCATACGATGCTCATCGCGGGCGGTGGAGAGCAGTCGCGTGGCGGCCTCATGCGAGGCGACCGGCATCGCGTCGAGCAGGGATTTCCCCACCGTCAGTTCCGTCGCGCCCGGCGCCCGACGCACGGAGGCGTCGTATTCCTCGTTGAAGGAGAGCAGGGTGAAATCGTCCGCGCGCACGACGGCGATACCGACCGGCGCATTCTCCAGGACGTACTGGCTATACTGCCGCTCCTGCTCGACTTGCCGCAGCAGGCGCTCGCGCTCCCGCACCTGGGCGAACCGCTCCGTGATGTCGCGGCTGACGCTCACCGCGCCGATGATCTGGCCGCGCGCGTCCCGCATCGGGTTCGCCACCGCGCTGACCGTGCGAGGGTCGTCCGTGCCATCGGCGATCGAGACATCCGTCTGCGGCGCGTCCTCACCGCCGAGCGCGCGTTCGAGCAGCGCGTATTCGTCGGTCGCGGGCGTGCCGTCGGGGCGGCGATACATCACTTTCGCGAGCGCCTCGGCGTCATCGGCGGCGCCGAGCATGGCGATAGCCGCACGATTGACATTCGTCGCGCGTCCGGCGGCATCGACGACCATCACGGCGTCGCTCATCCCCTCGACGATCGCCGCCAGTTGCGCCCGTACCCGTTCGGCGGCATCCTGCGCGCGGCGCTGCCGCTCCGCGAGCGCGATGATGATCAGCATCGTCGCAATCAGGACAATCATGCGGGAAAAGCTCTCGTGCAGCGAGAAGGCGAGATAGACGGCGAGCGTCGAGGCGACCACGGCAACCAGCGCCGGGCCGAACCCCAGGAAGATCGCGGCCAGCGTCACCGACACGATATAGATCGTGCCGGGGTTCTCGATCGTGACATGCGTGAGGAGACCCCATCCGCTATTGACGAGTGCGATCAGCCCCGTCGTCATGAGGACGAGCAGCAGTGCCGCCGTGTAGCGCGCGGCGGGTGGCCACGCGGATGCCGCCCGCTCGATGGGCGAGCGAGATCGGGTTGGGATCATAGGTTCCTGCCTTTGGTCAAGTGCGGTGAAACGTCGGCTCGTCGCGACCACCGAAAGAGCGATTGAGGAGCGTGCTGAAAACGGTGCCACCTTACGCCGTTACCGATCCGACTGTCAATTGCGCGCTCGCCGACGTCCGTATCACAGCGCGATCTTTGCACGGGCGTAACCGTACAGGGCTGGCATACTTCTTGCTCATTCGGGCGCAGGGCGTGCGCGGGCGGAATGCCGCGATCGCTCCCCGGTATTGGATGAGAGACCTTTCTGGCGGTGAGAGCGATGAACAATCCGCCCCGTGTCTTGATTGTCGAGGACGATGAATTTATCGCGAGCCTGATCGCGGATGCGCTCAGGGAAGAGACGAATGCCCGGCCGCTCGTCCTGCACAACGGGAGCGACGCGATTCGCTTCCTGGCGGACCAGTCCGTCGATCTGCTCATCCTCGATTACCAACTTCCCGGCGCGAACGGCATCGAGGTCTATGATACGATGCGTCACAACACGCGGACGGAGCGCCTGCCCGTCCTCTTTATCACCGCGAATGACAAGCGCGCCGAGTTCGAGCGCCGGGGCGTCACCTATATTCGCAAGCCGTTCAACCTCTTCGAACTGCTCGCGACCGTCGAGGCATACCTCGACAAACGCGCCGGCAACGCCGCCTCTACGTAGGCGCGAAACACCATGCGGCACCCTCCGAAGTTTGCGTAAATTCGATTAGCACGCGGTATGCCAGGACTGTCCCTGCAAGGGGAATTTGATTTGGCACGGTTCTTGCTATAGTATGCCCGCAGTGCGCTCCGTTACGACGACACGTTTCGCCGCAGAACACGTAGAGGGAGCATGGGGTTATGGTCGGTCTCCGGCATTCGATGGACTTCACGCACGAGCAGCGGCAATGGATTTCCCCCGTCCTTATTGAAGCAAATCAAGTGCTCCTCCTCTCGCGCGCCGAGTTACAGGCGGCGATGCGGGCGGAGATCATGCGCAATCCCGCTTTAGAACTCGACTTCGATTCCCCCACCGGCGACGAAACCCGCCAGTGCCCGATTTGCGGCGAGGCGCTCCACAATGGCTGGTGCGCGATGTGCCACAACCGCCCGCAAGAGGCGGCCTCGCGCGAGAGCTACGAGGACTTCCCCGATCAATGGTATACCGCCTCCACCCGCCGCAATGATGGCGGCGACGATGACGCCTACGATCCCTTCTCTGCCGTCGCCTCCGAGGAGGATCTGCGGCGGCAGTGGCTGGCCGACGCCGCCACCATGCTCCCCGAGGATGAAATTCGGGTCGCCGCCTTCCTGATCGTCCATATCAACGATCACGGCATCCTCGACACGACGCTCGCGGAGACGGCGCTCGCCTGCGAGTGCGACGATGAGACCGCCCTGGGCGTCCTGCGGGCTGTGCAGAGCGTTGTGCCCGTCGGCGTCGCGGCGCGCGATTATCGCGAATCCTTCCTGCTGCAACTGCGCGGGCTGCGCGAGGGCGGCATGGCGATCCCGGAGACGGTCGAGCAGATCATCGCGGAGCACCTCTCGGACCTCGCCGCCGGGCGGTTCGCTCATATCGCGAGCACGCTAGGCGCGACGACCGAGATGGTCGAGGAGGCGCGCGCGTTCATCCGCAGCCACCTGACGCCGCACCCCCTGCAAAACCCGACGACACGCGCCGGCCGGAAGACTTCCGAGACCGGCTTTCTTACGCCCGATGTGATCATCCGCGAGGGCATGGACGGCGAATTGGTCGCCGTCGTCCCGGAGAGCGGATCGAACCGCCTGCGCATCAATGAGAGCTACTCATCCATCGCGTCGGATCGTGGGATGCTCGCGGGACTTTCCGAGCAGGAGCGCGAGCATATCCGCGAGAGCGTGGCGCGCGCCCGGCTCTTCCTGCACGGCGTCCGGCAGCGCGGCGCGATGTTGCAGCAGGTGGCGCAATATGTCGTCGAGGAGCAGGAAGATTTCTTGCGTTACGGCGTGCGGGAGTTGAAGCCGCTCACCCGCGCGGCGGTCGCCCAGGCATTGGGCGTCCACGAATCGACCGTCAGCCGCGCGACGGCGAACAAGTACGTCCTGCTCCCGGAGCGGCGCGTTATCCCCTTCTCGAACTTCTTCACCGCCTCACTCGGCGTGAAGGATGTCATCAAGGAACTGGTGGATAACGAGGAATACCCGCTGACCGACGACGAAATCTGCGACAAACTGAAGGACCTCGGTATTCAGATCGCGCGGCGCACCGTCGCGAAGTATCGGGGCGAACTGGGCTTACTGCCCTCGACGATGCGCTAGCGCCTTGCCCACCTGCAGCCCCTCCCGACACGGGAGGGGAATCTGGCTCCCCCTTCCCGCGTCGGGAAGGGGTTGGGGTTTTCGGTACCCTATGCGGGGCATTCTTGCATCGGACGGGGACGCTAGTACAATAAACGGGAGAGGTTGACGCTCGGGAGTGATTTGGGGTGGATGGGAGTAGAGACGATGAGTAGCAGGCCACCAGCTCGCCGGGTGAGCGCCGCTGGCTCCGCCGCGTCGCGCAAGCCGAGCACGAACGCACATGCACCGAATAGCGGCGAGGCCGCGCCGCGCCGCGCCTATGATCGCGACGAATCGCCGTGTCCTCATCGCCGACGACGATGAATCGATCCGCTCGCTGCTCGTCGACTTGCTGACGGACGAGGGATATGAGGCGCTGGAAGCCGCCACCGGCAAAGAAATGTTGGAGATCTACCACGGCCCGCAGCACCCCGCGCTGGTGCTGATGGACGTGCAGATGCCCGATATGACCGGGTTGGAAGCACTGCGGGAAATCTCCCAGACGGCGGGCGGCGAGGCGCTGCCGATCATCATGATGACCGCCTTCACGACCGCCTCCATCGCCATCGAGGCGACGATGCTCGGCGCGTTCGATTACCTGAACAAGCCGTTCGACATCGAGTATGTCCTCCAGAAGGTCGCACCTTCTTCAGCACGCAGGAGCAGGAAGCGCAGATGGACGCGCTCCCCACCGAAGCAGATCAGCGTCTGCGGGACGAGATTATCGGCTCCAGCCCGGAGATGGCGCGCATCTTCCAGATGATCGGGCGCGCGGCGGCGTCCGACGCCCCCGTGCTCATCACCGGCGAGACGGGCGCGGGCAAGGAATTGATCGCGAACGTCCTGCATAAGAACTCGCTCTCCGCGCGCGGGCCGCTCGTCAAGGTGAACTGCGCCGCGCTGCCCGAATCGCTCCTCGAAAGCGAGTTGTTCGGCCACGAGAAAGGCTCGTTCACCGGCGCGCTCAATCAGCATAAAGGGAGTTTCGAGCGGGCAAATCGGGGGACGATCTTCCTCGACGAGATCGGCGAGATGACGCTCTCCACCCAGCGCAAATTGCTCCGCGTCCTGCAGGAGAAAGAGTTCGAGCGCGTCGGTGGCACCGTGCCGATCCATGTGGACGTGCGCGTGATCGCGGCGACGAACCGGCGGCTGGAGGACGAGGTGGCGGCGGGCAACTTCCGCGAGGACCTCTTCTACCGCCTCCATGTCCTGACGATCCATGTGCCGCCGCTGCGCGAGCATATGGAGGATGTGCCGCTGCTCGTCCAGCACTTCCTCGACAAGCACCGCTACGGCTCGGTGGGCCGGATGTCGCGCATATCACCGGACGCGATGGAGCGGTTGATGACCCACACGTGGCCCGGCAACATCCGCGAGTTGGAGAACACCGTCCAGCGCGGCATCGTCCTCTCCCAAGGCGGCCTCATTACGGCGGAACAGATCCAGTTCGCGCCGCAGGCGGGCGGGCGGCTGATCGACATCACGCAGCGGGTCCGCGAGCGCGCGCCGCTGACGCAGGTGCTCAATGAGGTGGAGCGGGAACTGATCGTCGAAGCGCTCAAGCAGCACGAGGGGGACCGCGTCGCCGTCGCCCACACGCTCGGCCTTGAACTTCCCGACCTCACGCAGCGCATCCACGACTTCGGCCTCGACGGGGACTACGCGGCGGATTAGGGGACCCTCACCCCCGGCCCCTCTCCATTGCTTGTCAGCAATAGAGAGGGGAGCAAAGAGAGGGAAACCGATCGGGGAAGGCCACGCCACTGCAACTGAGTCACCCCTCTCCTTTGCCCCAAGCAAAGGAGAGGGGCCGGGGGTGAGGAGTCTTTCCCTAATGCACGACCACTTGCGTGCCGAGCGGGGCCCAGGTAAGCACCCACTGGGCGGTCGGCAGCGAGGTGTTCACGCAGCCATGTGAGAGTTGCGTGCCGAAGTTATCGTGCCAGTACGCGCCGTGGATCGCCTCGCCGCTCGGGTGGAAGTAGGAGATATAGGGGACGGCGTCGAGGTTGTAGTAGTCGGCGGCGAAGAGGTTGTCGCCCTGCATGCGCTGGGAGGCGAGCCGCCAGAAGGTCGGATAGGTACCCTTGTCCGTCGGGTTCTTGTTCGTGCCGCTCGCGGTCTGCGCCACCAGGAGTGGCTGCGCACCGTAGTACGCCGTCATCACCTGATTCGTCAGGTCCACATCGATCCAACGGCCCGCGTATGCCGGCTTGTCCACGCGCACAATGTCCGTCTCTTTCGTCACGAAGCTGGAATGGACGAAGAGCGTCTGCTCCGGCGGCGCGGCGACCTGATACCACTTCGTCGAACCCTCGTACGCCTCGCCGACCACCTCGGCGTAGACGAGGACGCGCCGCCCCGCGCCCCATGTCTTAACGACTTGATGGCTCGTGCCGGGGCCGATGCGCACATTCGCGCCGCTCTGCAAGCGGCCCGTCCAGGCGAGCGGCCCGCTCTTCGGCAAGGGGCCCGGCTCCTGCAACCCCGGCGTCGGGGTACCGAAGATGGACCAGGTCGGGACGAAGCGATCCGGGTTCGTCAGCACCTTGTACCAGCGCTTCGTGCCCTTGTACTGCGTGCCGTCCACCTCGGCGAAGTAGGTCACCTGCATACCCGCCGTCCACGTCGTCACCTGCTTGCCGCCCTGATCCGGCGCTTCATAGATCGGCGTGCCCTCGGTGAGGGTGCCGACGCCGATCGGCTGCGGGATTTCCGGCCCGAGGCGCTGGAGGAACTTGCCGTCCGCCCAGCCAAGGCCGGACTGGAAATTGATCGGGAAGAAGCCGTCCTTCACCTTGCCCTCGACGGTGATCTGGCTGCCACCGGGGATCACTTTGACGACCTCGCTGTTGTAGGAGGGGGTCGTGCGCAGGTTCAGGTCGTCGGACGTCAGGGCGAACTCACCCGACTTCGGCAGTCCATCGAGGATATTCTTCAGGGGCGGATAGGCGTTGGGGCTGTATTTCGGGTCGCTCAGGTTCGGCTTCGCCGCGACGGGCTGTGCCGGCGCCGGTGCCGGCGCAGACACCGGCGCGGGGTCCGGGGCCGAGACGGTCACGGGCGCGGCAGGTTGGCTATCCGGCGGCGCATCCTGCGTTGGTGGGGGCGCGGTCCCGGTACTATCATCGGTCGTCAGCGGCCGCGCGAGTACCTGGAGCTGCTGCGCCACGATTGCCCCCGCCGTCCCCGCCATCCCCGCCAATATCGCTCGTCGTCGCATCAACGCCACTCCCTCTCCGTCCACGTTCGTTATGTCCAGTGACAGAGATACACGATGGGCGAGCGTTCGTCAACTGATTCGTAATGTTCATCGTCCGTCGTAGTAATTGCATGAGTGTACGTACAGTCACCCGGCGACGTGGCATGGAGGTTGCATAGAGAATCGACAGGATGAACCCCATCCCGCTGGCGAGCAATTCGGTTCGCGGGCATGGACCACTGAAGGGAGACAGCGATGAGCGGTCTTGGTGACAAACTGAAGGGCAAAGTTAACGAGGTAAAGGGCGGCGCGAAGGAGACGTACGGCCGCGAGACGGGCAACGACGAGATCGCCGCCGAAGGGACAATAGACAAGACCAAGGGTAAGGGTCAGGGCGTCGTTGGTGAAGTGAAGGAAGCGGCGCACGATATCAAAGATAAGATCAAGCAGTAATCCGTCATTCGATGTATGCTCGGCCGGGGCGGTTGCCCCGGCCTTTTTGTTTGCAATGTCGCCACGTACACGTAGAAGGATGCAGTGTGACCGACTCCGGGACGACTCCCCATACCTTCGCCCTGCTCGCGCCGTATAACGATGCGGCCGTCCTGATCGGCTCGTGGGACGGCTGGTGCGCGCACCCGATGGAGCGCGGGGAGGATCACATCTTCCGCGCCACGCTCGATCTGCCGGAGGGGACGCACCGCTACCGCATGCGCGTCGTCTCGAAATCCTGGTTCTTCCCCGGCGAGTGGCGCGAAATCGCCGACCCGTGGGCGCGGCAGATCGCCCCGGCGGGCGCCGAGGGCGCGGAGGAGGAGCAGGATAGCGCCGTGATCGTCGTGCGCGACGGCGCCGTCGGCTTCGAGGGAGCGGCGTACGACTGGCGGCACGACGACGTGCCGTTACCCGGTAACGATATGCTCATTTTTTATGAGCTGCATGTCGGCGACTTCACCGGCGGCGAGGGCGATGACGGCGCGGGGCGCTACAGAGACGTGATCGCGAAACTCCCCTACCTCGCCGACCTGGGCATCACGGCGATCGAACTGATGCCGGTGACGGAGGCGGCGGACGATTACTGGGGCTACCTGCCCAAATATTTCTATGCCCCCGAGCACGCCCACGGTAATCCCGGCGACCTGAAGGCGCTGATCGACGCCTGCCACGGCCACGGTATGCGCGTCATCCTCGACATGGTGACGAACCATGCCGGGTCGGAATGCCCACTGGCGCACATCGACCACGACTATTGGTTCCATCGCGAGAACACCGATCAACTGCAATACGGCCCGAAGTTCAACTACGACTTCTACGACGAGGAACGCGACGAATATCCGGCCCGCGCCTTCATGCTCGGCGCACTCCAGTACTGGGTGCAGGAGTACCGCGTGGACGGTATCCGCTTCGACGCGACGCGCATTCTGGACAATATCGACCTCCTGCGGGAGGCGGCGGACACCGTCTCGCACATGGCGGGCGAAATCAAGCCCTTCATCCGCGTTGCGGAGCACATCCCGCTCGACATCGCCGTCGTGGAAGACGGCGGCCCGATGGACGCGGCGTGGTTCGCGGACTTCGCGCATCAGATGATGAGTACGCTCACCGGGCAGCCCGTGCAGGCGCGCGATCCCGAGCGTTGGGATGGTGTGATGGAGATAATCGACCCGCGCCGGGCGGGCTTCACTTCCTCCCAGCACCTCGTGCGCTATATCGCCAGCCACGATGAGGAGCGGCTGCTCTATGCAATCCGCGCGGCGGGCATCGACGGCGAGGAGGCGTTGCGACGGGCGCGCTTCGCCGTCACCCTGCTCCTCACCGGCTATGGCTACCCGCTGCTCTATGCTGGGGAGGAGTTCGGCATGGCGACGCCCCGCGTCATCGGTGCGAACAAACTGGCGTGGTCGCACCTCGACACGCCGGAAGGCTCCGGGCTGCATAACTATTACCGCCAGCTGATCCGGTTGCGGCGCGAGCACGCCGCGCTGCGCGGCGAGACGTTGGAGATCATCCACGAGGACGCGGCGGCGCGCGTCGTCGCCTATCACCGCTGGGACGATGGGGGCGACCGCGTCGTCACCGTCGCGCACTGTGCGGCGGACGACCGGGCGGCTACGCCATCCCCGACTGGCCGACCGACGGCGCGTGGCGCGATGTGCTCACGGACGATCTCATGGTGGTTCACGACCGGACATTGGTGATAACGCTCGGCCCGTGGCAGACGCGCGTGCTCATCCACGAGCAAACCACGCCCGCATAGCCAAACACACACCCGCTATACTGCACCCGAATGGTGTCAATCAGCGTTGTCCCCGGTTGGGGAGGTGCAGCAGTGACCATCCCCATGCGCCCCGATTCCGCTCCTCTGCTCGTCGGGCGGAGCAGCCTCGTGCTGGTCGGCGGCGAGGCGGGCATCGGCAAGACGGCGCTTGTGGAGACGCGCTGCCGTGAGGCGACGGAGTCTCGGCGCGCTCGACCTCTTCGCGCGGTATCAACAGAACGACAATCTCCTGCGCCGATGAGATCGTCTGCCCGTCGATGTACGCCCACTGACCGCGCACGATACCGTCACCGCATTAACAGGCATGGGATGATGCGACAGGAATGCAGCCTCAATACAGATTGCAAGGAAGGGTGCCCATCGAGTCGCCTTTCCTGTATCCATCCGCGATATATAGGCGAAATCCCCGCATGGGAACCTTGCGGCGGCAGGCGAAGAAACGTACTCTGTATCGTGTGCAATCGGTCCCGACGGTGTGTACGTCCGGCCGCTTGCATCCGCGTGATGCCATCGATGCCCTTCTGCATTTCGGGGTACGGACCATAGCGGAGACGGTATGCTCTTTCCGACGCTCACCTTCGCTGTTTTCTTCATGCTCGTCTACCCAATCTACTGGTTCCTGCGCGAGCGCGGCGGGATGAGTTGGAAACCCTTCATCCTCGGGGCGAGTTACCTCTTCTATGGCTTCTGGGACTGGCGTTTCGTCTTCCTGATTATCGGCTCAACGATCGTCAATCAGTGGCTCGCCGTCTGGATCGAGCCGCCGGGCTACCGCCTGCGCAAGCCGGTGATGGTGGTCGCGGTCGCCTTCAATCTCAGCTTGCTCGGGCTCTTCAAGTATTATGGCTTCTTCATCGACTCACTGAATACCGCTCTGCGCCGCCTCGGTCTCGGCACGCGCCTGCCCGTGCTGGAGATCATCGTGCCGGTCGGCATCTCCTTCTTCACCTTCCAGGCGATCACCTACGTGGTGGATACCTATAAGGGGAAGATCAAGCCCGCCTCGCTGCTCGATTTCGCCGTCTATCTCGCCTTCTTCCCCCATCTGGTCGCCGGGCCGATCGTGCGCGCGGCGGAATTCATCCCCCAGTTACGGCGACCGCAGGCGGTGGACCGGCAGCAGGCGAGCCGCGCCGCCTGGTTGATCGGCCTCGGCCTATTCAAGAAAGTGGTGATCGCCAGCAACGTCGCGACCGCCATCGTCGATCCCGTCTTCGCGCTACCGGGGCAGCACAGCGCACCGGAGACGCTACTGGCAATCTACGGCTACGCCGTGCAGATTTATGCCGATTTCAGCGGCTACACCGACATGGCGATCGGCATCGCCCTGCTCCTGGGCATCACCTTCCCGCAGAATTTCGACCGCCCGTATACCGCCGTCTCGATCCAGGATTTCTGGCGGCGCTGGCACATGACGCTCTCCCGATGGTTGCGCGACTACCTCTATATCCCCCTCGGCGGCAGCCGCCACGGAGAGGCGAAACGGTATCGCAACCTGATTATCACAATGGCGCTCGGCGGCCTGTGGCATGGCGCTTCCGTCACCTTCATCGCGTGGGGACTCTTCCACGGCGTCGGGCAGGCGGTGGAGCGATGGATCGGTACGCGCCGAGGGTCGCCCGACGCTCCAGACACCCCGCCGCCTACCATGTGGCAGCGATGGCTCGGTCGCCTGCTCACTTTCCAGTTCGTCTGTGTCGGCTGGGTGCTCTTCCGCTCGGACAGTTTCACGACCGCCGTGCAGATACTCAGGCAGTCGGTGACGGGATGGGGGCAACTCGGGCCGCTGGTCACGCGGAATCTCGTGCTTGTGATCGCGGGCGCGCTGGCGATGCAGTATTTCCCGGTCGGGCTCAGTCGCCGCATCCAGGCCGCATTCGCGGAGCCGCCGCTCGTCGTGCAGGGCGCGATCATGGGCGTGGCGATCGCGCTGATCTTCGCGCTCGGCCCGAAAGGGGTCGCCCCTTTCATCTATTACCAGTTCTGAGTAGAATCGGCGCGAGGCAGTAGGGACCGCGAGGTGCGAGCAGATGGCCCGTGTCACCCGTATCGAACGACCAGGCGACCGTTCCGAGTACGAGGGCTTCTACCCGGAGTATATCGACACGCACCCCATCGCCACGCTCCCCGACGCACCGGAGCCGGACGGCACGGAGGCGGAGAGCGCGCCGCGCACGGCCCGACGGAGCGCGGCGACCGGCGATGCGTGGCGCATCTTCGGGGCGGTGGCGATCTGCTTCGCGATCACGCTCCTGCTCAACACCAAGTCGCTCGTAAAGATCGCCGAGGCGGAATCGGACGGCCCGGCCCGCTCCGTCCTGCTCGTGACGGCGCGGGGCCTCGACGGCGCCGCCAGCGCGGTCAGACTCAACCGCCTGAACGCCTGGATCGACACCGCGTTCAACCGGCAGGATGAAGCGCCGCGCTTCGATGCCGTCCCCGCCCCCTCGGCGACCACCGCGAGCGCGGCCGCCCCCGCGCCGGTCGATACGACCGCCATCGCGCGCGACGCGGCGCCGACGCCCGCTCCCGATACGCCCGGCGCGGCGGACAGCGCCGCACCGGAACGGGGCGCGGCCCCGGCGGCGAACAGTGCCGCGACCGCACCGCCATCATCCGCGGGGCCGCGCGCCGTGACGACATCGAATCAACTGCGGGTCTATGTCGCGGGCGATTCATTCGTCGATTGGATCGGCTACGATATGGCTGACTACGGCAAGAAGGACGGCTATATCACCACGCGGCTGGACTCGAAGATCTCCTCTGGGCTCGCCCGACCCGATTACTTCGACTGGCCCGCGCGCCTCACGCAGGCGATGGCGGGCGATCCGCGCCCGGAGGCGGTCGTCTTCATGGTCGGCGCGAACGATTACACCGACTTGCGCGTCGATTCCCACACGCTGGCGCGCGGCACGCCCGAATGGTCAGCGGAGTACCGCAAACGCGCGGGCGAGGTGATGGACATCGTCGGCCGCGGCGGCGCGCAGTTCTACTGGATTGGCCAGCCGATCATGCGCGATGGCGCGCGCTCGAAGGTGGCGGCGGACATCAATGCCGCCGCCGTGGCCGAGGCGGCGAAACGCCCGTGGGTGCATTTCATCGACATCTGGGCGATGTTCGCCGATGCGAGCGGCAACTATGCCACCTTCCTGCCCGGCCCGGATGGCGAGCTCGTCCGCGTCCGCCAGGACGAAGGCATCCACTTCACCCGCGCCGGCACCTCCTGGGTCTCGGACATCGTCTATCAGGCGATCAAGCGGGATTGGAAGATTCAGTAGGCAGTGGACGGCGGGCAGTGGACGGCGGACAGAACCCGACGCGCGTAGCGTATCCACTCTTAACTGCCCACCGCCACCGTTCACTGCCTACTTCCCAACCCCCGGCTTTTCATTGAGCGAAAAGTTTGCAGATTGCGTATCACGCGCCGTCACAAAATCGCGCACGTATCGTTCAGACAGGTGGAATATGGGAAAGGGTGATTCCGACCGACCTGGGGAGGTCAGGGGAAGGACCGGAGGCGAGACCTCCGGACAGCGACAACCGGGGCCCCTTGCGGGACCCCGGCTGCCGGTGTATGGGGAGGTATGGGGAAGGAATATTCGCTCGTGAGCGGAGCGGCATACCTCATTGCCGCTCCTACCGTACGGAGAGAGCAAGAGCCGTGCCACGATTCTTCCGAAACGCGCCCCGCTCCGATTCATCAATTGTTCATCTCGGTGGGGTACACTATGCTCGTGGTGGCAGGGAATGCGCCGCACCGCTAGATATTCGGGCATCTGACGGCGCCGATGACGCAGGGAGCGGCGTCGAGCGGTCGGAGTACATCGAGGGGATCGAGGAATCGGGAATGCGTCGTCGTATTTTGCTCCTCCTCGCCGTCGCCGGTGGCATCATCGGAATGCTCATCGCGACCGGCATCTCCATCGGCCCGTTCAACGCCCGCGCCTACCTCGCCCATGTGCCCCGCATTCCCCTCGCGATCTGTGCCCTCCTCCTCTTCTGCAATGAAATCGTCAAGGGTGCGCGCTGGGGGACCTTCCTCCGCGCCTCCGGCGTGCGCATCGGCACCGGCGACGCGATCACCACCAGCATGGCGAGCCAGGCGCTCGCCGTCTTGCCAGGGCATGATCTCCTCGCTGCGCGCCTCGTCGAAGAGCACAGCCGGGGCCGGTACCAGCCGAAGATGCGCCAGGCCGCGCCCGCGCTCGTCGCCCGCTGGATTGCGGACGCTATCGCGCTCTCGATCGTTGTCACGGTGGGCGTGGCGTACTACAAATCCTTTACTCCATACACGCTCATCCCGATCCCGCTCGCCATTGGTATCGCGCTGCTCTTCCGCTCGAAGACGCCCGCGCGCTGGATCGCCCGCCAGCTCTCTCGCTGGTCCCGCACGCGCAAGCTCGTCCGCTCCGAGGCGGATTTCCACCGCGCCGCCCGGCGGGTGATGCGCCCGCGTCCTTTAGCGGCGGGCGTCCTCTACAGCACCGTCTGTACCTTCCTTTCCGCGACGATGCTCTTCACTCTCACCCGCGGCTTCGGCAGCAGCGCCCTCTCGCTCCCTGCGGCGCTCGTTACCCACTCTCTCAGCACTCTCACGGCGATGATCAGCTTCGTCCCCTGCGGCTTCGGCGTCGCCGACGGAAGCACGGCGGCGTGGATGCACTTCTTCGGGGTGGGCACGGGGCACATCGTCCTGGTCGCGCTGACGATGCGCCTGGTCAACATCGTCGTCCGCACCGCGATCGGTATTGCGACTCTGCTCACGCGCTATCAGGGCATGTGGGAGGGGAGCACCCGCCAGTTCGTCCGGCGCGTGCTCAGCGGCCGCCCGGTTTTCGCCCCGGCGACCGCGCTGACCGTGCTCCCTCTTACGGGCGAGTCCGCCGAAGCGCGCTAACCCCCGGATCCAGGCATACATGCGGACGGAGCGACCATGCGGCGCGTGCTTCTTCGTCGGTCGCTGTCCTCGCTCGATTGCGGGCTGTTCTACTGCCATCCCGTGGTGACCCGCGTTTCCCGATAGATCGGAGGCCGGCTCTATGTTCATGCGGATCAACGATCAGCGGATTAACGTCGTCGCCTTCGGCCCAGGGCCACGGACGTTCCTCGGCGTCGGCGGCTGGGCGGGCACCTGGGAACTCTGGCAGCAGCCATTCGAGCAATTGAGCCGTACGTGGCGCACCGTCTCCTACGATCATCGCGGGGCGGGCGAGACAGTCGTTCCGATTGAGGACATCACGACGGAAGGGCTGACTGCGGACGTTTTCGGGGTGATGGACGCGCTCGATATCGACCGTTGTGTGCTCGGCGCGGAATCGAGCGGCGCACGCACGGCGCTGGCGGCGGCGCTGGAACGGCCCGATCGGTTCGATGGCCTCGTCCTCGTGGACGGCAACTATGGCGGCTATCGGAACAAGGGAAATGATCCGTTCGTCGAACTGCTGCGCAGCGACTTCGATGCGGCGATCGACGGCTTTATGGAGCGATGCACGCCCGGCGCGGAATACGCGCACATCCGCCGCTGGGGGCGCGATATCCTCCGGCGTTCAGGGCCGGCGGCCGCGGCGCGGTTAATCGAATCGGGAGAGGGATTCGACATCACGGAGCGTCTGGGCGAGGTGCGCGTACCGACGCTGCTTATTCACAGCGTGCGGGATCGTATCGTTCCGTTCGCATTCTCAGAGGAACTGGCCGCGCGCATTCCGGGGAGCACACTCGTCGCCATCGAGGGCGAAAGTCATGTACCGACGATGACCCACGCGGATGAGGTCGTCCGCGCTATCACGCAATTCTTCGCCGCATCCTAACGCCTCTCCGATGAGACCCGATCACCCGGTGGGTTGCCGCACATTGCGGACGGCGGGAACGGCGATGCGCACGTCGGCGCCGGCGGACTGGCCGGGGATGGCGACGGTGCCGCTGAAGAGATAGACAGGCTGGAGAAAATCTTTGCCGCTCGCGTCGCTACCGACGGCGTAGGCGAGCGAGACGTCGTTGACCAGCGCTGCGGCGTTGGGCGGTACCGCGACGCCTGCGGGCGGGGTGATTTTCACCATGCCGCGCTGCTGCGCCTGCTGCCACGCCTCATCGAGCGGGATGAGGTCATACGCGCCCGGCATCAACTCGGTCGGCCAGGCGCGATCGACTTCCTGCACGACGTTGCCGAGGCCGATGCGGACGCGGAGGCCCGGTCGGTCGGAGAGGATGAGCGGCAAGGTCTTCGGATGGAAGATCACATCCAGCGTATCGCCGTTGCGCCGCACATCGGCGGGGCCGACATCCGGCGGGAGCAAATTCCGCGTGGCGAGCCAGGTACGCGCGCTGCTGATGGCGGTGCGATCGTCGGGGAGCCCATTCGTCGTCGCGGCGGCCGCCGGCGGCACATAGACGGTCGCCTTGGCATCCACGGAGAGCGTGCCGTTACCATCCGCAGTGTAGACCCCCGCCATCTGCTGACGCACCGGCCCGGTGATCTCCAGTTTGCGCGCCAGTTCGTCCACCTGCGCGGCGGTCGGCGCGCCCCAGGCGACGCGGAAGACATCGGCGCGGGGTGCGCCACCGGTCAACGGGCCGGAGAGTCGATAGGTGAGCGCGGGAGGCGGCGTATCGTTCGTGAACGGTGTGATCGGCGGGAGCGCGCCGAACGGTTCGACCGCCCCCATCGTTGTCGGGACGGCAAGGGCAGCGGGCGGCGGGATGAGCGTCGCGGCGAGCGTCGGGGCCGGTGCCCGCTGGCGCGTATCGGGCCCGACGACGCCGAAGACATAGAGCGTCACCGCGAGCGCCGTGGCGGCGATCACGAAAGGAATGGCGCGCCCGAAGGCTTTGGTCCGGGAGCGACGATACTGATGATGCGTGGACCAGCGTCGCTGATATTGATTGACTCCGGCCATCCCGACCGTCCCCCGTCTTCCCCACCGACGTAGAAGCGTCTCCCTACGCCTGCGTGCGAGGATAGCACACCTCCCGGAGATGGCAACCCTTGAATGAACGGATTCCAGGTCGTAGGTATGCTCGGCGAGCGGGATATCGAGGAGGACGAGGGCTCCCTTCGGGTGGCCGTTGTAGCGGCGCAAGCGCGCGGCGGGAGTTGCCCCGACTTGGCGGACACATGGGGTATGGAAGGAATGAATTGTCCCGCTCGCTATCGCACTTCACGCGAATCCAACGGGTATTGAGCTTCGGCATCTACGCTAGCCGCCACATTGAAGCCGGCCGTCGGCCCACACGGGCGATCGGATCTCTTCGCTCACCTTCGTCGTGTCCACGTCAATCCGGGACGCCTGTCGTTTCCGACCGGCGTCCTTGTCGCTATTTCCCTTCGCTATCTGGCGGCTCGACCGATGTTCCGTCGTGCCCGGCGGTGCATACTCGATGCATGGAGCATTACCGGCGCTCCGCCGTTTGATGCAAAGGAGTTCCGTATGCAACCTGCCGCACTAATTTACCGGCGCCTCGCGCGGCCTCGGCCCCGCGCTCGCCGACCCGTTCGCGGACGATGGCTGGACCTTGATCCTCGACGCCCGTGGGGCGGACGCACTGGAAGAGGCGCGCGCCGCCCTCGCCGCCCGGGTCGTACCCTTCCACATCCTCCCCGAGGATTATCCGCCTGCCACGCCTGCCATGCGCATCGCCTTCCGCACCGACCCCGACGGCAATGTCATTGAGTTGCTGCAACCGTTGGGGAGCCGCTGTGAGGGGAGGCGGGGCATGGGGTGGATCGGCGCGACGGGATAGTCGCCCCACTCATCACCCTCGCCCCCTCATACCGCTCATCTCATCTCAGAAGACGCCGCGATAGACCGCGCAGGATCGGCAAATATCGGGCGGGTCGTCCGAGTCCAGGCGGTCACGGAAGGCCTGATACTCGTCGCTGTTCCAGACCTGATCGACGCCGATCTCCGCCATGTTGCCGAAGTTGGCGCGATCGGGCGTCGATACCATGCAGCACGGCATCGCCAGCCCCTGATAACTGAGGTACGCGCCGCTCCACGGCCACCCGCACCGCGTGCGCCCCGGTGTGCCCGGCGGGTGGAGGCGCGGATTCAGGTTCGGCAGCCGCAGGTCGACGCCGAGATCCGTTGCCGCCTGACGCGCCGCGGCGAAGTAGTGGTCCACACGCGCCGGGTCCTCTCCGACGACCGTCTCTTCGTCCACGAATTCGCGCATCGGCTGGTAGCGTTCCGGGAGACTGGATTCGCCGAAGTCATGGCAGAGGTGCTGGACGAACATCGTGTTGACGCCGTACCGGTGCGCGAGCCGCACGAGATCGGGGAGTTCGTGCAGGTTGCGGCGCATCAGCACCGTGACCATCCGCAGGTGGGGATACGCACTGCCCAGCCGCGCCTTGGTCTCCTGGAGCAGCGCCAGATTGGCGATGACGCGCTCGTACTTCGCGTAGACCCGGATGCCCTCGTACATCTCCGCAGTCGCCCCGTCGATGGAAAAGTGCAGCGTATCCAGCCCGCTCGTGACGCAACGCTCGGCCCTGCGGGGGTTGAGGAGGGTAAGGTTCGTGTTCGTGCTCACCTTCACGCCGCGCTCCGCGGCGTACGCGACCATGTCGAAGAACTTCGGGTGCATCATCGGCTCGCCCAGCCCTTGCAGCTGCAACTCTTCGAGCGCGGGGAACTGATCCACCAGGGCGGTGAACTTCGTGAAATCCATGAAGGCGAGCGGCCCGTGGGGCGGCCCGTCCTCGCGGAACTGGATCGCGCACATCTTGCATCGCAGATTGCATTGCCCGACCGGCTCGATCTGGACAAAGGTTGGCAGTTCCATCGGTCGTTCCTTTCTCGCGCCCCGCGCGAATCATGCGCCATCGACTCCTGTTTCCGTCGCTCGCGATCGCTTCATGACCCCAAGCGCGCCAGCGGCGGGCGACTCCCCGCCCTGCGTAGCTCCAGCAGGCGGAGATGATGCTCAACCTCCTCGGGAACCACCCGCCGCTGATGCGCAATCCAGGGCAGGCCGCAGAGCGCCGCAACGAGGCCCTTTCGCGCATCCCGGTCATACATGCCGCGCCGCACCATTGCCGCGGTCTTCGCCAGCGCAGTGCGGATCGGCCGCCGGAGCCACGCGACCCAGAGGCCGTTGCGCGCGAGCAGCCAGCGGCGCGACTCCGCATCGCGGCGGGGCGATGGGTGATGATGGACGACCGCATCGGCGAGATACGCGAGTGTCCAGCCCGCCCGCGCGAGGTCGAGGGCGAGCAACTCCTCCTCTCCGCCCAGCACGAGGCGCGGCTCGAAGCCGCCCGCAGCGAGGAACGCCTGCCGCCGGACCATCGACGCCCCCGCCAGGAAGCCGAGGATCGCCGATGCGCCGAGGCCGGGGGGCTGCGGTAACGGGCTCCCCGCCATGAGCAGGCAGGTCGGATCCACGCGCTCGCTCTCCCCGATGAGTACTTTGCCGGTGACGACCGCGACCGACGGATGCGCGTCGAGCAGGTCGGCGGCATGGCGCAGCGAGCCCGGCTCCCACCACGTATCGTCGTCGCAGAGCACGACATAGGGCCGCCCGCACCGCTGCACGCCGATATTGCGCGCCGCCGCGCCGATATTCTCGGGCAGGTGAATGACCTCCACGGCCGGGAAGCGCCGCTGAAGGGTGTCCGCCGTGCCGTCTGCCGAACCGTTATCCACGACGACAATCGGCGGGCGCTCCGGCAGCGCCAGCATCTGTTCCACCGTCCGCGTCACCTCATCGACGCGGTTGTACGTCAGCACAACGACGCCGATGCGCGGGTCGCCGCGTCCCAACACATCACGCTGCATTCGCCGCTCCTCGCCTGGCTTGGCCGCACGGCACGAGCGACCAGTAGCGTTCCGTGCCGAGCGCGTCCTCATGCCCCGGCTTCTTCGGTGCGACGAGCGCGCGCAGTTGGGATGCGTAGCAGGCGATGGCGCGCTCTTTGGCCTCATATCCGCACGCGGAGGAGATTCCGGCGGGCGTGGGCGCGATCCCCTCCCCGTGCAGCGCGACGATGCGCTCCGCGACGATATTCGGGATTTTGCGGTACATCGCCTCCTCGTACGCGAACCATGCGAGATCGGGGCGCCGGCGCAGCACGTCGAGCGCGGCGGCGTGCGCCAGATGGTGATCGCTGTGGAAGAGGCCGAGCGGGATGAAGACCGCCCGCAAGCCGCGCTCGCCGATCGCCTGGTCGAGCGCGCGGGCGATTTCCGGCGCGCTGGGGCTGCGATGGTACTGACTGTCGCAGAAGTCCAGCCAGATCGGGCGGGCATCGAGGATGGCGAGGGCGCGGGCGTCCTCCTCCCTGCGCGCCGCCATCACATCGTCACCCGGCCGGAACCCCGCCAGCGCGTCCCAGTCGGTCACGGTGTCATACGTCGGCGGCGCGCCCGCGAAGATGGTAACGACCGCCGAGCCCGGCCGCGCCGCCAGGAGCTGGCCGCAGCCGAAGACCGCGTCATCGAGGTGCGGCGAGACGACCAGCACGGGCTGCGCCGCCGCCAATCCGATCACGCCGGCGCGCCGCTCATCCATCGCCTTTCACCGCCTCGACGAAGAACGACTCCCGCTCGCGATTGTCGAGCGCGATGATCTCCGGGTGCGGGCCGCGCGTCGCGCGATAGGCGCATTCCGCGATTGTGTCGAAGCCCGCCTTGCGCAGTTGCTCCTCGGCGAATGCATACGTGAACATGATGCGAGACCAGCCATACCAGGTCATCTGAATGATCAACTTGCCGGCGAGCGTCGCGGACTCGTGGTCCGGGATGTAGAAGTAATCGGGGTCGTTGCGCTGGTAGGCGGCGATGGCGCGGTCAAGGTCCGGCAGCCCGAGGCGGAGGATGCCGCCCGGCTTGAGGACGCGCCGGAACTCCCGCAGCGCCGGTACGACAGTGAGGTACGGCAGATCCTGCACGGCGTGGATGCTGACGATGTAGTCGATGCTGCCCTCCGGCAGCGGCAGGCCGTCGCGGATGTCGCCACTGATCGCGATGCCCGGCCCCTCCACCTTATCGACATTGATCCAACCGGGTGGCGGCTGTTCGCCGCACCCCCAGTTCATTCGCTGGATCGCCATTCCCACGCGGGTCTCGTCCATACCTCTCCCTTTATTCAGCGACCGCCGATACGTCGGCCACCGAGAGCACCCGCGATACACCCGCTTCATCGAAGAGGTCATACACCGCGGCGAGCACGGCATCGGGCGTGATTTGTCGGAGGCAGTCCTCGAACGCGGCTATCTTGTCGCGCGCGCACCGGATGCGGTCGTCGTCCACCCCGTGCGGCCCGCCCATTGGGGGATCAGCATCCGGCAGCAGCGCAAGAGCATGTACAATGCCTTGCTCTATAAGAAGCACCCGGCGCTCTATCGGGAGCGAATTCAGCGCCTGCCTCCACTCCATTATTACGGTGTCGTCGGAGGATTGCTCGCCGCAGCAATCGGCATCCTGCGCGGGAGCGAGCGGTTGACGCAGGCCGGCTGCGGCCTCTGGCTCATCCTTACCGGTCGGTTCTGCGCCCGGCGGCTGCACGGCACCTCGCGCGCTCCACGGCACATCGCGGAGATGGCGGCCACATCCATCGTCATCCCGCCGCTCAGCATTCTCTGGCGACTGCGCGGTGCGCTCAGGTTTCGTGCGCCCTTCTGCTGAGCATTGCCGACTTGGTCATGTCAGGTTCAGTTGCTCCGTTCATTGAGCATCGAACGATGAATGTCCCCTACTGCTCCGAGCGGACCGCCATCACCGCCACCTCGACCACCATGCCGGGCAGGGCGAGCTTCGATCCTTCCACCGCCGCGCTCGTTGCCTGCATCTCTCCCATCATTTGCTGTCTGATCGCCCCAAACGCCTGCGGATTGCCTCTATCGGTCAGGTAGTCGGGGTGGCCCGTGATGCCTTGAAAGCGTCCACAAGCTATGATATTGCGCGCTGGCGTACAATGGATCCGATGGTGATTGCCTTGCGGCACGAGCGAAAGAGACGGCGCGATGACCTACGAAGAATTGCTCAACGAAGTCCGCCGACTGCCCCCGTTCCAACGTCTGAGACTAATTCAAGATGTAAAGCAGTTAGTAACTGACTCATTTGAACCGGACGCCCCGGCGGATAGCGATGTCCGCGATGGAGTGGACCTACACGAGACATGGGAGGAAGATCGGGCACGCATACTCAAGGATGTACCACCCGATTCCTCGCTTCACAGTATCTTGGGCGCGCTCCGTACGACCGCCTATGTTCCCATGACGAAAGAGGGAGTCCGGGAAGAGATTACCGATTATCTCATATGGAAGCATCAGTGAAGGCACTCCTCGACAGCGATGTCGTCCTTGATCTCTTCCTCTTTCGTAGACCATTTGTACACGACGCAATCAGCGTATGGGGAGCGAATGCCGATGGGCGGTTCGAGGCATTCGTCTCTGGCATCACAGCCATAAATCTCTTCTATATCGGTCGCAAGAACCTCGGCGCGGCGGCCGTCCGTCAATCCGTGACCGATCTGCTCACTGCAGTACAGGTTTGCGTCATCGATCGTGCGATATTGCGCGCGGCGGAGACGCTGCCGTTTTCGGATTACGAGGACGCCGTGCAACATGCGAGCGCGACCGCCAGCGGGTTGGACGCCATCGTCACCCGCAACCTTACCGATTATGCGGGCGCGACGCTGCCCGTCTTCTCGCCCGCCGCTTTCCTCGCACACCTTTCGGCGTAGCGCACCTCGCATCGCGGGGCATCGGGAATGACCATCAAACCCTCATCCGCGACGCCGACGGTACGCGTCTGCTGTTGCTTCCAGAGGTGCGCGGTATACGCGCACACAACTGCATCGAGTTGATGCTCGGAGGCGTCGGGGTGATCGAGGCCGGGGACTAGCCGTTGCAGCGCGTCGTGGATGATCCGTCTCCCGGCCTTCGTGCGCTTCCCCTTCGTCGGCAGGCCGAGCAGCCGCAGCGTCGCATAAGGATACACTTCCAGCGGCTCCGTGCCCGCGCAACGGCAGGCGCTCGCGAGTCGATACCCCCGCCGGGCCAGCACCTTGATCAGCGCCGTCGCGAGAATCGGCACGCCCATGTGGAGCAAATCGCGCTCCAATTGCCTGCTGCGCGTCCCCGGATCAGAGCGGCAGGCGCAATCGTCATCGAGGCAGCAACGGCCGCGCGGCCGGGTCAGCGGGGCGTTGATCGCGACCGTCAGCAGATCGCCGGGGCCACAGCGCCCGACGAGCGAGAGGATTTCCTCGTCGCTCCCCGCCGAGGTCAGCAGTGCCAGCCAGCCGCCGGAGAGCACGGCAATCCCCGTCTCGCGGTGCTCCACGCCCGCCAAGTCGATGCCGATACAGAGGTCAGACGGTTGCGCAATCAGGTCCCAAGGTCCCATAATGTGCGCACTATACCAGAACGCGCGTTCTAGAAACAGTGCGGCGCAAGTCATGGAGCGAGGTAATAACGCCCTTGCACCCGCCGCCCAAACGCGGAGAGGGCGCCCGCTGGGCGCCCTCTCCGTACTGGCTACTGGCTACTGGCTACTGGCTGCCGACTACTCGTCACTTCTTCGTCTTCTGCGCCAGCAGGTTGAGGGCGGAGCCGGCCTTGAACCAGCCGATCTGCTCCTCGTTCATCGTGTGGCGCAGCTCGGCGAAGTCGCTCGATGCCGTCGCTGTGCCGCACGCGCATCATCACCGGCGCGTTCGGGGCGAGGTCGCCGATCTCGGAGAGGTCGATGCGGTCATCCTCGCGGATCTTGTCGTAGTCGCTCGGGTCCGCGAAGGTCGAGCGGCAGGACGCCCTGCTTTTTGAGGTTCGACTCGTGGATGCGCGCGAAGGACTTGACGATGATCGCCGCCGCGCCGAGGTAGCGCGGCTCCATCGCGGCGTGCTCGCGGCTGATGCCCTCGCCGTAGTTCTCGTCGCCGACGACGACCCACGGCATCCCCGCCTCCTTGTAGGCGCGGGCGACCTGCGGCATCGGGCACATTCTCTTCGCCGGTCAGGTCGTTGCGGGTCGTGCCCGCCTCGCCGGTGTAGGCGTTGATCGCGCCGATGAACATATTGTCGCTGATGTGGTCGATGTGGCCCCGGAAGCGGAGCCACGGCCCGGCGGGCGAGATGTGGTCCGTCGTGCATTTCCCCTTCACCTTGAGCAGCACGGGGGCGTTCAGGTAGTCCTGCCCGTCCCACGCCGGGAAGGGCGTGAGCAGTTGCAGCCGCTTGCTGTTCGGGTCCACCTTGATCTCGATCGTCGCCGCCATCGTCGGCGGGCGGCGACGAAGCCCGTCGTGTCGGTCACGAACCCCTCGGCGGGCAGGTCGGGCGCGGCGGCGGGCGGTTCGAGCATCCACCTGGTGCCGTCCGGCGCTTCCAGTGGTGTCCGTCAGCGGGTTGAAGGAGAGGCGACCGGCGAGGCCGTAGGCGATGACGATCTCCGGGCTGGCGATGAAGGAGAAGGTGTCCGGGTTGCCGTCGTTGCGGCGCGGGAAGTTGCGGTTGAAGGAGTTGATGATCGAGTTGCGCGCCTTCGGCTGCGTCGGTGTTCGCGGCAGGCGCCGGTGACGAGCGGCAGGGTGGCGAGGTCGTCCCGCTGCCACTGGCCGATGCAGGGGCCGCAGGCATTGGCGAGCACCTTGCCGCCGATCTGCTCGCAGGGTGTCGAGTTGCCCGTCCCGCGCGAGGGTGGCGCGCACCTGCTCGGAGCCGGGGGTAATCATGAAGTTCGTCTGCATCTTCGCGCCGTGGTCGATCGCCTGCTGCGCGACGGCGGCGGAGCGCGAGATGTCCTCGTACGAGGAGTTCGTGCAGGAGCCGACCAGTGCGGCGGAGAGGCGATCCGGGTAGCCCTCCGACTCGACCGCTGCGGCGATCTCGGAGAGCGAGCGGGCGAGGTCGGGCGTGTGCGGCCCGACGATCATCGGCTCCAGGGTCGTCAGGTCGATCTCGACCACGCGGTCGAAGTACTTCTCCGGCTCCGCCTCGACCTCCGGGTCGGCGACGAGCATGTCGCGCGTTCGCCTTGGCGAGATCGGCGAGGGCGGCGCGCCCGGTGCCGCGCAGATAGAGGTCCATCCGCTCATCGAAGGGGAAGACCGAGGTCGTCGCGCCGTGCTCCGCGCCCATGTTGCAGATCGTCGCCTTGCCGGTGCAGGAGATCGTCGCGCACCCCTCGCCGAAGAACTCGACGATCGCGTTCGTGCCGCCCTTGACGGTGAGGATGCTGCACAGCTTGAGGATGACATCCTTCGGCGCGGTCCAGCCATTCAAGGCGCCGGTCAGTTTGACGCCGATCTTCGTCGGGTACTTCACTTCCCACGGGAAGCCGCTCATCACGTCCACCGCGTCCGCGCCGCCGACGCCCGAGGCGATCATGCCGAGGCCGCCCGCGTTCGGCGTGTGCGAGTCCGTGCCGATCATCATGCCGCCGGGGAAGGCGTAGTTCTCCAGCACGACCTGATGGATGATGCCGCTGCCCGGCTTCCAGAAGCCGAGGCCGTACTTCTGCGAGACGGACGAGAGGAAGTCGTAGACCTCGCGGTTCTCGGAGGTCGCGCCCGCCAAGTCCGGGTCCGCGCCGATGTGCGCGCGGATCAGATGGTCGCAGTGGACGGTGGAGGGCACGGCGACGTGCGGGATGTTCGCCTGCGCGAACTGCAAGAGGGCCATCTGCGCCGTCGCGTCCTGCAAGGCGACGCGGTCGGGCCGCACCATCAGATAGCTCTCGCCCGGCTTCAATTCCTGCCCGGCGGGATCATCGAGGTGCGTGAGGACGATCTTCTCCATCAGCGTCAGCGGCCGGCCGAGCCGCTGACGGATGATCGGCATGTTCGCCGCCATCCGCGCGTAGACGCGGGTGACCATCTCCGGGGTCGAGTCGATGTTCGGGTACACAGGGCGATCCACGGTTTCCTCCCCGCCGTTCGTGGAACAGCAGTACCTGCGCGCAGAAACGACTGCGCCAAACGACGAAAACGGCTGAAACCGCAGCAGGCAGCCGCATGACAACCAGTTCTCCGCATTGTACCGCAAGCTCACGCCCGCGGGAACGAGGCCAGATCAGTTGCACGCGCATCCGCCTCTAGAGGGTACGACGCATCCTCATATGTGCGTTCCTTATAAGGAAATGCTAATTTCTTTATAGACATGATATACTCGTCCCGGCATTGTCAAGCAGCGGCATGGCAGCGGTCTGTGCGATGACATCGGCAGGAGCGACGATTGGAACCAGCCAGCCGAGCGAAGGAAGTCCGAGCAGCGCGAGGCGCGCGACCCGGTCGCGCGGGCATTCGCGATCCTGCTCTGGATGGTCGATGCGGCGGGAGACATCGTGGGGGCTGCGGGAGATCGCCGCCGGGGTCGCGATGCATCCGAGCACCCTCCATCGCGTGCTCGCGCATCTCCAGGCGGGCGGGCTCGTGCAGCAAGAGCCGGAGACGGGCCGCTACCGCCTCGGGCTCGGCTTCCTGCGCCTGGCATGGAAGGCGGCGGACCATACGCCCGTCCGCGCGATTGCCCTGCCGTCGCTCCGAAGGCGCTCGTCGATGTGACCGGGGAGACCGCGCTGCTTCGCGCTCTACGACCCGTCGCGCCAGGAGATGATGCTCGCGGCGACGGTCGACTCGCCGCACCCGATCCGGCAGGCCCGCCAGATCGCCGAATGGCTCCCCGTCACGGCGGGTGCGACCGGCCTCGCCATCCTCGCCTTCCTCCCGGAGGCCGAGCAGCACGCCATCCTCGCGCGCCCGCTGCCGACGATCACCTCGCGCACGACGACCGATCGGGCAGCTTTGGAGCAGATCCTCGCACGGATGCGCACGCAGGGCTATGCGCTCACACGCGGCGAGCGGACGCCGGGTGCGGTGGGAGTCGGCGCGCCGATCTTCGGCCCCGCCGGCCGCGTCATCGGCTCGGTCGGCATGACGCAGCCCGAGCAGCGGTTCCGCCCGGAGGACGAGCGGCAGCACGCAGAACGCGTCATCGCTGCCGCACGCGCGATCACCGAGCAACTGAGCAGTTCCGCTCCATCCGGTCATCGGCGCGGAGTGACCATCTCCCATTTGACGGCACCGTGCCAACCACCGCGATACTTGTGCGTGCGTCGCCAGCAAAAGGACGAGCGAAATGCTCGCGCAATCATGGAGGGACACCAGGGATGAAGACATGGTGCGCGCCACACCGGGCGTACGCGCCTCGCACTCGCCGTGCTGCTCATCGCGCTCTTCACACCCACGCTTTCCGCGATAACGGTGCGTGCAACGACACGCACGGTCACGAACCTGGCGGATGACGGCACGAGCGGTACGCTCCGTTCGGTCATCGCCGCCGCTGCGGACAATGACACGATCACCTTTCAATCTGGGCTGACCGGTACCATTCAACTCGTCAGACCGGGGGCGGCCTTGGTGCTGACGAAGAATGTCACGATCACCGGGCCGGGGGCGAGTGTCATCGCCGTGCAGGGGCAGCCATCCAGCATCGTGCGTTTCCGCGCGCTGACGGTCAATAGTTTGGCGAACGCGACGGTCAGCGGCCTGACATTCCAAAACGGCGCCAGCATCGGCACGCCGGGCGGCCTGATCTCCAACGCGGGCACGCTGACGCTGACGGATAGCGTCGTCACCGGCGGCAACTTCGCGCACGATGGCGGCGGCATCGCCAATACCGGCACGCTGACCATTAACCGCAGCACGATCGTCCAACAATGTCGCGACTGACCGGCGGCGGGATCGTCAACGACGGGATACTGACGCTCAATGGCGTCACCGTGAGCAACAACCAGGCAGGTAGGAAGCAGTTGTTGCGGCACCACCGGTTCCGGCGGCGGACTCGCGCACAATAGCGGGACGGCGACAATAACAAACAGCGCCTTCGTATCGGCAATACGAGTCGTGCATGATGGCGTCGGTAGCGTGGGTAACGATGGCGCACCGAACTCGAAGCAACCCGGCGGATCCGGCAGTCCCGGGAGGCCGACGCCAACGGCGGAGCAATCGTGAACGTAGACACCCTGACAGTAACGGGCACGACGTTCGCGAACAACCGCGCGACGGGCGGCGACGGCGGGGCGGGCGGGGCGCGGTGGCGCCGACGCGGCACCATCGGCGGCAACGGCGGTGTGGGAGGCACAGGCGGCGCGGGCATCGGCGGCGGTATCGCCAATTTTGGTACGCTCACCGTCAGCGGCAGCAGATTTACCGGCAACACGGCGAGCGGCGGCGCGGCTGGGAACGGTGGCGGAGGAACTGTCTCCAGCGGCGTCTCTTCCGCACCTTGCGGGGGCGGTGGGACGGGCGGGGCGGGGCGGGGCCGCTTCCGGCGGCGCGATCACCAATTCCGGCACGCTCGCCGCCAGCGCAAATACATTCGCCACGAACGGTGCGACGGGCGGCACGGGCGGCGCCGGCGGTGCCGGAGCGAATAGCGATGGCGGCCTCGGTGGCACGGGTGGAACCGGTGGCGCCGGAACGGGGGGTGCGATCGCCAATGCCGGTACATTCACGATCCCGCTGATCGACAGCGACTTCTCCGGCAACAGCGCGGCGGGCGGCGCGGGCGGCGCGGGCGGCTTCAGCTACTTCGCCACGTTGCCGACGGGCGACGGCGGCAGCGGCGGATCCGCGACCGGGGGCGCGCTGGTGCATACCGGCCCGCAGACGGTGACCATCCTCACGACGACGTTCGTGACCAATCGCAGCATCGGCGGGCGTGGCGGCGATGGTTTCACCGGTGATGGCCGGTTCAATGGGCTCAATGGCGGGCGTGGCGGCAACGGCGGCAGCGGCAGCGGCGGCGCGGCAGCCAATAGCAACGCGGGGGCCTTCAACGAACTGAAGATCGCTAATAGCACCCTCACCGCCAATAGCACGAGCGGCGGCAATGGCGGCAACGGCGGCAATGGCGCCCCCGGACCAGGAAACAGCAGCTTCGGCGGCACCGGGGGCGGCGGCGGGGTCGGGAAAGGCGGCGGGGCGTACAATGCCGGTAACCGCCTGACCCTCCTCAACGCCACGCTCTCCGCCGACACCGCGACGGGCGGGGCGGGCGGCGCGTTGGGCACGGGCAATATGAACGGTGGCCCGGGAAGCCCCGGCACCGGTCAGGGCGGCGGCGCGAACAACAGCGGCACGACCGTACGCGCTGCCAACGCAATCATCGCGAACAGTTCCTCCGGCGGCAACTGCGCGGGTACGATCACCGATAACGGGCACAATCTCGAATCAGCCGGCCCCCGACGAATACCTGCGGCCTCACCGTCGGCGGGGCGACGTCTGATGTCCTCGCGGACCCGCTCCTCGGCCCGCTCACGGACAATGGCGGCCCGACGCGGACGATGGCGCTCGGCCCCGGTAGCCCCGCCATTGATGCCGGCGACGCCACGGTCTGTGCCGGTGCGCCAGTGGGCAATCGCGACCAGCGCGGGGGCATCCGGCCCGTCGGCGCGGCCTGCGACATCGGCGCATACGAGGCGAATGCGCTCGCCCTCTCCAGCCTCTCGCCCACCTCCGGCGCATCGACCGGCGGCAGCACGGTAACGATCCGCGGCGTCGGCTTCGGCGGGACGACGAGCGTGACCTTCGGTATTGTCGCCGCGACGGTCACCAACGTCACGCCCACCGCGATCACCCTGACGGCACCTGCGCACGATCCGGGCACGGTCGATGTGGTGGTGACGAGCGGCGGACAGAGCGCAACGCTGACGGCGGCGTATACCTATGGGGTGGTCGCTCCCCTGCCGCCGCCGAAGCCGATCCCCGCCCCCATCCGGCCCGCCCGGCCCGAGCCCGCTGCCGAACACGCGCCCCGATGCGGGAGGCACCGGCGCCTGGCGGCGGGACACCGAATCCGCTTCCCCCCCCGCGCTGAGCGGGGCTACTTCGCGGATACCGCGCGCATAGTGCGGCTCCCCTTCCCGTGTGACGCGGGCGCCCTGGGGCAGGGGGGTAGGGCGCGCACCGCGTCCAGCACATCGAGCGGGTGCGTGTGCGGATTGACGCGATCCCAGACGCGGGCGATGCGACCGTCCGTGTCGATCAGGAAGGTGACGCGTTTCGCGCGAATGCCCTGCACGAGCCGGTTCGCCGCGCCGAAGGCATCCGCCAGCGTGCCGTCCGCATCGGTGGCGAGCGAGAAGCGCAGCCCCTCGCGGCGGGCGAAACGTGCGTGGGTGGCGGCGCTATCCGTGCTCACGCCGATCACCGCCGTCCCAGCGGCGGTGAAGTCATCGAGCAGGTCGTTGAATTCCCGCGCCTCGATCGTGCAGGAAGGCGTATTGTCCTTCGGATAGAAAGTAGAGCACGAGCCGCTTCGTGCCGACGAAATCGCGCAGCCGTACCCGCTCATCGCCAATCGCAACCGTCATGTCCGGCGCGATATCACCCGCTTGCAATCGCTCACCTTTCCATGCTCGCCATCTCTTCCCGTCCCGTGTGCATAGTAATCAAGCAATGAGCAATGAGCAATGAGCAGTGAGCGGGGCAGGCGCGGCGGGTTTGCTCACCTGCCAACGCACCGTTTACTATGTCACCATGCGGAACGCCGAGCGATGGCTGGGTCGGTGGTGGCAAGCAACGGCGCGGAGGAGCGGCGGACGATGTCCTACGATGTCTACGTCAACCTCAAATATGACGACGAGATGGTACGGCGTATCGTCGATCTCGCGCCGCGCGTCGATTTCTTCGGCGATGGTGAGACGTTGACCTTCGCGCCCGCCGACTTCGCGGCGCACAATGACCGCTACCGGGGCACGCCGGAGCATCAGTTCATCGTCGAGCAGAGCGGCGGCACGCTGGACAGCCACGGCTTCCTGATCGTCATCAACCGCGCGGGCCGCTCGCTCGCGCTGCACGACAACGGCCCCGGCGATTTCGCCCATGCCCGCGAGACGATCCGCGACTTGACCGCCTGGGTGCGCGCCCATGTGCCAGGCGCGAAGTTCGACATTGCCAGCGTTGCCAGCACGGACGGCTACGCGGATTACGCCTATGTCGGCGCGATGGGCGGCTGGCAGGTCACCGATGCCGGCAACGGCCTCACCGCCACCGCCGCCGCGCTCTAACCGCGGCCCTCTCCGCCCACCGGGATGAAGCGGGCGAACCAGTCGCAGACGCGCTGGGCGAGGTCGAGTTGGTGCGCGCGCTCGTGGAAGCCGTGCTTCTGGCGCGGGTAGATGATTAGTTCCGTCTCCACCCCGGCGCCCTTGAGCCCCCAATGGAACTCCTGCGCCTGCGTGATCGGCACGCGCTTGTCCGCGTCGCCGCCGACGAGCAGCGTGGGCGTCGTCACCTTGCCGACATAGCGGATTGGCGAGCGCTCCCACACCTGATCGGGCTCCTGATGGACGAGACCGATGTTCCAGGCATTCGCCGGGCCGATGTCGGTCGTGCCGATCTTGCTCACCCAGTTCGTCGGCGGCGCCCCCGCGACGGCCGCCTTGAAGCGATCGGTGTGTCCGACAACCCACGCCGTCATGAATCCGCCGTACGACCAGCCGCAGACACCGAGGCGGTCGGGGTCCGCGATGCCCTCGGCGATCACATGATCGACGCCCGCCATGATGTCCTCATAGTCCCCGCCGCCGAAGTCGTAGCGGTTCGAGCGCGTGAAGGCCGCGCCGCGCCCCGTCGAGCCGCGCGGATTGGGTAGCAGCACCGCGTAGCCGCGCGCCGCCAGCGCCTGCCCCCAGTTGTGCGCGCCCATCCCCGAGCGCGCGCTGGAAACTCCCGCCGGCCCGCCATGAATCTGCACGATCAGTGGCAGCGGGCCGCTTCCCCGGCGCTCCGGCGGGAGAAGCAGCCAGCCCTCGATTCTGAGGCCGTCCGACGCCAGCCAACTGATCTGCTCCATCGGCGCGAGCGTGACCGACGCGAGGTGCGGGTTGAGATCGGTCAAGCAGCGGGCGGGCTGGTCGCCTTGCGCCGCGTAGACCTCCGTCGCGCGATCCACGAAGGCGCAGGTGAACGCAACGGTGTCGCCCGCAACGGACACTGAATCAATCCAGCCATTACCCGGTGCGCCGAGTGGGCTCCCTGTTGCCCGCTGCCCACTGCACGCTATCCGCTCCAGTTGCGAAACTTGCCCAATGACGCGGTTGACAACGAGCGCGTCGCCCTGGAATCCCGCCCAGATCGGCGTCGTCTCGCCATCGTCGAGGGTCTGGGTGGCGCCCTCTGCATCGATGATGAAGACGCGATGCTGGCTCGGGTCCGGCACTTGCGCGGCAACAACGAGGATGCGCGCCCCGTCGGCGGACCATTGCAATTGGCTCACGCCCATCCCGAGGCCGCCGAGCAGTTCGCGCTCCGCGCCGCCATCGACGCGCCAGCGGATGATGCGCACGCTGCCGTGCGCCGCCGCGAGGTCTTCGGAAGGCGAGACGGCGGCGACCAGCTCCGTGCCGTCCGGCGAGAAGGCGAATGACCAGACGTGCCCCGCCGCCGGGCCGTAGACGAGCGGCGCGCCGCCGTACGCCGGGACGGTCGCGACCGCATGTGGCCGCCATTGCTCGCTCCACACCTTAACGTCGCTCTTCGGCTCGTCCTCCATCGCGAGGGCGCGGCGGCGGGCGGTGAAGCCGATCGCCGTACCATCGGGGCGCCAGACGGGGTTGGCCACACCGCCGAGCAGTTCCGTCAGCCGCACCGGTTCGCCACCGGTGGTCGCCACGCGGTGCAGTTGCGCCTCGCCGCGCTTGACGCGGTCGGAGAGAAAGGCGAGCGTCGCACCGTCCGGCGACCAACGCGGCGCGACGTTGTTGTGCTCATTGCCGGTGACGGCGCGTGGGGCGGCGCTGCCATCGGTCGGCGCGATGTAAATCGCGCTCGTCGGATCGGTCTGTCGATGGCCGACGGGGGCGACGCAGAACGCAACCATCCGGCCGTCCGGCGCGAGTTGCACATCGGACGGGACGCGGAGATCAACGGCAATATCGGGGGTGAAGGGGCGCATCGTTCCTCCTGGTAGCCGGTAGCCAGTAGCCAGCACGAGATATTGCGTGCATGATACCGCAGCGGAGTGGCACAATTCTCCCGGCAAACACCGGCGGACGAAAGCGGGTATGTTCTGCCCGGCGAAAAAGCCGGGGGCGAGCCGTCACACGGACCACGCCGGCGCGGGAAGGAGACCTTAATGACGGCAACGACGGAACTGCGCGGCATCTTCCCCATCGTCTACACGCCATTCGACGAGGAATCCCGGATCGATGAGGAAGACCTTGAGCGCCTCATCGAGCACCTGATCGCCGCCGGGGCCCACGGACTCGCGGCGGTCGGGGGCGCGAGCGAATGCCACACGATGCCCGCCGCCGAACGGATGTGGCTCGCCGAGCGCACCATCCACTACGCCCGGGGCCGTGTCCCGACGATCGTCGGCGCCTCCGCGGCCAATACTGCGGAATCCGTCGCGCTCAGCCGGCACGCGCAAGAGATCGGCGCGCGGGCGGTCTTCCTCACGCCGCCGCTTGTCGGCGCCATCACCGACGCCGCCCTCGCCCATCACTTCGGGAACGTCGCCCGCGCGGTGGAGATCCCGGTGATCGTGCAGGATGCGCTGATCTCGCTCTCGCCCCAGCAAATCGCGCGCCTCGCCGGGGCATTCGGCGCCATCCGCTACGTCAAGGAGGAGGCGCCGAGAGAGACGGGGCATCGGATCACCGCGCTCAAGGGCCTGATACCGGGGGTGAAGATACTCTCCGGTGGGGCGTACCTCCTCGACGACCTCGCGCGCGGGGCGCAGGGGGCGATCCCCGGTAGCATCGGCGTCACGGACCTCTGCCGCGCGTACGAATGCTCCGTCGCGGGGGACGACGCGGCGGCGCGCGCGGCCTTCGACCACTTTACCCCGCTCTCGTTCTGGCGGCAGCAATTCCCGTTGCTCGGCGCGAAGGAGGTGTTGCGCCGCCTCGGCATCTTCAAGGTGGCGCGTCTGCGCGAGCCGCGCGACGAGACGATGGACGAGCATGACCATCGCGCACTCTCCCGTCTGATGGAGCGGATGGGACCGCCATACTGAAGGAGCCGACAGCCCCGTCGCACGGGAGCCGTCTACCAATGAACCGGAACGCGATAGTCACTACCTCTCCTGGTGTGATGAGAAGGCGACACGAATCAATGAGCGGGTTCGGCCTTCCGGGGTTGCACCGGTTCTCCGGCGAGTGTGCTTCCACGGCTATTCTTCGCAACGATTCGACCGCGTGTTTGGAGGGAATCGCCCGTGCGCATTGCTGGCTTCGCTCTTGGCTTGCTCCTCGTCGTAACGGTCCTGTGGGACGCCTTCGAGACGATCATCCTGCCTCGGCGCGTCAACGGGCGCATCCGTATCACCGTGCTCTTCTACCGCTTCACCTGGCAGGCGTGGTCGTCCGTCGCGCGGCGGAGCAGTCTGCCACGGCAGACCTACCTGAGCCTCTACGGGCCGCTCTCGCTGCTCTTCCTGCTCGCCGTCTGGGCTGCGGGGCTGATCCTCGGCTTCGCGGTGATCCAGTGGGGCGGCGGCTCGCACGTCGTCGTAGCGGACGGCACGCGCAGTTTCGGCACCGATCTCTACATGAGCGGCACGACCTTCTTCACGCTCGGCCTCGGCGACGTGGTCCCGCAGACGACGCTGGCGCGCACCTTCACCGTCATCGAGGCGGGCATCGGCTTCGGCTTCCTCGGCCTTGTCATCACCTACCTGCCGATCTTGTATCAGGCATTCTCGCGCCGCGAGGTACCGATCTCGCTGCTCGACGCGCGGGCCGGGTCGCCGCCGCGCGCGGTCGAACTGGTGCGCCGTCTCGGGGAGTACGACGATTTCGCGTCGTTGCGCCCGCTGCTCATCGAGTGGGAGCGCTGGTGCGGGGAACTGTTGGAGAGCCATCTCTCCTACCCGCAGCTCGCCTACTTTCGCAGCCAGCACGACAACCAATCCTGGCTGGCCGCGCTGACCGCCATGCTCGATGTCTCCGCGCTGCTGCTCGCCGGCGTGGAGGACGCGCCGGTCGGCCCCGCGCGGCTCGTCTTCGGCATGGCCCGCCACGCGATCGTCGACATCTGCCAATATCTGAATACACCGCCGCGTAAGCCCGCCGTGGACCGCCTGCCCGCCGCCGATGTGGAGCAGATGCACGACATCCTCGCGGCAAATGGTATCCAGGTGCGGGATGGCGCCGCCATGCTCACATCATTGCGCGAACTGCGCCACCTCTATGAACCCTTCGTCAACGGCGCGGCGGAACGGCTGCTTTTCGCCCTCCCCCCTTGGATGCCCGACCCGGACGCCAACGACAACTGGGAAACGACCGCCTGGGACGACGTGCTGTAGCGGTGCGGGACTGGGGGCGCTGGTGGAGGCGGGCTACGCACGGGGGCAGGATGTGCCGATTGCGGCCAATTCCTCAGCCCAGAAGGGCGCGGGTGGCAGCGTGGCCCATGGGTTCGGCAAAGTGGCGGGCGTCACGTAGCACCATCCCGCGCGGCGTCGCTTACTCAACGAGAGGGTGCGCCGCAGCGCTTTCTGCGTCGGCACGGCGTGGATGAGATGGCAGAAGCGCTCCGGCGGATAGCGGCGCATCCAGCGGGGCGCGCGATAGCCGTTCGTGTACGCATCGTACGTCTCCTCGAAGGTGACGACGATGTCCGCCACGTCCATGAACGATTCGGGGATGGCCGCGCCGGGGTTGAGCACGGCCAACGCCGTCGCGTCGCCCGCCTTGATGACTGCCGAAGCCTCGGCGTAATAGGGCAGGCTGGCGCGGTCCGCGCTCACCTGATCGAGGAAGATACCATCCACGGCGTACCAGGCGGCGTAGCGGTCGATGTCGCGGCGCACGTCGGCAAGCGGGCGGGCGGCATAATCGGTGTCGACGTAGCCGATGACGGCGAATCCCCGCGCCCGGCCCTCGGTGACCTGCGCGGCATATGCCGACGACGGCGCATCGCCCGGCCCGCTGTTCGGGTTAGCGATGGCGATACCGACCGCACCGGCAGCGGCGCCGAGCGCCGTCCAGAGCGGGCCGGGGAGGAAGTATGCGGGGATCATCAGCCGCTGCCGGACGGCCGCCGCCGTCACTGGCTGCTCGCCATCGGTTGCAGCATGAAGGTCAGATACTCCAGACGATGCAGGCGGTTCCGCAAGGAGATGAGCGCGGCAGCCGCGCCGACCGTCCCGGCGACCAGATAGCCGAGGCCATCGAGGTGGCGGCCGGAGATGATCGTCAGTTGCGTGCCGACGAGGTTGCAGGTGACGAAGAGCGCGGCGATCCCCAGCGCGGTGCGCCGCGCATCCAGATAGAGCACGAGCAGGAGCGTCATCAGCATCAGGAATTGGCTGCTCGCCGCCAGCACGTCGATGCGGAACAACGCCACCCGATCCGGCGCGAAGCCCGCCAAGGCGATCACTTCGGGCGCGAGCAAGAGCAGCGTGCCGACCACGACGATCTGCAAACCGCAGATGTTCGCCAGCCCGGAGCGGACCGCGTCGATCATCCCCTGCTTCGCCTGCCGGATCTGCGCGAGCGTGCCTTTCTCGTCCACCAATCGGTAGAACGCCTTGTAGTGGCGGAAGAAGCGCGTCTCGATATGGACGAGGAAGACGGCGGAGGCGATGATCGTGGAGAGATAGGACAAGAGTTTCATCGTGTCGTAGACGGGATGAACATGGTAGAAGCCGCCGATGACGATGCTCCCCGGCGCGCGCCAGTAGAGCGCATTGTCGGCCCAGATGCCCATCGCGTAGAGCAGGCCGAAGAGCAGTAAATCCCAGTATCGCTTGCCATACGCGAGGAAATCGAGATTGATCCGGTCCGAGGGTGCGAACTCGTGGTAGACATGCATCGCCAGCAGCACCATGCTCACCACCTGGCCGAGGATGTACCCCGCGAGGCTGCCAACCAGCCCATACCGCGTGCCGAAGAGGAGCGCGGCCCCGAGACTGAGCGCGTGCCCGGTGAAGAAAATGACGACGATGTTCGCGTAGTAGCGCGTCGCGGAGAGGAAAGTGCTGATCATCCAGGTGAGTGAGAGGGTGACGAAGAGCGTCGCCGTCAACAGCCGGTAGCGCCACTCGAAGGGCGCGAGCAGCAGGAATGGCACGGTGATGACGAGCAGCGGCACGAGCAGCAGCAGCACGCCGTTGCACGCCGGCCCGAGCGCCGCCCGGTCCTCCACATAGAGGCGGTCGGCCAGATAGCGGGTGACGATCATCTGCATGCCGCTCGTGAGGATCAGGCTCGCGCCGAAGGCGTAGGTGATCGTCGCCACCAGGAGCGAGAAGTCCGCGCCGTTTTGGAAGGCCATCCGCGTGCTGCCGAGCAGCCCGAGCGAGATGACCGACGAGAGCCACGGACCCGAGGTAATCACCGCCGAGGAGAGATAAGCGGCGGCGGAGCGCGCGTAGGTGTCGCCCTCGACGAGTTTATGCAGCCGGAAGCCGATGCCTGCCATCTCTGCCCTTCCTTGGAGCGTACGCCTGAGAGGCAGACTCTCTGCCCGCTACCACCGGGTTTTCCCAGCGGACTGCGCACGCTTCACTTTCTCTCGCCCATTGGTGTCTGACGGGAGGAGCGGCGGAGATACCGCCGGTACATCTCCCGGTAGGTCGTGTATAAATCCTCTTGCTGGTAGAACGTGCCCACCCGCTCCTGCCCGGCAGCGGCCATCCGCAGCCGGAGGGATTCGTCGCGCCACAGGCGGATGATCGCCTCCGCCGTCTCCTGCGGGCTCGCCACATGGGTGAGCAGGCCGCTCGGGCCGATTGCCTGATCCTCCGGCGTGATGCCGTGCAGCAACTCGCGGCACGCGCCGACATCCGTCGTGACAATCGGGACGCCCGCAGCGCTCGCCTCAAGGATGACGAGCGGCTGCGCCTCGCTCAGGCTGGTCAGCACAACGAGATCGAGATGCCGGTAGTAGTCGCGGACATCGGCGCGCCCCGTGAACCGCACGACCGACGCCAACCCGAGCAATTCGACGAGTTGCTGGCACTCCGCGAAGTATCCAGCGTCCTCCTCGGTCGGCCCGACGATGGCGGCGGTGACCTCCGGGATGGTCTCTTTGACGATGTTGATGGCGCGGATGAAGGTCTTGACGTCCTTGATCGGCACAACGCGCCCGACGAATCCGACCGAGAAGCCCGCCGACTGCCGCGCCAGCGAGGGCCGGACGGCGCGGAAACGGTCGACATCGATGCCGTTCGGGATGACGCGCATCTTCGCCGGGTCCGCGCCGTCCTGCATCTGATAGCGCTGGTTGCTCTGCGTGATGGAGATGACCTCATCGGCAAGGTCGTACGAGACACGCGTCATGAAGCGGAACATCGCATTCCACCACGTCCGAAAGAAGTCCTGCTCGGTCTCCAGCCGGTGATCGGCCCGCACCTGCTCCGGTATCCAGTCGGCGTGGGCAATCTCGATCTCGCGCTCGTGGGTGTAGATGCCGTGCTCGGTGACGAGGAGAGGCGCGCCGCTGCGCATTTTGCCCAGCGCGCCGAGCAGGCCGCTGAACCCGGTGCTCGGCGTGTGGTAGATGCGCGCGGGCGGCAAGGGCGCTTCGAGCAGCCGGAAGAGCGGCGCGTGCGTGGCGCGGAAGGTCCAGAAGAAATCGACGAACGGCACCTCCGGGCAGCTCTCCTCGTACCGCGCGACGAGCAGGTCCCAGCTCTCCCGGCTAAAGAAGAGATCGGCGGACGCCAGCCCCTTCGCGTCCTGCCCGGCGAGGTGCGAGAAGACAGCGGCGTGGTCGCACACGCGGCCCTCGCCCAGCGCGGTGTGCAATTCCCGGACGGCGTGCCACGCCTCGGGGCAGCGGCGGCCCGACGGCCCCGACGGCAGATTCTCGAAATCCTGCAGGTAGAGATCATGGACGCCGATCACATTCGCGGGCAGGACGTACTGTGCGATGCGATCGGCGACCGGCGCGGAGCTGAGATGGACGAGGGAGAAGGTGAACTCGGGCAAGTTGTTGATCAGCCCGTGAATCCAGCTCGACACGCCCCCGGAGACATAGGGATAGGTGCCCTCGATGAGCAGGCAGATGTCCGCGAATTCCGTCATGCCGCCCCCGCTTTCGCCGTCGCCACGCCGGGGGCGGACGCCGCCCACCAATCGAACGATTCGGATTCGTGCGCGTCCGGCGCACCACGCGTACCCGTCGCCGAGTAGACGGCGAGATCGGCCCAGCGCTGCTCGCGGAAGGCGAGTTCCATCGCCAGCAGACGCGCCGCGCGGTCGTCCCGGTCGAGGCTGAGCGCGCGCGCGACGGCATCGGACGCGGCGGCCGTGTCGTCGAGGTCATTGTGGATATGTGCGAGCGCGACCCAGTGTGGCACGCACGCCGGCTCCAATGCCGTCGCCTCCCGCAGGGCATCGCAGGCGCGCATGAGGTAAAGCCGCGCGCTCGGCGCGTCCAGCAGATCGCAGTCGACAACGCGCCGGTAGGTGGCAGCGAGCGCGGCGTGGGCATCAGCGAGACCCGGCTCGCGCCATACGCGGTCGAGCGCGTCGCCCACGGCGCGATTCAACTGATTCTCGAAGGTGTAGAGTGTCGTCGATGCCTCGCTGCGAATATCGGGATCGGCATCGGCGAGCAACCCGCGCAGCAATGTGACGCTCTCCCGGTCGCATCGCCGCCCAAGCAAGCGGATCGCGGCATGCCGCAGCGCGTGATCCGGCTCCCGCAGGATGTCCACCAGCGGCTCGATGGCGAGATCGAGCGCGGCATTCGTCGCCCGCGCGGGCGGCAGCGCAGGCAGCGCCGCCTCGATCTCGGTGGGAGGCAGCGCGCGCTGATGGTGCGCCATCACCCGCAGCGAGGAGAGGGCGAGGGCGAGGGTGCAGCCGAGCGTGCCAAACCCCGGAAAGAGCAGCAGCCCGATCAGTGCGAGCATGAGCGTGCGCCCATTGAGCGACGGTGGGTCTGGCAGGGCGCGATGCATCGCCCGACGAGTGATCGCGTCGCGGAGACTTCGGCCGTCCGCGAGGCTGATACCCTCCGCCCAGACGAGCGCGGCGGGGAGGTGCGCGAGCAGCAGCCACGGCGCCCCGCCGCGCAGGATGGCGAGGCCCACCGCGCCATCGGCGGCGAGACCGCCGAGCGTGAACACCGCGCCGCCAATCTGGCGGGAGGTTGGGAGCAGGTGGGCGCGTGCGTGTATCTCCATCAATCCCCGGCCATACGATCTTCGAGGTCGTCGAACGCTTCCGGCCGCAGCCGGGCGATCGGGTGCGGGGCGGGTAGGGCGGCAACCGCATCGCGCGCCGTCTCGCCGTCGTCCGCGAAGAGATCGCGGATGATGTGCCCCGTCTCGCGATACTTGGCGCCATTCGTGAGAAATTCATAATTCACCACGAGCGGGCACTGGTCGCTGTAGGGCCGCAGGTGCGCGTCCTGCAGGTGGTCGTCGATGCGCGCGACGACCACCTGCACCGCCTGGGCGTCGGTCATCGGCAAGACGAGGACGAACATGCCCGGCGCCGGATGGTGGCCGAGGATGTCGACCGCGCGCAAGTCGCGGCGTGCGATGGCGACAACCGCCCGCGACAACGCGGCGCGCGAAGCGGGCGGGATGGCCGCGAAGCGGTCGATTTGCAGCACGACGATGGCGAGCGGCAGGCGATAGCGGTCGCTGCGCCGCGCTTCCTGACGCACGAGACGGAGCATGTGCGAGCCCTCGTATGCGCCCGTCTCGGCGTCGATCATGGCGCCCGCGCGGCTCTCGGCATAGAGCGCCGCATTCTGGAGCGCCGTGGAGCCCCAATCGAGGATCAGGCTGAAGAGGCGAATCGCCGTCGGCGTCAGCTTCAGAAACGGCATCCGCTCGATCGTGATGGCGCCGATCACGGCGCCATAACTGCCGAGGAGTGGACCGGCGACGAGCGCCGGCTCGTGCCCGAGCGCTTCCGGGCCGAGCGCCAACAGGCGGTCGCGCACGCTGACCACGCGGCGCTCGCCGATTGCCTGCGCCAACAGGCCGTCCGGCGCGTGCGGCGCGACGGCGCGGTCGGTCGATAGACGCGGCAGTGACTCGATCCGTTGCACCCGCGCGCCCGCTACCTCATAGTATCCACACGCCTCCGCCGCCACGAAGCGCCGGACCAGGCCGAGGATCGCCGGGTACAGGGCGTCAGCCTGAAGAGTCTCCAACTTCTTCGCCACCTCGTAGAGGGTCGCGACGGAATCGGGCTGGCTGACGATCTGTTTCTCCAACTCCGCTTTCACCGCGTGCGTCGTCGAATGCTCCCGCGCCAACGTCTGGAGCGCCTCGGTCGCCTGGCGGTAGTTCGCCTCGGTCTCGGTCAGCCGCGCGCGCTGCGTGCGCACCGCCTGACCGATCACCATGCCGACGACGACGAAGAGAAACGGCTGGATTAAGGCGTGCGACGGGATCGGCTGGAAGCGTGCCCCCGGGCGGAGCCAGAGGGCGAGACACTGGCTGACCGCCGCCAGCCCACCCACGACGTATCCGGAGGGCGCGCCGTAGCGGATCGCGATGCCGAGCACGACGATCCAGAGCGGGTGCGGGTAGAGCGTCAGCAGGCCCCAGTGACCGGGGATCAGCAGCCCGGCGGCGGAGACGATCGCGACGCCAAGCAGCGCCTCGATGGCGCCGGACGCGGGCCGACGCGGGGCGGTACACATCGCCTGTGCCGAGGCGACGATGCGCGCCCCAACCCGCCGCCATACCGCGTCCGGCGCCTCAACGGTTACAAGATTCGCTGCTCGATGTCGCTCGTATCGCACGCGTTATCCCCTCTATCCTGCCGGGTTTCGTCCACGCGGGTCGATCGGCGCCGACCCATGCGTGTATCCCCACTCCATTGAACGCCGCTCTGTAGACTAATGTTATGTCTGAGCGCTTTTTTATCTCGATACTCAGATAGCGGCGCCTGTATCTGACAAAAGTTACGCATATCGGGGCTGCTATCCCCAGGAAAACCCTTCCGCTGCGATGGACAGGCGATGCAGAAGGGAGCGAACCCCGACGCGGCATCACTCCGCGCATCCCGCGCGGCGATTCGTCCACCGCATCAGCAGCGTATCGCCCGCTCCCCACTCGTTTCTGTTTTTCCGGCGCTCGGGACATGAAGACTCTTTCACGGCGCGGCTTCCCGATTGTCAGCGGCACAACAGAATCATGCCGCATAGTGCGGAGCGTATCGAGTGACCGGCTTTTTCGATGTGTTGTGAAGATGGTAGCTCTTGGATAGATGGTCGATGGGGAGGAATACGTGCGAGGTTGGCGATCACGAACCGTGCAAGCGCTCTTGGGGCTCTTGCTCATCTGGGGGCTTTTGAGTCTCGGGTCGCAGGCGACCCAGACGATTTCGGCGGACACAACGCACACGAAGCACACGAACCGGTTGGGCCCGCTCGTGCCGCCGCCCGACCAGCCCTCGAAGCCGCTCCCGGCGCCGCCATCGGGCCTGCCGAACCCGACCAAAGTGACCAAAACCGCCACGGGCGAATCGCTCACCGCCGCGAAGGCGGTGAACATCGCGATGGACCTCAAAGTGCTCGTCATCGCGGCGGACGGCAATGAGGCGGACTTGCCCGCCATCCAGCAGACCCTTGATTACCTCGGCACCCCGTACACGACGTATGTGGCCGCGAAGAAACCGGGCGGGCTGACGAACGCGATGCTGATCGATCCCGCCAACAGCGCGCACGCCTACTATCAGGGCGTGATCCTCACCAATTCGTATCTCGGCTATGCACCGGCTGGCGGCGGGTGGCAGAGCGCCCTGACTGCCACCGAGTGGACGACGCTCTACAACTACGAGACGGTCTACGGCATCCGCCAAGTCAGTTGGTATACCTACCCGACGCCCGCCGAGGGTTTTAACTGGACCTCGACGCCGAACGGCGTGAATACGGACACGACGCCGGTCGTCGCGCCGTTCACCGCCGCCGGCAAGACGATGTTCGGCACCTACGCGAACACCGATACGCCGGTGTCCATCCAGTATGCCTACACCTATCTCGCGACCCCGATGGACAGCAACACCCAACCGCTGCTCGCCGATAGCGCCGGCAACGCGCTCGCCGCAATCCGTACGTACAAGGACACGAATGGGGATTTCCTGCGCGAGAGTCTCTTCCTCACCTTCGACAGCAACCCCAATCTGCTGCACAACCTGACGCTCTCGTACGGGCTGATCAACTGGGTGACGAATGGGCTCTTCCTCGGCGACCGGCACGCATCCTTGCTCGCGCAGCCTGACGACCTCTTCAACGAGAACGACATCTGGACGCCGGCGCTCGCCTGCGGCACGTCGGTCGAGAACACGGGGACGACCTACCGTATCAGCGGCAACGACCTGCAAGCGCTGATCAAGTGGCAGAGAACGACGCAGACCCGGCCGACGACCCCCGGATTCGCACTGGAAATGCCCTTCAACGGGGTCGGGACATCGGCGGACTGGCTCACGTCGGAGGGGAATCCCGCCGGCGTCTACCAGCCGGATACCCTGACGCAGCAGGTGAAGGCGAATCAGGCGGACTTCAAATGGATCACCCACACCTACGACCACGAAGACATGACCACGATGACCGCCGCCGCCACCACCAGCGAACTCCAGCAGAACGACACGGTGGCGAGAAATTTGAAGTTCCAGCGGTACTCGAAGAAGACGCTGGTGACGCCCAATGTCTCCGGGCTGACCAACGCCGTCATGCTCCAGGCCGCGTACAACTTCGGCGTGCGGTACACGATCACCGACACGTCTCAGCCGGGGTACAACAACCCCTCGCCGAACGCGGGTATCTATAATCAATACCAGCCGGGCATCCTGATGGTCCCGCGCCATCCGACGAATCTCTACTACAACGTCTCGCAGCCGGACCAATGGCTCGCGGAGGACAACTGCCTCTACCCCGCCGGCGCCTACGGCCATGCCGATACCTACGCGCAACTCCTCGATCGTGAAAGCAATATGCTCCTCACCTACCTCCTGCGCGGCGACATCGACCCCCTGATGTTCCACCAGCCCAACCTGCGCGCCTATGACGGCACGCACTCCCTGCTCGGCGACCTCCTGGACGCCACGTTCACGAAGTACAACAGAATCTTCACCCTGCCCATCCTCAGCCCGTCCGAGGATGAAGTCGGCCAGACGATGGCGAACCGGATGGCGTACAACACATCGGGCGTCAAGGCGCAATTGATCGGCGCGAACAAAGTGAGCCTCACCGCCCAGAAGGACGCGACGGTGCCGGTCACCGGCGCGATCACCTCGTGCGGTAGCTGCACGGCCGCGCCATACGGCAAACAGAACGTCACACTCGTCAAGGTCAAGGCGGGCCAGACGGTCACCTTCACGCTGCAGAATGTCGCGCCCGCGCCGACGGCTCGCCTCAGTCTCGTCTCCGTCGCCCCCAAGACCGGGCCGATCGCGGGCGGCAACACCGTCACGCTCACCGGCAAGGGCTTCGATGCCACCGATACCGTCACCTTCGACGGCATCGCCGCGACGAACCTGACACTCGTGAGCGGCACGACCATCACCGTCGCCGCCCCCGCGCACGCGGCCGGCGCCGTGACGGTTGCCGTCACCAGCGACACTCAACAGGTGACCATGCCGAACGGATATACCTATCAGGCAGCGGCGGTGGGTACCACGAAGGCGAGTGACGTATCAACCACCAATGATCCCGCCCCCGCCCCCGCACCGCAGCCGCGCAGTATACCCGCCGCACCGAGCACGAATAGCTTTGGGGGACCACCGGACCCGGCCCCGGCGCCGCTCCCGACCGGCCGCTGACAACCAACAGGACAGACAACGGGGGCAGGGCAACCTGCCCCCTTCGTGTGCGCGGCGCGGGCGAGCAACGGTGCGGCGACCGAGGCGGCACGGTATACTGTCGGCGGTGTGGCTGAACGGATGTCGGAGAGGGCCGGTAGCGACTGGGTGCCGGTGGCGGCGGGCTGATGAATCTCCATCGTCGTTCGATACGGGTTTCATCGGCGCTCGGCCTGTGCCATCAGTCGCGTAGAGAGCGTGGTTGCGTCCCTTTCCTGCGTCTCTCGTGTAGGCCGGTGCGTGCGCCACTAGCATCGTTCTCAAGTGAGGGCTTTGTGCAACCTTTTGCTCCCCCCGCGCCGATTGCTCCACCGCCCGCACCGATCACGCCCGCCGCGCGCCCGGCCCGGTCGCCACGCACGCGCGACGACCGCCCGGTGATGGCCGCACTCGTCACCGTGGACGCAATCCTGGCGCTCGCGCTGATCGCCACCGGCGGCAGACCGGGCATCCAGACCTTCTCAACCGTCTTCCTCGGCATCTTTATCGAGGCGATGCCCTTCGTCCTGCTCGGCGCGCTCGTCTCCGGGGTCATTGGGGTCTTCGTGCGCGACGAAACGGTCGCGCGCCTGCTGCCGCACGGTCGCGTCACCGCGCCGGTCGCCGGGAGCCTGCTCGGCCTCATCTTCCCCGTCTGCGAGTGCGGCGTGGTGCCGGTCACGCGCCGCCTCGTCAACAAGGGCGCGCCGGTCGGTCTCGGTGTCGCCTTCCTCCTGGCCTCGCCGGTCATTAACCCGATCGTCATCTGGAGCACCTATGCCGCCTTCGGGGGCGATTGGTCGATGGTCGCGTGGCGAGCCGGGCTGACCTTCGCCATCGCGGTCCTCATCGGCGTCGTCTTCGCGTTCCATCCCGATGGGCGGGCGTTGCTCAAGCCCGCGCCGACCGCGCTCGGCTATCACCCCATGCCGCAGGGCGCGACGATGCATGGGGATAGTGACGACGCCCACGCCCACCCGCACTCCCACGCGGCACACGATCATGCGCGGGAACCATTCGCGGCCAAGGTGCGGGCCGTCTGCGAGCACAGCGCGATCGAGTTCTTCGAGATGGGCAAATTCCTCGTCTTCGGCGCGATTCTCGCCTCGCTCCTGCAATCGCTGATCCCGCGCTCGACGCTTCTCTCTATCGGCCACTCGCCGGTCGGCAGCGTGCTGACGATGGTCGTCCTCGCCGTGGTGCTCTCTGTCTGCTCCACGGTGGACGCTTTCCTCGTCCTCACTTTCGCCAGCACCTTCACCACCGGGGCGCTGCTCGCTTTCCTCGTCTTCGGGCCAATGGTCGATATCAAGAGCACGCTCATGTTCCTCATCGTCTTCAAGGGGCGCGCCGTCGCGCTGATGATCGTGCTCGCCGCCCAACTGGTGCTGCTGGCGACGATCTTCATCAACCTGAACATTGCCTGATGGAGGGCCATACGATGCGGCGAATGACCCCGATGCCCGACGCGCAACCGACGCCGCGAGACCACCGGGAATGGCACATCCAGTGGGGGCCGACCCTGCGGATGGTGCTGCTGATCGGCCTCGGTGCGATGCTGGTCGTCAAGGTCGCCACCGGCCGCATTCTGCTCTATGTGAACGGCGTCTATACCCGCCTCATCCTCGCCGCCGGGATCGGTTTCATCGTCCTCGGCTACATCGCCGGCCTGCGCTGGCTGGCGGCGCGTGGCGACGCGGCCCACTCCCACGACCATGACGGCCACGCCCACGCGACCGGGCGGATCGAGGCGCTCGGCTACGCGATGCTCGCCATCCCGCTCCTGCTCGGCCTGCTCGTCCCCGCGCACCCCCTCGGCTCATCGGCGGTTGCGTCGCGCTCGAATGGCACGACGAGCGGCGCGAGCGCGAGCGGGCGTCTCAAAACGCTCGGCGAGCTCGGCGACAACTCCGACCGCTGGACGCTGCTCGACTGGACGGCCGCTATCGCGCAGACCCCCGATGCCCGCGCGCTCTCCGGCAAGCCCGTCAATCTGATCGGCTTCATCGCGCAGGGCGACAGCGGCTTCGGCCCCGGCTACCTGACCGTCGCGCGCTTCGTGATCGTCTGCTGCGTCGCGGATGGCAACGCCGTGACACTGCCCGTCCATTGGGATACGTCGCCACCGCGCGATACGTGGGTGCAGGTGTCGGGCACGCTGGCGACCGGCCCGGTGGGCGGTAAGGCGACGCCGTACATCGCGGCGACGGCCCTGCAGGCAATCCCGCAGCCGAGCCAGCCGTACCTCTATCCATGATGACGCACCCCGCCGCCCGCCCGCGCCGCGCGGCGGAGCGCCGCTTCTGGCTCGCCGCGCTCGGCCTGATCGTCGGTGTGGCCGCCGTGACCGGCCTGATTATCCTGCGCGGCAGCACCATCGGCATCGACGCGACGCCGACGCCCGCGAGCGGCGCGACGATCTCCGCCAAAATGCTGATCGGCCTGACCTTCGCGACGCCGATGCAACCGGCCTCGGTCGAGTCACACCTCGCGCTCGATCCGCCCCTCTCCGGCCGCTGGGCGTGGGATTTGAACGGCTCGCGCTCGGACCGCGTCGTCCAATTCGTCCCACTGCAGCCGCTCATGCCGGGGCAGACCTATCGCGCGACCCTGACGAAGGGGGCACGGGCGGTCAATGGCCGCGCCGTGCGGCACGATGTCACCTGGCAGTTCACGATCCGCTCGCCCTCCCTCCTCTTCCTGCGCACCACGCCGGGCGGCGCACCGAATGTACGCAACCTCTGGACAGCGAACGCGGACGGTTCCGGCCTGCGGCAAATCACCAATGAGCAAGCGGGCGTCCTCGACTTCACGACCGCGCCGGATGGCGGGCGCATCGCCTACACGACGCCCGATCAGCAGCGCGCCACCGCGCTGTGGGCGATCAACCTCGATGGCACGGGGCGCACGCGGCTCTCGCCGGTCGGTGATCCATCGATCTACGCGAGCCCGGCGTGGAGCCCCGCCGGCGATGTGATCGTCTACACGCTCAGGAGCGTCGTGCCGACCGGCGCGCCGCCGAGCACCTCGCTCATCGGCGGCGCGAGCCAGCCGGTCACCATCGGCACATCGAAACTCTGGGCGGTCGCGCCGGATGGGCGATCGCTCGGGCGCATCTACGGGCGCGGTGACGAGGTCGGTTTCGATCCCGTCTGGTCGCCGGACGGCGCGCGCCTCGCCTTTCGCGGGCAGGTGAGCGACAACAACGCCTCGACGGTCGTCCTCTCGGACCTCTCGGCAGACCCGCTCTCGCTCCCCGCCGGGCCCGGCAGCGCCATCACCTGGTCGCCGGACAGCACCCATGCCGCCTTCGATGAGTCGATCCCGGATAACGGCGGCAATGTGCGAAATCGCATCGTCATCGCAGGGATGGACGGCGGCACACGGGCGCTCCTCGGTAATGACGCCGGACATGAGAGTATGCCCACCTGGTCGCCGGACGGCAGCCGCCTCGCCTTCATCCGGCAGAACGATGGCACGCCGGCGGCGGATCTCTGGGTCGCCCAGCCCGACGGGAGCGGCTTGACGCGACTGCTCGGCGGCGATGGCTTCTCCTCGGAGATGCCCGCCTGGTCCCCGGACGGCAAGACGGTCGCTCTCGCCCGTTTCAATGTCACATCGGGCGAGGAGAGCGCCATCTGGATCGTCGGTGCGGACGGTCAGGGCGCGCGACCGCTCATCCCCGGCGGCGCGCGGGTAATGTGGATTCCGTAAGGCGCCCGCGCGCATACGCCCTGACAAATCAGGGCGTGTTTCTTGAGTATGGCCTTGCTTGATGGGGCGTAGCCACGAATGATTGCCACCGCCATCATCTTCGTCTCGCTCGGGCTGGATACGCTCGCGGTGTCGTTGGGCCTGGGATTGTCGGGGCTGCCGCGCAATCGGTGGCTGCGTGTCGGGCTGACCTTCGCGCTCTGCGAGGGGCTGATGCCCGTCGTTGGCCTGCTCATCGGCAAGCGGCTCGGCCCGTCCCTCGGCGAGATCGCGACGTATGCCGCGGCGGCGATCCTCGTCGTCATCGGTGGGCTGGAAATCAGGGAAGCGATCGTTGATGACGATGATAGCGCCCCACTACCCGACGACCGGAGGCGGCCGCTCATCCTCACGGGCCTCTCGGTCAGTCTGGATGAACTCGCGATCGGCTTCGCGCTCGGTGTGCTTCATGTATCCCTCGGCCCCGCGCTCGCCTACATCGCCGTGCAAGCGTTCGCGCTCACCTTCGTGGGGCTTCTCATCGGGCGACGACTCGGCAAGGCATTGGGCGAACGCGCGGAACTGGCCGCCGGAATGGTGCTCACGCTACTCGGCATCGCCATCTTCATCAGTGAGATAACGGGCAGCCGTTTCCTGTAGTATGCTGCACGTCGCGGAACAGGAAGGGAGATCATCGTGACGGATTTCGCGCCAATCGTCGTGGCGAGCGACAACGGCAAACTGGGTATCGCACAGGCGATCGCGGCGCTGCGCGGCGGCGGGAGCGCGTTGGACGCGGTCGAGGCGGGCTGCCGCGCGGTGGAGTCGGACCCGGCGGACATCGGCGTCGGCTTTGGCAGCCTGCCGAACCTGCTCGGCGAGGTCGAGTTGGACGCCTCGATCATGGACGGCAAGACGCTCGCGGCGGGCGCGGTCGGCGCGGTCCATGAGTATGAGCATGTCATCACCCTGGCGCGGCGGGTGATGGAGGAGACGCCGCACGTCATGCTCGTCGGGCCGGGCGCGGAGCGGTTCGCCGCCGAGATGGGCATGGAACGGAAGAATCTCCTCACGCCCGAGGTGCGGGAGACCTGGCGCGCGCAACTCGATCAGCGTATCCGCATCCATGATGTTGGCGCGGCCAAGTATCAGGAGAAGGTGCGCGGCTGGGTCGCCCAGATGGTGGACCCGCACAAGAACACCGGCACGGTGAACTTCCTCGCGCGGGACGCGGCGGGCAATATCGCCTCCGCCGTCTCGACGAGCGGTTGGAGTTGGAAATACCCCGGTCGCCTCGGCGACAGCCCGATCATCGCGGCGGGCAACTACGCGGACAATCGCTACGGCGCCGCCGCCTGCCAGGGGCGCGGCGAGATGGCGATCCGCTGCGCGACGGCTCGCAGCATCGTGCTCTACTTGAAGATGGGCATGAGACTGGAAAGCGCCCTCGCCGAGGCGATGCGCGACCTGAACGACCTGGAGGACGACTACTTCGGCTCGATGAACATCGTCGCGATCGACGCGGCGGGCCGCCCCGCCGCTATCGCCAACCACCCGGACGCCACATTCGTCTACCAGACGACGGCGATGGAGACCTACACCGAGCAGCCCCGCATGGTCCTCGTCCCCGCGCGCGGCGCGTTCGAGTACGTCTTCTGAGCGGTTCGGAGGTCGATTCCCTCTCTCGCTATCCTGCACACCCTGTGCGTGTTGCGGTGATACTGCACAGCCAACACATACCCAGCGTCGGTTCGCAGTAGCAGTGGCAAACACCGTTGGTCGGCCTACTTGATTCTCTCAACGAGCATTTCGTTGCCTGCCTGATCATAGAAGATCATTGTTCTTTTGTTTGTATCCACCGTCCACTTCTCTATACCGCTCTCCGCTAACCCCTGAGACATTTCGAGATAGGTTGTTTTGCCTTGCTCATGCAGGTGCAAGTGCTTCAACAAATAGCCTCTATCGCTTTTTTCCGCGATGGACAGTTTCTCGTGTGCAGGCGGAGCGATGACGGTGTGACCACGCTTGCCAAAGAACTCCGAGTGCCCATCTACCAAATATGAATCAAACGTCTCGACGCCAATCGCATTGAGTGCACACACATATTCGAGAAGTGTTTCCGCATTACCAAGGCGATCGTGGAGGTCATTGATTTGCCCTATAGTGAACATGGCCTGATTATACTTCATCCAAGGGCAATTAAGGTCGATCCCGCACGGGGATGATAATCATTTGCCAGCGCATGTGCAAATAGACGATGGATATGTCTTGGCTTCGTGTGATACTGATCTACGGCGAAACCCGCTCTCGTGAGAAAACCGCCCCGCGGTGGGCAACGTCCGGCGAAGATATGTTTCTTCGCCGGACGTTGCCCGCGACCGCGCGCTGACGCCGTTACTTGACCATTGTGGAGAGGGCATAATAGGCGGCGCGCGGCGACCAATCGCTGTTCACCACGCCCCAGCCGTATTTCTCGTCGCTCGGGCCGCTCGTTGTCACCTGGAAGTTGAGGTTCCAGACGAACATCACACCCATCCACGGATAGGACGTGCCGAGCGCGAAGGCGCGCGTCAGGTATTGCCCTTGCTGCTGATCCGAGACGTACCGCGCATACTTGTAGGCGTCCGGCGGGTTCGCGCTGCTGTCCCAGCCGGTTTCGGTCAGCCACATCTTCTTACCGCCCTCGCCGTTTTGCTCCATCGCGGCGCGGACTTCGAGGATGCGCTTGAAGTAGAAGGCGTTATTCGTCGTGTAGGAGCGCATGCCGTCCGGGTCGGCGCCGCACGGATTGGTCGCCGGATTGCCGGGCCAGGAGTTGTCCGGCGGGTTGCAGTTGGAGCCGGGGTGCGCGCCGAGCACATCGTAGAAGTTCTTCACCTCCGGGTGCTGCTGGTACATCTTCTGCAGGTATTGCACCTCATCAATCGCGACGCCCGCATCGACCGTGCTGGTCGGCGTCATGCCGCCGAAGACGACGGTGATCTTCGGATCGACCGCCTTCAGCGTCTGATAGCCCGCCTTGAGCACCGGCAGATAGGGGGCGGCGGGATCGTTGAGATTCACCGAGCCGCCCGTCTCAACGGCGTAGTTCTGCTCGTTCCAGACCTCGTACGCGGCGATCTTGCCCTTGTAGCGATTCGCCATGAAGCCGATGAAGTCGGCAAAGTCCTTCGGATTCGGCGGCAGGCCACCGTTTGCCGCGCCCGTCCACGCCGGCGAACTGACCGGGCTGAGCATCACATTGACACCCGCCGAGGTCGCGGCATTGACGAAGGCGTCCACGTTGGCGACGTAGTCGTTGCCGAACTGCCCTTTCGTGGGTTCGTAACTGCTCCAGCGCACCTGCTGGCGGACCCAGCCGAAGCCCGCGCCGTAGACCTTGCCGAACATGATGTCCTTGCCGCCCGCATCCAGGCCGGAACCGTCCACGTTGAAGCCGTAGCCCTGACCAGCGTCCCCGACATGGACATTCGCGTAACTCCGCGCCAGCGGCTGCCCCGTGCATGGCCCCTGACCGATGCAATCCGTCGGCGGCTGCCCGGCCGGTTCCGGCGCGCGCAGGGCCGGGTCGAGATTGTCCTTGTCCGCCTGCGTCACCCCGAGCAGGCCGAGTTGCACCTTGAAGGGATCGGCATTCTCCGGGTGGTATTCGAGGCGATAGCGCTCGAAATACTGCACGCGGTGCGTTTGCCCGTCGCCCGCCGGGGCGGGGGCATTCTGCTCATCGAACGGCTCCGAGATCGGGTAGCCGAAGATGATGATGCTGCGTTGGATATTGCCGGCCCCGGCAGACTCCCAGAAGGCGCGAATCGCCTTGTTGGCGTCATCGCTCCCACCGATGGTGTGGTTGGTCTGGCCGAAGAACAACCGCCCGTCGTTCGGGCTGCCGACCGGCTGGAAATGCGGGTCGGTCTTCGCCCGGTCCGCCGTTTGCAGGGCGGCGAGGCGGCGACCGAGAACCTGGAACGACGTCCCACGATTCTCGTCGTGCTGCTCGAAAACAGCGCGCTGCAGGTACTGTGTCGGATGGCTCTTGCCGTCCTCCGACTGTTGGTCGAAGACCTTCGTGATCGGGAGGCCGAACTGCGCCACCCCGCCGTTGCCGTACCATGCATACCGGAACTGCGCGGCGAGATAGTGCCCCGTCTCCGGTTGGAAATCTACCGCTGCGGAGACCGGCGATGCCGGCGCTACCGCAAGGAGACTGAACAGGATAAGTGCGGCCATTGCCACGCTCATCCGGCGTCCGATCATCCTCAAACTCGTACCCTCCCCTGCTCGTCGCAGACCCGATGAGCCCGATGTGCCACGCGACCGGTCCGTTCCGATTGCACGCATTACTCCCCGGTTGCCGCCCGATTGGTTCCCTGCGTTCGTCTGCCCGCGCATCGCCGAAGCGCCCTTGCACATGGCGGGCAGGATATGCACACTGCGGCATCGTCGAGTCGGTTGCCGGGTAGCATGGAACCGATTTCGCGCTCGCGGGGGAATTAACGTGACACGTCGCCGCGAGGGTTGCGCGTCGGCAGGAGCCATGGATGAGTGATGCACCGGACCTCATAGCCCTCTATCGCCGCTGCACGGCGCAGGATCGCGCGGCGTTCGCGGAACTCTTCCGGCGGTATCACCGGCGCGTCTTCGGCAGCGCCCTCTTCATTACGCACCGCGAGGACGCCGCGGAGGAGATCGTCCAGCTCGTCTTCATCGAACTCTTCACCGCCTTCCGCCGCTTCGACCCGGAGCGGCCGTTTCTGCCGTGGCTGTACCGCATCATCCATGATGTGAGCATGGATTATCTCCGGCGCGATCGGCGCGGCGCGCATCTCCCGTTGCCGAGCACGGAGTGGCATCTCGACGCGCTGCTCGGGGCCGATCCCGACCCCGGCCCCGCCGAGTATGCCGAGCGAGCGGAGTTGCACGAGACGATCTGGCGGGCGCTGGAGCGGCTACCCGCAGGCCAGCGGGCGATCCTCGTACTGCGCCACTATAGTCAACTGAGCGAGGCCGAGATGGCGGAAGCGTTGGAGTGTCGCCGTGGCACCGTCAAGTCACGATTGCACCGGGCGCATCGCGCGCTCGCGGCGGAACTGGGCGAGCGTCCGCAGGCGGCGGCCGCCTGGATCGGGGACGCAATGATCGGGCGGCCGCGCATCGCCCTGGCGGAGCGGTGAGAGGAGCGGCAATGCGACAGGGAAGACTTATCATCTGCCCGGCGAACGATCCGACGAAGCGCCCCGACGACCACGATGCGGACGAGGCGCGGCTCGGTCTCCTCCTTGAGCAGACGTACGCCGCGCACGAGGGGCGACCCACGCCGACCGACGATGCCCTCGCGAAACTCAATGCCGCGCTCGACGCGATCGGCACGCCGCCCCAGCGACATACGGATCATCGCCGACTGTTCGGCGCATGTGCCCTCGTGGCGATCCTCCTCGTGCTCCTGGGCCCAATCGTGCGCTCCGAGTTCGCGACGGGCGCACGAAACGCGCCGCGATCGATCGTCACGCCGATGAGCAGGGCGATCGGCGGCGATGTCGGCATCGGCGCCGCCAGCGGCGTGGCCGCGCTGCCCCCGATTGCCGTCGCGGCGAGCGAGGGGCGCGATACGACCGACCGCGCCGCTGCCGCCAACGGGACGGCATCAACGACCGGCGTGAGCGAGACGCCCTTGCGCGATCTCCTGGCGCGCGCGGGTATTCGCCCTTCCGATCCGGCGACGGGCGCCTCCGCCGTGGGGCAACCGCCCCAGCCCTGAGCGCGGGGCCTACTCGGCGGACGCTTTCGCCGGCTCCGCTCCGGCTAGCCGCTACCAGATACCCAGCCGAGGAAATGCTGGCCGATATTCCCCATCTCCACGCGGAATTCCGGCGGGTTGCCTTCGGTGTACGTCAGCACGCGACGCTCGAAGACCTGCACCGCGATCGCCCGCTCGACCCCGCCGACCGTGAAATAGGCCGCGAACGGCTCCGAAATGGCGAGGCCAATCGCCCCGACCCCCACGCGGAGACGGTAATCCGCGAAAGCGGCGAGGACATTGTGCTGTGTAGTGCCGTCGTATGCGCCGTTCGCGATCGGGCCGCCCGGACTCGCCGGATTCGGGCTCACGATCAGGGTATTGCTTTTGTCGAAGAGCAGTGCGATCTCCTGCCCTGCCTTGGGATCGTGCGGCGCGAGGAGCTGGGAACGATTGTCGGCGATCGTCCGGTAGGAGGGGCCGAGGCCGTCCGCATCACCGGCGATCTTAATGCGCGAGGGCGCGACGTGCCGGAACGACTGGTCCCCCTGCTGGATATCGCCCGTGACCATCTGGGTGGCGAGCAGGCCGAACGTAACCTGCCCATTCGTCACCTCCATCCGCCCCTTGTCGAAGTACTGCACGAGCCGCGTGCCGCCATTGTACGGCTCCTCGATGCCGTCGGACGCGAGACGGAGCGGCCCCCAGAAGTTCGGCGTTTTGCCCTCATCCGCATTCCAGACGGAGGCGAACCGCGCGTCCGCGAAGTTCTGTGCGGCGGCCACGCCGACGGGCGCCGACGCGACAACGACGACCGCGACGCACATCAGCAGGAACGACCGGAGCGATCCGCCCATCATTCTTCCTTCATGCACCCCGTGACGTATTCTGGACCGCATTGGCAACCGTGCCCCCGTGAAGGCGATCGGCGCGAGACGCCGCGATCTGCCCGCGCCAGCCCGACAACCATACGGAGAGGGTATACGAGAAACGTTAACGCTGACAATCCTGCTGTGCCCGCGACGCAGGGCGCGTGCGACACCTCCGCTCAGTCCGACAAAGAAAAGCCCCGCGGTTGGGGAACCGCGGGGTGGGGAGGAGGGGAAGAAGAACGATGATGGTTGGGGAACCATCACCGCCGAGGGATGTAGGGGAACACCCCTCCGAGTTCTTCCTACTTACCATAACGCCGCAGGCGTGCGGTATGTTCCCAACCCCCGCCCGGCCTTGCGAAATGCACGCTATGTCCGCGCGAGCGCGGCGGCGGAACGCGCTCGCGCGGTCACGCGCCGCCACATCTCCCAGGCGTTGCCGATCAGCAGGCCCGCGAGCAGGTAGTAGACCGCGCCGAAGGTGAAGTAGGCGATCACACTGCCGAGGGCGACGAGCACGGCGTAGACGATCTGATCGTTGTAGCGCGTCGGCGAGGTGGGCGGGTCGGTGAGCATGAAGAGGGCGAAGAAGAGCGTCGCATTGACATCCGGCGCGCGGAAAATCTCCACGACCTGCGCGGCATCGCGCGCGAAGGCAAAGCCCGTGAAGAGCAGGAAGTAGCAGCCGAGGAAGATGAGCGCCATCGGCAGTTTGTTCACGCGATCGGCGATGAAAATCCCCGTCACGAGCAGGACGGCGATGAAGGGGACGGGCAGACCGGCGAGCGCGCCCCACCAGTCCTGGCCGCTGGCGAAGAGGAAATAGGCTGCCACGAGAGCGAGCGCGGCCGGATTGAAAATGTGCCCCCGCCGCGTCCGCAGCACGTACTTGGACGCCACGGCGATAGCGGCAGTGACGGCCGGGACGTACCACGGCTCGGCGCGACTGAGGATGAGCGCGACGATCAGGCCCGAGAGCAGCGCGCCGCTCGGGAAGAACCAGACACCGCGCCAGACCCGGACGATGGCGATATCGACGAGCATCGCCGCCGCGACCGCGCCGATCAGGGCGATAGCACCGCGCCGCGTCCCGCCATCCGCGCTCGCCAGCACCGCCAGCAGGACGAGCACGAGCAGCAGATAGCCCTTCGGGGTGCGGAAAAACCGTTTGATTGCTACCCACGTCGTCATTGCAGATACCTCGCCAGCCCCGGTGTCGCGTGCCGCTTCAGCGTGGAGGAAAAAATGAGGCCGTCCACTCCCTGCGCGGCGAGGAAACGGAGCCCGCGCGTCGGGCCGAGCACGAAGGCGGCGGTGGAGAGCGCGTCGGCAACCATCGCGGTCGGCGCGACGACCGTCACGCTGGCGACGGCGCGCGCCGAAACGCCGGAGGTGGGGTTGAGCAGGTGGTGGTCGCCCGCACGGTTACCCCGCCGCTCGTAGTCGCCCGATGTGCAGACGGCCGCATCCGCGATATGGAGGACCTCGATCAGTGCGTCATCCTTGCGCGGATGGCGGATGCCGACGCGCCACGGTTCGCCCGCTTCGTTCCGCCCCCGCGCGTGGAGATCGCCGCCCGCCTCGACGACCGCGCCGGAGAACGCTGTCAGTTCCTTCGCCGCCAAATCGATCGCCAACCCCTTGGCGACCGCGCCGAGATCGAGCGCCAGCGGCTTCAGGAACGTGACCGTCCCCGCCGCCGGGTCAATCGCGACATCGCGGTAGTCCGGGCGCTCCGTCGTCGCGTCCGGCGCATCCAGCATCTGCCCGGTGCGGTAGTTGCGGTTGAAGCCCCGGCGCGTCAGTGCATGACCGATTGTCGGGTCGAACGCGCCGCCGCTCGCGCGCGCCACCTCGATCACGAAGCGGATCGCCTCGAAAAGGAGCGGGCTGACCGGCACCGCCTCCCCGGCGCGCGCCGTGACCCGCGACAGTTCGCTCTCCGGGTCGAAGCGGCTACATACCTGCTCGACATGGGCGAACCAGCCGAAGGCGCGTCCGATGCGCTCGGCGACCGCCTCTTCCGGCAAGTCGGAGACGACCGACGCCGTCACGAGCGTGTCCATGAAGATGGCGGAACGGGAATAGGTAGCCACTGCGCGCGCGATCCCGCTCATGAACCCTTCGCGAGCGCGTTCGCGACCGCTTGCTGATAGGCCGTTGAACTGTCCGTCGCCCCGGAGACGAAATCGACCGCCGCCGACTGCTGCGCGACGACCTGACCGGGCAGCGCGGCGATCATCGAGCAGGGGTAGCGGGTCAGGCATTGGCTGATCTTCGCGGAGACGATCTTGCCGCCTTGCACGACAACCGTCGCCTCGATATTGCCATGACGACTGCGCCCGAGGCCGACATACGAGCCATCTTTATACTTCCCGGCGCTGCTCGCCGCAGCCGGAACCACCGTCGGCGCGACGGTCGGGGCAATGGTCGGTATGGCGGCCGCGACGCGCGTCGGCACGCTGGTGGAGGTGATACTCGGCCCGGCGGTCGGGAAGATGGGGCGGAAGCGCACAACGGGGGTACGCGTCGCCGTGATTTCGGTAGCGACCGGCAGGCCGGGCATGACGCTGGTCGGCAGCGCCTGCACATCGAACTGCGCCGCCGCCGATTGCGTGCGCGCATACCCGGCAGCATAGACGGAGACAATCGCGGCGGAACCGAGCGCGACGAGACTATTGGTGATTTTCTTCGGTGGTGTATGCTTCTTCGGTCGTGGGCCGTCAGGCATCGGTCGGCGTCCTTCGTGTGCCCGTATCCGTCTCAGGCATCGCGGAATTCTTCGCACCGTCCCTGCCCATACACAAACCTTGCCAAGAGTATATCAAATCAACCGTCGAAGACGTAAAAAATTCCCTCAAAAATGCGTGAGGCTTCTCGGTAGGGCTTACCTCGTTCGTCGCAAGAAGCCTACTGCCTCCAGGAAAATGCTCCTTGGTTGACCCCGCACTATCCTTCCGCCGCAATGCGGCGCAATACCTCGGCATGGAGGGCGGCATCGCGGGCGGCGACGATGCCGCCAGAGACGCGCTCATGGACGCGGCGAAACTGGTGCTGCCGCCCATAAATATCGGTGAGCACGCCGCCCGCCTCGTGGATGATCAGGTCCGTCGCGCAGAGGTCCCACGGGTAACCGCCCGTGTTCAACCCGGTAGCGATCCAGCCGATATAGGCGTCGAAATCCCTCTCCAACGCCTCGGGCGGAAGCCGAAGTTCAGCCCGGTGAGCGTGAAACGGGCAGGATCATCCGTCCAGCGCGGCGTGCCGGTCGTCAGGGTGCGGAAGGAGCCGGGCGTCACGCCGAGGCGGGCACGCTCGTACGGCACGGCCGGGAAGCGGAGCGGGGTGGTCTGCCCGCCGCGCGTCACCGTCGCGCCCTCGCCGTCCACGGCGGCATAGAGTTCGTCCGTCATCGGGTTGTAGATCGCCCCGACCACCGGGCGACCGCCGATTTCCAACCCGACCATCACGGCGAAAGCGGGCTCGCGGCGCACAAAATACGCCGTGCCGTCCAGCGGGTCGATGATCCAGCAGCGCGCGGCGGTGTCTATGGTCGCGTCCGGCTGCACTTCCTCGGAGAGGATGGCATCATCCGGGAAGGCGGCGCGCAGTCGCTCGATGAGGATGGTGTTCGCCGCCAGATCCGCGTCGGTCACGGGGCTGTTGTCGGCTTTCGTGTAGACCTGCGCGCCCTCCACGAAATGCCGTTTGATCGCCTCTCCCGCCGCCCGCACGGCACTGGTAAGGACATCCGCTTCACGCTCATACGCCATTCAGGCTCTCCTCCACCCATATGCTTGCCCGAAGGGCGCCCGATGAGAACGCGGAGATAGAAGAAGACGACAATCGCAACCGGGGGCAGGATCGTACACCAATACTGTTCCGCGACCTTTCCTACGCAGTCCTCGGTCCTCAGTCCTCCGCCGACGCCGGGAGCCAGCGGGCGACGAGGGCGAGCAGATCGCCCATTTTGTAGGGCTTGGCAAGGTAATCATTGAAGCCCGCCGCCAAGATTTCCTCGCGGTCGCCCTTCATTGCCATCGCGGTGATCGCGACCAGCGGCAACTCCGCCAGCGCGGGCATCGCACGGATCTTCCGGGCGACATCGATGCCGGAGAGGCCGGGCATCTGCACATCCATCAGGACGAGCGCCGGGCGCTCGACGGCAAGCATTTCCAGCGCCGCCTCGCCGCTCGTCGCCGCCAGGAGTTCGTAGCCCCGCGTCTTGAGGACGGCGTTTATCAGGCGCAGGTTCGTTTCGTTATCGTCCACCACAAGAATCGTCCGAGCCATCACGTCCCCCTCATCGGTAGCAGGCAGCGGGGCGCGCCCGCATCACCGTCCGTACATCCTATTGTGCCCGCTGGATTCGAATATGCAAGTAGGACACCATGACGCGAATGACCGCGCGCATGATATAGTACGTACGCGGGGCGCTCACCGCTCGTCTCCTCGATCAATCCCGAATGCCATCGTCCCCGGACCGAGGTCGCACGAGATTCCCACAACGGTGGCGCGGTCGCACAGAAAGAGATGCGCCGGGTGCGGTGACTGCGCCCAGCGACCGGAGGTGGACAATGCGACGATGGTGGATGCTCCTCGGCTTGATGCTCGTTGCCTGCGGTGGGGGCGGCGGTTCTTCCTCACCGACGGCAAATGTCGCGGCGACCACGACGCGCAGCGTGGAGCAGACGCAGGTCTCCGGCGTGCTGACCCCCGCCGCGAGTGGCTCCGCCGTGGCGCGCGCGACGACGAGCGCGCCATCCTCCGTGCCAAGCATCGCCATCCCGCCCGCGCAGGCGACACGGCCGCCCAGTGCGTCCTCCGCCTCCGCGCCCGCTGGGACCGTGCCCGCCGCTGCCGCGCCATCCGGTACGCCGAGCCAGGTCGTTAAGGTCACGGCGAGCGATGGGGCCAACGTGCGGGACACGCCGGACACCAATGGTGCGGTGATCACCAAACTCGACTTCGGCGCGGAGGCGCCCGTCCTGGAGACGAACGTCGCGGGCGCGGATGGCACATCGAAATGGGTGCGTGTCTCCATCGCGGGCAAGACGGGCTTCATCCGCGACGATCTCGTCACCGGCCCGCAGGCTCCGTCCCCGCCCCAGCCGCCCGCACCGACCGCCACGGCAAAGCCCTAGGGGAAGGAGCGAGTAATGAGAGGGAGCGCGGCATCTCTTCTTGTTACTCGCTACTCGTCATACCGCCACACGGGGGCGGACGGCGCGATTGACTTCGGAGAGGAAGGCGGCGCGGTCGATGCCGCTCTTGCCGGCGATGGCGACGATGTGGCCATTCAGCCGCTGCCGCTCCTGCGCGCTGACAATCTTCGCGGTCAGAATGATGATCGGGATATCCGCCGTGCGCGGATTATCGTGCAGGGCATCCACCACCGTGAAGCCATTCACCTCCGGCATCATCAAGTCGAGTATGATCAAGTTCGGGTGCTCGTCGTCGGCGATCTCGATACCGTGCGCGCCGCCGTATGCTTTGTGGACCTGATGGCCGAATGAGGAGAGGAAGTCCGAGATCAACTCGACCGCCTTCGGGTCGTCGTCCACGACGAGGACACGGGTGGGCTCGTTGGGACGGGCGGTGATGTTGAGCGTGGCGAGCGCCTGGAACAACTCATCGCGCCGCACCGGCTTGCCGAGCACCGCCGATGCGCCGAGGCGAAAGCCGTGCTGCAAGTCGCTCGCCATGCTGAGGACGATGACGGGAATCCGGGAGAGTTCCGCGTCCTCGGATACGTGCTCCAGGAACGTCCAGCCATCCATGACGGGCATCATCACGTCGAGCGTGATGCCGTCCGGCGCGCGCTCGCGGGCCATTCGCAAACCCTCTTCACCATCGCGCGCCCGCGCCGTCTCGTACCCCGCGCTCTCCAGATAGGCCGTGACCAGATCTGCCGTCGGGTCGTCGTCCTCGACGACGAGAATGAGGGGCGTCTCGCGCGAAGAGTGCTGCGTGCTGCGGGTGCCCTCTGGGCGGCATGAGTGCTGGGTATTCCCCGGCTCCCTCTCAGCGCTCGCGATTGGTAGGCGCACCGTAAAGGTGCTGCCCTCTCCGACAGCGCTGCGCACGCCGATCGTGCCGTGATGCAGTTCGACGAGTCGCTTGGTGAGAGCGAGGCCGAGGCCGGTCCCCTCGTGGCGGCGCGAGAGCGAACCATCCACCTGGGTGAACTCCCGGAAGAGCTTCTGCTGATCCTCCGCGCTGATCCCGGCGCCGGTGTCCGCGACGGCGATCTCCACGGCATCCCCATCGCTCGCGTTGCGCGCGGTCACGCTGACTGAACCGCCCGCAGGGGTAAATTTCACCGCGTTCGAGAGCAGATTGAAGAGGATCTGCTTCAATTTGCGCGGGTCGGCGACAATCATGCCGGTATCGCTGACATCGACGTGCAATTGGACACCATTGGTGTACGCCTTCTCCTTGACGATTGTCAGGCTCGATTCGAGCATCCGCGGCAGATCGACCGGCTCCAGATCGAGTTCCATCCGCCCCGCCTCGATCTTGGAGAGATCGAGAATGTCGTTAATCAGACCGAGCAGGTGCTCCCCGGCCGTGCGGATATTGGACAGGTAATCGTCCTGCTCCTTATTGAGCGGCCCGTAGAATTGCTCCTGCAAGAGTTCGGAGAAGCCGATGATCGCGTTGAGCGGCGTGCGTAGTTCGTGGCTCATATTCGCCAGAAACTCGCTCTTCATCTGGTCGGCGCGCTCGAGGTCGCGGTTCTTGCTCTCGATCTCCGCCTGCCGCGCCTGCAACTGGCCGGAGAGCGTCTGGAGGTTCGTGTATTGGTCGAGGTTCTGCAGGGCGATGCCGAGTTGCTGCCCGAGTTGGGTGAGGAAGTTCAGCGTCGTCTCGTCCGGCGCGGCGGTATGGGCGAGGGTCATCGCGCCCATGATGCGGTCCTGATAGTAGACCGGCACGATCACCGTCGCGCGGGCGGGCGCGCGGTCCAGCCCTGTATTGACCTGCATGAGCGGGCAATCGTCCAGCACGGTGATCCGGCGATCGAGCACCGTCTGACCGACGACACCGTCGTGCAAATCGAGCCGCGTTTGCAGATTCCGCGCCACCCCGTGCGCGGCGGCGACGATGAATGCGCCCTCCCACTCGTCGTAGCGATAAATCGCGCCGACGAGGAAGCCGTGCCGCTCGGCGAGCAAGGCGAGCAGGTCCTTGAGGATCGCGTCGCGGTCGTAACTGGCGGTGAAGGCGCGCAGCACGTCGCTGACGGTATGCTCGATGGCGCTCGCCCGCGCGAGGCCGCGCGTCTGCTCGCTGAGAATGGCGTTCTGCCCGGCGAGATCGGCCTGCGACGCCTGCAACTTCTCGGCCATCTCGTTGAACGAGCGCGCCAGTTGCGTCAACTCGCGCGCGCCGGAGACCGCCACCCGTTCGTCGAGCGCGCCCTCGGCGAGGCGCTGCGCGCCCCGCGTCATCCGCGCCATCGGCCTCGTCATCGCACGGGCGAGCCAGAGGCCGGAGAATAATGAGGAGAGAATGACGCCAATCAGCCCCGCCGCTGTCACCCACTTGAGGATCGCCAGCATACGGTACGCCGCGTCGATGCGATCGTCGAGGATGCCGGTCTCATCCGCGCGATAACGATCGATGATGCTGCGAGTCCGGTCGATCAGTTCCTTGCCGCGCACCTGGAGCGGGATGTTAACGGCGGCGCCCGCATTCCCTCTGATAGTGGCTATTTCCGGGTCGGCGACGGAGGCGAGCCAGAGGGTGCTTTGCCCCTGGATGTCGACGAGCATTGCCTCCTGCGTCCGCGCTGCCGCCGGGCTCTTCCCATCGGTCGGGACGAGGGCGCGCTCCTTGTCAATATCCGGCCCGAGACTGGCCCGCGCGCGGTCGAACGGTTCGAGGAACTGCGTGTCCGCCGTCAGGAGGTAGCCGCGCATGCCCGTTTCGAGGTCAAGCACATCGGACTTGATGACTTCGAGCTGGGTCAATTCCGCCAGCGCCTGCCTCCGCTGGTCGGCGGAAACCGCGCTCCGTTGGAGGCTGAAGGCGACGACGCTGCTGACGAGCACCACGAGCACCCACGAGAGCGCCTGGCCCCGAATGATCTGCGTCCTCAGGTTCATTCTCGAAACCCCTTAATCGTAAACTTCCATACATCTATCTACATCACTATAACGTACGCATGTGCCGTTTTATGACGATTCTGTCATGAGACGCAAAATTGGGGAGAGGACTGAGCAGGATCGGTAGGCAAACGCGGAATCAATCGCACACGATTCGCTATACTGGAAGGGGACGACCAACAGGCCCGATGCAGCCTCCCTCAGTCCTACGAGGAGCGCCATGACCGCCCGCTTCACCGATTGGAGTCTCGCCCTCTGCGTCGGACTTGCTCTCGCCACCGGACTTGTCGGCAACACGGTGGGCCGGCCCGGCTTCTGGTGGGTCTTCGCGCTCCACGGCATCGCGGGGTTGGCGCTCGCGCTCTTTCTGATCGGCAAGTTGCGCCGCGTCCTGCCGCGCCTGATCCACGCGCGGCAATGGGACAGGAAGACACTGATCGGCCTGCTCGCTACGCTCTGCGTCCTCGCCACGCTCGGCAGCGGCAGCGGCTGGGTGGTTGGAGCCACACTCGACGCGGCGGGATTCAGCCTGCTGAACTGGCATATCGCCTTGGGCCTGCTGCTCGTCGCCCTCGTCTCGGTCCACATGGTTGCGCGCGCCAAGCCACTCCGCCGCACGGATGTGCGGGGCAGGCGGCAGGCACTCCATTGGATCGGCCTCGCGGCAGGCGGCGCGGCGCTCTGGCCGGCGCAGCAGCGCCTCGTCAGCGGCGACCGGCGCTTCACCGGCTCGCGCCCCACCGGCGATTACGCGGGCAACGCCTTCCCGACGACCAGTTGGGTCGCCGACCGCCCGCGCCCGCTCGTCGCGTCAGCGTGGACATTAGCAGTCGGCGGGCATGTCAGCCAACCGTTCACGGCGAGCTATGCCGATCTGCCACCGGACGACCAGCACGAAGCGACATTGGACTGCACGGGTGGATTCGCCAGCACGCAGATATGGCGCGGCACACGGGTCAGCGCGCTCCTCGACCGCGCCGGTGTGCGGGAGGGGGCGGGGTGGGTGCGCTTCCGCTCCGTTACGGGCTATCGCTGGAGTCTGCCGCTCGACGAGGCGCGCGAGGCGTTACTGGCTACCCATGTCGGGAGCCAGCCGCTAAGCCACATGCACGGCGCGCCCCTCCGCCTCGTCGCGCCGGGGCGTCGGGGCTTCGAGTGGGTAAAGTGGGTCGTGGCGGTGGAAGTACTCACCGCGCCGGATTTCGGGCAGGCCGCCGCCATTCACTGGAGCAGCTTTACCGCCGCCGGACGGGGAGAGTAGCGCACTCCGCTTCTGTGTCGCCTGCCCAACGCCAGATCGTGCCATCGACGCCGAGCGCAAAGATGGCGGGCGGATCATCCCCGCTCGCGGTCACGGCGAGGGCGAGCATGGGCGCGGGGCCGAGACCGTCGCTCCAGTGGTCGAAGCTACGGCCACGATCGCGCGAACGATAGACCCCGGCGCTCGTGGCAGCGAAGACCGTCCCATCAGCACGATAGTTGGGCGAGACGGCCAGCGCGGTGAGCGCCGCTGGATTGCCTCTGTCCGTCAGCAGCGCCACGCCGCTCCACAAGGGAGACCGCGCCGCGCCTCGCGTCTGCCAGGCATTGCGGCGTGGCTGTAGCACCCGCCCACCGAGCCCGACGAAGGGGCTGTCGTCGCCATCGGGCGGCAGCGCCAGCGGTAAGGTGCCCGCACCGCCGCGCTCTTCCAGCCAGCATACCCAACTCCAGCCGTCATCGGTCGAGCGCCAGAGGGTCACGTCTCCCACACCGCCGGCAGTCGCTGACTGCATCGTGCCGACGTACAGCGTCCGGTCGGACGCGCGGGCGAGGGAGACTGCCGCTGCCCCGTCGAACGGCGTATCGAGCGTGCGCCATCTCTCGCCGCCATCGTCCGATGCGATCAGGCGGCCATCGACGGTCGCCGCGAGAACTGACGCCGACCCTCCGACGGCCCGCCCGGCGACGATGCTGCTGATCGGTGCCTCGCCTCCCGGAAACGACTCTTCCCAATTCTCCCCATCGCGGCTTCGCCGGATGCCCGTGTCCGTCGCCGCGAAGACAAGGAAGCCACCGCCTTCATCGGGTGCGACTGCCAGCCCGTACACGGCCGCATCGGCGAGGCCCGCATCCGCCCATGTGTGACCGCCGTCGTGCGAGACGCGCGCACCGGCGTCCGGGCCCGCCGCATACAGCGTCTGATCGACCGGGAAGGATGGCGAGACGACAAGCGTGGAGAGGAAGGCCCCCGCCAGCCCCGCGTTGGCGGGAATCCAGCCATCATCCCCATCATTGAGGGAGAGGCGCGCTATCCCACCCCGATACAGGCCCGCCACCAGCGTCTCCCCACCATCGTCTCCGACGAAGGCAAGAGCCAGCACCGGCGGCAACGCCTGACCAATCAGCCGCCACGTCCCTCCGCCATCCCACGAGAGCGCCACGCCACCGACCGTCGCCGCCGCGACGAGGCGGGTTTCCGCGTACTGTGTAGAGAAGGCGAGCGCGTTGATGCTGCCAGCGACCAGGCCCGGCACACGACCCCAGGTGGCGCCACCGTCGTCCGAGCGCCAGAGTCCGTCACTTTCCGTCCCGGCCATGACGATCCGGTCGCGGGCGAAGGCGGGGGAGAACGCGAGGCATTGCACCGCTGGTTCATCGAGCGGCAAATCGATCGTCCGCCACGACTTGCCGCCATTGCGCGTGCGGTAGAGTCCCGACGCGGTGGCCGCGAGCCCCGTCTGATCGCGCGCGGCGTCGGGCGAGAAGGCGAGCGCCAGCACCGTGAGGTCGAGCAGGCCGGGGTTCGCGCCGGTCCATGTCTGTCCGTCGTCATCGGAGCGGAGGATACCGTCCGCATCGGTGCCGATGAAGACCGTATCCTCCCGGTCGCTGGAGACGACCGCGATGGCGAAGACGCGCCCCCCGGAGAGCGTCTGCCGCCATGTGTGCCCAGCATCGGTGGAGCGGTGGAAACCGGTCTGTGTGCCCGCGAAGAGCAGGTCGTTCTCCGCGAAGCGCGCCGATGGGGCGGCGGCGGCGATCAGTGGGAGCGGCGTATCGCCCGCCGCCGACCATCCACGCCCCCCATCCCCGGAGCGAAAAAGTCCCGCCGCCGTCGCCGCGAAGAGCGTCGCCCCGCCGCCTTTAAGGGGTGCGCTCGCCAACGCAACGACCGTGCCGCCCTCGTGGCTCGCCAGACATTCCCATCCCCACGGCATCACGCCCCCTTACAGAATCAACGACAAACCGATTGAACTACAGAGACACAGAGAGCACAGAGGAGACATAGTGCGATCTCTTTTTTTGTTCTCTCGTTCCCTTCTATGTCCTCTGTGTTTCTGTGGTTCATGTGGTCTCTACGGCGTCTTCGCTATTTCCGGGCGCTTGTGGCGGACGAGGACATCGGTGGTCAGCGCCATGACAGCGGTACTGACGCTGCCCTCTAACGCAGCCAGCACGACGGGCAGCGGGTCGATGATCCCGCCGTCCCACGCCTCGACCCAACGGCGGCAAAGAACATCGAAGGTCCAGCCTGGCTGATGAGCGTGGGCATCAGCGAAGAGCGCGCTCGGGTCGAGGCCCGCGTTCGCGGCGATGGCGCGCATCGGTGCGGGGAGTGCCCGTGCGAGGAGCCGCACGCCGAGCGCTTCATCGCCGCTCAACGTCTCCGCGAGTTGTTCCAGCACCGGGACGCAGGCGAGCAGTGCGCCGCCACCGCCCGGTACGGCTCCCTCGCGCAGCGCCGCTTGCGCCGCCGTGACCGCCGCCTCGACGCGCGCCCGCACCTCCGCCCGCGCGCTCTCGGTCGGTGCGCCGACGGAGATGATCGCCGCTGTGCCGGCCAGTTTGCCGATCCGTTCCTGAATGCTCCGGCGGGCGCGCGCGTCGTCCGGGGCGGTCGCGCGCAGTTCCGCCTTCACCTCGCTGATCCGCTGGCGGATGGCAGCCTTGTCGCCCCGACTGCCGAGGATGCTGAAGGTGTCCGATGTCGCCCATACCTGCCGCGCCCGACCGAGGTCCGCAATCGCCACCTCGGCGAGCCGCCCGCCCGTCGCGGTCAGGAAGGCCCGTCCGCCGGTCGCGACGGCGATATCCTCCAGAATGCGGGCGCGCTCCGCGTCGGCGCCGGGCGCCCGCACTGCGAGCGCACCGTCGAGTACCCCCCGTTCGCAGTTGACGATCAAGAGGCCGAGCGCCGCGCCACTGATCTCCGGCGCGATGACGAGCAGATGCCGTTCCCCTGCCCCGACGCACGCTTCGAGGACGGGGAGGAGGTCGTCAGCCCCACCGAGGGGGCAATCGGTGACGAGGATGCGCGGTTCGTGCAGGCGGCCCGCCGTCTCACCCGCCGCGAGCAGGTAGGGGGAGAGCAGGCCGCCCTTCCAGCGTAGGCCGTCGATATATTCGGTGGTCGTGGTCGTCCCCTGCCACTCTTCGATCAGCACCGCACCATCCGGCCCGACCGCCTCGACGATCTCACCGATCGTGACGGCCAATGCGGCATCGCGCACGATACCCGCGATACACCCCGCCACCTCCGCTGCCGTATCGACCGGGTGCGCCTGACCGCGCAGTTCGCCCCGCGCGACGACCAGGCCCCGCTCAATCCCGCGCCGCAGGCTCTGCGTGTCAGCGCCCGCAGCCACGGACGGCGCTGCCGCCTGCAGGAGAGCCTGCGCGAGTGTGACGGCGGTTGCCGAACCGTCACCGGCGCGCTCGAAGACCGTCCAGGCGAGATGCCGGACGAGCATCGCGCCCATGTCAGCGAAGGGATCGTCGATCTGGATCGTGCGCCGCATGATCGTCGCGGCGTTGTCGAGCAGTTCGGGAGCGGAGCGCGACATCTGGCCGGCAATCGCCACCGTCCGCGCCAGCGGCCCGAGCGTTGGGCGCACGATGGCCGCCATCAGGTCCACACCGCACAGCAGCGCCGCGTGCGACCCTGGCGCGCCGAGGACGCGCCGCTCGGCCCGCGCACCATTCATGGCTATCAGCGTACCATCCTCCCGGCGACGCCTCGAATGCAACGATCGCCTGCTTTTCGTGCTCATGAGGATGTAGTCTATACGTGCGGCAGGCAACTGTCACGAAACTGTCCGGGCATCCGAACCCCTTAGTTGTGGGGCAGCATAAACTCTCCGCGCGTATCTGGTTCAGATTGACAAATCCACGCCTCGTGCTAGACTCAGCACATCAAGTCCTACCCCGAGTCCCATCGTGTAGTGTTGCCGGCACATCGCCTATGACCAGAAGGTCGCACCACCACAAGCCACGCCCACTACGAGGGACCGTCGGCGCTTTGCACGATGCGTCAGTCCGTTTCGAGGCAGACAGGAGAGGTGAGGTCATGGACGAGCAACGCCGGGTTGTCCCTTTCTCGCGACGGCGGTTCCTCAGTGGCGCCGCGACACTGGCAGGGGCCGCGCTCCTCGCCGCCTGCGGCAGTGGCACGGGGGAGACCGGCGGCGCCGCGACGACCGCACCGAAGCCGGCGGGCACCACCGCCCCTGCCGCAGGGGCAACGACCGCTCCGGCGGCAGCGGCTGGCAGTGCCGCAGCGCCGACGACTGCGGCAGCAGCTGGCGCGACGCCGCAGCCGGACCTCACGATTGCCTCGGGCAAGTTCAATGTCTGGTTCTCGGCGAACTGGAACACCGTCACGGATGAGGCGGTCGGCAACACCTTCGTTGACTGGGGCAAGCAGAACGGCGTCAATGTCCAGTGGCAATCGATCCCCGGCTCGCCGATCATCCTCCAGAAGGAAGCGGCGGCGGTCGCGGCCGGCCAGCCGCCGGAACTCGACAACAACAATATGACCTACTGGTACACCCAGGGCGAGATGGGCGACTTGGGGCCGACCGTCAATAAATTCAAGGCGATGGCGGGCGGCATGTTCCCGATCGGCATCAGTTCCCTCACCGCCCCGGATGGAACGGTCATCGCAGCGCCGTACGCCATCGATGTCTGGCCTGCGCACTGGCGGACGGACCTGATCGGCGCGAAGACAGGCGGCCGGTTCTTCAACTCCTATGATGAAGTGCTCAGCCTCGGCCCGTCGATTCAGCAGTTGCCGAAGAACTACACCTACGCGATGGCGCTCGGCCACGAGGGGGACCACGTCAACAATCTCGTCACGATCATGTGGGCGTATGGCGGCCGGCTCAACGACGAGAAGGGCGTGCCGGACATCACGAACCCCGCCAACAAGGCCGCCATCGAGATGGTCGTCAATATGTGGAAGGCGAAACTGATCCCTCCCGAGACGTTCGCGCAGACCGTCACCTCGTGGAACAACGAGACGTATCAGAAGGGTCGCGGGCTGATTGCCGTCAACCCGGCGACGATCATGGGCTGGCTCTTAGTCAATGACAAGGACCTCGGCAATAACACCGGCCTCGCGACGCCGCCCAAGGGACCGGCCGGCGGCTTCGCCGAAGGCGCGGCGCTCGGCTTCGGCTACTTCAAGAAGGCGAAACTGGCCGACCGGACGGTCTCCGCGCTCGAATACTTCATGCAGCCCCCGAACCTGCTCAAGATCTCCAAGGCGGTCGAGGGCCGCTTCGTGCCGGTCTATCAGGACCATGCCACCGGCGACTTCTGGGACAAGAGCAAGTTCGCCGAACTGAAGAACATCGCCCAGGTCGGCCGCGTGCGCAACTGGCCCGCACCGTCCCAGCCGTGGCAGTCCGATATCACCGACGCCAAGTATGTGCTGTCGGACATGATGAACAAGGTCATCAACCAGAATATGGCGATCGAGGACGCGCAGGCGGCGGCACAGAAAGACATGATGGACTCGTACAACAAGTTCGTGAAGAAGTAAGTAGCAGGCAGGACACAATAGGCAGTAACGAGGTGGGCATCCCTCCCGGTTATTGCCTGCTACCTCCTATTTACTACGGGAGGTCCCCGTGGCGAGAGTAGAGGCGACCTACACGCCGAGCGGCATCAAGGGGCTGGAGGCGGGCCGTACCAGTCCCGTCAAACGGCTGCTCGGGCCGGACTGGCGGCTGGGCTGGATCCTCGTCGGCCCGGTCTTCCTGATCATCGCGGCGTTGCTGATCTATCCCTTCTTCGACGCGATCGGGCTCAGCTTCCAGGATCGCTTCATCGGCAAGGCCGGGCATTGGGTCGGCGTGAAGAACTACACGGACCTGATCCGTAACCCGAACTCGCACTTCATGAAAGCGGCCTGGAACACGGTGATCATCACCGGTGGGGCGATCGCCTGCAAGTTCTTCATCGGCACGGCGATGGCCTGCGTGCTCAACCAGCAGATCCGCGCCAAGAACCTCTGGCGCGGCTTAATGTTCCTGCCCTGGGCGGTGCCGGCCGTCGTCACCGCCTACGCCTGGCGATTCATGTTCGACACCTCTGGCCCGATCAACGGCGTGATCGGTCGCTTCCAGTTGCGCGATGACTACATCTATTTCTTCAACGACGCGAAGCTCGCCCTGCCCGCGCTGATCCTCGTCATCGTCTGGTCGGGCACGCCGTTCTGGACGATGAATATTCTCGCCGGGATGCAGGCGATCCCCGGCGAGTTGTATGAGGCGGCGGAACTGGACGGCGCCAGCACCTTCCAGCGCTTCCTCTATATCACGATGCCGAGCCTGAAGCACGTCTTCCTCGTCACGGGGCTCCTCTCGACGATCTGGACCTCGGCCAATCTCGTGCAGATCCTCGTCCTGACGGGCGGCGGGCCGAACTACAGCACGATGACGCTGCCCCTGCTCGCCTATCTGACCGCGATCCCCGGCACGCGCCTCGGCGGCGGGGCAGCCATCGCGATGACGATGTTGCCGGCCTACCTGATCCTCGTCTATTTCCTCACGAAGCAGATGCTGAAGCAGGAGTAAATCCATGGCGACCGTCACCGCAACGCGCAGGCAAACACGGGCCGCAACCCGCCGCTCGGCAAAGGCGGAGCGCCGCTCGATCGGCCGCGGCTGGATGATTGCCACCTATGTCGGGCTGGTCTTCTTCCTGCTCTGGACGCTCGTGCCTTTCTTGTGGATGCTCCTCGCCTCACTGAAGACGAACAAGGAGATTTACGACGACTTCTCGCTCGTGCCGAAACATCTCTACTTCGGCCACTACTCGGCGCTGCTCAAAGGCGGCGGCGGCAGCAAGGCGTCCGGCAGTTTCCGGCAGTGGCTCCTCAACAGCACCTATATCGCGGTGACGGTAACCGCGATTTCTGTCGCCCTCGGCGCGCTTGCCGCCTACTCGATCACGCGTCTCCGCTTCACTGGTCGCCCCCTCATGGCGCGTGGGCTGATCTTCACCTACCTGATCCCCAATTCGCTCCTCTTCATCCCGCTCTTCACGATCGTCGCGCGGCTCCATCTCGTTGACAGCATTCAGGCGATGATGCTCGTCTACCCGACCTTCACGCTCCCCTTCTGCACCTGGATGATGGCGAGTTACTTCCGCAGCATCCCGATCGAACTGGAGGAGGCGGCGCGCGTCGATGGCTGCACCCGGCTCGGCGCGCTCTTCAAGGTCGTCCTGCCGCTGGCGGCCCCGGCGGTCGCAGTGGTGGCGATCTTCGCCTTCACGCAGTCGTGGAACGAGTTCCTCTACGCGCTCGTCTTCACGAACTCGCTGGCGAGCCGCACCGTCACCGTCGGGCTGACACAGATGCTCGGCGAGGATGTCTTCTTCTGGGGCCAGATGATGGCTGGCGCGCTGATTACCGCCGTGCCGCCTGTCGTGCTCTACATGGTCGCCCAACGATTCGTCATCCGCGGCCTCGCCGCTGGCGGCGTCAAGCTCTAGCGCGGGATTGGGATAAACCTTACCCCCTGCCCCTCTCCATCGCGATGGAGAGGGGTGATTCATGTCGAATGCCGTGATTTTCCCTGAAAACCCGTCTCTCCCAGCGTTGCTCTCCCTCTCCTTTGCTTGTCAGCAAAGGAGAGGGGGCCGGGGGGTGAGGTTCCCAGTTCCCGACTCAGGCGATCATGCCGGGGCTTTTGAGATACTTCGTGACGATTGCGTCCACCGTGTGATAGGCGAGCGCCCCGACCGTCCCGGTCGGGTTGTAGCCCGCGTTTTGCGGGAAGTTCGACGCCCCGATCACGAAGAGGTTCGGCATCCCCCAGACCTGGCAGTACTTGTTCACCACGCTCGTCCCCGGATCGGCGCCCATCACCGTCCCGCCGTTAATGTGCGTGCTCTGGTACGGCACGCTGCTGTAAGTGGTGATCGGCCCGTTCACCTGCTGGATCGCCGGGTTCAGTTGCGCGATGATCTTCGTCATCACGTTCTCGTTTACCCAGTTGACCAATTTGCGCTCGTTGTCCGTCCAGTCCATGGTGATGCGCAGGAGCGGGTTACCGTGCGCGTCCCGATAGGTCGGGTCCAGATCGACATAGTTCTGCCGGTACGCAGCGTGCTCCGCCTGCATGCCGACCGAGATGAAGGTGTCGTAGTACTGCTTGGCGGCCGCCTTCCAGCCGCTGCCCCAGAGGGGAGCGCCGGGCGGCAGGCTGATACTCTGGATCGGCCGCGCCCCACTGACCGCAGTCGAGATGTTGCCGCCGCCGAAGAAGCCCAGGTCCTTGTGGTCGAAGTTGTCGCAGTTGAACTCGTCCATGCCGACGCCGTTCGCGCCGCTGCCCATGAAGCGGTTGAGTGTACGGTCGTCGAACCATCCTGACGCGCCCGCGCCGCCCAACTGATGCGTGAAGTTGCGGCCGACCACGCCCGTGTTCGCCTGCGGGTCGTATGGCTGTCCGATCTTCGAGGTCAGCAGGAGGCGGATGTTATTGAGGGTGAAGGAGCCCATGACGATCAGATCGGCGGGCTGCTCCTGCTCGATACCGTTCTGGTCGTAGTACGAGACGCTTGTCGCCTGACCGTCCGTATGATTGATGCGGAAAACATTAGAGTAGGGGCGCACCTCGACCCGACCGCTCTTCAGGGCGCTGGGGATGACGGTCGTGATCGGGCTCGCTTTCGCACCGACATGGCAGCCGAACCGCTCGCAATGGCCGCAGTAGTTGCAGGCGCCCGAGGTCATGCCGTCCGGGTTCGTATACGCCTCCGGGCTATTCGCGGAGGGCGCGGGGAACGGCTTGAATCCCATCTGCTTGGCCGCATCGCTGAAGAGCGCCGCGGCGTAGCCGACCTGATAGGGTTTCTGGGGATACTCCTCCGAGCGCGGCCCCTCGAAGGGGTTGCCGCCGTCCTGAATCTGTCCCTTGATGTTCCCCGCCTTGCCGGAGATGCCCATCGTCTTGTCGAACTGGGTGTAATACGGCTCCAACTCGTCGTAGGTGACGCCCCAATCCTGGATCGTCGTATCCGCCGGGAGGAAATTCTTGCCGTAGCGCGCCTCGAGGTGGCTGCGGTAGGTGAAGAAGTCGGGCAGGAACCGCCAGGTCTGGCCGTTCCAGTGCACCATCGCGCCGCCGACGCCGTTGCCGGGCAGGAAGTTGCCCAGTTGGCGGATCGGCAGGGCAGTCTGCTTGATGTCGTTGCGGAAGGTGCTGGTCTCTTGCGCGTAATCCTGGAAGAGTTGCCCCTGCACTGCGTATTTCCATTCGTCGTGGTGATCCACCACGAAATCGGGATACGTGTCGCGGAAGGGACCGCGCTCCAGCCCGACCATCTTCAGGTTCGTTGCCCGCTTCGAGAGCTCGTTGGCGATGATGCCGCCGACCATCCCGAAGCCGACGAAGGCGACATCTACTTTCGGTAACGTTGCCATCACTGACATCCTCTCCTGGGTGGCTATTTGACGGTGAGTGTGCCCTTCATCCCCAGTTGCTCATGGCCGGGGATGTTGCAGATGAATGGATACGTGCCGGCCTGGAAATCGACGGTGAACTTCGTCGTCTGACCAGCATTGATCGTCTCGCTGACCTTGTTGATCGAGGTAAACGCGAGATTGTGCGGCGATGGACCCTGATTGGTGATGGCGAAGGTTACCGTCCCCGGTGAGACGGTGGACTTGTCGAAGGCGAAGGCGAAATCCTTTTCGATCACGTTCACCGTCGTGCCGCCCGCTGCCGGCTGGCCCGCGACCGTCGCCGATGGTGCACCCGCCGTCGGCGCGGCGACCGTCCCTGAAGCGGTTGCCGCGGCGATGGTCGCCGTCGCAGTCGCGGCGGGAGCAGTCCCCGTGGCGGGTGCGGCAGCCGACGGGGCGCCCGTCCCCGCGTGCAGGGCCTCCTGATGCTCGGCCAGACTCATGAACGGCCCGGTGAACTTCTGCCCGTACCGCCCGATCCAATCCTGATAAACCATCTGCGCGCCGGGGTAGCCGATCATCTTCCAGCCGACCATGTCCCGGTTTCCTCCATAGATTGGGTCGGCGAAGAATCCGGCCTTGACGTGCGCGAGAAGCAACTGAAAGAACTGCTGCCCCGTGATGCCCGCAAAGCCCGTCGCCGTGCCCGCCTCCATGTCGCGCAATACCTGATCCTGCTGGTCGGGCGACAACGCCTTGAAGTCCTTCTGATATTGCTTCTGGGCGTATGCCTGCATACCGTCCACGCCGAGGCGGTAGCGCTCGCGCATCGTCGAGCCCAACTGATCCCCCTGCGTCGGCGTGCCGGCGATGAACGGGCCCGCCGAAAAGCGCTTGCCCGTCATGCCGTACTCGGAGGAGAGCTGGCGGTCGATGAAGTAGACGACGCCCGCGTCGGTCGCGCCGGGGCCGTTGGCGTCGCGGGGGATGATGCGCTCGGCAGCAGCGGTGACGACATCCACCATCAGCGGATTGAAGAAAGTGTACCCTTCGAGGACGTTGCCTGGCATCGCCATCGGCTGCGCTTGCGCCAGTTGCACCTGGGAGACGGGGATCGTCGTCGTGTCGGCGGCCTCGGTGTCGCGCGCGCCGGGGAGGATGACTGTGTAGGCGGTGGCGGTGGCGATGCTGGTGGCCGCGCCCGCCCGGAGGAAGCCGCGGCGGCTGAGACGTTTCGGCGGTCGTGCCTCGTCCGTGACGGGCGTCTCCGCCTCATCGTGGCCGGTGTCGTTGCTCACGGGAATACCTCCTTATGTCAACCCTTGACGGTGATGCGACCGACGAGCCCCTGCCCCTCGGCGGGGATGCTGAAATAGACGTAGTCGCCCGGTACATCGAAGACTCGGGTGTACTGCGCACCGCCGCCGACCACGCCCGAATCCCATGGCTGCGCGCCCGTCGGCAAGAGGGCATTCTTCTTGTCGGCGGCGCGGGCAGGGTCGTCGGTGACGGTCTGTGGCGCGCGGCCCGCGTTCACCCATTGGATCGCCTCGCCCTTGTTGACTGTCACCTGGGGCGGGTCGAAGGCGCGGGCCGCCGTGATCGTGACCTTGGCGGCGGGCGCGGGCGTCGCACTGGCGCCCGGACTGCTGGCCACTGGGACGGACCCCGGCGGGATCGAGGCGGCCGGCCCCGGCGTCGTGCTGGCGCTCGGGCTGCTCGCGGCGGCGGTCGCGCCGCGTGTCGGCGCGCCGACCACGGTCGGGGGCGTGCCTCCCTGCGTCGGTAGCGGTTTCGGCAGCGTCCCCACGCCGGTGATATGGGTCGGGGTAGGCCCGGTAGCGGCAGCGCTCGGTGTGGCTCCGCCGCCGCTCGTGGCGACCGTGGCGGTCACCGCAGCGGTGGTGCCGACCGCCCCACTCCCTGCGGCAACTGGAACGCTCGTGCCGGCCACCCCGCTCCCCGTCGCCGCGACGCTGGAGCCGCTGGCGGTCGTCGAAGCGGCCTGGCTCCCGGTTGCTGCCGGGGTGCCGCCAGTCGCGCTCCCCGTTGTCGATGCGCTACCGGCCGTCGCCGCCGCATTGCGCGCCGCGTTGGTGGCGAAAGCGCTCTCCACCGTCGGGGTGGCCTTGCTCCCGCCGCAGGCGCTCAGCACGGCGGCGAGACTGGCGCCACCAAGACCGGACAGGATCGCCCGCCGGGATAAGATCGATTGACGCGCATTCCTGAGCATGCATGTACTCCCTCTGAAGGTGCCGAATGATCACGTCATGACCGAGACCAGAGACGGGCGATTTTACCGCAAGATCGTAACCGATGCCCGGTCGGGCGACGGCATTGTGACCCACGCCGCGCAAAATTCCCTACAATTCGGTAGACTTCTGTCACGACGGGCGGCTGGCCGTCACATCGTCGCTGGTTTGTGCGTTTTATAGTATGTCGGGTAACGGCCCGTTCCATTCCTCCGTGGGTGGCGGGCCGTTGGGACACGTTTGTGACGAAAGGGACGCAGCATGGGACGAGGGACCGACGCGCCGACGCGCTTGATATTGCGGATGATGCCGGTGATCGTGTTCGTGATGGGCTGCGTCGCCGACGCGGTCGTCAATGGGGCGGTCCACGATCCGCAGGCGCAGCGGTTCCTGCCGGAACTCTGCGGGATGACGGTCGGGATGCTGACCGTGCTCACCTTCGCGATGCGGCGGCAGGCGTACTTCGCGGCGGGTGCGATCTTCGTCTGCGTCGAGATGATCGCGATAACGCTGGAGATGTCGACGGGGCTGCGGATCGGGCTCTGCGCCGCGTCACTTGCGACGGCGGCTGCCTGCTTCGTTATCTACCTGCGCGGCCCGTGGGCGAACCCCGAAACAATCTCGGTGCGCGAGCAGAACGAGCGCCCGTAACCTCGAATAATTCCCCGTTGCAATCAACGAAGCGCGGCAGATAGTTGCCGCGCTTGTTCATGTATCCACGCCGCGCCTACCAGCGTACCGGTTGCCAACCGGGCTGAATTTTTTGCATCTCCGCGACATCATCACGCTTGGCGAGGCCGGCCTTCTGGTACTGCTCGTGGAGCCGGGCGAGGGCGTCCTCATCCAGTTCGACACCGAGGCCGGGGTTGTCGTCGATGATGATGTGGCCCTCCTCGAATTGTCGCTTGCCGCCGACGATGACCTCTTCGACCTGCCACGGGTAATGCGTGTCGCAGGCATAGGTGAGATTGGGGATCGCCGCCGCGACGTGCGCCATCGCCATCAGGCTGATGCCGAGGTGCGAGTTCGAGTGCATCGAGACGCCCCAGCCGAAGACGCGGCAAAGTTGCGCCAATTTCACCGTCGGCATCAACCCGCCCCAGAGGTGATGATCGGAGAGCAGGATGTGGATCGAGCCGCGCTCGACCGTCTCCGGGATGTCCGACCACGAAGTGGTACACATGTTGGTGGCGAGCGGCATCGGCACATGCCGCGCCACTTCGGCCATGTTCGCCTTGCCGTCCGTGGGGTCCTCGTAGTATTCGAGCGTGCCCGCCAATTCCAGGCCGATGCGCACCGAGGTATCGACACTCCAGACGCAGTTCGGGTCGATCCTGAGCGGCATCTCGGGCCCGAACGCCGCACGCATGGCGAGGATCGACGCCGCCTCGATGTCGGGCTCCAGCACGCCACCTTTCAGTTTGATACTCTTGAAGCCGAAGCGCCGCACGAACTCCTGCGCCTGCCGCACGATCCCTTCCGGCGAGAGCGCCTCGCGCGCGAGGTAATCGTCCCGCTCCCGCGCGGCGGTCGAGGCGTCCGCCAGGCCGTCCGCGCCGCCGATGCCCGCGTGCTTGTAGAAGAGATAGGCGGAGAAGGGCACGGCGCTGCGGTACCGGCCACCGAGCAGATCGGCCACCGGGCGACCCGTCGCCTTGCCGATGATGTCCAGGCAGGCGACTTCGATGGGCGAGTAGGATTGCACCGGCGAGGAGAGCGTGCCCTCCCACGGGCGATCCTTGTTCGGCGCGGCGGTCGGGTCGCCCGCGATGGCCGCCTCGATGCGCGTCAACTGCCACGGGTCCTGCCCGATCACCCGCTCGCGCGCCGCCGTCAGGTCCCGTAGCGGGATCGCGCCGCCGTATGTCTCGCCCAGCCCGGTCAGGCCGTCGTCCGTTGTTAGCTGCACGATCGTCCGCAACGCGTAGGGCGCGTGCAGCCCGAACGCACTCCGCAGCGGCGGGTCCGCCATCGCCACCGGCACGATACGCATCTCGACGATCTTCATGCTTCCTCCGACCAGTGGTCAGTAGTCAGAATAGGACACAGTGAATCACATTATCGGGGTGCGGCGGCCTCTTCATCAGCGGGCAAATGCGTCAGCGTCCGCGTTCGTCGCAGGATCGTTTGCCAACCCTTTTTTGGTTTCGCGCGAAACTCTGTGATCGCCAGCCAGATGACGTCCTGAAACGCTATCCAGCCCGTCGGGATGTGCGCCTTGGCGAATTCTTCCCGCCGCAGGTCGGTTCCCGCCTTCACATGGAGATGTGGGAACGTAATGTCGCTCCGGCTTTCCGGGTGCCAATGGTACACCAACAATTCACGGCCATCGCCATGTCGCAGCGCATAGGCATAGTTCGTCATGGCAATTCGATACGTCGAAGACGAATCCGCAGTGATGCGAAATCTGATTGTTGCCGAGAGAAGGAGGGGATAATCCCCGGACAGCCGGACGGGTTCAACAGCGCCGAGCGCGAGTTGCAGCGGGGTACCGGGAGGATATTCACGAGGAGCATCAAACTTGACCGGGGTGACACAGTGAAGCGCTTGTTGGAGGGAGTCGCGAAAGGATGCAGCAGCGTCGCGGGAGGATCGGAACGACATTACGGCATGGGGCGATCGCCGGATGGCCTCAAGAGCCAGACATGCATCACTTCGAAGCGATCGGGATCATCGTCGAACGCGCCCGCGTTGTATTCATCGAGGAAGGCTTTGCCGCTCATCCCCAGGTAGCGCCATGATGCCGCGTCGAACCGTTCCCACTCCTGCTCGACTGTTAAACCTTCTTCTCGCTCAACGCTCGATTCGCGCGTCCCACCCCGTGGTATCCGTGCTTTTCGCGTCCCGACTATTGTTGCCATCATCGACCTCCTTGCTCTCCTCTTACTCTACTATACCATCAGCAGCCAGCGCGGGATTGGCCGCGAGGAGATCGGCAATGCGAGGCGGGCGGCCCGATTGACGTTGCGAATGGACGAGGTGGCCATCGAGCGAAAGGGAGAAGTCATCGTCGCCGGTCGGGGTGAGGGCGAGGGAGTCGATTGCCTCATCGAAGCGGGCGAACAAGCGGCGGGCGAGGCCAAGCGCGGCATCCTCATAATCGGGGTGGTAGCGGATGACGAAGTCGAGGCGCGCCATTCAGGAGATGAGCAGGGTGATAGCACCGTCCACCACTTCGACCGGGTACGAGAGGAGTTTGACGTTCGGATCGAAGACAGATTGGCCGGTGGTGATATCGTATTCCCACTCGTGCCACGGGCAGCGCAGGATGCGCCCCTCCATGCCGTAGCGATATTCGTAAACCTCGGACGGCAGCGTCGTGCCAGTAATCTTGCCGAGACAGACCCGCGCCCCCTGATGCGCGCAGGTATTCTTCAACGCGTAGAACGCCCCATCCACATTGAAGACGCCGATCTCCCCGCGCCCCGCAATCCGCACGATCTTCCGCCCCCCCGGCGGTATCTCCTCCGCCCGCGCCACTACATGCCTCGTCACCCTAACCTCCCTGAAAACACATGAACCGCAAAGACGCAAAGAGCACGAAGATCGCAAAGAAGGGAGAAGAATGTACATTCTTTCCCCTTTGCGTCCTTTGCGCCTTTGCGGTTCTCCCCGGTTTCATCACTTCATCCCAGCAGCCGGTCGCCGTAGAGGGCGAGGGCATTGTCGACCATCACGCGGCGGCGGAGCGGCACGGGGAGGTCGGCGACCATCGCGAAGGGGTCGCCGAAGAGCCAGTGCGGGTAGTTGCTGGAGAAGAGCAGCGTCCGCTCCGCCTCGATCATCTCCATCACCTGCCCGATCTGCGTCGCGTCCATCATCTCCAGGGGATAGGTGGAGGAGTAGAAATGGCGGAGGATGTAGGCGCTCGGCGGCTCCTTCACCCACGGCGTCTCGGCGCGTTGCGCCTTCCAGTTCTTATCGAACCGCCACATGATATGCGGCAGCCAGAAAACGCCGCCCTCGTAGAGTACGACCCTAAGCGTCGGGAACTTCTCGAAGACGCCCTCCGTCACCATGCTCGTGATATGCGCCATATAGTTCTGGGGGATCGCGGCGTACCACTCGAAATAGGTGCTCGGATGGCCAACAGCGGTCGAGGGCGGCGCCATCCCCGCCCCTTCCCCGCCGAGATGCAAGGCGAGCGGGAGGTGGTGGCGCGCGCACGCCTCGTAGATGGGGTGATACTGGCGGCGGCCGAGGGGAGCGTCGCTCGCACTGCCCATCAGCACCTGCACCATGCCGGGGTCGGACGCGAGGCGGTCGATCTCCGCCACCGCCTGCGCCGGGTCCTGCGGCGCGACGAGGATCGAGCCCTTGAAACAGTCGAACGGGCGCACCCACGTCTCCAATACCCAATCATTGATCGCCTGCGCGAGGGTGGCGGCCATGTCCACATTCGGCTGCACGCCGAGGCTGGTGAGATTGGTCGTCAGGATGGCGAGGTCCACCCCGCGCGCATCGAGATACCGCTCCTTCACCCAGCGCGGGTCCATCGCCGGGTGTACGCCGCCCTCCGGTCGTGGCGCATCCCCATACGGGTCGCCGACCATCTTGAAGCCATGCCGCGCCAGCGGCGGCCCGCCCTGCCGCGCCACGCGATGCCGCAACCCGGCGGGCGCATACTCCGCGATCTCCCGCCACGCGGTGATCTCCGGATGCACATCCACATCTATCGCCCGCAACCCCGCCGCCTCACGCACCACACTACCTCCTGGAAAGCACTTGAACCGCAGAAGGGCGCGGAGAGCGCAAGACGAAATGAACTGACATCCTCCCGCTTCGCTCTTTGCGGCCTCTGTGTCCTCTGCGTCTCTGCGGTTCTCCGGCTGGTTTCGTTTCTACGCGAGAAGGCGCGGGCCGTACAGATCGAGGGCGTTGTCGACGAAGATGCGGCGTTTGAGGTCCGCCGGGAAGAACTTGAAGGCGGTGAGCGGGTTGTCGAAATCCCAGTGCGGGTAATCGCTGGCGAAGACGACCGTCTTCTCCGCGTGCATCATCGCGAGCATGTGCTGGAGGTGGGCGGCGTTGTCCGGCTCCTCGATCGGCTGGGTGCTGAAGTAGCAGCGGTCGAGGATGTACTCGCTCGGCCGCTTCTTCAGATGGGGCACTTCCGCCTTCAGCGCGGGATAGAGCCGGTCGAGCCGCCCCATCACGTAGGGCGCCCAGCAGACGCCCCCTTCGATGAAGGCGAACTTCAGGGTCGGGAACTCCTCGAAGACGCCCTCCGCAACCATGCTGACGCAGTGCGCCATCATCGTTTGCGAATGGTCGGTGTGGAATTCCAGATAGGTCGTCGGGTAGCCGACGCCGGTCGGCGCGTTCGCGACGCCCGTCCCCTCCGCGCCGACGTGGATAGCGACGGGCAGATCATACTCGACAGCGGCGCGGTAGATCGGCCAGTAGTATGGATTGCCGTAGGGGATGCGCGCCGCGCTCGCCGTCAGCACCTGCACCATGCCGGTATCATTGCCGAGACGATGGATTTCTTTCGCCGCCCCCTCGGGGTGCTGCGATGCGATCAGGATGGAGCCCTTATAGCAGTCGTAGGGGCGGACCCACTTGGCGAGTGTCCAGTCGTTGTATGCGCTGGCAAGCGCGCCCTGGAAGCGCCAATCGTGCTGGATGCTCAGACCGATAATCGAGCCGGTCAGGACGCCGAGGTCGATGCGATACTTCGTCATCAATTGCTGGACGACCCAATCGGGATCGCCCGCGCAGAGGTTGTCCTCCTCGCGCACGGAATCGTCCATCCGGCCGGAACCGGTATTGGTGTAGTAGCGCACCGCCGTGCCGGGGCCGCCATTCGCCAGCCACGGATGCCATTCCACCGGGAGGAACGGCTTCAACTCCTCTTTGCTCGGTAGATCGTTGTGAATATCGGTGTCGATCAGACGGAGCGCCGTAGCGTCCCGTCTGCCCGTCGTAGATCGGGGTGCGATTGCGACCGCCATGGTGCGTGACCTCCTTCGGAACCGGCGCGTATCGGCATTAAACCCTATCCTACCACCACTCTCGCCTGGCACTACGCGACTGCGAAGACGCACTTGCCCGTCGCGCCGCCCTCGAAGGTGCGGAATGCTTCGTCCGCCTGATCGAGCGTGAAGCGGTGGGTGATGATCCGCCGTAACGGCACCTGCCGGTCGGCGATGAACTGGGCGCACTCGGCGAGGCCGTGCGTGCTGAAGGTCCACGAGCCGTAGATCGTCAGTTGCTTGTGGATGATGTCGGGGCTGATGTCGAAGGTCGTCGTGTTCCCCTCGCCGACGAAGCAGGCGCGGCCCCAGATGCGCGCGGCCCGCACGGCGTTGACACGGGCGGCGGGGTTGCCGGTGCAATCGAGCGTCGCGTCCGCCCCCTCGCCGTGCGTCAACTCCTGGATCGCCGCGACTGGATCGACCTCCAGCGGGTTGATCGTGACCTCCGCGCCGTGCTGCCGCGCGAGGGCGAGCCGCTCGGCGGAGAGATCGACCGCGATCACCCGCGCGCCCATCGCCCGCGCGAGGAGCGTGCCGCTCAGGCCGACCGGCCCCTGCCCGAAGATCGCCAGCGTGTCCCGCCCCGAGACGGCGAGCCGATTGAGCGCCATGTAGGCCGTGCCCGTCCCGCAGGCGATGGCGGCGCCTTCATCGAAACTGAGCGCGTCCGGCAGGCGGACGAGCGTGCTGGCGGGCACGCGCATGATACGGGGCGTTCCCGCCGTGGCCGCTGAAGCCGTAGACGATACTCCCGTGCAGGCACATCTGACTGTAACCGGCACGGCAATGATGACATTCGTCGCAGCCGTGGTAGTGATGCACCATCACCCGGTCGCCGATGCGCGCCTGGGCGTCCGCGACGTGCGCGCCCCGTTCGATGACGATGCCGCACGGCTCGTGCCCGCCGATCGGCAGGAGCGCCGGGTCGATATCCGGCTTCGGCGCGCGGTAGGGGCGGAAATCGCTGCCGCACAGCCCGGAGGATTGGATGCCGACAATTACCTCCTCCGGCCCCGGCGTCGGGTCGGCGAACTGACGCAGTGCGACGTGACGATCGCCGAGAAAGACGAGACCACGCATCTGACCCTCCCTGATGCTCGGCGGCACGTTGCCCGCCAATGATAATGAGGTCCCCATCATACCGGACGCGCGCGCATCACGGGGCGCCCGCATTCAGCAAGCGCACGATGCACGATGCCCTATGTTTCACCGCGTATACTTCGTCAGAAGAAATAGATGCGAATCCCGCAATCTCTTGACAGGGGACCGTCGTTGATGGAACCTCCGGTAATGTTTTGCTGGAATAGCCAGTATTGGGTGTGATGGCCCGTGGTGCGCGACGGTATCCATCACGGAGGAGAAGGAGGAAACACTCCACAGCGCAGAAGGTTCCGGCGATAGTGATTTGTCCGAAGGCAGTCGAATCTGTCTGTATCAATCAAGGAGATACATGATGGTGGTAACACGTCGAACGTTCCTGCCGCTCCTGCTCATCGCGCTCCTGCTCACTCTTCGGCACGTCTTCCGTGCTTGCGAAGGACAAAGATAAAGATGCGACATCGCCGGTGAGCGGCATCTCGATGGGCACCTCGCAGGTGACGAACCCACCATCGAGCCCAACTGATCCGAATGGTTGCGCACCGAACACCGGCGGCGGCAAGGTCTGCAAGTTCTCTGTCAGCGGGACGTTTACCGCCTCACCGCTCGGTACGGGTACATACGCGGGGATGGTCACCCTCGACTATAACACGTATACCGTAGCGAATCCCTGCGCCGCTGCGACCGGAAATATTACGTTCACCAATGCTGCGGGAGATAAAGTATTCACGACCCTCGGCCCCGGTTCGAAGGTCTGCGAAACGACCCCGCCCAGCACGGTGCATACGGAGAATCTCATCCTGAATATCACGGGCGGGACTGGCCACTTCGCGGGCGCGACGGGAACGATCAAGTCGAACGGTACGACGACGGATGTCGCGGGCAATCCCGGCAAGCACACCGACTCGGCGACGCTGACCGGCTCGATCACCCTTGAGCACGGCAACAGCAATGGTTGCGGCAACAACGGCCACAATAACGGCCATGGCAACAATGGCGATGACAATGGTCGCGGCAATTGCGGCGATGACCACGGCGACGGGCATGGCGGCGACGGCGGTGACGATTAGCCGATAGGAATTATCGCATCAACGTCGGACACCAAGAGGACGGGCGGGCCATCGCGGCCCGCCCCTATTGCGTCTGCGAAGCCGTAGGACAGATGCAAATCGCCAGCGGCAGGTATCGACGGGATTGACTGCCGGGTCCACTGGCGAATGCCTAGGGCCGCGCCGTATAGTACCGGTGGGCGGACGATCAACGGCGATGCCAGCGGAAAGAACGGCACGACCGAGGTGCAGAATGTCGAAGCAATTCGCGCTCCCGGCAGACGAGCAGGCTCCCGACGATGCAACCTGCGGTGAGACCGGGAACATGAGCGTCTTTGAGGCATTATCGATGGACGGTCGCCGGGGCGGTTGGTGGCGTCTCCTCGGGTTGGCGTGGCTGTTCGTGCTGATCGGCCCCGCCAACGATCTCTTCCATACGCACCAATCGCCGCTCCGCATCGCCCTTGGCCTGGTTGGGAGCGCCAGTTTCATCATCGTGTATCTCTGGACGATGCTCGGCAACCACGAGCGGCTCATTTCCCAGTTCTCACTCTGGTGGATTGCCTTCGGCATCCTCGCAGTTGAAGCGGTGGCGCTCAATCTCGCCTTCGGTATCGCCTGGCTCGGCACCTTCTATTTCATCGGTGTCGGCGCGGGCCGCGCCACGGCACGGACAGCGCTCTGGGTGATCGCCGCGAACAGCGTCCTGGCGGGTGTAGTCACGGCCCTAACGGGCGCCAGTCTGTCTACTGCCGCGTTGCAGGCTATCCAGATCGGGTTGATCAGCCTCGGCATGTTCAGTGTCTTCCAGATGGTGCGCGTCAACCGCAAACTGCGGGCGGCGCGCGAGGAGAATGCGCGCCTGGCGGTGGTCGAGGCGGTGACGAAGGAACGATTGCGCTTCGCGCGGGACTTGCATGATTCGGTGACGCAGGAGCTGTTCTCGATGACGCTCCACGCGCGCACGACGATCAAGAACCTCGACCGCGCGGGCACTCCCGCCGACGATCCGCTGCGCCAGCAGGTGCAAGTCCTCAGTGATCTGGCGCAGGCCGCCCTCGCGGAGATGCGGATGCTCATCTTCGAGTTGCGGCCCGGCGCGCTGGCGGAGGAGGGGCTAATCGCCGCCGTGCGTAAACTCGCCGCCTCGGTGAGCGCGCGGGAAGAGCTCGACATTGATGTGGACGCGCCGCTGGAGCGCCTGCCGCTCGAACACGCCACCGAGGAACACGCGTACCGATTCGTCCAGGAAGCATTGAGCAATGTCGTCAAGCACGCGGACGCGCGCACGGCCATCGTGCACGTGCGGGTGGAGCGCGATGCACGACTCGTGGTCGAGGTATACGACGACGGCAGTGGGTTCGACCCTACCGTGGCGCACCCCGGCCACATGGGGCTGGAGACGATGGCCGTCCGCGCGAAGGAACTGGGCGGCGAATATGCCCTCATCAGCGCGCCCGGTCAGGGCACGACCATCCGCATCACCGTCCCCTATGCCGTCATGCAGGACGACCGCCCGCCGCCCGTGCCGCAGCCGCACTCCCTGCTCACGCGCTGACGCCCGATACACCGGGAACGTCGGGAGGCGGGCGGTCGTTTCTCATGCGGGTACTGTGGATATACGCGAGGCAGAATATGTCAGACGCATCATCGGACGAATACCGCGCATATGCATCGCATCTGGACGACGTTCCCAATCTCCGCCGCTTCCTCGGCCGCTACGCTGAGCGCGTCGGCTACACCGCGGGCGCACACCTCCCTGAGCCCGCGGCATTCGCCAGCCGCCTCAATATCGCCGAAGATAACCTGGCGGCGATCACCGCGTAGGTCCGGCGATATGGTGTCATGGCGATTGCCGCCGACGGCTCGATGGCGACCCGTTCCCGATCTTCGCGGGCGTCGCGGGGATCGCCTCTCCCGCCGCAGCCGCCCTTTTGCGCGAATTCACGCCGCAAAAGGAGAGCAATCACGCCACTCCACCGGAGCGCACGTCCTCGCTCCCGCTTCCCTCGTAAGCCCGCCGCGAGCGACCTTGGGGCGGCAACACTCAGGGCGTCTGTCGGCTCTTCAGGAATGCGATGATCGCGTCCAGCTCGTCCGGCGAGAGGTTCCCGCCGTAGGCGGGCATGTTCGCGCCGCCATTGAGGATGCGGATGATGATCTGGTCCTGCGGGAGGCGGTTCGCGACATTGGTCAGATCGGGGCCGCGGTTGCCGCCCTGCCCGTTCACCGCGTGGCAGTATTGGCATCCCTTGGCATTGAAGAGTTGCGCCCCCTGCGCGATCGGGCCACTGGTCGTGCCGACGATCTGCGCCGAGAGCGGCTGGACATCGAATTGTGGCGACCACGGCGCGCGGACGGCGACCTGCCAGAGGGTGCCGATCATGATCAGAACAATGAGCACGAACGCGACCGACCAGGGGCGGCGTTTCGGGCTCCGCTCGCCGTGGTTGGAGGCGAAGGGCAGCCCGAAGAGGACAACGAAGAGCAGGACCGGCGCGAGGACGATCACGGCGCTCTCCGCCCCCTTCGGGAGCAGCGCCAGCACGCCGAAGTACCAGAGGAAGTACCAGTCCGGCCGCGGATAGGCGTCGATGATCGAGGGGTCCGGCTGCTTGCCCAGTTCTTTCGGGCCAATCGTCACCGCCAGGAGCACGATAACGACGATAATCACCACGCTGAAGACCGCGTCCCGCCACGCGGCGTCCGGCCAGAACGGGACGCCGTGCCGCTTGAGCAGCGCGTCGTATTTGGCGCGGTACGTCTTCGGGTCCACCGGGTCGCCCGCTTTCGGCGGCTCCGAGATGCCGTCGTGGATGACGAGGTAGAGGTGCAGCGCGACCGTCGCGAAGATCAGCGCCGGTATGAAGAAGACATGGATGGCGAAGAAGCGGCTGAGCGTCGCGCCGCTCACCGTGTCGCCGGCGAAGATAAAGTGCGCCACCCCCTTGCCGACCAGCGGCAAGCGGCCCGCCTGCTCCGCGACGACGACCAGCGACCAGAAGCCGTCCTGATCCCAGCGGAGCAGTTGCCCCGTGAAGGCCATCGCGAGCGTCAGGGCGAAGAGGACGACGCCCGTCAGCCAATTCACCTCGCGCGGGAACTTGTACGAGCCCATCAGGAAGACGCGGATCATGTGCGCGCCGATGCAGATCATCATCGCCGAGGCGGAGAAATAGTGGATGCCGCGCAGGATGCGACCGAAGGTGTCGTTCGAGATGAACTGGAGGCTGCTGTAGGCGTCCCCTGTCGCCGGGACATACGCGGTGGCGAGGATCGTCCCGGTGGCAACGAGCGTGATGAAGGAGATCAGCGTGGCGCTGCCGAAGACGTACGCCCAGCCGATCTTGCCCGTCTGCGGCACCGGGTGGCGCAGACTTGGCCCGAGGAGCTTCGAGGTCCCCGTCCGGTCATCAAATGCCCGCCACGCCCGCGTCATGATATTTGGCCGCTTCGCTCCCACTACCATCACGCTGTCCTTACGTCGGTGGTAGCAGGCAAAGAGCCTGCTACCACCGCTATTTCTTGCTCATTGCTCAGGTAATCGGTATCGGACTTGTCTCGATCTCCACCTGCCCGTTGGTGATACGTACCGGGTATTTCGTCAGGGGCGCGGGTGGCGGCCCACCGGCGACCGTGCCGTCCTTGTAGTAGACGCCGCCGTGACACGGACACATGAAGAGGTTGGCGTCCGGCAACCAGCGCACCGGGCAGCCGAGGTGCGTGCAGTTAACGGAGAAGGCGGTAAATTGCTGCTCGCCCTCACGCCGAAGCCACGCCGCCGTGTTGCCCGACACCCCCGTCCACGCCACCGACGAAGGGTCCGTGTACTTGACCAGGTTGGTCGTGCCGACCGTGAACTCGTCCACCTTCGCGACCGACTGCCAGTTGCGCGGCGCTTTGACGAAGAGCGGGCGCAGCAGGAAGCCGAACACCGGCGCGCCCACCGCCGCCGCGCCCACCGCGCCGAGCCCGATACACACCCAGTTCAGGAAGCGCCGCCGCGACAACTCCTCGGGGCTGGAGGGCGCGCGGCTGTGCGCTCCTCCCTCATCACCGCTCGCCGCCCGCTCATCCGTGGCCATGCCGCAACTCTCCAATCCAGCCACCGAGGCCGAGCGCGAGCAAGAGCGCCCCAATCACCGAAATCGCCAGCGTCGTCACGATGCCCCAGGCAAGCAGGACGACCGCGAACGCCAGCACCACGGGCCAGTACGTCGGGCGCGGGAGATGGGCGGCGGGGAGCCGTCCCCAGTCGGATTGGCCGGTGGGGAGGCCCACCCCCCTCTGCCCGTGCTGCCCAGAGGGCTCCCGCCCCCGCGCTCCCGTGCCGGGAGCGGGATACCTTGGTGTGTCATTCGGAGCCTCCCCCTCCCGTTCCCCCTTGCGGGCGTCCTCTGGGCGGGAGGGGGGCAGGGCGTCCTGCCCGCTGCCTGCCGCCCGCTTCCCGGCGGAGAGGGTGCGGATGGCGGTGATGATGCCGAGCGCGCCGCCGAGCGCGGCGGCGAGCGCCACCTTGATCGCATTCTTGTTCGTGTCGGTTGGCTGATCGGGCATCAGGTTCCCTCCCCCGGTGACAGTGGGATAGCGGCGTGCGGATTCCCTGCGTAGCCTCGCTGCGATGGCGATGATTCATCGTCCGCGTCCGCCTCGCCGTACCAGCGTGCCAGGGTGCCGACCATCGCACAGAGGTAGACGAGGCCACCCGGCACCCACATGATGAGCCCGCCGAGTTGTTGATCGACGGCGGGCGACAATCCCCAGTCGCCTCGGATGAGCGGCAAGAGGCCGCGCGTGTCCACCGGGTTGAGGTAGGCGGGGTAGAGACCCGGCGACGTGAAGGTGAGAAGGATGCCGAGCACGCTGCTCGCGACGGCGGCAGTGAAGAGATAGAGCAGCGCGGCGAGCGGAGCGTACCGCGCCGCTGCCACCGGCGCGCAAACCGGCCACCAGAAGATGACGCCCGTCGCGATGAAGCAGAGATGCTCAACGATATGGACGCCGAGGTGCGCGAGCGCCGCGTTGTAGAGCACGGGGATATGCCAGACATACATCGCACCGATACCGAGCAGCCACGCGACCGCCGGTTGGCGGAGCGCGCGCTCCGCCCTGCCGATGCGCGGCGACGCCAGCCACCGCTCCGCGAGCCACGCCGGAATGCCGCAGATCAGGAGCGGCGGCACGATCAGCAGGAGCAAGAGATGCTGGATCATGTGCGCGCTGAAGAGGTAGCGATCGCCCAGCGCGTCCAGCGGCGAGCACTGCGCGACAAGCAGCACGAGGACAGCCGCGAAGAACGCGCACATCTGTCGGGATGGGCGGCGGCGCGTCGCCGCGACATAGGCCGCGATCAGCGCCGTGCAGCCGATCAGCACGGAAGGCTGCCAGTCCCAGGCGGTCGCCAGCAGATGTCCGGTCGTCATACGCGCGCCCAGAGATAGACCGTCGCAAAGATGACGATCCAGACGACATCGACGAAGTGCCAGTAGAGCGAGACGGCCTCCAGCGCGACGGAGTGCGGCCCCCGGAACCAGCCCGCGATGGCGAGACCGAAGAGAATCGTGATCACCACCAGCCCCATGAAGACGTGGAAGCCGTGGAAACCCGTCAGCGTGAAGAAGGTCGAGCCGAACAGGTTGCGGCTCACCGTGACATTCTGGCTAATCAGGCGCGCGTATTCCTGCCCCTGCCCGAAGAGGAAGATCGCGCCGAGCGCGACCGTCGCGAGCAGAGAGATACGGACCATCGCCTGATTGCCCCGCTTCAGCGCGCGGCCCGCCCACCAGATGGTGACGCTGCTGGCGAGCAGGCAGACGGTGTAGATGCCCGTTTTTGCCGGGTCGAGCACCCGGCCTGCATTCGGCGGGCTACCGCTCGACTGATTGAAGAAGTTCTGATGGTAGTAGACGAAGGCGAGAATCAGCAGCAGGAAGAAGATCGCCTCCGAGGCGAGGAAGAGCGCCGTCCCCTGGATGTTCTTGTCGATGCGGATCTCCCGCGTGTCGCCCGCGCCGCGCTGGCTCGGCTTGCGCGCCCAGTCCGGGTTCTCCGGGTGCGCGACATCCCACAAGGGGCGACGGCTGCGGATCGGCGGCAGGCGATCGAAGTTGTGGGCGGGCGGCGGGGAAGTCGTCGCCCATTCGAGCGTCCAGGCATTCCACGGATTATCGCCCGCCGTCGCGCCGTGCCGCAGACTGGCGACGATATTCCAGCCGAAGGCGATCATCGCGACGGCGAGCATGAAAGCGCCCATCGTCGAGAGGAGATTGAGGAAACCCCACCACGGCAAATCCGGGTAGGTGAAGACGCGGCGCGGCATCCCCATGATGCCGAGAATGTGCTGCACGCCGAAGGTGAGGTTGAAGCCGAGAAACGTCAGCCAGAAATGCCACTTGCCCCACCGCTCGGAGAGCATCCGCCCCGTTACCTTCGGGAACCAGTAATAGATGCCCGCGAAGACGGCGAAGAGCGTGCCGCCGAAGAGGACGTAGTGCATGTGCGCGACGACATAGTAGGTGTCCGTCGTCTGCCAGTCGGTCGGTACGACGGCGAAGGAGACGCCGCTGATGCCGCCGATCGTGAAGAGGACGAGGAAGGCCATCGCGAAGCACATCGGCGTCGTGAAGCGGATCGCGCCGCCCCACATCGTCGCCACCCAGTTGAAAATCTTCACGCCGGTCGGGATCGCGATGAGCATCGTGCTGCCCGCGAAGAAGAGGTCCGCCGTGAATCCGAGCCCGACCGCGAACATATGGTGCGCCCAGACGGCGAAGCTATAGAAGGCGATGGCGACCGTGCTGCCCGCGACGAAACCGTAGCCATAGATCGGCTTGCGCGAGAAGACCGGGATCACCTCGCTGATGATGCCGAAGGCGGGCAGCACCATGATATAGACCTCCGGGTGGCCGAACCCCCAGAAGTAATGTTGGTAGAGGATCGCATCGCCGCCCCCTTGCGGTGTGAAGAAACGCGCGCCGAGTTGGCGGTCCGCCAGGAGCATGACGAGCGTGGCGTTGAGGATCGGCAGGGCGAAGATAATCAGGATCGCGTTGATGAAGGTCATCCAGACGAAGAGGGGCAGGCGGCGAATGCCCATCCCCGGCGCGCGCTGCGTGAAGACGGTGACGATGAAGTTGATGCCGGTAAGCACCGTGCCAATGCCCGTCACCAGCAGGCCGAGCGCCCAGTAATCGAGGCCGCTCGTAAAGGCGAAGGCGCGCTCGCTGAGGGGCGCGTAGCTGAACCAGCCCGCGTCCGGCGCGCCGCCGCCGATGAATGAGTAGTAGAGGAGCAGGCCGCCGAAGATGAAGAGCCAGAAGCTGAAGGCATTGAGGCGGGGGAAGGCCATGTCCCGCGCGCCGATCATCAGCGGCACGAGGTAGTTGCCGAAGCCGATCAGCATCGGCATGACGACGAGGAAGACCATCGTCGTGCCGTGCATCGTGAAAATCTGGTTGTACGCCTCCGGAGAGAGGAAGCCGTTCTCCGGCCGCGCGAGCTGGATACGCATCAGGAGCGACTCGATGCCACCGAGAGCGAAGAAGAAGAGCGTCGCGATCAGATACATGATGCCGATCTGCTTGTGATCGACGGACGCGACCCAACTGAGCAGCCCTTCGTCCGACTCGACTCTCGGCAGCGCCTGATCCAATTTCGGCACAAGCGGCACATTCGCCACGGCTACTACCTCTCAGAGAACAAATACGTGAGCCACAGAGGCACAGAGGACACAGAGAGACGCGAAGAAAAGAAATAGGAGTTACGCAGTTGGAAATGCTTTTGTCGGTGGTAGCAGGCTTTCCAGCCTGCCTCCCCGCCCGAGAGAGGCAGGCTGGAAAGCCTGCTACCACCGGGATTCTCTCGACGAACTGCGTAACTCCTAAGAAAAGCAAATCAAAAATCTCTGTTCTCTTCTCCTCCCTTCTCTGTGCTCTCTGTGCCTCTGTGGGTCATCCCCGGTTTCCTCCGACTCTTACTGCGCCTCCAGATAGGCGACCAGGGCGCGGATTTGGTCGTCGGTCAGTTGGAGGTTTGGCATGTGCGCGCCCGGTTTGACGGCTTGCGGGTCCTTGAGCCATTGGGCGAGGGTGGCCTGCGTGTTATCGAGCACGCCCGCGCCGATCGTGTCGCGGCCGCCGAAATGGGTGAGGTCCGGGCCGACGCGCGCCGCCGCACTCGTGCCCGCAACGGCGTGGCAACTAGCGCACGTCATCTGCATGAAGAGCTGCGCCCCTTGCGTCGCATCGCCGGCGGCGGGGGCGGGGTGCGGTTGGGTCTGTTGGCGCTGCCAGGCATCGAACTCGGCCTGCGGCTGGACGATGACGCGGATACGCATCCAGGCGTGTTCCTGGCCGCAGAACTCCGCACACGCACCGAGGAAGGTGCCGGCCGTGGTCGGCTCGACGACGATCCGATTCGTGTGGCCGGGGATCATGTCCATCTTGCGGCCGAGTTGCGGCACCCAAAAGTCGTGGATGACATCCGCCGAATCAAGCTGGATGATCATGCGCTTCCCCAACGGGAGATGCACCTCGTTGGCCGTCACGGCGCCCGACGCCGGGTACTGAATCCCCCACCACCACTGGTAGCCGGTGACGATGAGGTCCGGCGCTTCCTCCCCCGCAGCGGGAATAACCGCGCGCATGGTGACTGCCGTGAAGCCGAGGAGGACGGCGAGTACCACGGCGGGCGCGATGGTCCAGGCGATTTCCAGCTTGCGCCGGCCGAACTCCTGCGGCGGTTCGCCGGCGCTGCCGCGGTGGCGATAGCGGAGAGCGATATAGATCACCAGCCCGGCGACGAGCGCGAAGACGATCGCGCCGGCGATCAGCGTGCCGATGAAGAGATTGGAGATATCCCGTTCCTGCGGCGAGATCGGACTGAAGGGCGAGCCCTGCATCGCATCCTCACATCGCCATACCGGCCGGGGAGCGCCGATAAGGCGGGCACATCATTTCCACACGGCATACGGAATATGGAGGGCCGTACGAGCCCGCGCACCGATCATTGTCGCATCATACGTGCCATACGCGATCATCCCGCTGCTCTCTTCATGGGCGACTCCCCGCCGGCATCCACCCCGGCGCTTCGCGCGACGGCTCCGTGGCGGCGAGCGTCTCCTCTCGATCGGCGGCGGAGACATGCCCGGCACGCACCATCCCCCACCGCAGGCACGCGCCGCCGATGAGGGCCGCGATCGCGCCCGCGAGATTCAAGCGACCGGCATGTGCCGGCGCGCGCATCGCCGCACTATCCAGCGCCAGGGCGGCGATGGACCCGGCGACAGCGCCCGCGAGCAGCGACGCCTCGCGACCATGCATCAGCGACCGGGCGGCCCGGCCCGATGTCGCCAGAAACCCGGCGAACAGCGCCAGCTCCGTACATCCGATCGCGATGTTGAATGGACCGAGCAGCGCATGATCCGCGTCGTTCCCCGTGAGGGAGGCGGCCGCGACGGTCGCTGCGACGCCGGTATTGAGCGCGCTCGCCATGAACAACCCGCCGAGCAGCGGGCTGGTGGACCAGACCGGGACGCTCGTCGTGCCGAGCAGCACACCGGTGTAGCCGCCGAGCGTCAGCGCGGTCGGGAAGCCGACCACCGCCAACGCCCGCCCCGGTATCGCCCTCAGCAGGTTGCCGATGACCGGCGCCTTGCCCGCTTCGGCCAGATGGCGCGCCGCGGCCACCGTCGCGAACAGGCCGTGGAGCGTGAGCGCCCATGAGCCGACGTTCATGGGCGACGAGGGCTTGAAGATGCGGAGCATGTGGTGGAAGCGCGACGGCTTGCCGAGATCGTCGATCAGCAGCGCCGGGCAGGGGAGCATCGCCGCGAACGAGACGATCTGGGCGGTGCGCGCCAGCCCCCGCCGTTCGGGGCCGGCCCCCTCCAGCAGCGCGCCGAGGATGAACGCGCCGGACGAGACGCCGCCCAGGAAGAAATAGGCGGCGATGTCGTTGCCCCACGTCGGCGTTTGCAGGATCGGCACATCCTTGTACGCATCGCGCGCACGGGCATGAGCGGCCACCGCGCGACCGGGGCGCGCGGTACGCCCGTCGCGCCCGTCGGCGCGGCGCGGCCGCGCCACCGTCGTGCCGCGTGTCACGAGCGATCTCCTTTCGCCGCCACCACCGCACCGACCAGGCTGAGGCCGATGCCGACAGCGGCGCTCCACAGGTAGCGCGCCCGCATGTGCGCCGCCGGGCGGCGAGGGGCCGCCGGCAGGTTGTACGCCGCCGGTTCCTCGGTGAGCAGGAAGAAGGCGTTCAGCCGCTTATACTCGCCGGCGTCGTCCGCGCCATAGAGATACGCCCCCGCGTTGCCCTGAGCGTGCAATGCGGCGACGCGCCGTTCCGCCCGCTCCTGGAGTTCGGCGACCGGGCCGAAGACGATCGCCTCGGTCGGGCAGGACTTGGCGCAGGCGGGTTCCAGCCCGTCCTTCTGGCGGTCGTAGCAGAGGGTGCATTTGTGGGCCGTCCCGTCGTCCTCGCTGCGGCCGAGCACGCCGAACGGGCAGGCGACCACGCAGTAACCGCAGCCGTTGCAGACATCCTGCTGGAGATAGACATCGCCGAACTCGTTGTAGACAAGCGCGCCGGTGGGGCACGCCTCCTGGCAGGGCGCGGCGGTGCAATGCTTGCAGACATCGCTGTTGAACAGCCATCGTACCCCCGCGCCCGGCTCTTCGAACTCCGTGAAACTGACATGCCGCCAGGTCGTCGCGGAGAGATGCAGCGTGTTGTCGTAGCTCTGGCCGCTCCACGTCATGCCGTCCGACGGTAGGGCGTTCCACTGCTTGCACGCGACCTCGCACGCTTTGCAACCGATGCAGACCGTCGAATCGGTGAAGAACCCCATCGGCTCAACGATCGGCGGCGGCAGGGCGATCATCATCCCTTCGAGGAATCCCGCCGGAACATCGCCGCCGCCCGACTCGTGCGTCACTCGGAACTCGGCCAGGGCCGCTTCTGCTCCCCCGGTCGTCGCGACGCCGCTCATGCCGTTCTCCCTTCCGGTTGTGCCTGATGGTGCGTCTCCGGCATCGGCGCGGGCTGCGGCCGGGGCGCGACCTCGGTCGAGGGGATGTCCGAACGCGCGTCGAGCCGCCCCTTCTGTACCTGGCAGGTGAATGCCTTGCCCTCGTGCATGCTGACGTTCGCATCGCTGAGGATCGAGGTGAGATCGTTCGCCTGGCTCCCGGCGACCTCGCCCGCCCAGCCGAAGTGGATCGGCAGCCCGATCTGATGGACGGTCTTCCCCTGGATGCGCAGCGTGTGCAGGCGCGGTGTGACCATCGCGCGCGCCTCGATGGCGCCGCGCCTGCTCGTGACGAGCACCCAGTCCCCGTGCGTAATACCGCGTTCCGCCGCCAGATGCGGGCTCATCTCCACGAACATCTCCGGCTGCAATTCGTTGAGCCAGCTATCGAATCGGCTCATCGGGCCGCTCAAATAATGCTCGGTGAGGCGGTAGGTCGTCGCGACGACGGGGTAATCGGGGTCTTCCGCGGCCGCGAGCGGATTGAGCGGCGCCTCGTCGAGGAGGACGGTCGGGTTGATCTGCTGCGCGTAGAGGGCATTCGGTACCGGCGACTCCACGGGTTCGTAGTGCGTGGGGAGCGGCCCGTCCTTCACGCCGCCCGGTGCGAACAGCCAGCCCTTGCCATCGGGCTTGAGGATGAACGGAGAGTCGCCCGCGATGGCATCCATACCCCGCGCGCCTTCGGCGGGGCGATAGCCGGGCGGCTTGGTAGGCTCGAAATCCGGCGTGTCCAGCCCGGTCCAACGCTGCTGCTCCTTGTCCCACCAGACATACCGCTTGCGCTCGCTCCACGGGTTGCCGTCCGGGTCGGCACTGGCGCGATTGTAGAGCATGCGACGATTGTCGGGCCACGCCCAGCCCCAATTCTGATGCACATGCAGGTCGAGGTCGCCCGTGCGCTCGTTCGCGCGGTTGCGGTCCGTCTCCGGGTAGACGCCGCAGTAAATCCAGCACCCGCAGGCCGTGCTGCCGTCGTCCTTCAGTTGCTGATAGCGCTGGAGCTGCTGCGTATCAGCGACCGTGTAGCCGTTGATTTCCCGCAGCACCTTCGCCGCGTCGGGCTCATCGGCGGTGAGGCTGACCCGGCCGTCGGGCAGGATATGCAGGCCGTCGTGGCCGTACTCCCACGTCATCGCGTGGATGCCGTGGTCGCATTCCCTGGCGCTGTCGGCATAGAGCCTTTTCATGCGCCGGCCGAGGTTCCAGGCGAACCAGAGTTCGGAGCGGCAATCGCCCGGCGGGTCGGTCGCCTGATCGTGCCATTGGAGGAGCCGCTCGGTGTTCGTCAGCGTCCCGGCCTTCTCGATGCCGGAGGCGGCGGGCATGAGGAAGACTTCCGTCCCGATCGTCGCGGGGTCCGGGTTGTCCGGCCCCTCCTTCCAGAAGGTGGCGCTCTCGATGGCGAAGAAGTCCCGCACGACCAGCCAGTCGAGTTTGCGCAGGGCGATGCGATTGAGGCCGGCATTGGGGCTGCCCGCGGCGGGATTCTGCCCCATCAAAAAAAAGCCGCGCACCTTGCCCGCCGCCATGTCCATCGCGTAGGGCAGCTGCGAATGATCCGCCGTGATGCGCGGCAACCACGAGAAGCCCCACTCATTCTCCGCCGTGGCGCCGTCGCCGTACCACGCCTTGAGCAGGCTGACCACGAAGGCGGGGAAGCCCGACCAGACGCCGTGCTCCACATGTTCCTGCGCGAGGTAATCGTCCAGCGTGTCGTGGTCCCGCATCTTCGCCGGCTGCGGGATGTAACCCGGCAGGAGATTATAGAGGGTCGGGATGTCGGTCGAACCCTGGATGCTCGCGTGGCCGCGCATCGCCATAATCCCGCCGCCGGGGCGGCCCATGTTGCCGAGTAGCAATTGTACGATGCCGGCGGCACGGATCATCTGCACGCCGGTCGAATGCTGCGTCCAGCCGACCGCGTAGACGATGGCGCTCGTCCGCTCCCGCCCGGAGTTCGCCATCAACTGCTCCGCGACCGCGAGGAATTGCGCCTCGGTGCAGCCGCATTGCTCGGCGACGACCTGCGGCGTATAGCGGGCATAGTGGCGGCGCATGATATTGAGCACGCAGCGCGGGTCTCGGAGCGTCGGGTCCGCTTGCGGCGGCACATGGGCCACGTCGCCCAGCGTCTCGGTGCGGGACATCGCGCCCACATGCACCGGCGCCTGCGTGCGCGCCGGGCCGGGGTCGTCCGCGTAGTGCCAGTTCGCCTCGTGCAGGTTGTACGCCTTATCGTCGGCGTGGTAGCCGGAGAAGATGCCGCTGCAATCCTCTTCCGCGTCCACGTAGCCGTCGCTGATGATCGTCGCCGCATTCGTGTAGGCGAGGACGTACTCCTTGAACCAACGCTCCTGCGTCAGTATCTGGTTAATCAGGCCACCGAGGAAGACGATGTCCGTACCGGCGCGGATCGGCACATAATCGGTCGCGGATGCCGATGTCCGGCTGAAATGCGGGTCCACATGGATGACCCTTGCGCCCCGCTCCCGCGCCTTCATCGGGAAGCGGAAACTGACCGGGTGGGCCTCCGCCATATTGGATCCCATGATCAGAATGCAATCGCTGTACTGCATGTCCGCCTGGAAGGAGGTCGCCGCGCCGCGTCCAAATGAGGTGCTCAGACCGGGCACCGAGGCGCTGTGTCATATCCGCGCCTGATTCTCGACGGCGATGATGCCCAGCGTATTGAAGAGTTTCTTGATCAGGTAGTTCTCTTCGTTGTCCAACGTGGCGCCGCCGAGGTGGCCGATCGCGGTCGTGTGCCGCACGAGGTCGCCCTGTGCATCCCGATCAACGAAGGTCGCGTCGCGCGTCTCCTTCGTCAGGTGCGCGATGCGATCCATCGCCCAATCGAGCGGCTTCTCCTCCCAGCGGTCGCTGTACGGCGCGCGGTACTGGACGGTGGTGACACGGTGGGGATTCTGGACGAGTTGGAAGGTGTTCGCGCCCTTGGGGCAGAGCTTCCCCTCATTGATCGGGCTACGCGGGTCCCCCTCGATGTCCACGCATTGGCCGTCCTTGATATAGACGATCTGGGCGCAGCCGACGGCGCAATACGGGCAGACGCCGTTTACCGCCGTGGCGCCGCGCAGGCGCGAGTGCTTGGCGACCGAGACCGGGCTGAAGGGCTGGGGCGCGTCACCGACCTGCCAAAATCCTCTGCGCTTTTGTGAAGTCCTGCGGCCACTCATGACGCGCTCCTTGCTACTTCCCGAATGCCCTCATGCGAGAACGCGCCATGCATGGCGTTGCATACCGGACGGAGGCGCCGATAGTGGCATATCGACATGGTGGACGGCACGTACGAGGGGCGTAGTAGGGCCCATGCCAACCGCTGTCGCATCATGCGTGCCATACCCGTGCGAGGATGCCCTCCCGCATCGCGCATCGGCCAACCTTCTCTTGCCCCCCGGCCAGTATACATGCCATAATCCGCCACACCGCACCACGCCGCTGACAACGGTGCAACGGGGGACTCGATGCAGCGTCGGCACGACCGAAAGAATCGCGAGCGCCCATCGACAGCGGGAGGCGATCAATCACCGCCGGCGGTCCTCCCGGCGGGCGATGAGGATGCGGCGCGCGCCCGGTTGCTCGCCGCCGTTTCGACGCAGCGCATCATCCGCCTCCAGCACGTCACGGAGGCGCTGGCGACTGTCCTGACGGCCGCCGATGTCGCGCGCGTAGTCGTCTCCGAGGGCGTGGAGGCGCTCGGCGCGGCCGCCGGGAACCTCTACATGTATGACGGCGCGGGCGACGCGCTGATCTTGATCGGTGACGTCGACTATCCGGCCACGTCCCTGGAGCGATACCGCCGCGTCCCCCTCGATACGGCGGTCCCCAACACCGACGCCGTGCGCACCGGCACATCGATCTGGTTGGAGTCGCGCGCCGACTGGGACCGCCACTATCCGCGCGGCGCGCCCATCCACGCCGCAGCCGGTTACGAGGCGGCAGTCTCGATGCCGCTGGTCAGTCGCGAACGCATCGAAGGGGTGCTGGGGCTCAGTTTTGTCGGGCCGCGCCCCTTCGATGCGGAGGATCGCGCGCTGCTGCTGACGATTGGCCGGCAGGCCGCGCAGGCGCTCGAACGGGCCCGGCTCTATGAGGCGGAACGCGCCGCGCGCCAGCAGGCGGAACGCGCCGCCGACCGTACTGCCCGCCTGCTCGCCGTCACGGCGGCGCTCGCGCGCGCGTCGTCGCGCGAGGAGGTGGCGGAGACCGCACTGCGCGAGGGGATCGCGTCGGTCGGGGCGGTTGCCGGTGGGCTCGGCGTCCTCACGGACGGCGGCGCGTCCATCGAGCGACTGGCGATGCAGGGGTACCCCGAGGAGATCGTCGAGGGTACGCGCTTCGTGCCGCTCGACGCGCTGGGGCCGATTGCGACGACCGCGCGCACCGGCGCGGCAGTCTGGCTCGAAACCAACGAGCAACTCTTCGCGCAGTACCCGCAGTTGGGCGCCATCCCCGCGCGGCGGCGGTTCGGCGCGGCGGTCTCGGCGCCGCTCGCCGTCGGCGGACAGGTGATCGGCGTGATGTCGCTCCGCTTCGCCGAGGAGCGGCCATTCGACAGCGCGGCGCGCGATTTGATCGAGGCGATTGCCGGGCAGTGCGCGCAGGCGCTCGAACGCGCCCGGCTCTACGAGGCCGAGCGCGCCGCCCGCGCCGAGGCGGAGGAGGCGGTGCGGGCGCGCGACCAGTTCCTCTCCATCGCCGCGCACGAACTCAAAACGCCCGTCACCGCGCTCAAAGGGACCGCGCAACTGCTCCTGCGCCGCCAGGCGCGCGGCCAACTCGATGCCGACCGCCTCACCCGCGCGCTCGCCATCCTCGAGATCTCGGCCGATCGCCTGGCGCACTTGACCGACGACCTGCTCGATGTCTCCCGCATCCGCACCGGACAGTTGCCGCTGGACCCCCAAGCCATCGACCTCGTCGCGCTCGTCCGCGAGGGGTTGTCGCGCGCCAGCGAGCGATTGAGCACGTACCAGCGGCTCGTCCTCGAAGTGCGCGACCCGATTGCGCCCGTCTGGGCGGACGCAGGCCGCGTCGAGCAGGTGCTGACGAACCTCCTCGACAATGCGCTGAAGTACGCGCCGGGCGACGGGATCGTCGCGGTCACCGTGCAGGCGGATGGCGACGGGGTGGTGACAGAGATACGGGACAACGGGATCGGGCTGCCGCCGGGGGCCGCCGAGACGATCTTCACGCCTTTTGGCCGCGCCGCCAATGCGGTCGGCGGGGGTGTGCCGGGCATGGGCCTCGGGCTCTTCATCTGCCGCAACATCGTCGAGCGGCACGACGGCTGGATCCGCGCCGAGAGCGACGGCGAGGGACGCGGCACGACCGTCGCTTTCTGGCTGCCGGGTGCGCCGCACACCGCCCAAGGCGGGGAGAGCGCTTTCAGCTGACGCCTACGCTACCGGATTGTCGGATGAAGGCCAGTATCAACACGACTTTCCCCTGTACGCAGCTATCGACACATGGGAACCACCGCGCTCCCCGCGTTGTAGAGGGGGTAGTACGTGCTTCAGGGAGGGTCGGCCGCTGGAGGAACGGGCGCGGATCGAACGAGCGCAATCGGGCGATGCGGGCGCGTACGAGCAACTCGTACGGCAGTATCAGAACGTTGCCTTTCGCACGGCCTATCTCATCACGGGCACGGCGGCGGAAGCGGACGACGCGGCGCAAGAGGCATTCATCAAGGCGTGGTACGCCCTCGGACGCTTCCGGCCCGACGCGCCCTTCCGGCCCTGGCTACTGCGCATCGTCGCCAATGAAGCGCGCAACCGCCGCACGGCCGCCGCACGGCGTGCCACCCTCGCCCTGCGCGCCACGGAGCGCTACCCCACGGCGGACGCGACCCCCTCCCCCGAGGCGGCAACCCTCCATGCCGAGCGGCAGGATGCGCTCCTGCGCGCGCTCGGCCGCTTGCGCGAAGCGGACCGCCTGGTAATCGCCTATCGCTACTTCTTCGACCTCTCCGAGGCGGAGATGGCGACCGCGCTCGATTGCGCGCGGGGGACCGTCAAGTCCCGCCTGTCCCGCGCGCTCGACCGCTTGCGGGAGGTGCTGCGGACGACCAATCTGACCGCCGACGATCTGGGAGGGATGGGGAATGGCTGAGCAATTGCAGCAATTCACCGACCCCGAACTGGAAGCGGCGCTCCGCGCGCTCGGCACGGAGATCGCCTACCCGCCGTCCGCCGACCTCGCCACCACCGTCCGGCAGCGCATCGCCGCGCGCCCGCATCCGCCGCGACCGGGCGCCCGTTGGGCATCATGGCTTGCCTCCCCGGCGACGCGGCGACGGCTCGCCTTCGCTCTCGCGCTGCTGCTCGCCCTCGCACTCCTGCTCGGCGCGATTCCGCCGGTGCGCAAAGGGGTCGCGCGGCGGCTTGGTCTCGCCAACGTCGCGATCGTCAACGTCACCGCCGTCCCGACCGCGACGCCGGTCGTCGCATCGACACGGATACCGGACGCATTCCGCGCCGCGCTCGGCACGCGCGCGACGATCACCGAGGCACAATCGCGCGTATCCTTCGCGATCCAGACACCGACGCTGCCGGAGATTGGCGCGCCGGATGACGTGTATATCCAGACGCCGCCGCCGGGTGGCCGGGTCTCGCTGCTCTATTCCGCTCGCACCGGATTACCCGCCATCGCCGGGACGGACGTTGGGCTGCTCATCCAGCAGTTCCGGGGCGGCATTGACGCCGGGATATTCCAGAAGGGTGTGCCCCCTGGCATCGTCGTCGAGCCGATGACCATCAACGGGGTGGCCGGGTACTGGATTGCGGGCGGCCTGCGCGCCTTCGCCTACACGGATGCGAACGGCACCTTTCAGTACGAGGATGTCCGCAATGCAGGCAACACCCTGCTGTGGGAACGGGATGGCGTCGTCTACCGCCTCGAATCCGCCCTACCGCAAAGCGACGCCCTGCGCATCGCCGCGTCGGTGCGCTAAATGTCGGGCATCGCCGCGCGCAGTGGTTCGCCCCGCCGAAGTAGCGTGCGATGCGCGACGAGAACGGATGTATCACCATTGTATTGCTTCCCTTCCTACTGCATACTACTCGCATCCACGCGCGGGGCGAGGGTCTCGCGGAATATAGGGGAGGTGTGGCATGGGGTTGCGACGATTCATCGCGGGCGGCATGGTGGCGGGGGCGCTGCTCCTCACGGCGGCGGGGCCAGCGAGCGCGGCGAGTATCACCTATACACCCGCGACTATTTCCTATGGCACGCACAGCACGCTGAAGGTGACAGGGCTCACACCGAAGGCGACGTACGGATTTCAGATCTATGACCCATCGGGTGCGCCGCTGATCCCCGGCGCCGTCCCCTTCGTCGCCGACGCCTCGGGGACATTCACCAGTACGGATTTCGATCCCCAACTGAACGATCCGCCAGGGACCTATCTCTTCGAGGTACAGTCGGCGGACGGCAAGGTGGTGGCGCGCACGAACCCCGTGCTCGTCGGGACGAGTACCTACTTCGTGCAGCGCCGGTTGGGCGGATAGCGATCAATCCGACGCGCGGAATTGTGAGGAAAGGCGGGGATTACCTCCCCGCCTTTCGCGCGTCGATCACTTGCGGATACGCACGACGACGAGGGCTACCAACAAGAGCATACAGAGCGCGAGGAGCACCCGAGGGCTGTCGACGCGTTGGTAGAGGTCGTAAAGGTCGCGGAAGAACGGCCGTATCGCCGCGTCTGCGATCATCAGTTGGCTCCTATCTGGGCGGTCAGCCGGGCCTGCGGAAGCGCAACGCCCAGCGAATGAGCGGATATTGCAGGGGCAGGCGCAACCAGACGATGGCGCTCGACACACTCTGTCCGGGTGTGTCGAACGCCATCTGGATATTGGCGGGGAAGACGGCCACGAAGACCGCCGCCGTCGCGTAGGCGCCGCACTGCCGCGTGCGCGGGAGGGCGAGCAGCGCCGCGCAGAGCAGTTCGCAGACGCCGCTCGCCACGACGATGGCGGCGGCCTGCCGCCGGAGCGGCGCGGGGACGATGCGGCGGTAGGGGGCGGGCACGAGGAAGTGGAGGATGCCGGAGCCGCCGAGCAGCGCGCAGAGCGCGAGCAGGGAGAGCCGCGCACGGCGGCTCATCCCCTGTGGCGGCGCAACAAACGCGACCGGCTCCGTCCCCGCTCCCACCCTACTTCTTGATCTGCCAGTACGCGATGTTCCAGACCGACCAATCCCACGGGGTGGGATTGGTATTAATCAGGTCGCTCCGGTGGCCATTGACCGAGGCGCGGTCGACGACCGGGATTTCGACGTGATTATTGATTAAGTAGTCGTTGCACTGGATCTGCAATTGCGCCCGCTTCTCCGGGTCCTGCTCCTTCGTCAACTGATCCACCAATGCGTCGTATTTCGGGTCGCTGAAGCGGTCGTAGTTGTCGCCGGACCAGTTGTTCGCCTTCTGCGCGATCGCCTTGGTCGTGAACCCCTCGAAGAAGACTTGCGCGTCCGGCAGCAGGGGGCCGAGCGTCCACATCTGCAAATCTCGCTCGAACCGCTCGGCGGAATCGGCGTCGGTCGGCGCGCCGAAGAAGACGCCGGAATCGACATTCTTGATGTCCATGCCGATGCCCGCCTGCGTGAAGGCGGCCTTGATCACCTGCTCGGTCTTCTCGCGGATCGGGTTGACGGTCGAGGAGAAGACGACCTTCAGCGGCACGCCGTTCTTGGCGCGGATGCCGTCCGCGCCCTTCACCCAGCCCGCCTGATCGAGCAACTGGTTCGCCTTGGCGACATCGAACGCGCAGGTCGTGTTCTTCGAATTGGTCTGCGGCGGCACGCTGGGAATGATGTTGCAGGTCGGTTTGCCCGCCGCGCCGTAGAGATTCGTCGCGATGCTGTCGCGGTCGACCAGGTAGGAGAGCGCCTCGCGCACCTTCGGGTCGGTCAGGAAGGGGTGCGGCGCCTGCACCGAGGATTTCTCGCCGTTCACGTCCTTATTCGGGTCCGAGAAGTTGATCTGGATTTTCTCGACGCCGAAGCCGAAGGTGACATCGAGCGCCTTGCCCGCGTCCGTCACCTGCTTGAGCGTCGCCGGGTCCACCTGGAGGTTCCACGCCCAGTCGATCTGTCCCGTCTGGACGGCCTTCGCCGCCGTGCCCGCGTCGCCGCCGCCCTTCCAGTCGATCGCGTCGAAGAAGGGGGCATTCGCCTCGCGGTAGTTGTCATTGATGACATACTGCACATTGTCGCCGGGAGTGAACGATTTCACCTTATACGGGCCCGTGCCGATGGGGGTGGTGTTGATCGCGCAATTCTTCGGGTCCGCGCATTGGGCGATCTGCGCCTTCTGCAGGAGCGCGGTCGTACCGGAGAGATACCACGTCGCCGTCGGCTGCTTGAAGGTGATGGCAATTGTCGTCGCGTCCGGCGTATCGACGCCGGCAATCGCGCTGTAATCGGTGACGGTCGAGGTGCTGTTCTCCGGCTTGATGGCGTACTGCCATGTCGCCTTGAAGTCGTCGGCGGTGACGGGCGTGCCATCGGACCATTTGATACCGTCGCGCAGTTTCCAGGTGACGCTCTTGCCGTCCGCCGCCAACTGGCCGTTCGCGGCGGAGGGAATCTCCCGCGCGAGGATCGGCACGTCCGGCGTGGCGGCATTCGCGGAGATGACGGCCAGCGGCTCCTCGACGACGCGCGCCGCCTCGGAGTTATTGCCGCCCTGCGAGAGGTGGATATTGAGCAGCGTCGGCGCCTGCCAGGAGAGCACTTTGAGCGTGCCGCCGCCGCCCCGCTTGGTCGGAGCGGTGCCGCGCGCCGCCACCACAGGCGCGGTGGCGGCTGCCGCCGTCCGGCTCACCGCCGCGCTGGGCGAGCCCGCCGCCACGGTCCCCGAGACCACGCTACCCGCCGACGCGGAGGGCGCGGCAGTCGCCGCTGCCGGCACGGACGCCGCGCTCGTCGTCGCGCTCGCCGGGGCCGGTGCGGTGGCAGCCGCCGGTGCGGACGTTGCCGCCGATTTGGTCGGTGTCGGCGTATCGGTCGCCGTGCTACTGCCGCCGCACGCGGCCAGCACCAGCGGCAGCGCGCAGAGCGCGACGACACTCAGCCGGAACGATCGCCCACCCCACCAATCGCGGTTTCGCATCCTCTCCCCTTCTTTCTCATCGCCCTCAGATCATGGGGCCATCATCGCTCGCAGGCACAATGATAATCACAAACCGCTCTTTTCGCACCTGCTCCCAGCAATGTACTGCGTCCTGCCGGCTCTCGTTGTTCTCCTCTGGGGAAGGCGCGACCGATTGGGTGAAGCGATGGCCCGCGTGTGCTACAATTGCGGCGCGTGCGATGAAGGACGCGACAGGCGCGAGCGGCGACGCAGCGGAGCATCGAAGGAGAAGACGCCATGCCAGTGATCCGGTTCAAGCGGGAACATCTCTCGGTCGACGTACCCGATGGCGCCAATCTCCGGCAGGTGGCGCTCGATAATGGTATCGAGGTCTATCAGGGCATGGACAAAGTCGCGAACTGCCGGGGGCGCGGCTTGTGCGGCACCTGCCGGATGGAGGTCTCGCCCGAGCGTGCCGCCTCGCCGCGCAGCAAGACGGAATTGCGCCAGATCAAGTTCGGCCGCGACCGTCTCTCCTGCCAGACGCAGATCCATGACGATTGCATCGTGACGACCAAAGTCCAACCGCCGCAGCACGACCGCGTCGTCCGGCGCACCCGCGTCGTCACGCACGGCTAGCGTATGACCCCCTCGCTCCTCCGGCGCGCCCTGCGCGGCCCGCTCGTGCTCGCGCTCGACGCATTCGACCGGCTGCCGCCCGAGACCCAAACGCACACCCGCGCGGCGGCGGACGAAGGCATCGCCGCCCTCCGCTCCTTCGCCGACGGCGCGACCGATGCCACCGAGCGCGCCATCGACCGGATTGCGGCATGTATCAGTAGCCGGTAGCCAGTAAACCTCGTCTCTCGCTACCGGCTACCGACCGCTGGCTACTGCCTCGTTCACACGTCAATTGCCCCCCACTGCCGTTTTCGCATATACTTTTCCTCTGTAACCCGGCTATGAGACCATGCTTGCCGCGCGAGCGGGGCAGGGGTTGGGACCGACCGAACCGGCGCGCTTCATCGCTCCGGGATGAGGCGGAGGAGGGGTTTCGATGGATCAACGTGGCGCGGACAAGGCGCAGCGACCGGAGAACGATCACCCCGATCCCGCCATGGATGCCACGACCGCCGTGCCCGTGCCTCCTGTTGAGGGACAGGCGACCGATCTACCGCATTGGCCGTGGCCGACCGAGGCCAGTCCCCCAACGACAAATAGCCCGCCCGGCATGCCGATCCCTACGGGCGACTCAGCCGCATCGTACTGGCCGGTGCGGGTGACATACGGCGCCGCCGCGACGACCGCGCCGGCCGCGCCGCCCGCGCAAGAGGCGACGACAGGCTGGGACGCGCCAGACCAACCGCAATCTGCTCCCCCCGAGCCATACGGGCCGCCAACCACACAAAACGCCGATGCTGCCTGGGCCGCATACTGGGTCGGGCAGGAGCAGGGCGCACATCCCGCGCCAGCGACAGATGGCAGTGCGCCGCCGTCTGTGCCGGTCGATACCCCCGCCGATGCGGGCAGCCGGAGCAATCTGCCCATCGTGCTCTTCATCGTCGCGGCTGCGGTGCTCGGCGGGGCGATCCTCGCCCTCGCGGGCTACCTGCTCTTCGGGCGTTCCGGCGCACCGAGCGCGACACCGACCGCCGGGGTGGTCGCCGCGCCAACGACGACGCAGGCGACCGACGCGCCCACCGTTGCCGCAACGGCTACACGCGCCGCAGCGACCGCCAGCGCGCCATCGGCAGCGGCATCGACCGCACGAGCGACCACGCCCGTCAGCACGCCGACGAGCGCGCCAAGCACGGTCACGCCGGGAGTGACGCCGTCCGCCGTCGCGACGCTGGCAATCCCGATCATCCTGCCACCGGTCGCCGCGCTCGCACCCGTGGCATCCCCCGCCATTCCGATCGCGCTGCCACCGACGGCGGAACCGACGGCGGAACCGGCGAGCGCACCGCCGGTCCCACCGGCGCCCGCACCCGCGCCCGTCTTCGTCCCGCCCGCGCCGGTCGTCAATAACCCGCCGCCATTACCATCACAACCGACACCGGTCCCGACTACCGTGCCCGCGCCAATTGCGCCGCCACCGGCGCCGACGACGCCACCGCAGCCGGTCCAGCCGGTCGCGACCCACCTGCCAATCAGCACGCCGAAACCGGTGGCGACCGTACCGCCCGGATTCATCCCGCCGATCCAGCCTCGACCGATCAAGACGCCGATTGGCGGCTGAGGGTGGCGCGACCGGCGCTCGGGCTACCGCCGGGACGGAAATCGTGTGGCAAGGGTTTCTCGCTGCTATTGCGAGGAAAACCGGGGAGATGGCGCGCGGGAGGAAATTGACAGGAGCAGCGACGCTCGGTAGGATACACGACATAATGTTGGCCTGCGGGGAGCGCGATGCCCCGACGATTGACGCGATGCATTGGGGGCATGTGGCAGCGTTGATCGCGGATTGCACGGCCGGGAAGCCGGGCGATCGGGCGAAACAGGGGAGGAAAGGGAACCGTGAGGGGAGGGAATTCTCCAACGCGCGCGGGGCGCGCCCATCGGCGCTATCTCCATGCGGAGTCTGCTTCGGGCAGGGGCACGACAGGCCGCAATCTCACCTTCCTCACCCCGTACATGAACCGGTTCATCCCGCCGGTCTTCCTCGTCACCGTCACGGCGGTTGTCCTGCTCGGCGGCGGCTTTTGGTCCGCACCGGCGCTCGTCGATCCGGTCACCGGGCTGCCCGCGCCGGTGCAGGCGGGGAGCACGATCCTCCCGAATGGCGCCATCGTTCCGGACGCGACCGCGACGGGCGACGGCACGGCGGTCGATGTAACCGTCTCCGTCCCCGGCGGGAACACGACGACCGCGCTGCACAGTTCCGCCATCGACTCGACCTTCATCGGCTATCTCGCGCGGCCCGGCACGATCGTCACGACCATCCCGCAGCGCGTGAGCATCGTCCCCGCGCGGCGCGGCGATACCGTGGAAACGATCGCCGGACCGGATGAGCTCCACGCCCGCCGCCCTGATGTGGGCGAACGGGATCACCGACCCCACGCTCATCCTACCGGCCGGGCAGACAATCCGCGTGCCACCGCCCGGCACGATGCTCCATCAAATCAAAGAGACGGATACGCTGGACGGTATCGCCCGCGCCTATCAAGTGAAGGTGCAAGACATCACCGCGTATCACGGCAATAACGTCCTCGAATCGTCGGACCTCGTCCCCGGCAACTTCCTTATCATCCCGACGACGAACCTGCCGATCCGGGATCATGTCGTCTTCTATCAACTACGCGACGGGGACTCGCTCTCGCGCGTCTCGGCGCTCTATGCGCTCAACGATCCGGAAACCCTGCAGTGGGCGAACAATCTCCCCAGCCTGGATACGGTGGTCAAGCCCGGACAAATCCTCGCCATCCCGCCTACGGACGGGGTGATCCACGTCGTCGAGATGGTGGACACGCAGCGGACCATCGACGATGCGGTGACGCAGATCGCCAAGAACTTCGCCTGTCGCGCGGTCCCCTGCAACGACCCGCCCTCCGACCAGCGGGTGAACGACCTCGTCGGCAAGATCTTCGCCTTCGGCGGCAACCATCTGACACATGGTGGCAAGCTCGTCCTCGGGCAGGAGGTCGTCATCCCCGGCGGCATCCCGTATGTCGAGCCGCCGCCGGTGATCATCCCCCAGAATGTGACGCTCGATAACCCGAATACGCGCAGCAGCGGGTCGGACACCGGTTACACCGCTCCCGTGCGGGCGAGCAGCGCCACCACGGGCGGTGGCACGACGAGCAGCGGCACGGGGAGCGGGAATAGCGGCATCGTCCGCGTCGCGCAGCGTTACCTCGGCGCGTACCGCCAGCCGAGCGGCCTCCCGTGGGCATTCTGGTGCGAGAAATTCGTCGGCGATGTCGCGGACGGCGCGGGCGTCGGGCATTACCGCTACTCCACCGCCCTTGCGGACGCCTACTCCGGGCCGCTCTATCGCGGGCGCGCCCCGGCGGGCAGCCTCGTCTTCTTCGACTCTTCCTGGAGCTACGCCGGCCATGTCGGCATCGCGATGGGCGACGGCACGATGATCTCCGCCCTCTCCAATGGCGTGGTGCGGACGGCATACGAAGGCTCCGGCGGCTACCTGGGGTGGCGGCCGTTCTGACGATTTCCGGTAGCGTAGGCACGCTACCGGACGATGAAAGGATATCCTGACTCCGTGAATCGCCAGACGGCCGTCACTCCGAAGCCCCACCGCCGCTATCTCCGCGCGGCGAGCGCGGCGCGCCCTTCGGCGGGTGGCGCGCCGCGCGGGGCGCTACCGGCGATCCGGCTGCTGCCGGCGCTCGTCCTCTTCGGCATCATCGGCGTCGTGCTCTTGGGGCGCGGCTTCTGGAACGAGGGGCAGCAGGTCACCGAATCGACCGGCGCGACGGAGACGATCGATCTCACCGCGACGAGCCAGCCACCGGACGGCGGCGTCCCGGTCGCTGTCAACGTCCCCGGCGGGCAGACGGTCGTCAATGTGCCCGTTGGCGCCACCGACCTGACGACGACGAATTACCTCGCCCGCCCCGCGACGACGCTGACGACCAAACCGCAGCGGATCGACGTCGTGCGCGCCCTGCGCGATCAGACGCTGGACGACATCGCGAAGCAGAAAGGCGTCAGCACCACCGCCCTGATGTGGGCGAACGATATCAGCGACCCGGCGACGACGCTGCCCGTCGGCATCGCCATCAAGGTGCCGCCGAAGGGGACGATGCTCCACCGCGTCAAGGAGACGGACACGCTGGAGGGCATCGCCCGCGCCTATCAGGTCACGCCGGAGCAGATCACCAACTACCCGGGCAACAACGTCCAGACGACGAGCGATCTCATCACCGGGATGTCCCTGCTCATCCCGACCGAAAACCTCCCCGCGCGCGACCGGGTGATCTTCTACCAGATCCGGCAGGGCGACTCGCTCTGGAAGATCACCCAGGCCTATGGCCTGGCCAAGCCGACCTCCGTCGTCTGGGCGAACAATCTGCCGGACAATTGGGTGCTCAAACCCGGTCAGGTGATCGCCGTCCCGCCGACCGACGGCGTCATTTACGTGGCCCAGGATGTGGATACGCAGCGCACGATCGACGACGCAGTGACGCAGATCGCCAAGAACTTCGCCTGCGCCGCCATCCCCTGCAACGATCCGCCGAGCGATCAGCGCGTCGGGCAACTGCGGGACGCCGCCTTCGGCTTCGGCCCGAACGGACTCACCCACGGCGGCCGGCTGGTGAAGGGGCAGGAGATCGTCATCCCCGGCGGCATCCCGTACGTCGCGCCGCCGCCGGTCGTCATCCCGCAGAATGTGCTAATTGATAACCCGGAGACCCGCGCACCGGCGCCCACGACCCCACCCGCAGCCGCGCCTGCCCCCGTCGCAGCCCGGGCACCGGCGCCGGCATCGGCGCCCGCTCCAGCGCCCGCACCTGCTCCGGCGCCTGCGCCCAAGCCGGCACCCGCTGCCGCCCCGGCCGCCGCGCCGCAGCCCGCCGCGGGCTTCCCCGGCCAATTCCCGGCGGTCTACTACCCGGCGCAGTCGTACAGTTGCAGCGGCCGCAACCCCGGCTTCGTCTGGCCGGAATCGGGCACGATCACCTCGGTCTTCGGATCGCACAACGGCATCGACATCGCAACGACGGCCGGCACGCATCTCGCCGCCGCGCAGGCGGGCTGGGTCGTCTACGCCGCATGGACCTCGGACGGCCTCGGCAACGCCGTCTACATTGACCACGGCAACGGCTTCGTTACCGTCTACGGGCACATGCAGAGCATCGCCGTCAGCGTTGGCCAGCGCGTCTCGAAGGGGCAGTACATCGGCAATGAGGGCAGCACCGGCAACAGCACCGGCCCCCACGTCCACTTCATGGTGATCGACAACGGCAGCTCCTGCAACCCGATCAACTACTTACCGTAGGGGCTGTGCGCCCCGGAGAAGTAGCGAGTAACGAGTAGCGAGCGCGATGCCGGTCCCTTCTCGGTACTCGCTACGTTCGTCGGTCCACGACACGGACGGCCTTGCCGACCTCGATACGCTCCATGGCGCCCGGTTCGACGAGCGTGACGCGGCAGGTGAGGCCGAGGCGGCTCTTCAGGGCGTCGGTCAGCCGCTCGCGCAGTTCGCGGACGGCGGGGCGATCGTCGTCAAGCGACCAGCCGGCGATGCCGTGGAAGGAGGGCGTCACCTCCGCCATCACCTCCATCGTGTCGAGCGGCCCCTCGCGGTCGAGGATGATCTGATAGAAGGGCGCGATGCCGCCCATGCCGAGCATCACCGCCTCCACCTCGGAGGGATAGACGTTGACGCCCCGGACGATCAACATGTCATCATGCCGCCCCCGCAGCCGGGCCATGCGCATACTCGTCCGCCCGCAGGGGCAAGGCTCGGGGATCAGGGCGGTGATGTCGCCCGTACGATAGCGGATGAGCGGATTGGCCTCTTTCGTCAGCGAGGTGAGGACGAGTTCGCCCTGCTCACCGGGCGGCAGGACTTCGCCCGTCTCGGGGTTGATAATCTCCGGCAGGAAGTGATCCTCCGCGATGTGCAGACCGTGCTGCGCCTCGACGCACTCGCAGGCAACGCCCGGCCCGATGATCTCCGAGAGACCGTAGATGTCCACCGCTTTGATCGCCAGCCGCCGCTCGATCTCGCGGCGCATCTCGTCCGTCCACGGCTCCGCGCCGAGGATGGCGAAGGCGAGCGGCAGGGCCGTCGCGTCAATCCCCTGCCGCTCCATCTCGTCCGCGATGGTCAGGGCATACGAGGGGGTGCAGCAGAGCACCTTCGCGCCGAAGTCCTGGAGGAGCATCACCTGCCGGGCCGTGTTGCCGCCGCTCATCGGCACCACCGTCGCGCCCATCAACGTGCCGCCGTCGTGCATACCGAGGCCGCCCGTGAAGAGGCCGTAGCCGTACGCATTGTGGACGACATCGCCCGGCTGACCGCCGCCGAGGGCGAGCGCGCGGGCGCAGACCTCCGCCCAGACGCCGAGGTCGTGCCGCGTGTAGCCAACAACCGTCAATTTGCCCTTCGTGCCGGAGGAGGCATGGATACGCGCCACCGCGGACTGCGGCACCGCGAAGAGGCCAAATGGGTAGGTGTCCCGCAGATCGCTCTTCGTCGTGAACGGCAGGCGCGGCAGGTCATCGACGGAGCGCACATCCCCCGGCGCGATGCCGTGCGCCGCGAACCGCTCCCGGTAGAAGGGCACCCGCTCCGCGACGTACGCGACTTTCTCGCGCAGCCGTGCGCCCTGCACAGCGCGCAGGCGATCACGCTCCATCGTCTCCGCCTCAGGATTCCAGAGCATTCCCTGTCTCCCTTCCCTTCGCTCTGTAAACGTCTATACCGTTACTCTATCACAGAGGAATGGAGGCATTTTTGGCGTGGGTTTTCCGAACACTTGTGGGAATCGAGCCCGTGAGCGCCTTGCGCCGCGCGCCGGGAGCGTGTAAGATGCCGTGTGCTGCCCCGAGTGGCAGCGTTTGTATGCCGTGCGGATTCCCGCACGCAATGAAGTGTCTGAACGGGCGCGCGACGCGACCGCGCGATCCGAAGTAAACAGCACCAGGCGTGAAAGACGCAGGAGGCACGATCAGTGGGCAAGGCGAAGTTTGAGCGGAACAAGCCGCATGTGAACGTGGGGACGATCGGGCATGTCGATCACGGGAAGACGACGCTGACGGCGGCGATCACCAAGACGCTGGCGCTGAAGGGGCAGGCGTCGTTCCGCGCCTTCGACCAGATCGACAACGCCCCCGAGGAGCGGGCGCGCGGCATCACGATCGCCATCGCCCACGTCGAGTACGAGACGGACAAGCGGCACTACGCGCACGTCGACTGCCCGGGCCACGCCGACTACATCAAGAACATGATCACCGGGGCGGCGCAGATGGACGGGGCGATCCTGGTCGTCTCCGCGCCGGACGGGCCGATGCCGCAGACGCGCGAGCACATCCTGCTGGCGCGGCAGGTGGAGGTGCCGGCGATGGTCGTCTTCCTGAACAAGGTGGACATGATGGACGACGAGGAGCTGCTGGAGCTGGTCGAGCTGGAGGTGCGCGAGCTGCTGAGCAGCTACGGCTTCCCGGGGGACGCCATCCCGATCATCCGGGGCAGCGGCCTCGCCGCCCTCTCCTCGACCTCGACGGACCAGTCGGCGCCGGAGTACGCGCCGATCCTGGAGCTGATGCGGGCGGTGGACGACTACATCCCGACGCCCGAGCGGGCGATCGACCAGCCGTTCCTGATGCCGGTGGAGGACGTCTTCTCGATCAAGGGGCGGGGGACGGTGGTGACCGGGCGGATCGAGCGGGGGATCGTCAAGGTGGGGGACGAGGTCTCGATCGTCGGGCTGGCGGAGGCGGAGCGGAAGGTGATCGTGACCGGGGTGGAGATGTTCCAGAAGACGCTCGACCAGGGGCAGGCGGGGGACAACGTCGGCTGCCTCTTGCGCGGGGTGGAGCGGGCGGAGATCGAGCGGGGGCAGGTGCTGGCGAAGCCGGGGTCGATCAAGCCGCTGCGCAAGTTCTCGGCGGAGGTGTACGTGCTGGGCAAGGAGGAGGGGGGGCGGCACACGCCCTTCTTCCCGGGGTACCGGCCGCAGTTCTACATCCGCACCACCGACGTGACCGGGGCGATCGAGCTGCCGGAGGGGGTGGAGATGGTGATGCCGGGGGACAACATCCAGATGGGGGTGGAGCTGATCACGCCGGTGGCGATCGAGGAGGGGCTGCGCTTCGCCATCCGCGAGGGCGGCCGCACCGTCGGCGCCGGCGTCGTCACCGCCGTCAAGTAACGTAGCAGGCAGCAGGCAGCAGGCAGCAGGCAGCATCATAGGGGCGCACAGCGTGCGCCCTGGTGCCCTTCCTCAGTCCTCAGTCCTCAGTCCTTAGTCCTGAAGCGACTGGAGGGAGCGCCCGATGGCAAAGAGGAAAGCGGATCGCACGATCGTTACGCTGGAATGTACGGAGTGCAACAACCGCAATTACACGACCGAGAAGAACAAGCGGAATGATCCGCAGCGCATGGAACTGAAGAAGTACTGCCTGACGCAGCGGAAAGTGACCGTCCATCGCGAGACGCGGTAAAGACTCTTTCCCTTTCTGCCCCTCCTCTATCGTCCGCAGGCCGTGCTGAGCCTGATGTCCGTGTGGCGATGGAGGAAGGGCAGGGAGTTACTTTTTTCATCTTCGATCGCGCATCGGCCGATATACCATTTTCTCCGTTATCTACTCTTCTATCTATATAAACCCATGAGTATAATTATCTGCGGCTTTTAGTGGTCGGGTAAGCTATTGTTTGCCTCGTCGGGGATTTTAGGATAAAATCGCATACGGACAACGTTGAGTGTATTGGGTGAGAGGGTGATTCTGTGCGCCGGTTGCGTCCCCATATCTGCCCGATCATCGTCGGTCGTGATGCCGAACTTGCACGTGGCGCGGCGCTGCTTAGCGCAGCCGGTGAGGGGGATGGAGCGCTCTTTCTCATCGCCGGCGACGCCGGGATCGGGAAGAGTCGGTTCGCGCGGGCAATGATAGAGACGGCAGTGTGGCGGGGCTTCCATGTACTGGTCGGTAACTGCCAGGAGCACGACAGCGACTTCCCGTATGCACCCTTCCTCGATGCATTCCGGCAGGTCTTACATCGTAGCGGGTCCGATGACCTAACGGCGTTACTCCGCACGGAGGGGGGAGCCCTCATCCGTCTAATCCCCGAACTAGGCAATGCGGCAACCAAGACGACTACCTTACCGCCCGAGCATGAGAAGCGGCGAATCTTCGAGGCATTCGTCCACCTCTTCCTTCGCTACGCGCAGGACCGGCCGCTGCTTATGGTGATAGAGGACGCGCACTGGGCCGACGCAACGAGTCTCGAACTCCTCCAACTCCTCGCCCGGCGGCTGCGCACGTCGCGCACGCTCATCGTTGTGACGGCGCGAAGCGACGAACCCGGCGGCGCCCTCGATCATTGGCTCGGCGCTCTCCAGCGCGGCCGGCTGGTGACCGAGCAGCGCCTCGCCCCGCTCGGCGAGCGGGACGTGGCGAAGATGATCGCCGCGACCGTCGACACACCGCTCGCGATGCCAGTCGTAGCCGCGATTAACAGCCGTGCGGAGGGCAACCCTTTCTTCATCGAGGAGTTATTGCATGCGCTCGTCGAGGAGACGGCGCCGGGGGAAGCTGGGGGAGAAAAATCGGCGTCAGTCGCGGCCGGCTATATCCCGACCGCAGTGGCGGAAACGGTGACGCAACGGCTCGACGCACTGGACGCGCGTGCGCGCGATGTGGCGGCAGTTGCTGCCGTCATCGGTCGGCATTTCTCATTTGACCTACTCCGGACGCTTACAGATCTCGATGAAATTGCCCTCACCGACATTTTGCGACGGTTGATCGCTGCGCAACTGATGATCGAGCAGCGAATCCATGACGAGCGCCTCTTCGCATTCCGCCATGCGCTTACCCGTGATGCAATCTACGCCCGCCTGCTCGGGCCGGAGTTGCGGCGACTCCATGGGCGGGTCGCGCGGGCGTCCGCCACGGCGCTGATGGGGATGTCCCATCCCTCGGACGGCGAACTAGGCCACCACTATTTCATGGCGGAGGAGTGGGAGGCCGCGCTGGACCATTGCCGCCGCGCGGGCGAACAGGCGCACGCCTTGTACGCGCCGCGCGCCGCGATCGAGCATCTATCCCGCGCGCTGGTGGCGGCGGGACACATCGGCGCACCGCAGCGGGACATTCTGCTCGCGCGTGGCCAGGCGTTCGCCTGGATCGGCGACTTCGACCATGCCCGCCATGACTACGAGGCGGTGCTCGTGGACGCCCGCGCGACCGGCGACCATGCGGCCGAGGGACGCACGCTGCTCCGTCTCAGCACGGCGTGGATCGGGCGCGACCTCAAGCAAGCATTTGCCTTGTGCGAGGAGGCGCTCACGCTCGCTCGGGAGATCGATGATACGGCGCTGGGTGCGCACACGCTGAACCTGCACGGAAATCTCTGCTTCTTCGCGGATCGGCCATTCGAGGCGCAGGGTTATCACCGACAAGCGCTCGCGATCTTCGAATCGCTGGATGACCGTCCGGGGATCGCCAGTGCGCTGACGCAGCTCGGGTCGGCGTGTTACATTGGCGCGGATCTTGTCCAGGGTGCCGCATACCACCGGCGGGCAGTCGAAGTCGCCCAGGTGCTCGGCGACTCCGGCACCCTCATCACCTGCTTGGCCGGAATGACGCAGCGCGGCGCGACACTCCAGGGCGATTGGATGGTCCCGGAGGTAACGCGCATCCGCGACGCCGTGCCGGAGGGCGAGCAGGCGCTCGCGCTCGCGCGACGTAGCGGCTGGCGGTCTGGCGAAATGTGGAGCCACGCATGCCTCGCCTTCTGCGCGGGCGCGCTGGGGGACTACGAACGCGCGTTCCGCTGGGCGGAGCAGGCGCGGCAGATCGCCGACGAGATCGAGAACCGCAGCGGGGAATGCATCGCACATGGCGTCGTGGGCATTCTCTATCTGGAATTGCTCGCGGTGCCGATGGCGATGCAATCCATCGCGCGCGCGCTCGCGTACGCGCGAGATGTCGGATCTTCGCACTATATCGAGAACGCCATCGGCTTCATGGTCACCGCCCACCTGGCGAATAGCGACATCGCGCGGGCGGACGCCCTCCTGCGGGAATCGCTCCCGCCGGAGACCCCGATGCGCACCTTCGGGCAGCGGCGTATCTGGCTCGCGCGGGCGGAACTCGCCGTCGTGCAGGGGGATCCCCGGCTGGCGCTACGCATCGGGAACGAATTGATCGCGTCGGCCCCGAACATCGAGACGCTCGGCGGGGGGGCATCCCCCGGATCGATCTGCTGCGCGGCGAGGCGCTCGCCGCGCTCGGCCGCTTTGCGGACGCGGAGCAGACGTACCGCACGGCGGCGGAAACCGCCCGCGCGCAGGATGCCCGCCCGATGGTCTGGCGCACGCAACGCGCGTTGGGCCATCTCTACCACGCGATGAAACGCCAGACGGACGCGACGCGCGCATTCGGCGAAGCGATGCGGATCGTCGAAGAACTTGCCGCCACCGTACCCGACGAACATACGCGCGGCACATTCCTGCGCAACGCCCATGCGTCGCTCCCGCGTGCGTATGTGCAGGCATCCCGCCGCGCGGCGAAGCAGCAGTTCGGCGGCCTGACGGCGCGCGAGCGCGAGGTCGTTGCGGAGATCGCGCGCGGCAGGACGAATCGCGAGATCGCGGAATCCCTCTTCGTGACCGAGAAAACCGTCGAATTGCACGTCACGAACAGCCTCCGCAAACTCGGCTACCGGAGCCGCGCCGAACTCGCCGGATGGGCGGTGTCGTCCGGGCTCGCCGCATCGACCGCGCAATCCGGTGAAGCCGCCGCATCCTCCTGACGGCGGCGACAGCCGCGATCCACACAGCCGTCCCACCCGATGTTCCGAGAGAAACGCTAGGGAATCCCCTAGCGTTTTTGCAGGCCCACCCGCCTATCGTAGAGAGACATCCAGAGAGCGATTCGCCAGTACGCCGGTGAACCGCATACGCATCTGCCATTGTGCGGAGGAGGCTAGTCGATGCGCCATTCATCTCGCGTGTTCCGGTCTGTGCGCGGGTTCGCTGCCTTGCTTGCCGTCGTTGCCCTGAACGTAGGTAGCGTCACCCTCGTCCGTGCCGCGACGTTCACGCCGACCGACGCGGCGACGCTGATCGCCGACATCGCCACGGCGAACACCAACGGGCAGGACAACACGATCACCCTCACGGCGGGGGCGACGTATACGTTGACAGCGGCAAACAACGGGACGGCGGGGGATGAGAACGGTTTGCCGGTGATTGCGAGCAGCGGGCACACGCTGACGATCAACGGCAACGGGGCGACGATCACGCGGGGGAGCGGCGCACCGAACTTCCGCTTCTTCACCGTCAATAGCGGCGCGACGCTCGTGCTCAATCAAGTGAACCTCAGCAACGGGAAACTTGTTGGCCCAAATGGTGTCGGCGCCCAAAACGCGACGGACGGTAGCAGTGTGACGGGCGGGGCGATCAATAACAACGGGACGTTGAACATCACCGGCGGCGCGTTCTCCGGCAACAGTCTCACGGGCGGCAATGGCGGCAACAGCACGAGCACAGGCTCCATGAGCGGTCGAAACGGCAATGGCGGCAGTAGTACCGGCGGCGCGATCAACAATGCCGGCACGCTTACGGTCAGCACCGCCACGTTCTCCGCCAACTCGGTGACCGGTGGCAATAATGGCACGACCATCTGCATCTTCTGCTTCACCGGCACGCCAGGGAGCGGTAAAGGCGGCGCGATCAGCAACAGTAGTGCGCTCGCTATCGTCGGCGGCACATATACGGGAAATAGCGCTATCGGTGGCGACGGTCCCGACACTGGGGTCGCGGCGTATGGCGGGGCGCTCTTTGACAGCGGCAATGCGGTGACGATCTCCGGCAACGCATCGTTCACGCAGAACAGCGCCCTGGGCGGTCATATCGGCCCCAGCGCCGCCCGCTTCGGTCTCTCGAAGGGTGGTGCGGTGTTCAGCGCCGGGACATCCTCGAATACCTTTCACATCAACGACGCGACGATCGCACAGAATACCGTCAACGGTCGCATCGGCGAGGGTGGCGGTATCTCATACCAGGATGGCACGCTGACCCTCACAATTTCGAGGGTACGCGGCAACACCGTGACCTCCACTGCCACCGTGGCCCAACTGAGCGGTGGGGGCATCGCCGCGACGGGATTTGTGACGGTGACGATCTCGACAATACGCGATAACCAGGTGACGGTCTCGGTCTCAGACGCCAGCGGCACGGGGTTCGGTGGCGGCATCTCCTTTTTCGACTCCTTCGGCAACTTGCGGCTGATCAACAGCGACATCCTCGGCAACAGCGTGACTGTGACGTCGGACCCGACGGCCGGCAATGTCGCCGTCGTCGGCGGCGGTATTTACACCAGGGGCGGATTGACGCTGACGGGCAGCACCGTGAGCAATAACACCGTGACAAATGCCTCCCCGATCAATGGCGGAGGCTCCCACTATGCCAGTGGCGGCGGCGTCATGAATGTGGGCGCGACAGGCTCGACGATCACCTTTAGTACCATTAGCGGCAATACCCTCACCGCGCCCAGCGGCACGACCGCCGGCGGTATCTACAACGATGCCAGCGGCCACCAGATGACGATTACCAATAGCACGATCAGCGGGAATACGGCGACCACGGGCGGCGGCGCCTTCGGCAACAGCGGCACCATGGCCTTCGTCAACAGCACGGTCGCGAGCAATAGCACGGGGGTCAACGCGGCGGCGAACGCCACTTTCTCATTGCAGAACACCATCCTCGCCAATGCGAGTACGGATTGTTCCGGAAGCGGTACCTACTCCTCGGCGGGCTACAACCTTTCCAGAGACCATACATGCGATAGTTTCCTCACCGGCGCGCACGACCTCAAAGGGGTAGATCCCGCCCTCGATACATTGAAGGTCAACGCACCCGGCACGACCGCGACGCATGCCCTCCTGCCCGGCAGCGCCGCGATTGACCAGATCCCCAACGCCGGCGGCTGCAACAACGCGGGCATCACGACCGATCAGCGCGGTGTCGCCCGCCCACAACCCGCCGGTGGTCTCTGCGACATCGGTGCCTTTGAGGTGCAAGCCAACACCGCCGCACCGACGATCACGGGCATCTCCCCGCCGAGTGGCCCGACGACCGGCGGCTCGCGGGTGACGATCAGTGGCACCGGTTTCGTGAATGGCGCGACGGTTATGTTCGGGAGTGCCAATGCGACGAACTGCGCGGTGGTAAATGCGACGACGCTCACCTGCACGACCCCTGCGCACGGGGCGGGCACGGTCGATGTGGTGGTGACGAACCCGGATAGTCAGAGTGGGACGCGGGGGGGCGGATATACCTACGTCGTGGTGGCGCCGCTACCGCCCGGCCAGCCGCCGGGCACGGGCGGCGGCCCATCGAGCCCGCTGCCCCCGCCGCGACCGCCGGGCACGACGGGCGGCAACGCGCCGAGCCCGCTGCCGCAGCCCCGACCCTGAGGAGAAATGGAAGCAGGGATGAAGCCAACGACAACGAGGTCCCGAGCGCGGATGAGGAGGAACTTGATGGAACGACCACGCCGTGCATGGGCCAGGCAGAGCAAGGCTATGTCATTACCACTCGCTCGCCATCGGATCATACCGCTCGGATTCCTGCTCCTCGGCGCGTGGATGTGCACGGTACCCGCTGGTCACGTCGCCGCCGCAACCACGTACACAGTGGGGTCGACCAGCGATATCGGTATAGCGGGGACCATCGCTGAGTGCCAGAGCGCGGCGAATACGACATGCCGGTTGCGCGACGCGCTCGCCTACGCGAGCAGCGGCACGGACGCGATCACCTTCAACGGCACCGGGCGGGGGACGATCACGGTCGGAAGCACGCTGACAGTGTCGTCGGGCGTGGCGATCATCGGGCCGATGAGCGGCACCGGTGTGACCGTAGCCGGCGGAGGTGGGAACGGCAGCATCCTTTTCTTCAACCCGGGAACGTCAAGCATCAGCAATCTGACCATCGCCAATGGCAATACACGCGGCGGTGGGAGCGGCAGCGGCAACGGTGGTGGCATCTTCAACCAGGGCACGCTGACCGTGACGGCCTGCATTCTCTCCGGCAATGTCGCACTCCTCGGCGCCGGCGGCGCCATCGAGAACGTCGGCGGCGTGCTGACGGTGACGGACAGCGTCTTCGATGGCAATCATGCGGATTTCGGCGGTGGCGGCATCGACAACACCGGAACGCTGCGGGTGGTGAACTCCACGTTCGCAAACAACCGCACGACGGCCGGTAGCGACGGCGGGGGCATTGCCAATTCCGCTTCCGCGATCCTGACGGTGACGAATAGCACCTTCTCCGGCAACAGTACGTCCTTCGAAGGTGGCGCCATCTTCAACGACGGCGGCACGGTGACAGCAACGAACAGTACCCTCGCCAACAATAGTGCGGGCACCTTCGGCGGCGGCATCATGAACAAGGGTACGGGGGCGACGGTAACGTTGACGAACACCACCGTCTCCGGTAACACCGCAGGCACGGGAGGCGGCGGCATCTCCGGCCCCGACGCGCTCACCCTGACGAACACGATCGTCGCGGGCAATACGCCGTTCGATATCAACGGCGCGCAAGGCGCGAACAGCCACAGCATTGTCGGCGGCAATCCCCTGCTCTCCGCCCTCGGCGACCATGGCGGCCCGACCCAGACGATGGTCCCCTTGCCCGGAAGCCCCGCCATCGGCACGGGCGATCCTGGCGTCTGCGCCAGCACGACAGCACCGACGGGCGCACCGGTCGGCGGCAAGGATCAGCGCGGCGTCGCGCGCCCCGCCACCCTCTGCGCCATCGGCGCGTTTGAGCCTCTCCTCTCCGCCATCAGCCCGCCCTCCGGCAGCATCGCCGGCGGCGCGACCGTCACCCTCACCGGCGCGGGCTTCGCGGCGGGCGCGACCGTGAGCGTCGGGAACATACCCTGCACGAATGTGGTGATCGTCAACAGCACGACACTGCGTTGCACAACGGGGATGCATGGGGCGGGAACGGTGGATGTGGTGGTGACGGTGGGAAGCCAGACAGGAACGCTGATCGGCGGATACACCTATGGTGTGGTGGCGCCGCTACCGCCCGGCCAGCCGCCGGGCATGGGCGGCGGCCCATCGAGCCCGCTGCCCCCGCCGCGACCGCCGGGCACGACGGGTGGCAACGCGCCGAGCCCGCTGCCGCAGCCACGGCCCTGAAATGTGTGCTCGCGATCGCTGTGCCTGCGGATGCAGGGATGGGAAAGGGAACGAACAATGCCGCGACCGCTCCGTGACAGCCCGCATCGGATGATGCATCTACCGCGTCTGGCGGTCGTGATGGTGCTCCTTGTCAGCCTGCTCATGGCCGCGTTGCCCGCCGCGTCCGTCGCGGCAGCGACGGTGACGGTCACGACGACAGCGGACGGCGTTCATAATCCCGGCTGTGCCACCGATGGGATCACTGCGCCCTGCACGCTGCGGGATGCGGTGATCTACGCGAATGGCTCCGCCGGGCCGACAACGATCACGCTCGCGGCGGGCATCTATACCCTGACGATCGGCCCGAGCGGGAACGACGATGCAACAACGGGCGATCTGAATTTGACCGCGAATATCATCATCAATGGCGCGGGCGCGGGCACGACCTTTATCGATGCCAGCGGCATGTCGCCGGGTGATCGAGTCATGAAAGTCGGCGTGTTCGGCATCGCCGGCCGCCCGTGACGATTACCGGTGTGACGATTCAGGGCGGACGTGCCAGATATGGTGAAGGTGGAATCTTCAACCAAGGCATTCTCACCCTCACCAACAGCGCGGTGAGTAACAATGCCGGTAGCAGCTACAGCGGTGTCAACAATTTGGGCACCCTTACGCTGAATACGACCGCGATCACCGGGAATACGAGCATAGATACGTACCCGGCCAACGGCGTCGTGTCGTCCGGTGTGTTGACGATTAATGGCGGCACGATCAGCAACAACCATGGTGCCGGCCTGGAGATCGATAGTGGAACGGCACACGTGACCGGTGCAACGATTAGCAGCAATATGGCCGTACAAGGCGGAGGTGTCCAGATATTTGGCGGCACCGTGACGCTCAACACGACGACTGTCACCAACAACACGGCAGGCGTCCCCAATAATGGCGGCGGTGGCGGCATCTATCTCGGCAGCGGTTCGCTCACACTGAACAGTAGCACGGTGAGCAACAACTCGACGCCCGGGAATTACGGCGGTGGCGGTATCCTCAATGGCGCCGCCGGCATCGGATCGGCGAATGTCCTGACGCTGAACAACAGCAGGGTCAACGGCAACTCGGTGACGGGCGGCGAGGGTGGCGGCATCGTCAATGGCGACCAGTTCACGCATCCCACGCTCATCGTGACGAACAGCACCATCAGCGGGAATACCGCGACAGCCGATGCGAACCATGGCGGTGGCAATGGTGGCGGCCTCAGCAATGCCGGTACGGCCGAGCTGACAAACAGCACGGTCAGTGGGAACACAGCGACCGCCGGGGGCGGCTTCGGCGGCCATGGCGGCGGCATCGAGAATAACTCCGGTACCCTCACGTTGAAGAACGCCACGGTCGCGAACAACAGCACCGGCATTGATGGGGGCGGCACACTGCAAAACACGCTGCTCGCCAATACCGGCGCCAACTGCGGCGGCGCATTCACCTCGAACGACTACAACCTCTCCAGTGATGCGACCTGCAACGCCGCACTCAATCAGTCCCACGATATCAAGAACATGTCCCCCATCATTGGCCCTCTCGCAGACAACGGCGGCACGATCACATTGCATACCTTCACTCACGCCCTCCTGCCCGGCAGTCCCGCCATAGACAAGATCCCCAACACTGGTGGCTGTAACGGTGTAGGCGTGACGGCGGACCAGCGTGGCTTCGTTCGCCCGTCGCCGCCGGGTGGGTTATGCGACATCGGCGCCTTCGAGGTACAGGCCCCACCACCGCCAAACCCGCTGCCCCCGCCGCAACCGACGGCGGCGCCGGCAGCGGGAGGGCCACCTATGCCGCTGCCGGTAAACCGACCGACTGCGCCGTCCGCACCGGGAGGACCGCCCGCACCCCTGCCCTCGCGCCGCCCGTGATCAGGTCGCCCGCTGGAGCGGACGTGCGCTCCTTGACCGCAGGATGCGTCTCGCATCCCGTCCCTCGCGCAAGACTCAGCGATCGGCGGTGTGGATGTCGGCTTCACCGGAACACATCCGTTCGTGTGAACGTCGGCTCCCAAACGCTCTTCGGGAAGTCCACCCCTTGCGGCAACGCGGACAGTGCGGTAGGATATTGCGGGTTGTCTGGATATGCTCGGACGCGGCGAAGGGATGTAGCTCAATTGGCAGAGCACCGGTCTCCAAAACCGGGGGTTGCAGGTTCAAGTCCTGTCGTCCCTGCCACCTTCCTTTGGTAATCGTCGCTGGGCACTGACAACACAAAATTGCGCATGAGCGATGGGCGGAGCGGGGGTGCAACGCCCGCGTCAGCGCGCACGGCATGGTGAATGAATGGCGGAATTGAGGCAACGGGTGGCAACAACGCGGACAACCGGGGCGACGAGAACCAATCCCATCGCACGGACTATTGGCCGGTTGCGCCATGGCGCCACGGAGACGACGAGCGAGTTGCGCAAGGTCTCGTGGCCCGATTCGCAGACGACGCGCAACCTGACGCTCGTCGTGATCGGCATCTCGGCGGCAATCGGCTTTCTTCTGGGTTTGACGGACTCGCTCCTGACCGCCCTCTATACATTGCTGGAGAAGCTCTAAGCAGGAGGGAGGTCGCGGTATGGTTCGCAGTCTACGCACCCGGCTCGCCGAGCGGAACGGTGTGAGCGAGGAAGAGGGGCAGTGGTACGTCGTCCATACGTACTCGGGCCACGAGGCGAAGGTGAAGAAGAACCTCGAATCGCGGATCGAGACGATGGATATGAGCGAGAAAATCTTCGAGGTCATCGTGCCGACCGAGGAAGAGATCGAGATTCACAACGGCCAGCGCCGCACGGTCAATAAGAAGGTCTACCCCGGCTACGTGCTCGTCAAGATGCGGATGGACGACGACTCGTGGTACGTCGTGCGCAATACGCCGGGCGTGACCAGTTTCGTCGGCATGGGCACGAAGCCGACGCCGCTGCGCGATGACGAAGTGATCACGATCAAGCAGCAGATGACGGCGGAAGCGCCGCGCGTCAAGCTCAGCCTCGCCGTCGGGGACAATGTCCGCATTGTGGATGGGCCGTTCCAGGACTTCGAAGGGAAGATCGACGAGGTCAATCAGGACCGGGGGCGCGTCAAGGTGCTCGTCTCCATGTTCGGGCGGGAGACGGCGGTGGAGCTGGACTTCCTGCAAGTCGATCGCAATCTCTAGCGCTCTGCGGGGCCGGATGGCCCCTCTTTTGTGACGGCGCGCAATGAGGCGCGGCGCGGTTGAGACAGTAGGAGGACGCCCCTGTGGCGAAGAAAGTACGGGCCATCGTCAAACTCCAGTTGCCGGCGGGCAAAGCGACGCCCGCGCCTCCGGTCGGCCCCGCGCTCGGTCAGCACGGCGTGGCGTTGATGGAGTTCGTCAAGTCATACAACGAGCGGACGGCGCAGCAGGTCGGTCAGATCATCCCGGTCGCGATCACCGTCTACGAAGACCGCTCGTTCACCTTCGTGACGAAGACGCCGCCGGCGGGCGACCTCCTGCGGCGGGCGGCGGGCGTCCCCAAGGGCGCGGCGAACGTCAAGCGCGAGACGGCGGGGCAGGTGACGCGCCAGCAGGTGCGCGAGATCGCCGAACTCAAACTGAAGGACCTCAACGCCTACGATGTCGATAGCGCGATGCGCATGATCGAGGGCACCGCCCGCTCGATGGGTATTCAGGTCACGGAGTGAAGTAGACCGTAGTCCGTAGACAGAGAGAAACGCGCGGAGCGCATCCGTTTTCAACTGTCTACTATCTACCGTCTACTGTCTACTGCGGAGTGGGAGGCGCGGAGTGCGCCGGTTGGACCACACGGTCAAAGGAGTTGGTTGGTATGGCACAACGCGGCAAACGGTATCTGGAACTCGTCAAACTGATCGATCACGAGAAGAAGTACACGGTGGACGAGGCCGTCCATCTCCTCAAGGAGACGGCGAAAGCGAACTTCGATCAGACGATCGAAGTCCACTTCCGCCTCGGTATCGATTCCCGCCACGCCGATCAGCAGGTGCGCGCCTCGGCGACGCTGCCGTCCGGTTCGGGCAAGAATGTGCGCATCCTCGTCTTCGCGCAGGGCGATGGCGAGCGCGCCGCCCGCGAGGCGGGCGCGGACTACGCCGGGTCGGACGATCTCATCAAGCAGATCGAGGGCGGCTGGCTCGACTTCGATGTCGCGCTCGCCACGCCGGACATGATGGGCAAGGTCGGTCGCCTCGGGCGCGTGCTCGGTCGGCGTGGCCTGATGCCGAACCCGCGCTCCGGCACGATCGCGACGCCGGAAGATCTGCCCCGCGTCATCAACGAGCGGCGGGGCGGGCGCGTGGACTTCCGCAACGACCGCACGAACCTCGTGCATATCCCGATCGGCAAGGCAAGTTTCTCGGAGGAGCAGATCAAGGCGAACCTCCTCTCCGCCATCGACGCGGTGAACCGCGCCAAGCCGACGGGGGCGAAGGGCACCTATATTCGCTCGATTGTCGCCGTCACGACGATGGGGCCGAGTATCCGGCTCGACGTGAACGCCGCCGTCGCGGATGCCGAAGGGGTTGCCGCCTAGTCGCCTGGCCCGTATACTGTGCTCCGACATCGCCGAAGACCGCTGGCGCATACGCCTAATCGGCCCCCGGGCCACCAGCCGAGGTAGATGGGAAGAAGCAGACGCATACGTGCATCGCCCGACCGTGCGATTCCCGTCGCTGTTTTGCCCCGCGCCTCATCCGGCGCGGGGCTTTTGATTGACTCCGTAGCGCAGGCAGGAAAGCCTGCGCTACCAGGAAGATTATGGCAATGAGAGGGGGTGAGAGCACATGCCAACTGAGAAGAAGAGTGAGACGATCAGCGAGTTGGAGGAGCGGATCGGCAATACGACCTTGATGATCCTGGCGGACTATCGCGGGCTGACCGTGACGGACCTGCAGGGGCTGCGCGGGCAACTACGCGGCGTCGGGGCGGAGTTCCGCATCGCCAAGAACACGCTGACGCGGATCGCCGCGAACAATCGAGGCATCTCGTCGCTCGATGCGACGCTGGAAGGGCCGACCGCGCTGGTCTTCACCGGCGAGGACATCGTCGGGCCGTCGAAGGTGATCAACGACTTCGCGCGCACCTCGCGTATCTTGAAAGTCAAGGGCGCGCTCCTGCAAGGGCAGTCCGTCGGTGCCGGGGATGTCGAGGCGCTGGCGACGATGCCGCCGAAGGAAGAATTGATCGCGACGATCGTCGGCGCGCTCGATTCGCCGGTGACGAACCTCGTGTTCGCGCTGGATTTCGCGGTTACCGAGTTTACGTCGCTGCTGGATGCACGCGTCGCACAATTGGCGGGCGGAGAAGCCGCCGCATAGGAGGGTTACACACATGGCAGTATCGACCGAAGAGATCATCTCGGCAATCGACGGGATGACGATCCTCGAACTGAAGACGCTTTCGGACGCACTGAAAGAGAAATACGGCGTCACCGCGATGGCGGCGGCCCCGGCAGCGGCGGCCCCGGCAGCGGCCGCAGCGGCTCCGGCGGAGGAGCAGACGGAGTTCACCGTCATGCTGACCGAGATCGGTGCGAACAAGATTCAGGTCATCAAGGCCGTCCGCGAACTGACGAGCCTCGGCCTCAAGGAAGCCAAGGACCTCGTTGAGAGCGCCCCGGCCGCCATCAAGGAGAACGTCACCAAGGACGAGGCCGCCGCCGCCCGCACCAAGCTTGAAGAGGCCGGCGCGAAGGCCGACGTCAAGTAACGAAGCGACGAGTACTGAGTGCCGAGTGCTGAATGACTCCCCTCTCCATCGCGATGGAGAGGGGCCGAGGGTGAGGTTTGTTCCTCGCCCTTTTTTTGTGCCGTCGGGATCGCGCTACGCCATCACCGGCAGGCGCGGCGGCAGCGGGATGACCTCGGTGCGTGCGGCGATTTCGGCGGCGGCGGAGCGCGGATCGGGGATCGGTTCATCCGCGCCGAGGTAGCCGTCCCGGATACGCAAGACCCGGCGCGTATACGCCATGATATCGGGCTCGTGCGTGACGAAGATGACCGTCACACCGAGTTGCGCATTCAATTTCTGGAAGATATCCATCACCTCGACCGACGAATATGAGTCGAGATTGCCCGTCGGTTCGTCCGCAAGGATTAGCGATGGCGTCGTGACGATTGCCCGCGCGATTGCCACGCGCTGCTGCTGACCCCCGGAGAGTTGGTTCGACTTGTGATCGAGTCGGTCGCCCAGGCCGACGGCATTCAATGCTGCCACGGCCCGGTCGTGCCGCTCGTGCCGCTCAACGCCCGCGTACAGCAATGGCAGGGCAACATTGTCCAGCGCGGTGGTCCTTTTGAGCAGGTTGAACGACTGGAAAACGAAGCCGATCTTGCGGTTCCGCACTTGGGCCAGATGCGTCTCGTCGAAGGAGGCGACATCCTCGCCGTCGAGCAAATACTCGCCATCGGACGGGGTATCGAGGCAGCCGAGGATGTTCATCAGCGTGCTCTTGCCGGAGCCGGACGGCCCCATAATCGCGCAGAGTTCGCCATCATTGATGCGGAAGGAAATCCCCTTCAGGACTTGCAGGGCCATATCGCCGGTCTGATAGACTTTCGTGATGTCACGCACTTCGATCATCGCCGGGCTCCTCTCGACGCGGGAGAGACAGTGCCGCGCTATGGCGTACATCGCGGGGGTGGCGGGAGGATGAAGGGAACGCCTGACGCCCGGTATCGCACCAGGCTCGCCAAATGGGCGAGTACGCGTTTACTGCTTCGGTCTTCTCCTATTCTACACCCCCACCGCAAGAGACGCCCATCGGTGAAACTGGCCCGATGGACAGGCCGGCGATGCACCTATCGACTGATGTGCCGTCTCCGTCGCACGGGGTACGCTGCCTGTACGCAGCGTGACGCCGCCGGGACCCACGGGAGACGGGCATGACAGATTCACCGAGACAGGCAACGACCACGGAGCGCATCTACGCGCTGCTCGCCTATACCGGTGCGGTGACCGTCCTCGCCATCGGCGGCTATGGCATCTCCCTCGCGGTTCGGGAGACGATCATGTCCGCCCCGTGGCAGATCATCCTCGCGGCGATGGCGATACCAATCCTCGCTGCCGCCGTTGCATCCTGCGGCAACCACCGCGAGAAACCGCACGTTCGCGCCGTCACCTGGGGCATCGTCGTGCCGCTCGGCATCGTCAATCCCATCTCCTGGTGCGGCATCCTCGTCATCGTCGCCCAACTGCACCTCCGCCCCACGCAGCAGCACGTCACCGGGGACTCGCGACCCTTGCAATAGCGCCGGGCAAAGAATCCTGGTGGCGCCGCCTCGCGCACTCGGGGAGCCTCGGTCATACCAGAGGGGCGCGAACGGGTATCAAAATCCAGAGCGGGTGGAGAAAATCCGATGCTCTCTCGCAGCCGTGTCGGGGGTTGGTTTCTCCGCATCCTTCCCATCGCTTCATCATTATGATACAATCATATCGTGACACGATGTATCGCGCGATGGAGCGAGTGATCGGGATTCGATGGAACCACATGGGGACTTACCGCTCGACGAATATCAGGCATTGGCCGAGTTCCGCTTTCAGATCCGGCGTTTCACCCACTTCAGCGAGCAGGCGGCGCGTGCGGCGGGGCTGGAACCACAGCAGCATCAATTACTCCTCGCCTTGAAGGGCTTCCCCGAGGGGCAGCGCGCGACGATCGGCGACCTCGCCGAGCGGCTGCAATTGCAGCATCACAGCGCGGTGGAACTCATCGACCGGTCGGTGAGCCAGGGGTTGGTCGAGCGCAGCCGGGGGACGGCGGACCGGCGGCAGGTCTTCGTCGCCCTCACGCCGCACGGTGAAACGCTCCTGCGCGATCTCACGCTGCACCACCGGCGGGAGCTCCGGTCGGCGGGGCCGGCCCTGGTGCGCGCGCTCAACGCGCTCATTAACGACGCCATGCCGCCGACCGATCCCAGCGCGGGAGACGATGCGCCACCACCAATCTATTAGCAACGCCAGTATTCGCTATCGCCACGATCAACGAGGAGGGACAAGTATGCACGACATCGACGCGGAAGCAGACACACCGACGGATCAGGGGGGTCGGTCGCTCCCGCCGCTCGAAACGAACGCGGCGGCCCGGCTCGGCGACTTCATCTCCTCCCCCCGTATCATCTTCATTTCCCTGATCGCCATCGGCGTCGGCGCGCTCAGCGCCGTCGTGGCGCTCGTCCTGCTGCGCTTGATTGGCCTCTTTACCAATCTCTTCTTCTTCCAGCGCTGGGGGACGGCGCTCGTCTCGCCCGCGGGCAATCACCTCGGCCTCTTCGTCGTCCTTGTGCCGGTGATCGGCGCGTTGATCATCGGCGTGATGGCGCGCTACGGCTCGGAACGCATCCGGGGCCACGGCATCCCGGAGGCGATCGAGGCGATACTGATCAACGGAAGCCGGGTCGAGCCGAAAGTCGCGGTCCTGAAGCCGGTCTCGTCGGCGATTTCTATCGGCTCCGGCGGCCCGTTCGGCGCGGAGGGGCCGATCATCATGACGGGCGGCGCGCTCGGCTCGATGATCGCGCAGTTCTTCCACCTGACGAGCGCCGAGCGGAAGACCCTGCTTGTCGCGGGCGCCGCCGGTGGCATGTCCGCCACCTTCGCCTCGCCGGTGGCCGCGATCCTGCTCGCCGTGGAGTTGCTGCTCTTCGAGTGGAAGCCGCGCAGCGTCATCCCCGTGGCGCTCGCCAGCGCGACCGCCGCCGGGCTGCGGCGCTACCTGATCGGCATGGGCCCGATCTTCCCGACGCCCGCACTCCCCGCCTCGATCAGTCCCGCCGCGCTCCTCTGCTGCATCGTCGTCGGCCTGCTCGCGGGCGGTCTCTCCGCCCTCCTCACCGCGATGGTCTACGCCTCGGAAGACGCCTTCCACCGCCTGCCGATCCACTGGATGTGGTGGCCGGCGATCGGCGGCCTCGTTATCGGCATCGGCGGCTATATCTTCCCGCAGGCGCTCGGCGTGGGATATGACACGATTGGCTCGCTGCTGCAAGGGAATGTGGCGAGCCGCGTGATTATCGGCGTCCTGGTGGTGAAGTCGCTGATCTGGTCCATCTCGCTCGGCTCGGGCACATCGGGCGGCGTGCTCGCGCCGCTGCTGATGATGGGCGGCGCGCTCGGCGGCCTGGAGGCGTTGGTGCTGCCCCACGTCGCGGCGGGATTCTGGCCGCTGATCAGCATGGGCGCGATCCTCGGCGGCACGATGCGCTCGCCCTTCACCGGCGTCGTCTTCGCGCTCGAACTGACGCACGACATCAACGCGCTGCTGCCGCTGACCATCGCGGTCTTCATCGCGCACGGCTTCACCGTCCTGACGCTGCGCCGCTCGATCCTGACCGAGAAAGTGGCCCGGCGCGGCTATCATCTCAGCCGCGAGTACGCCGTCGATCCGCTGGAAATCCTCTTCGTGCGGGAGGTGATGCGCACGAATATCGTCGCGCTCCCCACCGGCGCCTCGCCGGACGAACTGGCCCGCTCGTTGCGCGGCGATCACGGGCAGGAGCACGAGCGGCGCGGCCAGCACCTCTACCCGGTGATGGACGACGCGCGCAATCTCACCGGCGTCCTCACCCGCCGCGACGTGCAGGGGGCGATTCGGGGCATCGCGATGCCCACCACCGGCAATGACGGCCAGCAGCGCGGACTTGCCGAATTAATCAAGTCGGATCCGGTCGTCGCCTACCCGGACGAACCGCTCCGCGTCGTCGTCTATCGCATGGCCGAGACCGGCCTGACGCAATTCCCGGTGGTGCGGCGCGAAGACCCGCGCAAACTGGTCGGGCTCGTCTCCCTGCGCGACCTGCTGCGCGCCCGCGAGCGCAACTGGGAGGAGGAGCGCCGCCGCGAGCGCGTCCTGAAGTTGCGCATCCTTCCCGCGCTCCGCTCCCGCCAGCGCGAGATGACGGAAGTCGGCTAGCGCGGCAACTACTACGGGGATGAACCGCCAAGACGCCAAGGACGCCAAGAAAACGCGAAGCATCCTTTTGATGACTTCTCTCTCGGCGCCCTTGGCGCCTTGGATGTTGCGGGGCATACGCGGAGGTTGGTGGTAGCAGGCTTTCCAGCCTGCCCCTCGGTTGGGGAGGCAGGCTGGAAAGCCTGCTACCACCGGGAAAACTGCTCCCCCTTCCCCGATGGGGAAGGGGATTGGGAGGGTTAAGGCAAACAGCGCGTCTTGGTGGTTTCGAGATTGCTTCTATGACTCCAATTTCTCGCGCAGGCGGGGTAGCAAATCGGCGATGGGGACGCGCTCCTGGGCCATGCTGTCGCGCTCGCGGATGGTGACGGCATGGTCTTCGATGCTGTCGAAATCCACCGTCACGCAGAGCGGCGTGCCGATCTCGTCCTGCCGCCGGTAGCGGCGCCCGATGGCCTGCGTGTCGTCGTACTGGATCATCATATGCGGGCGGAGCGATTGGGCGATCTCGCGCGCCAGTTCGCCGAGCGGCTCCTTCTTGGAGAGCGGCAGCACCGCGACCTTGATCGGCGCGATGGACGGATGGAAGCGCAGGACGGTGCGGGTATCCGCCTTGCCGTTCACGTCCACCGTCTGCTCCTCGTCGTACGCGTCGAGGAGGAAGACGAGCACGGCCCGCCCGACGCCGACCGCCGGTTCGATGACGTACGGGAGATAGCGTTCCTTCTTCTCCTCGTCGAAGAAGGTCATGTCGCGCCCGCTCGCCTCCTGATGGCGCGTGAGGTCGTAGTCGCCGCGACTGGCGACGCCCTCCAACTCCGCCCAGCCGAGGCCGCCCGGCCAGAGATATTCGATCTCCTTCGTCCCGAGGGAGTAGTGCGCGAGGTCCTGCGGCGGCAGGTCGCGGATGCGGATATTCTCGGCACGGACGCCGAGGCCCGTGAACCAGTTGATGCGCTGATCGCCCCAATACTGGTGCCACTCGCGCTCGGTACCGGGCGTGACGAAGTACTCCATCTCCATCTGCTCGAACTCGCGCGTGCGGAAGATGAAGTTGCCGGGCGTGATCTCGTTGCGGAACGACTTGCCGATCTGCGCGATGCCGAAAGGCAGTTTCTTGCGACTCGTGCCGAGCACATTCGGGAAGTTGACGAAGATGCCCTGCGCCGTCTCCGGCCGCAGGTAGGCGACGGACGCGCTCTCCTCCAGGGGGCCGACGAAGGTCTTGAACATCATGTTGAACTGCCGCGCCTCGGTCTTGACACCGCGACAGGTCGCCGCCGTCAGGTTCTCCTTGCGCCATTCGGGGTTGCCGCACGGCGTCTGCTCCGCGTGATCGGCGCGGTAGCGGAGTTTGCAGGTTGTGCAGTCGATCAGCGGGTCGGTGAAGTGTCCGACGTGGCCGGACGCTTGCCAGACCTGCGGCGACATGAGGATGGCGGCATCGAGGCCGACCATGTCGTCGCGCATCTGCACCATCGCCTTCCACCACGCCGCCTTGACATTATTCTCGATCAAGACACCGAGCGGCCCGTAATCCCACGAGTTGCCGAAGCCGCCGTAGATGTCGCTCCCCTGAAAAATGATCCCCCGCCGCTTGGCAAGTGAGACGATCGGCTCCATTGATTCCAGGTGCACGCGGGTATGGGTCATTGCTCGTTCCTCTCGCAAAGGACTGAGGACGAAGGACTGAGGACTGGGTGGAGACAAACCCCACCCAGTCCTCAGTCCTCAATCCTTCGTCCTGAAAAGCCGCGACGGGCTGCTAATCCTCGTTGCTGCCCGCCTCGATATTCTCGCCACCGGCGGGCACAATCGCGGCAATGCCACCCCCCGCCACCAGCGGGAGCGGGACCGCCGACGGTCCACCGCCCAGCATTTTTACCACACTGAGGGCGGGCAGCGCGCCCGCCGCGCCCGGCGCGGGGCGCATCCGCTGGTAGACCTGCGTGGTGGAGATGCTGACGTGGCCGAGCATCGCCTGCACGTCGCGCAGGTGGTGGCCCGTCGTCAGCGCGTGCGCGGCGAAGGTGTGGCGGAGGGTATGCGGCGTGACATTGCGCACCGACGCGGATTGCGCGTACCCCTTGAGGAGCAACCAGAAACCCTGCCGCGTCAGCCGCTGGCCGCGATGGTTGAGGAAGAGGGCGTCCTTGTCCGCGCCGTGCGCGTGCGCAATGACGGTGCGGCCATGGGTGAGGTAGCGATGCATCGCGTCGAGCGCCGTCGGGGTGAGCGGCACGAGCCGTAGCCGCGCGGCGCGCCCCTCGCAGCGGATACAGCCCGTCTCCCGGTCGACATCCGCCAGATCGAGGGCGACCAACTCCGAGACGCGCATACCGGTCGCATAGAGCAACTGGAGCATCGCGGCGTCGCGCAGGCTCTCGGGCGTCTTGGCGCGGGTCGGAGCGGCGAGGAGGCGTGCCACCTCATCGGTGGTGATCGCGTGGGGGATGTAGCGATCGACATGCGGGGCGGAGAGAGAGGCCGCCACATCGGTCGCCGTCTCGCCCGCCTGCCTGAGATACTGGAAGAACGATTTGATCGCCGCCGTCTTGCGCGCGACTGTGCTGCTCGCGTACTGCCGCTCCCGCAGCGACTGGAGGTAATCCGTCACCTGCTCGGGGATAATCGCGGGCCACGTCGTCGCGCCGTCGCGCGTCAGATATGCCGCCAGTTGCATGAGATCATTCCGGTACGCCATCACTGTGTGTGGCGAGCACTTCTTCTCCGCAGCGAGCGCCGCGAGAAAACGATCGACCCACTGCTCCATCCCCGTCCTCCGCCGTATTCCCCTGCTTCTCCGCACCCAAACCGAGGCCCCCGGTAACCCGCGAAGGCACGTACTTCCGCGTTGTACGTCTCTCTCGCACTTTACAAAACGTACGAACTCGTCCGTGGATGCGCGAAAACGCGAAACTCACGGAAATTGCCCAAAATACCCGTTCCGGGCACGGGAGACGGAGGGCGAACAGCGTTGACGCGGCGATGTATCGGACGGTACGATGCGTCACGCTGACACGAGGACACATCGCCCTTCCGTCTCGGAGAGGGGCGATAACGAGTGCAATTAGGAGGGCAACCGATGGCAATTTCCGCGCAGTATCCCGGTGTCTATGCCGCGATGGCAACGCCCATCGCACGGGATGGCGAGGTGGACCCGACCGGCATCAAGAATGTCGTGGACTACCTGTTCGACAACGGCGTGACGGGCCTCTCCATCCTCGGCTCGACCGGCGAGGGCCCGGCGCTGACCATCGCCCAGCGGCGTCATGCCCTGGAAGCGACGATGGAGGCGACCGATGGCCGTGGTGCGGTCTTCACCGGCGCGGCCAGCAGCGTCGTCTCGGAGGTCATCGAGAGCCTGAAGACGGTCGCGGGGAGCGGGGCCGAGGGCGCGCTCGTACCGCCCCCCTTCTATTACCGCCTCGGCACCGACGGCATCATCGGCTACTACGAGCGCATCGCCGAGGCGAGCCCCGTGCCGATCATCATCTACAACATCCCCAGCATGACGAAATTGCAGATCCCGCCCGAGGCGGTCGCCCGGTTGATCGAACACCCGAACATCATGGGGCTCAAAGACTCGGGCGGGGATTTCGGCTACTTCTCCACGCTTGCGCGCATCGCCCACGGCAGCACGGGCTTCACGCTCTACACCGGCTCCGACGCGATGCTCGCCTCCTCGCTCTGGGCCGGCGGCCACGGGCTGAATTGGCGGCGCGGTGAACGTCGTGCCCGACGTGCTGGTCGCTCTCTATCGGGCGTACCAGGAGGGGGATGTCGCGCGGGCCCTCGCCTTGCAGGGAGAGGTTGCACGGGCGGGCGCCGCGATGCAGGTCGGCACCTTCCCCGCGCCCATGAAGGGGCAGTACGCCCTGAAGGGATTGTGCGAGCGGTACACGGCGGCGCCGATCCCGCCGCTCACCGATGCCGAGATGGAGCAATTGCGCGCGAGGCTGACCGACGCGGGCGTCCTGCGCAGCCTCGCGGTGGCGGGGGACTGACGGAGAGAGCGCAGCGTGCCGCCCGCTAGGCGGACGCGACGCCGAGCAGATCGCGCAGCGGGGTATAGGGGATGTTGAAGGCGCTGGCGACGGGCGCTTCGGTGCAGCGGCCGCCATAGGTATTGATGCCCTTCGCCAGCGCCGCGTCCCGCGCGACGGCCCGCTCCATCCCCTGCGTGACGAGCGAGACGACGTACGGCAAGGTCGCGTTCGTGAGCGCCTGCGTGCTCGTGCGCGGCACCGCGCCGGGCATATTCGTGACGCAGTAATGCGTCACGCCGCCGACATCGTAGACGGGATCGCTGTGGCTGGTCGGTCGGGCGGTTTCGATGCAGCCGCCCTGGTCGATGGCGACATCGATCACGACCGAGCCGGGGCGCATCGCGCGCACCATCGCCTCCGTGACGAGGCGCGGGGCGCGCGCGCCGGGGATGAGCACCGCGCCGATCACGACATCCGCCTCGGCAACACTCTCCGCGACGGCGTGCGCGGTGCTGTAGAGCGTCGTCAGGTGGCCGGGAAAGACCTCGGAGAGATAGCGCATCCGCTCGATACTCTTCTCCAGGACGGTGACGTGCGCGCCCATGCCGAGGGCCATCTGCGCCGCGTTCGTCCCCACCGTGCCGCCGCCGACAATCGCCACCTTCGCGGGGGCGACGCCCGGCACGCCGCCGAGCAACATGCCGCGCCCGTCGTAGGTCTTCTCCAGGTAGTGCGCGCCAACTTGGATCGACATCCGGCCGGCCACCTCGCTCATCGGATTGAGCAGCGGCAGGAAGTTGGAGGCGAGTTGCACCGTCTCATACGCGATACCCGTCGTCTGGCTGTCGAGCAGCGCGCGAGTGAGCGATTCTTCCGCCGCGAGGTGCAAGTAGGTAAAGAGGACGAGACCGGGGCGCAGGTGGCCGTATTCCTCGTGGATCGGCTCCTTCACCTTGACGACCATCTCCGCGCCCCAGGCGTCCGCGGCGGTCGGCACGATCCGCGCGCCCGCCCGCTCGTACTCCGCGTCCGCATAGCCACTCCCGCTCCCCGCCTCGCGCTCCACCAGCACCTGCGCGCCGCGCGCGACGATCTCCGCGACGCCCGCCGGCGTCATCCCGACGCGGTTCTCGCGATCCTTCACTTCCTTCGGCACGCCAACGATCATCAACACACCTCCCACATGTCATGCGTCACGAGAGCAGCCTACCGGCACGCGTCGGTAACGGCGCGGAGAACGCATCAGTGGCGGCATTATCGCACGCTCCGGGCACGCGGCACGCGCCGGTCACTCCGGGGCAATCGCCTCTCGCCCGGCGAGGCCTGGGTGGGCTTGTGGCGCGCGGTGGCATCCTTGTTGCGCCCACGATGCACGCTGGGGCGTCCCAGCGTGCATCCCGCAGGCGGACGCCAAACCGGTCCCGCTCCGCGGGGTATGCGGGCCGATATGAAAGGAGCACGCTCATGGCGGATACGAAGCGGTACGATCCCGGCCCGGCAGATGCGCCCGGAACCGGCGATCAGGATCAAGAGCGCGGCGGGACGCGCCACGGCGGTGTCGCGAGTCAGCCGGATGGCCTGAGCGGCGGCGTGACGGACATCGACGAGCGCGATGGCGAGCCGGACGACAGCAACTCCGGTTTCTCGGACGAAGATCTGATGCGCACGGGCGGTGGCGGTCGCACGAGCTAGCCGGCGAGCAACCATGGGCATTCGCGCCGCGCCGCTCCACACGGGCGGCGCGATGTTTGTGCCGGGGCGGATGCGTCGGAGAGCATCAGGCCCGTGCCTGGACAGTAGCCGCGGCGCGCGCTGATAATCCGCCCACGCGGCGGGGACCACAGCGGCGGCGCAAATCGGCGGAAAGGTGGGCGCGATGGATGTGAGCGGGAGAGTGGCGCTGGTCACCGGCGCGAGCAGTGGCATCGGTCGCGGCATCGCCGAGGCGCTCGCCCGGCATGGCGCCGATGTGGCGATTAACTATCACCACGACGCCGCAGGCGCGGAGGAGACGGCCGGACTGGTCCGCGCCGCCGGTCGCCGCGCCTTCGTGGTCGGGGCGGACGTGGGCGATCCCGACGACGTAGAGCGGATGTTCGCGGCGGTCGATGGAGCGTTCGATGGGCTGGATATTCTGATCAATAACGCCGGTATCGGCGGCAGCGGGCGGATCGGCGAGACGACATTCGCGGCCTGGGAGCGGGTGATCCGCACCAACCTGCACGGCCCGTTCCTCTGCGCGCAGCAGGCGGCGCGCCGGCTCGTCGCGCAGGGGCGGGGCGGGCGGATTGTCAACATCAGTTCGGTGCATGAGGAGGCGTGCTCGGCGGGCGGCGCGGCCTACTGCGCATCGAAGGCAGGATTGCGGAATCTGACGCGGTCGCTGGCGCTCGATCTCGGAGAGCATGGGGTGACGGTCAATGATGTAGCGCCGGGGATGATCCTGACGCCGATGAACCGGCGGGCGCAAGAGGACCCCGCGCACCTGCAATGGGCGGAGGCGCAGATCCCGATCCGCCGCGTGGGGCAGCCGCGCGATATCGGGAGCATGGTGGTCTTCCTCTGCTCCGACGAGGGCTCCTACTGCACGGGGAGCACCTTCTTCGTGGACGGCGGCTGGATGCTGAGCTGGCCGCCCGTGTGAGGCGTGCCGGCTGGCGTGGACTGGAACAACGGAGGCTGCGATGGGTCGGCTGGCGGAGCGGGTGGCGATTGTGACGGGCGGGGCGCAGGGGATCGGCGGGGCGACGGCGCGCAAGCTGGCGGCGGAGGGCGCGAAGGTGCTGATCGCCGACATCGACGAGGCGACGATGGCCCTGAACGCGGCGCGCATCCGCGCGGCGGGCGGCACGGTCGAGACGATCGTCGCCGATGTGAGCCGGAGCGAGCAGAACAAAGGGATGATTGACGCCGCGGTCGATCACTGGGGCGCGCTGCATCTCCTCGTCAACAATGCTTTCGCCGGGGGGAAGGAATTGCACGGGAGCGCGGTCGAGGTCCCCGAAGAGGAGTGGAACCGGGGCCTGGCGATCCTGATGACGTCGATCTTCCTCGGCGTCAAGCACGCGGCGCCGGTGATGGAGCGGGCGGGCGGCGGGGCGATCGTCAACCTGTCGTCGGTACACGGCCTCTTGATGGCCCCGCGCAAACTGGTCTACGAGGCGGGGAAGTCCGCGGTGATCGGCATGACGCGGCAGATGGCGATCGACTTCGGGCCGCTCGGCATCCGCGTCAATGCGATCTGCCCCGGCCATATCGTGACCGAGCGGATCACGCCGCAGTGGGAGGCGCACCCGGACGGGTTGCGCTACTTCGCGCGGCAGTACCCGGTGCGGCGTACCGGCGTGCCGGAGGACATCGCGAACGCCATCGCCTTCCTCTGCTCGGACGAGGCGTCGTTCATCACGGGGCAGGCGCTGGCGGTGGACGGCGGACTGACCTTGCAGTTGCAGGAGGATTTCGCGGTGGATATGGCGCACTACCTACGCGACCAACCAGATACCTGGCTGCCGTACTGAGGCACGGCGGGGAACGCAGCATCGTCCCGAATCGCGCATGTGCTACTCGCCACGTCACTCTCTGTGGACGGCATACGCCTGGCCGCGCAGGTCGCGCAGAATGACGGAGCGCCCGCCGGGCGGGCCGAAGATGAGGCGAACAGCGAACTGTTTGACGCCGTACTTGCGCCCGAGCCACTGCTCGATGACCGTCGCGACATCGTCGGGATCGAATGTGGCGCCGCTCGCCGTTTCGATGGCGATTCCCTCCGCGTGGCGGGTGGCGCGGTAGCCGGACAGGAGGTTGATCGCCTCGATCGCGCCCTCCTCCAGCGGGCCGGTGCTGGCGACCGTCGCGCCCGCATCCGCGACGGCGATCTCGATACCCAGGTCCTGCGGCTCATCCAACTCCGGGTCGTAGCCGAGCACCTTTGTCCCCGTCCCCTTATCCGCCGGGTGCGCGATGAGACTGCCCGCCGCCGTCCCGCCGACAGTCCTCGCCGCGGTGAATTCGTTTGGTGTGGCGGGTGCATTGCCTGCCAGTGCAGCCGCGATGATAGCGGATATGTCCTCTGTCATGGTTTCCCTATCCCCCTGCCCCTTCCCCCCGAGGGAAGGGGTAACGCTGCGCGAATGTCGCAGTCTCTTTGTCGTCCGCCGTGCCCAATCGAGAAGGCGCATGCGATGCGCCCCTACGGCTCCCCCTTCCCTCGGAGGGAAAGGGGTTGGGGGGTTAGGAAAGAAACTCCTTCACCGCCGCGACGAAGGCATCCAGTTGATCGTGGGCGATGGTGTGGCTGCTGCCGGGGAAGTGGACGAGGCGGGCGTTCGGCAGGAGGGCCATCGCCCGCTCTGCCATCGCGTCGGAGAGCGAGCCGCCCGCCGCCGGGTCCGCCTGCAAGACGAGGAAGGGCTGCGTGATGCGCGGCAGATTCTTTTCCAAGTCCTGCTCGCCCTGCGTCCCGGCGATCATCGCGTCGAAGGGGCCGTCCGCCGTCATCTGGAGCCACGATGCCTCGCGCCGCCACTCGGCATCATCCCGATCCGGGCGCATGAAGGAGAGCATCGAGACGAGTTCTTCGGTCGGCAGGTGCTTGATTTCGCGCACGTCGCGCATTCGCTCGTTCGCGTACACCCCGTCGCGATAGGGAGGGTCCACGGCGACGGCGCGTACGACGCGCTCCGGCTCGCGCGCCGCGACCAGCGTCGCCGTGATCGCACCGAGCGAGAAGCCGACGACGGAGACCTGCGTGAAGCCGAGCGCGTCGATCAGGGCGACGATGTCGTCCGCGTAATCCGCCCAGCGGTAATGCTCCGCGCCCTCCGGCTTGCCGCTCTCGCCGTGGCCGCGAAACTCGACCATGAAGTGATGCCCCGGAATCTCCGGCACGACATCTTGCCACATCAGCCAGCGATCCCAGATGCCGTGCAGCCAGAGGATTGGCTGGCCCTGCGGATCGCCCGCCTCGACGACATGGAGTGGGACGCCGTTCACCTCAATCGTGTGGTGTTGATGCTGCACTTCCACCCACTACCTCCCGTTTCGCGTCTAATCCCGGCGCGCGCGATTGCCGCCGATAGAGTATCAGCATCCCCGTCGCGGCGGCGAAGACGGGCAGGGTCATCAGGAGCGCCGTCAGGTGGATACCGACCAGCGAGGCGAGGCTGCCGTCGATCAGGCTGGCGATCGGGCGAGTGCCGAGGAAGCAGACGCTCCAGAGCGCCATGATCCGCCCGCGCTGGTGATCCTCGACGCCGAGTTGCAGGAGTGTCGTTGCCCGCGTCTGCCCGGCGAGGTAGCCGAAGCCGCCGATGCCGAGCGCGATGAATGCCAGCACGAGCGGCGAGAGGAACGCGTACGTCGCGATGCCGCACGCGAGTAACGTTAGCATGATGAAGATACGCCGATAGGGCGTATCGGTGTGGCCGGTGGCGAAGACCGCCGCGATCACCGCGCCGGTGCCGAATGCGCCGATCAGGTAGCCGGCGAGCGTGTCCGAATGGTGGAAGACCTGCGTCGCGAAGGCGGGCGCGAGGGTCGTTACCGGGTCGAGCGCGAAGGAGACGGAGGCGACGACGCCGAGCAGCGCCGCCAGGCGGAGGTCTTGCCGGATAATGTGAAAACTCTCCGCCAGTTTGGGCCGCGTCCTCGGGCGCGCCTCCTGTTGCCGAGGGTGGACGATCAGCAGCGCGCCGATCAGCGCGGCGTAGGAGAGGCAATTGAGGCCGAACGCCCACGGGATGCCGAACCGCGCGACGACGAGCGCGCCGAGCACCGGCCCGACCGCCCGCGCCATATTGAACGTGACGGAATTCATCGCCACGGCGGCGGGGAGGTCCTCGCGGCTGACGAGCGACGGCACGATGGCATTCATCGCGGGCGATCCGAAGGCCGTCACGAGGCCGAGGAGCAAGGCCAACCCGATGATGACGGGCACCGTATCCCACCCCGCCACGGCGAGGAGCGCGAGCGCGCCGGTGACGATCATCGAGCCGATCTGGGTGCCGATAATCAGCCGCTTGCGGTCGAAGCGATCCGCCGCGCCGCCGGACCACGGCGCGAGCAAGATGATCCCGGCGAACTGCGCGAAACTGACGACGCCGACGAGGAAGGTCGAGTGCGTCAGCCGGTAGATGAGCAGCGCCTGGGCGATGTTCTGGAACCAGGTGCCGCAGTTCGAGAGCAGATTACCGACGAAGAACGGCCCGAAGTTGCGCTGCCCGAGCACGCGGAGCGAGGAGTGGGATGTCGGCGCGGTATCGGTGCGTGCCATGGAACGGTTTATCCTTCCATGAGTGCGTACACGGGGGCGCGGACGACAGCGATCATGACGCATCGTCCGCGCCACTCCCTGCAACGGCAGAGCATCGCCATTTATTCGCCGGCGGGGAATGGTGCGTCACCAGTTGGTGTGTTTGTAGCGGGTGGCCCAGCCGCCGGTGGCGCTGGTGAAGCGTTCGGGGCGGACGAAGAAGAGCCAGCGGGGCTCGTCTTTGGTGCGCTCGATGTAGGCGATGCCTTCCTCGCCGCGATAGTTGCGCGCCATCCTCGTGCCGAACTCCACCCAACGGCCGCCGACGTTCGGCCTCTCGATCACCTCGGCACGGCCCCGGACGATCACCCGCCGGTAGGGCAGATCGGCGGAGTCGATGCACAAGGAGACGCGCCCATCCCGCTCCAGATAGCGCGCCCACTCCGAGCGGGCGCGGGGCACGAGGTAGAAGCCGCCGTCCGCGTAGTCGAACCAGACCGGGACGACGTACGGATAGCCGTCGTCATCGAGGCAGCCCAGCCGGCCAATGACCGGCTGGGCCAGAAATGTTGCCCGCTCCTCGTCGCTCATCGCTGGCATATCGCACCACCCCCTTGACTTCATCAAGCATCCTCGCCATACGGTAGCGTCGCTATCGTATCCTACTTCGCGCCGTGATTGAGTATGCTCATCGCGGCACGGGTGGGCGTGCTACACTGCCGCGCATGGAGCGTGAGCCGACCGACGACGTGATCGCCATGACCGATGTGTCGCCCGCCGCGCCGCTCGCCTCGCCGCGCTTCCGCCTCTTCCTCGCGGCGACGGTCGCCTGGTTCTTCAGCATCTTCGTCCTCCAGGCCGCGCTGCCGAAGTACATGGAGCATCACGGCTTCTCGAACGGGCTGATCGGCCTCGTCATCGGCGCCCTCTCCGTCAGCGCGATTCTGCCGCGCCCATATCTCGGTCAAGCGATGGACCGGGGCGCGCTCTTCCCGCTGCTCATCGCGAGCGCGGTGATGATGCTCTCCTCTCCGCTCTACGGGATCGGCGCCATGCTCTGGGTGCTGCTCGCCGTGCGGCTCTTCCAGGGCGTCTCGTCCGGCATCTACATGACGGGCGGGCCGGTGCTCGTCGCGGCACTGACGCCGGAAGGGCGACGGGGCGAGGCGATGGGGCTCTTCGCCGTCGCCTCGACGGTCGCCATCGCCATCGGCCCACCAGCCGGGTTGCTGCTCGGCGAACACCTCTCCTATCACGTGACGTTCGCGCTTTCGGCGGGCGCGGGGGCGCTCTGCGTGGCGTTGTTGCTGCCGCTGCGGCGGGGAGCCCTAACCCCCCGGCCCCCTTCCCCAATGGGGAAGGGTGAAGAATACGGGGCCTCGGCAATGCCGCGTCGTTCCCCCTCTCCGTTTCGGAGAGGGGGTCAGGGCGAGGGACAAGGGTCATTGCTCGAATGGCGGGTGCTGCCGGCGGCGATCGCGGGCTTTATCACGGCGCTGGGGAATGGGGTAATTTTCGCCTTCATCGTGCCGCTGATGGATGCGCGCCATCTGCCGGGCGCGGGCTTCTTCTTCACCTTCGACGCGGCGATGTTCTTCGCCGTGCGCGCGGTCGGCGGGCGGTGGTCGGATCGTTACGGGCGGTGGCGAGTAATTATCCCCGGCATGGCGGCGTGCGGCATCAGCCTGACAATTCTCACCGCCGTGCCGGTCTTCCCTGCCTTCGCCGTGGCGGCGCTGCTCTGGGGTGGGGCGATCAGCGCGGTCCTGCCGGAGCTGAACGCGCTAGCGGTTGATCTCGCGCCCCCAACGCGGCGCGGCGCGGCGCTCGCCACCTACACGGGCATCTTCGAGGCGGGCCTCGCCCTCTCCGGCCTCGCCTTCGGCTGGCTGGCGGACTGGCTCTCGCTCCCCTTCATCTTCGCCTTTGCCGCCTCCCTCTACTTCCTCACCGCCGCCGTCTTCTGGCTCCGCTACGGACGGCGGGGACTTTGAACCACAGAGGCACAGAGGACACAGAGGAGAGATAAGAAGAGGAGAATGCGAGGGAGTAGCGAAGATTTGTACTCCGTGCTTCCCTAAATTCATGTCTCTTCTTTGTTCTTTCTCCGTGCTCTCTGTGTCTCTGTGGTTCAATCCCCGGCGGCGGGCTCGCGGATGACGGAGAGGACGGCGGCGGCTTGTTCGTAGCGGCCGAAGGAGGGCATCATGTAGATGCCCTGCACGAGGTCTTTCGCCGCAAGAATCAACTCCTGCGCGAGGGCGACGCCGACGTGGCGGCCATCGTTGCCCGCATCCGCCATGCGCTGCCGGATGCGGTCGGTGAGGACGATGCCGGGCACCTCGTTGTGCAGGAATTCCGCGTGCCGCGTATTCTGCAAGGGCAGGACGCCGAGCAGGACGGGGATCGGGATCGGGCCATAGATGTCGAGCAGGCGGTGCCAGCGGTCGATCTCGAAGATCGGCTGCGCCATCACGAAATGCGCGCCCGCCTCGATCTTCCGCTTCAGACGCCGCGCCTCCTCGTGCAGGTCGTCGCGCGTCGGGTCCACCGCGCAGGCGATGGTGAAGCCGGCGGGGGCGCCGATCGGGTTGCCGCCGATGTCCACCCCCTCATTCATCCGTGCGAGGATGCCGATCAGGCCGACGGAATCGACATCGTAGACCGCCGTCGAGTTCGGATAATTACCGAGCGAGGGCGGATCGCCGGTGAGGGCGAGGACGTTGCGCAAGCCGAGCGCGTGCGCGCCGAGCAGGTCCGCCTGGAGGCCCATCAGCGAGCGGTCGCGCGTTGTCAGGTGGATGATCGTGTCGATACCGATCTGCTGCTGGATGAGGGCGCAGGTGGCGATAGGGCTCATCGAGAGGCGGGCGCGGGCGCTGTCCGTCACATCCACCGCGTCCACCCCGGCCTCTTTGAGCAGTCGCGCGCCCGCCAGCACTTTGGCGGGATTCAGACCGCGCGGCGGGGCAACCTCGACGGTGGCGACGAACTCGCCGCGCGCCAGTTTGCGGCCGAACGCGCTGCCGTACTCGGGCTCGCCCGCCGATGTGTCCGTTTCCGCCGCCGGGAGCATGGTGATCGCCACGGCGGAACCGTTCGGGTGCCGGGCGACCTGCGGGTCGAGGGCGAGCAGGGCGTCGAGCGCCTGGCGCATCGCGGCGATGTGGGCGGGTTCGGTGCCGCAGCAGCCGCCGAGGATGCGCACGCCCGCCTCCGCCGCCTGCCGCGCGTGCGCCGCGAGGTAGGAGGGCGAGGAGGCGTAGACGATCCGCCCGTTCAGGTTCGCGGGCCAGCCCGCATTCGGCATCGCGCTGATCGGCAGATGCGTCGCCTGCCGCAGCGTCAGGGCGACCCGCGTGACATTCTGCGGCCCGACCGAGCAGTTCGCGCCGATCACATCGACGCCGAGGCGCGTCAACTCGCGCGCCACATCGCGCGGGGCGTGGCCGACGGGCGTGCGGTCGTCGTCCGCGTAGGTCATCGAGGCGATGATCGGCAGATCGGAGATGTCGCGCGCCGCCGCGATTGCCTCGCGGATTTCCGCCAGCGAGGAGAAGGTTTCCAGCAGCAGCACGTCGACGCCCCCCTCGACGAGCACCTCGATCTGCTCGCGGAAGGCGGCACGGATGTCCTTGACGGTGCTCGTGCCGATCGGGGCGAGGAGCCGCCCGGTCGGGCCGACGCTCCCGGCGATCCAGACCGCCTGCCCGCTGATCTCGCGCGCGTCGCGGGCCAGTTTCGCCGCCCGCTTATTCAGGTCGCGCACCTCGTCGCCCCAGCCGTGCAGTTCCAACTGGAAGCGGTTGCCGGCGAAGGTATTGGTCTTGATCGCCTCCGCGCCCGCCGCGATGTACTCGCGGTGCAGGGCGGAGACGAGGTCCGGGCGGGATTTATTGAGCGCGACGAAGCAGGAATCCATCGGCTCGTCGCCGCGCAGGTGCAAGAGCGTGCCCGTCGCGCCGTCGAAGAGCAGCGGCCCGCGCGCCATGTCCTGCACCCGCGCCAGGAATGGATGGATCGTCCGCTGCGCCGTCCCGTTCGTGCTGTCCGCCAATCGTTGCCCCCGCTCGCCGACGTTGAGTGCCGAGTACTCACCGCACCCATCGTACCGATTTTGCGTACGTTCGTCCACTGACACGGTTTGGGGAATGCGCCTCGAAGTCGGCCGGCCGCCAAAGTGGAGATTGTGCCCGTCGAGGCAAGCCTCGACGAGCCCTAAATCGTGCGCGAGCGACCGGTTTCGAGCAGCATCCCGATGTTATCCGCAGCCACTTGATGCCCACATACACGAGAGATAGAGTACCGGGAGACGCACGCGGGAGGGTCAAGGATGAGCGGGGTAGAGAGCGGGCGCCGCGCCGCGAAGAAGATTGCCCTGATTGCGCCGCTGGCGCACCGGCCGTTCCGCGCGCTCTTCGGCGGCAAAGTCGTCTCGAACCTCGGCGATTGGCTCGATATCCTCGCGCTGCTGACGCTGATCCTCTACCGCTGGAACCTCGGCCCGCTGGCGTGGGGCGCGTACCTCACCGCGATGACCGCCCCCTACGCCCTCGTCGGGCCGGTGGCGGGTGTCTGGGTGGACCGGCTGCCGCGCCGCACGGTGATGATCGTCTGCGATCTGGCGCGGATGGTCGTCGTGCTCGGCCTCGTCTGGGCGCCGAACCTCGCCGCCGTGCTCGTGCTCGTCACGATCAAGAGCACCTTCAGCACCTTCTTCAACCCGGCGGAGCAGGCGATGATCCGCTCGACCGTGCCGGACGACGATCTGGTGGCGGCGAACTCGCTCAACAAACTCTCCGACAACGGCGCGCGGCTGCTCGGCCCCGGCCTCGGCGGGTTGATTCTCGCCGTCGCCGGGCTGCGCGGCGCCTTCGTCGCGGATTCGATCAGTTTTCTGCTCTCCGCGCTGATCCTCACCCGGCTGCCACGGCTCTCTGCCCCTCCCGCCACCGCGCAGACCACGCGGCGATTCTGGCCGGAGTTCCGCGCCGGTGTGACGCACATCGCGCGGCGGCGGGCGCTCGTGATGGCAGTCGGCAGCATGATTGCGGCAGCCTTCCTAATCCGCGCGACAGACACGGTCGGGGTCGTCGTGCTGAAGGACCTTGGCGTTACCGAGACGCAACTTGGGCTCTCCTTCACCTGCCTCGGCATCGGCTACGTCGCGGGAGCGATCGTCGTCGGGCAATGGGGGCACAGAGTCTCGCCCCTTCTCGTGATAGGCCTTGCGGTCCTCGAACTCGGCAGCCTGATGGCGATGATGGGCATGGCGGTCGTCGAGCAGATGAGCGGGGGCGGTGTCGATTTCTTCGCCGCCTTCGTCTCCCGCACCCTCTTGGGCGTCGGCTTCGCGACGGGCGGCGTCACCTACGGCGCGATCGTGCAGCGCGAGACGCCCGCCGACCTGATGGGCCGCGTCTCGGCGACGACGGAGATGCTGACGACGGTCGTGCCGCTCGCCGCGCCCTTCCTCGTCAGCCTGATCGCGGCATGGCTCGGCGTCGGCTGGGCCTTCGCCATCGCGGGCGGCGGCCTGATGATCGTCGGCGCGGTCGTCGTCCTCGCGCGCGGCGTCCCGGTCGGCGTCGCCGAAGTGGCGAGTAGCGAGTGATCCGTCTCGCTACTCGCCACTCGCCACTGCCTCCGGCTGCTCGCGCAGCGTGCGGACGGGCGAGAAAAAGACCCAGAGGACGGCGGAGAACTGGCCGATGACGCCGATGACCAGCGTGGGGCGCAGGCCGATGGCGCCGCCGAGAGCGCCGCCGATCAGCGCGCCGATGGGGAGCGTACCCCAGACGAGGAAGCGCATCGTCGCGTTCATCCGACCGAGCAGATGATCCGGCGTGATCGCCTGCCGCAGGCTGACCTGGCTGATATTGTAGATCGGGCCACCGAACGCGGTGACGAACTGCGCGATCACGAGCAATGGCACGGCGAGCGTCGCCGGCCCGTTCGCCACCGGGATGAGGATCATCCCGAAACAACCGAACAGGATGGAACCGACAATCGTCGGGCCGAGGCCGATCCAGCGCGCGACGCGCCCCGCGAGCAGCGCGCCGAGCAGGAAGCCGATGCTGCCGACCGCGAAGATGGCGCCGATGACGCCCGCGCTCAACCCTAATTGTCGCGTGACATAGAGAATATAGACCGCCTGGACGATGTTGCTGAAGAGATTGCCCGTGGCGGTGCAGCCCGCAATCGCCCGCAGGAGCGGATTGCGAAAGACGACGCCCAAGCCCTCGCCGATATCCTTCCAGACCGACTGCCGCCCGGCGCGCGGGGCGGGCGCGGGCTCCGGCACGCGGACGAAGGCGAGGAAAAGGGCGGAGATCAGGAAGGAAGTCGCATCGACAATGATGGCCAGTGGCGCGGTGATCAGTTGCACCAGCCCGCCCGCGATCCCCGGCCCGACGATCTGCGCCGCCGACCGGCTAACCTCCAGTTTGCTGTTCCCCTCCACCAGTTGCGCACGCCCGACGAGCGCGGGGAGGAACGATTGGTATGCCACGTCGAAGAAGACGGTGAGGATGCCGACGAGGAAGGCGACGGCATAGAGCAGGCCGATGGTCGGCGCGTCGAGGAGCGCCGCGAGCGGAATCGCCAGGAGCAGCACACCCCGCGCGCAGTCGGTGATCAGCAAAATCGGGCGACGGCGCAGGCGGTCCACCCAGACACCCGCGAAGAGGCCGACGAGGAGGAAGGGCGCGGTCTCGGTGGCGGAGAGGATGCCCATCTCGGCGGGGGTCGCGTGCAGGGTCAGCGCGGCGGTGAGCGGCAGAGCAAGCAGGGTGATCTGCGAGCCGAATTGGGAGATCGTCTGCCCCGTCCAGAGCCGCAGGAAATCCGCGTGCCGCCAGAGGTCGGTGACGCGCGTGGTCGGTTCGTCCAGCCTTGCCACCTTCCGTCCCCGCTACTCGGTCAGGATCGCCACTGACTCCAGGAACCACCATCCCGCGCGAACCAGTCGAAAGTGCATCCGGTCAGCGACTCGTTCGTCGTTGCAGGGAGATTCCCGATCGCCGCCACGATCTGCGCCGCACCCGGTCCTCGATCAAGCGTGAGGATACCGCCGTGCGGTCGTGAATCCTGCCAACGGGGCGACCAGTGCAACCATGCGTCGTGCAGCGTATGGAAATCTTTGCGGTTATGCGTGATGAGCGTCCAGCCTTGCTCCGTTGCAAAAAGCAACTGATCGGCATCCCACGCAGTGAGTCGGCCTACACCGCGAGTTGTCCGTGTCGGATACCCGGCAACGATCAGGAGGGATGCCAAGCCAACAGGAATGTCCTCGTCGCAATAAAAGGACGGCATCAAGCGGCGTCATTGGCGGCGAGCCGCGCATCGATCTCATTCTGGTGTCGCGCATAGAATGCGCGCGTCGCCTGGATTGCCTCTAGGGAAATCTCGTAATCATGGGCTACCTGCGCGATGTTTTCGCCATTCGCGGTAAGATCGCCGATGATCGCCCAGACGGGATAGCCGTTCTGCTCAACACGCAACCGGTACTCCGCGATGCCGGGGTTGGTTGGATGCGGCTCGATGTACGCGGCGATCAATGCATCCGCCCGGTCCTCATTCGCTGCTTGGCTGAGGCCGTTGACGCTCTGGCTGTGCTGCTCCTGTGCTGCCGACTCGGCCATGCCATCCCTCCCATGATCCCGCAACGGTATCTCACGGGCTGTGACTATCATACCGCCCTTGTCCACGACTGCCGACTACTGAGCATCTGTGCTACGCTGCACCGCAAGGTGGCAACGCGACGCAGCAATAGAGGAGGGCGACACCAATGCTCACCGGGATCGATCACCTCGTTATCCTCGTCCCCGATCTGGCGACCGGCATCCGCGATTACGAGGGACTGGGCTTCACCGTCATACCGGGCGGCGAGCACCCCGGCGGCACGCACAACGCCCTGATCGCCTTCGCGGACGGCGCGTACATCGAACTGATCGCCTTCCAGAACCCGACTGCGCCGTCCGAGCATCGCTGGCGTCGCTTCCTCGACGCGGGCGGCGGTCTGATCGACTTCGCCCTCGGCAGCACCGACCTCGCGGCAGATGTCGCCCGTCTCACCGCCGCGGGTCTCCCGTACACACCGATGGACGGCGCCCGCTCCCGGCCGGACGGCGTGCAACTGCAGTGGCGCAGCGCCAGCGTCTCGCCCGCCGGGCAACTGCCATTCATCATCGAGGATGTCACACCGCGCGGCCTGCGCGTGCCGAGCGGCGAGGCGGTGAAGCACGCGAACGACGTGACGGGCGTCCTCAGCCTCACCATCGCCGTCGCCGATCTCGCCGCCGCGACGACGCGCTTCACCGCATTGCTCGATGCCGCGCCGCTGATCGAGCGTGACAACCCGGAGGTGCGCGCCCGCGCCGCGACGTTCATTGTCGGTCAGTACAGCATCGAACTGGCACACCCAGCGGACAACCAAAGCCCGCTCGCCGCCCCGCTCGCCGCGCGCGGCGACGGCCCCTACAGCGCCTGCCTGACCGCCGACCCCGGCCCGACCGAGCCGCGCTGGCTCGACCCCGCAGCGGCGCACGGCGCGCGCGTGCAAATCGTCGCGCCACGGGCGAGAGAGTAGTAGAAAGTAACGAGTAGCGAGTAACGAGTAACGAGAAGGGAAACGCGGGCCACTCGTTACTCGTTACTCGCTACTTGGAAGGAGACCCATGTCAACGCCACTGACGGAAGAGATGATCGTCGCGGGCATGTTCCCGGACGATCCGCAACTGACGCCGGACGGCAGCCGGTGGCATATGTCGCGGCCTGTTATGGGCAGGAGGGCGACCACCCGGAAGGGACGATCTGGGTCGCGCCGACGGACGGCTCGGCGATGGCGCGGCAGTGGACATTCGGCGGCGGGCGGGACGATCACCCCCGCTGGTCGCCGGATAGCCGGACGCTCGCCTTCCTCTCCGACCGCGCCGCGCGGGGCACGAAGGCGCTCTACCGGATGGCCGCCGCCGGTGGCGAGGCGACGCAACTGGTCGCGCGCAAGAAGAGCATCGAATCATTCGCGTGGTCGCCGGACGGCGCGCGCATCGCCTTCCTCGCGCCGGACGACCCGACCGATGAGGACGAGCGGCGGGAGAAGGAGCGCGACGACGCCGATGTCTACGGCGGGCGATGGCCGTACAACCGCCTGCAGCTCCTCGATCTCGCCACCGGCGCAATTACGACGCTCCCCACCGGCGACATGCACGTCTTCGAGTGCGCCTGGTCGCCCGACAGCGCGACCATCGCCTACTTCGCACGCCCAACGCCGGAACTGGAGGAGAATCACCGCGCCGCCCTCTTCGCCATCCCGATAGCGGGTGGCAATCCACGCCGTCTATGCGACGCGATCGGTGGGAGCAACCTTGCGTGGGGTATATCGGAGGCAATCGGCGACATGCTCGTCTTTGCCGCGCCGCATGAGCCGTTGCCGCAATGCTCGTCCACGATCTGGGCCGTCTCGGCGGATGGCGGTGAACCGACTGTCATCGGCCCCGGCGTGGACGATGAGATGTGCGCGACCAATCTCCGCACCGCGCCGGAGCAGCGACGCATCACGATTGCGATAGCGAAGGGGCTGACCACGGAACTCGTCAACATCAACACGCCCACCGGCCTCCCCGCCGTTTTCTGCGCGCACCCGACGGGCGATCTCGGCGGGTTCGGCGTCGCCATGCCGCCGCACGCGACCGCGCCAGTCGTCGCCGTCGTGCGGAGCGCCGGAGATGAGCCGCCGGAACTCTGGGCGGGCGCGCCGGATACCGTGCACCGCGTCAGCGACCACCACGCGGCGCTGCGGGATGTGCAGTTCGGCAAGCAGGAGCCGTTCTATTGGGACTCGCGCCGGACGGCCTCGCGCTCGACGGCATCCTCATCCGCCCGCCCGACGCACCAGCGGGGCCGTTGCCGACGGTGATGCTCGTCCACGGCGGGCCGTATGGGCGGTCGTCGAATGGGTTTCATCTACGCCCCGGCGACTGGGGGCAATGGCTGGCGACGCATGGCTACGCGGTGCTGATGCCGAACTACCGGGGCGGCATGGGACACGGCAACGCCTTCGCCACAGCGGCGCGCGGCGCGGTCGGCGAGGGCGACTTCGGCGATGTGATGGCGATGGTGGACGCGGCCATCGCGCGCGGCGTCGCGGACCCGGAGCGGCTCGGTATTGGCGGCTGGAGTCAGGGCGGGTTTCATGACTGCCTGGGCGGTGACGCAGACGTACCGCTTCAAGGCGGGCGTGATGGGCGCGGGCGTCTCCGACTGGAACATGATGACGATGACGAGCGACATGCCGACCTTCGAGGCCGCCCTCGGCGGCGACCGCCCATGGGACGGCCCCGGCCCGCACAATGCCGCCCGCCTCTCGCCGATCTCCTACGCCAAGAACGCCACGACCCCGCTGCTGATGCTCCACGGCAAGAACGACGCCCGCGTGCCCGTCACGCAAGCGATCGGCTTCGAGCGCGCCTTGCGCGAGCGGGGTGTCCCCGTCCAACTCGTCACCTACCCGCGCGAGCCGCACGGCGTCCGCGAGCGCGCCCACCAGCGCGACATCCTCCGCCGCGTCCGCGCCTGGTACGACCAATGGCTGAAGGGGGATTAACCACAGAGGCACAGAGAGCACAGAGGAGATACAAAGAAAAAAGGATCGTCTTCTCATTCCCTCTCTGTGTCCTCTGTGCCTCTGTGGTTCAATGTCATCTGGAGGTGCAGGATGGCCGGTGAGGTGTCGGTTGCTGCGGTAGGGATTGACCCTGCCGCGCTGCCTGCGGGGCGGTGGCGGGCGCTGGGGGTGATGGCGGGGGCGGTGCTCCTCAGCATGACGACGTGGTTCTCGGCCTCGGCGGTCGTGCCGCAGGTGCGCGCGGCGTGGGGGCTGACGACCAATCAGGCGTCGTTGCTGACAATCGCCGTGCAACTCGGCTTCGTGACGGGCGCGGTACTCTCGGCCGCGTTGACGCTCGCCGATGTCTTCCCGCCCAAATGGGTCTTCTGCGTCGCCGCCATCGGGGCCGCGACGGTCAATGCGGGGATCGTGCTGGCGCACGGGCCGGGCCTCGCCATCCTGCTGCGATTCGCAACGGGCTTCTTCCTCGCCGGGGTCTATCCGGTCGGGCTGAAACTGCTCTCCACCTGGTTCCGGCGCGGGCGGGGGATGGCGCTCGGCGTGATGGTCGGCGCGCTGACGCTCGGCTCGGCGATGCCGCACTTCGTCAACGGCGCCGGCGGGCTGCGCTGGCAAGCGGTCATCCTCGCCACATCGCTCCTTACCCTCGCGGGCGCGCTGCTCGCCGCGCTGACGGTGCAGGACGGCCCGTTCCCCTTCTCCCGCGCGCCGTTTGACCCCCAGCAAATCCGGCAGGTCTTCACCAATCGGGGCGTCCGCCTCGCCTCGCTCGGCTACTTCGGGCATATGTGGGAGCTCTACGCGATGTGGGCGTGGTTCCTCGCCTTCGCGACGGACAGCCTCGCCCGGCGGGGCGAGACGAACGCCCGCCAGACCGCCGCGCTCGCCACCTTCGCGGTGATCGGCGTCGGCGCGGTCGGCTGCTGGCTCGGCGGCATCCTCGGCGATCGCTGGGGCCGCACCCGCACGACCGCCGCCGCGATGGCGATCTCCGGGGCGTGCGCGCTCGTCATCGGCTTCGCCTTCGGCGCGCCCTTCCCGCTCGTCGTCGCCATCGGCCTCGTCTGGGGCCTGACGGTGGTCGCGGACTCCGCGCAGTTCTCGACGGTGGTAACGGAACTCGCCGATCAGTCGTACGTCGGCACGGCGCTGACGCTGCAACTGGCGGTCGGTTTCACCCTGACGGTCGTGACGATCTGGCTCGTGCCCATCCTGCGCGATCACCTCGGCTGGCGCTGGACCTTCGCCTTCCTCGCCCCCGGCCCGCTCGTCGGCCTCCTCGTCATGCTCCACCTGCGCCGCCTGCCGGAAGGCAACCTGATCGCCCACGGGCGGGGGTGATCGCCTCTCCGCTGCCGATGCGCGCCGTAACGGCATCTGCTATCCTCCTCACCGTGGATGGGATGATGGATCAACTCTTTATTGTCGTTTCGTCGTACAACAACGCGACGCTGCTGCCGGACTGCTTGCGCGCGGTGGCGGCGGCGCATCCGGGCATCCCGACGACGGTCTACGTCGTGGATGCCGGATCGACGGACGGGACGGCGGCCATCGTGCGGCGGGACTTCCCGGACGTGCGACTGCGCGTCGCGGCGGAGAATCGGGGATACGCGGCACTCAACAACCTCGCCCTCACGGAGATCGTCGCAGCTGTCCCGGCGGACGCGGATCGCACGCGCGTCGGCGTGCTGCTCCTTAACGCGGACACGACGATGCCGCCGGGCGCGCTGACCGGACTGCTCGACCTGCTGACGGCCCACCCGGAGGCGGGCGTCATCGGGCCGAAGATCGTGCTCAGGGACGGCTCGCTCGACCTCGCCTGCCGCCGCTCCTTCCCGACACCGCTCAACTCCTTCTGGAAGCTGACCGGCATGGCGGCGCGCTACCCGCGCAGCCCGCGTTTCGCGCAATACAATCTCACCTACCATGACCCCGACGAGGCGATTGAGATGGACAGCGGCATGGGCGCCTGCCTGCTGGTGCGCCTCGCCGCGATCGACGACGCCGGGCTGATGGACGAGCGATACTTCTTGTACGGCGAGGATCTCGACTGGTGCTATCGCATCAAGGCGCACGGCTGGCGCGTCCGCTACGAGCCGCGCGTGCGCATCCTGCATTACAAGGGTTCGTCGAGCCGCCAGCGGAGCGTGCGCGCCACGCTCGCCTTCTACGGGGCGATGTGGCGCTTCCACCGGCTGCACTACGCCCGCACGACCGCCCTGCCGCTCAATCTGCTCATCTACCTCGGCATCGGCGCGCGCGGCCTCGTCGCGCTGATGGCAAATATCCTGCGGCCTGCGAGCAAGCGGCGCGTGGCGTCGGCGCCGCCGAGTACTCAGTAGCCGGTAACCAGGGCCTTTCTCTGCCTACTGTCTACCGACTAGTCCTAAGCGTACGTACACATGTTCGCTTGCGCCGTGACAAAGGGAATGGTATAAAGTTCAGTATGCGAAGTATCCCACGAGGGTGCAGGGGACGAGCGGGACGAGCGCAATGACGGCAGAGATCAGCATTGCGCCACCAAATGCTGCCGGGTCATTCGAACCCGACGCACAGCCGCCCGCATTACCCGCCCATGTGCGGCGGCGCTGGCCCGCGCTGATTATCGGCGCGGTGCAGTTGCTGCTCGATATCGCGCTCCTCGCGGTCGCCTTCTTGCTCGCCCATCGACTCGACACGAGCCTGACAACCACCGGGTTCATCCCGCCCTCGGGCCGCATCTATGCCATCATGCTGGCTGTGCTGGAAGTGACGGTGATCGGCTCGTTCAACGTCGCCGGGCTCTACACGTTGAAGCGCGGGGTCTCCCGCGTGGACGAGTTCGCGAAACTCTGCTCGGCGCTCTCGGTCGGCGTCGTGCTCGCGCTCGCCGTCAACTCGTTCGTGCTCGGCAGCAGTCGCTTCGTCTATTCCCGCCAACTGCTCCTCTCCGGTTGGGCGCTGGCAATTGTCTGTCTCACCTTCGGACGACTCCTCTACTCCGCCCTGATAGGGGCGCTCCGGCGGCATGGCGTGACGGTCGAACGCGCCGTGATCGTCGGCACCGGGTCGCCCGCCCGCACGGTGCTGGAGACGGTGCGCCGCTCGCCGCACCTCGGTTACCACGTCGTCGGTTTCGTCGCGGACGATCTCGACCATCACGCGGACGAGACCGAGGTGCTCGGCCTGCCGGTGCTCGGCACGACGGACTGCCTGCCGCGAATTCTGCGTTCGGAGCGGGTGGACGAAGTCTTGATCGCCCTCGCCGGCGCTTCCCAGGCGCGACTCGTCAACCTCGTCGATCGCTGCGCGGACGACCCCGTCAGCATCACCGTCTACCCGGATACTTTCCAACTGATTACGAATAACGAGTTGAGCATCGGCGACCTCGGCGGCCTGCCAATGGTGCAGGTGCGCACGATCGCCCTGCGCGGGTGGAACCGCGCGCTGAAGCGGACGCTCGATGTCGCGGTGTCGCTGGCGGTTTTGATCGCCTCCTCGCCGCTCCTGCTGCTGCTCGCGCTGCTTGTCAAAATCAGCTCGCCCGGCCCGGTCTTCCTCGTGCAGGAGCGGGTGGGGCGGGACGGCAAGCCCTTCTGGTGCCTCAAGTTCCGCACGATGCGGCAGGATGCCGAGGCGGAGAGCGGCCCCGTCTGGACGACGCCGAACGACCCACGCCGCACCCGGCTCGGCGGCTTCATGCGCCGCTTCTCGCTCGATGAGTTCCCGCAGTTCATCAATGTGCTGCTCGGCGAGATGAGCGTCGTCGGCCCTCGCCCGGAGCGGCCCCACTTCGTCGATCAGTTCACACATTCTATCCCGCGTTATGCCCGCCGCCACCGCGAGAAGGCGGGCATCACCGGCTGGGCGCAAGTGAACGGCCTGCGCGGCAATACGAGCATCGAGGAGCGCACCCGCTACGACCTCTATTACGTCGAGAACTGGTCGCTCTTCTTCGATCTGAAGATCATCGCCAAGACCGTCATTCTCATTTTCCGCGACCGCAACGCATACTAATGGTCAGGGGTGGATTGAGTGATCAGTGTTCCCACTCCGAGGGATAATCCTGGGTGCGCTTTATCGTCTCTCCCCTCTCTACGCGCTAACAGATACAAGGGAACCTATCATGACGGCACACTCGTGTAGCTTAATATGAGCCTGGTCCAGCCGAGACTTCGATGCCCCGACTTTGTCGGGTCCTTCCCGTACGAGTTGGGGCGATCCGCGCCACACACGGAGATACTCAGGAGGTCGGGCTAATTAGCGCATGCGAATCATCGCCCGACGTGGATGTTCGTGACCGCGGTGAACTGACAAATGAGCGCGGCGGTAAGCAAGACGAGCCCCTGTGCGATCTCGTTGAAGTGTCGGAGAGCGCGGCCACTCGCCGCGAACACGACCATCGCCAGGGCCGTGAGCCTGAGGGCGTGAATTCGGGAAGGAATACAGGAGAAGCGGGCGGTGCTTGCCCAACTGGCGCCGCCGCAATGATCTCCTTCGCCGAACGGGATGAGACGAAGAATGGCGGTTTGCGGATCAAACAAGGTTTCGATCTCAGTTCGTATTCAGGGAGTGTGCAAAGCACACTCCGTCAGAGGATAGGGGGCATATTCCGTTCACATGGGTGACGGAAATTATCGGGCTGTTCACGGAGATCTCCCCGAAGATCATGAAGGTGTGGCGGGACCGGACGTACGCCGAGTCGCCCAACATTGCAAGTAAAAGTCGCCGACGGCGTTGATGGTGCCAAGCGCCGACACCATCAGGATCTTGCGATTGTTGTGTCCGGCGCTGATGTCGAGACGTGGCTGGACATCGCTCAGACATCCCGAGGCCCCAGCAGGGCACACGTCGCATGGGGCATGAGGACGGGAGCGCGGGACCGATGGGCACCCGGTCCCGCGCCGGTGTTCATGGCAGCTTCTGCAGCCCGGCGGCGGTGAGCAGGTACCCCGGGGCAGTGGTCACCGGGTCTGCCCGTACCAGGTCCACGAGGGCGGACCCGGCCAGCTCGGGGGTCAACAGTTCCCCCAGCTGCTTCAGGTATGCCTCCTCGGTCCGGCCGCTGCGCGCCGCGTACGCCTGAACCCCCCGGTTGCCCACGTCTCCGAACGGCGTCATCCTGGGCATCACCGCCGTGACGGTAATGTCCAGCCCGGCACGGCGCGACTCTTCCTGAGCGTATCCCGCGATGAACCGCTGGGTGGCCTTCGCCCCCGCGTACCCGCCGCTGGCCGGTGATCCGTTGATGGCCGCTCCGCTGCTTATCACCACCACCCTGCTACCAGGCGGCAGCGGCTTCAGCAGTGCCTCACGCAGCCAGGTGAACGCGATCTTGACGTCGGTCTGCCAGTTGACGGAGAACGTCTCCCACGTCTGGTCCTGGAGCGGACGCATCACCGGGTTGGCGCCGGCGACCAGGATGAGCACCTCCGGCTCGTACTGGTCCAGCAGGCTCCACGCCGCCGTCGCGTCAGCCGCATCCGCGACCTCGGTCCGGATGTTCGCGCTGGTGGCAGCCAGCTCGGCAAGTGCCGGTCCGGTCCGGGCGACCGCGACCACCGGAGCACCAGCCTCGGCAAACGCGCGCGCGATCCCACGCCCCAAGCCCCGGCTCGCGCCAACGACGACAGTGGTCCTGCCCGACAAGTCACTCATAATCGTCCTCTTCCTTGCGTGTCCATGGTTTCACTGGCTGTCGTACTCGTCGTGGCGGCGGATCCACAGCTGGAACGCATCACCCTCCTCGCGGCCCTTCGGCGCGCGGTCCAAGATCGGGTAATAGCCCATCAGGAATTCCACACCGCGCGCGGTGCTGGCGTAGCAGTGGTAGACGGTGTCGCCCTCGCGCGCGAACGTGTTGACGCCATACCCCTCGGAGAGATAGCTGACGATGTCGGTGCCACTCGCGCTGGCGTTCTGGCCGGCGATCGGCGGCAGCCCGCCCTCGAGCATCGGCGTGACCCACGCGCGCGTCGCCTCCTCGGAGCTTGATATGCCGAAGTCGATGTTGAAGTCGCTCTCCGCAGAGGAGGCCCAGGGAAAGCTCCAGCCCATCCGCTGCTCGTAGACGAGGAGCTTCTCGATCGGCGCGCGTGAGACGCAGATCATGGTCACGTCGCGGGCCCTGAGGTGCGGGAGCACCCCGTTGAAGCTATCGGCGATCGACGAGTTCGTCAGGACAGCCAGCCATGTAGCTCAGGCCGAACATGAAGTGATAGATAAGTAGCTGCGAGCGGCCATCGAAGAGTGCCGCGAGCGTCTTGGGTCCGTCGTCGCAGTCTGGAACGTGTACTCTTTCTCGACTGGCACCCAGGGCAGTTCCCGGCGCTGGCGGGCGAGCTCGTCACTCATCCGGGTGAGCTCCTTCTCGCGCTTGAGCAGCTCGGCGCGCGCGGCAAGCCACTCTTCACGTGTTCCGATTTTGTGATCGGTCATTGTCTCTCTCCTTCTTTGTCGATACAGCCGAAGTTGCACCGTGTCCCTCCCCGTGCTCATGACGTGACGGGCTCCGCTGCGACGAACGCCGCATTCTGGCGCTCCATCGCCTTGGCCGCACCGCCGCGCCAGCTCTCCGCCAGGGACTCCGACATCGGATCGGGGAAGATCTCCTCCTCCCCGTTCTCCACGCCGTCGAAGATGGCTCGCGCGACGGACTCCGGAGAGGCCTTCGGTATGTCGAAGCCTCGGGTCATCTCGGTGTCCGTGGGGCCGGTCAGGACGGCATGCACCCTGCACGCCCCGTCCGGCCAGAAGGGCGCGCAGCGATTGCGTCAGGTTGAACGCGGCCGCCTTCGAGATCGCGTAGGCCGGAGTGAGCGGCAAGGGGGCCAAGGCCATCAACGACAGGTTGTTGACGATGGCTCCCCGCGAACGAGTCAGCAACGGCAGGAAGGCCTGGGTCACGCCGTAGGGGCCGAAGAGATTGACGGCGAGGCTGCTGTTCGAGCGCGGCACGATCGCTCAGGTCATCGTAAAGCGCCAGGCCGGCGTTGTTGATGAGGATATCGAGCGACTCGACGCTCTCGACCGCTGCCTGAATCTGCGCCGCGTTGGTCACGTCCAGGGTCAGGGGCGTGACGCGCTCATCCGGGTGGGCCAGGGGCTGGCGCGTACCGGCATACACCCGCTTCGCGCCTCTCCTCAGGGCTTCCTCGACCAGCGCCTGCCCGATGCCGCGATTGGCCCCGGTCACCAGAACTGCTTTGTCTGCGATTGTCATATATCCTCCGAATAAATGCGGACCGTCCGTGTACCGCGGAAGCCCGGTAGTGACCCTCGTTCTGGGTCTCGCCGCCCAGATCGTCCGAGCCGTCGATGATGCAGACACCGCGAGGTCGGCAAACTGGGCGCACACCGACCGCCCAGTTTGCCCCTCGGCCGGTGTCTATACTGGTCGTGCGACAGGGTGCGGGAGAGAGGAGACGCGAGGATGGAGTGAGTAGCAGTGACAGCCGACCTGATCACCAGGACACGGGCTGGGGACGGCGATGCGTTCCGCGAGCTGACCGAGCCGTACCGTCGAGAGATACAGGTGCACTGCTACCGGATGCTCGGATCCTTCCAGGACGCCGAGGACGCCATCCAGGACACGCTACTGACCGCCTGGAAAGGCCTCGGAGGGTTCGAGGGACGCGCCTCGATCCGCACATGGCTCTACCGGATCGCCACCAACCGGTGCCTCAACGCGCTTCGCTCGGCCAAACGACGCCCTGCCAAGGTATGGGACATGCCCGAGATGGTACCGCCCGAGCCGACTCGGCTCGGCGAAGTCGTGTGGCTCGAGCCCTATCCCGACGCCCTCCTCGCGGGTGCGATCAACGTGCCGCCCGGCCCGGAGGCCCGCTACGAACAGACCGAAGCCATCTCCCTGGCCTTCGTGACCGCACTGCAGGTCCTGCCCGCTCGCCAGCGCGCCGTGCTCATCCTGCGCGAGGTCCTCGGATACCACGCGAGCGAGGTGGCCGACATGCTCGACTCGACCGTCGAATCGGTCAACAGCGCCCTCAAACGGGCTCGCGCCAGCCTGGAGCCGATGGGCAAGCGTGAGCCGCCTCCTGCCCCCGACTCACCCGCCGAGCAGGCGCTCGTGGCGAAGTTCGTCCGCGCGTACCAGTCCGGCGATGTCGACGCCCTGGTCGCCCTGCTCACCGACGATGTCCGCGTCGCCATGCCACCGGTTCCCCTCGAATACCAGGGCCGCGACGTCGTGGCCCGCTTCTTCGCCAGCGTCACCCGCCAGGGCTGGACGTATTCCCTCGTGCCGACGCGGGCGAATGGTCAGCTGGCGTTCGGGGCCTACCTTCTCGCCCCCACCGGCGGCATCCGCCACGGGGCCGGCCTGTACGTCCTCGCCCTCACTGGCGACCGGATCTACGACATCACCCGCTTCGACAACAACGTGCTGCCATGGTTCGGGCTACCACGATCACTCCCTGGCTGATTCAGCGCTCCGAGTGCGCTCCACATCGGGGATACGGACGGGCAACGACAAGACCGGCTGCCTCAGGAGGCCCCCGGCGACGTCAGCCTGAACGCGATGCGCACGGAGATCTTCAGGCTGGAACTGACCCGAGATCTGGGGCTCCCGGACGGGCTTTTCGTGGGGTGAATCATCGAAATCCCCTGTGAGAACGGCAATCGGGCAACGAGAATCAGCCAAAAAACGGTCAACGTTATGAGCGGTATGTGTAACCCCCACCTGTGACGAGGCGTGGTGTGGAAGCGGCTTGCCCGTGCCCGATGCCCATGCGACAATGGCTGCCGCGTCGGGGTAGGCGGCGCAACGGGAAACTGACCGGGGGAACTTTTCATGGTCGCGTCAAGCAGTGTGCTCCGCAACCGCCCGCTCCTCACACTGATGTCCGGCCACTTCACGGTGGATATGTATGTCGGGCTGCTGCCCGTCCTCTATCCCCTCCTCACCGACCGGTTTTCGCTTGACCTCAAGACGGTCGGCCTCGTCTCGCTCGCCTACAGCGGCATGGCCTCCATCTCGCAGCCCTTCTTCGGCTGGATCGCGGACCGCTACGGCACGCGCTTCATCGGCCTCGCCCTCGTCTGGACGGCGATCATGTTCTCCACGATTGGCTTCGCGCCGTCGTTCCAGGTGCTGCTCGTGCTCGCGGCGGCGGCGGGCATCGGCTCCGGCTGCTATCACCCCCTCGGCGCGCTGAACGCGAATGCCGTCATCCCGGACAAGCAGCGCAATGTGGCGATGTCCGTCTATGTGACGGGCGGGACACTGGGCGTCGCGCTCGGGCCGATCATCGGCGCGGTGATCTTCTCGCTCTTCGGGGTGCGCGGCACGGCGGTGATGTTCTTCCCCGGCATCTTCAGCGCGATCTGGCTCCTCTTTGAGATGCGCAAGATCGCCATCCGCCGCCCGGTGCGCACGCCCGGTGTCGTCATCACGCACGCGCCGGTGCCAATTCTGCCCCTGCTGGCGATCATCGGCGTGATGGCGTCGCGCTCGTGGACGGTGATCGGCATCGAGGCGTTCATCCCGACGTGGTACAAGTCGCTCGGCTACCACGCCTCCTTCTACGGCCCGCTCGCCACCTGCGTCGTCGTCGCCAGCGCCTTCGGGACGATCGGCTCCGGCACTCTGGCAGATCGGTACGGGCGGCGCGCGGTGATCGTCGGCGCATTGATCCTCACCATTCCGGTCATCATCCTCTTCGCGCAGTTCACCGGCCCGATTGCCTTCCTGACGGGCGCGGGCGTCGGCTTCCTCGCCGCCTCCACCGGCCCCTTGATGCTCGTGATGGCGCAGCAGTTGATGGCGGGGCGCGCGGGCGTCGCCTCCGGCCTGATCCTCGGCCTCGGCTTCGTCACCGGCGCGATCGGCGTGCCCGTAATGGGCGCGATGGCCGATGCGTTTGGGATCGCCGCCGCGATGCGCTTCCAGGCGGTGATCGTCCTCGTCACCATCGCCATCGCCTTCTTCCTGCCCTCCGAGGAATTCCTCTTCAACCGCACGCGAGACATCGAGGCCGCCAGCCATACGAAGCCGGGCGCTGTTCCGGCCACCGCCAGTAACGAGTAGCGAGTAACCAGTAGCGAGTGGTAGGGGTGTACAGTGTGCGCCCTCTCAGGATGGCGATAAACGATGAGTAACGAACAGGGCAATCAGAAGCGGCCGAGTCCCCGCGTGTTGAGCGGGTTCCGCGATTTCCTGCCGGCGCAGATGCGCGTGCGGCAGCAGGTGACCGGGATGCTGCGCGGCATCTTCGAGCGCTTCGGCTACGAGCCGCTGGACACGCCGATCCTGGAAGCAATCGAGGTGCTACAAGGGAAAATCGGCCAGGACGAGAAGCTCCTCTACCGCTTCACCGACCACGGCGGGCGCGAGGTCGGCATGAGGTACGATCTGACCATCCCGCTCGCCCGTGTCGTGGCGATGCACGCGAACGATCTGGTGCTCCCCTTCAAGCGGTATCACATGGGCCCCGTCTGGCGCGCGGACCGGCCGCAGAAGGGGCGCTTCCGCGAGTTCTGGCAGTGCGACGCGGATGTTGTCGGCACGAAGAGCGTCATCGCGGATGCCGAGGGCGTGGCGATCTACAACGCCGCCCTCGCCGGTTGCGGCTTCCGGGAGTACGCAATCCGCATCAATCACCGCGCCATCCTCGCCGCTCTCGCGCCCTACGCGGGCCTGCCGGAGCGGGACGCGATCACGCTGATCCGCGCCATCGACAAGCTGGATAAGATCGGCCCCGAGGGCGTCAGTAAGGAGATGACCGACCACGGCATCCCCGAGAAGGCGGCGGCGCGCGTCCTGGAACTGGTCGGCATCACCGGCCCGAACGATGTCGTGCTGGCGAAATTGAATGAGATGCTGCAAGGCCTCCCCGCCGCGCAAGCCGGGCTGGACGATCTGGCACACCTCTTCGAGTACGCCGCCGCGCTCGGCGTGCCGGAGGGGAGGGCGGTGCTCTTCCCCGCCCTCGCCCGCGGGCTGGACTACTACACCGGCCCGGTCTTCGAGACCTATGTGCCGGAGGGTGGAGTCGGTTCGCTCGGCGGCGGCGGGCGGTACGACAATCTGATCGGCGCGCTCGGCGGGCGCGATTTACCTGCGACGGGCATCTCCGTCGGCCTCGAACGGCTGCTCGTCGTGATGGAGGAGCGCGGCATGTCCGGCGCGGCGGAGAGCGTCACGAAAGCGCTCGTCACCGTCCTGCCGAACGACGATCCTCTGCCCGCGCTCCGGCTCGCGGCGGAACTGCGCGGCGCGGACATCCCGACCGAAGTGACCTTCGAGCCGAAGCGGAGCCTCCTCGACCAATTCAAATACGCCGAGCGCAAAGGCATCCCCTACGCCCTGATCGCCGGTTCCGACGAACGCGCGGCGGGCGCGGTCACCCTCCGCACCCTCGCCACCCGCGAACAGCAGCAAATCCCCCACGCCGACCTTATCGCCGCACTCCACCGCCTCCTGAACGGGTAACGGGGGCGTATGAACCACAGAGGCACAGAGAGCACAGAGGCCGAAAAGAGAACGTCGAGAAGGAGACAGTATTTTCTTCTCTCTCTTCATGTCTCTCTGTGTCCTCTGTGCCTCTGTGTTTCAATGATCCCATGAATGCAATTGGATCGGCGTCGTCGCCACGATGGTATCGGGGGACGGTCTCGGGATTGAGCGCGTACGTCAGCCGATTGCACGAGTGGGGAGCGGGGGCGGCGGAACTGGTGCTCCATCACGGCCCGGCGAGCGAGCAGATCCGCTTCGTCCATGTCATCGAGCAGGACTGGAATGCGACCTTCGCGCAGTACCATGCGCGGGGGATCGCCTGCCACGCGCACGGCTCGCTCGCGCCCGCCTTCCGGCTCGAACGATGGCACGACCATGCCGCATCGGTGCAGGCACACTACACGCCGCTCCTCACCTTCTGCGCCCGGATGGCGCAGACGCAAGGGCGGTCGGTGACGATGGTCCTCCACGGCGCGGGCGACACGACGGCGACGTTAACAGGCCAATCAGGAGGCGACGCGCGGCTTCCTCCAGTGGGCGCAGGGCGAAATCGCGCGGCTCGGCGGCGGGGTGCGCATCGCCGTTGAACTGCTCCGGGCGCGCGGCGCGGACGATGTTCACGCCTCCTCCGGCCGCGCGAGGGTGATGGCGCTCGTCCGCGAGTGCGACCCGGCGCTGATCGGTATCTGCTGGGATATGGAGCATGACTGGTTCAACGGCCTGCGCGACCCGGCCTGGACGCCCCGCCCGCCGGACGAATTCCTCGACCGCGTCGTCCATGCCCACGTCCATGACGCGAACGGTGAGACGCTGGCGAACCATTACCCGCTCGTCTTCAACACCGTGCCGTATGATGGGATGGCGCCGCTGCTCATCGCGCACGGCTACGATGGGCCGCTCATCCTGGAAATCCGCTACCGGCACGCCCTCTCGCTCGGCGACCCGCTCTACTGGATGGGCCAATCGTACGCCGTCCTCCATAATCTCCTCAACGATAGCGCGCGCTCCGGCCGCCCCGCATAACGGCTGTGGGACGACCGAAACCGGGGAGAACCGCTAAGACGCAAAGATCGCAGAGGTCGCAAAGAGGGAAAAGAAAGTAGAATGGGAGAGACCCAGGCAGGGCGACGTGAGCAGATTCCTGCCTTTCTTGCCCCACTTCTCCGTATCACTTTGCGTTCTTTGCGCTTTTTGCGGTTCAAGGGGATTCGCTCATGGAAAGCCATCGTAACGAGTTGCGGGCGATGTTCGAGGCGGATCAGGCGGATCGGCGGGCGGTGGCGGCGCGGACGATGTCGCAGCCGGAGCTCAATCTGCGCGACTACGAGCGGCGGCAGCGGCTGGAAATCCTCGCGGCGGATCGAATGATCCAGAGCGCGGACGACTACTACTACGCCGCCTACCTGCTCCAACACGGCACGCTGCCCGAGGAATTCCGCCGCGCGCACGATTTCGCGGCGGAGGCGGTGACGCGCGGCTCGCGCCCGGCGCGCTGGCTCTTCGCCGCCACGCTGGACCGCTGGCTCGTCGCGCTCGGCAAGCCGCAGCAGTACGGCACGCAGTACGTCCGCATCGGCACGCACGGCTACGCGATTTACGAGGTGGATCCGGAAGTCTCCGACGCCGAGCGCGCCCAGTACGATGTGCCGCCATTGGACGAGCAATTACGGATGCTCACCGAGAAGAATGGCGGCTGGCCCGTGCCGTGGGTGCAGCGCCTCAACGGCAAACTGCAAATCATCGAACCCGAAGACGCCCCGGACGCCGGCCCCGTCCACCTGCTCATCCCGAAGGACCCGCACGCACACTGATCGCGATGCTGCCGCGCGCCTTGCCAGATGTTCTAGCCTGCTTGATGATACTCGCGCGAGCGTGGGCTACATCGAGACGAGCAGGCACGCGGCGGGGCATCAGTCGGTGTTGGTGCACCTGCCACGCACCGGCCCGGTGCTGCTGGCGAACGATGCGGTCGTCATGCAGCGCCTCTTCGGCCACGATGGTCAGCAGTGGCAGACGCTCACGAAAGCGCCGGCCTACTCCGAGTGATTCCTCGCAGCCAGCGGGCGGTGGCGCGCGGGGAGCGGAGGCGGACGAGGATGCGGTGTGCGTGCTCCGGCGCGCCGAAGACGGCGGCGAACTCGCGCCGCCGCGTGTGGTGCTTCGTCACTATCCAGATGACGAGGGAATCGCGGCTGAAGAGCGCGCCGCGCCACGTCTCCCGGTTGCCGTTCCAGAGCTCTTCCCGCCGGATGATCCGCCGGAGCGTGCGCGGAAAGACGCGCCAGAGCGGGATAATGATCGGGTAGTCGAGCCAGATAACCGTCTCCGCCTGCCCAATCGTCAGATCACGGACGGCGGAATAGTTGCCATCCACGACCCACCCGTCGCCGCTGAGCGCGTCCGCAGTGCGGGCGCGGAACTCCTCGTCGGGCAGATCGACCCAATTCGGGCCATGCACGATGCCGTCGAGTTCGACGTGCGGCACGCCGATCAGCCGCGCGAGTTGCTTCGCCAGCGTCGATTTCCCCGACGCCGTCATGCCGAGCACGGCGATGCGGCGGCCAAGTGGCCGGGGCGCGAACGTTTCTTGTGATGCCATCGTGGTCGTCATCGTGCGAATTTCAGCTCCGTCGGTAGCGCAGGCTGAAAGCCTGCGCTACCGATTATGCCTCACTGAGCGCGTCGCGGATATGGAGCGTTTCGGCGACGCGCCCGGCGCGGTCGAGGGTGATGGCGACGACATCGATGCGCACGAGGCGGTCGGCGTGCGCCGGGTGCGCGTCGATGAAGGCGGCGACGGCGTGCAGGACGCGCTTCGTCTTGACGCCGACGACCGATTCCGCCGCCGTGCCGTGGCCCGCCTCGCTGCGCACGCGGACCTCGACGCAGACCAGCATCGCGCCGTCGAGCGCGACGAGGTCGAGCTCACCGCCACGACAGTGCCAGTTGCGCGCGATGATCGTGCAGCCCGCCTGTTCGAGCAAGAGGGCAGCGATGCGCTCGCCGCTCGCACCGACGGCCGCGTTACGCGTCGGCGGCTTCGTCACCGGGCGGCGATGCCGGTGACGCCCGCCGCCGGTTCGATCGCGATCTCCGGCGCCGCTTCCAGTGGGTAGGTACGCATGGCGACGGCGGCGGCATGGACGGGCGCGAAGCGGTAGCGATGCACCGGCGACGGCCCGTGCAGGCGGAGCGCGGCGCGGTGCGTCGGCGTGCCATACCCCTTGTGGCGGGCGAAATCGAAGCCGGGGTATGTGGCGTCGAGCGCCGCCATCATCGCGTCCCGCTCGACCTTGGCGATGATGCTCGCCGCCGCGATGGAGAGGCTCGTCGCGTCGCCACGGGCGAAGGCGCGCTGCGGGACGCGCAACTCCGGCAGGCGCACCCAGTCGAGCAGCAGATAGCCCGGCATCCACGGCAGCGCCTCCACCGCGCGGCGCATCGCCAGGCGGTTGCCGACGGTCAGGCCGTAGCGATCCAACTCCTGGGAGGGGACGATGCCGACGCCGATGCCGTTCGCCACCTCGCGGATCGTCGCGGCGAGCGTCGCCCGCTCATCGGCGGTGCAGGTCTTCGAGTCGCGCACCCCGGCGAGACGCAGCAGCAACTCCTCCGCGAGCGGCGGCGAAAAGACGGGCGGCAGCACGACCGCCGCCGCGACCAGCGGCCCCGCCCATGCGCCTCGCCCGACCTCATCGACGCCCGCGATCGGGCCGTGGCCGTCGCGCGTCAGGCGCAATTCCTCGTCCAGCGTGGGGAGCACTCGTGTCGCGCCGCGTGGCATCGTCCCCTCCCTCATCTCCTCATTCCGCGCCGTCTATGTACGTACACTGTGGATAGTAGCACATCTGCGGAGCAAAGGGAATATGTCGCGACAAAAGACCGGCCCGCATGTCTGGGCCGGTCTTTGAGGTCTCCAATTGCCTGCTCCCCTTCCGGACGCCCTCTGGGCGGTATGGGGACGGGGCTGGGGGTTCGGGCCGGTCCTAGTCCGCGCCGGTACTCGCCGTCTGGGTGGCGGCGCGCTTGCCGACGGGGTGCTGCTCGCGGCGCTCCTTGAGGCGGGCTTTTTTGCCGGTCAGATCGCGCAGGTAATAGAGCTGCTGACGCCGCACGTTTGCGCGGCGGACGACTTCCAACTTATCTACGCGCGGCGAGTGCAGCAGGAAGGTACGCTCGACGCCGATGCTGTTCGCGCCGATGCGACGGATGGTGTAGGTCTCATTGATGCCCCCGCCCCGGCGGCTGAGCACGACGCCCTCGAAGATCTGAATGCGCTCCCGCGTGCCCTCGACGACCTTGACACTCGCGCGCACGGTATCGCCGGTGCGGAAGACGGGAATATCGGTGCGGAGAAACTTGTCCCCAACGCTCTGAACTAACGGATGCATCGCCTTTGCCTCACTCTTGTACGCATTCACACATGCACGCGATGAGCGCCCCTTTCGGGCGCGACAGATACTGTACCACAGCAGCGCCGGGGCACGCAAGCGGGAATTTTCGGCGGGTGCGTCTAAAAGCGCAGCGGGAGGGTTCGCGGTACGCAAGGTTGGCGTCGATCGCTCATCCGTGCAAAACCCTGCTCCCACGATTCCCTACCTCGCTCTTTCGCCACTCCGTTACTTGACAGGGGCGGATACGACGAGCAAGGTTAGCGTAATCGCACGTACCGGCGAAAGCCGGGTACGGGGAAGGCGATGAATCGTACCGATGTCACATCCGTGAAGGGGGAGAAGGTGACCCAGCATTTCCGTCGCGAGAACTTCACGCATCAGGAGCCGTCGGAGGGAACGGCCCGCGATGCGCAGTGGAAAGTCGTGGTGCTCAACCCGTGGGGCGCCTTCGGCCAGTATGGCGAGCGCGAAATCCTCGAGGACGCGGGATGTGCCGTCGAAATCGTCGAGGATCGCTCCGAGGAGGGCATCCTGCGCGCGGTGCGGGACGCCGACGGCCTCTATTACACCGGCCCGGTGACCCGGCAGATGCTGCGGGCGATGGAGCGCTGCAAAGTGATCGCCGCGAGTTCGATCGGCATGGACCGTTTCGAGGACTTCGACCTGGCCACCGAGAAGGGCATCGTCGTCTGCAACTGCCCCGGTGTTTTCGTCGACGAGGTCGCCAACCAGGCGATGGCCCTGCTACTCGCCTGCGTGCGCTGGGTCGTGCCAACGGCGAACTTCGTCAAGGGGGGCGGCTGGGCGGACGGCGCGCGGCAGCGCCCGTGGGGCGCGATCCCTCGCATGACCGGGCAGACCATCGGCATTGTCGGGTTGGGCGATATCGGCAAGGCGATGGCGCGCCGCGCAGCGGGCTTCGACCTGCGGATCCTCGCCACGGACCCCTACATCGCGCCGGAGACGTTCAAGGAATACGGTGCGCAGCCGGTCTCGCTCGGCAAACTCCTGCAGGACTCCGACTTCATCTCGCTGCATGTCCCGCTCAACGCCGAGACCCGGCACCTGATCGGCGCGCCCCAGTTCGCGCTGATGAAGCGGGAGGCGATCCTCATCAACACCTGCCGCGGCCCGGTCGTGGATGAGGCGGCGCTGATCGCGGCGCTGCGGAATCGGCGCATCCTCGCCGCGGGGCTCGACGTGACCGAGGTCGAGCCGATCCCGAGCGACAGCCCGCTCCTGGAGATGGAGAATGTGGTGATCTCGCCCCATATGGCATCGATCAGCGATTGGGCGAATGGCGAGCGCCGGCGCCGACCGGCGCACGAGATCGCCGCCGCGCTCACCGGGCATCGCCCGCGTGCGGTCTGGAACACGGACGTCCTCGAACACCTAAACCTGAAATAGGCCGTACGCGGCTCGTCGCATCATGGAAAAAGGCCGGGGCAGATTCGTTGCCCCGGCCTTGTATCTCCCCCGGATCGCGCTATGGGACGGGGATGGTCGTGATGTTCGCGACGGGGATGCCCGCCCCGGCGAGCGCGGTGTAGAGTCCCTTATCGATGGCCGGGATGGGATCGGGCAGTTGGCCGTTCAGGGCCGCCGTGGCGATCTGCGCCGCTCGCTTGGAGGCGCGGATTTGCCCCTCCTCGGAGTAGACGGCGATGTGCGGGGCGACCATCACATTGTCCATCGCCAGGAGCGGGTTGTCGTCCGCGATCGGCTCGACCTCGAAGACATCCAGCCCCGCGCCGGCGAGATGGCCGGCGCGCAGGGCGTCGATCAGCGCCGCCTCCTCGATGATCGGGCCGCGCGCCGTGTTGATGATCCACGCGCCCGGCTTCATCTGCTCCAGCCGGTCGGCGTTCATCAGATGGTGCGTCTCGTCCCACAGGAAGGCGTGGATCGAGATATAGTCGGACTCCTTCAGCACCTGCTCCAGCGGCACGAGCGGGATGCCCAACTCCGCGACATCCTCCTGCTTGACGTAGGGATCGGTGGCGATCACCTTGAAGCCGAGCGCCTTGGCGCGCTGCCCGAAGATGCGCCCGATCCGCCCGAAGCCGATCACGCCGACGGTCTGCGCCTTCGAGTTGTGGACGATGATCCGGCCGTCTCCCATGTGCGAGCGCCAGCCGCCCGAGCGGGTGATCTTGTCGAAGGCGTAGAGCTGCCGGTTCGCCGCCATCAGGAAGGCGATCGCCTGCATGGCGACCTCCTCCGAGTAGGCGTCCGGCACATTGCAGACGAGGATGCCGCGCTCGCTCGCCTCCGGCACGTTGATGTCGTTGTAGCCGACGTACGGCCGCAGGATCATCCGGCAGGAGAGCTGGTCGTAGATCGGCCCGTTGAGCACCGTGCCGCCCGAGACGAGCACGTCCACCGATTCGTAGCGCCTCGGCGACCGGCCGTTCTCGTCGATCAGCGGCGTCGGCAACGGTCTCGACGCCGATGTTCATCGAGCGCCTGCTGGACGAGGTTCGCCGTGCCGGAGGTGTAGTTGCCGATGCCGAGTGTACCGGGGCCGGGCTTCTTCCAGCGGGAGAGGGCGATCTGTACGGCGCGGTCGTCCGGGGGTTGCTGCATCATCTACTTCTTCTCCACAGGCGCGCAGCCGGGCTTATCGTAGCGGTGGAACTCGCCGACCGCGCTCATCGCGACGCGGATCGCCGGTTTGTCCCCGACGACCGAGATGTGATGCCAGATGTTCTCCGGCGCGAAGATGAAGTCGCCTGCCTTGACCTCGACCTTCTTGCCGTCCTCGAACTCCCACGTCTGCTCGCCCTCGGCGATGAACCACCACTCGTCCTTGATGTGGTAATGCGTGTCGTTCGGGTGGCCGGGCGCCTGGCAGATGACGACGCAGCGCGTCCCGTTCGTCTCGATGATCTCATGCGCCCACGGCGGCGCCCCCATCTGCTCCTTCAACTCCGCGAGCCGGAGCGTCCGCGTCTCCTGATCCGAGTTCCATCGGTTTCGCCGTCGTTGCCATCCCAGCCTCCTCATGTGAAGAGAAACCATAACCGCAAAGGGCGCAGGAGGACGCAAAGATCGCCAAGAAAGAAGAAGAGAATCCTCCAACTATTCTCGTCTTCCTCTGTGTTCTTCGCGATCTTTGCGTCCTTTGCGCTCGAACCCGTATCAAACCCCCAGGTCCTGGCGGCGCAGGGCGGCGAGGGCGCGTTCCCGCGCCGCGCGTGCCGTCGCACTATCAATGTCCGTGCGGCTGGTTGTCAAGATTTCCCGCCACCCCTCCGGGAACGCCGGCTCCGCGGCGAACTCCGGGAAGAGCTCCTCCGCAACGCGGGCGAAGACGTGCGGCCCGCCGAGCCGGACGGTCGTGAACGGCCCGGTGAGCGACCAGCGCCGCCCCAGCCCGCGCTCCATGATCGTGTCGATATCCTCCGGCGTCGCCACACCGGTGCTGACGAGCCAGAGACACTCGCGCAGCATCGCCAGTTGCAGACGGTTCCAGATGAAGCCGGGCACCTCGCGCCGCACGCTGCACCGGCTCCTTCTCCATCCGTCCCAGGAGCGCCAGCACGGCGGCGACCGTCTCCGGCGCGGTCCGCTCGCCGGGGATCACCTCGACGAGCGGCAGGAGATGGGGCGGGTTCCAGTAGTGCGTGCCAATCACGCGCTCCGGGTGTGCGAGCTCCGCCGCGATGGCGGTGATGCGCAGGCTGGAGGTGTTCGAGCAGAGGAGCGCCGTCGGGGAGGCCGCGCGATCGAGCATCGCGAAGAGCGCCTGTTTCGCGGCAAGGTCCTCGACGATGGATTCGATGATGACGGTCGCGCCCGCGAAGTCGGCGTCGTCGATCGTCGTGCCGGTGAGCCGTGCCGAGGCCGCGGCCGCCTCGGCAGGCGTCGAGCAAGCCTGCACCAGCGAGCGTCTCCAGCGCGCCGCGGGCGACGCCGAGGGCGGCGTCGATCTTCGCGCCATCCCGCCCGGCGATCTGCGTCGGGCCGAGGCGTGCGTACTCCGCCGCGATGCCGGGCGCCATCGCCCCCGTGCCGACGACGACGGCGCGCACGGGTGGCATCGCTGTGGCGCTCTCGTCTCCCGTTGCCATCGCGTCGCGCTCCTTACACCCATCGCCCTGCTGGCCGCCGAACGCCCGTCAGGATACGCCGATGCGCGCCGCACGGCAACCGGGTAGGAGTTCGGAGTTCGAGGTCCGGGGGTCGGGGAGTGAAATTCCTCGAGCCTCGGACCTATCACGGCCTTCGCCGGGGTGAGGATGTGTGCTGGGGACAAACAAGCGGTATCGCCGCACCGGGCGGGGGTATGCGCTCTCAGTGAGGTTCCCCGGTTACGCTCTTCGCTCTTTGCCCTTCGCTCCGCGCTATCGCGACGGCGGGAGCGGCGCGGGCGGCATGCCCGTCACGTCCGCCCCGGTGATACCGGTCGAGCGGGATGCCGGGAGGGGGATAGGCGCGCTGCTCGATTGCCCCACATCCGAGCGCGGCGCGGGGGCGGGCGCGGTGGGAGGCGCGAAGAGCGGCAGCGGGGTGTAGGGGCCGCCGGGCAGGATGTCCGACGCGGTGAAGCCGAGCCAGTTCTGCAAAATCGCCGCATAGACCTCGCGGAAATCGTGCTGGACCTTCAGATTGCCGTTATCGAGGCTGGAGAGGCTCGGCGCGTTGCCGTAGACGCCGCCGTTGATCCCGCCACCCATCACGAAGAGCGGCGCGGAACTGCCGTGGTCGGTGCCGCGCGAGGCGTTCTCTGCCGGGCGGCGGCCGAACTCGGAGAAGGTCATCAGCGCGACGCTGTCCGCATGGCCGTGCGCCGTGATGTCCTGCCAGAAGGCGGCGAGGCCGTCGCCGAGCGTCTGCATCAGGCCATCGTGCGTGGCGCGCTGGTTCGAGTGGGTGTCGAAGCCGCCCGTGGCGAGGTACAGCACCCGCGCGCCGACGCCGCCGTGGATCAGTTGCGCAATCGTCTGCAACCCCGCCGCCAATTGGGAGTTCGGGTAGGCGACCGCCGGGGTGTAGCCGCTCGCCGCCCGCGCCACCCCCGCCATCGCGCCCTGCGCGGTCGTGTGGCTCGCCGTCACCAGTTTCTTGTAGCGGTTTGTGGGCGGCGTGGCGGAGTCCATATAGTCGAAGACCGCCGCCACCGCGCCGGGATCCACCTTGCCGACGGGCCGGTAGGCGAAGCTGCTCAGCGAGCCGCCGAGGGCGATATTCGTCGGTTGCATGCCGACGAGCGCGCGGGGCGTCGTCACGCCGAGCGAGGCGGCGACCAGCGCCGGATGGTTCGAGAGGTGGTCGAGCGCGTGGCCGAGCCAGCCGAGCGAGCCGACGTTCTGGTCGTCCGCCGTCATCCAGATCTCGCTGGAGCGGAAGTGCGAGAAGTTCGGCGTCGGGTACTCGACGCCCGCAGATGACGGCGAGTTTCCCCTGGTCGAAGATGCCGTGCAGGCCGCTCGAGTTTCGGGTGGAGGGCGAGCGTGTCCGAGATCGGCAGCACGGCACTCGCCGCCTGCCCAATCGTCGGGCGCAGTTGGGCGTAGAGCGGGTCCTTATAGGGGATGACGGTGTTCAGCCCGTCGTTGCCGCCGCCCAGTTGGAGGACGACGAGCGTGCGCGCCGCCGGGTCGACCGGGACGGCGTCGCGGATCGCCATGAGATCCGGCGTCGTGGCGGGCGCGGCGCTCACCACCCCGCTCGCGAAGCCGCGAAAAAGCGGGATGCCGGTCGCCGCCAGCCCGATACCCAGGGCGCTGCCCGCGCCGTACTTGAGGAACTGGCGGCGAGAGCCGACGAAAGGTTCGCGTTCATGGGTCATCGTCGCTGCGCTCCTTTGGGAGAAGTAGCGAGTAACGAGTAGCGAGTGATATTTCGCTGCTTCCGGGCTCTCGTTACTCGGTACTCGCTACTCGCTTACCACGCCTGATAATCCGGCCCGGCCAGGACGACCTGGGCGACGGCGCGCTGACCGTCGCTGCCGCTGCCGAGCGTCAGGAGTTTCGCCTGCACATCGGCGGGGATGACGATACCGCCGAGTTTGTCCGCCAGTTGCTGCAGGAAGGCGCTCGTCGCCGGGCCGAGGAAGGCTCCCGATGGGGCGAGCAGTTGCCCGGCCAGGTTGTAGCGCACGATCTGACTGTCCGGGCTGATCCAGGCGAGGCCATTCGGCCAGCCGCCGACATTGGTCGGGCGGAAGAGGATCATCCCCTGGGCATTGATCGCGTTCGCCACCGTGTCATCGGCGGCGGCGATGCCGAGGCCACGCACGATGCCGATCGTCCAGGCGACGGGATTCTTGATATGCGCGGTCGTCGCGCGGTCCGGCGCGAAGGCGGCGCTGAGGAAGAGGGCGCGCAGCACGCTCTGAATGTTCGCCGCTCGTCTGGTTCCAGGCGGCGAGCATCGGCGCGAGATCGGCGCCGGAGGGGTCGTCGCCGACGAACCAGACGAAGAGTTTGGTGCAGAGGTGCGCCGCCGTCTCCGGGCGCGCGGCGAGCATGCGGCGAGAAGTCGTCCAACCCGAAATTCCCCGTCTGACCGAGGATCGTCTTCGTACCGCTGTCGAAGCGAGCCGCGTTGAAGGCGACAGTGCCGTCGGCGGCGAGCGTCCAGCCGGTGCAGGCGCGCGCCGCCTCCCGCACGTCGGCCTCGGTGTAGTTGCCGATGCCGAGGGTGAAGAGTTCCATCGACTCGCGCGACCAGTTCTCGTTCGCGTGCCCCTTGACGTTCGACTGACCGTCCAGCCAGATCAGCATGGCGGGGTCTTTCGAGACGGCGATCAGGAGGTCAACGAAGGTGCCCGCGCCCAGCGCGCGGAAGAGTTGGTTCTGCTGCAACATGTACGGGGGATTGTTCACCTTATCGTTGGAGGTGGCGAAGTGGTTATGCCAGAAGAGGGTCAGGTTCTCCTGCAACGGCGCGGCGCTCGTGGCCATCAGGTTCGCCCACCAGTCCGTCACCGCCGTCAGGCCGATCTGATCCGCCTGCCTGATCGCCTGCTTGCGCGCCATGATCTGCTCCGGCGTCGCGTCTTGCGGGAGGGGCGGCGGGATCGCCGGCAGGGCGGGGCCCGCTGGCGGCGGCCCGGCAAAGGCGAGGACATTCTCGACCGTCGCGCTGTAGCCGAGCGCGGTCGCGGCGTCGACCTGCGCGGGCGTCGCGCCGAAACCTGCCCGCCAGAGCAGCAACTGAACCTGATCGCGGACGGCCATCCCCACGCCCCCTCTGTCGAGCATCACCGCATCCCCGGTCAACCCCACGACCGTGAACACGAGTCTATCAATGCGTTCCAAGTGTACGTTATACACGCACTAATCTAACACGTCAAGGGACGCGAAAAAGTTTCATCATGAGGGAAAACCCAGCCCTCCATCATCGGGATTCAGGTCAGACAGCTTCAACGGCCCGCCCCTACGAACGGCGACAATCGAGCCAGACGAGGAGAACGATGAAACGATCTGTCCCTGAACTCCGACGGGGGAAGGGCTAGGTGGTAGCGAGCAGGGCGGGGCGGATCGGGATGAGCGGCAGCACGATTACGGCGGTGAGGGCGGCCATGACGGTAAAGACGGTCGTGAGGTCGGTCGCGTCGCCGAGCACGCCGTACACGAGTGGGGCGAGCGCCGAACTGACGAGCGTGGCGGTGAAATAGGCGCCGTAGCCGCGTGCGCGGCGATGCGCCGGGACGAAATGTGCCACCGCCGCCGTCAGCACGGAGGAGGTGCCGTTGAGCGCGAATCCGAAGGCGAGCGAGAGCGGGATGATCGCGGGCACGGGCAGGGCGATGAAGCCGACCAGCGCCCCCGCCGTCACCAACTCCGTGCCGAGGATGACGGCGAGCGCGCCCCAACGGTCGCCGAGCCAGCCGCAGAGGAACTTGCCCGCCGCCCCGGCCCCGAAGATCAGGCTGAAGAGCGCGCTGATTGCCGCCGCCGAGATACCGTGCCGCGCGAAGAGGAAGGGCAGGAAGGTCAGCGCCGCGCCGCGCGTCGCGGAGTCGAGCGAGCCGATCAGGAGGAGGAGCGGGAAGCCGGGTCGCGTCTTGCTATCCGTTGTCGTGCCCATCGATTCGCCCTGCTCCGAGGTATCGACCGGCAGGAGGGCGGCGCGCCGGGCGAGGAGCGCGAGGGAGACGATGGCCGTCACGCCGCCGACGCCGACGAGCGCCGGTCGCCAGCCCCAATGCGCGGCGGTCAGCCCCACCGCGAACGGGCCGATAAACTTGCCGACATCACCCGCGAAGTTCAGCGTGCCGAGCGCCGTCGCTCGTCGCGCCCGGCCGAAGGAGCGCGAGACGATGGCATTGGCGAGGGGATGCTGCGCGTTGCCGCCGAGCCCCGCCAGGAGTGCGAGCAGGAGCAGCACGCCGTACCCGCCCGCCAGCGCCATCGCGCCCAGTCCCACGCCCACCCACGCATTGCCGAGCAGGAGGATGAGCGCTTCGCCCGCCCGCTCGCCCAGCATACCGACGGGAATCTGGAAGACGCTCTGCGCGCTCGCATAGCACGCCTTGAGCAACCCGACCTGCGCGTACGAGAGATGCAGATCCGCCGCGATCAGCGGCAGCAGGGGATACAAGAGGGCGAAGCAGGCATCATTCGTCAGATGGACCAGGGAGGTGACAAGCAGGATACGTCGGGTCGTCTCCCGCTCGTGTAATGTCGCGCGCATCCCAGCCTTCCTTCCCCACCTCGCCGCGAAACCGGATCGAGACCAGATCGACGCAAAGACCGCAAAGAAGTTCTTCTTCTTTTCCCTCTTTGCGATCTCTGCGTCCTTTGCGTCTTTGCGGTGAGATTGGTTTCCGTCTCTGTATCAGGCGAAGCGCGCGGGCGTGAAGGGCGCGAGGAGCGGGTCAACGATGCCGGTGCGGATGCCCGCCGCGACGAGTTCGGCGGTGACCGCCGCGAGCAGCGCGCCGCCGCGGATAATGGCCCGTGGCGATCCACAGGCCGTCGCGGTGCGGCGCGGGACCGATGATCGGCGCGCCGTCCGCGCTGCCGGGCCGGAGCCCGGACCACGTCTCCACGAGCCGCGCGCCGTTCAGCGCGGGCGCGAAGCGCTCGACGAGCGTGATCAGTGTGTTGATGCCGGTCGGCGTGACGCGCTTGGCGAAGCCGGTCTCGTCCACCGTCGCGCCGACGGCGATCGTGCCATCCGCGCGCGGCAGGAGATACATGCCGCCGCCCGCGACGACGGTGCGGAGCGGCACGGGCGGGTCGGCAATCGCCATCATCTGCCCATGCACCGGCATCGTCGGCACATTGAGTCCCGCCAGTTCGCCAATCCCCTTGCTCCACGCCCCCGCCGCCAGCACGACGACATCCGCGCCGACGATGCCCTCCGGGGTCCGCACGCCCGTCACGCGGTTGCCGGTCGTCTCGAGGCCGAGCGCCGGGGTGTACTCGCGGATCGTCGCGCCGTGGTTCGTCGCCGCGCGGGCGAGCGCCTGGGCGAGCATGTGGACGCGCAGGCTGCCCGCGTCGCGTTCGTAGATCGCCGCCGTGATGTGCGGGCGCGAGGACCGGCTCGTGCTCCCGCAACGCCGCGCCCTCCAGCCACTCGACATGGAGCCCCTGCCGCCGCTGCCACTCCATCACGTCCTGCAAGGGGCGCGGGTCGTTGTCCGCGCCGATCAGCGCCGTCTCGCCCGTCTGGTTCCAGCCGACGCGCATCCCCGCCGTCTCCTCGACCGCCGCGATCAGCGCCGGGTAGCGGCGGAAGGAGCGCAGCCCGAACTCCCCCGTCCCCGGCGACGGCGACGAGATGATCCCCGCCGATGCCCACGACGCCTCCTGCGCCAGCGCGTTGCGTTCGAGCAGCGTCACCCGCTCCCCCGCCTTCGCCAACTCATACGCAATCGCACACCCGATCACGCCCCCACCGACGATAACGATCTGTCTGTCCTGCGTGCTGCTCATTATTGTCTCCTTCGCGTTTCCCCGATCGCTTTATCAATCGTAGCAAGATAGACGCGATACGTCTCCGCGCTGAAGCAGACGAAGCGCACTTCTTCTGTCTCTGCATTGTCCGCGAGGAGGTGGGCGGTTTCGGTGACGGCGATGCGGGTGGCGCGCTCCAATGGGAAGCCGTAGATGCCGGTGCTGATGGCGGGGAAGGCGATGGTGCGGATGGCGTGCTGCACGGCGAGGGCGAAGCAACTGCGGTAGCAGCGGGCGAGCAGTTCGTCCTCGTCGTGCGTGCCGCCGTGCCAGACGGGGCCGGCGGTGTGGATCACCCACCGCGCGGGCAGGTTATAGCCCTTCGTGATGCGCGCCTCGCCCGTCGGGCAGCCGCCGAGCGTGCGGCATTCCGCCAGCAAGCCAGGCCCCGCCGCCCGATGGATCGCGCCATCCACCCCGCCGCCGCCGAGCAGCGAGGTGTTCGCCGCATTGACGATCGCGTCCACCCGCTGCGTGGTGATGTCGCCCTGCACGGCGGTGATGCGGTCAGCGGGCATTACATCGATACGGTCGTGTCGCACGCCGCCCGTGGGTGCGCGCTCAGGGCCGTGGCGATGGTGGTAGACCGGGGGAGCCCGCCGCCGGGTTTACGGCCACGGCGGAAGCGTTCGTTACGATGCCCATTGATGACAAGATGGGTACTGTCGGCGCGGCCATGAACGCGCGAAGTCCTAACGGCGCAAGCATCCAGCCTCACATGCATCCTCGTTGTCACCGTATCATCCTCTCGTATAGGCGGATTGCTCATCGAGGACCTAGTATTGGCAATCGTGGATTCTCGCCCGATTGTCGCAAACAGCGAAGCAAGGCACAAGGAGCGGGGGAACGGGATACTCGGCGCATCGGCGAATGCTGATCGGCGTGGAGGTGTGCCATCATGTCGCCCATCTCCTTCGTCCATTCGTGGGTGGAGCGTGGAGCGCACGAGGCCGACCAACGCGCGGATAACGGGCGTGAACGCCCTCGGCGACCGTGGTAGGATATTCACCGCCCGCCGTGCGCACGGTGGGGCCGGGGCCGCTGCGCGCACGGGTGCTCCCCGGTATGGGCGGTCGGTGTCCGGAGCATTGTAGGCACGAGAGGATACACTGTGACCGAGACACTGGACACGCTCTATCGCCGCTACACGCGCTTCGATCCCGCGCTGCTGGCCGACCCGTACCCCCTCCTGCGCCGCCTGCGGTCCGAATGCCCTGTCTACCGCTCCGGTTCCCGCTATCTGCTCACCCGCCATGACGACGTCGCCGCCGTATTGCGCGACCCGCGCTTCTCCGCCAAGCGGCCGACGAGGGTGCGCGAGAACGCCGCTTCCGCCCCAGCAGGGCCGACCGGCGCGCGGATGCGGGCGATGATGGCATTTCGGGGGCGGCAGATGCTCGAGAGCGACCCGCCGGACCATACGCGACTGCGCGGCCTCGCCAATCACGCATTCGCCGCGCGTACCATCGCCGCGATGCACGGGCGCATCCAGGGCCTGGTGGACGACTTGCTCGATGCGGTTGTGTCGCGAGGAGAGATGGACGCGATTGCCGCGATCGCCTACCCCCTGCCCGTCATCGTCATCGCCGAATTGCTCGGCGTGCCGCCCGAGGACCGCGACTTGATCCGCCGCTGGTCGGCGGGGGCGATCCCTTTCCTGGACGGGTTCCGCAACCCGATCGCCGCCGAGGCGTCGTGGCAGGGTTTCGGCGACTATCTGCGCGGGATCATCGCCGACCGCCGCGCCGCGCCGCGCGACGATCTGCTCACCGCCTTCCTCGCCGCCGAGGATGGCGGCAGCCGCCTGGACGAGGAGGAACTGCTCGCGATGTGCATCCTACTGCTGATCGCCGGGCACGAGACGACGACGAACCTGATCGGCAATGGCCTGCTCACCCTGCTGCGGCACCCCGACCAACTCGCGCTGGCGCGGGATGACCCCGCCCGCCTCGCGTCGGCCGTGGAGGAAGTGCTGCGCTACGAGGGCCCGGTGCAGATCGCCGCGCGGGTCGCCACCGTGGAGTGTGAGATCGCCGGGGTGCCGATCGCGGCGGGGACGCCGCTGACGCTCCACCTGGGGGCGGCGAACCGCGACCCCGCCCGCTTCACCGACCCCGACCGTTTCGACAGCGCCCGGACGGGGCCCCGGCATCTCGCCTTCGGGCAGGGAGCGCACTACTGCCTCGGCTCGGTGCTGGCGCGGATGGAGGCGGAGATCACGCTCGGCACGATGCTCCGCCGCCTGCCGGACCTGCGGCTGGCGAGCGCGGAGGTGGAGTGGCGGCGGAATATCACCTGGCGGGGCCCGGTCGCCCTGCCCGTCGCCTTCGGCTGACACGGAGAGGCGGGGCCGATCGCTGCACGATGGCAATCGGATCGGCCCGTGTTGACCGCGAGAGGCTCAGCCTTTGATGGCGCCGGAGAGCACGCCGCGCGTGAAGAAGCGCTGCAGGAACGGGTAGACGAGCAGGATTGGGATCGTCGCGATCACCACCACCGCCATCTGGATCGTCTGCGCGGGCGGGGGGGGCTGACTCGGATCGATATTCACGGCGCTCGCCAGCGCGCTCCCCTGCAAGACGTACTGCCGCAGCACGAGCGTGATCGGCCACTTCGAGGCGTCGTTGAGGTAGAGCGTGGCGGCGAAGAAGTCATTCCATCGCCCGACGCCGTAGAAGAGCGCCACCACCGCCAGCACCGGCTTCGAGAGGGGCAGGATGATCCGCCAGAGCACCTGCCAGTCGCTCGCGCCATCGAGCCGCGCCGATTCCAGCAACTCCGCCGGTAAGTTCATGATGAATTGCCGCACGATGATCAAATTGAAGGCGTCGATCGCGGTGGGCAGAATGATCGAGCCGTAGCTATTGATCAGCCCCAATTGCTTGACGAGCAGGTAGTTCGGGATGATACCCGCCGAAAAGAGGAGCGTGAAGAGCACGAGCACGAGAATGCCCCGACTCCCCGGCATGCCGGGCCGCGAGAGGCCGTATGCCATGAGCACGGTGAGGATCATATTGATGAGCGTGCCAACGAGCGTCAGAACGATACTGACGCGGAGCGCATGGCCGACGATGCCGCCCGAGAGGATCGCGTGGTACGCCTGGAACGTCGGGTGCTTCGGATAAACGATCAGGCCGCCTTTCACCACATCCTTGTAACTGGAGAAGCTGACCGCAATCACATAGACGAACGGGAAGAGCATCACAAAGGTGAGCAGAATGAGCGTGATCGCCTTGCTGCTCGATGCGAGCGCGCTCGGCTTCTCCATCCACGGCGGCCGACCGCTCGCGGCTTCCTTCCGCGTCGCGGGGCTGGGCGACGTACGTTGCGTTTCTGCTGCCATCAGAACAATCCCTCTTCGCCGATGAGCTTCGCCGCCTTATTCGCGCCGAAGACGAGGACCGCGCCCACCAATCCCTTCACCAAACCGACGGCGGCGCTAAAGCCCCAATCGCCACCCTGAATGCCCCGGAAGTACGTGAACGTATCGAGCACCTCCCCCGCTTTCGCGCCGACCGCGTTGCGTTGCAGGAAGATCTGCTCGAAGTCGGTCGTGAGGATGCCCGAAAGGCGCAGGATGAGCAGCAGGACGATGATCCCCCGGATGCCAGGCAGCGTGACGCTCCAGAGCCGTTTCCAGCCATTCGCGCCGTCCATCGCCGCGGCCTCATAGAGCTGGACATCGATGCGGGTGAGGGCGGCGAGGATGATGATCGTGCCCCAGCCCATGTTCTTCCAGTTCTGCTGCAAAATGACGAGGGGCTTGAAGAAGCTGGGATTCGCCATGATATTGATCGTCGTATGGCCCTGATTGCGCAGGAACTGGTTGATGAATCCGTCCCCGCCGAGCACCTGCTGCCAAAGGGCGACGATGATGATCCAGCCAATAAAGTGTGGCAGGTAGACGATCGACTGCACCGTGCGTTTCACACGCTCGCTGATGATGCTGTTGAGGAGGAGCGCGAGGATAATCGGGGCGGGGAACGAGAAAAGGAGCGAGAGCAGGCTGATTTCCAGGGTATTCTTCAGCGCGTTCCCGAAAGCGGGGTCCGTGAAGAGGCGGCGGAAGTTGTCGAGGCCGACGAAGGGGCTGGAGAAGCCGAGGAACGGCGAGTAATCCTGGAAGGCGATGATGTTGCCGAGGTACGGGAGATACTTGAAGACGACGAAGTACACAAAGCCGGGAAGAACGAAGAGATACATCCAGCGGTACTGCCAGATGCGCCCGCCCAGCGAGCGCTCCTTCGCCTTCATCGCTCGTCGTGCATTCGTGAGACTCGCTGGCCGGGTCTGCCGTGCGATGCCCATCGCGTCCCTTTCTGCGTGATACCGGCAGATGGCCTGCTTTAGCCCCCGTTCTTCAGGGCCTGCTCGTACTCCTTGCGAATTTGGTCGCCACCCATCGAGCGCCAGTCCTTGATAAAGCCGTCGAGCGCGGAGAGGGGATCACGCCCCTGCACCATGGCATCCACGCGGTCGATGCGCAACTGGTTCAGCACGCCCGCCTTCGATGCATTGGTGGGCGAATAGAAGCTCTGCACCGGATTCTCCTGCCCCAACGCGAGGAAGTCGCGCGCCGCGATCTGCGCCTCCTGGGCGTCGCCGGGCACAGAGTAATAGTAGACCGGCGGATTGTTCGAGAGGTTCGGCAGATCGCCGATCTCGGTATTGCCGAGGTCCGTTTTGACGAGGGAGCCATCCGGTTGCACGGTGTAATGCAGATCCTTGATGCCGTAGTTGAGGAAGACCCACTCCTCACTGCCGAACGGAGCGGCGAAGTAGTCGATGACGCGCAGCAGTTCCTTGACGCGCTCCGGGTCCTTGCCGACCTTCGCGGGGATGGCAGGGATGCCCGAAAAACCCGAGGTGAGGTCGATCGTCGCCTTGCCGCCGTCGAAGCCCGGTGGGACGAGCGGCGTGATGTTGATCTTCGGATTATTCTGGAGCTTCCGCGCCGTGTCGCGGTATCCGTTCGGGTTCGGCCCGGCGAAGTTCGTAAACGCATCCTCGATAATGCCGACCTTGCCGCTCGTGATGTAGTCCTTGCGCTGCGTGCGATTGCCGGTCGCCGTATCCGGGTGGAAGATGCCCGCGTCGTAGAGCCGCTTCTGATAGGCGAGCATGTCCTTGAACTCTTGCGTTTCGAGGTACGCGGTGAGGGTGCCGTCCGGGTTTTTGCGCCACAGATTCGGCACGCGGAACATGTTCTCGAAGAATGAGAGGCCGAAGGCGAACTGCGCGATGGTATGGATGGCGTAGGAGTCCTGCTTGCCCGTGCCGTTCGGATCACCCTTCGTGAACTTGACCATCAGGTCGTAGAACTCGTCCGCGTTCTTCGGGTTCGGGTTGCCGAACTTCTCCGCCCAGTCCTTGCGCCAGATCATCTGCGCGCTGAACTGGGCCTGCGGCCGCGGCACGCCGTAGAGCTTGCCGCTCAGGGCCGCATTTTTCCACAGGTACTGCGGGAAGAGGGCGAGGTTGGGGAACTGCTTCAGGTTGTCGCCGGTCAGATACGACGTGAGGTCGGTGTACGCGCCCTGCTGGATGACCTTGTACTGGTCCGGCACCTGCTCGAAGTAGAGGAACGTGAGGTCCGGCAGGTCGCCACCGGCCGTAATCGAGGCGAGCTTCTCCGGGTAGCCGTCCGCAGGTTGGATGATCGGCTCGAAGGTGATCCCGAGTCGCTTTTCCATCTCCTGCCACCACTTGTTCTGTCCGCGTGCGGGGGGGGCGGGAGATAGGCCACGAGGAGCGCCGTGACTTTCGAACCTTTGCCGGGGACCGCGTTCACGCTCTTGAAGGGCGTGGGGAATTTCGTGTAGGCGTCCGGTACACCGGGGGCGAGCGAGGGAATTTTGCCGCTGGCATCGGCGGCCGGCGCCGCAGCGGGGGAACCACCCGCCGCCGCGCTCGGTGAAGCCGCGCTACTGGCGGATGCCGCGGATGCCGCTGGGCTGGAAGCAACAGTCGCACCCGCTCCGGTTGTCGGCTTCGCGGCGGTGGCGGCAGCCGTCGTCGCCGTGGGGGCAGTCCCTCCTCCGCACGCGGCGAGCACCGCCCCGCTGGCCGCAGCCGCGGCCCCGGCGAGCGCACGTCGCAGCATTTCTCGACGACTGATCGCATACTGACGCCCATTGAGCCCGCGTATCATCGCATTCTCCCTGGTTTTCCACCGCCCGCGCTCGGCAGCTGGCGGTGGCTCGACGCACTGCACCAAGATACTCGCTGATGTTCGGCATCGTAGGCGAGAGAGGGAGGACTGTCAAGCGATTCGCGCGGCAAGCAGGCGGGGGATTTAAGCCCGGTGTAGCGCAGGCTTTCAGCCTGCGCCCCTCCCTTGCCTTGACGGTGAAAGCCCGCGCCATCACCCGTTCCGGTCCCTGCCTGATCGTTGCATAGATAGAGAAACGGGCGGCCGCACTCGTCGACGAGACGGAGGCGGCCGCCATGAGGACAACGCCGTCTCCGACTGGTACGAGAATCCATTCCGGGCGGAGCGGTTCGCGAGGATACAGCGCGACGCATGTCGGTCGCAGAGGGAGGTACGGCGGCGACGGCAGGGCCGAGCCTGGTACACACACGGTCTCCGGTTGTCGGTCGCGCCGCATCCCCTGATGATGGAGGCGGGTCACATCGATGTGACCCGCCTCCATCGTCCTATCGAGATCAGGACTTAGGTGAACTGCCAGGAATCGAAGACGGGCTGCGCCCCGGCCACGAAGGCGTCCTCCTGGTCCGGCGTGGTCGCGAACGAGAGCAGGTACAACTTCCCCTGGTAGACCGAGAAGAAGGCGAGCACTTCTACCTGCGTGCCGCTGCTATTGTTCTGCATGAAGTAGAAGCTGCGCGCCGGATTGTTGGCGATCGTCGCGTTCTGCACGCCGCGCGGATCGGCCTGGTAGCCGTCGGCGGTGGAGAACTGGGTCTGGAGGGCCGCGCCCGCGTCATCGAGCGTGGCGGTCGCCGGGAAGTCCGGCACAAGGCCCGCAGTGAAGGTGCCGCCCGAGTTGGCATCCTTGAAGATGACACTCGTCGCGTCGTTGCTGACCACCGAATAATAATCCGGCACACTAAACGCGCAGGAATTATCCGGGCAGGTATAATTCGAATTCGCCGCCACCGGACCGGCTGTCGCCGCTACCATGCCGAGCAGTAGCGATGCAAAGAGAATCACCATGCGCATCCGTCGTACTGTTTTCATGACCCGTACCATCCCCTTCTCTAACCGGGAGCGACCCCACGCCGCTCCGCATCCGTAACCACAACGATTGAACGCACGAATGGGTTCCATGTGACGGTCACTGCTACTCTATCAATAGTTGTGGTCCCACCAAGAGAATAGTATACACGAGAGACGCGTCTTTCATCACCTGTGTGTAAAAAATTCGCAAGATGGTAACGGAACGAGCCTTCCTCGGTTTCTCGCCCTCCCTTTCCACGATGGCGCGAAGGGGCCGCCAGGGACCGCCGAGACATCAGGGTATACGCGCCTGGTGTCTGCGGTGGTTCACATTTCCGTGCCGGACTCTTAGCCGAGCCGGAGCGGGCGATGGCCCTGCCCCGGATCATTCGCCGGCCCGGCGTTCGGGTCGAGGATGATCGGCACGCCGAGCGGGATGGCGGTATTGAACGACTCGACGGAGAGCCGCGCCGCCATCTGCCGCGCCACATCGCGGAACGCCACCGACAGGGGCGAGCGCGGCGTTCTTGATGACGAGCGGCACGCCGAGATCGCCCGATTCGGACATTTCGGGATCGAGCGGGATCTCGCCAAGCAAGCGGCACGCCGTAGCGTGTTGCCGCTCGCTGGCCGCCGCCCTTGCCGAAGATGTAGATCTTCTCGCCCGTCACCGGGTTCGGGAAGTACGACATGTTCTCGATGATGCCGAGGATCGGCACGTCGAGCTGCTTGAACATATTGATGCCCTTCTGCGCGTCCGAGAGCGCGACCTGCGCGGGCTGCGTGACGATCACCGAGCCGGAGAGCGGCAGCGCCTGCGTGAGCGTCAGTTGCGCGTCCCCCGTGCCCGGCGGCAGGTCGATGACGAGGTAATCCAGTTCGCCCCACGCCACCTGCCGGAGGAACTGCGTGAGCAGCCCCGCGACCATCGGGCCGCGCCAGATGATCGGCTTGTCGTCCTGCCGGTTGATGAAGCCGACGGACATCAGCGTCATGTTGTGCGCGTGGACGGGGTTGAGGCGGTTGTCCGCCGTCGGCACGGGCGCTTCGTTCGTGCCGAGCATGATCGGGATGCTCGGGCCGTAGATGTCGGCGTCCAGGAGGCCGACCCGCGCGCCTTCGAGCATCAGCGAGGCGGCGATATTGACGGCGACGGTGCTCTTGCCGACGCCGCCCTTGCCGGAGGCGACGGCGATCGTGTTGCGGATGCCGGGGATCGGCTCCTTGCCCGGCTTGCCGCCGAACATCGAGCGCACCTGCGCCGTGATCTGCAACTCGATATGCGCCACGCCGGGCACCTGCATCAGCGCGCCGCGGACATCGGACTCGATCTTGCCGCGCAGCGGGCAGGCGGGCGTCGTCAGTTCGACCGTCACGCCGACCGTGCCGCCCTCGATGACGACATCCTTGATCATATTGAGCGTGACGAGGTCCTTGTGCAGTTCGGGATCATCCACCGTCCGGAGTGCGGCCATCACCGCGTCCCGGCTCACCGACTGTGTACTGGTCATTGCGGTTTTATCCTCCCGCGTTGTAAACGAGCAAAAGCGCCCCTACTTAAGAAACATTCTACTTTATTATCTCGGATTTTGCGCTGTCGCGGTGGACCTCACCCCCGGCCCCTCTCCATCGCGGGCGCCCTCCGGGCAGGTGAGAGGGAGCAGGGGATGAGGTTCCCCATCTCGTCGCGGAACGCATATACCGACGATCCGCCTACTCGTCCTTCGCCATCGTGGAGGTATGACCGGTCTGGTGCGTGTCCTCGTAGCGGCCGAGGATGAAGAGGAGCGAGGAGAGACGGTTGAGGAAACCGAGGACGGCGGGTTCGCGTTGTGGCCCTCATGGACGAGGCGGGTCGCCAACCGCTCGCCACGCCGCACGACCGTCCGGGCGACATCGAGGGCGGCGCCCGCCACGGTATCGCCGGGCACGACGAATTCCCGCTGCACGGGCACCCGCGCCGTGAAGTCGTTGGTCAATTCCTCGACGCGCGCGACGTCCGCCTCGGTCATCTCATAGGCGCTCGTCTTCCCCTCAACGGTCGCCAGTTCGGCCATCAGGCGGTAGAGGGCGCGCTGCATTTCGAGGATCGCGGCGCGCACCTCGGGCATCGTCGCGGTGGCGCGGGCGAGGCCGAGCGCGGCGGACGCCTCGTCGAGCGTGCCGTACGCCTCCGGGCGCGGATCGTACTTCGCGACCCGCGCCCCGCCGATCAGGCTCGTGTAAGCCGTCATCGCCGCGCCCGGTGTAGATTTTCATGCGCCTACCCCCTGCATCGCCGCATGTTGCTCGCGCACCCATTCACCATCGGCGAAGGCGTCCGGGTGCAGCAGGCGGGCGAGCATTCCGTGCCGTCCACGACGCGCGGGCCGGGCCGGGAGATGTAGGCGTTGCCGTCCATCACGAAGACCCGACCCGGCGCGGACGGCAGGGAGATCGGACCACCACTGCGGGAGCGGCGCCGCGCGCGAGGTCGGCGCGGGCGCGGGCGACGATCGTACCCGCAGGGCGCGACGATGATCACCTCCGGCGCGGCCTCCCGCAGCCGCTCCCAGCGGATGTGCGCGCTCTTCTCGCCCACGATGCCGAGGGTGTCCGTGCCGCCCGCAAGGGCGATCATCTCCGGCCCCCAGTGGCCCGCGACGAAGGGCGGGTCGAGCCATTCGAGGAGCGCGACACGCGGCCGCGCCCGCCCTGCCACCGCCCGCTGACGGCGGCAAGCCGCGCGTCCAGCGCATCAACGACCGGCACCGCGCGCTCCGGACGCCCCGGCCGCCTCCGCAACCCGGCCAATATCCGCCCAGATTCTCCGCCATGCAGTGCGGTTCGAGCGAGAGGACGGTCGGCTCCTCCGGCAGCGATGCGGGCGACGCGGAGCACCTCCGGCAAGGCGATGGAGCAGACCTCGCAGAGCGCCTGTGTGACAATCAGCGTCGGCTGCAATGTGCGCATCATGGCGGCATCGAGCGTGTAGAGCCCATCGCCGCGCGCCAGTCGCTCGCGCACGAGACGGTCCGTCTCCCCGCTCGGCAGATCGGCCGGGGATGGCGGCACTGGTCAGCACCGGCAGGCGCGGACGGAGGGCGGCCAGTCGCACTCGTGCGAGACGCCGACGAGCGCATCCGCGAGGCCGAGCGCGCAGACGATCTCCGTCGCGCTCGGCAGCAGCGAAACGATGCGTTGCGGTGTGCGACCCATTGGCGGCCCCTCGCGGATGCGCTACGCTGCATGAAGACCAATCGAGACGTATGTACGGACCTATCGTATCACAGCGGGTGGGAGAGGAGAGATGAAAACACTCCTCGTCCTGCGGCACGCGAAATCGGATCGGAGCAACGACACGCTCCGCGATCACGACCGCCCGCTTGCCCCGCGCGGGGAAGCGGACGCGCCACGGATGGGCGCGGCCCTCGCCGCGCTCGATATGATCCCGGATTGCATCGTCACCTCGACCGCCGTGCGCGCCCGCGAGACGGCGCACCTCGTCGCGGCGGCAATGGGATATGGCGGCGCAGTCATCGAAGAAGCCGGAAGTCTACGACGCATCCGTGGATACGCTGCTCGGCGTCCTGCGCGGCATACGGCGACGAGATTGCAACCGCCCTGCTCGTCGGGCACAATCCGGGGCTGGAAGACCTCGTCTGCCTGCTGACGGGCGGTGAGGGCGCGGAGGCGATGCTCCGCCTGCCCACGGCGGGCCTCGCCTGCATCGCGCTCGACATCGACGACTGGTCGCGAGGTCGGCACCGCCTGCGGGCTGCTCCACTGGTTCCTCACCCCGCGCATCGTCTCTCCCCTGCTGCACGCCGCGCGCGATGTCGCGGTACAATAGCACGAGTCGCACGCACCAAGGAGCCATGACGATGATGACCACCGCCCCGCCGCTCGCCATTGTGCCGCCGTTCGTCTTGCCCGACCGGGGCGGAAAGCCGTTCAATACGGCGAAACTGCGCGGGCGGCGGCACGCCATCCTGCTCTTCCTCTCGCCGGACGATGCGGACAGCGCGCCCTACCTCCAATCGTTCGCCGCGCGCCGCGAGGAACTGGCGTGGCTGCATACCGAGGTGATCGTCGTCGTACCTGCGGATGCGACTGCGGATACGCTGCCCGTGCTCCCCTTCCCCGTGCTCGCGCGACGACGGGCATGTGCGCGCCCGCCTCCTGCCGGCGATCGCGCCAGACGGTGATGGCGCTGCTTGTCACTCGGCCTCTCCGGTGAGGTGACGGTGTGGCGTACCGCCCGCCGGGTCGCCAGCCTGCCGGATAGCGACGACGGCGCTCGGCTGGGCATGGGAGGTCGCGCGACCGAAGGGAAGTTGCGGCGGCGTGACCTGGGCGCCGACCGCCGAACCCCACGCCCGCACCACCGCCGCCCGCCCCCATCGGCCGCTTCACCATCGGCGCGCACCCACGGAGCGGCTATCATCGGGGAAGGAGCGATCGGCGTAGCGAGCGGTCGATTGCAATCGACCGCTCGCTACGCGTTACCGACCTCTTTGCGCCCATGCTATACGTTGCCTCTTCCGTGCTCGTCCTTCTGCCTTCCCTGGCATGACAGTTGCGTATCCTTCGGGCATGAATGCTCAACATGATCGCGATCGCCAGGACTTTCCGTACGGGGGAAACTGCGCATGTCCGCACGGGATGCCGCGCCGATCGTTGGCTTGACGCGCCGCGCCGCACTGCGGCGGGCGGCGGCCTGCCTGCGCGGGGCGCGGTCGGTGGTCATTACGACGCATCTCGGCGCGGACCCGGATGGGCTCGGCTCCGCGCTCGCGCTCGCCTCCGCGCTGGAACGGATCGGCATCCCGGCGCAGATCGCGCTCGGCTGCGCCGTGCCGGCACGCTATCGGTACATGGATAGCGCGGCGAAGGCGAAGGTGTATGGCCCGGACGATCCGCTCCCGGAGGCGGATGTTGCCGTGGTGCTCGATACCAGTTCGGGCTGGGACCGTGTCGGCGCGCCGGGGCAAGCAATCGCCGCCCGCCACGCCGCGAAACAATGCACGATTATCTGCCTCGACCATCACCCGCATCGCGCAATCGACGATCGACGTGCCGGTGATCGACGCGCAGGCGACGGCGACGGCGGTGCTCGTCTATCAACTGATCCTGCTCCTCGCGCGCATGATCACACCCGAAGAAGCGAGTTGGCTCTACCTCGGCATCGTCACCGATACCGCCTCCTTCCGCTTCCCGAACACGAACGCCGAGGCGCACCGCACCGTCGCCGATCTCGCCGATCATGGCGCGGACGAGCGGCAGCTGTACGCTGCAGATGTATGAGGCCACGTCGGTCGCGCAGATTCGCCTCCTGGGCGAGGCATTGCAGGGCATCCAACTGACCTGCGACGGGCATATGGCGGTCATGACGGTGACGCGCGAGCAGTTCGCGCGGTATGGCCTCGCGGTGGAGGATGCCCCCGGCTTCGCGGATCACGCCGCGACGGTCGAGGGCGCGGAGATCGGCGCGGCGTTGCTCGAATTCCCGGACAATCGCACGCGCGTCATCCTGCGCGCCTCCGGCAATGCCCCGGTGGACATCATCGCGACGGCGCTCGGCGGCGGCGGGCATACCTTCGCGGCAGCCGCTGTCATCGACGGCAATGCGGATGATGCCCTCCGCATGCTCGTCGCTACCTCTTGCCCCTACCTCACGCCCGATCTTCCCGAAAGATGTCGCCCCCGCCGCTGACTGACGGCGAGGAGCGAAGAGCGAAGAGCGAGGAGTCCTGCTCCCGTCTCGCTACTCGCTCCCCGCTGCTGCCAACCGACTGCGGGCCGCTGCTTGTTCGACCAGGGACTCCGCGATAGCAGCGAGGTCCTGGGCATCGGCGAGCGGGTCCTCCGGATGCCACTGGACGCCGATCGCCCAGGCGGTCGCGTGCTCGATTGCCTCGATCACACCGTCATCCGCGCGGGCAACGACCCGGAAGCCGTCCGCCACATCCCGCACGGCCTGATGATTCCCGGTTCGGACATCGCACATCGGCCCGGCCCAGGATGTCGCGTGAGCCGCGAATCGGGCGCGAGCCGCACGCGCTGGGTCACCATGATCGCACTCGGCGGGCCATGATGCGACGTCTCCTGCGCCGAAGTCCTGCACCAGGGTACCGCCACAGGCCACGTTGAGGATCTGCATGCCGCGGCAGATGCCGACCATTGGCGTGCCGCTCTCGAACGCGCCGCGTGCCGCGGCGATCTCATAGATGATCCGCATCCGTGTCCACGCCGTAGGTGGCGGAGTGCGGGGCTCCCCGTACAACGCCGGGTCAACATCCGCGCCACCGAGGATTATCAGGCCCGCGAATCGGTCGGCTAACCGCTCGGGTCGGGGCGCGTGTCGGCGGCGATATCGATCAAGGTGGGCGCGCCACCGGCGGCATCGAGCGCATGCATCGCCCGGTCGGCGAATTCGCCAACGATCGCGTCAACCTCCGCGCCGAGCCCGGAAGGTCGGAGGGAGACGAGGACGCGCGATCGCTGGTCGCCGGTCAGACAGATTGCCTGTCCATGTCGCTCCCTCATCTCCGACGCATCGTGCGTCAACCACCGCGGTATCATGCCGTCTGATTCTATCCCACACCAGGGGGCGCAGCGGGCGCTCGATCCTCCTTCGATCCCGAAGGCGCGTTCCTCGCCGTGGTATCCTTCCCTGAGCGATAGCCATACTGGGAGAAAGCGAGCAATCATCACGATGGGGATGCACGAACCGACGAGCGCCGTGGAGTGGCAGGAATGGGGAGACGCGGCATTCGCCCGCGCGCAGGCGGAGGATAAACCGGTCCTCCTCTCGATCAGCGCCGTCTGGTGCCACTGGTGCCATGTCATGGACCGCACCACCTACGGCGATCCGGAGGTCGCCGCGCTGATCAACGAGCGCTACGTGCCGATCCGCGTCGATACCGACCTGCGCCCGGACATCAACGAGCGCTACAACCAGGGGGGCTGGCCGACGACCGTCTTCCTCACGCCCGCCGGTCATGTCCTGCATGGCGCGACCTACCTGCCGCAGGAGCAGATGCTCGGCCTCCTGCGCGAATTGGCCGATTACTACCAGGCCAACCGGGATGAGATCGACGCGGAAAGTGGCGGCCGCGCTCGCCCAGGAGCGGGAGCGGCGCGAGGGGTCGGCCATCAAGACCGTGCCGGAGCAAGCGGCGTTTGTCGTGCTGGAGCAGATGGAGCGGCAGTACGACGGCCGGAACGGCGGCTTCGGCTTCAGCACCAAGTTCCCCCACCCGGAGGCGCTCGACCTCCTGATCGCCTCCTTCTCGCAGACGCGCGACCCCTTCTGGCAGGAGATGGCGAGCCGCACGCTGGACGGCATGGCGGAACGCGGCATGTACGACCGCGTCGCGGGCGGCTTCTTCCGCTACAGCACCGACCGCGCCTGGCAGACACCGCACTTCGAGAAGATGAGCGACGCCAATGCGGCGCTGATCCGCACCTACCTCCACGCGGCGATGGTCTTTGGCGTCCCGAAGTACGGCGGCGTCGCGCAGCGATGTGCTCCGCTATGTGCTCGCCACGCTCGTGGACCCGGCGGGCGGCATCCGGGGCAGCCAGGACGCGGACGAGGAGTATTACCGGCGCGACGCCGCCGGGCGCGCCGCGCTGGCCGCGCCCGCCGTGGACCCGCGCATCTACACGAACTGGTCGGCCCACATGGCCTCCTCCCTGCTGCTCGCCAGCGTCGCGCTCGTCGACGACCCGCGGCGGGCCGAATACCGCGCCGCCGCACTGAAGACGATCGACCGCCTCCTCGCGGAGGCGCAGGACGACGGACGGCGGGCATGTTCCACCTGCTCGCACCGGACGGCACGCGGGGCGAGAAAGGGTTGCTCGCCGATCAGGCATGGATGGCGCAGGCCGCGCTCGACGCCTACGCCCACACCGGCGACGCGGAGTATCGCGAGCAGGCGCGGCGCATCGCCGCCTTCATGCTCCGCACGCTGCTCGCCCCGACCGGTTTCCGCGACCGGCCGCTCGACGACGCGGCGCCGGGCCTGCTCGCCGAGCCCGTCTACAACCTCGCGGAGAACGGCGTGGCGGCGGAACTCTTCCTCCGCCTGCTGTGGCTGACGGGGGAGGAGACGTACAAGGAGATCGCCGGGCGCATCCTCGCCGGATTCGGGGAGACATACGCGGCGCAAGGCGCCTTCGCGGCGGGGTACGCGCTCGCCTGGGTGCGCGGCGCATACCGAGCCGCGCCACGTCGTGATCGTCGGGCCGCAGGATGACGCGACGGTCGCGGCGATGCGCGATGTCGCCTGCGCCTTCTACCATCCGTGGAACATCGTCGAACCGCTCGACCCGGCGCACGACGCGGAGCGGATCGCCGCCCTCGGCTACCCCACCGAGCCCGCCCGCGCCTACCCGTGCATTGGCCGTGTCTGCCAATTGCCCGTCACCGACGCCGCCGCCCTCGCCGCCGCGCTCGGCCGCATGTGAGACGCAGACGAGTACTGAGTACTGAGTAGAGAGGGACACGAGTAACGAGCACCGTCCCAGGCATGAGAAGGAACGACTATTCATGGACGACGAGCTCGAGCAGACGAATCCTCGGCACTCAGTACTCAGCACTCAGTTACTTCCGTCGCGCGTTGCGGCTGCGCTGCCCGGTGTGCGGGGAGGGGAGGCTGTTCGCGGGGTGGACGATGCACGCCACCTGCCCCGCGTGCGGCTTCCCGTTCGAGCGGGAGCCGGGGTACTGGACGAACGCCGTGACGCTGAACTTCATGACGACGGGCGGGGCCGCATGCTGCTCGTCGGGCCGCTCGCCTACAGCGGGCTGCCGGTGCTCGCCATCATCGCGATCGGGCTCACGCTGGCGGCGCTGCTGCCGCTGCTTTGCTTCCGGCATATCAAGGCGCTCTGGCTCGCCATCGATCTGCGCATCCGCCCGCCGACCACCTTCGAGCGCCTCTCCGGCTACCTGCATGTCATGCGGCGGGGCGGGCTGTAGCGCGCGGGGCCCGCACATCGCGCGGCTTTCTCCTGCGTCCATCCTTCGCTTCGGCCCTATGTTTCCCCATGCGGGTGCGATAGGATAGCGGGTAGCAGCATCGCCCGAATCATACGCCGCACGGCGGGAGGCTGACGTTCCGATGCCGGGAACGAAGAGAGCGTCGGAGATAACCGAGGAAGACGCGATGACTGTTGCCGTCGCCACCCTCGCGTACCGCCTGATGGAGGCGATCGCCGCGCCCGACGCGACGCGCGCGATCCTCGCCGCCCTGCGCGATGCCCTCGGCGGCGATGCGACCGCGCTCTGGCTCGTCGAGGGCGCGGACGGCACGATGCGCCGCGCGAATGTCACGGACGATGCGGCATCCTCCGGCATCTGCGCCGACCCGGAGATCACCCTCGCCACGTTGCGTGCCGGCGCCGTCCTGCTGCTGCCGGAGGACGGGCCGCTCGTCTCTTTCCCCGTGCTGATCGCCGGAGAACCGTACGGGGTCGTGCAGGTGCGCGGGATCGCGCCACGCTACCGCGAGCCGGGCGCGCGGCCACTGCTGGGGGAGCTCGCCGCGTTGCTCGGCCTGACCTTCGAGCGGGCGCGACAGCGGCAGGAACTGCTGACGCTGCGCGCCACGATGCTCCACCTGGCCACCTCGCTCGATCTGACGCAAACGCTCGAAGCAGTACTCGACGGCATTATGTCCCTCGTGCCCTGCACGATCGCGACGATTTACCTCGATGAGATCGTGCCGGACGCGCTCGTGCGGGTCGCTCAACGGGCGCGCGACGGGGCGGGACTGCGCCTCGTCACGCAGCCGCGCCCGCTCGACGGCAGCATCACCGGCTGGGCGTACCGGCACCGGGAATCGCTCCTCGTCCCGGACCTCAGCGCGGACCCGCGGGTCGTGCAGGGGTCCGAGGCGCCGCCCACCGGCTTGTGCAGCATCGTCGTGCCGCTGCTCACCGGCGACCGCGCGGTCGGGACATTCATCGCCTCCCGGCCCGGCCCGCGGACGTTGACCAGACGCGATCTCGCCATCGCCGAGCGGTTCGCCCCGCTCGCGGCCCAGGCGGTCGCAAACGCGCGCCTCTATGACGAGGTGCGCGTTGGCCGCGCGCAGGCCGAGATGGTGATGGAGAATATCAGCGACGCCATCATCCGCGCCGACCCGACGGGCCTGACCGTCGGCTGGAACAAGGGAGCGGAACGGCTCTACGGCTACACCGCCGCCGAAATGGTCGGCCACCGGCTGATGGCCGTCCCGCCGGAGGAGCAACCGGCGCTGATGGCGATGGTGGGCCGGGTGCTCCAGGGCGAGAGCTTCGTCAATGTCGAGGCGGTGCGCACCCACAAGGATGGCCGGCGACTGAACGTCCTGACCTCCATCTCCCCCTGGTACGAGCGGGGGCGGATCACCGGCACCCTCGCCGTCGTCAAGGACATCACCGAGCGTAAGGCGCTCGAACACGAACTGATGGCGCAGGTACGGGCGGGCACGCGGCGCGAGCGGGACAAGGCGTACGTCGCGGCGGTCGCCCAAGCCTGCAACTCCGCCGCCGACGGCCCGGAGATTTTGCAGGCGCTTGCGGACCTGACCGCGCAATGGGCGGACGATGCCCGCGTCGTGATGTTCGATGACGCGCGTCTGACGCTCGCCGCCTATGCCTCGCGCACGCCGGAGGATGACGCGGCGATCCGCACCGCGCTCTACGCCACCTACGCGGACGGCGCGGCGACGCCCCGCATGATCGCGGCGGTTCACCACCTGCACGCGCCGCTGATCGAAGATATCGCCACCGCTCCGCCCGCGCCGCTGCATACGGCGACCGTCGCGCGGGGCTATCACACCAAAGCCTTCCTGCCGATCCGCGCCGCCGGGGAGATTGTCGGCATTCTCGGCGTGGGCGTGCGGGGCGAGACGCCGCCGTTCGACACGCAAGCGATCGCCACGCTCGGGCTGGTCGCCGAGCAGGCTGGCCTGGCGATCACCAAGGACCGCCTGCTCCGGCAGGTGAAGGCGCAAGTGGCGCAGTTGGAGGATGCCAATCGCCACAAGGACGATTTTCTCGCCTCCCTCTCCCACGAACTGCGCACGCCCCTGAACGCGATCCTCGGCTTCGGCGAGTTGATCGAGGACGGCGTGATCGCGGAGGGCGATGAACTGCGCGATGTGGCGCGCGATATCGTCATCAGCGGCCGCCTGCTGCTCGATCAGGTGAACGGCCTGCTGGACATGGCGCGCGCCGCCTCCGGCCACATGACGATCGCCCAGGAGCGCGTCTCCGCGCCCGAAATCGTCGCGCGGTGCGAGCGCATCATCGCGCCGCTCGTCGCCTCCAAACGGCAGGCGCTCCATCTCGCCCTCCCGCCGGACATGCCGCCCGTCCGGGCGGACGCCGCGCGATTGCAGCAGGTGATCCTCAACCTGCTCACCAACGCGCACAAGTTCACGCCCGAGGGCGGGGCAATCACCATCTCCGCGACCGCGACGGAAACGGCGGTTGCCATCGCCGTGCGGGACACGGGCATCGGCATCGCGCCCGAGCACGCCGCCGTCATCTTCGAGCCCTTCCGCCGCGTCGAGACGGGCTACGCCCGCGCCCAGAGCGGCACCGGCCTCGGCCTCGCCCTCTCCCGCCGCCTCGCCGAGCTGATGGGCGGCACCCTGACGCTGGAGAGCGCCCCCGGCGCCGGCAGCACCTTCACCGTCATGCTGCCGGTAGCGAGCAGCAGGTAGGGAACCTCGCCCGAATGTATACAATCAAAGGTATGGACACGACACGCCTGACCCGCCGCGCCCTGCTCATCAACGCCGCCGCATCCGCAGTCGGCGCCCTCCTCGCCGCGTGTGGGACGTCGGCAGTCGATGGTGAACAGCAGGCGACAAGCGACGAGGTGACGCTGACCGTCTCCGCGCAGCCGACGCGGGACGCGCCGTTCCGCACGGACGAGTTCAGCATGGTCGGCGTCTTCGATGTGGACTGGCTGGCCGACCCCTCCTTCACCGGCCTGCTGGACAACCTCGCCGCCTCGCCGGGCGCATTCACCGCCGTCCGCTTCTTCGGCGCGCTCAATAGCGGCACGCTGGAGAAGACGACCCCGACGGAGGGTTCGGAGTTCGGGGTTCGAAGTCGCGAACGCCGAACGCCGAACTCCGCGCTTCTCCCCGCCACGTTCGCCGCGCTCGAAGCCCTGACATCGCGCGGGCTGATCCCCTTCGTGCAACTGAGTTTCTTCCCGCCCGACGTGTCGCCGTCGCCGACGCTGCCGCCCGCGTCGTTCGATGGGTGGCAGGCGCTGCGTGCGCGCCTTCCTCGATGCACTGGTGGCGGACCCGCGCTTCGGGCCGGAGGCGATCCGCACCTGGTGGTTCGAGGTCTGGAACGAGCCGAATATCCCCGTCTTCTGGCAGGGCACATTCGACCGCTACCTGGATTTGTACCGCGCCACCTCGGACGCCGTGCGTGCGAGCGGCTACCCGATCCGTCTCGGTGGCCCCGCCCTCGCCTACCTGCCCGCCAGCGACGGCCCAAGCGGCGGGCGCGCCGCTGATGCGCCGCTTCCTCCAGTTCCTGCATGACGAGCCGGGTGTGCAGTGCGACTTCCTCTCCTTCCACGAGAAAGGGACGTGGGTCAATCCCGCCGCAAGGCGATGTCGAGCCCGCCCTCGGCGATCTCGTCGCTGCCGCCGACGAGACGGCGCGCATGGCGCTGGCGCTCATCCCGGAGCGGTGCGACGGGCTTGCCGCTCATCAACAATGAGGCGGATATGAAAGTCGGCTTCGACATCCCCTACGAGCCGCGCATGACCGAGCGCTTCCCGGCCTGGCTTGCCAGCACAATGATCGCCCACGACACGCTGACGCGCCGGTACCGCGACAGTGGCCTGCGCTTCCACGCGGCGGCGGACGATGCGAACCTGCAACTTGTCCAGGCACCGTTCGATGGCCGCCGCTCATTGATGACACACGGCGCGACGGCCGGCGCCGCCGACCTCTTCAAACTGCCCGTCTACCACTTCTACGAACTGCTGCGTCTGCTCGGCGACCGGCACGGCACGGCGATCACCGGGGACGAGCGGTGCTACCCGGCGACCGACCTCTTCCATCTGCTAACCGTCGCGGACGAACAGATCGGCGCGCTCTTCTCCGTCTATCCGACCGATCGCGCGAGCGCGCAATCCCGGATGGTGGACTACACGATGCGCGACATCCCGTGGCAGACGGTCAATATCGCCCGCTTCCAGATCGACGCGACACGCTCCAATGCCTACACGGCGGCGGGCGGGCGGCTCTCGCCCCCCGCGCCCGATCCGACCACCGCCCGGACGATCCGGCAGGCGCAGGAACTGACGCTCTTTGCACCCATCCGGCAGGGCGTCGCCCTCGCGGACGGCACATTCCGCGACCGCTTCACCATCGCGCCCTTCACGACGCTGCTCTACTGGATCACGCCGTATTCTCCGGTGGCCCCGCCCACGCCGCGCCGGTGCACGGCGACGGTGGAGGATGGCAATTGTCATCCTCCGCTGGGAGCCGAACCGGGACCCGTCGTTCTTCTCGTACGAGGTGACACTGCTCGGTGACGGAGAGCCCGATGTCGTCATCTCCCCGACCCCGCTCCGCAGTGCGCTGTGGGTGGATACCGCCCCGCCGACCGGCCCGCGCCGCTACGCTGTCCGCGCAATCTCCGCGTCCGGGGTAGCGGGCCGGGCTATCGCCGCCGACGCGGTGATTATTCCGTAGCTCTGACGCGGCCGCGTGTCGCATCAGTATCCGCGCTACGACCGTCGAGAGGTTCTGGAACATCACTGTCGTCACGAACGTGACGAGCGACTCCCTCGGCCTGCGCGGCAATGTGTATTTCGTTCGTGACGACCAGGCAGGAATCGGCGATTGCCGCGCTGCTCAAGCCGCAGTCGGTGCATGGTCCGCCCGCCTACTGCACGCCGGATTGGCGGTCCGCCCGCCGCGCCGTCGAGGAATTGGCCGCGCTGCACCCCGCCATTGCGCCACCGGCCACAGCGTGCCGATGCGCGGCCAGCAGTTGGAGCAGGGCCTGCAAACTCTGGCGCGGGACTTCGATCATGTTGCTATTTTCTTCTCCTTCATTCTTCCCGTATTCGCGGCTCGTACCCGCATCGTGCCGGTTAGCGGATCGCGCTGCCTCGCGAAGCGGCGGCGGAGGACGCCGCCGCGCGCAGGAGGCCAACGCCGGCGATGAAGATCGCGAGGCGATACCGATGAACGTGAGGTCATAGGGCAATTCGTTCGCCACACCCGGTCGCACCTGATGGAGCCGGAGCACTTTGTGCTGGATGATGCCGTCGTACAGGTTAAACCCACCGATACCGAGCAGGACGCCCGCCCAGAAGTACCGGCGCCACCCGGTGTACGGATTGCCTCGGTGCTGCCCCAGCCGATACATCCCGAGGAGCAGGAACACGGTTGCGGTGATGTGGAAGAGTCCGTCGGAGATAAGCCCCACGGCGGGCGTCGAGCGATCGTAGAAGTGGTGCCAATGGAGGAGTTGATGGAGAACCACCTCGTCGAGCGTCCCGGCGATCCCGAGGCCGAGCATCACCCCAGACCAGACGGTACGCCGGACGCCGCCCGCCGGTGATGCCGCGCCCATCGGCGCTACCGCCTCGCCCACGGCAGGCGCGCGGGCGGGGATGCCGGCCGGGCCCGCGATCAGCCGGTCGGCCACCGCACCGGCGGCGAAGGCATAGATCCCTTTATGCAGCAGATCGATGACTCTGCTCGTCCACCGGCCATGTCCACGGCGGCGCGCCGACACGCGTCGCGTTCTCCAGCGTCTGGTCGTTGAGCAGGCGCAGGTTCATGAAGAGGAAGGAGCCGACCGGGCCGCGCAGCCCACGCGCGGCCATCATCCCGCGCACCGCGCCGAGCAGCGCTCCCTGGCCCCAGTGCATCGCCCAGTTCATCCAGCGCCGCTCGGCGTCCGGCTTGTGCGGCTGGCGGAGTAACCGTTCCAGGACGTGGGCGGGCACGAATGAGTTGGGCCGATGCGTAATGCGTTGCTCGACCTTTTCCGCCACCGTCATCGCGGCAACGCCCGCCAATCCCGCCAGAAGCCCGCTCGCCGCCGCGCGACATCCATTGCCGCTCCCCTCGGATCGCTCCGATTCCTCGGCCTGGACTATGCCCCAATTGCCATCCTCCCCGAAAGCGGCCTCGGCGTCCCGCAACGCCTGCTGCGCCCATTGCGGGTCGATTTCGGGTGTCCGCTCCTCTCTCTCCTCGATGTCGTTTGCCGGACGCGTTCGCCTCGCCATGCGTTCCTCCTTTCGCCGCGGGCCACTAGGGCAGCGGCATGCCGCCCGTCACGCCGATTACCTCACCGGTGATATAGCTCGACTCCTGCGAGGCGAGGAAGACATACGCGGGGGCCAGTTCCGCCGGTTGCCCGGCCCGTTGCATCGGCGTCTGCTTGCCGAACTCCTTGGTCTGCTCCGGGGGCATCGTCGAGACGATCAGCGGCGTCCAGATCGGCCCCGGCGCGACGACATTGACCCGCACTCCCTGCCGCGCGACCGACTCGGCCAGCGCCTTGGAGAAAGTGACGATCGCGCCCTTGGTCGCCGCGTAGGCGAGAAGCGACGGCGAGGGTTTGTATGCCTGGATAGAGGCGGTATTGATAATCGTGCCACCCGGCTGCATGTGCGGCAATGCGGCTTTGCAGAGGTAGAACATGGCGTAGATGTTCGTCTTGAAGGTGTGATCCCACTCCTCGGAGGAGAGGTCGTGGATGCCCTCGTGGCTCATCTGAAACGCGGCATTGTTGACGAGGATGTCCAGCTTGCCGAACTCTTGCACCGCCCGCTGGATGATCTGCCGACAATGCGCCTCGTCCCCGATGTCGCCCGGCATGGCGACCGCCGTGCGCCCCGCCTCTTGCACGACGCGCATCGTCTCTTGGGCGTCCGGTCTCTTCATTGAGATACGAGATGAGGACGTCCGCACCCTCGCGCGCGAAGGCGAGGGCGACGGCCCGCCCGATACCGCTGTCGCCGCCGGTGACGATGGCCGCCTTGCCCGCGAGTCGCCCGAACCCCTTATACGACTGCTCGCCGTAATCCGGCTTGGGGTCCATCCGCGATTCGAGGCCGGGATGTTCCTGCTGCTGTTCGGGGAACGGGGGGCGCGGCTCCTGCGTCTTCGGGTCCTGCTGCGTGGTCTGCGTCTGCGCCATCGTGAACTCCTTCATCGGGGACGTGCGACAAGTCACGACCCCGAAAGGCGCAACACGGGTGCCAGAACACAGTCTGTGCCACTCAGTTCCGTCCGTCACACGGCAGGATGCAACGTGCGTTGCTACTACGCCGTTAGCCTGTGTATCCCCTGGACGGGCACGGCCGCCATTGGTAGATTGGCTTCTTGCTTCGATGCGCGACGAGCGCGGGGTCGCATGGAGGAGAGGCAGCGATATGCAGAGCGACGAGAAGAAGGCCGTGGTGCTGCTCAGCGGCGGTCTTGATTCGACGACGACGCTGGCGATCGCGCAGCGCGAGGGATTTGACGTCCACGCGCTTACCTTCCGCTACGGCCAGCGGCACCAGCAGGAGATCGCGGCGGCCCAGCGGATCGCGGCGCGTGCCGGCGTCGCGGAGCATGTCATCGTCGAGTTCGACTTGCAGCGCTTCGGCGGATCGGCATTGACGGCGGAGATCGCGGTACCGAAGGGGCGCAGCTCTCGACGATATGGGTCACGGCATCCCGATCACCTATGTCCCGGCGCGCAATACGATCTTCCTCTCCTTCGCGCTCGCCTGGGCGGAGGTACTCGGGGCGCAGGACATCTTCATCGGCGTCAACGCCCTGGATTACAGCGGCTACCCGGATTGCCGACCGGAGTACATCGCCGCGTACGAGCGGATGGCGAACCTCGCCACGAAAGCGGGCGTCGAGGGGACGCAGCGATTGACGATCCACACGCCGCTGATCGCGCTGACGAAGGCGGAGATCATCCGGCGCGGGCTGGCGCTCGGCGTCGATTACGGCGAGACGATCACCTGCTACGACCCCGCGCCGGACGGCGCCGCCTGCGGCCGGTGCGACGCCTGCCTCCTCCGCCGCAAGGGCTTCGCCGAGGCCGGTCTGCCCGATCCCGCACCCTATCAGTAACCAGTAGCAGCGAGGAGCGAGTCACGAGGGATTCCGCCGCTCGTCTCGTTACTCGCTCCTCGCTACCGCTGCATCAGAGCGGGAAGAGCGGTTGATCGGCGTAGGCGGCTTCGGCGAGGGCGGCGTCGATGGCGTCGGTCCACTCCTCGTCGTCCTCGTCGGCGCGGTGCTCGCGGAGGGCGCTGGTCGCGGCGCGGCTGCCGATCTGGCCGAGGGCGATGATCGCCGCGATGCGCACGGCGCGGTCTTCATCCTCCAACCGGCCGATCAACTCCGGCACCGCCTCCGACTGGCCGAGTTCGCCGAGGGCGCGGGCCGCCTCGAAACGGACCTCGTTCTCCTCCGCCTGAATCTCGTCCAGCAGCGTGGCGAGCCAGCGGACGTTATAACTGCGGCCCATCGCGAAGAGGGCGCTGACGCGGTCGGGCACATCGCCCCGGTCGTAGAGGGCGGTGATCAGCGTGGCGACCGGCTCGTCGTTGAACGGGCCGAGCGATTCGACCGCCGGGCGGCGCACCTCGATCGGCTCGCGCATCTCCTGGGCGGTGCGCAGGAGATCGTCATGCAGCCGGACCGTAAGCGGTTCGGCGAGGCTGCCGAGCACGGCGCGCACCGCGAAGGGGCCGAGCGCCTTCGCCGCCGCCGCCCGCACCTCGGCGGATTCGTCCTGCTGCAAGGTATCGAGGAGCGCGACGAGGTATTCCGGCGATTCATGCTCCCAGAGCGCCTCGATGGCGCGGACGCGCACCTCCGCGTCGCGGTCGCGCATGGCGATGCGCAGGACGCGGGCGAAGTCGAGTTCGACGGTCAGTTCCGCGAGGTCGGCCATCGCCCGCACGAGCCGCCGCCGCCGTTCGACGGGCAGCGTCGGCCACGTCTCGCGCACCACGCCGGACTCGCCGCGCGTCAGGCCGGAGATGAAGCGGAGGGAGCCGAATTTCAGGTCCGGATCCCGCAGCCGTGCCGCAATGTCCCCGCGCGGCTCATCGGCGGGTTCCAGGGCAACGTCCGCATCCAGATCGAGCGGTTCGTCATCCAGTTCGCCCGCCTCAAGTGCTTCCAATTCTTCCAGAAACGCCACGTCCGCATCGATCCGTGCGTCGCGCTCTTTGTCTTCCATGCCAAGTCCCTTGGAAGGACTGAGGACTGAGGACTGAGGACTGAGTAGGGATGTCCCTTCTCAGCTCCTCAGTCCTCAGTCCTCAGTCCTCGCTACGCCGAAGGCGAGTAATAGGAGAGGCCGTCCTCCTCGGAGAAGCCGTTGGCGCCGGAGGTAAGGATGGCGCGGAGGGCTTCCGTCGGGGTCGGGCGTTCGATATTGGTCAGGACGAAGAGATCGTCGAACTCGGCGAGGTAGCGCGGCGCGCTCGCCTCCCCGACATTCTCGCCGCCGCGCTCGAAGGCGGCGGCGACGACCTTCGCCAGCACGCGGCGGTCGCGCGCGTCGAGCGGCTTCGCCTGCGCGAGGCGCGGGAACCGGTTCTCGCTCAGGAGCATCTGGTCCAGCGCGGTGCAGTAGAAGGTGACGGGCTTGAAGGTGAAGCGGCCCTTCTTCTCATCCACCTGCAAGAGCCGTCGCTCCTGCGCGCTCACCTGCAGGTACTGGATGCGATACGTCCCCGCCGTATCGCCGCGCTCGATGGTGAAGAGCGCGCCGGGCACGAGGTTTTCGTGGAAGAAGGTGCTGAAGCCGCTGAGGAAGCCGCCCCGGTTGCCGGTGGGGTAGCGGATCTCCACATTAAAGGTCAGGTAGTGCTGCGGCGCCTCGAAGGTGACGACCGCCGCGCGCTGCCCACTCACATACGCCTGCGGGAAGAAGCGCGCCAGATCGCCATCGAGCGGTAGGACGCCGTACTCGTACTCGTACTGCGTCAGGATATGCTCGACGTACTCCTCCGCCTCGCCGAACTGCTCCTCCGCCGGGGTCGGATACTCGAGCAGCACGCGGTAGTCCTGCCCGATGTCCGCCGCCTTGCGCTTCTCGGAGCCGATTGTCGGCAAGCCCTCGACGCTCCACAAGCGGCGCTCGGCAGTGCCGACGAACTCGAAATCCTTCTCCGTCGCGAGGTGCGTATTGAGCGAGAAACATGTCGTCTGGAAGTCCGTGTCGGTGCGGCGCTTGCCGTAGACATCGAGCAGGAGATCGACATCGGAGAGCGGTTCGCCCCGCTCCTTGATGTAGTCGCTGATCCGGCGCGTGTCGTTGCGGCCGTAGCTTTCTACCATGTCGCGCAGGAAATATTCGGGCCCGAAGGCGACGAAGCGCGGGTCGCTCGCCAGCGCCTGCTCCAATGCCCCGGCGGGTGTCGAGGGATCGGTGGCGGCGGCGACGACCTCTTCGAGTTCGGCGGCAGTCTCCGCCTCCGCCTCGGCGGGCGCGACGGCGCTGTCCAGCGGCGGCTCCGCGACGGCCTCCTGGTGCGCGGCGAACAGTTCGGTGATGGCGGACGGCATCGCGTCCTGCTCATCCTCTTCCTCGTCCTCCGCGTCCGCCGGGACGACGATCTCGTTGTACCAATTGGTGTTGATGAGCGGGCGCTCCGCGCGCGCCTTCGGTTCCGCCGGCGGCGCGGCGGTCGGCTCCGTCAGACGGTGGGCGAAACTGTGCGACATGCCCTCCAGGGCGATGCCCGGCGCGACGCCCTCGCGCGTCGTGACGACCGTGAGGTCCGCGCCCTCGCCTTCAAGCGCGAAGATCGTCGGGTTCGCGCGGACGGCCGCCTCGACCGCCTTCGCGGCATCCTTCGATACCAGCTTGCGCGCCGTCGCGTACTCGACGAGCGCGGCGAGCGGCTGTCGGACGGGCAGCCCCGTCGCGAAGAAACGGCCTTGGGACTGCATCACCAGCAGCATCTCCCGCGCCAGCGCCTGCTGCGCCGCATTCCCCGCGAAGGAGATCGCCGAAGCCTCAGCATCGATTGTTTGTGCCATTCGTTCCTCCTGAGTGGGCGTGGGCAGTAGGCAGAAGGATCGGATCGCTCCATCCACTGCCCACTGCCCACCGCTCACTGCTACTGCTTACTGCTGCGTGAGTTCCAAGAGTTCCGCGAGCGTCATGGGGCGGCGGCGTGCCGCGATTTCCTGGGCAATCCGGTCCAGCGTAGCCGCCGGAACCTGCGACGCCGACGCAGCGCCTTTCCCCTTCGCCGTCTTCACTGCCATAATCGTGACCTTCATTCTGTCGCGCATACCACAAACGGGGTGCGAATTTCCCCCGTCCCGATAGTGTACCGCGACGAGTAACAAGTAACAAGCAATAAGGAGGGAGTAGCGGGTAACAAGACAGAAGCCCATCCCCTCACTACTCGTTACTCGCTACCCGCTACTCAGAGGAAGCCCATGCCACGCTTGGCGTCAGAGAGCGTTTTCTCGGCGGTGGGGCGCACGCGATCCGCGCCCTCTTTCAGGATACGCTCGACGTAGCCCGGCTCGGCGGTGATCTCGGCGTACCGCTTCTGCAAGGGCTCCAGCTCGCCGATGATGGCGTCCGCCAGCGCCCGCTTGAAGGCGCCGTACCCCTGCCCCGCGAACCGCCCCTCGATCGTCTCGCGCGACTCGCCGGTGAATGCCTGATAGATCGTCAGGAGGTTGAAGATGCCGGGGCGGCTCTCGTCGAAGACGATCGTGCCGGTGCTGTCGGTCGTCGCGCGCTTCACCTTGTCCCAGATCTGATCGGGCGTGTCGGTGAGAAAGACCGCGTGGTAGCGGCCCGTCGCGCTCTTGCTCATCTTCCGCGTCGGCTCGTCCAGCCCCATCACGCGGGCGGCCGCCTCGCCGATCCACGGCTCCGGGACCGTGAAGGTCGGGCCGTAGAGGCGGTTGAACCGCTCCGCGATGTCGCGCGTCAGTTCGACATGCTGCTTCTGATCCTCCCCGACCGGCACACCATCGGCGTGGTAGAGGAGGATGTCCGCCGCCATCAGGCACGGATAGGCGAGGAGGCCGAGCGAGGAGCGCTCGCGCTGATCGCCCGCCTTGTCCTTGTACTGCGTCATCCGCTCCAGCCAGCCGAGCGGCGTCACGCAGTTGAGGAGCCAGGCCAGCTCCGCGTGCGCCGCCACATGGCTCTGCGCGAAGAGCGCGCAGCGCGCCGGGTCGAGCCCCGCCGCGAGGAAGACGGCGGCGAGTTCGTAGGTCGCCGCCCGGAGCGCGGCCGGGTCCTGCGGCACGGTGATCGCGTGCAGATCGACGATGCAGTAGAGATTGTCCCACTGGTCCTGCATCGCCACCCATCGCCGGATCGCCCCCAGGTAGTTGCCGAGATGCAACTGCCCGCTCGGCTGGATACCGCTGAGGACGCGCGGCTTCACCTCCGTGCCGGTGATCGGTTTCATCCTTTGCTCTGTTGCGGTCATTTTCCTACCCCCTAGCCCCCTCCCTCGGAGGGAGGGGGAACCGGAGGGCGCATGCGATGCGCCCCTACATTACTCCTGCTTTCCCCCTCTCGCTCCCCCTCTCCTTTGCTTGTCAGCAAAGGAGAGGGGGCAGGGGGTGAGGTTCCCTTACGTCACCGCCAACTCACGCACCACCGCGAACTCCTGCGTGAGGGTGACGAAGGAGTCCAGCGCCGCTGCCGCGCGGCCGCTGTCGATACTCGCCGCCGCCTGGACGATGCCCTCCTCGAAGTTGGCGACCGCCTCGGCGGCGACGAGGGCGGCGGCGGTGTTGAGGAGCACGACATCGCGCGTCGGACCCGGCTCGCCCCCCAGTACGCGCTGGGTGATCGTGACGTTCTCCGCCACGCTGCCGCCCCGGATCGCCATCGGCGAGGCGCGCGCCATCCCGAACTGCTCCGGGGTAATCTCGTACGTCACGACATCGCGGTCAACATGGACTTCATGCACGGTCGTGGGGCCGGAGATACTGATCTCATCCAGCCCCTCCTGCCCATGCACGACGAGGGCGTGCCGCACGCCGAGGAGGGCGAAGACGCGCGCCAATTTCGCCGCCAGCGCCGCGTCGCCGACGCCCATCAACTCGTACGGCGCACGGGCGGGGTTGGTGAGCGGGCCGAGCAGATTGAAGACGGTGCGGATGCCGATGTCGCGCCGCACCGGGCCTGCGTGCCGCATCGCGGGGTGAAACGCCTGCGCGAACATGAAGCCGAACCCGACCTCGCGCACGCAGCGCGCCACCTGCTCCGGTGTCTGCTCGATCACGACGCCCAATCCTTCGAGCACGTCCGCGCTGCCGCAACGGGAGGTCATCGCCCGGTTGCCGTGCTTGGCGACCGCCACGCCCGCCCCCGCTACGACGAAGGCGGAGGTCGTGCTGATATTGAAGGTGCCGCTGCCATCCCCGCCCGTGCCGACAACATCGACGACGCGCGTATCGTCGTCGAGCGTCACCCGGCGCGCGTGGCGACGCATCGTCTCGGCGAACCCGGCGATCTCGCCCTCCGTCTCGCCCCGGATGCGCAGCGCGGTGAGGAATGCGCCGATCTGCGCGGGCGTCGCCTCCCCCGCCATGATTTGATCCATCACCTGCGCCGCTTCCGGCCGCGTCAGGATTTGCCCCTCCACCACCCGCGCAATCGCGTCGCGGATTGTCGGCTCCGGTGCGCTACTGCTCATGTTCCTATCCCCCGTCCCCTTCCCTCCGAGGGAAGGGGTGACTCAGCGTGGGCATCGCGCCTGATTCGTTGATCGCACATCGCTCCATCCGTATCAGTACGCATGTGCCAGCACCTCCGCGCCATCACGTGCATGATCGTATCCCCGTCCGGCTCCCCCTTCCCCGGTGGGGAAGGGGGCTGGGGGGTTCGGGCCACTGAGGAAATTCGCCAGCAACTGATGCCCATGCTCGGTGAGGATGCTCTCCGGGTGGAATTGCACGCCTTCGAGACTGGGGATGTCCCGGTGGCGGAAACCCATCACGAGACCTTCCGCCGTCTCCGCCGTCACTTCGAGCACGTCCGGCAGGGTCTCGCGCGCGACGACGAGCGAGTGGTAGCGGATGGCGGTAAACGGCGAAGGCAAGCCCCGGAAGACGCCCTGCCCGGTATGGTGAACCGCGCTCACTTTGCCATGCATTAAGGTCGGCGCGCGGACGACCGCGCCGCCATAGGCCGCGCCGATCGCCTGGTGGCCGAGGCAGACGCCGAGCAGCGGCACCCGCCCCGCCAGCGCGTGGATGAGCGGCACGCAGATGCCCGCTTCCTTCGGCGTGCATGGACCGGGCGAGAGCACTACCCGCTCCGGCGCCATCGCGACGATCTCCGCCACCGTCGCCGCGTCGTTGCGCACGACCGCCACCTCCGCGCCGAGTTCGCAGAGGTACTGGTAGAGGTTGTACGTAAACGAGTCGTAGTTGTCGATCAGCACGATCATGCGCTCACTCCGTTCGGTCGGTAGCGAGTAGCGAGTAACAAGCGATTCGGCCCTCCTCGCTACTCATTACTCGTTACTCTCCTCCATCGCCTCGGCCATTTCGATGGCGCGGAGCAGGGCGCCCATCTTGTGGTGGCATTCGTGGTATTCCGCCTCCGGGTTGCTGTCCGCAACGACGCCGCCGCCCGCCTGCGGGTAGGCGATACCGTCCTTGACGGGCATCGTGCGCAGGGCGAGGGCGAAGTCCATATTGCCGTCGTAGCCGACGTAACCGAGCGCGCCCGCGTACGGCCCGCGCCGCTCGTGCTCCAACTCCGCGATGATCTCCATCGCCCGAATCTTCGGCGCGCCCGAAGCGGTGCCCATCGGGAAGCAGGCGCGCAAGGCGTCGAGGCTCGTGTACTCCGGCTTGAGCCGTCCCTCCACCTCGGAGCAGAGGTGCATGACGTGGCTGTACCGCTCCACCTGCATCAGCGAGGGGACGCGCACGCTGCCCGGCGCGGCGATCCGGCCAATGTCGTTGCGCCCGAGATCGACGAGCATGATGTGCTCCGCCCGCTCCTTCTCGTCGGTGGCGAGTTCTTCCGCCAGCGCGCGATCGTCCTCGTCGGTCTTGCCGCGCGGGCGCGTCCCGGCGAGCGGGTGGGTCGTGATCGTGCCGCCCTCATTGCGGACGAGCGATTCCGGCGACGACGCGACGATCTGGAAGCCGTCGAGGTTGAAGTAGACCATGTACGGCGAGGGGTTGATCGCCCGCAAGGCGCGGTAGATCGTGAAGGGCGCGGCGCTGGTCGGCACCGTCAGGCGTTGCGACGGGACGCACTGGATGATGTCGCCCGCCGCGATGTACTCCTTCGCCCGCTCGACCGCTTCTTCGTACGCCGCGCGGCTGAAGTTCCCCACCGGCCCGGCCTCGCCTTTGTCAGCGCTCCCGTGCGGCGGGATCGCGACTTCATGCCGCAACTTGCCGACGAGCCGGTCGATGCGTGCGAGCGCTTCGTCATAGGCGGCGGCGAGGTCGCCGGTATCCGTGTGGACATGCGAGACGACTTTGATCCGGCGGCGCAGATGATCGAAGACGAGCAGCGTATCGGTGAGCATGAAGACGGCATCCGGCAGATGCAGCACGTCCTCGGCGGCCATCGGCACGCGCGGCTCGAAGTAGCGGATGCACTCGTAGCCGAGGTAGCCGACCGCGCCGCCGAGGAAGCGCGGCAGGTCCATGCCCGGCGTGCGCACGGGCGTGTACGGCGTGAGGAAGCCCTGCAATGCCTGCAGAGGATCAGTGAAAGGGAAGACCTGCTTGTCGCCGCGCTGATGCGTCGCCGTCAGCGTCCCGTCGTTGAGCCGGACGACGAGGTACGGGTCGGTGCCGATGAAGGAGTAGCGCGCCAGCCGCTCGCCCCCCTCGACGCTCTCCAGCAGGAACGAATACGGCCCCCGCGCCACCTTCAGGTACGCCGTCACCGGCGTCTCCAAGTCCGCCATGATCTCCCGGTAGACGGGGACGAGGTTCCCCTCCCCCGCCAGTGCGCGCACCTCGTCCAGCGACGGGTGGTAGTGCTGCGGGGGGGCGATTGGCCCTGCCCGAAGGGCGCCCGCGCCCCTACGATCCGCTGCCTGCCGCGCGCTGCCTGCTGCCTGTTTCGTTACCACCATAGATCCCTGCTCCTACGGGCCTGCCCCACGGGCAAACAAAAACGCCCCATCCCTGAAAGGGACGAAGGCGCTCAATACGCTCCGTGGTGCCACCCCAATTGGATTGACTCGTCAGGGTCAATCCCGCTCGTCAGTACGGGAAGCGATCGCTTCCGATACCCTGCGCCGTGGTAACGGTGGCGCTACTCCGGCCCCGACTACTCCGCACCGCTGCGTTTCGTGGGGCGACTCCCCGGTCCATTCACTCGTCCGCGCCGGCTTCCCGATTCACACCAACCATCGGGATCGCTGCGTGCCGCGCGAGACGGCTACTCATCCGGTTCAACGTCGCTCTCGCGTCGTTTATTGAGATCGATCCTACGAGGCAATCGGCGCTTTGTCAACCCGTCCGTTCAGTCGGGCTCAGGCGCCGCTCCAGGTGAGGAGGAGATCGGTACCGTAGGCGGCGAAGAAGCCGAGGAGCACGCCCCACATCGCCAGTTCGCGTAGTTGGAAGCGGCGGCCGACATTCAGCAACTCGGTGACGACATAGAAGATCGACCCGGCGGCGAGGGCGAGGCAGAAGACGAAAATGGCATCGGACTTGACACTGTAGCCGAGCATCGTGCCGACGAAGGTCGGGCCGCCGCCGATCAGCCCCGCCAGCGCCAGGAACGCCCATGAGGGTCTCCCCCCTTCCGCAGCCAGCGGCGCGGCAATCCCGAACCCCTCGGTGGCGTTGTGGAGCCCGAAACCGACGATCAGGATCGTCGCGAGCCCGATGGCGTCCGACCGCGATGCCTGCCCGATGGCGAGCCCCTCCGAGAAGTTATGGACGCCGATGCCGACGGCGATCATCAGGGCCAACTGCGTCGGTGTCGCGCCCTGGAGCCGACCACCGACCGCCGTTGAACGAATGAACCGCCGCTCGAAATAGACGAGGCTCAACAGCCCGACACCGAATCCGATGATGAAGAGCAGCAGTAGCGTCGCGAAAGTCCGCGCGCTGCCCTCTTTCGCCGCGTCGAGCGCCGTGTGGATCGGTTCGGTTGCCTTGGTGATGACATCCCAGAGGAGAAAAACGAGAATGCCGATGGCGGTCGCGTTGAGCAGCGCCCGCCACGAGCGTGGGAGGTTTTTCAGACGGGCGATTGGCAGGCCGAGGAAGATCGTCAGGCCGGCAATCGCACCCAGGAGAGTCGTCGTCGCGAAGGTCATCGCATTCCCTCGTTCCTGCGCGGCCGCGTCATTGCGGCACGCCAATCGGCGGTGCCGGGGAGCGTAGCATCGACAAAGGCGATGCACCGGCAGCATCCTTAGCCTATCCTTCGCTCGCGCGTTTGTCAACTACATGTTGCAAAAGTTTGGTGATCTTTTGGTAACGAATGTTGCGGCGCGTGTCGTGTCGATATACCACGCGCCGCATCGGTCATGGAATTCATCGCCGCGTCGCCACGCCGCGCCACTCCTCGGCGCGGGGCCGCGTGGTACAATCGGGCCGCAGCAATCCGGTGTGATCTGGCCTCCGGCTTCCACCCTCGACCGCGCCAGACCGATGAAGGGACCTCCGCAATGCCGACATACAACAACCCCTATGGCTGGTGGGGCGGCAAGTGGCACCCGCCGACCCCGATGTCCGTCGTGCAGATTCTCGACTCCGGCAGCATGGACGCGCGCCTGCTCGCCACCTGCTGGCTGACCGTCGAGCGGCGCGGCTCCGTGCTGATCGCGGCGGACCCGATGCAGGACGCGGGCAAGACGACGACGCTCACCGCGATGCTCGATTTCGTGCCGGAGGAGCACTGGATCTACTTCCCGCACGGTTGGTACGAGACGTGGGATTTCCTCGAGGACGAGGGGCTCGCGCCGGACGAGACGGTGATCGCCATCAATGAATGGTCCGATCATCTCGCCTCCTACATGTGGGGGCCGAACATCCGCCGCTGTTTCGATCTGATGGAGCGGGGCTATACCGTGCTCACCGCGATGCACGACGACACGGTGGAGGGGGTGCTTGAGCAACTGCGCGACGATGTCGGCATTCCCACGCGCCAACTCGGACACATGACGCTCGTCATCATCCTCCGGCTCGTGCGCATGGGCGGACGCATCCATCGCCGGATGGCAACGATGCACTACCTCGAACCGGACGGCGACGGCGTACCGCGCATCCTCCCCGCCATGCGCTGGGACCCGATGACGGACACGCACGCCCATTTCGATATCGCGGACGCCCTGGGCCCCCGCCTCGGCCTGACGGCGGAAGAGTGCCGCGAGGAACTGGAACGCCGCACCGCCTTCCTCACCGGCCTCTCGTCCGAGGGCATCCGGCAGGTCGGGCAGGTGCGCCATGCCCTCGCCACCTACCGCCGCGCGTCGCTCACGGGCGAGGACCTCCCCATCGAGATCGGCGGCGACCCCGCCCCCGACAGCCGCGACGAAGTCTGGGGTGGTTAGAGAATTTGAACCGGCGGTGAAGGTGCTGATTGGTATCGGCGGGGCGGGATGGGGTCGCTGCTGGCGCGGGCGGCGGAGCACGGATTGTGGATACGCGACGCGTTGGTCGAGATGGCCCGACGTGAAGCAGGTGAAGAAAGTGCATGACGGGCCATGACCGATGCTCCGCTGCCGAACTTCAGCTGGCTGATCGATGGGCGGCTGGCGGGGATGGCATATCCGCGCACGGAAGCAATGCTCGCCGCGTTGCGCGCGCGCGGGGTGCGGGCGGTCGTCAGCCTGACCGAGGAGCCGTTGTCTGCCGCCACTCTGGATCGACACGGACTACAGGCGGCACATCTGCCGCTCGTGGATTTTACCGCGCCGACGGTAGCACAAACGGCGGCGACGGTGGAGGCCATTAACGGCTTCCTTGGTGCGGGGCTGCCCGTCGTCGTGCATTGCGGCGCCGGGCTGGGGCGGACAGGGACGATCCTCGCCTGCTACCGCGTCTGGCAGGGTGATTCCCCGGCAGTGGCGATTACCGAGGTTCGCGCGCAGCGGCCCGGCTCGATCGAGACGGCGGAGCAGGAGGCAGCAATCGCCGCCTACGCGCGCGTGCTGCGTCGGTAATTGCCCAATAATACCCAGCGACCGTTTCCGCATAGAGGGGTCGTTTGGCGAGAGAGAATGGAGCACGCTCAGCTCGCACCAACGGGCGCAAGGAGCGGATGATCGAACACCGACGGGAACTCCGTATCTTAGAAGTCAGTGATGGCGAGGCGAATCGAGCCGCTGATAAAGAGACGAGTAGTGAGAACGTAAACACTGGGGAGACGAGGCGGAAAACGGCGGCTGCCTGAGCGTCTCAAATAGGACCGTATTTGGGCTTGTGACCCAGTTGTGACTGGATTCGGGTTTGGCTACTATGGGTGACCTGGCCCATATTTGAGACGGCCGATCGCTGAGATTTTGAGTCAGGGGAGCCGTATGGATGGACAGCAACCAACTAGGATGCGCTTGGTTATCCCGAATTTCGATCATGTGCGCCCGGACCAACGGCAATGCGAGAAGATACGCGCGCTGGTGGATCGCTTTCGGAGCCGTGGGGCGGAAGAATCAGGGGAATTGAATCTTCCCCCTGACGACGCAATCGCATTCGCGGAGCAACTGCGAACGATCGGCGTTGGCGTCCTCGGCCTCAATCTCTGGTATTACGGGGAGGGAGACACCGAGAAGAGCCATCTGTTGGAATACATCGGCGAACCGAGTTTTGGCGAGTTCATCGATGATCCAGAGTTTGTCGATAAGAGCATCAATGCGGCGAAGGAGTTTATCGCGAACCGCCTGCCGAAAGAGATCGTGTACGTGGGTGTCGTCTACCCATGACCTCGTGATGACGGATCGAGACGCCTCTTCGTCTCAAAATGCAGTCCAAAACCATCCGAGACGAATTCTGAGGCAAAAAGCGACAGCGGTAGCGGAAACAGATAAGCGAACATGATGGACGTTCCGAAAAGGACCATTAATTGAGAGCAGAACAGCCAAGATGTAAATGCTTATGAGATGGACTATAGACCGACGTTTACTATCGCCATTTGAGGCTCGCTACAACGGTGAAAACCAGCGCGATAACCGCACCGATGACGACGGGGAAGCCGTTATGAGAAGCAAGCGAAATCCACATACCACCGAGTACGATCAAACTTGTCAAGGCGGCTTGAATACCACTCCGCCACCGGTTACGGGGCTGCATATGTTGTGCTGCCTCTCCCTACACCGAGCATAAGGTAAAGACGGTATCATATCGCTGGCGCATTAGGGGGAGCGGC